>NZ_JBVKDT010000008.1:0-517426 GCF_055633655.1 Amycolatopsis sp. NPDC114503 | reverse complement strand
AGTTCACTAGCACACTGTTGAGTTCTCAAGCAACACACCCCGAACCAGCCCCGGAATCAACCAGGCCAAGCTCGATGCGTTATTTCAAGCTTTTGGTCGAGCATGCCGGTACCTACAAGCTAGTCGTAGGGAGTCGGCGGCCGCTCGTGGGCCGACGCTGAACATTACCTGGTCCGTTTCGCGGTGTCAACCCGCTCGGCCCTGGCTCCTGATCGGTGAGGCTTTCGGCCCCGCCGGCCCGGTGTTCCTGGCGACGAAGAGAAGATTACATGCCTTCCAACCACCCGAAAACAGGGGGGTCACTTAACGGCATCGACGCTGGTCAGAGCCTTGACAGCGGGCCGATTCGACCGGTTCGCGGGCGACTGGACGCCTCCGGAGGAGCTCCGGACGGCCCTTGAGTGACCCAGGTCTCCGCCCGAACGCCCTCGATCCAGCCCGGCCGGGCCCAAGCCCACTCCCTCGCGGCCCGACGCGCAACCCAATTACGCAGGTCAGCCGACTGCCCGAACGATCCGCCGCCAGCTCCGGCCGCAAAAACGCCGCGGGCCAGCCGACCGCCCGGCCCGCCCCGCCCACGAAAACGCCGCCGAGCGCCCGAACGATCCACCGCCAGCTCGGCCGCGAAAAGCCGCCAGCCGACCGCCCGGCCAGGTCTGGCGGATCCACCGTCAGCTCCGCCCGCACAAAAGCCGCCAGCCAGCCGACTGCCCAGCCAACCCCGGCCGATCCGCAAACCGCCCCGCCGAAACGAAAGCCGCCGGTCAACCAACCGCCCCGCCAGCCCCGGCCGTTCCGCCACCACCCCCGACGAAACGAAAGCCGCAGGTCAGCCAGCCGCCCCGCCAGCCCGGCCGATCCACAACCACCCCCGCCGAAACGAAAGCCGCCGGTCAAGTGCAGTGCACTGACCGGCGGCCGACAAACCTTCACCCGCTCCGGGCAACCCCAAACGGCTTACCCAGGCAACCGAGGCAAGTACCGAGGCGGAACCCGAACCGGCGCCACCCGCGTGTAGTCCGCGGCCAGCGCGAGCATCTTCCCGTCCGTCCACTGTCCGCCCATGAACGAAATCCCCACCGGCAGCGGTCCGACCGAACCGGCCGGGACGGTGACGGCCGGGTAGCCCGCCACCGCGGCCGGGGTCGAGGACGGGATCACGTCGTTGTCGCCGACCTTGCAGTCCGTCTTCCAGGCCGGCGGGTTCGTCGGCGACGCGATGGCGTCCAGGTCGTACTTCGCGAGGGTCTCGTCCAGCGACCGGCGCGACAGGTCGGTCAGCTCGGCCCGGTTCTTCAGGTAGGCCGGATCCTGCGGGCCGGGCGCGGCGAGCGCCTGCTCGAACAACTCCTGACCAGCGAAGCAGGTGCGTTCCAGCGGGTCAGCGCGGTTGTACGCGACGAGGTCCGCCAGGTTCCGCGGCCCGGTGGGACGCGTGGCGAGGTAGGCGTCGATGTCCCGGTGGAACTCGGTCAGCAACGCCGGGAACTCCAGCGCCGAGAGCCGGTCCTGGTACGGCAGGGTCACCTCGACGACCGTCGCGCCGGCACGTTCCAACGAAGCTTTTGTCTTGCTGACCACGGCATCCGTGTCCGGGCCGAGCACCGGCAGCCGCCACAGGCCGATCCGGGCGCCGCGCAGGACGCCGGGGCGGAGGAGTTTCGCGTAGTCGGTCGGCTGGGTCGACGGGTAGCGCAGAGTGGCCGGGTCGGACGGGTCGCGGCCCTGCAGCACCGAGAGCGTCAGCGCGGTGTCGACGACGTTGCGCGCGATGGGTCCCGCCGTGTCCTGTTCCGCGGAGATCGGCACGACGCCGGTGCGGCTGACGAGCCCGAGGCTTGGTTTGTGGCCGACGGTCGCGGTCATCCCGGCCGGGCACACGATCGACCCGTCGGTCTCGCTGCCGATCGCGACCTGCGCGAGCGACGCGGCGACTCCGGCCGCGGATCCGGCGGACGAACCGCACGGGTTGTGGTCCAGCACGTACGGGTTGTTGGTCTGCCCGCCGACCCCGGACCAGCCGGAAGTCGGCTTCGCCGCGCGGAAGTTGGCCCATTCCGACAGGTTCGCCTTGCCGAGGATCACCGCGCCCGCGTCGCGCAGCCGGGTGATCAGCGTGGCGTCCTTGGCCGGACGGCTCCGCAGCGCGCGCGAACCGGCGGTGGTCTGCTGGTCCTGGGTGTCGACGTTGTCCTTGACCAGCACCGGGATCCCGTCGAGCGGACCGCGGGTGCGGCCGGTCCGGTGCCGGAGGTCGCTGGCCGCGGCCTGCGCGAGCGCGGCCGGGTTGAGCGCGAGGACGGCGTTGACCTTCGGGTCCAGCACCCGGATCCGGGCGAGGTACGCGCTGGTCAGCCGGGTCGCGGTGAGCTGGCCGGCCGCCATCCGGTGCTGCAGGAACGGGATGTCGGCGCGGTCGAGGTCGAAGTGCAGTTCGGCCGGGTCCGCGTGGTCACCTTGCATCGCGACCGCCGGCGGCGCGGTGGCCAAGCCCGCCGCCGCGACCAGTGCGGCGAGTACGGCGGGCAGTCTTTTTCCCATGTTCCGATGCCTCCCCAACGTCGGAGCACGGCCCGGGGGCTCCTCAGAGCATCGGCAACAGGGTCCGGAGCTCGTACGGAGTGACCGCGCTCCGGTAGTTGTCCCACTCGACCCGCTTGTTGCGCAAGAAGAAGTCATAAACGTGCTCGCCGAGCGCTTCCGGCAGCAGCTCCGACTTCTCCATCTCGGCGAGCGCCTCGCCGAGGTTCTGCGGCAACTGCGAGTAGCCGGCGGCGCGGCGTTCGGAGTCCGACAGCTGCCAGATGTTGTCCTCGGCGGGCGGCGGCAGCTCGTAGCCCTTTTCGATGCCCTTCAGCCCTGCGGCCAGTATCACCGAGTAGGCCAGGTACGGGTTGCACGCCGAATCGAGCGTCCGGATCTCCACGCGCCGCGACGAGGCCTTGCCCGGCGAGTACATCGGCACGCGCACGAGCGCCGAGCGATTCGCCCTCCCCCACGACACCGTCGTCGGAGCCTCGCTGCCGCTGATCAGCCGTTTGTAGGAGTTGACCCACTGATTGGTGACGGCGGAGATTTCCTTGGCGTGGTGCAGGACACCGGCGACGAACGCCTTGCCGGTCTCGGAAAGCTCGTGCGGATCCTCCGCGTCGTAGAACGCGTTGCGGTCGCCTTCGAACAGGCTGACGTGGGTGTGCATGCCGGAGCCGGGCTGGTCGGTGAACGGCTTCGGCATGAAGGTCGCGCGCACTCCCTGGGTCAGCGCGACCTCCTTGACGACGTAACGGAACGTCATCACGTTGTCGGCCATGGTCAGGGCGTCGGCGTAGCGAAGGTCAATTTCCTGCTGCCCCGGCGCGCCTTCGTGATGGCTGAACTCGACCGAGATGCCCATCGCCTCGAGGGTCTCGATCGCGTGCCGGCGGAAGTGGGTCGCGGTGGCGTGGCTGGCCTGGTCGAAGTAGCCGCCGTTGTCGGCGGGCTCGGGCTCGCTGCCGTCGTCGGGGAGGTTGGCGAGCAGGAAGAACTCGATCTCCGGGTGCACGTAGCAGGTGAACCCGGCCTCGCTGGCCTTCGACAGCTGGCGGCGCAGCACGTGCCGCGGGTCGGCCCAGGACGGCGAACCGTCGGGCATCGCGATGTCGCAGAACATCCGCGCGGAGTACGGGCTGCCGTCGGGGGTCTCCCATGGCAGCACCTGGAAGGTGGACGGGTCGGGCTTGGCGACCATGTCCGATTCGTAGACGCGCGCGAAGCCTTCGATGGCCGAGCCGTCGAAGCCGATGCCCTCGCTGAACGCGCCCTCCAGTTCGGCGGGCGCGACCGCGACGGACTTCAGAAATCCCAGCACGTCGGTGAACCACAGGCGAACGAAACGGATGTCGCGCTCTTCCAAAGTGCGGAGCACGAATTCCTGCTGGCGATCCATGGCCGAACCCTAACCAGCACGTGTTAACGCCATGTTTCACGGGTCACCCCCGTTGGAGTCGGATTCAGGCCAGTGCGGCGAGCTGGGGTTTGCCTGACCGGGTGATCGACAGCGAAGCGACCGAGGCGATGACCGCGAGCCCGGCGGCGACGTACCAGGCGATCGCGTAGTCGCCGAACTGGTCGCGCACCGCGCCGGCGGCGGAAGCGGCGAACGCCGCGCCCAGCTGATGGCAGGCGAAAACCCAGCCGAACACGATCGGACCGGCTTCCCCGAAAGAGCGGATGCAGAGCGCGACCGTCGGCGGAACGGTCGCCACCCAGTCGAGGCCGTAGAACAGGATGAACGCCCACATGCTCGGCTGGACCGAATTCGTGAACAGCTGCGGCAGCAGGGCGAGCGAAACTCCCCGCAACGCGTAGTAGACGCCGAGCAGGATCCGTGGGTCGACACGGTCGGTGAGCCATCCCGACGCGATCGTTCCCACCACATCGAAGACGCCGACCAGCGCGAGCAGGCTCGCCGCGGTCGTCTGCGGCATGCCGTGGTCGTGCGCGGCCGGGACGAAGTGCGTGCTGACCAACCCGTTCGTGGTCGCCCCGCAGATGGCGAACCCAACGGCCAGCAGCCAGAACGTACGGGTGCGCGCGGCCTGGAACAGCACGGTCAACCCTCGGCGGACGGTGCCGACCTTCGGTGCCGGACGCTCCACTTCGGTGCCTTCGGGCGCTCCGTACGCGACAGTGCCGACGTCGGCCGGGTGGTCGCGTACGGCCAACAGCACGACCGGGACCACCGCGAGAGCCGCGATGGCGATGACCATGGACGCCGTCCGCCAGCCGTCGTCCACCGCGAGCGACGCGATCAAGGGCAGGAAGATCAGCTGTCCGGTCGCTCCCGCAGCGGTCAGGACGCCGGTTACGACGCCGCGGTGACGCACGAACCAGCGCGTCGCGACCATCGCGGCGAAGCTCATCGCCATCGAGCCGGTGCCGAGGCCGACGAGCACGCCCCAGCAGAGGATCAACTGCCAGCTGGCGCTCATGAAGACCGTGCCGCCCGCGCCGAGAGCGACGACGCACAGTGCGGTAGCCGCAACCCGGCGGATACCGAATCGCTCCATCAACGCCGCGGCGAAGGGTGCGAAGAGGCCGTACAGGACGAGGTTGACCGAGACGGCCGACCCGATCGTGGCGCGGGACCACCCGAACTCTTGGTGCAGCGGATCGATCAGGACACCCGGCGCGGCGCGGAAGCCGGCGGCGGCGAGGAGGGCGACGAACGCGGCCGCCGCGACGAACCAGGCGCGGTGCAGGCGGCGGGCAGGACGAGTCTCAACGGTCACGAGCAGTCAGTCTGGTGTGCGGCGGGCCCGATCGACAGTGGCCGGAAGGACACCATCCGAAAGGATCGGGCCAACCGAGTAGGCTCTCGGCCATGCTCAGCCGACGTGTCCTGCCGGCGCTGCTGCTCCTCGGGCTGGTCGGCGGTTGCACCGCGGCACCCCCATTGCCCGCGGCGGACGGATTGCTCACCGCCGCCAAGGAGAACTTTTCCCACGTCGCCAGCCTGCACTTCTCGGTCGGCGTCAACGGGGTGCTTCCCGGCCTGCCGATGACCAAGCTCGTCGGCAACGCGACCCTCAAAAGCGGCGGACAGGCGAGCGGCAGCGCGGAATTCACCGATCGGTCGTTCTCGTTCACCGTCTCCGGGCACACCGCGACCGCCAAGGACACGAAGGGTCGCGAAACGAACGGCCCCACGCCCTTCACGGTCGGCCGGTTCCTCGGCCCGCACGGCGGCCTCGTCCGCCTTCTCGGCTCGCTCCAGCAGCCGAAAACCGAAATCCGCGAGACGATCCAGCACGTCGACGGCTACCGCGTCGGCGGAACCGTGCCCCAGGCCGTCGCGGCGACGCTGGTGCCGCAGATCCACGCGGACGTGAACGTGAAGATCTGGGTGACGGCGGCCGAACCGCGCCGATTCGCGCGGATGTGGCTGCAGGTGCCGCCAGCGACGAACCGCGACAGCCCGGTGATGTACGAAGTGCTGCTGACGGATCAGCAGCCTTAACAGCTGCCGCCTTGGGCGCTCGCCGTGACGAGGTAAGCCGTTGCCGCTTTGTCGACACAGGTGTTGCCCTTGAGGAACGCTGCGTGCTGTACGTCGTCGACAGTCAGCAGTGCGGCGTTGAGATCTTTCGCGAGCGCCACGCCCTGACGGTAGGGCGTAGCCGGGTCGTGCGTGGTCGAGATGACGAGCGCCTTCGGCAGACCAGGTGCGGACGGACGGTGAGGCTGCGAGGTCGGCGGTACGGGCCAGGTCGAGCAGGTGTCGAGTTCGTGCGCGTCGGGCGAGCTGCCGGCGAGGAATGGTGCGCCGGTGAGCATTTGGCGATGCGCGGCGTCGATGGTCGCGCGGTCGGTGACGCGGTTGTAGTCGACGCAGCGGACGGCGTAGTAGGCGTCGAACGCTCCGCTGTAGTGGCCGTTCTGGTCGCGTTGGTAGTAGTCGTCGGCCATCTGAAGCAGCTTCGCGCCGCGGTGCTGGGTAGCGAGTTCTTCCAGCGCCTGCTGCAAATTCGGCCACTGCGCGCGGGAGTAGAGCGCGGCCTCTGTCGCGGTGACGGCGTCGGAGAAGGACAGTCCACGGCCAGGAAGCGCAGGGGCCGGAGCACGGGCGATTCGCTGGAAAGCTGCGGTCGCGTCGCCGGTTAGCGGACAGCCAGGCCGCTTCGCGCACCACTGCGCGAAGCGAGTGAAGGCGTCCTGAAACCCGGCGGCCTGGGCGATCAGTGTCTGCGACAAGTCCTGTGCGGGGTCGATGGCGCCGTCGAGGACCATGGCTCGCACTTTGTCCGCGTACGCCTCTGCGTACGCCGAACCGATCTGCGTGCCGTATGAGTACCCGAGGTACGTGAGCTTCGCGTCGCCGAGAGCAGCGCGAAGCGCGTCAAGATCGCGTACGACCTCTCGCGTGCCTACGTGTGCGAGGAACTCCGCGCTCGTCTTCGTGACGCAGCTGGACGTACTCCCGACACCTGACGCACGCGCGGCGTCCTGTTCGGCGTCGGACCGGCAGCTGATCCGCGGTTCACTCGCGTGAACACCGCGAGGATCGAAGCCAACCAGGTCGAACTGCTCGGCAAGCTTCCCCGCAGGCCGCACCAGCGTGGCCGCCGCTGTCATGCCCGAGCTGCCCGGCCCGCCAGGGTTGAGCACGAGAGACCCGATCCGATGTGCCGGATCTGCGGCCCGATGACGCAGTAGACCGATCGACACCGTGTCGCCCTGCGGGTTCGCGTAGTCGAGCGGCACCGTCAGTCGAGCACAATCGACCGACTGATCTGCGTACAGAGCCTTCTCGAAAGCTGTCTGCGCGTACGGCGCGCACGGCCCCCACTCGAGCGCCGCGCGCTGGCTCGCGCAAGCCGTGGCGGCGAGCATCGTCGCCACCACAGCTGTCGCGAGCCAGCGCAATCTCAACTGGCCTTACAGCGAGTGCCGTCCGGTGGTGTCGTGCCGTCGATCAGGTAGTCGGTCCCTGCCTTGTCGACGCACGCGTTGCCCTGCAGGAACACCGTGTGCTGCGTGCCCTCGAAGGTCAGCAGTGAACCCTTCAGCGCCTTCGCGAGATTCACGCCCGCCTGATACGGCGTCGCCGGGTCGTTAGTGGTCGAGATCGTCAGAGTCTTCGGCAGGCCTTCGACGTTCGGCTCGTGCGGCTTCCCCGTGTTCGGCACTGGCCAGAACGCGCACGCGTCGCGGGCGGAGCTGGCTTGACGGCCGTCGTCGAGAAACGGTGCAGCCTTTACGTATTTCTCCTGGCCTTCGAGGATCTGCTTCGGATCGGTGACACGCGGGTCGTCAACGCAACGGATCGCGATGAAGGCGTCCTGCGTGGTGCCGTAGCTGCCGTCCGGATTGCGCTCGTTGTAGATGTCGGCCAGTTTCTCCAGCGTCGCGCCGCGCTGCAGCTTCAGCTCGTTCAGCCCGGTGTTCAGGTACTCCCAGAGACTCTGCTGGTAGAGGGCCTGTATGGCACCAGTGGTCGCGTCGTCGTACGACAGCTTGCGGCCGTCGCCCACCGGCACGGGGAAGTCGATCAACCGGCGCGTGAGGTCTTGGAACTGCTTCGTCGCCGAGGCCGGATCATGGCCGAGCGCGCAGTCCTGACGCGCCGCGCACCACTTCGCGAACTCGTTGAACGCCCCGCCGAAGCCTTGGCCCTGCGCGACGAGTGAGTCCTCCGGGCTCTGCGTCGGATCGACAGCACCGTCGAGAACGAGCGCGCGCACGTTCTTCGGGAACGTCTCCGCGTACGTGGATCCGATGCGCGTGCCGTACGAGTAGCCGAGGTACGTGAGCTTCTCGTCGCCTAGGACGCTTCGCAGCACGTCCATGTCCTTAACGACATCGCGCGTACCGACGTGCGCGAGCATGTCGTCGCCGTACTTCGTCCGCTGTGTGCACTTCGCGGCGAAGTCCTTCTGTTCCGTCTCCTGCTTCGCGACGCCGGCGGGAGAACCGTCGGTCTCGCTGTCGTCGGCACGGTCGGCGTCACGCTCGGGTCCGGTCAGGCATTTGATCTGCGGTTCGCTGGCCCCGATCCCCCGCGGGTCGAAGCCGACGAGGTCGAACCGGTCGCCGAGATCGGACTTCGACACCTGGTCGAGCAGGCCCGCCGCGGCGACCATGCCCGAAGCACCCGGTCCGCCCGGGTTCACCACGAGCGAACCGATTTTCTGGCCCGAATCGCTCGCGCGGTGCCGCAGCACGCCGATGGTGATCGTCTGCCCGTCCGGTTTGTCGTAGTTCAGCGGAACCGTGAGCCGTCCGCACTCGATTCCCTGCGTCTTGAAGGCGGATCGCGCGTCGTCCGAGGTCGCGTAGGGTGCACACGCGGACCAGGACACGCTCTGCCCGTAGAACCGCTCCAGTCCGGCGGGCACCGGGCCCACCGGCGCGTGCGATTCGACAGTCGGCGCGAGCGCGGCCTGGCCGGGCTTCGACGAGCACGCCGCGAGCGTGGTCGCGAGCAGGCCGACAGCCGCTAACGCGACGAACGGATGGACTTTCGGGCTGGCGCTGGGATGACGTGGCACGGTTTGATCGTGCCATCCGGGCGTGGAACTCGAACGCACCGTCGGCGCGTTGGGCAGTGCGGGGTGCGACCGGAGACACATCGACACGAGGAGACCAGGGGTGGCACTGATCAGCCGGGTGGGCAAGCGGCTCCGCCGGATCATCCAGCGGCCGGGCAGCGTCGAGCTGACCCGTTACGAAGCGCTGCTGCCCGCCGTCGAGAAGCTCGAACCGGAGCTGGAGAAACTCGAGGACGCCGAGCTCACCGAGCGCGCGGGCAAGCTGCGAGACGCCATCGACGGGGCCGCCTCGTTCACCGACAGCCAGCTGATCGAGATTTGCGCGCTCGGCCGCGAGGCCGCCCGGCGCAAGCTCGGCGAGCGGGCCTTCGACGTGCAGTTGCTCGGCACGATGGGCCTGCTCACCGGCCACGTAGTGCAGATGGAGACCGGTGAGGGCAAGACGCTCGCCGGCGCGCTGGCCGGCGCCGGGTATGCGCTGCGCGGCCGCCGGGTGCACGTGGTCACGGTCAACGACTACCTCGCCCGCCGCGACGCGGAGTGGATGGGCCCGGTGTACGAGCTGCTCGGCGTCACCGTCGGCTGGGTCGAACCGGCGCATTCGAAGGACGAGCGCAAGGAGGCCTACGGCAAGGAGGTCACCTATGGCGCGGTCGCCGAAATCGGCTTCGACGTGCTGCGCGACCGCCTGGTGACCAACGCCGACGACCTGGTGCAGAAGGCTCCCGAGGTGGCGATCGTCGACGAGGCCGACTCGGTGCTGGTCGACGAGGCGCGCGTACCGCTGGTCATGGCCGGTTCGATCGACCACAACGACGCCGACGAGGAGGTCGCCAAGATCGTCCGGCGGCTGCGGCTCGGCCTGCACTACGAGACCGACTCCGAGGGCCGCAACGCGTGGCTGACCAGCGCGGGCGCGTCGGTCGTGGAGAAGTCGCTCGGCGGCGTCGACCTGTACGACGAGTCCGGTTCGGACCGGCTCGCCGCGGTGAACGTCGCCCTGCACGCGCACGCCCTGCTCACCCGCGACGTCGACTACCTGGTCCGCGACGGCAAGGTGCAGCTGATCAACGCCGCCCGCGGCCGCGTCGCCGAACTGCAGCGCTGGCCGGACGGCCTGCAGGCCGCGGTCGAGGCGAAGGAGCAGGTCACCGCCACCGACCGGGGAGAAATCCTCGACTCGATCACCGTGCAGGCGCTGCTCGCGCGCTACCCCGAGGTCGCGGGCATGACCGGTACCGCGGTCGCGGTCGCCGAGCAGCTGCGCGAGTTCTACAAGCTCGAGGTCGCGGTGATCCCGCCGAACACCCCGAACGTCCGAGAGGACCTGCAGGACCGCGTTTTCGCCTCGCCGTCGCAGAAACTGCGCGCGATCGAGGAGGAGATCCGCACGGTGCACGAGACCGGGCGGCCGATCCTCGTCGGCACCCAGGACGTCGCCGAGTCCGAGGAGCTGGCGGAAAAGCTGGCGAAGGCTGACCTGCCGTGCGTCGTGCTGAACGCGCGCAACGACGCCGAAGAGGCCGCGATCATCGCCGAGGCGGGCAAGAAGGGCGCGGTCACCGTGTCCACGCAGATGGCCGGTCGCGGTACCGACATCCGGCTCGGCGGCAGCGACGGCGCGTCCCGCGAAGAGGTCGCTGAGCTGGGCGGCCTGCACGTGATCGGCACCGCGCGGTATCCGTCGAGCCGCCTCGACGGGCAGCTGCGCGGCCGGTCCGGACGTCAGGGCGACCCGGGCAGCGCGATCTTCTTCGCGAGCCTCAACGACGACCTCGTGCTGTCGAACGCGCCGGACCTGCCGGACGGCATCGACGCGGACACCGAGACCGGCGAGATCACCGACCCGGCCGCGCACCGGCAGCTCAACCATGCCCAGCGCGTGGCCGAGGGCGTCGACCTGGAGATCCACCGCAACACCTGGCGCTACACGCGGCTGATCGAACGGCAGCGCGCCGAGCTGCTGGAGCACCGGGACAAGGTGCTGCACACCGGGCTCGCCGCCGAGGAGCTGGAGAAGGCGCAGCCGGAGAAGTTCGCCGAGCTGAAGGAAAAGCTGGACGACGAGGCACGGCTCGAGCAGGTGTGCCGCGAGGTCCGGCTGTTCCACCTCGACCAGCTGTGGTCGGATCACCTGGCGTATCTCACCGACGTGCGCGAGAGCATCCACCTGCGCGCGCTGGCCCGCGAGACGCCGCTGGACGAGTTCCACCGCGCGGCGATCCCGGAGTTCCACAAGATCATCGCCGAATCCGCCTCGCGGACGGCGAAGACGCTCGAGGAAGCCGAGATCACCGACAACGGCCTCGACCTCGAGGACGTCGGCGTGCGGCGGGCGAACACGACGTGGACGTATCTGGTGCACGACAACCCGTTCGACTCGGACTTCGAGCAGACGGTCAAGAAGGTGCGCAGCATGATGCGGATGAAGAAGTCCTGATTCCCTCTTTCGAAGGGCCCCTCGCCGCGGGTGAGGGGCCCTTCGCCGTTCTCTGGCTCACCTCTGCGTAGTTTCTGTCGGTGCGGTGGGACAGAATGGCGGCATGCCGCAACTGCGCATCGCACTGGCCCAGGTCAACACCACCGTCGGCGACATCGACGGGAACACCGCGCTCACCGTCGAGTGGACCCGCAAGGCCGCCGAGGCGGGCGCGCACGTCGTCGTGTTCCCGGAGATGTCCCAGACCGGTTACCCGGTCGAGGACCTCACGCTCCGGCGCACGTTCGCCGACGCGTCCCGGCGCTCGGTGACCGAACTGGCGCGCCGGCTCGACGAGGCAGGCTGCGGCGAGGTGCTCGTGTACGTCGGCTACCTCGACCACGACGAAATCGGCCCCCGCGACGCCGCGGCGGCGCTGTACCGCGGCGAGGTCGTCGCCCGGCAGTTCAAGCACCACCTGCCGAACTACGGCGTGTTCGACGAGCACCGGTACTTCAAACCGGGCACCGAGCTTGAGGTCCTGCGGCTGCACGGCGTCGACATCGGCATGGTGATCTGCGAGGACATCTGGCAGGACGGCGGCCCGATCTCCGCGCTGGGCAAGGCCGGAGTCGACCTGGTGGTCGCGCCGAACGCGTCGCCGTACGAGCGCTCGAAGGACGAACAGCGGCTGCCGCTGATCGCCCGGCGAGCGGCCGAGGCGGGCGCGCCGCTGGTGTACACGAACCAGGTCGGCGGTCAGGACGATCTGGTCTTCGACGGCGACTCGCTGGTGGTCGGCGCGGACGGGACTCTGCTCGCGCGGGCGCCGCAGTTCGTGGAGCACCTGCTGGTGCTGGACTTGGATCTGCCCGTTGCGAATGCTGCCGCCACGGGCTCTTTCGACGGGCTGGAAGTGCACCGGCGGGTGTTGAACGACTCGCCGCTGGCCGCGTACTCGCCGCTGGCCGCTCCGACGATCAGCGAACCGCTGTCGGACGAGGCCGAGGTGTGGTCGGCGCTGGTCGTCGGGCTGCGCGATTACGTGCACAAGAACGGCTTCTCGTCAGTCACGTTCGGGTTCTCCGGCGGAATCGACTCGGCTGTCTGCGCAGCACTGGCGGCGGACGCGCTCGGCGGAGACAACGTGTACGGCGTCTCGATGCCGTCGAAGTACTCGTCGTCGCATTCGCGGGATGACGCTTCCGACTTGGCGGAGCGGATCGGTGCGCACTACCGGGTCGAGCCGATCGGCGACATGGTTGACGTGTATGTCAACCAGCTGCAGCTGACCGGGCTCGCGGAGGAGAACATCCAGGCGCGGGTGCGCGGGATGCTGCTGATGGCGCTGTCCAATTTGGACGGTCACCTGGTGCTGGCGACCGGCAATAAGACTGAGCTGGCCGTCGGCTACTCGACTATTTACGGCGACGCGGTCGGAGCGTTCGCGCCGATCAAGGACTTGTTCAAGACGCACGTGTGGCAGCTGGCGCGGTGGCGGAACGAGGAAGCGGCCAAGCGGGGGGAAACGCCGCCGATCCCGGAAAACTCGATCACGAAGCCGCCGTCGGCGGAGCTGCGGCCGGACCAGAAGGACTCGGATTCGCTGCCGGATTACGAACTGCTGGACGATGTTCTGGACGATTACGTCGAGAACGACCGCGGGTACGCGGACCTGATCGAGGCCGGGTTCGACCCGGAGACCATCGACCGGGTCGTGCGACTGGTCGACCGAGCGGAGTACAAGCGGCGGCAATACCCGCCGGGCACGAAGATCACGTTCAAGGCATTCGGCCGGGACCGGCGGCTTCCGATGACGAACGGGTGGCGGGAACGGAAGTCCTGATCGGGGTTTCGGCTTGGTCGGGGTTCGGAGCTGGGCGGGGGCCGGAAGTCCTGACCGGGCTTTCGGCTTCGCCGGGCCTTGGAGCTCGGCGGCGGGACGGAGTCCTGACCGCGGTTTCCGGCTCCGCCGAGGCTCGGAGGCCGGGAGCGGAAGTCCCGAGCGGGTTTCCGGGCCTCGCCGGGTTTCGGAAGCGAGTGGCAGGGCTGTCGGTGCGACGGGCTGAGGCTTGTCTTCAGCCAGGATCGCCTTACCAGGGTCGCGGCCGCCTTTGCGGGGGTCGCGATCGGGTTCGCCGCAGCTAGGGTCGTGTCGTTTTCTCGCCAGTTTCTGTCGGTGCCGGGTCGTACGCTGGGCGGTATGACGGTTGGGTACACGGTGTTCGATACCCCGATCGGGGCGTGCGGCCTCGTCTGGCGGGACGGTGCGGTGATCGGAACCGCGCTGCCGGGAAGCACGGCTGAGCGGACGCGCTCGCATCTCGCGACCCGCTTCCCGGACGCGGTGGAATCGCCGGTGCCGGAGGAACTTCGCGCGGTGGTGGAGGATGTCGTCGCACTGCTGTCGGGAGAATCTCGCGATTTGCGTGCGGCACCGCTGGATTACCAGGATGTACCGGACTTCAACCGGCGCGCGTACGACGTCGCGCGGGCTATTCCGCCGGGGAAAGTCCTGACGTACGGGGATATCGCGCATCAGCTGGGTGCGCCCGGCTCCGCGCAAGCCGTCGGGCAGGCAATGGGGAACAATCCGTTTCCGATCATCGTGCCGTGCCACCGGGTTTTGGGAGCCGGCAAGAACACCGGAGGATTTTCGGCACCGGGCGGGGTCGAGACCAAGCGGCGGATGTTGGTGATCGAAGGGGCTTTTCCGGAGGAACCGACGCTGTTCTGACGGTGGGTGCGGAACCTGGTTTGCCTTGACTACTGATCGGCAAGGTTGTCGAAGTTCAGGGCCGCTGAATGCTGGGCGGCGAATGCTGGAGGCGCTGAACTGCAGGGCACCGGACGCTCGGAGCACTGAAGTGCAGGATGCCGGACGCCGGGGGCGCTGAGGTCTTGCCTGGCTGCCACCCCAGGCTTCGTGATCAGGCTGGAGCCTTGGCGCACCCGGTCGGAATCCAGCCGCACCCCCAATGCCGCAGGTTTCCAACCGAGTGCACCCCCTTGCCGAGCAATGACCCAACGGCCTTCAACCAACCCCGCCGACTCGGACGGCCCACCCGTCGCAGCGGACCAGTCGACCCGGCCTTCAGCCAGCCAATCCGACTCGAACGGCCAACCCGACCAGCCTTCAACCAATCCGCCCAACTCCGACAACCCGCCCGTCGCGGCTGACCGCGCAAGGCGTTCAGCGAAGCTCAGCTCATTCCGCCGGTTTCCACGGCTTCAGCCAGTCCGTCTCCGGCCAGCCCTCGGCCGCAGCCTGCAGGGGCATAGCCGTGGCGCCGTCCAGGGATTCGCGGACGATGTCGGCGTGGCCGGCGTGCCGGGCGGTTTCCTCGATCAGGTGCAGCAGCACCCAGCGGACGGACCAGGCCGACACGTCGTCCGGGAACCATGGCACGTCCTGTGGGACCGGGACTTCCTGGTTCAGGTCCTCGATCCCGGCGATGACCTCTTCAGTGCGGGCGGCGACTTTGTCGTAGGCCGCGATCGCCGACTCCAGCGTCTCGTCCGGGCCGAGGCGGTAATTCTTCTGGTAGACCGCCACGCTTTCGGCGAAGGGTTTCGGCGGGATGCGCAGCACATGGTCTATCCAGATGCTTTCGGTGGATGACACGTGTTTCAGCAGCCCGCCCACGCTCAGGGCGCTTGCGCTGGGCACGGCACGCGCCTGGTCGTCGGTCAGGCCGTACGCGGCTGTCTTCACCGCTTGCCGCTGCTGGGCCAGGAAACCGAGCAAACCGCCGCGTTCGTCAGGGGTCGGGGAGACATTGCCAGCCATGGTGGCCTCACTTCCGGTGTCTGTTGCTCCGCAGCATCGCACCCGCCACCGACAATTTTCGGCCGCGGACCGGAACCGGGGTCTGCACGACGTACGCGCCGCCGATCACGACCTGCGCCGCGTGCACCACCAGCTGAACCCGGGTGAACACGCCCTCCAGATGCCCGGCCAGCGTCGATGCCACCACCAGCGCCCACGCGACCAGCACGACCACCAGGCAACCCACGGCGCAGGCTCGCCACCCGGACGGCCACCAGAAGACCAGGCTGAACGCGCCGACGGCGACGGCCGCGCTCAACAGGTTCGGCGTCACCACGGTCTCCGGGACCCCGGCGCACACCATCAGCACGATCCCGAACACCGACACCGAAACTGACGTCAGCCTGCCGCTCCAGTGCGCCGGCGCGAGCCGCATCAGGGCGGGGCCGGTGAAGAAAAAGGCCAGGCCGCCGATCCCCGTCGCGATCTGGAAGACCGGTTGCGCGTACAACAAATCCCAGACCGGCTGCTCGGTCGGCGACACCCCGGTCTGCAGGAAGAACTCCAGCAGCCACGCGGAATATCCCGCCAAACCCAGTCCGAGCAGGACTATCAAAGCCACCCGCGCAGCACGCACTTGCCCACCCTAAGCGAATCTCTGCGACGAAGTGCCGGATGGTGTCACACCCGTGACTTACCGGAGGTTCCGGACACCATCCGCTACCACGAACTCACGCACCGAATCCCTGGGGGAGGCTACCGGATCATGGTTGACGGGTCGCCAATACCTGCCTCGAACGTGAAGGACTCTCGGAACTCGGTTCGTGGAGGTTCTCCTCGGAGAGCACCTCGAGCGGCTGGTCACGGGACGGCTGGGACGTCCGGTGACCAGCAGGTGAGGTCTGGTCTGCAGTCAGGTGCAGACGGCGGCATGTCTGCGATTGCCGACATCCGAGGGGGTCGACGGCAGCGGCCAGACGGCTGCGACCACGAAATTCATCAAGTGGCTAGCTGAGCACTACTTCAGCAGTCGCCGACACCGGTGACCACGAGCCGATAGCCGAGGTGCCGCCCCAAACGCCGACATCCGCGAGTCAGAGGAAGCAGTGGCTTCCCGCAGCTGCGGATTCAGCGCATGAAACAGGCCAAGTCCCGAAAACCTCACCCCTGCGGACGAACGAACGGGAACAGCACCGTCTGCCGAATCGACGTCCCGCTCAGCATCATCAGCAGCCGGTCCACCCCGAGACCCAGCCCGCCGGTCGGGGGCATTCCGTGTTCCAGCGCCAGCAGGAAGTCCTCGTCCAGCTCCATCGCCTCGACATCCCCGCTCGCCGCCCGCAACGACTGCGCCTCCAGCCGGCGGCGCTGTTCGAGCGGGTCGGTCAGCTCCGTGTACGCGGTCCCGACTTCCGAGCCGAACGCGATCAGGTCCCAGCGTTCGGCCAGGAGCGGGTCGGTCCGGTGCTGGCGGGTCAGCGGGGAGACCTCGGTCGGGTAGTCCGTGTAGAAGGTCGGCAGGACTGTCGAACCTTCTACCAAATGTTCGTGCGCCTTCAACACCAAGTCGCCCGCACTGGCTTCTTCCGGCACGGGGACGCCTGCGGCGGCGCACAGCTTCCGCAACGTGGCGATCGGCGTGCGGGAGTCGATTTCCTCGCCAAGGGCGTCCGACACGGCTTTGTGCACCGGGATCACTGGCCAGTCGCCGGAGATGTCGTGTTCGACGACGCGGCCGTTGGCGTCAGGGCGTCGCACGATCTGTGCGCCGTACGCGGCTTCGGCGGCGTACTGGATCAGGTCGCGCATCAGGTGGCGCATGGCGTTGTAGTCCGCGTACGCCTGGTACGCCTCCAGCATCGTGAATTCCGGGTTGTGGGTCGCGTCCACGCCCTCGTTGCGGAAGTTCCGGTTCAGCTCGAAAACCCGCTCGACGCCGGCCACGCACAGGCGCTTCAGGTACAGCTCCGGGGCGATCCGCAGGTACATCCGCATGTCGTACGCGTTGATGTGCGTGACGAACGGCCGCGCGTTGGCACCGCCGTGAATGGTCTGCAGCATCGGGGTTTCGACCTCGAGGAAGTCGCCCTGATGCAGGCGTTCGCGGACGGCGCGGACGACTGTCGAGCGCAGGCGGAGCATGTTCGCCGAGTCTGGGTTGACCGCCAGGTCCAGGTAACGCTGACGGACTCGCGTCTCCGGGTCGGTGAGGCCCTTTCGCTTGTCCGGCAACGGGTGCAGGCACTTCGCGGTGACGGTCCATTCGTCCACCAGCACCGACAGCTCGCCTCGGCGGGACGTGATCACCTCGCCGCTGACGCCGACGTGGTCGCCCAGGTCCACGCCGGTGCGCCAGCCGGTGAGGTCGAGGACCTTCGCGTCGAGCATCAGCTGCAGTTCGCCGGAGAAGTCCTTGATCCGGGCGAAACACAAGCCGCCGAGGGTGCGCAGGGCCAGCACTCGCCCGGCTACCCGCACGCGTTTTCCGGTGTGGGAATCCGGTTCCAGTCCGGAAAACGTGTGCACGATGTCGCCGAGATGATCTTCGCGGGAGAAGCCGACGGGGTACGGGTCCACCCCGAGCTCCCGCAGTTTGTCCACTTTGGCCACTCGCACGCGCACCTGTTCCGGACGCCGCTTGGGCCGCGGCACGACCTGCGCCGCTTCCTCGTCGATCTGCCGCACCTGCGCGACGAAATCCTCCCCCACGTTCTCCAGCCGCAGCGACCGCGCGCGTCCGGTGGGCACGAAGCCCTCCAGCGCGCCCGCGACGATGCCGACCCGCGGGAGGCGCCGCGCCGAGGAGTAGCAGAGGAACCGCGGTTCCCACTCCGGGCCGTACTTGGCGTTGGACCGGTACAGCGATTCCAGCTGGAAGAACCGCGACGCGACACCGAGCACCGCACGCCACGCGCGCAGCACCGGGCCGGCGCCGATGCGCTCGCCTTCGGAGAACACCGCGCGGAACATCGCGAAGTTCAGCGAGATCCGCTGCGCGCCGACGTGCTGGGCGGCCGCGACGACCTCGGCGACCATGAACTCGTTGAGCCCGTTTTCGGCGTCCCGGTCGCGGCGCATCAGGTCGAGCGAGAGACCCCGGCGGCCCCACGGAACGAACGACAGCAGGCCGCGCAGTTCGCCGCGCGCGTCGTACGCCTCGACCATCACGCTGCGGCCGTCGCTCGGGTCGCCGAGACGGCCGAGCGCCATCGAGAAGCCGCGCTCGGTCTCGTCGACGCGCCACTGCTGCGCGCGGGCGAGCAGTTGCACCATCTCGTCTTCGGGGATTTCGCTGTGCCGACGGACCTGCGCGGTGTACCCGGCGCGCTGGATCCGCTTCACCGCCTGTCGCACGGACTTCCGCTCAGGGCCGGTGAGAGTGAACTCTCGGACGTCGAGGACCGCTTCGTCACCGATCTGCAGCGCGCGCAGCCCCGCCGCGGCGTACACCTTCGCGCCCTTCTCGCTCGCGCCGAGTACGCCTGGCGTCCAGCCGTACGTACGCGCTTCGTGGAGCCACGCCTGCACCGCGTCCGGCCACGCGTCGGGGTCGCCGATCGGGTCCGCGCTCGCCACTGTCGTACCGGCGAGCACGCGGTACGTCACCGCGGCACGGCCGTTGGGCGCGAACATGACGCTCTTGTCGCGACGCGTGGCGAAGTAGCCGAGAGAGTCGTCTTCGCCGTACTCGCCCAGCAGACGACGCAGCTTCAGTTCTTCGTCGTCTGTCCGAATGCGACGGCTGCGTACGCCGCGGAAGAGCGTGTACAGCGCGGCAGTGGACACGAAGGTCGCGCCGAGGTCGAGGACGACGTCGATCCACGCCGGGCCCTCGCCGACACCGATGCGGCGCAGTTGCAGGTTCTCGCCGGTGGCGTGGTTGACCACCCAGGCGAACCGCTCCCACGTGTCGCCAAGACTGCCCGGGAATACCTCGGTGAGTGCCCAGCCGCACACGATCACCCCCAGGAACCCGACGAACAGCACGGAAAGCCCGTTCCACCAGGCACCGGGGGCGAGCCGTGCGGGGAACGCCGGCCGCAGCGACAGCAGGAACACGATCAGCAGGATCGAGATGACGTCGGCGACCGCGAGCGCGCCCACCTGCGTCGGAATGTGGCGCATCTGCCGGGCGGTGAGAGTCAGCAGATCGGGAGCCCACAGCAGCAGCGCCTGCAGGACCAGTGTGGTGATCAGGCCGGCGACCTGGAACAGCACGAGCACGTACAGCGCGGCCTTCTTGCGCCTGCGCAGCGCCGCCCCGAGCACGACCAGCAGCAGCACGATCACCAGGCTCGAACTGGTCGGCACGCTCACCGCGCCGAACACCATGTCGATGCCGTTCAGCAGGTGCCCGTGCCGTCCGCCGGCGAGCAGCAGCACGATCGAAAAGATCGCCGCGAGCTGCACGACAGTGGCCACGAGACCGCCGGCGCGGGCCTTCCAGCCGAGGCTGCGCGGGCGGGCGCTCACTGGGGTTCCCATCGGTACCTTTCTTGCGGCGCGCCCGTGTCGAGGGAGGCGCCGGACTTTCTCACCACCGGACGCATATCGGTCCGATGCCTATCAAGACGTCACAGGAGGCAAAACGGTTGTCGCTACCCGGCCGTGTGAAGCTGGTCGCACGACCTTGGGGCCCTCCCGCGCGCGTGTCACGCTGTGTCCGGTACTGACTCCACGACCCGGGGACCTCAGCGAGGCCTCGAGGGAAGGACGGTCGACGACGATGTCTGCCCAGTCTGCCCAACCCGATGGCGCCGCCGGCGAGGTGGCCGCCCCTTACGGAACCGGCCCCGCGAGCACCGGCACGGCCAAGCCGCGAAAAGTCCGGATCCACCATCTGCGCGAGCTGAAGGACCGCGGCGAACCGTGGCCCATGCTCACCGCTTACGACATGTATACCGCCGAGCTTTTCGACGAAGCAGGCATCCCCGTCCTGCTGGTCGGCGACTCCGCGGCGAACAACGTGTTCGGTTACGACACGTCGCTGCCGGTCACGGTTGACGAGCTGCTCCCGCTGGTCCGCTCGGTCACCCGGGCGGCGAAACGGGCGCTCGTGGTGGCCGATCTGCCGTTCGGTTCCTACCAGCTTTCCCCGGAGCAGGCGCTGGCCACGTCCGTCCGGTTCATGAAGGAGGGCCGCGCGCACGCGGTCAAGCTCGAAGGCGGACACCGGTTCGCGGCGCACGTCGAGGCGCTCACCTCGGCCGGGATCCCGGTCATGGGCCACATCGGCTTCACCCCGCAGAGCGAGCACAACCTCGGCGGCTACCGGGTGCAAGGGCGCGGCGAAGCGGCGGACAAGCTGCTCGCCGACGCGCTGGCGCTGCAGGAAGCCGGCGCGTTCGCGGTCGTGATGGAGATGGTGCCCGCCGAGGCGGCCAAGCGCGTCACGCACGAGCTGAAGATCCCGACAGTCGGCATCGGAGCCGGCCCGGACTGCGACGCTCAGGTGCTGGTCTGGCAGGACATGGCCGGGCTGCGCCGCGGCAAGGCGCCGCGGTTCGTGAAGCGGTACGCCGATGTCGCCGGGGTGCTGCAGAGCGCCGCGACGGCGTTCGCCGAGGACGTCCGGCGCGGCGAGTTCCCCGCGCCCGAGCACGCGTTCCACTGAGCCGCCTCGTGAGTGCCGGTGCGAGCCGGCACTCACGAGCGGCGGAACCGTTCGGCGAGTTCCGGATCGTTCTCCCACCACAATCCCTTCGCCGGTGCTTCGCCTGCCGCTGCCTCCTCGTCCAATTTCCGGTCGAGCCGCTTCGCCCGTTTTTCGTCGTCGCGCGCCCACCTGATGAACAGCGCGCCGACGAACGGCAGCCCGGCGACGTCTCCGCCGATCCACAGCACACCGGCGCCGATGATCTGGTCGGTGCGCCGGTCCGGTCCCCAGTCGCGGTGCACCGCGTCGTAATGCGCGGGCGCGAGCAGCGGCCCGAGCCACAGCACGAGCCCGAGCGCGCCGTCGAACACCACTTCGGTGAACGAGATCCACACCGACACCAGATGCGAGCCGTTGCGCGGCGTCGGGTCGAGCTGCACGCGGCTGTAGAAGTACAAGAAGCCGGCCAGTACGAGCGCCACGCGCACGAAGCCGCCGACGACCGCTGAGTCGAGCGAAAGCTCGTACAGCGGCGTGAGGTAGATAAGCAGAAACGGCGCGATCAACACCACGGTGACGCACAGCGGGAAGGTGATGAACTGCGCGAAGCGGCCACGGCCGTGCGTACGCAACCACGTGGCGAGCCTGGGTGGCGCGGTGCGCATCAGCAGCGTCACTGGTGCGCCGAGCGCGAGCAGCAACGGCGTGACCATCAGCAGGACGGTGTTCTGCGTCGCGCGTACCCAGAACAGCGTCGTGTCGTACACGCCGAGGAACGAGCACGTGACGAGGATGAGCGTGGCCAGCCCGGCGAGGAACGCTGTCGTCCGCCCTGCTGGCCATTCCTGACGGCGTGCCGCAGCGACGTAGCCGACGCCGAGCGCGAGCGCGACGAGCACGGCCGGGACGTCCAAAGTCCAGGCCGTGAACAACGTCGATCCGCTCAGCGGCGGCAGGTCAGGCACGATTTCGATGCGTTCAGTGTGCACCCGGCGAAATTGCGCCCTACGCCGCCCCTGACACCGCGAAGAAGATCAGACTGCCGATTCCGGCGACCGCGCAGTAGATGGCGAAGGGGGTCAAGGTGCGCGTTTCAAAGTATTTCGTCAGAAAACGGACAGAAATGTAGGACGCCACGAACGCCACCACGCTGCCGACCAGCGCCGGGCCGAGCGACGGCTTGTTCTCCGGCGTGAACAGCGACGGCATCTTCAACGCGCCCGCGGCGAGGATCACCGGAGTCGCCAGCAGCCAGGCGAAACGGGCGGCGTCCTCGTGGTCGAGACCACGCCGCAGACCGGCCACCATGGTGATGCCGGAGCGGCTGATCCCGGGCAGCAGAGCCAAAATCTGCGCCGAACCGATAAGCACGGCTTCCTTCACGCTCAGCTTCGACAGCCGGACGTCGGTGGCCTCGTCGAGGGTCACCGCGCGCATCACCATCGTCTCCTCGGCACTGAAGTCGATGGTCTCCTCCTCGCGCGCGACCGCCGTCTTGGGTTTCCGGGAGAACTTCTCCGCGGCGTAGAGCACGCCGCCGTTGAGCGCCAGGAAGATCGCCGCAGGCACCGGTTTGCCGAGGACGTCGCGCAGCAGGCTTTCCAGCAGCAGCCCGGCGATTCCGACCGGGATCGTGGCGAGAATGAGCAGCCACGCGAGGCGCTGATCCGCCGTGCGGACCTCGCGATGGCGGATCGACGTCCACAGGCCGGTGACGATGCGCACCCAGTCGCGCCGGAAGAAGAGGACCAGCGCGATCGCGGTGGCGACGTGCATCGCCACCAGCACCGCGAGATACGGCGAGTCCTTCCCGATGCTCAGGTCGCGTCCCCAGCTTCCGCCGACGAGCGCGGGCAACAGGACGCTGTGCCCGAGACTGGACACCGGAAACAATTCCGACACGCCTTGCAAAGCGCCGACGACAATGGACTCGAGGTAGCTGACCGCGGACATTCAACGGGCCTTTCTCGCCGCAGTTCGGGCATTCCGCGGAAAAACTACCGAGGACCGGGTTAACTCCGAGCAAGCCGGGCGGGAACAGTCGCAGGCGACACTTTCCGGCCATCCTTTGTTCACTCTGTTCACATCCATGAACATCAATCATGTACTTGACCAGTGTTCTCTCGATGTCTTAGCGTGAGCGCACGCCGCATCCGAAGTCATCGAGCCTCGACGAGGAGGGTTGGAATGCGCGTCCGCGACCGAGTTCTGGCAGCCACTGCCGGAGCCGCAGCACTGCTCGCACTCGCCACACCCGCGGCGTCCGCCGGGACTGTCCCGGTCAAGACTTCCGCCGAGCTGAAGACGGCGCTGGCCTCGGCCAAGCCGGGCACCACGATCCAGCTGGCCGCGAACACCACCTACACCGGCAACTTCAAGGCCGCCGCCAGCGGCACCGCGAGCGGGCGCATCACGCTGACCGGCCCGCGCAGCGCGGTCGTGCAGGCGTCCGGCGGCCGCACCATCGAACTGACCGGCAGCTACTGGACGCTGTCCGGATTCACCGTCACCGGCGGCCAGAAAGGCGTGATGGCGCTGGGCGTCAACCACACGCTGGTCGACGGGCTGAAGGTGACCGGCATCGGCAACGAGGGCATCCACTTCCAGCACGGCAGCAGCGACAACGTCGTGCAGAACTCCGAAATCTCCGACACCGGCAAGGAGAACGGCGGTTTCGGCGAGGGCATCTACTTCGGTTCGGCCACCAGCAACTGGCCGGACGGGCAACCCGATCACAGCGACCGCAACAAGGCGATCGGCAACAAGATCGGGCCGAACGTGCGCGCGGAGTCGATCGACGTCAAGGAAGGCACCACCGGCGGCGAACTGCGCGGCAACACCTTCGACGGCACCGGCCAGAGCGGCGAGAACTACGCCGACAGCTGGGTCGACGTGAAGGGCAACGGATACCTGGTCACCGGCAACAAGGGCAGCAAGGTCTTCGTGCACGACGCGACCTACGGGTCGTTCGAGGTCCACGTGCAGGTCGACGGCTGGGGCCAGAACAACACCTTCTCGGACAACACCGCGGACGTGCAGGCGCCCTCGGCCTACGGTTTCTACGTGGTCAAGGCGGCCACCGGGAACAAGGTCTGCGCCAGCAACAAGGTGACGAACGCCGGGAAGGGCTTCGCGAACGTAGCCGCGACACCAGGCTGCTGACCGCGATCACAGACGGGGGCCCGCTCAGCCCGGCGGCGGGGGCGGGCCCCCACCCTACTTTTGAGAAGCCGGAAGCTTTCGGGAAGAGTGTCCGGTATGGACGAGCTTTACCCGCCGGTCCCGGTGCGCGCCGACGGAATGCTGGACGTCGGCGACGGGCACCGGATCTACTGCCAGGAAGCCGGGAACCCAGAGGGGAAACCGGTGGTGGTGCTGCACGGCGGCCCGGGAAGCGGCACCGCGCCGATGACCCGGCGGCATTTCGACCCCGAGGCGTACCGGATCATCCTGTTCGATCAGCGCGGCGCCGGGCGCAGCACTCCCCACGCGGGCGACGATCTGTCGGCGAACACGTTGTGGCACTTGGTGTCCGACATGGAGTTGCTGCGCGAACGGCTGAATATCGAGCGCTGGCAGCTGTTTGGCGGGTCGTGGGGTTCGACGCTGGCGCTGGCGTATGCGGAAACCCATCCGTCGCGGGTGTCCGAGATGGTGTTGCGGGGGATTTTCACCGTGCGCCAGCGGGAACTGGACTGGCTTTATCGTGGCGGCGCGGCGAATCTCTTCCCGGTGGAGTGGGAAGCTTTCCTGGAGCCGCTGGACAATACGGAAGACCCGCTCGCCGGGTACGCCGAACTGCTGCACTCCCCCGACCGCGCCGTCCGCGAGCGGGCCGCGATCGCTTGGAGCGTCTGGGAAGGCGCGACGGTGGCGTTGCTGCCGCAACAGTCCTTTGTGAACCAATACGCGAATCCGCAGTTCGCGCTGACGTTCGCTCGCCTGGCGGTGCACTACTTCCGGCACGGTGCTTGGCTGGAAGAAGGACAGCTGATCCGGGATGCGGGGAGGCTCGCCGGGATTCCGGGGGTGTTGGTGCAGGGGCGTTATGACGCGGTGTGCCCGCCGATCACGGCGTATCAGCTGCATCGGGCTTGGCCCGGGTCCGAGCTGAAACTGGTCGAGAGCGCCGGGCACGCGGTCAGCGATCCTGGTGTGATTCCCGCGCTGCGCGAGGCGACGGACCGGTTCCGGTAATCAATCCGGCGCGGATCAGGTCGGCGACTTCCTCCGCTGCTTCGAGGTGGACGTCGTGCCCGGTGTCCGTCTCGTGCAAGGAAAGCAGCGGTGTGTCGGCGGCCGCGGCGGCTAGCTGTTCGCCGAATTCCTCGCGGTAGCGCGCGAAGGCGACGCCGACCTCTTCGGGGAGCATCATCTCGGCGTCTGGCCGCATCGAGGAGACGACAATGAGCGGGCACCGCGTGGTCCGGTAAGTCGCTATCAGGTCGAGTTCGTCG
Source organism: Amycolatopsis sp. NPDC114503 (assembly GCF_055633655.1). Lineage (NCBI taxonomy): Bacteria > Bacillati > Actinomycetota > Actinomycetes > Pseudonocardiales > Pseudonocardiaceae > Amycolatopsis > Amycolatopsis sp. NPDC114503. The sequence goes on along the minus strand of NZ_JBVKDT010000008.1, from coordinate 492,153 downwards.
AACGCTGCGATCAGCGCGCCGAGATCGGGGTCGTCGGACAGCCGGACTTGCTCGTCGATGAAGGCGCGCAGCACCGGGCCGGTGGGATTCGTGTGGCCGTCGAGGTTGACGGCGAGCGGGCATTCGGGATGTTCCGTGGCCCACACCGCCGCCAGCATGCCGCCGAGCGAATGTCCGATGACGGCGGGCCGGTCTAGGCCGAAATGCTGGATGACGTCGGCGAGATCGGTCAGTGCCCGCCGCCAATTCCAGGGTCCCGGGCGGAAGGTGTACGTGACGATCCGAAATTCGGGCAGGAGCGGGATCAGATGGTCCCAGTCCTGCCTCGTGCGGCCCCCGCCACCGTGCAGCAAGACGACCGGGGTGCCGTCGCCGCCGTGATCACGCATGTCCACGGACTGCACTGTGCCCGCCGTTCCCGAGGCGCGGCAACCGATTTACCACGCGACTGAGCCCGCGGCCGGAACCGCGGGCTCAGCAAGAAGGACAGCAGATCAGATCCGGCCGCCGCTGGAGCTGTCGCCGCCGGAAAGCCGCTGCGCCAGGTAAACCGGCACCGTCGACACGATGATCAGCACCGCCGCGACCACGTTGACCACCGGGGCCTGGTTCGGCCGGAACAGGTTGTTGTAGATCCAGATCGGCAGCGTTTCCATGCCCGTGCCGAGCGTAAAAGTCGTCACGATGATCTCGTCGAACGACAGCGCGAAGGCGAGCAATCCGCCTGCCAGCAACGCCGATCGCAGCATCGGGAACGTCACCAGGCGGAACGTCGTCATCCCGTCCGCGCCGAGGTCCATCGACGCTTCTTCGAGGTTCCCGCCCATCCGGCGCAACCGCGCGACCACGTTGTTGAACACCACCACGATGCAGAACGTGGCGTGCGCGACGATCGCCGTCATCAGGCCGAGGTCGAGGCCGAAGATCGTCCGGAAAGCGTTGTTCAGCGCGATACCGGTGACGATGCCGGGAAGCGCGATCGGCAGGATCACCAGCAGCGACAACGAGTTCCGCCCGAAGAACCGGTACTTCTGCAACGCGAACGCGGCCATCGTGCCGAGCACCAAAGCGATCGCGGTCGCCGAAAGGCCGGCGATGACACTGGTCCACAAGGCGTGCAGCGCACCCTCGTTGGTGATCGCCCGGCCCCACCATTCCAGAGTGAAGCTCTTCGGCGGCCATCCGAACGTGGTGTCCGCGTTCACCGAGTTCAGCAGGACCACCAGCAGCGGGAAATAGATCACCGCGAATCCGGCCCCGAGCGCGGTCCACAGCAGCACCCGGGCGGGTTTCGACATCCGCACGGCGGTCTCCTAGAGGTTGTCCAGCGCACCGGTGCGACGCACCGCGGCCAGGTAGACGAGCATGATCACGACCGGAACCGTCGCGACGGTCGCGGCGAACGGCAGGTTGTTGGCCGCGCCGATGTTGTCGTACACGACGTTTCCGAGCATCTGCGAAGTACCGCCGACGATCTTCACCGCGATGTAGTCGCCGAGCGACAGCGAGAAGGTGAAGATCGAACCGGCGACGATCGCCGGGAACGTCAGCGGCAAGATCACCGAACGGAACGTGCGGAACGATTTCGCGCCGAGGTCGCCGGAAGCGTCCACCAGGGACGTCGGAAGTTTCTCGAGGCCCGCGTAGATCGGCAGGATCATGTACGGCAGCCAGAGGTAGGACAGCGTGATCACGGTCGCGGTGACGCCGTAACCCGGGCCGGACAGGCCGAGCGGGTCCAGCAGCCAGTTCAGCACTCCGTTGCCGGACAACAGGGTCCGCCACGCGTACGCCTTGACCAGGTAGCTCGCCCACAGCGGCGTCATCACCATGATCACCAGCAGCCGCTGCGCCCGCGGCGACGCGAGTTTGGCCATGGCGAAGGCCATCGGGAAGGCGATCACCGCGTCGATCACGGTCACCAGCAGCGCGATGCCGACGGTGCGGAACGTGATCGTGCGATAGACCGAATCGCTGAAAAGCGTGACGAAGTTGTCGAAGGACCAGTCGGTGACCACCTTGCCGGTGAAGACGTCGGTGGACCAGAAGGCCGTGATGAAGAGGGCGGCGAGCGCGCCGAGGTAGGCCAGGCCGAGCCAGAGCATCGGCACGGTGAGGAGAAGTCCGAGGCGCAGCTTGGGTTTGCGGTGGAAGAAAGCCGAGATGCGGTGACTCGGCGGGCTCACGGCGGTCATGTCTTAGCGCTTTCGGGTGCGGAAGGGAGAAAAGCCGGGGGCTGCGGGAACATTGGGGAGGGCCCGCAACCCCCGGCGGGCTCGCGGACGCCGGCGCGGTGGGTACCGGCATCCGCGAGGGTCACGTCAGCCCTTGATCTCGGTCCAGGCCCGGGTCCAGTCGCCGTAGTCCTTGCACTTGACGTCCGTGCGGCCGTCGAGGCACTGCGGGATCGGCGTGGTCCAGTACTGGATCTTGGCGGCGTACGCGGCGTCGTTGGCGTGGTAGGTGTCGCACAGCGACTTGTCCTTGAACTCCGCACAGGCCTTGGAGTTCGCCGGGGCCTCGCCGAAGTACTCGGCGACCTGGGCGTTCACCTTCGGGCTCGTGATGTAGTCCATCCACTTGTACGCACACGTCTTGTGCTGCGACTTCGCGGACACCATCCAGGTGTCCGACCAGCCGGTCGCACCTTCGCTCGGCACCGTGGCCGCGATCGGCGCGCCCTCGCTCTTCGCGAGGTTCACCGTCACCTGCCAGGCCGTGCCGATCACGCCGTCGCCGCTCTTGAGCGACTGCGTTTCCTTGAGGTAGTCCGACCAGTACTCCTCGACCAGCGGGCGCTGCTTCTTGAGCAGGTCCGTGGCCGCCTTGAACTGCTTGTCGTCCAAGGCGTACGGGTTCTTGATGCCGAGATCGGGCTGGTGCGCCATCAGGTACAGCGCGGCGTCGGCGATGTAGATCGGCGAGTCGTACGCGATGACCTTGCCCTTGAACTGCGACTTCTCGTCGAACATCGGCGACCACGACTTCGGCTCCGGCTGCACCTTGTCGGTGCGGTAGGCCAGGACGTTCGCGCCCCAGCCGTGCGGGATGCCGTAGGCGACGTTGTTGACGCTGTTCCACGACTTGTTCTTGAGGAACGGGTAAATGTCGTTGTAGTTCGGGACGAGCGCGGTGTTGACCGGCTCGACGTCACCCGAGGCGACCAGCCGCAGCGAGGCGTCGCCGGAGGCCGAAACCACGTCGTACTGCCCGGTCTTCATCAGCGTCACGGCCTCGTCCGAGGTGCCGAACGGCTTGACGTTGACCTTGCATCCGGTCTGCTGCTCGAACGGTGTGACCCAGTTGACCTTCGCGTCGTTCGAGCCGTTTTCCGCGTAGCCGGGCCACGCGAGCACGTTCAGCTGGCCTTCCGGCTGGCCGAGTTGCGTCAGCGCGTTCAGCTTCGGCGGCGTGAAGCCCTGTGCGCCCGGCGCCGACCCCGTTTTGGAGTCGGAACCCGAGGTGCCGCAGGCAGCGAGCAGGAGGCTCACGCCGCACAGCCCTGCGAGCAGCGTCTTCCTGTTCTTCATAGCGAGAGAAACCTTCCCGTGAGGAACTAGCCGGCTTCGGGGACCCGGAAACTGTGTTCGCGGCGCCAGCGCAGGCGAACGCGACCGTCGGCGAACTCGGTCGGCTCGCTGGTGTTCTGGCGGACTACGGACAATTGGCCCCCGGCATCGAGCGCGACAGCGTAGCGCACTGTCGAACCGGCATAAACGACATCCGTGACCGAACCGGTCGCAGAAGTCTCTCCGGGACCGGCCGGCGACGCAAGGTCTCCGTCGATGCGGATCTTCTCCGGCCGGATGCTGTACACGCCCGGCCTGCCGATCACCGCCTCGGCGCTGCGCCCGCTGAGCAGGTTCGACGTGCCGACAAACCCTGCCACGAAAGCACTTGCCGGACGTTCGTAGACCTCGACCGGAGTACCGACCTGTTCGATGCGGCCCGCGTTGAACACGGCGATCCGGTCGCTCATGGTGAGCGCCTCGTCCTGATCGTGGGTGACGAAGACGAAGGTGATGCCGACCTCGCGCTGGATCTGCTTGAGCTCGACCTGCATGGTTTGGCGCAGCTTCAGGTCAAGCGCGCCAAGGGGTTCATCCAAAAGCAACACTTTCGGGTGATTTACGAGAGCGCGGGCGAGCGCGACGCGCTGTCGCTGTCCACCGGACATCTGCGACGGCTTGCGCTCGCCGAAGTCCTCAAGCCGCACCGTGCGCAGTGCTTCCTTCGCCCGCTCGCGGCGCTCGGCTTTCGCGACCCGCTTGACCTTCAGGCCGTACTCCACGTTCTGCTGCACCGTCATGTGCGGGAAGAGCGCGTAGTCCTGGAAGACCGTGTTCACGTCGCGGTCGAACGGAGCCAATTGGCTCACGTCCTTGCCTTCGAGTTCGATCGTGCCCGCGGTGGGCAGTTCGAACCCGGCGATCATCCGCAGCACGGTGGTCTTGCCGGAACCGGACGGGCCGAGCATCGAGAAGAACTCGCCGGGCGGGATGTCGAGGTCGACGCCGTCCACGGCACGCACCTTGTCGAAGTGCTTTTCCAGTCCGGTGAGCCGGATCGCCGGCTGCGCGGACTGCGGACGCCTTCCCGGCGGCCGGGTCTCGGCGGGGGCTTGATGGGGCATGACGGGCCTTCCCATGGATCTGGTCACGACGGCTACAGCGCACTCATCACGTGCTTGACGCGGGTGTAGTCCTCGAGGCCGTACAGCGAGAGGTCCTTGCCGTAGCCGGACCGCTTGAACCCGCCGTGCGGCATCTCGGCCACGAGCGGAATGTGCGTGTTGATCCACACGCAACCGAAGTCGAGTTTCGCCGAGAACTTCATGGCGCGCTGGTGGTCCTTGGTCCACACCGAGGAAGCGAGGCCGTAGGGAACGCCGTTGGCGTGCTTGAGCGCTTCGTCGTCCTCGGTGAACCGCTGCACCGTGATGACCGGGCCGAAGACCTCGTTCTGGATGATCTCGTCGTCCTGCCGAACCCCGGAAACCACGGTGGCCTCGTAGAAATAGCCCTCGTCGCCGGAGCGCCGTCCTCCACAGTGGACAGTCGCGTGCTCCGGCAGCCGGTCGATGAATCCGGAGACCTTTTCCAGCTGCGCGGCGTTGTTGAGCGGACCGAAGGCGACGTCGTCGTCCGTGCCGGTCTTGTTCGCCTCGGCCTGGCGGGTGAGCGCGTTGACGAACGTGTCGTGCACGTCGTCGTGCACCAGCACGCGAGTGGCGGCCGTGCAGTCCTGGCCGGCGTTGAAATACCCCGCGGCGGCAATAGCTTCGGCGGCGGCTTCGAGATCCGCGTCCGGGAACACGATCACCGGGGCCTTGCCGCCCAGTTCGAGGTGCACGCGCTTGACGTCGTGCGCCGCCGAACCGGCGACCTCGATGCCCGCTCGCACCGAGCCGGTGATCGACACCATCGCCGGAATGTCGTGCTCTACCAACGCACGTCCGGTGTCGCGGTCGCCGCAGATCACGTTGAACACGCCCGCGGGCAGGTGCTCGCCGCAGATCTCGGCGAGCAGCAGCGTGGAGGCGGGCGTGGTGTCGGACGGCTTGAGCACGATGGTGTTGCCCGCGGCGAGCGCCGGCGCGATCTTCCAGATCGCCATCATCAGCGGGTAATTCCAGGGCGTCACCTGCGCGCAGACGCCGACCGGCTCGCGGCGGATGAACGACGTGTGGCCTTCCATGTACTCGCCGGCCGAACGGCCTTCGAGCACGCGCGCGGCACCGGCGAAGAAGCGCACCTGGTCGATGACCGCGGGCAGCTCCTCCTCCATGGTCAGCGCGAACGGCTTGCCGGTGTCCTGCGCTTCGACGCGGATGATCTCCTCGCCGCGCGCCTCGAGCGCGTCGGCGATCTTCAGCAGTGCGAGCTGCCGCTGCGCCGGGGTGGTCTCGCGCCAGCTTTCGAACGCTTCCGCGGCGACCTTCAGCGCGCGGTCCACGTCCTCGGCACCGGCCACCGGCGCGGTGCAGTACGCACGGCCGGTAACCGGGTCGACGATTTCCGCGACCTTTCCGGACAGCGAGTCGACGAAAGTCCCGCCGATGTAGTGCTTCAACTCCTGCACGCGTGCGCCTCCTGACTCTCCGTGGCAGGATGAAACATATAACTCCATATTTCAAATGACAAGGCCCTGGGGCAGGATTGGCTCCAACGGATGCCGAGACGGGTGGACCAACGATGCGCAAGGAGATGTCGAACAGCGCACGACTGGCGATGTTCGCCCCGCTGGAACAGGTGGGGCGCGCGGAAGCGGTCGCCGCGCGGCTCTTCGACGCCATCACCCTCGGTCTCCTCGACGACGCCGAGCAGTTGCCGAGCGAGGCCGAACTCGCCGCGCAGTTCCGCGTCTCCACGGTCACCGTTCGCGAGGCGCTCGCGGTGCTGCGGCAGCAGGGTCTCGTCGAAACGCGGCGCGGGCGCGGCGGCGGCAGCTTCGTGCGCACCCCGGACTGGCCCGCGCAGAGTTCGTGGGCCGAACGCCTGCGATTGGTCTCAATGGCTGAACTTCGCGACTTCGGCGACCACTACCTCGCCGTCGCGGGTTCGGCGGCGAAACTCGCCGCGGAGCGCAGCACTGCTGAAGATCTCGAACGGCTGCGGCTCACCGCGGAAGACCTCCTCGGCGCGAGCGGCCCCGACGCGACCCGCGCGGAGCGGCACTTCCACCTCGAAGTCGCCGCCGCCGCACAGTCCCCGCGGCTCACCAACCAGGAAGTTCAGCTGCAGAGCGAACACGGCGTATTGCTCTGGGCGCCCCTCGGCGACAAGGAAACCTGCCGTGGGTCTTACGCTGAGCACCAGGCGATCGTCTCCGCGATCGCCTCGGCCGACGGCGATCGGGCGCGCGCCTTGACCGAAGAGCACCTCCTCGGCGCGCTTGATCGGCTCGCAGATCTGCACCTGACCCTCGAAACGCCGTAAGCTCCGATGACCCCGCATCACGAGGTGAGCATCGTGACCGACACCGACACGCTGACCGGCGAAGAGGTAGTGACCCAGGTTTCCTCCCTCGTCGAGGAGATTTTCGCGCGCCTGAAACCAGTTCTGGCCGCCGCGGAGACACTGCTCGGCGAAACCGACGACCTGTCCGCCGAAGCGCTGCACGCGATCCGGCCGCAGGTCATCGAGGCGCTCGGCGGGCTCGTGGTCGGCGCGGGCTTCGTCAGCGCGCCGAAGGTCTTGGCTGATCAGGAACTCGGCTTCGAGTGGTGGACTTCCTGCCGCACCGACGACGGTGCGCCGGAACAGCTGTTCATCAGCCTCGATCCGGAGAGCCCTAATTTCCTTGACTACACGCGGCAATCGTGGTTCACCGTCCCGCGCGACAGCGGACGGCGGCACGTCAACGGGCCGTACGTGGACTATCTCTGCACCGACGAGTACACGCTCACCTTCACCGTGCCTGTCACACGCGGTGAGGAATTCGCCGGAGTCGTTGGTGCGGACGTGTATGTGCGCGAGTTCGAGCGCACGGTGAGTCGCCGGCTTCGCGCGCTCGGCCGGACTGCCGCGTTGCTCAACGCACAGGGGCGGGTGATCGTGTCGAACAGCGTGCGGAAGGCGACTGGGTCGCTAGTGCGCGAGATCGACGTGCCTGCTTGGTGGGCGTCCGGGGCGGAACCGTACACGGCGCCGGGCGGGATGACGTTGCGGCGGTGCGGGGATTCGCCGATCACATTGCTGGTCACGACCTGATCTGGAGTGCGAACCACAGCTCGGCGCGGACGCCTGGCGCGTCGAGGTCCCGGCCCAGCAGTTCGGCCGCCTTGGTGACGCGGTTGCGCAAGGTGTGCCGGTGCACGCCGAGCTTTGTCGCGGCGAGGTCCCAGTGGCCGTGGTGTTCGAGCCAGCAGCGCAGGGACAGTTCCAGGTCGCCGCGTCCGGTGCGGTCGAACTCTCGCACCGGCGCGAGGAGCTGGTCGGAAAACGCTTGCGCGGCTTGGTGATCGACCAGGCCGAGCAATCCGGATCCGGCGTGATCGGCGTACCGCAGCATCGGCACGCGTTGGGTCCGTGCCGCCTCGGCCGCTTCTTCCGCCTGCCTTAATGCAGTCGGGAACTCCCCCGTCGATAGTCCACTGTGGAACTCACCGGTCTCCGCGACGATCGCGCTCACCTCGTCGTTCTCCGCCAGCACGATCAGCTTGTCTCCGCGATGTGCGGCGAACACTTGCCCGGCAAGGGTTTCCAGCCGTTCGTACAGCGTGTTCCGCGCGGCCTTGCTTCCCTTTACGGCCAGCACCGTCCACGGTTCCGGCGGAAGGTCCGGCACGACCTCGCGGGCCAGCTCCTGGTGTCCGGCGGCGAGCAGCTCCAGCACGCCGGTATGGAGTTGGGAGAGCGAAACCCGCTGCGCACGATCCTGTTCCAGGGCAAGGGAAAGCAGTGAGACAGCAGAGTTGACGATGTGCTGTCCGGTGCTGTCCAACGGTTCCGCGGTACCGACCGCCAGCGCACCCCGCGTGTGCAGAGTCTGGATGACGACCTCGTCGTCGCCATGGGACACCACGCGCGTGCCCGCGCGAAGGCCGGTGACGTCCAGTTCAACACTGCGCGCCTTGGCCGACGACGCCTCCCGCACGCGCCCGGCGGAGTCGTAAAGCACGACCCAGCCGTCGATGAGCCGCGCGAGCCGCCGCACCACTCCCCCGGCACCGCTGCGGCCGACGGCGGTCCGGGTCAGCTCCTGCTGAGCACGGCCGATCCGCACTGTCGCGGCGTACTCGTCGGCGGCGACCGATCGAGAGACCGCGCGCGTGATCGCGATGAACGGCGTCTTCCGCGGCACCTCCAGCACCGGCAACCCGACCTCGTCGGCGACCGCCACCAACGCGTCCGGCACCTTCGCGTGGCTCAGGCCGACGCCGAAGCCGAGCCCGGCGACGTCCGCGTCGACCAGCCGCCGGATGTACGCCGCGTAGGTCGCGCTGTAGAGCGTCAGACCGGTCGTGAGCAGCAGTTCCCCGCCTTCGAGGAAGACCTGCGGGTCGGTCAGCTCGGTCGGGTGCACCCAGCCGATCGGGCGGTCCAGCCCGGCCTCGCCCGCGACCACGCGCAGGCTGAGCGCGGGTTCAGCGGCCAACGCCCGCAGGGTAAGTGCCATAACGGCCAATTGTAGCTGACGAATTGGACAGAACGGCCAGCTGACGGCGGGCGGCGCAGGCCCCATCCTGAGGGACGACCCACCCAAAGCTCGTGAGTGCGCACGCCGGTTCTCACCGGCATCAGCACTCACGACCGCGACGCAGGAGCGCCCGTGACCACCAGCACCGCCGCCGAGCCGCAGGCTCCGGCACCCCGGCAGCGCAGGCTGCAGACCGAGATCCCCGGGCCTGTCTCCCGCGCGCTGCAGGAACGCCGCGCGAACGCGGTCGCGGCCGGGGTCGCGTCCACGCTGCCCGCCTACATCACCTCCGCCAGCGGCGGACTGCTCACCGACGCTGACGGCAACGTGCTGATCGACTTCGGTTCCGGGATCGCGGTGACGAGCGTCGGGCATTCCGCGCCCGAGGTGGTCGACCGCGTACGCGAGCAGGCGGCGCTGTTCACCCACACCTGTTTCATGGTCACCCCGTACGAGGGTTACGTGGAGGTGTGCGAGGCGCTGGCCGAGCTGACGCCCGGCGACCACGCGAAGAAGTCAGTGCTGTTCAACTCCGGCGCGGAAGCGGTCGAGAACGCGGTGAAGATCGCCCGCACCGCCACCGGTCGCCAGGCCGTCGTGGTGTTCGACCACGCCTACCACGGCCGCACCAACCTGACCATGGGCATGACCGCGAAATCGGTGCCCTACAAGCACGGTTTCGGCCCGTTCGCGCCCGAGGTGTACCGCGTGCCGGGCTCGTACCCGTACCGCGACGGGCTGGCCGGCCCGGAGGCCGCGCGGCAGGCGATCGACCGGATCGAGAAGCAGATCGGCGGCGACCAGGTCGCGGCCGTCGTGCTCGAACCGATCCAGGGCGAGGGCGGATTCATCGAGCCCGCGCCCGGCTTCCTGCCCGCGATTTCCTCGTGGTGCAAGGCGAACGGCGTCGTGTTCGTCGCCGACGAGGTCCAGACCGGCTTCTGCCGCACCGGAAACTGGTTCGCCTCGCAGCACGAGGACGTCGTCCCGGACCTGGTGTGCACGGCCAAGGGCATCGCGGGCGGCCTGCCGCTCGCCGCAGTAACCGGGCGTGCGGAACTGCTCGACGCGGTCGGCCCGGGCGGGCTCGGCGGCACCTACGGCGGCAACCCGATCGCGTGCGCCGCGGCGCTGGGCGCGATCGAGACCATGCGGAACGACGGCTTGACCGGTTCCGCGAAGCGCATCGAGGAACTGGTGCTGCCGCGACTTCGGGCGCTGGCCTCGGAAACCGGCGTAATCGGCGATGTGCGCGGACGCGGAGCGATGCTGGCGGCCGAGTTCGTCAAGCCGGGCACGAATGAACCGGACGCCGACCTCACGAAGCGCATCGCCGCCGCTTGTCACGCCCAGGGTGTCGTGGTGCTGACCTGCGGCACGTACGGCAACATCGTCCGGCTGCTTCCCCCGCTGTCCCTGTCCAACGAGTTGCTCGACGAAGGCCTCGCCGTTCTCGAGTACGCGATCGCCACGGAGGCCCGCAAGTGACTTTTCCGTTCTGGGTGGCCGGAAAACCGGTAACCAGCAGCGAAACGACCGTCGTCCGGCATTCGTTCGACGGTTCCGAAGCCGGGACGCACTACCTGCCCGGACCGTCCGATGTGGAGGCTGCGGTCCAGGCCGCGGCGGACGTCGCCGACGAGTACGCGACGCTGCCCGCGCATGTCCGCGCGGGCGCGCTCGACCACATCTCGCGGCGGCTTTCCGAGCGGGCGGAGGAGATCGCGCAGCTGATCACCGCCGAATCGGGCAAGCCGCTGAAGTGGTCGCGCGGCGAGATCGGCCGTGCGGTGTCGACGTTCCGCTGGGCGTCCGAGGAGGCCCGCCGGTTCTCCGGCGACCTGCAGCGCCTCGACACCGACCCCGGCGGCACCGGGCGGCTCGCGCTCGTCCGGCGCGTGCCGCGCGGTCCGGTGCTGGGCATCACGCCGTTCAACTTCCCGCTGAACCTGGTGGCGCACAAGGTCGCCCCGGCGATCGCGGTCGGCGCGCCGATCGTGCTCAAGCCGGCCCCGGCGACGCCGCTGACCGCGCTGCTGCTCGGCGAAATCCTTGCCGAGACCGATCTTCCGGCGGGCAGCTGGTCAATTCTGCCGCTGGGCAACGAAGCGACCGCCGAACTGGTCAAGGACCCGCGACTGCCGGTCGTGTCGTTCACCGGCTCGGTGCCGGTCGGCTGGGCGATCCGCGACAGCGTGCCGCGCAAGCACGTCGCGCTGGAACTCGGCGGCAACGGCGCCGTGCTCGTCTGTCCGGATTGGACTGACCTGGACTTCGCCGCGCAGCGGATCGCGACGTTCGCCATGTACCAGGCCGGACAGTCGTGCATTTCGGTGCAGCGCGTGTACGCGCACACCGACGTCTACGACGAGTTGCAGGCGAAGGTTCTCGAGCAGGTCGCCGCGTTGCGCACCGGAAACCCGCGCGAGGACGGCGTCGACGTTGGCCCGCTGGTCAACGAGGCGGCCGCGTCGCGGGTCGAATCCTGGGTCACCGACGCGGTTGTCGCCGGTGCCAAGCTGCTGGCGGGCGGCGGCCGTAAGGGTGCGACAGTGGAGCCGACCGTGCTCGCCGAAGCCCCCGAGGACGCTTCGGTGATGGCGGATGAGGTGTTCGGACCGGTAGTTTCACTGGTCCGTGTGTCCTCTGTGGATGACGGTGTCGAGCGGATCAATGCGTCGCGCTTCGGCCTGCAGACCGGCGTGTTCACCCGCGATCTGCCGACAGCGTTCGACGTGTCGGCGCGGCTCAAGGTGGGCGGCGTGCTGGTCGGCGACGTGCCGAGCTTCCGTGCCGACCAGATGCCCTACGGCGGGGTCAAGGACTCCGGCGTCGGCCGCGAAGGCCCGGCCGCGGCGATGGCGGACTTCACCGAGGAGCGCGTGACTGTCCTTACTGGACTGACTCTCTGAGCGCCGCGTAGGCGTCCACGAGGGACGGTCCGTACCACGTGAGGTAGCGCCCGGAAATCAACACCGGGCGCATCTCCGGGAAGAAGCCGGGGCCGTCGTCCTGGGTGAACTCGTACGGCTCGTCGGGCAGTACGACCAGGTCGGCCCCGGTCTTCTGGAGTTCTTCCAGCGACGGCCGGGGATAGCGCTCAGAGTGTCCCGAGTAGACGTTCTCGACCCCGACCCGGCGCAGTACGTCTCCGGCGAAAGTGTCGCGCCCCAGCACGATCCACGGCTTGCGCCACACCGGAATCACCGCCCGGTGCCGCGCTGGTTCCACCTCGCGCCACAGCTCGTCCGCGGTGTCGAGCCATTCCGGTTCGTCGATGCCGTACACCTGGCCGAAAATCCGCCGCAACGACCCCAGCGCGGCAGGCACGGACTCTGCCGCCGCCATGACGAATACCGGAACCCCGTTGGCGCGCAGGGTTTCGACGTCCTCCGGACGATTCTCCTCGGAATTCGCCAGCACCAGATCCGGCTTGAGCGCTAACACCCGGTCCAGCTTCGGATACTTCGACCCGCCGACCCGTTCCACGTCCAGATCCGCCGGATGCGTGCAGTAATCCGTCGCCCCGATCAGCCGCCCGGGCGCGCTGACTTCCACCGCCTCGGTCAGCGAAGGCACCAGCGACAGGACCCGCCGCGGCGGCCCCTCGATCGGCACCGGTTCGCCGAGATCATCGACCAGTTCCGCGTTCCTCATACCCGTTCGAACGACACCTTCCGCTGCTCGACGTCCACTTCGGTCAGCCGCACCGCGATCCGCTCGCCCTCCGGGAACTTCTCGCCGGAGCACTTCGCCATCACCGGGGGATCCTCGACCAGGATCTCCGCGCGCGTCTCCTCCGCGCGCAGGACCACAGCGGTGAACTCGCGACCCACATGCTCTGCGAGTACCCACGCCTCGACCTGATCTATGCACGCCCGCTCGACCCGCGCCGCAAGACTGTCCGAAGCGGACATCTGCGCCGGCACTTCAGACAACGCCTCGCGCACCCAATCCGGCACCTCTCGGCCAGCCGTCACGGCGAGGCACACCTCGGTGCCGAACCGGTCGACCAGCCGGCGAATCGGCGCCGTGACATGCGCGTACGCCCCGCCGATCCCCGCGTGTGTCGTAACCGCAGGCAATTCTCCGGCGAACGCCGTGTAACCCGCGCCCCGCAAGAGCCTGGTGGTGTCGGCATACAACGCCATCGACGCGGGCTGCCCCGGGTCCAAAGTAGACAGAAACTCGGACACCGTCAGCTCGACCGGCCAGGCCAGCCCGGTCGCCGCCGCGGACCGGCGCAGCCATTCCACCGCGTCCGGCTCCGGCGACGGCAGCGTCCGCAGCACCCCGATCCCGGCGTCGATCATGATCCGCGCCGCGGCCATCCCGGTGAGCAAAGAGATTTCGGCGTTCCACGCGTCGACGGCCGTCCGCGGCCGGCGCGCGAGAATCCAGCCGCCGTCGATGCCGCCGCTGATTTCCTGCTCCGGCAACTGCAACTCGACCGCGCCGCGCTGCACCGCCAGACCGCGCCGCAACCGTCCCAGTTCCGGCAGCGCCGCCACCGACGGATGCGGCCGCCCGGCGTCGAGCGACGACTGGACCCCTTCGTAGTCGAGCTGCTCGGTCGAACGCACCAACGCCCGCCGAACCCGGGTGGCGAGGATTTCGCCGCCCTCGTCGACGTCGATCGTCCACAACACCGCAGGCCGGGTCTCCCCCGGCAGCAGGCTGGCCGCGCCCTCGGACAGCACCGGCGGATGCAACGGGACGTTGCCGTCCGGGAGATACAGCGTCTGCCCGCGCCGCCGCGCCTCGTGATCGAGCGCGCCGCCCGGCGGCACGAACGCCGCCAGGTCCGCGATCGCGTACTGGACCCGGAACCCGCTGCCGCGCCGCTCGATCACCATCGCCTGGTCGAGGTCCTTGGACCCGGGCGGATCGATCGTGACGAACGGCAGGTCGGTGGCGTCCTCGCGACCGCCGGCCGACGCGAGCGGATCGACCACCGCCGCCTCGGCCTCCGCGAGCACCCCCGGCCCGAACGACTCCGGCAGCGCGAACTCCGCCCGGAGACGACCGAAGTCCCCTCCCGACGCTGGTGTCCTCAGCACGAGTGGCGGCACGGTCCAACACTATCCCGCCGAACCGCCGATGATCGCCCGTTCGGGCGCGGGCCGGTCGGGTGTAGCCTGCCTGGCATTGATAATCGTCTTCATTTTCAGAAGGGGTCGGATCGGTGAAGATCGCGTTCGTCGGCAAGGGCGGCAGCGGGAAAACCACGCTCTCGTCGCTGTTCGTCTCGTACTTGGCGGGTGCGGGCAAACCGGTGCTGGCCATCGACGCCGACATCAACCAGCACCTGGCGGTAGCCCTCGGCGCGACCGAGGAACAGGCGCTGGCGTGGCCGACCCTCGGCGAGCACATGCCGCTGATCAAGGACTACCTGCGCGGCGACAACCCGCGAATCCCGTCCGCCGACGCGATGATCAAGACCACCCCGCCCGGCCGGGGCTCGCGGCTCGTGCGCCCCTTCGAGGACAACCCCGTCTTCGACGCCTGCTTCCGCCCGCTCGGCGACGTCCGGCTGGGCGTCACCGGCAAATTCGACGAGGACGACCTGGGTGTCGCCTGCTACCACTCGAAGGTCGGCGCGGCTGAACTGCTGCTGAACCACCTGGTGGACGGCACGGACGAGTACGTCGTGATGGACATGACCGCCGGTGCGGACGCGTTCGCCTCGGGTCTGTTCACGCGCTTCGACGTGACCTTCCTGGTGTGCGAACCGACCCTGCGCAGCGTGGGTGTTTACCGTCAGTACGCGGATCACGCGCGGGACTTCGGGGTTCACCTGGTGGCCGTCGGGAACAAGGTGACCGACAGCGACGACGTCGACTTCCTGACCACACAACTGGGTTCGGCGCTGCTGGGCTGGATGACGACGTCCGGCCACGTCCGGGCCGCCGAGCGCGGGACCACCCGTCCGATCGGCGAACTGGAGCCGCGCAACCTGGCGACGCTGGCCGCGATGCAGGACCTGGTGGACACGACGCCGCGCGACTGGGAGCGGTATCAGCGGCAGGGAGTGGAGTTCCACCTGCGCAACGCGCGAGCCTGGGGGAACGGGCGCGCGGGGGCGGATCTGGAGGAGCAGGTGGACCCGGAGTTCGTCCTGGATCCGGCGTTGGTCGCGGGATAGCTGACGGGCTGCCTGGTTGAAGGCATCTGCGCCGCCGACCGGACAGTGACCTGTCCGGTCGGCGGTTTCTTGCTTTCCCGGAGCCTCGGCGGTTGCTCTAGCCAGGCTTGACGGCGAAGATCATTCCCCGTCCCAGGAACGATCGGCCGCGTCGGCCTGGCGGGTGCGCTCGCGCGCGATGTCGAGCGCACGGCGGGCCGTGGCCTCGTCCGGGTAGGGGCCGAGGAGGTCGACTCCGCGGCTGCGCTCCAGGTGCTCGACTTCGTGGGTCCGGGTGTTGTAGTACCAGCCCTGGTCCGGGTTCGGGTCGTCAGACATGGGTTCAGCCTGACACTTGCCCGCTCACTTGCGCCAGCGGAACGGAACCTCGGTGGGCTGCCCGGTGGGCCCGAAATCGGCCGGGCCGTCGTCCTCGTGGTCGGGGTGCTCGTCGAACCACCCGCGGTTGTCCGGAACCGGGATGCCGCGGGGCGGGGTCGCCGCGTCGTCCGCCGGGGAGGAAGCGCCGTAGTCCGGCTTCGGCACCGGCGGCACGGCTGACTCCTTGCCGGGAAAGACCGGGGGCTCGTCGCGATACGTCCGCGACGGCGGCGGTGGCGCGGACGGACCGGTCTCCTGGCCGGGGAAAACCGGCAGCGGCCGTCCGTCCGGCCCGGTCTCGGCGGACCGTCGGCGGCCGCTGGGCTGCGGCAGCTGGAACGGAGGGGCCGGCTGCGACGGATTTGCCTGCGGCTGCGCGCTCGGCTGAGCCGGGGGTTGCGGCGCATTCTGTTGAGCGCTGGGGGCGGGCGGAAGTGGTTGGTGTGCAGGAGGGTTCGCTGGCGGAAGTGGTGGCGGGGCAGGCTGCGCCGAGGATTGCTGCACAGGCGTGGCCTGTTGCGGGGCGGGTGCAGGCGGTTGCTGCGCGACCGGTGCTGGCGTCGGCGGAAGCGGCTGAGCCGGAGCTTGCTGCGCGGGCAGAGCCTGCTGGGCGCTGGGTGCAGGCGAAAGCGGCTGCTGTGCGGGAGGGTTCGTCGGCTGCTCCCTGACCGGCGCGGCAGGAGGTGCTGGCGGAACCTGGTGCGGCGTCCCGGAAAGGGGCGGCTGCGCTGAGGATTGCTGTACAGGGGGCTGAGCGACGTACTGCGGCTGATTCCCTCCCGGCTGAGGGGCCTTGCCGTGCGCCGGAACCGGATTTCCTTGCGGCGGCAACGGTTCCGCCGGACGTGCGGGTTGCCTCGGCTCGTGGACGTACGGCTTCGGCTGCCACGACTGCCTCGCCTGCAACTGCTGATCGACCGGCTGAGAGGGAGCATCGTGCGGTGCAGGTGACGGACTCGCCAGCGGGGGAATCGCAGCCGGTGCTTCCTCCACGGCGGGCGGAGTGGAATCCGCGGCGGCCGAGTTATGCGGAAGAGCCGGTTCTCCGACAGTCGTGCCCGAGTCGTTTGTGGGCACCGGGTCAGGCTGGGGTGCTTCTGCCGCCGGGGCCGGGTCCGGGCTGGCAGGCTCCGGAACCTGGTCAGCTGTCGCAGCGGGCTGGACCGGCGTGGGCTGATCAGCGGTCGCAGCGGGCTGAGCCGACGCAGGCTGATCAGCGGTCGCAGCGGGCCGAGCCGACGCAGGCTGGTCAACCGTCGCAGCAGGCCGAGCCGACGCAGGCTGGTCAACCGTCGCAGCAGGCCGAGCCGACGCAGGCTGGTCAACCGTCGCAGCGGGCTGGACCGGCGCGGCCTGGTGAACCGCCGCAGCAGGCGCAGCGGGCGGAACCGGCGCGGGTGGTTCCGCAGCCTTGACCTGGCCATTCGCCACCGACTCGGGATTCACCGCCGGAACCGGGCCGGTCTGGCCAGCACCCGCGGACGGCCGCGCCTCCTCCGGCGGACGCGGCGGCGGGCCAACCGGCACCTGACCGGTGTTCGCCAGACCAACCGCCCCCTCACCAGGCCCGTTAGGCACCGACCGCCACACCGGAGCCGGGCCGATGTTCATCGGGACCGGTGCGGGCAACGGCCCCACCGGTCGCGCTTCCCCCGACGGCACCGGCCCAGCCGCGGCCGGACGCGGGATCGGGTCCAGACAGGACACCAGCACAGTCGTCCGGTCCGGGTCCTGGACCTTCCGACCGCTCCGTTCCCGGTAGACCATCTCCCCCTCGGCGTCCATCTCCACCAGATAGCCCGCCTCGGCCAGCTGCTCCTCGTCGAGATCGACCAACCGCTCGTACCGCGACGGGACCACCCGGTACACCGGCCACGACAACCGCGCGTGCGCCGCGTGGAACTGGGCCAGCAAAGCCGCCATCTGTTGTTGCCACGGCAGCGACATGCCCTCCGCAAGAGAGCGCGGCAGGACGACGTACCCGCCGTCCACGCCGGGCATGCCCTGGTTCAGCAGGTCCGCCAACGGGGTGCTGGACGCGGGGTGCGCGGACTGGCGCGGCGGCTGCGGTGCGCCGAACAGCGTCGCCGGGTCCTGGGGCTCGCTCTGGCCTGACTTGCCTCGCTTGCCGAATTTCCGTGCCACGTGTGCCATCCTCTGCCAGCGCGCGGCCACGTGCTCGTGGACAGGCCGCGACTTCGGGGTGAATCCGGACCCGCGGTACTGGGCGCCCGCGGGTCAAGAGCCGATGCCTCCCGCACCCATGCTAGACGCCGGGGCGCACCGCCTGCGGCACCACTTGACGCTCGTCGAACGAGAACGGCCTGATGTGCACCGGGACGCCGGTCTGCTGAGCCTCGACGATCTTGCCGTCTCCCAGGTACATCGCGACGTGGTGGATGGTCGTCGGGTCGGCCGGGTCGGTGGCGAGGAAAATCAGGTCGCCGGGCTGTGCTTCGCGCACCGGCAGCATCGCGCCTGCCTTGTACTGGTCCTTCGAAACGCGCGGCAGGATCACGCCCGCCGACTCGTAGGCGCGCAGCATCAGGCCCGAGCAGTCGTAGGAATCCGGGCCGGTCGCACCCCAGATGTAGGGCTTGCCCTGCTCGCCGAGGGCGAACTTGATCGCCTGCGCCGCGGCCTGGCTCGGCGGCAGCGCGGCTCCCATGCCCTGCCCGCAGCCGACCACGTCCGCGATCTGGCCCATGTTCTGCACCAGCGAGGCCGCCATGGCCTCCCAGCGGTGATACCGGTCCGGGAAACCGGACCGCTCGACGCGCTGCGCGGCGTCGCCCGGGCGCAGGTTTTCCCAGTCCGGGACGCCGAGCAGGACGTCGAAGAATTTGTTGATCGCGTAGTTCGGGTCGGTGACCTGGGCCGCGCTGCCCCAGTTCATCGACGGGCGCATCTGGAAGATGCCGAGCGAGTCGCGGTCGCCGTAGTTCACGTTGTGCAGCCGCGATTCGGTCATCCCGGCCTGGATCGCGACCTGCCACGCGCGCGGCGCGAGGCTGCGCTGCTTGCCGATCGCGATGATGAGCGAAACCGTGCCGCGCGACTCCTGGTCGAGTTCGGCGGCGTCCGACCCGCCCTGCTCCGGCTGTCCGGGCTGGGTCGGGCCGATCGCGGCGTCGCACGAGGTCAGCGCGATCCCGCCGGCCGCTGCCTGCTGCTGGTCGTTCACGACCTTCGTCACGACGTTGGTGGTGAGCACCGTGGCGAAAACGGCGGCGATCACCACCGAGACGAGAATGGCCAGCTTCACGGTCAGCTCGCCTGGTCGTAGTCCGACACTCGCCATCCCGCGCTGGTTTTGACCACGGTGATGCTGAGTTTCGGACCGTCGGTGGGGACCACGACCTTGACTGAACTGGAGTAGGACTGCGCGACCGTCGGATCACCGGTGACCTTGGTGGCCGGGATGTTCGCGGGGTCCACAGTGGACATGACGGGGAGGTACTCGTCGGTGGTGAGCCCGCGCATCCCGTTGAGCCAGTCGGCGTTGGAAATGCCCGCCGGATGGCGCACCCAGGCCGTGGCCCACTGCTTCGCGACGTTCAGCGCCTCCGGGCTCGGAGCCGCTGACGTCGGGGTGACCAGCGGCTGCGACAGCCGGGTCGGCAGGGTTTCAGTGCTCGGCACCGGGGCCGCGACACCGGTGTGCGGCCCTGCCGACGAGTTCGGCGGAGCCGCTCCCGGCTGCGCGGACGCCGGTTTGCCCAGCACCTTCGGCAGGCCGACGCCCAGCGCGGTGATGACCACCGCGAGGAACACCAGCGTGCCCACGAGGTGCCGGGGCGAGCGGAGCGGGAAGCCCCACAGGCGGCGGTAGACCGCGGTCCGGCCGCGGTTGGTGCGGATCGGCATCGGTCACCGCCCCATGACCTGGTCGGTGTCGCGGACCTCGATGCCGCGCGACGGGCGGTACAGCACGAACACCGGCTTCCCGGCCACGACCTCGGGATCCACCCGGCGCGGCTGGGCCCGGATGCCCTGGGTCGGCACGGTGAACCCCGGCTGGTCCGGGGCCGGGGCGGAGTAGCCGCGGTCCGGCGCGCTCATCCGCGACGGGACGACCACCGGTTCCGGCTCGTCGCTCCACCGCCGGTCGGCGACCGGGGACGTGTCGACCTGACGGCTTTCCTTGACCGGCCAGCGCGCGCCCGCCATGACGTAGTCGCCGGGCGCACCGGCCACCGGGTGGTACTGGCCGAACACCGGCGCGCCTCCCCCGCCGCCCGCGGGCAGCGCGCCCGCGGCGGACTGCGCGGGACCGACCGCGCCCGGCCACGGAGCACCGGACCAGGCCGCCGCGGGCCGAGCCGCGCGGGAGCCGTTGTCGAGCCGCTGCGAGCTGGCGAAAACCGCCGCCTCGGGCCGGTACCGGCCGCCGCCGACCGTCGCGCCGATCGGACCGCGCTGCTCGCCGTCGACGACGTCGTCGGTGTCGCGGACGTTCTGCCAGAACTGGTCCTGCGGCGTCGGCTCGTTCTTCCGGCGGAACCGGGAGAACAGCCCGCCGCCCGGCGACGGGACCGCCCCGCCGACCATGCTGACCGACATCTCGACCATCTGCCACAGCCGCCGCACCGGCCGTCCGACCAGGAACAGCAGCACCGTGATGAGCCCGGCGAGGACCATCTTGGTGAGCAGGTTGAGCCCGTCGCCCGCGGCGAAGATCGCCTGCAGCAGCAGCGCGTGCACGCCGGCCAGAACCGAGAGCACAACCAGGTTGAACGCGATGCCGCCGGCGACCTTGAGCACGCGGCGCAGGATCTCCGGGTTCAGCAGCGCGATCAGGCCGATCAGCGGCGCGGTGAGCGCGAACAGGCGGATCAGCACCTGCGCGAGCAGCACGGACGCCTTGGCCAGCAGCTGGAAGAGCGAGTAAACGAGGCTCTGGCCCAGCGCGAGGAACCCGGCGCCGGTGCGGCCGCCGGACTCGCCGGTGAAGTAGCCGGTGGCGGGGCCGAGTTTGGTGGAGATGTCTTTGAAGGCGGCCTTTTTGGCGTCGACGACGTTCTGCTTGCCGTCGTCGCCGTTGCGCAGCTGATCCCAGGTGAAGGCTTGGGCATCGAGCAGCGGGCGGCCGTACTGGGTCGCCTGCGGCGCGTCCGGCGACCCGAACTCCCCGCGCATCCAGTTCTTGTAGACGACTTCGGTGTGCAGGTCGGTCGGCAGAATGTGCCGCACAACCCGGTTCTCGGACTCGTCCACGAACCCGGCCTGGATGTTCGTGGTGGTCTGCACGATCGCTTTGTCGATCGGATCGAAATATCTCAGCATCGCGAGCGACGAGGCCGCGAGCCACACGCCGGCCATCGCGTAAAGCGCCCGCTTGCTGACCCCGGCCAGATCGCCGCGCCAGATGTTGCGGAACAGCATGATCGACAGAATCAGCGCGACCAGCCCGAACAGCTGCGCGTAGATGTTGTTGTAGACCTTCTCCGCGCCTGCCTTCACCGCGTTGTAGATCGGGTTGAGCAGACCGCCCTCGAGCACCGTGTAGTGCAGCGAGTTGGTAGCGCCGACGATGTTCTTGCCGACGTTGAACAGCTGGTTGCCCGCCCAGGTGTCGATCGTGGAGCTGGGCGAAGCGATAGCCGACAGCGCCGTGCAGTTCGTCTGGTAGGTGTTCCACACGAATCCGGCGTAGCTGTAATCGATGTACGGGCTGCCCGCCTCGCCATGGCCTTCGGCGGGGTCGAGCGCGCCGACCATGCCCGCGCCCGGACGCTCCGGGTTCGGCGATTCCCCGCAAGCCGCCGCATTCGCCGCGGGCGCGAACAGCACCGTCTGCAGCCCGATGACCGCCACCACAGCCAGCAGCGACGCGCGCCGGCTGGGCCGACGGCCACCGGGCTTCGGGCCTTCCTTGACGCGTTTGCGCAGCGCGTGCCAGCCGGCGGCGAACGCGAGGACGAACGCCAGCGTGAAGACGGTGTTCACGCAGGCCTCCTCATGGCCGGCGCGGGCCGGCCCGGATCACCGGGGGTCATGCCGCGTCCCTGCCGGTGCCGCCGCCCTTGCCGCCGGCGCGGGCGTGCCGGTCGTCCTGCCGTCCGTTGCGCACTGCACCCTCCACCTCGCCGGTCTCGGACGCGAGCGGGTCCGGCGAGCCCAGCAGCTGCTCGTCGGCAAGACCGACCTCGAGTTCCGCCTGGAGTTCGAAGTCGTGTTCCAGCTCGTCGTCCTCCGGTGGGGCGGGGACATACGGCTTGGCCTCGTCCTCGTGGGGTACCACGAGTTCGCCGCCGGGTTTCGTGCGCGCGTCGGGCGAGCCCGGGGTGGTGTCCATGACCGCGCGCAGCGGGTCGAGATGCGGGCCGGAGAAGTCGACGCGGATGCGTTCCACGCCGCCGGCGCCGTCGCCGAAGATGAACTGCCGGGGCTCCATGTCGCGTTCCAGCCCGCGCTGGGCTCCCGGCCGACGGCCGAGTGCGGCGACGACCTGCTCGTAGCCCACGCCGACCGGCACCTTCAGCAGCCGCAGCGCGTCGGCCTGGGCGTCGTCGTCGTCGAGACGGCCGACGAACACCGAGTCGAGCAGCGCCACGAAACCCTGGATCTTCAGGAAGTCCGCCGGGATCTGCGACGACAGCAGCACCCGGACGTTCCACTTCCGCGAGTCACGCGCGAACCGGTTCATCAGCACGCGCCCGGTCGGCACCTCGGACAGGAAGAACGCCTCGTCGATCCAGACGCCCTTGCGCAGTTCCTTCGGCTTCTCGTACACCGACCGCTGGGTCAGCCACGCCGCGAGGTTCAGCATTTCCACGCCGAGCGATTCGGCGTCGGTCCAGTACTCGCGCGGCACGCCGTCCTTCGGCAGGGTCAGCCCCGCCATGGTCAGCACCGTCATCCGGTCGTCGCGGGTCTCGGCGTACGGGTCCGCGTCGGTTTCCGGGATGAGCAGCGCCATCCGCTCGCGCATTTCGTCGAGGAAGTCCGCGACCACGACCGCGTGCTCGTGGTGCTCGCTCGAATCCCGCCGCAGCGCGTCGATGACCTGGCCGGGGTCCGCGTCGAACCGGCCGCCGACCGCGCGCACCGCGCGCAGCAGCACGATCCGGGTCTGCGCCATCCGCGACACCTCGTACGGCAGCACGCCGGTGAGCACGTCGAGCACCAGCCGCCGCCGGGTCGCTCCGGCCAGCGCCTTCTCGCGCCGCCACGAGCGTTCCGGGTCCTCCTCGTCCATGAAGTGCTCGATCAGCGGATCGGCGACCACGCGGTACGGGTTGAGGATGCCCGGCTGGGCGTTGAGCAGGTTGATCGGCCGCGCGTACGGCCGGATCTCCGGCAGGTCGCACAGCCGCGACAGCGGGCCGGACGGGTCGAGGATCGTCCAGTGCGCCCCGGCCCGCAGCGTCTTGTAGACGATGCCGCCGCCGAGGAACGACTTGCCGCCGCCGAGGCCGGCGACCATCGCGGTGAGGCCCGATCCGTCGCGGATTTCCTGCGCCATCCACGGGTCCCAGGCCACCGGACGCCGCGTCGCGGTGACCGTTTCGCCGAGCAGGATCCCGCGCCGGTCGCCGACCTCCGCGGTCGCCGTGGGCACCGCGGACGCCGTCCACACCACCGAACCGCGGCGCATGTACGCGCCCGAGGCCAGCGGCTCGCCCGGGATGAACTCCCGGGCCATCGCGTACTGCGCTTCCGGGTGCTCGATGGCGATCTTCGGCTTGTACAGGTCCAGCAGCTGCTGGGCCAGCCGCAGCGCGTCGCGCTCGGTCGGGCCGGACACCGCGAGGCGCCACCAGGACCGCACGCGCGTGGCGAGCGCGGTGAAGCCCGACGTCATCTCGTCGTCGATCTCCAGCACCCGGCCGGCCTGGCGGGCCAGCGACTGCGGCGGCTCCAGCTCGTGCTCGTCGGTGTAGTGCTTGACCTGCGAGCGGACCTTGTTCATCTGCCGCTGCAGTTCGCCGGACACCTCTTCCGGACGCCGGACGTAGATCCGCGCGGACACCTCGACCGCCGCGGGCAGCCGGTCCGCGTGCTGGATCCACGGATCGTCGACCTCGGGGATCTGCAGCCCGTGCATCTGGCCGACGGTGAGCACCGCGAGATGCCGCGACACACCGGCGTTGGACCCGGTTCGGCCGCGCACAGTGACCGTGGGCGCGTACGGGTCGGCGTGGAAATCAGCCGCGTCGGTGAAGCTGGCGAGGTCCTCGGGCTCCCACGCCGCACCCGGCACCGCGGGCATGTTCCGCGGCGCGGGAAGGCCCAGCGAGCACGAGCGGTGCATCAGCCAGGACATCTCCTCGGCGTGCACCGGACGGCCTTCCAGCCCGGCGCTGCCGATGACCTGGTCGAGGTGCTCGATCTCGGAGTCGAGCGCGGCCAGTTCGGCGTCGACCGCCTCGGGCAGGATCCGGCGCAGCACCGGCGCGGCGCGTTCGACCGCGCGGTCCACCATGCGCCGGGTCTGCACCTGGACGCCGAGGTAGACCTCTTTTTCCGCCATCGAGCGGCCCATCAGCTGCTGCTGCTCGCCGATCAGGTAGTCGTCGAACGACAGCGCGCCCGGCACGTCGCCCGGCCTGCCGACCGCGTTGTGCACGTGCGCCTCGGCCCACATCCGGATCGGGTACGGCCGGTTCGTGACGCGCAGGTGCAGCCAGCGGCCCTGCAGTTCGGCGTACTGGCCCGCGATGGCCGCGATCAGGTCGCGGCGCTGCGAATCGGAACGGAACGACCAGCGCTGCGGCGCGAGCCGGTACCAGGCGTACACCTCGTACCCGGTCCGCAGCAGGTGCCCGTCGATGCTGCGCGCGGCGATCGACGGCGTGTACGCCGGTATCGCCTGCTCACCGGGCAGCCGGCGGCCCTTGCCGCCGGAGTTTTTGCCGCCGGACGGCGGACGGCCCTGCGGCGGCGCGTTCCACGCGCCCGCAGGGACGTCTTGTTCCCGCTTCCCTCGGCTTCCGCCGCGACCGAACAACGACTACCTCCCGGCCCGAGCCGCGGGGCGGCTCCGGCGCGCTCGTGGTGCTCCCTGTTTCCCGGCACTCGCGCCAGCACCGCGACGGGGGTCGCGGTGCTGGTATTGCCGCCTTCTCTTGTGCTTCGGCAGCGGGCGCTCCGCCCGCACCCGGACCCGGCTGGCGCTCACCGCGCCGCCCGTGCCCGAGGCCGTTTCCCTCGGCGCGCGCAACTCCTGGCCCATCATCGCGATCACCGCGCCCAGCGGGCGCTCGTGGCTGATCTTCGAGGTGATCAGCCTGGTGATCACGATCGTGGCCACGAACGCCCACGCCGTGGAAAAGAACCCGAAACTCCAGCCGACCCACCGCTCCACGGTGAGCACGACCAGGAAGACCGGAATGCCGACGAGCCATGCCACGTAACGGGCCCGCCAGGGAAAAGTCGCCTTCGGCGGGCCGAGCCAGACGGCATCGACCCGGTACACCTCGTCATCGGTCCTGATCCGCACGCCTGCTCCGCCTCAGCCGGTGAAGAGGCCGGCGATCCACTGGCCCACGTTGACGCCTGCGCCGCTGACCGCGAGTCCGATGATCGCGAGCGCGATGACCACGCCGGCGAGCCGCCGCATGACCCCCGCGTTGTCGCCCTTGCCGCCGCCGAGCCACAGCAGCAGCAGCGCCACCGCGAGCAGTACGAGCGGGATGACGTTGTCGAGCAGCCAGGTGCGGACGTTGCCGGTGCCGAGCTCTCCGGCCGCAAGAGTCTCGAGGGCGGTCATGCTGGTCATCGCGATACTCCCGGTGCACGGTTGGCGCCGCGCTGTTCTGGCTTCGGCGAAGCTACGAACACCATCATGGCGTTACAAGGGGTAATGGTCAAAGCGCGCTGCGTAGATGTCGACTTGTGGTTGACGGGCGGGTGCTGCTGTCCGGTGGTCAGGATTCCTCGCCCTCCATCATCGTGGCAAGGGTGCTCCGGAATAACCCAAGCCACCCGGATTGCGCAGTGTTCCGGCGGCGCGGCTCCGCAAAACGTGCCGAGCTCACTCTCAGTGCGCCCCGGACCGGCGTGTCGGGCAGGCACCAGTGTGGCATGCCCCGATCGGCGTTCCGCCGCGAGTCCGGTGAGTGACAACCGGATTGGAAAACAATCCGGAATTGATCACTCTCTGATGCGATAACGGTCACCATCACGTCCGATGTGCGCATTTGTTCACTACAAAGCGTGATCCCGGGCAGTTCCAGACCGTCTCGCGGATCAGGCCCGGAACGCCGCGCTCGGGATCGCGCCGGCCTCGAACACCCGGCGGCTGAGCGGAGCGCACAGCTGCTCCAGCCGGGCCGTCTTCGCCTCGCCGAGGTGCCGCCACGGACCTTCCGCCGCCGCGTTCGTCGCCGACTCGACGCGCTCGCGCAGCTCCAGTCCGCGCTCGGTGAGCGCGCCGTCGGCATCGAGGATTCCGTCGGCAGTGAGCCTGGCTGTCGCCGCGTCCCACTCCTCGTCGCTCCAGCCGCGGGTGCGCTTGGCAGTGTCCGGCGGGGTGCCGTTCTTGGTCGCGCTGTGCGTGACCAGCGCGTCGAGGCCGGACAGGCCGTTCGTGGTCAACGCCGCGACGTGCCCGTCTCCGCGATGCTCGCGCAGCAGCATGATCGCGTGCCAGAGCGCGACCGGCGGCTGTTCAGGCCACGGCAGGTCCGCGTGGGCGGCGTAGAGCGGACGCCCTTCCGGACGGCAGCCCTCGGTGGCTTCCCGTGCGAGCGCCGCCGCTTCGGCGAACTCCGCGGACGCGAGCGTCTCGTCGTCGAAGAGCCGGCGGTAGATCTCGTCGACGGCGCCGAGCCGGGCTTCCAGGACGGTCTCCGGGGCGGCGAGCGTCCAGACGCGCGGGACGAAGTGGGCGACGAGGCTGGGGCTGAAGCTGTAGAAGGTGGCGGTGACTGTGCCCGGTCCGACCTGGCCCATCGCCGCGGCGCGGCTGGCGAAGTAGGTCATCGACCCTGGTTTGAGCCCCACGGCGGCGAGCCGCTCCTGGGTCTCGGGCGCGAAATAGACGGGGGCGTGCAGAGCGTCGAAGGTGGTCCGGAAGGCGACAGCGGCGGCGACGGCTTGACCCATGCGCCCGATCGTAGCGATCGGGCGGACGAGCTGGCATGTAAGCCGGATCCTGTTCCCGGGCCGCCTCGCGGCGGACCGGGCGACGGTCATCCATCTCGGCCTGCCGTCGCCGGCAGGCTCCAGCGGCCTACCCGCAGGCATCGGGCGGGCCGCCCTCGATCGCCTGCGCAGGAGCGTTGCTCCCTCTTGGCCTTGCTCCGGGTGGGGTTTACCGAGCCATCCCGGTCACCCGGGATGCTGGTGGTCTCTTACACCACCGTTTCACCCTTACCCCCGCGGTGAGGCGGGGGCGGTCTGTTTTCTGTGGCACTGTCCCGCGGGTCGCCCCGGGTTGCCGTTAGCAACCACCCTGCCCTGCGGAGTCCGGACTTTCCTCGGACCGGGAGAACCCGGGCCGCGACCGTCCTGCCAGCTCGTCCGCCGAAACAGCCTACCCGGGAGACGGTGCGGCCCCCGGCACCGGCTGGCACATTCCACCGCGTGGACGCGCTTGGCCCCGGAGCCCGGCCGCTGTTTCACTCCCGCCATGTCCGCACCCGAACCGCACGAACCCCTGAAATTCGCTTACTGGGTCCCGAATGTGAGCGGCGGCCTGGTCACCAGCGACATCGAACAGCGCACCGATTGGGGCTACGAGTACAACCGCGACCTGGCCGTGCTCGCCGAGAACAACGGTTTCTCCTACGCGCTCACCCAGGTCCGCTACACCGCCAGCTACGGTGCCGCCTACCAGCACGAATCCACCGGTTTCAGCCTGGCGCTGCTGCTCGCGACGCAACGGCTGAAGGTCATCGCGGCCGTCCATCCCGGACTGTGGCAGCCCGGCGTGCTCGCGAAGTTCATCGCCAGCGCGGACGTCATCTCCGGCGGCCGGGCCGCGGTGAACGTGGTCAGCGGCTGGTTCAAGGACGAGTTCACCGGACTCGGCGAACCGTGGCTGGAACACGACGAGCGCTACCGCCGCTCGGAGGAGTTCATCCGCGTGCTCAAGCAATTGTGGACCGACGACCACGCCGAGTTCGGCGGCGATTTCTACCGCATCCACGATTTCGACATCAAACCCAAACCGGTCGCCGGTCCGCGGCGTCCGCATCCGGAGGTCTTCCAGGGCGGCAACTCCACCGCGGCGCGCAAGCTGGCCGGTCGCGTTTCGGACTGGTATTTCAGCAACGGCAAGGATTTCGCCGGTTTCAGCGAGCAGGTCGACGAGGTGCGCGGGTACGCCGCCGCGAACGACCACGCGGTGCGGTTCGGCCTCAACGGTTTCGTCATCGCCCGCGAAACCGAAGCCGAGGCGCGCGAGGTCTTGCGGGAGATCGTGGCGAAGGCGAACGTGCCCGCCGTCGAAGGATTCCGCTCGGCGGTCGCGCAGGCCGGGAAGTCCACTTCGGACACCAAGGGCATGTGGGCGGATTCGGAGTTCGCGGACCTGGTGCAGTACAACGACGGATTCCGGACCGGGTTGATCGGGACTCCGGAACAGATCGCGGACCGGGCGATCGAGTACAAAAAGCGCGGTGCGAACCTCTTGCTGCTCGGGTTTTTGCATTACCTGGAGGACGTCGAGCACTTCGGCCGGGCGGTGCTGCCGGTGATCCGCGAGAAGGAGCGAGTGCTGGAGCGCGGCGCGGGAATTCCGGAACCGGCGGGGATCTGAGCTTTCGCGGCGGCTAGCGTTCGGGCGTGAACGGTGCCCTCTCCCTGCTGCTTCTGGCCGGAACGCTGTGGTTCGCCATGGCGCGTCCGCGCGGCCTCCCGGAAGCCGTCTTCGCGGTCCCCGCCGCCGGTGTCGTCCTCGCGCTCGGCCTGACTTCGCCGCACGAAGCGGGCGAGCGGGTCGTCCAGATGCTGCCGACGATGGGCTTTCTCGCAGCGATCCTGCTGGTCAGCCACCTCGCCGCGGCCGAAGGAGTCTTCACCTGGCTAGGCGCCGAACTCGCCGAGATCTGCCGCGGACGGCAGCCTCGGCTCCTGCTGCTCACCTTCGCCGCGGCCGCGATCGTCACCGCCGTGCTCAGCCTCGACGCCACCGTCGTCCTGCTGACCCCGGTCGTCCTGGCTACTGCGGCGGAACTGAAACTCACCGCGCGCCCGCACGTCTACGCGTGCGCGCACCTGGCCAACTCGGCGTCCACGCTCTTTCCCGTCTCCAACCTGACGAACCTGCTCGCCTTCAGCGCGTCCGGCCTCACCTTTGCCGGTTTCACCGCGCTGATGGCGTTGCCGTGGCTCGTCACGCTCGCTGTCGAACTCGCCGCGTTCGCCTGGTTCTTCCGCAAGGACCTCCGCGAACCGGCCAGCACCCGTCAGCCGGAACATCGCGAAGCGCCGGTCTTCACCCTCGTCGTGCTGGCGATCATGCTGGTCGGCTTCGCGACCGGACAACTGGTGCACGTCGAACCCGTCTGGATCGCCGCGCTGACCGCGCTCGTCCTGGCGTCGAAAGCGTTGGCGGAGCGCAAGATCCGGCCGTGGCAGGTGATCACCGAAGCGTCCCCGCTGCTGGTCCTCTTCGTGCTCGCCCTCGCGGTGGTGGTCGAAGCGGTCGACGAGCACGTCCTCGGCGGGCTGCTGCGCACGATCCTGCCGACGACGGCCGGGCTGCCCGAACTTCTGCTCGCCGCGGGTGTCGCGGCGGTGCTGGCGAACGTCGTCAACAACCTGCCCGCGACGCTGATCCTGCTGTCCGTCCTCGGCCCGCACCCGAACCAGGGCGTGCTGCTCGCCGTGCTGCTGGGCGTGAACATCGGCCCGAACGCGACGTACCTCGGTTCGCTCGCGACCCTGCTGTGGCGTCGTGTCGTCGTCCGGCACGGACAGCACCCGCCGGTGCAGGAATTCTTGAAGCTCGGCGCACTCACGACGCCACTGTCATTAGCAGCGGCGACGTGCGCGCTGTGGCTGGCGCTCTAACCCCGCGGCGCGATCGTGCTCCCCCGCGACAACGTCGGACCACAGTCATCAAGACCGTCCCCGAACCGCTGCGCCTCCACGTTCATCATGGTGACCTGCGCGTAGTGCTGAACCGCGGCGAGCTTCGCCGGGTCGGTGATCGCGTCCTTGCGGACGAAGTCGCCCTGGCGCTTGCCCTCGCCGGGGTACACCAGGATCGGGACGTAGTCGCGGTCGATGCGCGGGTCGATGCTGATCTCGTTGCCGTCCGCCCACGGGCCCCACGAGTGGATGAAGGTCGGCTTCACCGTGTCGAACACGTAGTTGCGCAGGCCGACGATGTCTTCCTTGTGCGTGAGGTCCGCGATCGGCGCGTTGACCAGGCCGGCCATGTCGACCAGCTCGAGGCGGCTGGTCATCGACGAGCCGCCGAGGTCCGGCAGCAGCAGCGACGCGTGCTGCAGGCCGAGCATGTCCGCGTAGGTGTTGAAGCCGCGGCCGAAGCGGTCGGCGATCAGGCACGCCGGCACGGTGGGGCTCTTGATGAACTCGTCGGACTGCTGCACGAAGCCGATCGCCGACGGCACCGCCGCGGCCACGAGCACGAGAGCCGCGACCGCCCGCCACTGCACCTTCGCCAGCGAACGCAGCAGTTCGGCGAAAGCCATGACTCCGCACAGCGTGCCGAGCACCCACACCGGCGTCGCGAAGCGGTACTGCGCCATCCAGTCCGGAACCATCACGCCGTACGCGATGACGCCGAGTGCGAGCGGCGTGACCAGCCCGATCAGCGGACGCCGCCACGGAGCCTTGACCAGCGCCCAGACGACCACGGCGAGCAGGACGAGCGTCAGCGCGATGCCCGCGTACTCCACCAGCTGGTGCGGCCGGATGATCGAGGCGAAGGTGGGCAAGCCCTGCTTCTTGGCGACCGACGGGTTGGCCAGCAGCCGGTGGAATTCCGTGTAGCGCCAGACGACGTAGCCGCCGAACAGCACGGCGAAGGCCGCGATGGACACCAGCGCGGAGCGGAGGCTGGGCCAGAAACCCTCGCGCTTCACGCCGAACAGCAGGACGATCGGGTACGCGCTGGCGTAGATCAGGCCTTCCGGCCGGGTCAGCGCGGCGGCCGCGACGAGCACGCCCGCGACGATCGCGACCTTGAACGACAGCGAGTTTTCCTTGCGCAGCGCGGTGAACAACAGCGCGGCGAGCGCGGTGGTGAAGAACGCGAACAGCGAGTTCTCGAGACCGGAGACCACCCAGATCACGAACGACGGGATCGCCGCCAGCCCGAGGCCAGTGGCCAGCGTGATCGCCCACGCGTGCCTGCGGAACACCTGCCGGGCCACCAGGTGGCACAGCACCAGGATGCCCGCGGCGAAGAACAGGCCGAGCAGCTTGGGGAACAGCACGTAGTCCGGGATGCCGAACAGCAGGCCCTTGTCGAACAGGCCGGCGACCTTGCCCAGCGCGAGCAGGATCATCCAGGTCGGGTCGGAGAAGCCCTCCACCGGCGGCGCGCCGGGGGCCAGCACCGGGCCGAGTCCTTCGGCGACGCTGCGCGAGTAGGAGAACGTGATGGCCGCGTCGTCGACGATCCAGTGGCCGTAGCGGGTGGCGTGCCAGGCGACCGCGGCCACGCCGGCCAGCACCGCCAGTGTCGACGCCAGCCAGCTGAGCTTGAACCGGGCCGGCGGGTCGGTCGTCTCCTCCCCCGGCAGGTCGGGCTCGGATACTGCGGTGAGTGCGCTAGCCGTCATGTCCTCGTCACTGTTTCCACTTGCGGATTCTGCCGAAGAAACGCACGAGCCTGCGCCCCCCTTGAAGTCCCGGCCGGGACCTGCGCCGCGGCGCCGCGGTCGACACCGCACTCTAGCCAATACCTCATCCGGGGCGTTTCACACGTTATCCCCGACCGTGATCCACATCACATCCGCACTGCTCAGGACAGATGCGAGATGTCGTTCACCAACCGGACCGAGGCGTTGCCGTCGGGATAGAACTCGACGATCGACAGCGACGCCAAGTCGAGGTGCAGCCGGAACAGCAGCGACGGCCCGGCGTCGAGCCCCATCCGCAGCAGGGTCTTGATCGGCGTCACGTGGCTGACCACGAGCACCGTGCGCCCGTCGTACTGCTCGACGAGGTCGCGGCGGGCCTTGCCGACCCGCTCGTGGACCGCGTCGAAGCTCTCGCCGCCGGGCGGCGGGCACGACGAATCGCTCAGCCAGCAGCGGTGCAGTTCCGGATCCCGCTGCGCGGCCTCGCCGAAGGTGAGGCCCTCCCATTCGCCGAAGTCGGTCTCGATCAGGCCGGGATGCGTTTCGACCCGGCCGCCGAGCGCGTCCGCGACCGCCTGCGCGGTCTGCTTGGTGCGGATCAGCGGCGACGAGATGATCGGAGCCGGTTCGCCGTCCTCGCCGATCAGCCCCGGCATCGCGGCAAGCCGTTTGGCCGCAGCGGCGGCTTGGCCCCGGCCGTGTTCGGTGAGCGGGACGTCGCCACGCCCGGAGTAGCGGCGGTCGACCGACATCTCGGTCTGGCCGTGGCGCAGCAGGAGCAGCTTGGTGGGCGTGCCGCGGGCTCCGGTCCAGCCTGCCGGGGACACCCGGTCCGGCTCGGAAACCTTGGCCCTCGGCCGCGTTTCGGCGAGCGGGGCGGGCGAGGTGGCACCGGAGCCGGCGCTGTCCATCGCGACGTTCGCGAGCCGGTCGGCGTGCGAGTTCTCCGCACGCGGGATCCAGGTGTAGTTGACCCGCTCGAAGCCCGTCGCGATCTCGCGCGCCTGCGCGGCCAGCGGCTGCAGCGCGGCGTGTTTGATCTTCCACCGCCCGGACATCTGCTCCACCACGAGCTTCGAATCCATCCGGACGTCCACAATGGACACTCCGAGTTCGGCGGCCGCGGCGAGCCCGGCGACGAGCCCGGAGTACTCCGCGACGTTGTTCGTGGCGATGCCGAGGTACTCGTGGCGTTCGGCGAGCACCTCGCCGGTGGCCGCGTCTTTCACGACCGCGCCGTAGCCCGCCGGACCCGGGTTGCCCCGGGATCCGCCGTCGGCCTCGACGATCGCCCGTTCGGTCACAGGCCCGACTCCAGCGTGCGGACCAGGATCGCGCCGCAGTTGTCGCACTGCACGACGCTGTCCTCGGCCGCGGACTTGATCTCGGAGATGGTGTTGCGGTCGAGTTCGAGCTGGCAGGCGCCGCACCGGCGGGCCCGCAGCAGCGCCGCGCCGATGCCCTTGTGGTCGTAGACGCGGGTGTACAGCTTGAGCAGCGGCTCCGGGAACCGCGGCAGCAGCTTCGCGCGGTCTTCCTTGCGCCGGGCCTCGGTGGTGTCGAGGTCCTTGAACGCCTCGTCGCGGCGGCCCACGGCGGCCTCGACCGCCTGCGTCGCCTTGTCGACCTCGGCGCTGGTGCGCTGCGCGTCCAGGCCCAGTGCCTCGCGCTGCTCCATCAGCTCCAGCAGGTCGTCCTCGAGCGCGCCCTTGCGGCGGCCGAGCGTCTGCAGTTCGTGCTCGATGTCGGTCATCTGCTTGGCGCCGACCGACCCGGATTCCAGCAGCTTGCGGTCGCGGTCCTCGCGCGCCCGCACCGATTCGACCTCTTTCTCCTGCCGGGCGATCTCCCGGTCGAGGTCCGACGTCGCGGTCTCGACCGACACCAGCGCGTCGCGCTTGTCCCGGACGGTCTTCTCCCCGGCCTCGATCTCGGCGAGCTCGGGCAAGGTGCGGCGGCGGTGCGCGACGCGCGAAAGCTCCGCGTCCACCTTCGCGAGTTCGAGCAGCTGACGCTGGACGGCGGGGTCGGCCTTCACTGTGCTCCCTGATTTAGTTACTGGGCGGTAGCGCGGATGGTCCACGGGTCGGTGCACCGCGTGGAGACGTGAGCTTCGACGGTACCCGCAAAGGCCGCGCCGACAAGGGCCGAGGCCTGTCCGCACCACGGCCACTCGCTGGCCCAGTGCGTCAAGCCGACCAGCGCGGGCACGGTTCCGGCGGATGCGAGGTGTTCACCGGCCGGATGGTGGCGCAGATCCGCGGTCACGTACGCGTCGACGCCCTCGGCCGTCGCCTTCGCGAGATAGGAGTCGCCCGCGCCGCCGGACACCGCGACGGTGCGGATCGGCCGATCCGGGTCTCCTGCGCCAAGAACGCCCGGCACGGTGGCTGGCAAAGCATTGGCGACCCGCTGGACGAACTGCGCGAACGGCTCGGCGGCGGGCAGGTGCCCGATCCGGCCGATCCCAGTAGCCCCGCCCGGTTCGTGCGGGTCGAGCGGCCGGTCGACCTCGAGCCCGATGGCCTCGGCGAGCGCGTCGGATACGCCGGGGTCGGCCGAGTCGGCATTGGTGTGCGCGCAGTAGAGCGCGATGCCGCCGCGGATCATGCGGTGCACGAGAGAGCCCTTGGCGGTGTCCGCGGGGACGCCGTGCACACCGCGCAGCAGCAGCGGATGGTGCGCGACGATCAGCTGCGCGCCGATCTCCTCGGCCTCGGCGAGCGTCTCCTCGACCGGGTCGACGCAGAACAGCACACGGCGGACGTCCTCGGCCGGGTCTCCGCAGACGAGCCCGACCGCGTCCCAGCTTTCCGCCAGGCGGGGCGGGTAACTGCGTTCGAGGACAGCGATGATCTCGGCTAATGCAGGCACCTGGGGATCCTCGCACGATCGCTCTGGGAGACTGCGAACCATGCCCACGCTGGTCTTTGTCTGCTCCGGGAACATCTGCCGCTCGCCCATGGCAGAGCTCGTCTTCCGCAAGAAGCTCGCCGACGCGGGCCTCTCTGACGCCGTACGCGTGTCCAGCGCGGGCACCGGCCCGTGGCACGTCGGCGAATCAGCTGACCGGCGGGCGCGCGCCACGTTGAAGGCGCACGGCTACCCCACCGAGCACATCGCGGCCGAGGTCAGCGACGAAGACCTCGAAGCCGACCTGCTGCTCGCCGCCGACGAGAGTCACCTGGGGTTCCTGCAGTCGCGCGTCGAAGACCCTTCGCGGGTGCGGCTGCTGCGCTCCTTCGACCCGTCCGCTCCGGAAGGCGCCGAGGTTCCTGACCCGTATTACGGCGGCGACGACGGCTTCGAGGACGTGCTCGGGATGATCGAGCGAAGCGTGCCGGGACTGCTGGACTGGGTCCGCGAACAGGCGTGACGTCCGGTCCGGGTGCGCGCACGGAACGCGACGGCCTACCGTAGAGGGGTGCGGTTGCGGTTTCTGCTCCGGCCGGGATGGCTGGCGTTGACAGTGGTGGTGTTCACCTTCGCCATCTGCTGTTACACGTTGCTGGCCCCGTGGCAGTTCCGCCGCGACGGCGAACAGGTCACTCAGAACAACGCGTTGACCACGTCGTTCACCGCGAAGCCCGCTCCCGCGGCACAGCTGCTGCCGCCCGGGACGAAGCCGGACAAGAACACCGAGTGGCACCTCGTGTCGATCACCGGCACGTACCTGCCTTCGGCGGAAGTCGTCGCGCGGCTGCGCACTGTGCAGGGCCAAGGCGCGTTCGAGGTCCTCACCCCGCTTCGCGCCACCGACGGCACTGTGTACCTGATTGACCGCGGCTACGTCGGGCTCAGCAGCGACTCCGGCGTCCTCCCGTACGCGGCCGCGCCGGGCGGACAGGTGACGGTCGTCGCGCGCGTGCGAAGCGACGAGACGGACCCGAAGAACCGCGAAGCGTTCGCCGACGCCTCGACGAACGGGAAGCTGCAGAGCTACACCGTCGACTCGCGCGTGGTGGCGAAGTCGTCTGGCCTCACCATCCGGCCCGGGTACTTCCAGCTCGACCAGAACCAGCCCGGGGTGCTCAGCCCGCTTCCGCTGCCCCAGCTCGAATCAGGCCCGTTTTTCTCGTACGCGCTGCAGTGGCTCGCCTTTGGCACGATGGCGTTGCTGGGCTGGCTGTACTTCACCGTCCGCGAGCTGCGTCCGGGCGGCGCGCTGACGACCGAGCGCCCGAAGAGCGGCCGGCGCAAGTCCGTCGCGGAGATGCTCGCCGAAGACGAGGACGAGTACACCCCGACCGCCTGAGTGGCCTGGTCGTTCTACGGAAAAATGGCCCTTTGTCCGGGCCACTCGCGGCGTTGATACTGGCGGCATGCTGATCCACCCCTGGGACACCGCGGACGAGAACGAATGGCGGGACTGGCTCGCCGGACACGATTTCGGCGAACTGGTCGCCGGCGGCCGCGGCCGTGATCTCCCGGTGGTGGTGCCGACGCACTTCGTCTTCGACGGCGACGCGACCGTCCGGCTGCACCTCGCCCGGCCGAACCCGGTGTGGCCGCTGCTGGAGGAACACCCGCGCGCGCTGCTCACGGTGACCGGGGATTACACGTACATCCGCTCGGACTGGAACACTTCCGACGATCCCGCACTGGGCGTGCCCACTTCGTACTACGCGAGCGTGCAGCTGGCCTGCGACGTCCGGCTCATCGACGATCCGGAGGAGAAAGCCGCGCTGCTGAACCACCAGCTGGCGCATTTCGAGCCGGACGGCAAGCGCACCCCGGTGTCCGCTGTGGACGCTCCGGATCGGCGGCTGCTGCCCGGAATTCGCGGCATCGAGCTGACGGTCACGGACGTGCGGGCGAAGTTCAAGTACGGCGGGAACAAGAAGTCCGAGGACCGGCAGCGGATCGGTGCTCAACTGTCCGAACGGGACGGTTTCAACGACGCTGCGGCGGTGGCACACCTGAAACCCTGACGGCTCAAGGGTTTCGGCGACGCACTCCAGTCAGCACTGCCACGACCACCGACGTCCCAGCGGCCAGCCAACCGACCACTCGGGACAGTTCCACCGCGCGCGTCACGTGCCCAGCGTCCGGATTCCGGCCTACCCCGAGCACCGGCAACTCCACCACGCCCTGCGGATACTCAGTCCGCCCACCGACCCGAATCTCCAACGCCCCAGCGAAAGCCGCCTCGACCCGGCCGGCATTCGGGCTCGGATGCGCGATCGTGTCCCGCCGCCAAGCCCGCCACGCACCACCCGCGGAACCGCCGACAACCGGCGCACCAAGGACAGTCAACGCGGCCGCCACTCGGGTCGGCAGAAGGTGGACGAGTTCATCGAGCCGATCGATAGCCCAGTGTCCGGGAAGCAGACGCCGCAGCAACCCGATCGTCCGCGCCGCGAGCAGCCCGGGCACGCCCGCGACCGCACCCCACAGCAGCGGCGTCACGACCACTTCGGACGTGTTCTCCGCCAGAGTTTCCACGGACGCACGGGAAAGCCCGATCGCGCCCAGCCCGTCGGTGACGCGCGGGTCCAGTTCGGACAGTGTGTCGCGCGCCGGTTCGAGACGGCTCTCTTCGAGATCGCGAGCCAGTTCCGTCCCCTGCGCGGCCAGCCCGGCCGCGCCGACGACAGCCCAAGTCGCGACCGCCGTAGCCGTCGCCTGCAGCACCGGACTGCGTCGGCCGCTGCGCTCGACCAGTACTCCGGCGGCGACTGCGGCTCCAGCGATTCCCAAACCGGCCGCGCGCCGAGAACCGGCGGCCGCGACCACCTGGCGGAAGGCGATGACGGGCGGCCGTCGCCGCGGATCGCCGAGTGCTCCGTCGGCGGCCAAACCGAGAATCAAGCCGATCGCGCGCGCCGCGCTCACCTGTAGCCCCCCGAACGTGGACGATTCAGTCGCCGAGATTACTCGACACCGCGGCGGCGATTTCGTCGCGTGCCTGCTCCACGATGTCGCGCATCGCGCGTTCGGCGCGCACCGGGTCGGCCAGGTCGATCGCCTCCGCCACCTCGATGTGCAACGCGACCGCCTCGGGCTGCGGTTCGTCCGGCATCAGACCGTGCTCGGTACGGCCGGCGAGCACTTCGGCGACCACTGAGGACAGCTGCGCGAACATCGGATTCCGCGAGGCGGACAGCAGCAGATCGTGGAATGCGACGTCGTGGCCGAGGAAGGTGTCGAGATCGCGGGCGCGCGCCGTTCGCTGAAGATGCACCGCCAGCGCGCGGAGCCGCCCGCGCTCCTCCGGGGTCGCCCGGATCGCGGCGAACCGGGCGGCGCACGGCTCGACGGCCGAGCGGAGTTCGGTCAGCGTGCGCAGCGCGGTCGCCCGGTCGGCGCCGTCGAGCTGCCAGCGGATCAGCCTCGGGTCATAGTGGTTCCACTCGGCCGGCTCGCGGACGGTGACCCCGACGCGGCGGCGGCTGCTGGTCAACCCCATCGTCTCGAGGACCCGGACCACCTCGCGGGCCACCGTCCGCGAAGCCCCGTACCGCTCCTGCAGCTCCTCCGAGCGCAACACCGCACCCGGCGGCAGCTCGCCGCTCGCGATGGCCGCGCCGAGCTCGTCGAGCATCTCCTCGTGCCGATCATTCCCCACCGGCTTAACTTAACCCTCTGACTCGATTAAGTACTACTTCTTCTTGATTAAGTAGTACTTTTGAGTTTGACTCTCCAGAGCACAAAGACGTGGGAGGTGCGGATGACGGTCATCGTGGTGATGGGCGTATCGGGCTCGGGCAAGACGACGGTCGGCAAGGCGGTCGCGGAGGAGCTCGGGGTCGAATACGCCGAGGCGGACACCTTCCACCCGCAGGCCAACATCGAGAAAATGACCGCGGGCCACCCGCTCACCGACGAAGACCGGGAGCCGTGGCTGGCCGCGATCGCGCTGTGGATCGCCGAGCACCAGGACAGCGGCGGCGTGGTCAGCTCGTCCGCACTGAAGCGGCGTTACCGCGACGTGCTGCGCGGCGGCTGGGACGTGTGGTTCCTGCACCTGAACGGCACGCGCGACGTGCTCGCCGAGCGGATGAAGACCCGCACCGGCCACTTCATGCCGGTCTCGCTGCTCGATTCCCAGCTCGCCGACCTCGAACCGCTCGAGCCGGACGAGCCGGGCGAAACCTTTGACATCAGCCGTCCTCCCGCCGACCTCGTCAAGTCGGCTCTCACCGCGTTCCGGGAGCTCGCATGACGACCCTCGCCGCCGGCTGGACCGGCCACGACACCCGCCTGATCCTCGCCACGGTGCTCGCCATCGCCGTGATCGTGGTGCTGATCAGCAAGGTGAAACTGCATCCGCTGCTCGCGCTCACGCTGGGCTCCGGCGTGCTCGGCCTGGTCGCCGGGATGCCGGTGGACAAACTGCTGAAGAGCTTCACCAACGGCGTCGGCAGCACCGTCGCGTCTGTCGGCGTGCTGATCGCGTTCGGGGCGATGCTGGGCAAGCTGCTCGCCGATTCCGGCGGCGCGGACCGGATCGTGGACACCGTGCTCGGCCGGGTCCGCGGCGGCGGGCTGCCGTGGGCGATGGCGCTGGTGGCCGCGCTGATCGGGCTGCCGATGTTCTTCGAGATCGGTCTCGTGATGCTGATCCCGGTGGTGCTGCTGGTCGCCAAGCGCAGCGGGAAACCGGTGCTGCTGCTGGGAATCCCGGCGCTGGCCGGGCTGTCGGTGCTGCACGGCCTGATCCCGCCGCACCCCGGCCCGCTGGCCGCCGCCGGTTCGCTGAACGCCAACGTCGGCCTCACCT
Source organism: Amycolatopsis sp. NPDC114503 (assembly GCF_055633655.1). NCBI lineage: Bacteria > Bacillati > Actinomycetota > Actinomycetes > Pseudonocardiales > Pseudonocardiaceae > Amycolatopsis > Amycolatopsis sp. NPDC114503. Next base: position 453,056 of record NZ_JBVKDT010000008.1, on the reverse strand, counting down.
TGGGCCTGGGCCTGCTGGTCGGGATTCCGACGGTGATCATCGCCGGTCCGCTCTTCGGCCGCCTCGCCGCGAAGATGGTGCCCAACGCCGAACCGCCCGCACGGCTGGTCCCGGAATCCGAAGGCACCGACGAAAAACACCGCCCGAGCTTCTTCGCGACTCTGTGCACGGTGCTGCTGCCGGTCGTCCTGATGCTGGCCAAAGCGCTCACGGACATCTTGGCGGACAAGGGAAACCCGGTCCGGCGAGTCTTCGACTTCATCGGCGACCCGCTCGTCGCGCTGCTGCTGGCGGTCCTCGTCGGCATGGTCGTGCTGGGCCGCCCGGCGCGGCTGAACCGGGAACGGCTGTCGTCGATCGTCAGTGATTCCCTCGGCCCGATCGCCGGGATCATGCTGATCGTGGCCGCGGGCGGCGGGTTCAAGCAGACCCTCGTGGACGCCGGCGTCGGCGACGTGATCACCAGCCTCTCCAAGGGCGCGCACCTGTCCCCGCTGCTGCTCGGCTGGCTGGTCGCGGTGGCGATCCGCCTGGCGACGGGTTCGGCGACGGTCGCGACGGTCTCCGCCGCGGGCATCGTGGCCCCGCTGGCCGCGACACTGGACCCGACGCACAACGCGCTGCTGGTGCTGGCCATCGGCGCCGGGTCGCTCTTCTTCTCGCACCTGAACGACGCCGGGTTCTGGCTGGTCAAGGAGTACTTCGGGATGTCGGTCGGGCAGACGCTGAAGAGCTGGTCGGTGATGGAAACGGTGATCTCGGTGGTGGCGATCGCACTGATCCTGCCGTTGGGCGCACTGCTTTAGCGCCCCTTTAGCGCCCTGCCTCCGGCCGCTGGGCTTCCCCCTCGAGTGGAGCCCAGCGGCCGTTCTCGTGGTTGACATGTGACCTTTTGGTCACCTATTCTCGGTGCGTGCCCGACGAGGACCTGGTTTTCAAGGCTCTGGCGGATCCGACCCGCCGGTTCCTGCTCGACCTGCTCTACGCGCGTGACGGCCGCACGCTCACCGAGCTGGAGTCCGAAGTGGACATGTCCCGGTTCGGGGTGATGAAACACCTCAAGCTGCTGGAGGAGGCCGAGCTGGTCACCTCGCGCAAGGAGGGGCGGGAGAAGCGGCATTTCCTGAACCCGATCCCGATCCGGCAGATCCACGACCGCTGGATCGACAAGTACACCGCACACCACACCTCGGCCCTGCTGGACCTCAAGGCCCAGCTGGAAGCCGAAGAAACTTATAAGGAGCCCGGAAAATGAGCGACACCACGACCGTTCAGGTCAACCGCGTCTACATCAAGGCCACCCCGCAGGCGGTGTGGGACGCCATCACCAAGCCGGAGTGGACGCAGAAGTACGGCTACACCGGGCTGGCCGAATACGACCTCAAACGCGGCGGCAAGCACCGGACCAAGCCGACTCAGGAGTTCATCGACTCAGGGTTCACCAGCGATCTCCTCGACGGCGAAGTGCTCGAGGTCGATCCGCCGCGCAAGCTGGTCGTCACGTGGAAACTGCAGATGGACCCGAGTCTCCTCGCCGAGCCGTACACCACAGTCACCTACGACATCGAGCAAACGCAGACCGCCGGCACCCGGCTGACCGTCACCCACGACGTCACCGGCGCGCCGAACCACGCGGCGCTCGTTTCCGGCCAGCACGAGGACGTCAACGCCGGTCCGGGCGAGAACGCGGGCGGCGGCTGGGCATGGATCCTGTCCGACCTGAAGTCGGTCCTGGAGACCGGCAAGGGAATCGCGGCCTGACGCGAGGCGGGGTGGCTGCTCGTTTGGGCAGCCACCCCGCAATCACGCGCGTTGCGTCGCGGCCTTCAACGCGGCTTTCGCGGAGTCTGAGGCCCCGATTTTGTCCAAACCGAACAGTGCGGCTCCGACCACCGGATTCACCTCCACCACGCGCACTTGCGCACGCGGTGCCACCTTCAGGCAGCGCCGTTCGATGTCCGCGATCACCGGCTCGCCGACGCCGGTCAGCACGCCGCCGCCGAGGATGACCTCGGGAGCGGACTCCGTGAGGTCCAGGCGGCGCATGATCGCCGCCACCAGCAGGCTCACTTCCTCGGCGAACCGGGTCACCACGTCCTGCGCGACCTCGTCACCGGACGCGGCCACCTCGAACAACAGCGGGCAAAGACCGTGGATCGAGGCGGCGTCGATCTCCTTGAAATGCAGGCCCTGCACCACATCCAGCAGTGCCGTGGCACCGTAGTACTCCGCCACCGCTGATTCCAATGCCGTCCGCGGACCGCGACCGTCTTCCGCGCGGACGGCCCACCACAGGGCTTCCTCGCCGAGCCGGTAGCCACCGCCCCAGTCGCCGGACAGCTTGCCCAGCGCGGGAAATCGGTACGAACGACCGTCCGGGGCGAAGCCAGCGCCGTTGATCCCCGCGCCGCACACCACCGCTACCCCGGTGCCGTCGGAACTTCCGGCCCTCAGCAGCGCGAGCACGTCGTTTCCGACGTCCAAAGTGGAACTCCACCCGCGCGCGGACAAAGCCTTGTGCAGCGCCTCTTCTTCCAGGGGAAAGTCGAGTCCCGCCAGGTACGCCGAGGTGTGCACGGCGAACGGCGGTTCAGCGGGCAAGCCACCGGCGCGGAGGGCTTCCTGGACGAATTCCTCAAGTGCGGCAACGCATCCGTCGACGCCGACACGTTGGGGAGAAACGCCAGGGCCGCGGGAGGTGCCGAGCACGACACCGTCCCGCGAAACCACCAGCACCTCGGTCTTGCTGTTCCCCCCGTCGATCGCGACGACGGTGTCGCTCATGCCCGCGCCCAGGGCAGGAAATCCCGGTTGCGTGCGACGAGTTCGTCCGCGAGCTGATCCGCCTTGGTGTACTGGCCGACCAGCGGGTGCGCGAGCAGCGCGTCCGCGACCCGGTCCCGGCCGCCCTTGATCGCGGCGTCCAAGGCCAGGTACTCGTACGCCGTGACACCGGCGATCAGTCCGGCGAACCGCGGGTCGACCGGAGTCTGCGGGATCGGGGTCGCTCCCGCGGAATCCACAGTGGACGAAACCTCGATCACCGCGTCGTCCGGCAGGAAATCGAACGTGCCGTTGTTGCGGACGTTCACCACGTGTTCCTCGGCGCCGCCGCCGGAGGTGAGCGCGTGCACGAGCTGTACCGCCGCCTCCGAGTAGTACGCGCCGCCGCGCTTCTCCAGCGACTCCGGCTTCGTGACCTGCTCCGGGTCGAGGTAGATCTTCAGCAGTTCTTCCTCGACGTCGCTGACCACCTCGGCGCGCGGACGCTCGGTCTGCTGCTTCGCGACCTGCGCGTCGTGCGAGTAGTAGTACTTGAGGTAGTACGACGGCACGGCCTGCATCCGCTGCATCCACTCGACCGGCACGCTGACCTCTTCGCCGAGGTATTCCGCGTGCTGGGCAAGGAGTTCCGGCAGCCGGTCGACGCCGTCGACCAGGACGCCGCGTTCCCAGCTCAGGTGATTCAGTCCAGTGTGGATCAGCTTGACGTCGCCGGTCGAAGCGCCGAGCAGCTTCGCGAATTTGCGCTGCAGGTTGATCGCGACATTGCACAGGCCGACCGCCCGGTGGCCCTCCTGCAGCAGCGCGCGGGTGACGATGCCGACCGGGTTGGTGAAGTTGACGATCCAGGTGTCGTCACCGGCGACCTTGCGCACGCGCTCGGCGATGTCGAGCACCACCGGCACCGTGCGCAGCGCCTTCGCCAGGCCGCCCGCACCGGTCGTTTCCTGGCCGACACAACCGCACAGGTGCGGGAACGTCTCGTCCGACGCCCGTGCCTTCTGTCCGCCGACGCGCAGCTGAATGAGGACCGCCGACGCACCGTCGACGCCCTCCTCCAGATTCGCGGTGGTGCGCACGCGGGCCGAGTGTCCCGCGTGGTTCAGCAGCCGCTGGCTGAAATCGCCGACCGCCTCGACCCGGTAGGCGTCCGGGTCGATCAGCACGATCTCGTCGACGTCGAGCGAGGCTCGCCGCCCGGCGATGCCGTCGATCAGCTCCGGCGTGTAGGTGGACCCACCGCCGACCACTGCCAGTTTCATCCCTTGACTCCCGTGAACGTGATGCCCTTGACGAACGACTTCTGCGCGAACACGAACAGCACGATCACCGGCAGCATGATCAGTGCGGTGGCGGCCATCGTGAGGTTCCATTCGACGTGGTGCATGCCTCGGAAGGACGCGATCGCCAGTGAAAGCGGCCAGTTGTCTTTGTTCTCGCCCGTGTAGAGCAGCGGGCCGAAATAGTCGTTCCAGGTGAACAGGAAGCAGAACATCGCGGTGGCCGCGATCCCCGGCTTCGCCATCGGGATCAGCACCCGCGTGAGCACCCGGAACTCGTTGCAGCCGTCGATCTTCGCCGCTTCGAGGTAGTCCTTCGGAATGGTGAGGAAGAACTGGCGCAGCAGGAAGATCGAGAAGGCATCGAAGAAGAAGTACGGCACGATGAGCGGCACCAGCGTGCCGGTGAACCCGAGCCGCACCCACAGGTCGTACAACGGAACGACGGTGACCTGCGGCGGCAGCATCATCGCGACGACGACGAGCATGAAGCACAGGTTTTGCCCGCGCCACCGCAGTTTCGCCAGCCCGTACGCCGCCGGGATCGCCGAGAGCAGCGCCCCGATCGTCGCCAGCGCCGAGTACAGGAAGCTGTTGCCGAAGTACTCCAGCAACGGGGCCTTCCGGAACACCTCTACGAAGTTCTCGAAATGCCATTCGGTCGGCCACAGGCTCGACGTCATCGCCTGGTCGCTCTTCATCACCGAGGTGAGGAAGACGAACAGCAACGGCAGCATGAAGATCATGCCGAGCGCGATGCCGACCGCGTGGGTGGCCACAAAGGACAGTTTTTTGTCCCAGCGCCGCTTGAACTTCTCCCGCGGATGCACCGGAGGAGCCGGACGCGGCGGTGCCGAAAGCGTCGTCATGCTCCGTCCTCCTGATGTTGCGTCTTACGCATCTGCCGAACCAAAAGCCAAGTGAAGCCAGCCGAGACCAGGAACAGCAGCACGGCCATCGCCGCCGCGTAACCCATGTTGAAGTACCGGAAACCCTGTACGTACAACCAGATCGGGTACGTCAGCGTCGAGTTCTCCGGCGCACCGATCAGTTTCGAGTTCCCGGCGACGTCTGCCGTGCCCGCGGAAGCGGACGCCGCGACGATCGCTTGAGTGAAGAACTGCAGCGCGTAGATCATCGAGTTGACCACGCCGAACAACAGCACCGGCGAGATCGACGGCAGCGTCACGTGCCAGAACCGGCGCACCGGGCCGGCCCCGTCGAGTTCCGCGGCCTCGTACTGCTCCTGCGGAACGTCCAGCAACGCCGCCAGGATGATGATCATCAGCTCGCCCGAGCCCCACAGCGCGAGCAGGGTCAGCGCGGGCTTCGACATTTCCGGGCTGTTGAACCACAATCCGCCGTCGATGCCCACCAGCCGCAGGAAGCGGTTCACCGGACCGAATTCCGGGTTGAACACGAAGACGAACGCGAGCGTCGCGGCCGCCGGCGGGGCGAGCGCGGGCAGATAGCAGAGCGTGCGGACGAGGCCGACGCCCGACTTCAGCCGCGAGATCACCGACGCCACGCCGAGCGAGAACAGCACCCGGCAGACGGTCAGGATGATCACCAGCCACAACGTGTTGTACGCGGCGGTTTTCACCAGCGGTTCGCTGGTGAACATGCGCACGTAGTTGTCGAACCCGATCCACTGTGGAGGGTTGATCAGGTCGTAGCGGGTGAACGAGTAGAACAGGGTCGCGCCGAGCGGGTAGGCGAAGAAGATGAGGAACCCGAGCGTCGCCGGTGCCATGAACCAGAACACCGTGCGCCGGCGCTTGGCCCGGGGAGACCCCCTCCGCGCCTGGTTCGGCGCGGAGGAGGTTCCGGATTCCGCCGCGGTCAGCGTGGTCATCCGCCGGCGCCCTTCTGCGCCAGTTCGTCGTTGATCTGCGCGTCGACCTTCTTGAGGCCCGCGTCCAGATCAGGAACCGACCCGGCCTGCCACTTCTCGGCGAAGTCGTTGACCGCCTTGAGGAACGCGTCGCCGATCGGCGTGGTCGGGTTGGCGACCAGCTTGCCGCTGTTGTAGATGTCGGTGAAGGTCTTGAACTGCGGCGGCATCTTCAGATTCGGCGAGTTCAGCGAATCCTTGGTGCTGGGCACGTTGTTCAGGCCGTTGGCCATCTCGACGAGGGTGTCGGTGTCGAGCGAGGCCTGCTTGATCAGCTCCCACGCCGCACCGGGGTTCTTCGCGCCCTTCGGGATCGCGATGATCGTGCCGGTGCCGAAACCGCCGCCGTACTGGCTGGCCAGGCTGTCGAGCACGGGCGCCGGTGCGGTGCCGTAGTCGAGCGAGGGCACCTGGTCCTTGATGAACGCGGTACGGAACTCGCCGTCGTAGATCATCGACAGCTTGCCGGCCTGGAAGCCGTTGTCCTTCGAGTATTCGTCACCGAGGCCGGCCTTGAACTTCTCGACCTTCTCGTGCCCGCCGTAGAAGTCGATGAGCTTCTTCTGGAATTCGAACATCTCCTTCCAGCCGGGGCTGGAAGCGAGCGACGATTTGCCGTCCGGGCCCATGAACTTGGCCCCGAAGTTCGGTGCCCAGTACTGCGCCTGGTTGGCGTAGAACGGCATCGACGGCAGGAAGCCCGCGGTCTTGATCGAACCGTCCGGGTTGAACTCGGTGAGCTTCTTGACGTCCTCGAACAGTTCCGTCGTGTTCTTCGGCGGACCGGCGATGCCCTTGGCCGCGAACTGCGTCTTGTTGTAGAAGAACCCGTACACGTCGGCGAGCATCGGCATCGCGCACCGCTTGCCCTGGTACGACGTGTAATCGCGGACCGCCTGCGGGATCTGCTCGAGGTCGACCTTGTCGCGCTCGATGTAGGGCTTCAGGTCCTGGAAGCTGCCGGTCGAGCACCACGCGCCGAGGTTGTCGGTGTAGAACGAGATCGCCACGTCCGGCGGGTTGCCGCCGCGGATCGACTGGGTGAGCTTGTCGTCGTCCTGGTTCCCCTCGTGCTTGATGGTGATGTTGGGGAACTTCGCCTTGAGCTTGTCCAGCGCCTTCGTGACCACGCCGTACTCGCGGTCGGTGAACTTGCTGTAGACGGTGATGGTGAGCTTGTCGTCCTTGTTCGGCGGCGCCGCGGCGTCGCCGCCTCCTGCGGGCGCGGCGGCACCGCACGCGGCGGTGGCCAGCAGCGTGCTCGCCGCGACGGCGCTGAGCAGCAGAGATCCGCGCTTGCGCGCGATTCTCCGGATGCGGGTGGGAGCGGACATGAACCCTCCTGTCCTTCGGGTGGGTCTACTCGGTCGGGGACGGGGCTTGCTCTCCCGCGGACCGACGCGGCCCGAGGAGCGTGGGGGTGACGACGCCGAAGACGTCTTCACGGGCGGTTGCGAGCGCGGATTGCAGCGCACCGGCTCGCACCGCGTTGCCCTGCACCGAAGCGACGCCGACCGGCGTGCGCGGCAGGACCAGTTCGTGCAGTTTTTCCGCGACGATCCCGGCGAACTCGTCGCCGCCGGCGCGGCTGGTCTCGCCGCACAGCAGGATGAGCTGCGGGTCGGCGACCGCGACGAGGCTGGCGACTCCGCTGGCGACGCGGCGCGCGAGATCGTCCAGAAACCCTTGGTGTGCCGTGTGGCGTGCCTGAGCGACGGCGTCCCATCCGCTGTCCGCGGAGATGCCGTGCGCCTTGGCGAGCCGGATGATCGCGGACGAATCGACGAGATTTCCGTACCGCGCACCGGCGGACGGCCAGCTGTCGCCAGTGTCCACAGTGGCCGGATCGGGAACGCGCATCCAGTCGATCTCGCCGCCGCCACCGGTCGCGCCGCGCAGCAGCCGCCGTCCGATGACGACCGCGCCGCCGACGCCCTCGGACAGCCAGACCAGCACGAAGTCGTCGACGTCCTGCGCGTTACCGACGGTCATTTCCTCAACCGCGACAAGGTTTACGTCGTTCTCGATCTTGACCGTGACGCCGAGTTCGTCGCTCAGCCGCGCCGGCACGTCGAACCCGAGCCAGCCCGGGATGTGCGGGGCAGAGGACAGCAATCCGGTGCGCGGATCGAACGCGCCCTGCGCGCCGATGACCACATTGGCCAGATCGTCGAGCTGCATGCCCGCGGCCTTGGTGACCCGGCGCAGCGCCTGCCCGAACGAACCGACGACGTCCGCGCCCTCGGCCACCGGAAGCTGCACGCGGTACTCGGCGAGCACGGCCCCGGCGACGTCGGCGACCACGAAGTCCGCGACCTGTGGGGTGAGATCGACGGCGGCGACGTGCGCGAGACCGCCGTTGACCGCCCACAGCTGAGCGCGCGGCCCGCGTCCGCCACCGGCGCGTTCTCCGGCTTTGCCGACGAGATTGTCCTGCTCAAGCCGGGTGAGCAACTGCGCGGTGGCCGGTTTGGACAGCCCGATGGCGGCCTCCAGCTCGGCCCGCGTGAGCGGCCCGTTCCGCAGCAACGCCTCGATCGCCGCGCGGTCGTTCATCTCGCGCAACGTTCGCGGACTGCCGGCTCGCACCTGGCTGCTCCTTTATTAGGAAACTTTACAGACGGTTTTCCGGGACTGTAGTGAGCGCGGACACACGCCGTCAATGGGCTGGGGAAACGGCGGGGTAACGGCTTGATACCGCGGGATGTCCGCGACCGGCACAGGGTGACCGGGCGAGCGCGGACCGTGCAGGGCGGCAGACCAGCGGTCGGGGTGGTCCGGGAATTCCGGGATCACGATGGGAGGCGCGGCGGAAGCCAGTTACGCGCTGAAAACCGCGCGGCCCGGGAGGCACCCTTGAGCTGCCAGGAAACCAACGCGGCGCCGGGCGGGTTTGCGGCACACCTGCCCAAGCCGAACGCACCCGCCCAAGCCAGAACGCGGCTTCACGGTCCGTGAGGGGAACCCTCACGGAATCTGATTCCCTCAGGGGTCCCCTCACGAACTTTGCCGACCCCAGAAAGCCGTGAAGGGCCCCTTGAGGAATCAGATTCCCTCAAGGGGCCCTTCACGGACCGATCCGGGATCAGGTGCAGGCTCGCACCCGTCCGTTATTCTTCGGCGTCCGCCCACGCCTTCAGCATCACCCGGGCGATCGACGAATTCCCCGGCAGCAACAGATTCGACGCGCCACCGGCGATCGGCGTCGGCACCCCGGTCCCGGCGTTCCGGAACGCGGTCCGGACCTCCTCCCGGGACACCCACAGCGCTTCCTCGATCTCGCCCTCGGCCGGGACCAGCGGCGCATTGCGGTCCGCGCGCGCGGTGAAGCCCAGCATGATCGAGCGCGGGAACGGCCACGGCTGGCTGCCGAGATACCGCACGTCCCCCACCTCGATTCCGGCCTCCTCGCGGATTTCGCGGACGACGCAGCCCTCCAGGGACTCCCCCGCCTCCACGAATCCGGCGAGCACCGAGTACCGGTCCGGCGGCCAGATCGGCTGCCGGGCGAGCAGCACGTGCGAACCGTTGACCCCGTCGAGGTCGTGCACCAGGCAGATCACCGCCGGGTCGGTGCGCGGGTATTCCTCGTGGCCCTTGGCTTCGCAGCGGCTGGCCCAGCCGAACTGGATCAGCTGCGTCGGCGAGCCGTCGCGGGTGCAGAAGCGCGACTGCCGCCGCCAGTGCCGCAAGGCTTGCGCGGTGGTGAACAGGCCGGCCGACGTGTCGTCCAGCTGTTCGCCGTATCCGCGCAGCTCGACCCACAGCTCGCCGTTGGCGCGCGGCACTTCTTCGATCACGCCCCAGCTGCCCGCCAGCCGCACGGTGTCGACGTCGCCCTCGATACTGCCGGGCAGCGACCAATAGTCGACGTCTTCCCATTCGCCGAGGAACACCGCGTCGGCGGGCGGTTCGGTGCCGAAGTCCATCGCCTTGCGGGTGGCCAGCGCGGAGCCGCCCTCGACGACCGGCGTGCGGCCGGTGTCGTCGAGCAGCACCACGCGGGCTTCCGACCATTTCGCGGCGAGCCGCTCCGGGTTGGTGCGCAAGGTTTCCTGACGGTCCACTGTGGAACGCGACAGTGTCGGCAGGGCCCCTAGTTCGAACGGAACGCTCATCAGTCCTTCTCGCTGGTGGAAACTCCGAGCGCGGCCAGCTTCGGCGCGAGCAGGTCCGCGTCGCCGACCACGACGCCGGTGAACCCGCCCGGCGCGAAGAACTCCGCCGCCGCTTCGGCGACCTGCTCCTCGGTGACCGCCGCGAGCCGCTCCGGGTGGCTCTGCAGCCACTCGATGCCGAGGCCGTTCGACGCCAGCGCCATCAGCTGTCCGGCCAGCCCGCCTTGCGACGACGTGCCGGTGACCAGCGAGCCCATCGCGTACTGCCGCACCGATTCGACCTCTTCGGCAGTCGGCGGCACGGTGCCGAGCCGGAACAGCTCGTACCGGGTTTCCAGATACGCCGCCGCGGTGACCTCGTTGGCCGTGTCCGCGTCCACATTGACCACCGCGCTGTCGCCGGTGAATTCGAAGCCCGAGTGCGCGCCGTAGGTGTATCCCTTGTCCTCGCGGATGTTCTCGACCAGCCGCGAGGAGAAGTACCCGCCGAACGCCAGGTTCGCCAGCTGCAGCGCCGGATAGCGCGGATCGGTGCGCGGAACCGTCTGGGCGGACAGCCGGATCTGCGACTGCACGGCGCCGGCGCGCGGAACCAGCAGGACGTTGCCGCCGGTCAGCGTGGGCAGCGGCGGCAGCACCACAGCCGAACGGTCCGACTTCCAGCCGCCGAGCGCGCGCTCCAGTTCGGCCGGAATCTCTTGCGGGTCAAGGTCTCCCACCAACACCAGCACGGCACCGCGCGGCAGCACCGAAGCGTTGTGCAGCGCGCGCACCTGCTCGGCGGTCACCTCGGCGACATCCTCGGCCTGCGGGACCTCGCGGGTCACCGGGTGGTCGCCGTACCGGTGCTTCTGCAGTGCTTCGCGCGCAATAGTGCGCGGCTGGGTCCGCGACACCGCGATGCGCTCGATCAGCCGCTCCCGCTCGCGCGCGACCTCAGTGTCGCCGTACGTGGCACCGGTGAGCACGTCGCCGAGCACGTCCAGCAGCGTCGGCAGGCCGTCGGACAGCGCGGTGCCGCCGAAGTACAGCCGCTCCGGGTCCACGCCCGCGTTGAGGTCGCCGCCGATCAGCGCGACCTCGGCGTCGATTTCCACCCGGTCGCGCCGCGCCGTGCCGGTGAGCACGGTTTCCGCGAGCACCTCCGCGGTGGCCGCGTGCATCCGGTCTTCTCCCGCGAACGGGATCCACAGCCGCAGTTCGACCATCGGGACGCTCGCCTTGCGCACCGCGAGCACGCGCAGCCCGTTGGAGAGCGTCGTGTCCACATGGGACAGATCAGCGGCGGCGCGCTGGTGGCCCAGTTCGGGCAGCGGGCGCGGTCCGGCGGCGGTGCGGCCGATCTCCTCGGCGCTGCGGTGTGCGGCTTTGACCTGTTCAGCCGAGGTCACTGTTCCGTCCCTTCGGTGCTTGCGGGCTTCACGACGAGCACGGCGCGCGCGTCCGGGCGCAGCGCCTTCGCCGCCGCCGACACAGCTTCGCCGGAGACCGCGGACAGGCGGTCGGCGAGCTGGTAGACCAGCGACGCGTCGCCGTAAAGAAGTTCGAACGCGCCGAGCGCCAGCGTGCGCGACACGAGCCGGTCGTGCTCCGCGTGCAGGCTCGCCGCCCAGCGCGCGGTGACCTTCTTCAGTTCCTGCTCGTCCGGCGGAGTGGACGCGAGCTTCTCCAGCTCCTCGTCCAGCGCGGCGAGCACGCGCTCGCGCGGCACCTCCGGCGGGTGGATCGCGGTGATGGTGAAGGTGTCCGGATCGCGCGCCTCGAACGGGCCGAAGAGCCCGGCCCCCGCGCCGATGTCGACCACCAGCGGCTCGACGTGCACCAGCCGCTGCTGCAGCCGCGAACCGTCACCGTCGGTGAGGACGCCGGCCAGCACCAGGTACGCGAGGTAGCCGTCGAGGTCGTTGATCGGGTCCGGCATCCGGTAGCCCACCGCCAGCGCGGGCAGCGGCGCGTGCGCGTCGGTGTGCTCGCCGAGCAGCTGCGTGGTGGGCAGCGGTTCGGCGAAGGACGGACGGACCGGAGCGGGCCGGTGCGGGACGTCGCCGAAGTGCTTCTGGACGAGCGCCTTCGCGTTCTCCACCTCGAAGTCGCCTGCGACGGTCAGCACCGCGTTGGCCGGGGAGTAGAAGGTGTCGAAGAAGGCGGCGCAGTCGTCCAGCGTCGCGCCCTCGAGGTCTTCGAAGGCGCCGTAGCCGTCGTGCGCGTTGGCGAAGGTGGAGTACAGCACCGGCGGCAGCAGGATCCACGGGAATCCGCCGTACGGCCGGTTGCGCACGTTCAGCCGGATTTCCTCCTTGACGACCTCGATCTGGTTCGCCAGGTTCTCCGCGGTCAGCTTCGGCGCGCGCATCCGGTCGGCCTCGAGGAACAGCGCGCGTTCCAGCGCGGCCGCGGGCAGCACCTCGTAGTAGTCGGTGTAGTCCGGGTGCGTGGAACCGTTGAAGGTGCCGCCGCTGGACTGCACGTGCCGGAAGTGCGCGAGTTTCTCCAGGCTTTCGCTGCCCTGGAACATCAGGTGCTCGAAGAGGTGCGCGAAACCGGTCAACCCCTCCGGCTCGGAACGGAAGCCCACGTCGTAGTGCACGCTGACCCCGACCACCGGCGCGGTCGGGTCAGGAGCGAGCACCACGCGCAGACCGTTGTCGATCGTGAAACGGAAGAGCTCGGGATCGGCCATGCCTCCACCCTACGCAGGCGCGGGCGTCTTGGGCTCGTCCGGTCGGAGGTGCCTCGCGCCCTCGAACGCGACGGTCAGTGCGGCCACGAATCCCCTGGTCCGCACCAACGGCACAGCGTCCTCGCCCGAGGCGCCGTACCAGTACGCCGACAGCGAACAAGCGTTAACTAGCCAAGCGTCTGCTTCGCCCAGCGCGTACGCGTACGGGAGCGTGCGAGAGACGAGCAGTTCGTCGTCTGGCGCTTCCATCGTGTCCATCGTGCGCAGCTGTGCGTTGAGACCGAGAAGGCGGTCTCGGAGGTCTAGGCCAGCCTTCGTGCGCTCCGGCAGCAGACGGGCGGCTGTCGTCACAGCGATGCCGGTGGCGAGAAGCACCAACCCGAGTTGTGCGTAACCGACGGTGAGGGCCAGCAGGATGGTGAGGAAGACGCCGTACCCACATAGCCGTGGGCCGATCTTCGACAGTCGCTTCGGGTAGCGCCAGCCGCGACGGACCGTGTCGGCGACTAGCTCGCGTACGCCTGCTTCGCGGACTTCGGCGAGCGTCGCGGCTTCGCCCGGTGCAGCGGCTGCGTACACCGCGAGCTCGAAGGCGGTCAGGTGTTCGTCGGGCGGGTTGCGACGTACGAGGACCCAGCTGTGTGGGCCGTCTTCGGTGACCCATAGATAGTTACGGACGCATAAGTCGAGCACTGTCGCGGCTAGGTCGACCGAACTGACGCGTCCGGTAAGAAGCAGTCCTACGTGTCCAGGGAGCACGCCGTCCGGCGAAGAGAAGCGACCGTTGTCGAGTAGCTGCACGGGGGTGGCGCGGCCTGGCTTTTGGTCGCGTCGGCGACGTACGAACACCGTGATGGCACCGGCGATTGACAGCACGGCGAAGGCCAGCCATGCCCACCACACTGGTGCGGTCGCGGCGAAGGGGCCGGTGGGGATGAGCTTCTCTGTCGCGGCGACTGTGCCACCAGGGAGTTCGGCCGTCAGCTGTACGCGCGAGCCGGGCTGAAGGTTCGGTACCGAAACGCGGGTCAGGCCGGAGTGGTCGATTTGCGCGGCACCGCAGCGGGATGTCGAGTCGGGCGGACCGGCGAGGCAATTGAGCGCGTCGGGAATAGCGGGGGCGGCGAAGGTCGCGCGGACCAGTTCGAGGCGGGTGTCCCAGCCGCCAGCGACGTCCCACGTGACGTGCTCGACGCCGAGACTGGTGCCGACCGCACCGTCCACTGTGTACCGAAGGACAGACGTTCCGCCGCGCAGGTAGAAGGTCACCTGGTCGTTGCCTGAATCGGCGTTGCCCGCGCCTTCGATGCTGATGTCGCGGATGCCGAGCACGCGGGCGTTGGCGCGCAACGGGATCGTGCGGGTCATCGAGGTATCGCGCGGTACTGAGACTGCTTCGGTGACGGACAGGCTGCCGTCGCGCTGGACCTTCAGCGCTACTTCGACACTCTGCGGCAGTCCTGGCAGCGACGGTTGGTCTTGTGCCGCAGCAGGACTTGCGCAGAGGAATGGGATCACCAGCAGGACGGCGAGTTTCATTGCGCGGACACCGCCGCGCGACGTTCGGCCATCGCTTGGATCGCGTCGAGTTCGGTCGCCAGCGGGGATTCGACGCGTGCCGCTGGAGTGCCCAACGCTCGGCCGCGGCGGGTTTGGGACGGAACCAGCGGAGCGGCGGCGAAAGTGGCGAGCCCGGCGATCAGGAGCGCGACGCCGATCAATGCTTCGCCGACCGTGGCGGCCAATACGACCGTGGTCAAAATTCCCGCGACAGCCAGGATCAATCCAGCGAGGCGGACGCGAGGTTGTCTCGCGGACAGCCAGCCCTGGTGATGCGCTTCGGCGTCGAGAAGGGCTTGCAGCTCAGCCTGATCCGGCCGCGCGGCAGCGAGCGGCCCCGGTGGGAAAGCGGCTTTGACGGCTTGCTCGAACGGCGTGAGCGGATCGGCTTCGCCGTGGGCGACCTGACCGTCGTCGATGTGCAGGTGACCGCGGGCAACAAGATCGAGAACGGTGCCGGTGAGGTCAAGTTCGCCGCGCGCGACATACGCGATGTACGCAGGCGGCACACCGGGAGCGGGCGGGCCGGTGCGGCGGCGCAGCAAACTGGCGCCGATGAGCAGATACAGCACCAAAACCAGACCACTGAGGACAGTGGGAAATCCGGGTGCGAAGGCGGCCAACGGTCCAGTCGGGACAAACCGGGCATTCTCCGGCAACGGCCCGGTTTGGACAGCTAGATCGATCCGATCCCCTTGGCGCAGAACGTTCTGTTCGGCATGCGCTCCCCCGCTCCGCAGTTCGGAGAAGGTGCACTGCCGGGACGAACCCGGCTGCCCGGCGTAACAGTCCGCTGTGGACACTCCGGGCGCGCTGAAGGACGCGGCGACGCGGTCGAGCGCCCGATCCCAGCCGCCGGTGAGCTGAAACCGCACCTGCCCGCCAGCGGCGACCGCACCGTCCACTGTGTACGTGACGGTGGCGGGCCCGGTGACCGTGACCGTCGTTCCATCGACGCTGGCCGCACCGGAAACGCGCAGGTCAGTGACCGAGTAGAGCCGGTCCTCGTCGTCGGTGACGGGTACGCGTTCGGCGATGCGGTGGACGGCGGGGGCGTCGGTGACGACGCGCTCGATGACCGTGAGCTGACCGTCCTGGGCGGTGGTGACGGTGACGTCGTCGGCGAGCATGCCCTCAGCTCGGCGGGGTGAAGGGGTTGTCGGACTTCGGCGGAGCCGGAGGCTGGACCGGCGGCGGCTCGTAGGCGGGCGGGCCGTACTGCATCGGCGCGAGCCGGGCGTGGTCGCGGTTGCGGCGTTCGGCCAGGACTGCGGTGAGGAAGACCCACGGCGGCATCCCGTGCGGCAGTGGCACGCCGATCGCCGCCGAAACCTGCTGCGCCAGGCCGAAGCCGAGCGACGCGGCCGCCTCCGGGCGCAGTTCGTGGTAGCGGCCGAGGTACTGGCGGGAGGCCATGGCGAGGTCGTCGGTGAGGCCGCTGAGGTCGAAATGCGCGGCCCACGCTTCCAGCCCGGGCGGCACCATGAGGATCGCCTGCGCGGACTGCGGCACGCGTTCGCGGATCACCAGGGTGCCCGCGAGGTAGTCGCCGACGCGGCGGCCGTTCGACGACGTCAGCGACACGATCACGGCCACCGCGCCGAGGAAGCCGAGCGCCCAGAAATCGACGAAGAAGCCGGCGAGCGCGCGGGTCAGCGCGTGCCGGAAGCTGATCGGGCCGCCGTCGAGGCGCACCACGCGCAGGCCGAGCGCGAGTTTGCCGAGCGAACGGCCGCGGCTGAGCGTTTCGAACAGCACCGGGTAGCCGATCACGACCAGCACGAACATGGTCAGCATCAGGGCGATGGTGAGAGCCGAGTCGAACGACCCGGCGGTCAGCATCAGCAAGACAAGCATCAGCAACAGCAACGCGGCCTGGACGAGGACGTCGAGCAGCATCGCGACCGCGCGGGTGGCAAGCTTCGCCACCCGCAGGTCGAGGACGACGGCCTCACCGGTGACGAGATCGGACTCTTCCTGCACGACGCCAGCGTAGAGCGCGGGAGCGGGAGCCGGTGCCACTATCCTGGCGCACGAGGGAGGTGGCCGGTGGACGTCGATGTGTTCGTCGCGGCGCACAGCGCCGAATGGAGCAGGCTCGGGGAGCTCGCCGGACGGCGCAGACTGACCGGCCAGGAGACAGACGAGCTGGTCACGCTGTATCAACGCGCCGCCACGCATCTGTCGATGATCCGCTCGACCGCACCCGACCCGGCCCTGCTGGCGAGGCTGTCGGCGCTGGTCGCCCGCGGCCGTTCGGCGGTCGCCGGCTCGCACAGCCCGGCGTGGCGCGAGGTCGGCCTGTTCTTCACCCGCCGCTTCCCGGCCGCGGTGTACCTGAGCCGCCGCTGGTGGATCCCGGCGGCGCTGCTGTCGGTCACGGTGATGGCGGTGCTGGGCGTGTGGATCGCCGGCGACCCGGAGGTGCGCGCGTCGCTGGTGTCGCCGGACGAGGTGCACGCGATGACCGCACCGGGCGGCCAGTACGAGACGTATTACTCGACCGGCCCCGCGGCGTCCTTCGCGGCGAAGGTGTGGACGAACAACGCGTGGGTGGCGGCGACGTGCCTGTTTCTGGGTGTCGCGCTCGGCTTGCCGGTGATCGCCGCGCTGTGGATGAACTCGCTGAACGCCGGGGTCGCGATCGGTCTGATGTCGTCTGCTGGGCGCGGCGATGTGCTGCTGGGCCTGCTGCTGCCGCACGGTCTGCTGGAACTGACGGCGGTGTTCATCGCGGCGGGGACCGGGCTGAAGCTCGGCTGGACCGTGGTGGATCCGGGACGTCGATCGCGCAGCGCGGCGCTGGCCGAACAGGGCCGGTCGGTGGTGGTGATGGCGCTGGGGCTGGCGTGCGTGCTGCTGGTGTCGGGTGTGATCGAGGCGTTCGTGACGCCGTCGGGCTGGCCGACGTGGCTGCGGATCGGAATCGGGGCGGTGGTGGAGCTGCTGTTCCTGACGTACGTGTTCACGCTGGGCCGGCGTGCGGCGCTGGACGGGGAGACTGGGGACGTGGACCGCCGAGCGGCCGGAGACGCGCTGCCGGAGGCTGGGTAGCGGCCAAGCGGGGATCGTCGGGAGGGATCAGCTCGGCGGCTTGGATGTCGTTGAGGTTCTCGACTGAGTCCAGGAGGTCGTCGGGCACCGGGTGTTGCGCGACGAAGGCCATGCAACGCGATGAGCGCGGCACCGGTGTCGGCGACCGGCGAAGACGCCCGCGCCGGTGCGCGCCCCGGAGTCAGCGTCGATAGCCACTCGCCTCATCCTGCCGCACCCACTCACCGCCGGGTACCGCTTACAGGCGTCCCGCGGCCTTCAACGCCAGGTAGCGGTCGGCGAGAGCAGGCGGCAACTCCTCCGGCACCGCGTCCACCACCCCGACCCCATGCCTCGTCAGCCAAGCCACCGACGACTCCCGCCCGGCCAACGCGCGTTCCGCCGCGGCAGCGTCGTAAACCGCCTCCGCCGACCCCCGCGAAGCCGCCATCTCCGCTACCCGCGGGTCCGCCACCGAGGCCACCAGCACCTCATGCCGAGCCGTCAACGACCCCAGCACCGGGAACAGCCCCTCTTCCAACGGCGCTGGCTCCAGCCCGGTCAACAGCACCACCAAAGCCCGCCGCCGAGTCCGCCGCAGCACTTCCGCGACCATCCCCCGCGCGTCGGTCTCCACCAGTGACGGTTCGATCGTGGCCAAGGCGTTCACCAGAGACGGCGTCGAAGCGTTCGGGACGGAAGCCCGCACACGACGGTCGTAAGCCACCAAATCGACCCGGTCCCCGGCCCGGGAAGCCAACGCAGCCAACAAAAGCGCTGCGTCCATCGCCGCGTCCAGCCGCGGGGCGTCGCCGACCCGGCCGGCCGAGACGCGGCCGGTGTCCAGCACCAGCACCACTTGCCGGTCGCGTTCCGGACGCCACGTTCGCACCATCACGTCCGAAGCGCGGGCGGTCGCGCGCCAGTCGATCGACCGGACGTCGTCGCCGATCACATATTCGCGCAGGGAATCGAATTCCGTTCCCTGGCCCCGAATCAACACCGCGTTGCGACCGTCCAGCTGCTGCAGCCGAGCCAACCGCGAAGGCAGGTGTTTGCGGCTGTGGAACGGAGGCAGCACCCGAACCGCCCACGGCACCTCGTGCGAACCCTGCCGCGCGGCCAATCCCAGCGGGCCCACCGCGCGCACGGTCACCCGCGCTGCGATGCGGTCGCCGCGGCGGATCGGGAGCAGTGGCGTGACGAGAGCACGCCGTTCGCCGGAAGGAACCACCAACGGGTGCCGGTCCTCGGCACCGGCGCTCGGCGGCCAGGCGTCGCGCAAGGAGCCGCGAACGGTGCGTCCGCCGGGGTTCGTCACGGTCAGCGTGACCTCGGCGGGCTCCCCCAGCCGGACGGAAGTGGTGCCGCTGCGCGAAAATCGCAGCGCTCGCACACTCCCGGCCAGCACGAGGTCCGCGACGACCAGCACCAGCAGCACCGCGAGCACAATCGCGACGCCGGTGCCGGACGGGAACAGCAGCCCGACCACCAGCGCCCCGAGGAGCGCCAGCAGCCCGAGCCGCCCGGTGACTGCCATCTAGCGCGGCACCGGCACGGAGGCCAGCACCCGGTCGAGGACGCCGTCCGCGGTCACGCCTTCGAGTTCGGCTTCGGGCCGCACGTCGAGGCGGTGCCGGAGCGCGGGACGGGCGAGCGCCTTGACGTCGTCCGGCGTCGCGTAGTCCCGGCCGGACAGCCAGGCCCACGCGCGCGTCACGGCGAGCAAAGCCGTTGCGCCACGCGGAGAAACGCCGATGCGCACCGCCGGGAGTTCACGCGTCGCACGGCAGAGGTCGACGACGTAGCCGATCACTTCCGGACCGACGGTCACCTTCGCGACCGCCTCCCGCGCGGCGGCGAGTTCCGCCGCCCCAGCGACCGGACGCACGCCTGCGGCGGCGAGGTTACGCGGGTCGAAACCCTGTGCGTGCCGCCAAAGAATGCCGATTTCGTCCTCACGCGACGGTGCCGGCATGGTCAGTTTCAACAGGAACCGGTCCAGCTGCGCCTCGGGAAGCGGATAGGTGCCCTCGTACTCCACCGGGTTCTGCGTCGCGACCACCACGAACGGATCCGGCAACGGCCGCGAAGTGCCGTCGATCGACACCTGCCGCTCCTCCATCGCCTCCAGCAGCGACGACTGCGTCTTCGGCGGCGTCCGGTTGATTTCGTCCGCCAGCAGCAGATTCGTGAAGACCGGCCCCTCGCGGAAGGAGAACTCGCCGCTGTGCGCGTCGTACACAATGGACCCGGTGACGTCGCCCGGCATCAGGTCCGGCGTGAACTGCACGCGGGTCGTCTTCAGGTCCAGCGACGCCGCCAAAGCCCGCACCAGCAACGTTTTCGCGACGCCCGGCACGCCTTCCAGCAGCACGTGCCCCCGGCAGAGCAGCGCGAGGATGAGCCCGGTGACGGCCGCGTCGTTGCCGACCACAGCCTTCCCGACCTCGGTGCGCAACGCGATCAGGGCCGCTCGCGCGTCCTGCATCTGTTCGGTACTCAAGAACGCTCCACCTCTCGTTCCACCGCGTCCAGTTCGTCCGCCAGCCGCACCAGCGCCGCCTCGTCGGACGGCGACGGGCCGTACAGCACCGCCCCGACCTCGTTCGGCGCCCGGCCTGTCCGCGCGCTCACCGTCTCCACCACTGCGGGCGGAGCGGCGTCGCGCGGCAATCCCAGTCTCTTCCGCAGCCGTGTCCTGACTGCCTCGCGCAAGGTTTCCGCCGCGTGCCCGGTCGCGCCGCCCCGCCGGTACAGCCGGGCCCGGCCCTCCGCCGTTTCCGCCGACCGCACGACCACCGGCAGCGGTTCGCGCACCACCGGACCGAGCCGCCGCGCGCGCCACAGTGCGAAAAGGACGATCGCGATTCCCGCGGTCAGCGCGCCGTAGCGCCAGCCGGGCGGGATCAGGTCGACGAACGGTTTCTTCTCGCCGTCCAGCGCGGAGTCCTCTATGGACGGTACGTACCAGGTCAGCTGCCGGTGATCGCCCAGCAGCCGCATGCCGAAAGCCGCGTTGCCTTCCTTGGCGATTTGGTCGTTGGTGAACGCGTCCGCGGCGCCGAGCACGGTCACGGTTCCGGTTCGGTCCGCCAACTGCACGAAAGTCGCTTCGCCGTCGTCGCGGTAGCAGGCGCGCGCCGTCTTGTCGTCGGTGCGGTAATGGCGTCCGCCGAGCGTGACCGAGCCCGCGCTCACCGCCGCGCCGACCGTGCAACCCGGTTGCAGCGTCCGGACATCTCCCGCTCCCGTCGGGGAAACCGTCGGCGCGGCCATGCCGAGCGCAGTCGATCCGGGCGCGACGAGAACGAGGTGCCCGACCCGGCGGCGCAAATCAGCCAACCCGTTCGACGGCACCAATTGCGGGTTGGTGATCAGCAGGGTTCCGCTGTCGGCGGCGTCGCGTGCCTCGGCGAGCGAATGCACGGCGCGGATCTGAACGCCTTCCTGCTCCAGCAAATGCGCGAGGGCGTGACTGCCGCGTGGTTCGTAAGAACCAGGGTCGAATTCGCCGCTGGTCTGTTTGCCGCGACTGAGCACCATGGCCAGCGCGACGATCACGATCAGCAGGAGAATCGCCAGCGGGATCCGGGTGCCACGCCAGATTCGGCGCAGATCCGGCGAAACAGCCGTGCTCATGCGTCCGCCAAAACCGGTCGTGCGCGACGGACCCGTTCGTCCAATTCGGACAAAGTGCGATAACCGGCTTCGGTCCCCGGCCGTCCGCCGTAGTGGACGTCGTCGAACTGCCGCGCGGCGGCCGTGAGCTCGACCGCGAGCTCCGGCAGGAACCTTCCGGCTTCGGCAACGGCTTCGTCCGCGGTCCGGCCGGAGCGGACGTCGAGCAGCGTGCGCTCTTCCATTCCGCGCACGAGCGCGCGGAACCGGTCGCGCACCGCATCCGCGAAATCGCCGCGAGCAGCGGCTTCCTCAGCGGCTTTCCGGTACTCGTCCGCGGTTTCCCGCCGTCCGCCGAACACCTCGCCGGACGTTTTCGCCGCCCGGCCGACCTTGCCCACCCGCAGCCGCACGACCGCGATCAGCACGATCACCAAGGCCAGCACCAGCACCAGGCCGAGCGGGCCGCCGGGCACCCCGGACAACGTGTCGAACAGCTCGGAGACCCGCTGCCCGAGCCACTGCGAGGCCCGCTCGAGAAAGCCCGGTCGCGCGGCCGCGTAATTCGGGTCGGTCAGTTCCTGAACCGCCCCCAGCCGGGCGGGGTCCCGGTCGATGTCGACCGGGACGTCGGCGAGAAAACCGATCACCACGCCTGCTGCTGCGGCGGTTGCGGCGGCTGGATGCCCGCCGCCCTGGCCAGTTCGATGTCCATGCCCTCGCGGCGCATCCGCTGATCGATGTAGAGCACCACGGTGACCAGCGCGGTGAACGGCATGACGATCGTCTCCGCGATCACCTTGCCGACCGACTGCAGCACCAGCCCGCCGGTCGTCACCTTCGGCAGCGTCGCCTGCGGGTCGAAGAGGCCGCTGAACGCGCCCGAGCCGAGATTGAACGGAATGCTGATGATCGCCGAGATGATCCAGCTGATCACGCCCGCGAGCAGCAGAATCCCGAACACCCGCCAGAACATGCCCGCCACCAGCTGGCGCGACCGCGTGAACGCCTGTCCGATGGTGCCGCGTTCCAGCACCAGCGCGGGACCGGCGAGCGACCAGAACACGTACGGCAGCACGGCGGGCAGCAGGCAGAACGCCGCGGCGACGATCGTGACCAGCGTGTACAGGACGGTGACCGCCAGCAGCGGCAGCAGCCGCGGCGCGGCTTCGCGCATCGCCGAGCTGAAGTCGACCGGACGGCCGAGCACCGCCTTGCCCATCACCACGGTGAGGAAGCCGGTGAGGAAAGTCTGCGCCAGCATGGAGATCACCAGCACCGGCAGCAGCGAGGTGAGCGTGGAGCCCAGCAGGCTGTAGAGCGCGTCGAGCTGCTGTTGCTGCGTCGCGGCCGGGCCGAGCTGGGTGACCCGGTTGAAATCGGGCACCAGCCATAGCGACGCGGCGAGGTTCAGCCCCGCCGAGACCACCGCGACGATCGCGGCCACCCCGAGGATCAGCACCGGGTACCGGCGGATCGCGGTGATCGCGCCGTCGAGGATGTCGCCGACGTTCAACGGGCGCAACGCGATCACGCCCGGTTTGCCCAGCCCGTTCGGGCTCCAGCCGGCGCCGGGACGGCCGTAGGCGCCGCCGGGGTAGTGCGGAAGCGGTTGCTGGCCCGGGGATTGCCACTGGCCGCCGCCGGGCGGGGTCGCGCCGGGCGGGGTCGCACCTGGCGGCGGGAACGCGCCGGACTGCGCGTCTGGAGACGAAGACACACCCGCGGAGGTCTCGCTGCCGGGGTGCGGCGTCGCGCCTGCCGGATTCTCACCGGCTGAAGGCGAAGTCGCGCCAGCCGGGTTTTGCCCACCTTGCTGCGACGTCGGGCCAGCCGGGTCCGCGCCGCTCGAGGACGACGTCGCGCCAGCCGGGCTCGCCCAGCCCGGCTGCGGCGTCGCGCCAGCCGGATTCGCGCCGCCCGAGGACGACGTCGCGTCAGCCGCGTTTTCGCTGGCAGGCGACGGATTCGCGCCGGCCGGGCCGTCCGAGGCAGCCTGCGCGCCCCCGGACGAACCGGAGTTTTCGCTGGCGGACGACGAAATTCCGGCGCTCGTGCCGGACAGCGAGGACGAGGTGTCCGTTTGGCCGGTCTCCGGCGGAATGGCGGCGGACGCGTCCGGGTCGGGGCTCGCGAAGCCCCGGCTCGGCGTAGGCGTGTCGTCCCCCGGCCCGGGCGAACCGGGTGAATGTGTCATCGGAGCCCCTCGTTTGCACGGCCCTGCGGTTGCTGCCGTCACTCTTCCAGAGCCGTCCGCACCCGGCCAGACCTGGGGGGACGTCCGGGCGAGGAGGCAGTCCGGCGAAGTGCTGCGGCGAGCCGGGCGTCCCCCGATATGCTGAACGGCAAGCCGGGGGACGCCCGGCCCGCGCCGAGACCCACCGGGACTGCCCTGATGACGCAACCGCCCTACGGCCAGGTGCCGCCACGCGGGACCGTTCAACCGCCGCCGGTGCCGGGTCAAGGACCGGTGCCGCCGGGCCAGTACCCGGGCCAGGCGCAAGGCCCCTACCAGGCACAGCCGGGGCAAGGGCCGTACCAGGGACAGCAGCCGCAGTATCAGGGCCCGCCGCCGCAAGGGCCGCCGCCGCAAGGCCCGCCGTGGCAGCAGCCGCCGTCCTATCCGGTGCCGCCGCGCAAGCCGACCGGTCTGATTGTCGGCCTGTGCCTCGGCGCGGTCGCGGTGCTGGCGCTCGGCGTCGTGGCGATCGTTTCGCTGAACCGCGGGTCGGGGCCGAGCAACGCGGGCTACCAGGCCGCGCCGCCCTCGCCGACGTCCGCCTACGAACTTCCGCCCACCAGCGGTTCGTCCACCGCTTCGAGCGCGCCGACCAGCTCGTCGGAAAGCCCGAGCACCTCCGCCAGCGCGGGCCCGCACAAAATCCTCAAGCTGGCCGATCACCCGATCCTGCAGGACCGCAACGCCGGCCTCCAGAACCTCGTCTGCAACCTCCCGCAGTGGAGCAGCACGCAGGACGGCGCCGAAGCGTTCTTCACCGCGGCGAGCAAATGCCTCGACGCGGCGTGGGGCCCGTTCCTCGAGTCCTACAACCTGCCGTTCACGCCGCCCGCGCTGCACTTCCCGACCGGGCCGAGCTTCGACACCGAATGCGGCACCATCCAGGTCGGCATCGCCACCGCGGCTTACTACTGCGAGAAC
The DNA here is from genome assembly GCF_055633655.1 of Amycolatopsis sp. NPDC114503. Classification (NCBI taxonomy): domain Bacteria; kingdom Bacillati; phylum Actinomycetota; class Actinomycetes; order Pseudonocardiales; family Pseudonocardiaceae; genus Amycolatopsis; species Amycolatopsis sp. NPDC114503. The sequence goes on along the minus strand of NZ_JBVKDT010000008.1, from coordinate 428,926 downwards.
AACCTGTACGTGCCGTTCAAGGGCCTGCAGACCGACCAGTACGGCAACAACCCCGGCGTCTACCTGGCACTGTTCGCCCACGAGTACGGCCACCACGTGCAGGAAGTCGCGGGCATCATGGACGCCGCGTGGCAGAAGATCTACGCGGCGGGACAGAACAGTCCCGAGGGCCTCGACATGTCGCGTCGCAAAGAACTACAGGCGCAGTGCTTCTCCGGAATGTTCCTCGGCGCGCACGTCGACCGCGGCGGCACGATCACCCGCGACATGTACAACAAGGCCTGGAACGACCAGGAAACCCGTGGCGACAACACTTCCCGCAGCCACGACCACGGCACCAACGCGCATTACGCGCAGTGGTGGCGCGCCGGGGCGAAGGACAACCGGATCGCGGACTGCAACACCTTCGCCGCGTCCGCGTCGGACGTCAGCTGAGCTGGTCGCTACTGCGGTCGTAGTGGTTCGCGTTGGGCGGCTGCCGAAGGCGCACTGTCAACTACTACGGATGTAGTGGTTCTCCTGGCTTCCAGGCGGGATCAGCTGAGCAGCGCGAGCTTGCCCGAACCGCGGATCACCAGGTAGGCGTACATCCCGCCGCAGAAGCAGGCGAACACCAGCAGCGCCAGCGCGATCGGCGCGCGCAGGTCCTGCGAGCCCGCCGAGGTGTCCGGAGCGGTGACCGAGACGACGCCGTTGTCCGGGGCGTCGTCCGGGACCAGCACCTGAAGGTGCTCGTCCTTGCCGTGCCCGCAGCTGTCGAGCGTGCCCTGGCGAGGTTTGCCGCCGAGCTGGAACGAGACCGATTCGGCCGCCCCGGGAACCGAGCAGTCGACGGCCTTGGTGATCTGGGCGTCCACCGGCGCGCCGGGGGACTTCACGTGGATGCTGAGCAGCCCCGGCCCGGCGAGCCACGACAAGACCACGACGAGCACCCCGGCCGCGATCGGGATGCCCACCTGCAGCCACCGCTTGACGGGACTCTTATGCGGAGGGTCGGAAACCTGCACGACGCCATGCTTCCAGATGCCGGGGGCAAAACCCAGTGAGGTGCCCGCGCCCGGGGGACCCCGCCCGGGGCCGCGTGCGCCACCTCACTCGCCGCCGCCCGACCCCGGCCCGATGCCACTTGGGGTGCACCCGACGAGGTTTCTCAGCAGCGGCTGTGCGCGGCCTTGCTCCCGCAGACGTCCGAGCCAGGTCCGGCGACCAGGAAAACCCGGCGCACCTCAGCGTTCGATGTGATCGACCTGCGTGACCTTCTTGACGTACAGCAGCCGGTCCCCCGGCTCCAGCGCGTCCGCCTGCGGCGCGTCCACCCGGAAGAGCACCCCGTCCCGCACCACGCCGAGCACGATGTCCGGCAGGTGCCGCGGCGATCCGCCTTCCTCGCTCGGCTCGATGGCGCGCTCGGCGATCGCCAGTCCGGATTCCGGTGTGAGCAGGTCCTCGACCATGTCCACTACCAGCGGAGTGGACGTCGCCATCCCGAGCAGCCGCCCGGCCGTCTCGCTCGACACCACGACCTGGTTCGCCCCGGACTGCTTCAGCAGGTGCACGTTCTCCGCCTCGCGCACCGACGCCACGATGTGCGCCTTCGGAGCCAGTTCGCGCGCGGTGAGGGTGACCAGCACGGCCGTGTCGTCGCGGTTCGGCGCGACCACCACGGCTCGCGCGTGCTGCACGCCCGCGACGCGCAGGACGTCCGCCCTGGTCGCCGATCCGTGCACGGTGACGAGCCCGAGCGCGCTCGCCGCGTCCAGCGCCTGCTGGTCGGTGTCGACGACCACCACGCGGTTGGCCTGCACCTCCTCGTCGCCGAGCAGCGCGTTGACCGCCGAGCGGCCCTTCGTGCCGAAACCGACGACGACGGTGTGGTCACGCACCTTCGTCCTCCACTTCTGGATTTTGAACGCCTGCCGGGAGCGCTCGGTGAGCACTTCCAGGGTGGTCCCGACGAGGACGATGAGGAAGAGCACCCGCAGCGGCGTGATCACGATGACGTTCACCAGCCGCGCGGACGCGGTGGCCGGGGCGATGTCGCCGTAGCCGGTCGTCGAGAGGGAAACCGTCGCGTAATAGAGCGAATCGAGGAACGAGAGTCCGTCGCCGTTGGCGTCGCGGTAGCCGTCCCGGTCGAGGTAGACGATCAGCACGGTGGCGAGCAGCGCCAGCAGCGCGCCGATGATCCGCTTGACGATCGCCCGCATCGGGCTGACGGTCAGCTCCGGCATCCGGATCACGCCGACGAGCTCGTGGTCGGGCCGGTCGTTCAACCGGACGTTCAGGGGCAGCCGTTTCAAGGCCTTCATGCACCGGCTCCCCGCGCGCGTTCGGCGTCACTCACAGCCGGGAGGATAACCCAATCGGAGCACCCGCACACCCGTCACGGCGATCATGCTGTGGCAGGCTTGCCGCATGTCCGAGCCTCGCACGTCGCAACGTCCCGCCCATTTTCTCGCCGCTCTCCTGGCCGGGGCCGGCGTCCTGCACTTCGCCCGGCCAAAGCCGTTCGACGCGCTGGTTCCCCAGGAGTTGCCCGGTGACCGGCGCACCTGGACCTACGCCTCGGGGGTCGCCGAGCTGACCGTCGCCGCCGGGATCGCGTTGCCGCGCACGCGCCGGCTGGGCGGATTGGCGGCGGCGCTGCTGTTCGTCGGGGTGTTCCCGGGGAACGTGAAGATGGCGCTGGACTCTCAGCGGCGCGGCCGTCCGGCGCGGGATCGTGCGGTGGCGTGGCTGCGGCTGCCGATGCAGTGGCCGTTGGTGAGCTGGGCGTTGACCGTACGCGATCGGGCCTAGCTTTTACTCTCGCGGAATGTTGCGCAGCAAGGCGCGCAGGCCTTCCGCGTCCAAGAGATCCGCCGGGCGCAGCGTGTGTCCAGATCGGACATAGTGGAAGGCCGCACGCACCCGTTCCACCGGGACTTTCTTCAACGCCGCCCACGCCAATCGGTACGCGCCGAGCTGAACGGCCAGTGCTGGCAACCGTTCCTCGGACGGGACGGAGCCGGTTTTCCAGTCCACGACGGTCCAGCCGCCGTCCGGATCGGCGTACACCGCGTCCATTCGTCCGCGCAGAGTGATGCCTTCGACGTCCGCGGAGAACGGCACTTCCACAGCCACCGGGACGCGGTCGGACCATTCGCTGTTCTCGAAAGGTTCTTGCAGGGCCTCGAAATCGGTGTCCGGAGCCTCGCCGACGTCGGCCGCGCCGGGGAGGTCGTCGATCTCCAGCAGCCGGTCGCCGGAGAAGCGTTGCTCCAGCCATCTGTGGAACGCGGTGCCGCGGCGGGCGAAGGTGTTGGGCGGCAACGGAAGCGGGCGACGCAGGCGTTGGGCCAGAGCGTCCGCGTCGGACGCCAGGTCCACCAGCTGGCTGACGCTCAGCTGCGCGGGCAAAGCCACGCGATCCACTGTGGACTGCGAGCGGGCGCGTTCGGCGAGCAGGACGTCGGTGTCGGCGGCCCAGCCGTCCGGGTCTTCCGGGTCGATGACGTCTTCGTCGTCTTCGAAGTCGTCCGGCAGATACTCCTCTTCGTCCTCGGGCTCCGGCGGCAGCGGGATTTCGTCGTCGTCGGCTGCCGGGAGAGGGTCGGCGTCTGCTTCGGGCTCGGCCTGGGGTTCCGGCTCGGCCTTGGCTTCGGGCTCGGGTTCTTCTTCCAGCGCAGCCATTTCCGCCAGCAGCAGATCCACCCCGGCGGCCACGCCGGACCGCCGGTCGCCCAGCGGATCCACCGGCCACTTCGCCGCCCTCGAGTCCGCGACCAAGGGGTTCTCGTCGTCCTCAGCCGGTTCGTCGGCCCAGACGTCCACCACGCCCAGCGGCGGATCGGCCTCGCCCATCACCTCGGCGATTTCGGACAGGAAGATCGACGGCCCCTTAGCGCGCGTGCTGCTTTCGTTCCACCAATGCCCGGAAACGAGCAGCGCGCGCTCGGAACGGGTCAGCGCGACGTAACACAACCGTCGCTCCTCGTCGGCTTCGCGTGCGACGAACCCTTCCTCGTGCAGTTCGAGTGCTTCCTGAACTTCCTTGCGGTCATAGCCTTCCGCGACCTGCAGCTTCGGCAGATCCGCCGCGTCACCACGCAAATGCGCGGGCAGCGCGGTAGCAGTGCGCAACCACGACGACGAACGACGCTTGCCCGGGAACACCTCGGCGACCAGATGCGGAACAGCCACCACTTCCCACTCCAGCCCCTTGGCCGAGTGCACGGTGAGCACCTGCACGCGGTCCGGAACCACCTGCACTTCGCCAGGCGTGAGGCCGTCTTCCGCGTGCGCCGCGGTGTTCAGGTAGTCCACAAAGGACAACAGGGTCGCGGTCGGAGCGGTTTCCGCGTAATCGGTGACGACTTCAGCGAACGCGTCCAAATGCGCGCGGCCAGCCGATCCGGGACGAGCGAGCGACTCGACATCCAGCAGCATCGTGCGTTCGACGTCCGCCACCAATTCCGGCAGCGATTGATCCAGCCGGCGACGCAACGCGGTCAATTCCGCGCCCAGCCGGCGAATTCGGCGGTACCCCTCCGCGGAGTAACGCTCGGGCGCGCCGGGTTCGTCGACGGCGTCGATCAAACCGGCCTGTTCCGCGCGTTCGGCGACCAGCTCCGGTTCCTCGCCCTCCTGCGCGCGCGGCTCGGGCGAGGTGAGTTCGTTGGCCCGCCGCCACAACGCCGCGACGTCCGCCGCCGCGATCCGCCAGCGCGCACCGGTCAGCAGCCGTGCGGCCGCGCTGCCCGCGAGCGGATCGGCGAGCACCCGCAGGGTGGAGACGAGGTCCGCGACCTCCGGTTCGTCCAGCAATCCGCCGAGCCCCACGACCTCCACCGGCAGCCCGCGCATCCGCATTTCCGCCGCGATCGGGGCCATGTCCGCGCGGCGGCGCACCAGCACCGCGGCGGTCGGCGGCTTGCCGGATTCCTCTTTCTCCGCGTGCCAGCGCTGTGCCATCGCGTCGGCGACCCACTCGCGTTCCGCGCGCACATCCGGCAGCAGCGCGACCGCGATGTCCGCCGGGCCGGCACCGTCCCGCGCGCGCAACCGTTCGACGCCAAGTCCGCGCTGCCGCAACGGTTCCGAGATCGCGTTGGCCAGCTCCAGAATTTCCGGCGGATTGCGGAAACTCGTGAGCAGCCCGAATTCGTGCGCGGTTTCGAGCCGTTCCTCGCCGCGGCGCGGGAAGTCCGTGGTGAACCGGGGCAAGTTCGCCGCACTCGCACCGCGCCAGCCGTAAATCGCCTGCGCCGGGTCGCCGACCGCGGTTACCGGCATCGGCGGATGATCAACCCCGCCGAACAACGACCTCAGCAATACTCGCTGCGCGTGCCCGGTGTCCTGATACTCGTCGAGCAGCACGGCCCCGTAACGCTCGCGCTCCCCCGCGACCACTGCCGGATATCCGTCCGCGAGCTGCGCGGCCAGAGACATCTGGTCCGCGAAGTCGAGCGCGCCTTCCGCCCGCTTGCGCCGATGGTAGTCCTCGACCAACGGCAGCAGCGCGAGCCGAAACCGTTGCGCTGCCAGCACGTCCTGAAGCTTCACTGGCAGCGACGCACGCTGCCCTTTAGCCCGCGGAGCGTTTTCGATGACCTCGCACAGCCACTCGGTGTACTGCCCGAGTTTCTCCGTCGAAATCAGATGCTCGCCAAGTTCACCAGCCAGCGCGAGCAGTTGCGCGGTGACTGTCGGCGGCACGCGGTCGGTGTCCAGGTCATTGTCCCAAGTGGACACCACTCGATGGGCCAGCTGCCACGACGAAGTCTCTGACAGCAACCGGACGCCAGGCTGCACCGGAAGCCGCAAACCATGTTCCGACAGCAAACGCCCGGCGTACGCGTGATAAGTCAGCACCGTCGGCTCACCCGCGACCACAGTGGACCGCAACGCACCCGACGGATCAAGCCGCTCCAGCAGCCCCGAACCGGCAAGTCGCCGAAGCCGCGCCCGCACCCGCTCGCCGAGCTGACGCGCGGCTTTCCGGGTGAAGGTCAGGCCGAGCACCCGCTCCGGGCTCACGATTCCGTTGGCCACCAACCACACCACGCGCGCGGCCATTGTTTCGGTCTTCCCCGCGCCCGCGCCCGCGACGACCAGCGACGGCTCGACCGGCGACGCGATCACGGTCGCCTGCTCGGGCGTCGGACGGTGCAACCCCAGTGCGTCAGCGATTTCCGCGGGTCCGACGGGGTTGGCGATCACCACCGGGCTCACGGTCCGGTCACCTGACGCCCTTCCGGACGCAACGGGCAGCAACCGCGCGCCGGGCACCGGTCACAGTCGGCGTTCTCGTGCGCTTGGTAGTCCGGACCGACCGCGGCGGCTGCGGCCGACCGCACGAGTTCCAGCCACTCGCGTCCGCTGTCCTCGTCCATCGGCGGCTGATCCCGCTGTGTGGCCCCGGTTTTGTTGTTCCCCTTGGCGACGTAAACGAGTTTCGCGCCGCCGGGCGTGTTCTTGCCCTCGACCGCGCCCAGCAGCACCGCCAGCTGATACGCCGCGAGCTGCGGGTGTTTCTCCGCGTCCGCACCGGACACCGGGACCTTGCCGGTCTTGATGTCCACGATCACCGGGCGGCCGTCCTTGTCCATCTCGACCCGGTCGACACGGCCGCGCAGCAGCACGCGCACCTCTTCGTCGCCCATCGGCAACTCGACCTCGATGTCCTGCTCGACCCCGGCCTCGATCAGCTCCTGCCGCGACTTTTCCAGCCACGAAACGAAGTTGCGCAGCATTTGCTCCACCCGGGACCGTTCGCGCCGGGAAAACCACGGCGCGCCAGCGTCCACGCGCACCCATGCCTCGTCCAGAGCGGCCTGGATCTGCTCCTCGGTGCTTCCGCCCGCGATCGCCTGCGCCAGGCCGTGCACGAGAGTTCCGGTCACCGCCGCCAGCTGCGCCGGATCGCTGCCGCCGTGCCGTTCGATCAGCCAGCGCAGCGGGCACTTCACCAGAATCTCCACAGTGGACGGCGAGATCCGCATGAGGTCGCCGGGCCCGTGCACCGGATCCTCCGTGGACGCTTCCATGAGCCCGTACCAAGTGTCCGGATGCGCTCCCGGCACGCCGGCGGCAGCCAGCCGGGCGAGCTGTTTCGCCGCCCGTTTCCGACGCTCCGGTTCCGTCTTGTCGTCGCACACGACCTCGCGCAGCTCGCCGACCAATTCGGCCAGCACGAGCGACCGGCCCGGCGGCTTCATCCGGGAGTCGAGCATGCCGTCGTCGGCGCCGTTCTCCTCAAGGTCGTCGAGGAACCGGGACGGCTGCTCGTCTTCCCCGGCCACCGCGGTCACCAGCAGCGTCCGGCGCGCCCGGCTCGCCGCGAGATAGAACAGCCGCCGCTCCTCGGCGAGGATCGGCGCGATCGCGGACACCTTGTCGTGTTCGTCCACTCCGGACAGCAGGTCGACCAGCCGCTCCACACCCAGCAACGATCCGCGCAGCCGCATGTCCGGCCACGCACCCTCCTGCACCCCGGCGACCGCGACGACTGTCCACTCGCGACCCGCCGACGCGTGCGCGGTGAGCAGCGAAACCCCTTCGCCCGGGATCGCCGCCGGGGCGAGCGTGTCCCCCGCGATGTTCTGCGACGACAGATAATCCGCGAACGCCGCGACACTCGCCTTGGGCAACCGGTCGGCATACCGGCCCGCCGAATCGAACAACGCCACCACGGCGTCCAGGTCACGATCAGCCTGTGCGCCCAGCGAACCGCCGCGATCCACCAACCGCAGCAACCGTTCCTGCAGTCCGCTCGCCTGCCACAGCTCCCACAGCACCTGCTCGACGCTTTCGCCGCGGCTCACCGCCTGGTGCGTGACGCTCAGCAGCTTGCCGACCCGACGCACCGGCAGCGCTTCGTTGTCGGCGAGACCGACGAGAATGTCCCCGCCCCGCAACGCTTCCACGAGCAGTTCGTCGCTCGACCGCTGCCCGCCGCCTGCCAGCTCCAGTCGACGCAGACCACGCCGCAACCGACGCAACGCCAACGGGTCAGCCCCGCCGAGCGACGAGGACAGCAACATCTCCGCGATGTCGACGTCCAGCAGCTCCGGTTCGGCCGCGATCCGCAACACCGCCAGCAACGGCCGTACCGCGGAATGTTTCGCCAACGGCAATTCCTCAGTAGCCGAACCGATCGGCACCCCAGCCGCACGCAAGGCACGTTGCAGCACAAGGAAAGTCCGCGCCGGAGACCGCACCAGCACCGCCATCTCCGACCACGGCACCCCGTCGACGAGATGCGCCCGACGCAGCTGGTCGGCGATCCAGCTGGCCTCCGCGGCCGGAGTCGGCATCAGCCGCACTCGCACCTTGCCACCGCGTTTCCCTTGCGGGGTAACCAGCTTCCGATGCGCCGAGGCACCCGGCAACGTCGCGCCGAGCTTCGCGACCGCCGCCCGGACAGTCGGAGCGAGCCGGTGCGACGTCGTCAGCATGACCGTCCGGTCGCCGTCGTTGTCGGAATCGGCGAACAGTTTCGGGTCCGCGCCGCGGAAAGAAAACACCGACTGATCCGGATCGCCCGCCACCACGAACTCCTCCGCGGTGTGCCCGATCGTGCGAATCAGCTGGACCTGCAACGGATCCAGGTGGTGCGCGTCGTCGACGAACAAATGCCGGACCCGGCCTCGTTCCCGCTCGCGCAGCTCCTCGTCGTCCTCCAGCGCGAGCAACGCCGACGTCACCAGTTCGGCGGCGTCGAGCGCGGGCGCGGCAGGCAGGCCGAGCGCGTTCCCGCCGGCCCCCTGCAGCTGGGTGACCTCCTCGTACTGCGCCCAGAACTGCCCCGCCGCGACCCACTCCTCGCGGTCCTGGCGATGCCCGAGTTCAGTCAGATCCTCCGGCCCGAGCCCACGCTCTGCCGCCCGCATCAGCAGGTCGCGCAATTCCTCGGCGAACCCCGGCACGGTCAGCGCCGGACGCAACTGCTCCGGCCATCCGGTCGCGCCCTCGTCCAGGTCGCCTTCCAGCAGCTCGCGCACGACCACGTCCTGCTCCGCCCCGGCCAGCAACCGCGGCGGCGGCAGTTCCTCGGCGCGAGCTTCCAGGCGCAGCAAGGAAAACGCGTACGAATGCACTGTGCGCACCAGCGGTTCGCTCACCGTGCGCGGCAGCGGAGACTCCTGGTCCGGATCGGACGTGAGCCGCCGCGTGAGGTCGGCCCGCAGCGCGTCCGCCGCCCGCCGGGACGTCGTGAGCAGCAGCACGCTCTCCGGATCCGCCCCCTCCGCGATCCGGCGCGCGGCGGCGCTGGCGAGCAACGCCGTCTTGCCGGTGCCCGGCCCGCCGAGCACCCGGCGGAATCCAGAAGGAGCCGACAGCAGCCGCCGAGCGTCTTCGTCCCAGGTGAACGTGGGTGCGGCGGGGACCGGCGGGCGCACCAGCCGCGCCTGCCCGTTTCCCGCTCTCCGCACGTGCACATCAGCGATGGAACCATGCCCGCTCACCCGGGTGGCGCACCGGCACACCCCTCGGCGGGACTATCATCTGCCGGGTCATGAACGACGAACTGCACGAGCGGATACGCGCAGTCATCGCCGACGTACCCGCGGGGACAGTCGCGACGTACGGCGACGTCGCAGCGCTCTCCGGTGCTCCCTCTCCGCGCATGGTCGGCCGTGCTCTCGCCGAGGACGGCCACGACCTGCCCTGGCACCGCATCCTCCGCGCGAACGGGACTCCCGCGCCGCATCTCCTGCACGAACAGCTCGAGCGGCTGCGTGCCGAGGGCGTGCTGGCGGACGGGGAGAAGGTGGACCTGCGGAAGTACCGCTGGCGTCCGGACGGGGACGAGCCGGGCGAGGACGAGCCGCCCGGCTTGTTCTAGAGCTTCCGGACGCCTCTTCGGACGGCACTACGACGGGGCAGGCCGCAACCTGACCCCACGCGCGAGACGCACCCATGCCCCTTGAGGTTTCCTGGCGCGGCACGGCAAGGTCGATGTCCGTGAGGGGACCCCTGAGGGAATCAGATTCCCTCAGGGGTCCCCTCACGGACGTTTGCGGGCGCGAGGAGTTACGCGAGGTGCGCGGCCCGGCTGGCGCTCCGCATCAGGGCGCTACTGGCTCCCGCTCACCCCATGGCGCGACTGGCTCCCGCTCACCCCATGGGGAGAACCGCCCAGGCCCGTGCCCTCGCGGCCGAACCCGCACCAACTCAGCTCTTGCACGCGGAGCGTGCCGAGGTGGGCGAACCCGCTTCGCGCACCTCGGCGTCACCAACTCCGCCGAGGTGAGCAAGCCCGCGTCGCAGAGCCCGGCAACGTCGCCAACGGCGGCCGAACCCGCACCAACTCCGCCGAGGTGGGCGAGCCCGCTTCGCGAGCCCGGCCAGCGTCGCCAACGGCGGCCGAACCCCGCCCGATCCGGGCAAACGTGGCGCCCGCCATCCTCCCCGGCCATAGCCCGCCTCGCGCGCTTTAGGTTAGCCTCACCTCATGGGCACCCTCACCTATCACCCCGGCAAGGTCACCGCGGTCCGGCGGGTCACCCCGCACATGGCCCGGATCACGTTCGACTGCCCGGGTCTCGCGGCGGCGGGCCCGGCGGCCCCGGACGCGTACGTGAAGGTGTTCTTCCCGCTTCCCGGCGACGAGGAGCCGCACCTGCCGCCCGCCGAGACGGGCGAGGACGACGTCCTGTCCTGGTACCGCCGCTACCTCGCGATGCCCGACGACGTCCGGCCGCCGATGCGGACGTACACGGTGCGCGCGGCGCGTCCGGAGAGTGGCGAGGTGGACGTCGACTTCGTGCTGCACGAGGAGAGCGGCGGCCCGGCGTCGACGTGGGCCGGGCAGGCGGAGGTCGGCGGTCGCGTCGCGTTCCTCGGGCCGCACGGGTTGTACGACGTGCCCGACGGGACGACGTGGCAGCTGCTGGTCGGCGACGAGACAGCGTTGCCGGCGATCGGCGGGATTCTCGAGCGGCTGCCGCAGTCGGCGCGCGCGTCGGTGTACGTCGAGATTCCGGACCGCGCGGAGCGACAGACCTTCGAGACCAACGGTGCGGTTGAAGTGCACTGGGTCGTCCGCGGGACGCGTACGCACGGCGAAGCGCTCGTCGACGCCGTACGCGCGGCCGAACTGCCCAACGGCACGCCGTACGCGTGGGTGTCCGGCGAAGCAGGCGTCGTGAAGCTCGTTCGGCGACACCTTGTCCGCGAGCGCGGCTTCGACAAGACCGCGATCTGCTTCACCGGCTACTGGCGGCAAGGCCTCAGCGAAGAAGCCGCCGGACGACAGCAGGCCGAAGCGTCCTAACCGAGCTTCGCGACCACTAGCTTCACCAACGCGCCTAGCCGCTGACGCTCCGGCTGTAGCGTGCGGATTCCGGCTGCCTCCAACGGCGCCGCAGTCACCGGACCGACGCACGCGCAGACGACCGTGCCACCGCTCAGGGTCTCGCGCAGCTCCGCACCGTGGCCGGATTCGTCGGCGAGCGTCAGGAAATTCGTCGCGGCCGGGGCGCTGGTGAACACCAACGCGGCTAGTTCCCCGGACAGCACTTCGCGGATCAGCGAGAACACCGGCTCCGGATTCGGCGGCGTGTGCCAGCGGTAGGGCTGCACCGCGAGCACCGACGCACCCGCCGCCGCCAGCGGATCAGTGAACTCCGGCAGCGGCGCGCCGTGCAGTTGCAGCGCCACGCGCGCGCCGTCGACACCGGCTTCGGTGAGCGCGCCGAACAGCTCGTCGTTGGTCTCGCCGGGCGCGGAGTACTGCTCGCGCAGGCCGACGCCACGCACCGCGCCCACCGCTTTCGGCCCGCGCGCGAAGATGCGCGACCCGGCCAGCGAGTCCAGCAGCGCGCCGCGAAGACCCCAGCCTTCGGCGGCGTCGAGCCAGCCGCGGAACCCGGCCCCGGTGGTGACCGCGGTGAGGTCGACCGGCGCGGCGAGGACGGCTTCGGTGCCTTGGCGCAGTTCCGGATCGTCGGGCAGCGGGACGATCGTGATTGTCGGCGCGTGCCGGACCTCGGCACCGTGCCTGAGCAACGCGCCGATCAGGTCGTCCGCGCGCCGCTCGGCCGTGACGCCGATCCGCACGCCGTCCAGCTCACCCATCCGCTTGTCCCATCTCCGGCGAAGAAGCCAGCGAAATCTCCGCACCGCGCCGCAGCTCGCCCGAACACCGCCCCGCCGCTTTGTCCAGCTCACTCATACCTCTGCCCCATCTCCCGGATCGCCGCCGCCAGTTCCGTCCGCAGATCCTCCGGCGCGAGCACCTCCAAATGCGGCCCGAACCGCAGCAGTTCGCCGATGGCCGCTTCTCCCGGTTCGACCGGCAGGTCGATCGTCAACCATCCGTCGCCGTCCGGTTCCGCTCCGGCGGCGACTGCCTCGCGAAGCGCCCGGGCGCCGACACTGCCCGAGTAGAACGGTACGAGAGCCTGGGAGCGCGGCGAGAGGCGCACCTTCGCCTTTCGGGGGTACATCCGGCGTTCGAACTGCTCCGACCACTCCTGCCAGTAACCGGCGAGGTCGAATTCCGCCGGTCGTTCGAACTCCTCGCCGAGGTCGGTCAGCTCGTGGATGCGCGAAATCCGGTAGGTGCGATCGGTCCCCTCGCACCGGGCGGCGAGGTACCAGTTGCCTGCTTTGAGGATCAGGCCGAGCGGTTCCAGCACCCGCTCGACCTCGCGCTGCCCCCACCGTTCGTACCGGACGCGGATCCGCCGCGCGGACCACACCGCGTCGGCGACCGCGGACAGCGTCGGCAGGCTTTCGATGCCGCGATGCCAGCCGGGAACGTCGAGGTAGAACCGCTCGGCGACGCGTCCGGCGCGGCTGCGCAACTCCTGCGGCAACGCGGCGTACAGCTTCAGCTGCGCCGCCGCCAGCACCGTGCCGAGCCCCAGCTCAGCGGCCGCCACCGGCAGCCCGGCGAGCGCCAGCGACTGGGCTTCGTCCTCGTTGAGGCCGGTCAGCCGGGTCCGGTAGCCGTCGACCAGCTGGTAGCCGCCGCTGCGGCCGCGGTCGGCGTACACCGGCACCCCCGAGGCCGACAGCGCGTCGATGTCCCGGTACACCGTCCGGACCGAAACCTCCAGCTCAGCGGCCAATTCCTCGGCGGTCATCCGGCCGCGGTTCTGCAGCAGGAGAAGCACGGTGAGCAAACGGCCGGCACGCATGCGGCAAGTATGACTGAAATACCTGACACAAGATGGCAGGTATGGCTGATTAACTGCTCCGCATGAATACGTTTGGCATGACGAAGTGGGAAGAGCACGTGGCGAGCGGCGAGGAGGGCAGTCCGCGCGTCGCCTACGTGCACGCCGCGATGGAGTACTCGGGCGTCATCCAGGGTGCGGCCACCGGCGACTACCTGCTGTACTACCCGGGCGAAGGCTACGACGGCGGCGCGACCACGTCGCCGGGCTACGACCGGTTCGAGGGCACTGTCGACGGCCGCCGCGGCACGTTCGTGGTCCGCCAGGAGTGGGGCTTCGACCCGAAGAGCATCCGCTCGACATTCGAGGTCGTGCCGGGCTCCGGCACCGGCGAACTGGCCGGCATCAGCGGCACCGGCACGGTGCACGGCGTGCTGGGCGAGCCGACCGTGTCGTACACCTTCGACTACAAGATCTGAAGGAGGCCGGGATGCTGGAAGTATCGCGCGAACAGGCGCTGGCGTACCGGATCGCCGAGCAGGGGCTGCACCGCTCCGTCGCCGATCCGTACGAACTTCCGCTCCTGGACCTCGGTCTGCAGGACAGCATGCGCGACACCGCCGCGCTCTCGTTGACCGCGCGGATGCCGGATCCGGTCACGCCGGAGTCCCTTGTGGACGATCCGCGGCTCGCCCTGGTGTGGTCGCACCGGGGCGCGCCGCATTTCCACCGACGCGTGGATCTGCCGGAGCTGACGGCTGCCTTGGTGCCGCTCGATAATCCGGACGCGCTGGCCCGGATGTTGTGGCAGAAGAAGGATCTCGAGGCCGCTGCGGTGTCCCCTGTGGACATTGTGTTCACCACCGCGCGGGCGATCCGCAAAGTGGTCACCAAGCCGATGACCAAGGGCGTCGTAAGCGGCGAGATCACGAAGCTGTTGCCGCCCTCGTTCAGTCGCTGGTGCCGTCCTTGCAATGCGACTCACGTCCATGAACAGCTCATGCGAATCGCCTCCCTGCACGGCGGCGCGCAGCTGGAAGCCGGACAGTCTCCGGCGACACTCGCGCCGCTGGAGGATCGCGGACGGCTGTCCACGCGTCCGGCTCCGGCGGCAGTTTCGCGAGTTCTCGAGCGGTATCTGCGCTTCAACGGGCCCGCGACGCAAGGCGACGCGGCTGGTTTTCTAGGCACCGCAAAGACTTGTGTCCGCGGTACTTGGCCTTCCGCCGTGACCGAAGTCAAAGTGGACGGTCGGCTGGCATTCATCCCGACTGATCGGTTGCCCGCGCTGGAGAACCCGCCGTCGGCTACTGGCGTACGCCTGTTGCCGCCGCTCGATCCGTACACGCAAAGCCGGGACAAAGCCGTACTCGTGCCGGACAAAGCGCGGGCGAAAGAGGTGTGGAAAATCCTCGGCAGCCCCGGAGCGCTATTGGTCGACGGCGAGATTATGGGTACCTGGCGCATGAAAGCGTCGGGCAAACGCCTGGCCTTCACCCTCGCCGAATTCGACCCGCTCCGCCGCTCGGACCGCGAAGCCGCCGAGGACGAGGCGGCGCGGGTCGCATCCGCGCGGGGCTACGAGGACTTTTCCGTGACGTGGGGTTGACCGGCGGGCTAAAGTCCTGACGTGCTGAAATGGCTGCTCGACTCAGACCCGACGCTGCGCTGGCAGGTCGAACGGGACTTAGCGGACGCGCCGCCCGAAGTCTGGACGGCCACCCGGCACAAGATCGCGACCGAGGGCTTCGGCGCACAACTCCTCGCGCGGCAAGACCCGGACGGGCAATGGGCCGGCGGCGCGTTCTTCCCCGCGCAATTCGAGCCCGGACCCGACACCGGACAGCCGTGGACGGCCACCACCTGGTCGCTCACCATGCTGCGTGAATGGGGCCTGGATCCGGCTGTGCTGCGCGCCCGGCGCACGGCCGAATTGATCGCCGAGAATTCCCGGTGGGAATACCACGATCTGCCGTACTGGGACGGCGAAGTCGACGTCTGCATCAATGCCTGGACCCTCGCGAACGGCGGCTGGCTCGGCGTTGACGTCTCCCGGCTCGCCCACTGGTTCCCCGAGCACCAGATGGCCGACGGCGGCTGGAACTGCGAATGGGTCGACGGGTCGAAACGCTCGTCCTTCCACTCGACGCTGAACGCGGTGAAAGGCTTGCTCGCCTACGACATCGCGACCGGCGGCACCGACGAGACGCACGCCGCCCGCCGCGCCGGCGAGGAGTACCTGCTGGAACGCCGTCTGCTGTACCGGCTCTCGACCGGCGAGCAGGTGGCGTCCTGGGTGGATCATTTCGCGTATCCGGTGCGGTGGCACTACAGCGCGATCAACGCGGTCGAACACTTCCGCGAGGCCGCCATCGTGGACGACATTCCGCCCGACCCGCGGCTCGCCGACGCGGTGGAACGGGTTCGCGCCGCCCGGCAGCCGGACGGAACCTGGCTGCAGGACGGCCGGCTCAACGGTGACATGTGGTTCGAGGTCGACGTGTCCGCCGGCGAGCCCTCGAAGTGGCTGACGCTGTACGGCACGCGGATTCTGTCCTGGTGGGACTCCGCACAGTCCTAACTGGACCGTGCGACGCGAAAGCCGACGTCGTCCACCCGGAACGTCGGATGGCTGCGACGGCGCACCGACACCCGGACGCTCCAGTGTTCGTCCGCCCATCCGCCGCCCTTGAGCACTCGATACTCGCCGTACACGGCCGGATCGTAGAGATCCCAGCACCAATCCCACGTGTTGCCGAGTACATCGTAAGCGCCCCAAGCATTCGGACGCTTCTCTCCGGGCGGATGCAGCCTGCCGCCGGAGTTTCCTTCGTACCAGGCGATCTCGTCCAGGTCGCCGTACCGAGGGCCTTCGGTGCCGGCGCGGCAGGCGTGTTCCCATTCGACTTCAGTGGGCAGCCGGTAGCCGGAGGCGGACCGGTCCCACTCCACTTCGTCGCTTCCGAGCAGGTAAGCGGGTGGCAGTCCGTCGCGTTCGGACAGTGTGTTGCAGAACCGCACAGCGTCCAACCAGGACACCTCGACCGCGGGCAGGTCTCCGCCGCCGTCGTATTCCTCCTGGGTGACCGGGAACGCGCCTAGCTCGAACGCGGGCACGTCGACTGTCCAGCTGCGTTCTGTCCGCCGGTCGGTGAGCGTCACCGTTCCCGGCGGAATGGGGACCATCCGCACCAGGCCGAGGTTAGCCGATCGACGCTGGGCTGTCGCCGGGATTCACCGCCAGCCGATAGCCGCGTTTGACCACGGTCTGCACCACTCCATTGCCGCCGAGGGAGGTCCGTAACCGGCCGATCGCCGTCTCCACCGCGTGCGCCTCGCCGCCGGACGGAAGCTCGGCCGACAGCTCACGGCGCGCGACCACTCGGCCAGGTTGCCGCGCGAGAGCGCGCAGGAGCGCCATCGGGGCCGGGGCGATCTCGCGCCATTCGCCGTCCACCAGCGCGCCGGTGCCGCGGACCTGCAGCACATGACCTGCGGCGTACAGCGTCGGCGAGGCCTCGACCAAAGTCTCGGCGACCGTTCGCGCCAGCGCGCCTATTCGCGACCGTCTCGGTTGGACAGTCGGAACGCCAAGAGAGGCGAGCGGCGCAGCGGCGATCGGGCCGACGCACGCCACCACCACCCGACTGCTCAACACCTCGACCAGCGCGCCGAGCCGACCAGTCCGCCGCGCCATCGCGACGGTCGACGCGGCAGCGGGCGCGCTGGTGAACGGCAACGCGTCGATCGTGCCTTCCAGTACCGCGTCCAACAGCCGGTCGAGCGGTCCCGGATCGGCCGGAGCGACCCAGCGGTACACCGGGATCTCGATCACCTCGGCACCTGCCTGCCGAAGGGTCTCCGCGAAGAACGGCAACGGCTCGCCGTGCAGCTGAAGCGCGATCCGCCGTCCGTCCACTCCGGACTTGGTCAGATACTGCAGCAGCTCCGCGCTGCTCTCCGAAGCGGGCGAATAGTCCTCCACCAACCCCGCCGTCCGCACCGCGCCTGCCGCTTTCGGGCCGCGAGCCAGCAGCGACGCGCTCGACAGATGGTCGAGCACCTTGTCTCCGAGGCCCCAGCCTTCCGCGGCCTCGATCCAGCCGCGAAAGCCGATCCCGGTCGTCGCCACGACAAGGTCCACCGGCGACTCCAGCAACCGCATCGTCGCCGCGTGCAGTTCGGTGTCGTCGGCCAGCGGCACGATCCGGATCGCCGGTCCATACCGGACCGCGGCGCCTTGGCGCACGAGCAGCGCGCCCAGCTCTTCAGCTCGGCGCGCTGCCGTGATTCCCACCGTGAACCCGGCCAGCGGCCGGACGTCTGTCACGGCGATCCCACCTCGATCACCCCGTCCCGTACGCGAATCGGATACACCGGCACCGAAACACCCTCCGCGTCCAGGCACTCTCCGCTTCGGAGCGAAAACCGTTCCTTGTAGACCGGCGACGCGACCACCGGCTCTCCCCCGGCGTCGCCGACAATCCCTCGCGAAAGCACCGCCGCACCACTGCACGGGTCCCAATTGGACAGTGCGTACCAGCCGTCGCCGGCGTGGAACACCGCGACCTGCTGGCCGTCGACCAGCGCCGCGGCTCCGCAGAACTCCGGAATGTCCGCGGCCGCGCACACCGCGGTCCAGGATGAAGTCATGGTCATCGCCGCACCTCCGGAACTCCCAGCAGCACCGGGATCCGCTGCTCCCGCTCCTCGCGGAACGAGATCGACGGATCGGGCGTCCCCGGCGCGTTCACGAACGAACTGAAGCGCGCCAGCTTGTCCGGATCCTCCAGCACCCCGCGCCATTCGTCGGTGTAGCCCTCGACGTGTTTCGCCATCGCCGCGTCCAGGTCCTCGCAGATGCCGAGGCTGTCGTCCACGATCACCGAGCGCAGGTGGTCGAGCCCGCCGTCCAGCTCCTCGATCCACGGCGCCGTGCGCTGCAGCCGATCCGCCGTGCGCACGTAGAACATCAGGAACCGGTCGATCGTGCGCACCAGAGTTTCGGTGTCCACATCAGACACCAGAAGTTCCGCGTGCCGGGGCGTCGCTCCGCCGTTGCCGCCGACGTAGAGGTTCCACCCGTGTTCGGTGGCGATCACGCCGAAGTCCTTGCCGCGCGCTTCAGCACATTCACGCGCACACCCGGACACTCCGGCCTTGATCTTGTGCGGCGACCGCAATCCGCGATACCGCAGCTCCAAGTCGATCGCCAGCCCCACGCTGTCCTGCACGCCATAACGGCACCAGGTCGACCCGACGCAGGATTTGACTGTGCGCAAGGATTTTCCGTACGCGTGCCCAGACTCGAAGCCCGCGTCGACCAGCCGGCGCCAGATCTCCGGCAGCTGGTCCACAGTGGCACCGAACAGGTCGATCCGCTGTCCGCCGGTGATCTTCGTGTACAGCCCGAAATCCTGCGCGACTTGCGCGATCACCATCAGCTTCTCCGGCGTGATCTCGCCGCCGGGAATCCGCGGCACCACGGAATAGCTGCCGTTGCGCTGCATGTTCGCGAGGAACCGGTCATTGGTGTCCTGCAGCGCGGCCTGCTCGCCGCCGAGAATGTGCCCGTTGCCCAACGTCGCCAGGATCGACGCCACCGCGGGCTTGCAGATCGCACAACCGGTCCCAGTGCCGTAACGGTTCACCACCTCGCTGAACGTCGTCATCTGTGTCGCCCGGATGATCTCGAACAGCTCCGCGCGAGACTGCGTGAAGTGTTCGCACAGCGCCTTCGATTGCTCGACACCGCACGCGTTCAGCAGCTTCGCGAGCATCGGCACACACGAGCCGCACGAGGTTCCTGCCCGCGTGCACGCCTTCAGCTTCCCGACCGAATCGCAGCCGTCCTCAGTGATCGCCCGGGTCAGCGCACCTTTGGAAACCCCGTTGCACGAACAGACTTGCGCCTCGTCCGGCAACGCGTCCACGCCGACCGCCGCCCCGCCGCCGGCCGGCGCGAGCAACGCACCCGGGTCAGCAGGCAGCGGGCGACCAACCAACGCCCGCAGCGTGTTGTACTCCGCCGCGTCGCCGACCAGAACCCCGCCGAGCAGCGTCCGGCCGTCGTCGGTCACCACGAGCTTCTTGTACGTCCCGGCCACGGCGTCGTTCACCGCGACTTCCAACGATCCTTCGGTCGCCGCGTGCGCGTCGCCGAAACTCGCGACGTCCACGCCCATCAGCTTCAGCTTCGTCGCGGTGTCCGGTTCGGGGAAGCTCGCCGTGGCACCGGTGAGCTGCGCCGCGACCACCTCCGCCATCGCGTAGCCCGGCGCGACAATGCCGTACACGCGACCTTCGACCGCCGCGCACTCGCCGATCGCGTAGACCGCCGAATCGCTGGTCCGGCACGTCGCGTCGACCAGGACGCCGCCGCGCTCGCCGACATCCAAACCGGACTCCCTGGCCAGGTCGTCCCGGGGGCGGACACCGGCGGAAAAGACCACCAGGTCGACGTCAAGCTCCGTGCCGTTGCCCAGCTTGGCCAGCAATCGCGACCCGTCGGACTCGATCGCGTCCGTCGAAGTTCCCGTGTGGACGGTCACGTCAAGGTTCGCGATTAACCGCCGAAGCAGCCCGCCGCCGCCATCGTCGACCTGCAACGGCATCAACCGCGGTGCCATTTCCACGACGTGCGGCGACAAGCCCATGTCCCGCAACGCCTTCGCCGCTTCCAACCCGAGCAGACCGCCGCCGATCACCATCGCCGCCCGACGGCCGCGACCTTGCCGCTGCGCCGCCGCACGAATGGCGTCGAGATCTTCGATCGTCCGGTATACGAAGACTCCGGGCAGATCCCGCCCCGGCACCGGCGGCACGAACGGACGAGAACCGGTCGCCAGCACGAGCGAGTCATACGACTGCACGTGCCCGGCCGCCGTCGTCACCGTCTTGGCTTCGCGATCCACCGAGACGACGACCTCGCCGAGGCGGAGCTCGACCGCGTCGTCACCGGCGTAATCCGATCCCGGCAACGCCAACGCCGCCGGATCCCAACTGTCCACATAGGAGGTCAGCGCGACCCGGTCGTAAGCGGGACGATTCTCCTCGCCGAAGACGACGACCCGCCACTCGCCCGCCGCGTCTGCCGCGCGAAGTGCCTCCACGAACCGGTGCGCGACCATTCCGTGCCCGGCAACCACCACTGTAGGCATTTCAGACCTCCGCTCCTGCCAACGCCACCTGCGCTCGCACCGCCGGCTTGCGCAGATAGCCGAACCACGTCACACCCACGCACACCGCGTAGAAGACCAGAAATCCGACGAACGCCGGGACACCGCTGTGCGCGGTGGCGAACGACTGCCGGAACGCGAGGTTGATGAACAACCCGCCCAGCGCACCGATCGCACCGGCCAGCCCGATCACGGCTCCGGACAGCCGGCGCGCGTTCCGCATTTCCGCCGCCTCGTCCGCGCCGGCCTGAATCGCCGCCCGCGCCTTGACCTGGAAGATCGCCGGGATCATCTTGTACGTCGAACCGTTGCCGATTCCGGTGAGCACGAACAAAACGATGAACGCGGCGGTGAACGTCGCCAGCGAGTCAGCCGAGGAAGCCAGTACCAGCACCACAGTCGCCAAGGCCATCGCGCCGAACGTCGCGAAGGTGACTCGGCCGCCGCCGATGCGATCCGACAGCCAGCCGCCGACCGGCCGCGACAAGGAACCCAGCAGCGGTCCGAGGAACGTCACCGCGGCTGCCTGCAACGGCGTCCGACCGAACTGGTTCTGCAGCACCAACCCGAAGGCGAAGCTGTAGCCGATAAAGGAACCGAACGTGCCGACGTACAGCAGCGACATCACCCAGGTGTGTCCAAAACGGACTACCTCGCGCATGGCCTTCGTGTCACCTCGAACGCTGGCCAGGTTGTCCATGAACAATGCGGCGCACGTCGCGGCGATGACGATCAAGGGAAGGTAGATGTAAAGCACCAGCCGCGGAGCCGTCGCACCAACGGTGCCGATCACGAGCAGTCCGACGAGCTGAATCACCGCGACGCCAAGGTTTCCGCCACCAGCGTTCAGGCCGAGTGCCCAGCCCTTGTGCCGTTCTGGGTAGAAGGTGTTGATGTTCGTCATCGAGGAGGCGAAGTTTCCGCCGCCGACACCGCCGAGAGCTGCCATCAAGAGGAACGTGCCGAGCGAGGTACCCGGGTGCAGCACGACCGCGGTCAGCACCGTCGGGACGAGCAGCAGCAACGCGCTGATCACTGTCCAGTTGCGACCGCCGAATCGCGCGACCGCGAAGGTGTACGGGATCCGCATGATCGCGCCGACCACCGTCGGCGTGGAGACGAGCAGGAACTTGTCCGCCGCGCTGAAGCCGTAAGCCGGGCCCATGAACAGCACCACGACTGACCACAATGTCCAGATCGAAAAGCCGATGTGCTCGGAGAACACGGAAAACCACAGGTTGCGCCGGGCGACGCGCTTGCCGGTCGTTTCCCAGAACTCGTCGTCCTCGGGATCCCAGTGCTCGATCCAACGGCGGGTCATGGCGTCCTCCTCGTTGCCGGGGGCGGTCATTGCGCGGCCAGCCAGTCCGCGACCGCGCCGACCGTGTCGCGGCAGCTGCCGCATCCCGTGGTCGCGCGGGTGGTGCGGGCGAGTGCGGCAGCGTCGGTGGCGCCACCCCGCCAGGCTTCGATCAGCCGGCCTTTGGTCACCGCGTTGCAGCGGCAGATAACTGTGGACGAAGGAAGATCAGCCGGGCTGGCGGCCGTCGGCGCGCCCGCGGGCAACGCTCGGCCGAGCAGAACAGCGAGCCGGTCTTCGGGTACTGGCGTGCCTCGATCGTGCAGCTGCGTCACGGTCGCCGCCGCGTCCGGCAAGCCGAGCAGGATCGCGCCGGTCACGCGGTCGCCGCGCACGACGAGCTTGCCGTACCTTCCGCCGGACGGATCGTCGAAGGTCACGACCTCGGCGGCGTCGTCCTCGCTGGTCACCTGAGTTTCGCCGAGTGCGGCGAGATCGATGTCGCGAGCCTTGAGCCGGGTCACCGTGCGAGTGCCGCGATACCGCGCCGTGGCGTCCGCGCCGGTGAGCAGGTCCGCGAGCACCGCGGCCTGTTCCCACGCGGGCTGCACCAATCCCGCCGGCGCGCCTGGGTGGCGTGCGCAATCGCCCAGCGCGTGGATCCGGCCGTCGCTGGTCCGAAGCAGATCGTCGACCAGGATGCCGCGGTCCACCGCGAGTCCGGCGGCTTCGGCGAGCGAAGTCTCCGGCCGGACCCCGGCCGCGACGACCACGAGGTCAGCGGGAACGAAGCTGCCGTCGTCGAGTTTCAAGCCGTCGCCGGGAAGGTGCCGCGCGGCCGTTACCTCGAACCGGAACGTCACGCCCAGCTCCGCCAGCCGGCGCGCCAGCACTCGGCCGGCACCGGAATCCAGTTGCCGTTCCAGCACATGCGGCTGCGGGTGCACCACGGTCACGTTCGCACCGCGACCGGCCAGCCCTCGTGCGGCTTCCAAGCCGAGCAGGCCGCCGCCGAGTACCGCGACCGGCGCTCCCGGTCGTGCGGCGTCGACGATGCGCGCACAGTCGTCCAGCGTCCGGAACGTCACGACCTCCGGCCCGAGTTCAAGGCCTTCGACCGGCGGCAACCAGGGCGCGGCACCGGTCGCGAGAACCACGGCGTCGTAGGGGAAATCTTCGGTTTCCGTGCGGACAATCCGTCGTGCCGCGTCGATCCGCGTCACCCGAGTTCCGAGCCTCAGGTCGACCCGCGCCTGCTCTGCCCATCCCGAATCGTGCAGCCGCACTGTTTCCGGGTGCATTCCCCCAGCGACCACAGTGGACAGCAACACCCGGTTGTACGCCGGATGCGGCTCTTCGCCAAGCACAGTCAGCCGTACTCGGTCCGCCTCCGGATCACGCCGCCGGATCTCGTCCGCGAGGCGTGCACCGGCCATCCCGTACCCGATGATGACGACGTTCCGCGCGCTCATGCTTCCGCCCTCGCCAACGACACCGCGCACACCTTGAACTCCGGCATCCGGCTCACCGGGTCGAGCGCCGGGTTGGTCACCAGATTCGCCCGTGCCGCACCGGGAAAGTGGAACGGCAGGAAGACCAGGTCGGCCCGCATCGACGAAACACACCGCACCTGCGCGACTGTCTCCCCGCGCCGCGACCGCACCACCGCGCGATCGCCGTCGGCCAGCCCGGACCGCGCCGCGGTGTCCGGGTGCACCTCGACGAATACCTCCGGCACGACCGCCGTCAGCTCCGCGATCCGGCGAGTCTGCGCACCGGATTGGTAATGCTGCAACACTCGGCCGGTCGTGGCCTGCAACGGAAACGTCTCGTCCGGCAACTCAGCGGGTCCACTGTGGTCGACGTCCGCGAACCGCGCCCGTCCGTCCGGATGCGCGAATCCCTCGAGAAACATTCGCGGCGTGCCCGGGTGCGTCTCGTCCGGAACCGGCCAGTGCAGCGCTTCCCCGGACCGCAACCGTTGATAGGTCACGCCGGAGTAGTCCGCCGCTCCCCCTTTCGACGCTGCGCGCAGCTCCTCGAAGACCTCCGTCGCGTCGTCCGGAAACCTCTCGGCTGGCTGTCCAATCCGGACTGCGAGTTCCCGCAAGAGCGTCAGATCGCTGCTTACTCCGTCCGGCGGGTCGATCGACCGCTGCCGCAGGAGGACCCGGCCTTCGAGGTTGGTCAACGTGCCTTCCTCCTCGGCCCATTGCGGCACCGGGAAAACCACGTCGGCCAGTTCCGCGGTTTCCGACAGGACGAAGTCCGCCACCACGAGAAGATCCAGTCCAGCCAACCGGTCCTGTACCCGAGCCGACCGCGGCGCGGACACCACCGGATTGCTTCCGAACACGAGCAACGCCTTGATCGAATCGCCCAATTCATCGAGCAACTCGACCGCCGACCGGCCCGGCCCCGGCAAGCTTTCCGGCGGCACACCCCAAACTCCGGCCACGTGCGCACGCGCCGCCGGGTCGTCGATCTTGCGATACCCCGGCAGTTGATCCGCCTTCTGCCCGTGCTCCCGCCCGCCCTGGCCGTTGCCCTGCCCGGTCAGGCAACCGAACCCGGAACCGGCACGGCCGGGCAATCCCAGCGCGAGCGCCAGGTTGATCCACCCGCCGACTGTCGCGGTGCCGGACGCGTGCTGTTCCGTACCGCGCCCGGTGAGCACATACGCATTTCCCGCCCGGGCCAGCACTTCCGCCGCCCGGCGCTGATCCGCGGCCGAGACGCCGGTCACCCGCTCGACCCGCTCCGGCCACCAGGTAGCGGCGATTCGCCACATCTCGTCGAACCCAGCCGTCCGAAGATCCACATAGGACTTGTCCAGGTGTCCCTCGGCGACGACCGCGTGCAGGATTCCCAACGCCAGCGCGAGATCCGTTCCCGGCGCGGGTGCGAGGTGCAACGCGGCGCTCTCGGCCGTCGGGGTACGGCGTGGGTCGATGACGATCAGTTCCGCGCTCGCCAGGTGCTGCATGAACGGCGGCATCGTCTCGGCCGGGTTCGCTCCGGCGAGCAGGACGACGTCCGCGCCCGCGAGATCGGTGACAGGGAACGGAAGTCCGCGGTCCACGCCGAACGCTCGGATCCCGGCCGCGGCGGCCGAGGACATGCAGAATCGGCCGTTGTAGTCGATTTGCGATGTTCCGAGCGCAATCCGGGCGAATTTCCCGAGCAGGTAAGCCTTTTCGTTGGTCAGGCCGCCACCGCCGAACACCGCGACCGAGTCCGCGCCGTGTGTGCGCCGGGATGCGCGTAGGCGATCCGCGACGAAATCCAATGCCTCGTCCCAGGAAACCGGCTGCAGTTCGCCGTCTCGGCGGAGCAGCGGCGAGGTCAGTCGTGCGCCGGACTCCAGGAGCGAACCGGCTGTCCAGCCTTTCTGGCACAGGCCGCCCGCGTTGACCGGGAAATCCCTTGGCGTGACCCGGGTTTCAGCCAGGCGCATCCCGCACTGCAAGGCGCAGTACGGGCAATGTGTGTCGACGTGCGGCACAGGCGCTCCTCGGGTCGGCGATGACCCGACGGTAAGGACGCCGTGTTACCTCAACGTGCCGGAATGTTTCAGGGAGTTGACATTGCCCGCCGTCATTGCGGGGGTGCGCAGTGAGTCAGAGGATCGCGCTGACCTCGCGGGCGGCCGCGCGGAGGCCGTCCAGGGCGGCGTTGGTGGAGCGGGGGTCCAGTGCGTGCGAGGCGAGGCGGAAGAGCATCGCGCGGAGAAGGAGCTGGGGCCATTCGGGGAGGTGGGCCCAGCGTTCCAGGAGCGCGCCGGTGGCTCCGCCCCAGCTCAGGGAGTCGACCGCGGCGATGGCCGCGCCCCATTCGCCTGGCCGGTAGTACGGGACGAAGTCGACTACGCCGGGGGCCGCGTCGCCGTCGAAGAGGAGGCCGGCCAGGAGTTCGCCGTGGGCTACCTGGTGCGGGAGTTTGATCGGGCGGCGGGCCGGGGCGAGGATTTCGAACCAGCGGCCGCCTTTTTCCTCGGGGAGGGGGCGGTCTTGTTCTTCCCAGGCGATCCGGTCGGCGATGGCGTCCCGGTCGTCTCGGGAGGAGAGGAAGTCTGGGCGGGGCAGGTCCGCCGTCGCCCGGTGGAGGCGGACTGCGGCGAGGATGGATTCTTCGCAGCGGTGTTCGGTGGAGCCGGGGAGATAGCGCCAGGCTGACCAGTCGCCGACTATCCAGCGGCCGTCTCTTGAGCGGACCGGTTTGGAGATGCGCAGGCCTGGGTCGTCGGCGAAGTCCAGGGCCCGGGCGGTCCAGAGGGCTTGGGAGCGGTCGGTGACGCGTTTGAAGACCACGTCGTTGCAACGCCAGGTTCCGGAGTCGGGGAGGAGGGTGATGGCGTCGGCGTCGCTGCCGAACGCGGAGCAGACGCGTTCGGAGGGACGTTCGAGGGTTGACCGCACAAAGGGGGAGGTTACCCCGGGGTGGGGGTGGTTCTTGGGGAGACTCGCTGGTCTCGGGCGGGGGCTACTCGTCGCCTGGCGGCGACATTGCGCCCGGTCCTCGGTGGGGCACCCCGAAGCCCATTGTGATGACGGTCTGAGGGTGGTTGTCAAGGCGGGAAAGATGCCTTGACAACCACCCTCAGACCGCATTTTGGCTTCGTATCGGGGTGCGGGGGTGGTGTGGGTGCCTGGTGGGGTTGTGTGCGCGGGCTGCGGTGGGGTGGGTGGGGCGCGGGGGTTGAGTGGGGTGGCGCGTTGGGGTCGCGGGCGGCGGTATGGCGGGTGGTCTGTGAAGGAGCCCCTCACGGACTTTCGTCACCGGAAAGCCGTGAAGGGCTCCTTGAGGGAATCTGATTCCCTCAAGGAGCCCTTCACGGACTGCTTGCTCAGTAAGTCGGCAGGCTTGGGTCGATCTGCCGAGCCCAGGCCAGGACTCCGCCGCCCAGGTGGGTGGCGTCCTTGAAACCGGCCGCGTGCAGGGCGGCCAGCGCCTCGGCCGAGCGGGCGCCGGACTTGCAGTGCAGGACGATGGGCTTGTCCTGCGGCAGTTCTGCCAGTGCCTCGCCGGAAAGAATCCGGTCCTTCGGGATCAGCGTGGCGCCCTTGATGTTGACGATCTCGTACTCGTGCGGCTCGCGGACGTCGATCAGGGCGAAGTCCTCGCCCGCGTCGAACTTGGCCTTGAGTTCCGCGGGAGTCAGGGTGCTGCCCGACGCGGCGGAAGCGGCCTCGTCCGACACGACGCCGCAGAAAGCCTCGTAGTCGACCAGTTCCGTGATCTTCGGGGTCTCCGGGTCCTTGCGGATCTTGACCTCGCGGTACTTCATCTCCAGCGCGTCATAGGAGATCAACCGCCCGAGCAAGGGCTCTCCGATGCCGGTGATGAGCTTGATCGCCTCGGTCACCATGATCGAGCCGATCGACGCGCACAGCACGCCCAGGACTCCGCCTTCGGAGCAGGACGGGACCATGCCGGGGGGCGGCGGCTCGGGGTAGAGATCCCGGTAGTTGAGACCCTTGCCGTTCGGGGCGTCCTCCCAGAAGACGCTGACCTGGCCTTCGAACCGGAAGATCGAACCCCACACGTACGGCTTGCCGAGCAGCACCGCGGCGTCGTTCACCAGGTAGCGCGTGGCGAAGTTGTCGGTGCCGTCGACGATCAGGTCGTACTGGCCGAAGATCTCCAGCGCGTTCGCCGATTCGAGGCGCTCGGTGTGCAGGTGCACTTTGACCAGCGGGTTGATCTCGGCGATCGACTCCTGCGCCGACGCGGCCTTGAGCTTGCCGAGGTCGGACTGGCCGTGGATCACCTGGCGCTGCAGGTTGGATTCGTCGACGACGTCGAAGTCGATGATGCCGAGCGTGCCCACGCCGGCCGCCGCCAGGTACAGCAGCGCCGGGCTTCCGAGGCCGCCCGCACCGATGACCAGGACCTTCGCGTTCTTCAACCGCTTCTGCCCGACCACCCCGACGTCCGGGATGATCAGGTGACGGCTGTACCGGGCCACCTCTTCCTTGGTGAGCTCGGCTGCCGGCTCGACGAGCGGCGGCAGTGCCGTGTCTGACATCGGGTCCTCCATACTCGCGCGGGTCGCGTAGTCGATCCCAGTATGTTCAACGCCCGCCCGCAAGGGAGACTTCCCTGCTCTCAGATCGTGGGACGTTGTTACTGGCCCGGCGGCGTCGGGTTCGGCCACGCGTTCGGCTTGCAGACGTGGTGGTCCGCGGCGACCTTGCCCTTGTCGCCGCCGGGGATGTTGTTGAGCATCGCGACGTAGTCGTCGGCCACGCCGAACGACTGCTGCATCATCACCGGCGCGGGCTGGTCGTTTCCCGGACAGCCGACGTGGTTGTTGCCCAGCGCGTGCCCGACCTCGTGATTGATGGCGTACTGCCGGTACCCCGTCATGTCCGATCCGTAGACCTTCGCGCCGCGCGACCAGCGGGCCAGGTTGATCAGCACCCGGCCCATGCTGCGCCGGTAGCAGGAGGCCTCGAATTTGATCTGGAACCCGCACGCGTCCGGCCGGTGCGTGGTGTCCGGCGTGGTGAGGCTCACCCGGAAACTCGGGTTCGGATAGCTCGCGTCGACCCGCTGCAACCGGATCTCGCCGTTCCACGTCCAGCTGCGCGGATCGGACAAAATGCCCTGCACCGCGGTGCCGAAGCTGTCGTCGCCGGCATAGCTGGCCGGGTCGATGCCGTCCTCGACCTCGACGGTGTAGGTGTAGAGCTTCCCGGACTTGCCCACGACGTCGCTCGACCCCTGCACCACGTGCCAGGTGCCCTTGCCGGTCTGTGTGAAATTGCCGCCGCTGGGCAGGTCAGCGGTGGGCACGTTGAGGTTCACCGGCTGCGCGGGGTTCTCCGGGATGCCGCCGCCACCGTCGATCGCGCCCGAGGACGAGTCGCCGGACGCGACCTCGCCGCTGCTGCCGGCCGTACCGGCGTCGGACGGGCCGGTGGCGGTGTTGACCGCGACCAGCACGGTGATCACGGCCAGGATCGGCAGCGCGTACACGCGCCAGCCGTAGGTCTTCACGAACCGGCCGAACGGCGACTGCTGCTTCTTCTTCGACGCCGGGCGCTTCTCCGGGTCGTCCTTGGGTTTCCAGGCGGCGGCGAGCGGCTCCGCGCTGGTACGGCGTCCGCCCGGCCGGTACCGGTCCTCGCCCACGCGCTGGGCGGGCTTGCGCGCGGGCCGGTACTGGCCGACGCGCGACGAATCGGACTCCGGATCGCCGGAACCGGAAGAAGCCGAAGACCCTGAACGCCGGGCCGACCCGGCGGTCGGGCCCCGCCGGTCTTTCGCTCGCGCGTCCTGCTTCAGCCGGTCCACCGATCCAGGGTGCCACACGGCGGCGACGTTCCCGGCAGCGACTGGCGGGCTCCCCGGCGATCCGCGGTCCCCCGTTCGGGCTACCAGGAGCCCGTGTCCGCGCCCTCCCACAGACCGAGCACGGCCCGCGCGACCACCTGCGGACGTTCCATCTGCGCGACGTGACCGGTGCGCGGGAGCACCAGCATCCGGGCGTGCGGAATCGTCTGCGCGGTCCGCAGCGCGCGCTTGACCGAGATCACCCGGTCGTGGAGTCCCCAGACCACCAGCGTCGGTGCCTGGACCTGTTTGGCGACCGACCACAGCGACCCGGAGCCGAGCGCGGTCCAGCGCCGGAAGATGCCGAACGTGCTGCGTTCCATCGCGGCCAGCGCCCACGGGAAGCCGGCGCGCGCGGCGTGCTCCTCGACCAGTTCGTCCAGCCGGGCGTCCGGGAACCGCGACGGATCGTGGAAGCACAGCTTGATGACCTGCGCGGCGCGTTCGCGGGCGGTCATCCCGGCCATCCGGCGGCGCACCCGCGCCCCGACCACCGGGAGGTAGGCCAGCGCCATCAGCGGATCCGACAGCCGGCGCGGGTCCGGGCGGCGGTCCGGCATCGCCGGGGAGATCAGGGTGAGAGTTCTCACCAGCTCCGGCCGCCGCGCCGCGAGCAGCAGCGAGATCGCGCCGCCCATCGAGTTGCCGAGCAGATGCACCGGTTTGCCGAGCTGCTCCAGCCGGCTCGCGATGACCTCGGCGTGGTCGTCGAGCCCGAAGGCGAATCCTTCCGCCGGTTCCGAATAGCCGAATCCGGGCAGGTCAACGGCCTGCCCGGGAGCGGTCGGGGCGAGCAGCCCGGCGAGGTCGGTCCAGTTCGTGGACGATCCGCCGAGCCCGTGCACGTACACCGCGGGCGTGCCGTCCGGGCCCGGCGTGTGCCGGATGTGCAGGCCGTCCTCGACCGTTCCCGGCCAGGCTGGCAGCGCCCCGTCGAGCGGCGGAAGGGGCGTAGTCGACAATGGCACCTGGGTCACCGGCGGGCGGACCGCCGCCGCGGCCGTGGGGCGGGAGGTCGTGGTCGTCACGAGTCCAGGATGCCTGACCCTTGGCATTTCGGGCGTACCCACGAGTAATGTCAGGCTCACTTCACGAGGTGGTGAACCCGCCCGGCGAAGGCTGCGGACGGAGGAAGAATGACGGAGATGGCGCGACTGCAACGAGGCGTCCGGTTGCCCAGGACCGAGCGCCGTGCCCAGTTGCTGACTGCCGCGCAGCGCGTCTTCGCCGAGCACGGCTACCACGCGGCGGCGATGGACGAGATCGCCGAGGAGGCCGGCGTCAGCAAGCCGGTGCTCTACCAGCACTTCCCCGGCAAGCTCGACCTGTACATCGCGCTGCTGGAAAGCCACGTCGACGACCTCGTCGGCCGGGTGCAGGGCGCGTTGAACTCCACCAGCGACAACCGCCAGCGCGTCCCGGCCACGGTCGGGGCGTTCTTCGACTTCGTGAACAACGACGCCGGCGCGTTCCGCATGGTCTTCGAATCCGACCTGCGCGGCGAGCCCGCCGTTCAGGAGGCGGTCGACCGCGCGACCTCGGCCAGCGTCGAGGCCATCACCGAGACGATCACCTCCGACGCCGGTCTGGACGAGGAGAAGGCTCGTCTGCTGGCCGTCGGCCTGGTCGGGATGAGCCAGGTCAGCGCGCGCTACTGGCTGCAGCACAACCAGTCGATGAGCCGCGAGGACGCCGTGGCGCTCACCGCGAACCTCGCGTGGCGCGGCATCGGCGGCGGTTTCCCGCTCAAGGACAACTGACTCCGTGCGCGTAGTCGCGGTGCCGGGCACGCTCTGCAGCCCGCGGATCTACGCACCGCTCGCGGCCGCACTGCCGGACGAACTGGACACTGTCGACTGGATGACCGCGCCCGGTCCGTGGCGGATCGAAGACGTCGCGGCGCGGGTCGCCGACCGGATTGAGCAGCACGGCGGCCCGGTCACGCTCATCGGGCACTCCACTGGCGGCTGTATCGCGGCGGTCGTCGCGGCCACCCGGCCGGATCTGGTGTCCGCACTGCTGCTCGCGAACACCGGCGCGCACATGCGCGGCCACGGCGACGTCGACCGGATCCTCGCCGCGATCGCCTCCGCCTGGGGCCCCGACCTGCACGCGGGCGTGCTCGACCGGTCCTTCGCCGTCCCCTTGCCGCCGGA
Organism: Amycolatopsis sp. NPDC114503; assembly: GCF_055633655.1. Classification (NCBI taxonomy): domain Bacteria; kingdom Bacillati; phylum Actinomycetota; class Actinomycetes; order Pseudonocardiales; family Pseudonocardiaceae; genus Amycolatopsis; species Amycolatopsis sp. NPDC114503. The sequence continues at coordinate 397,845 of NZ_JBVKDT010000008.1, read as the reverse complement.
CCTGCGCGCCGAACTGCTCGGCTATGCCGCCCGGGTCCCGGCCGAAGCCGCGCTGGAAGTCCTGACGAGCCAACGGGATCTGGACCTCACGCCGCGGCTGGCGTCGATCCGCTGCCCGGTGACGGTGCTGCACGGAATCCACGACCGGGCCCGCACTCTCGCCGACGCCCAGCACCTCGTCGACCATCTGCCGGACAGCGAACTCGTCACCGTCGAGACCGGGCACTCCCCGATCTGGGAGGACGTCCCGGCCACCGTCGCCACCCTCGAACGGCTCCGCTAGCTCACTCGCGCGGTTTTCGCTGCCGTGGCACCGATCTGGCCGCTCCGGGCAGTTCGACCAGCAGCTGCTCGAGATGGTCCGGCGGCGCGCCGCACGGATCGGCCAGCCAGGCGTCGGATTTGCTTCGCCGGGACGGTTGTTCCCCGTCGGACAGCAAGGCGACGTAACAGCCGTAATCGATGGCGAACCCGTCGTAGAGCGTTCCCGGCCGCTTTCGGCTGACGATGCCGCGCCGCACCAGGTGCACGAGCCGGGCGTCGTACAGATCGCGCATCGCCGGATCGTGCGCGCCACCGGTGTGTTCGAGCAGGAACGTCCGGGAACGCCGACGGCCCACCACCTCGTCGACGAGCCACCGGAGCAGCGTCAAAGCCGGTTCGTTCCCGTCGATGGCGGCGTATTTGTCGCGCAGATACCAATCTTGCGCGGCCTGCCGGACGTGCCGGATGCCGATGGTCGCCGTGTTCGCGTGCTGCGCGGCCAGCGCGGCGATGTTGATCGCGTCCCGGGGCACGCCCTCGGCCGCGCGCACGAGTTCGGGAAAAGCGGTGCGGCTGAACGCGGTGGCCACGAATTCCGCGGGGTCGTCGGTCACCGGCATCCGCGGCCGGACGTGATTGAGGAAGAGCTCGGCGAAAAACTGCCTCGACTGGCTCCGGCCGTGGTCGAACAGGAGCACGTCGTCGAAGCTGACCGCGGAGGCCGCGTCCGCGCCGACCTCGATGCCGACGTAATCGCCTTCGCAGCCCGGTTCGCGGAACCGGGACCGGCGTTCCATCGCCGCGATCTTGACCGTCGTCCCGAGTGTCGGGAGCACGCTGCGGCGCAGCAGATCCGCCAGCAACGGTTGCAGGTCAAGGGGAATCGAACTCCACTCGTCCAGCAACAACCACAGCCGGGCCGGAGCCAACGCGGCCGTGATCCGTGCCAGCGCCCGGCTGAGCGGCCCGAAAATGACCTGGTGGTGCTCGATCCCGGTGCGCCGCAACCGATCCGAAGCCGTGACCGAATGCCTGCTGCTGCCCGACATCGTCACCTGGCCGCGCGGACCGCCCGGTCCCCAGGACGCCGAAGCACCGGCACCGGTCGCCTGCTCCGCGGAACCTCCGACAGTCGTCTCCCGCTCGACATTGCCGACGACCTCGACCGTCGTCGCCGCCTCGGTCAGCTCGTCCAGGCCCTGCAGCAGGTCTTCCTGATCGGAAACCCTGGTCTCGATCGCCGTGGTCAGCAGCTGTTCGTGCACCGCTTCCAGCGTGTCGACCAGCAGCTGAGTGCCCCGCAGCGGCACCGGCAGCCGCTGATTCGCGTACAGGCCGTTGGTGGAGCCGATCGTGCGCAAATCCAGGTACACCGAGACATCGTGGGTCTCTTCGACGAGATCGGCCAGGTACAGCAGGGCGTGCGTCTTGCCGGTGCCGCGGCGGCCGTAAAGGATCTGGTGGTCGGCGGAATGCAGCATCGCCGAAAACGACCCGGCCACCACGAAGGTTTTGGCCAGCGTATGCCGGTCCACGCTCTCCGCCCGCCGGGAGATCGCCATCAGGCTCCGGTTGACGTGCGCGCTCAGCGGCTGGCCCATGCGCCCGTCCCGTCCTGTCGGCGACATCCCAACCACCCAGCGTGACAGCGCCGGGCGGCCGGGAACAGCCGACAGTCAGGTACGAGCGCGGAGGAGGTGAACGCGCACGGTTACGAATGTGTGGCTCTCGTGAGTGTTTATTCCGGTTCTAACCGGAAAAACACTCACGAGACGCGCAACAAAGCCCCGATCCGGGTCGCGACCTCGCCCGCCCGCTCCTGCGGAAGCATGTGGCCGGCACCGGGAAAACGGACAAACTCCGCGTCCGGCAGCTCGTCCGCGATCACTTTCGCGTGCGGAAGCGGACAAAGCCGGTCCTTCTCCCCCGCCAGCACCACGGACGGGGTACCGCGCAGGGTCGCCAGCGCGACGCGGCAGTCATGCGTCGAAATCGCGTCCTGGAACGCGCCGAGGCTCGCCGGATGCGCGCACAACAGCTGATCCGCCACGAGCCGAAGGTCCGCGCGGCGCGGGTGGTCGCCGAAAACGAGGAACCGCGCGCCCGAACGCACCATCGCCGGACTCAGCGGCAGCCGCTCGCCCTTGCGGTGCGACAAGGCTTTCGCCAGCCGGCGCTCGAACCGCGCGGAGAACTGGCCCGCCATTCCGGGCAGCCCCAACGTGATCCGGTCCATCTGCCCGGACGACGTCGCCACGAACGCCGTCCCGACGACCCGGTCGCGGACCAGTTCGGGATGCCGTTCGGCCAGCGCCATGATGGTCATGCCGCCCATCGAGTGCCCGGCGAGCACCAGCGGTCCCGAAGGCACGCGCGCGGTGATCAGCTCGGCCAAATCGTCGGCCAGCCGCGGAATCGTCCCGGTTTCCTTGGTGGCGGCGGCGGAACCGCCGTGCCCGCGCAGGTCGTAGCGCAGCGTCCGGACGCCGGGGCCGAGGTGGTCCATCACGCCGTCCCACGTGCGGTGGTCCTGCGTCCAGCCGTGCACCAGCACCAACGTCACCGCGGCATCGGCCGGGCCGCTCATCTCGACGTGCAACGCACAGCCGTCGCTGGTGACGAACCGATGCTCACGAGCGGGATTCCGAAGCCGTTCTACGGTAGTCATTTCGCCTCCGCGGGAAAAAGTACGTCGGCGGTAGTCACTTGCCCTCCGGAAGCAGGAAAGACTTGCGCCAGAACGGTTTCCCTGGCAACCCGACCAGACCGGACTCCTGCAGGAACGGCATGATCTTCTCCCCCGCCCACGCGATCGTCGCGCGCCAATGCGGGTTGTTCAGCGCCGTCTCGACGCCCTCGCGCGGCCGGATCCCGACCGCCTTGTAGACGTTCGGGTTGATGAACGCCCGCGTCACGAAGTACGAGATCAGCGCGATGCTGAACTGCTGGTAGGCGACCTCCGCACGGCCGAGTTTCGCCATCCCCCGGGTGACTTCCTCGCGCGCGAAGGTGACGTGCCGCGCCTCCTCCAGCACGTGGATCCGGTTCACCATCCGGACCAGCGGCTGGATCTCCTCGTCGTTCATCTGCTCGCGCTGCAGCCGGTCGAGCACCTCCTCGGCGACCAGGATCGCGCCGTAGCGCGCCGGGCCGTAGGAAATGGTCGGCATCAGCTTCGCGAACTGCCGCAGCACCGGCACCGGACCGTAGGTCGGGCAGCCGATCCGCGCGGACATCCTCGCGAACATCGTGGAGTGCCGGCATTCGTCGGCGATCTCGGTGAGCGCGAACTGCGCGTGCGCCGTCGTCGGGTCCTGTGCGTAGACCTCCTTGAGCAGCATCTGCATCAGGAGGATCTCGAACCACAGCCCGGTGGTCGCGATGCTGGCCATCTCGTGTTTGCCCAGCTCGATCCGCTGCTCCGGGCTCAGCCGGTCCCACAGCGGAGTGCCGTAGAGCGAGGACCGCTCCGGCAGGATGTACCGCTTGCCCTCCACGAGAGGCGCGTCCCAGTCGATGTCGACGTCCGGGTCGTAGAACTTGTTCGCCGCCGACTTCAGCAACCGCTGTGCCGTCGCCTCCCGGTCGGCCACCTTGAGCGTCCGCGTCATCATCAGCCCCTTTCAGCGCCTGACTCGCCGTTGAATCGAGAAGCCGCGTCCCGCTGCCGCCACGGGCTCTGTGCTCCAGAACATGTAACCCGTGGTAACAGTTACCTCTGGTAGCATGACCGCCGTGATCGAACGTGTCAAGCGCTCCAGCAAGCAGTCCGGCAAGCAGGCGGCCGACACCGAAAAAGACGCGGCGGGCACCGGGGACGCCCGCCGCGATCGCTGGCGCAAGCACCGCATCGCCCGCCGCGCGGAGTTCGTCGAAGCGGCTCTGCGCGCGCTCGACGCGCACGGTCCAGACCTCGGCATGGAGGACGTCGCCGCGGAAGCCGGTGTCACGAAACCCGTGCTGTACCGGCATTTCGAGGACAAGGCCGACCTGTACGTCGCACTCGGCCAGCGCGGCACGGAGATCCTTTTCGAACGGCTGATCCCGGCGATCAACGCGGAACTCGCGCCGGTGCCGCGGATCCGGATGGCGCTCGACGCGTTCTTCGGCGTCATCGAAGAACACCCGAACCTGTACCGCTTGCTGGCACACGGCGGGCTGCCGGGCAAAACCACCGATTCGGACGTCGTCGCGGAGGACAAGGAGGTCATCGCGACCGCGCTGACCGCCCTGCTCGGCGACTACATGCGGATGTTCAACATGGACTCCGGCGCGGCCGAACCGTGGGCGCACGGGATCGTCGGCATGGTCCAGAGCACCGGCGAATGGTGGCTGGACCGGCGCTCGATGGGCCGCGATTCGGTGGTCGAGTACCTCACCCAGATCATCTGGGCGGCGATCGACGGGCTCACCCGCCAGCAAGGCGTGGTGATCGACCCGAACCTGCCGCTCGAGGAGAACAAAGTCGTCCAGCTCGGACGCACCGAGGACAGCACCGCAAACGCCGATACCGACGCAGGCTGACGAGAGGACCCCGGATGAGCGACGAAGACGGCTACACGGGCTCGGCGACGCTGGTCGTCGACGGCACGGAAATCACCGCGGACGTCGATCTGCGCGGCTATTTCCAGCCGATCGACGGTTACTACCACTGGTACGGCCGCGTCGCCGCGGACCCGAAGCTGGCCGACGCGGTCGGCGGGCGCAAGAAGGCGTGCGAGGTGCGGATCGGCGAGCACGCCTCCGAGGGCGAACTGTCCGACCCGGACCCGTGGGGCCGCTACCGGCTCACCGGCACGTCCACGCCGCCGTTCTCCGTCCCGAAAACCCTCGCCGAGGTCGAAGAAGCCACCGCCTGACCAGGCCGCACAACGCGAGAAGGCCGCTCCGGAAACGATCTCCGGAGCGGCCTTTCGCGTACGGCTGGGCTCAGTCGCCGACGCCGAACCCGACCTTGCGGACGTCGGACGGGGCGATCTCGACGTACGCGATGCGGTCGGACGGGACCAGGTACTTGCGGCCCTTCTCGTCGTTGAGGCGGAAGAGCCCGTCACCGGCCGTCAGCGCCTCGGCGACCAGCTTCTCCACCTCTTCGGGAGTCTGGCCACTGGACACCACCAGCTCGCGCGGCGTGTCCTTGATGCCGATCTTGACCTCCACGTGGGACCTCCGCTGAAAACTCGTTGTGACTACGCCCGGCAAGGCTAACCGAAGCGGGCCGCCCCGGTGGCGTGCGACCAGCGGGTGATTCGCGACCACCCGCTCAGCCCAGCCCCAGCGCCTGCATGCGCTTGGTGTGCCCTTGCTGCAACCGGCGGAACAGCGCGCCGATTCCCGCGAGGTCGCCGGAGCCCGCGACGATCAGTTCGGCCAGGCCATCGCGTTCGGCCACCACGTATTGCGCCTGGGTGAGCGCCTCGCCGAGCAGGCGGCGACCCCACAGCGCGAGCTTGTCGCGGGCCTTCGGATCGGCCTTGATCCCGGCCGCGACTTCGCGCTCGGCGAACGCCGAATGCCCGGTGTCGGCGAGCACGGTCAGCACCAGGTCCTTGGTCTCGGGGTCGAGCCAGTTCGCGATCTCGCGGTAGAGATCGGCCGCGAGCCCGTCCCCGACGTACGCCTTGACCAGCGATTCCAACCACGACTTAGGCCGGGTGGAGCCGTGCCACGCGTCCACTTGCGACATGAACGGCGCCATCGCGTCTTCGACCGCGACGCCGTTCGCGGCCAGATGCTTCGTGAGCAGATCGAGGTGCCCGATCTCGGCGGCGGCCATCGAGGCGAGCGCGGCGCGGCCGGCGAGCGTCGGCGCGCTGCGGGCGTCCTCGGCCATCCGGTCGAATGCGGAGAGCTCCAGGTAGGCGATCACGCCGAGCAGGTCGACGACGCCTTCGCTGATCGCGGGCGGAGATGCGGCGGGCACTGAGGACACGGCAGCTTCGGCGGGGTCGGTCACGGCGACGAGGGTATCGCCGAACCGCAGGCCCGCGCCGTGAAGAGACCGATCCCACGCCGCGCCGCCGCTCCCGGTATTCCCCGGAAAACACCTGACCAGGTACAGTGGGGTCGGATAAACAGAGCTTCGCCGTGCCGGACCGCCCTTTTTCGAGGGGTCCCTGGAGCGGCGGGAACCAGGCGAGCGGCCGGTGCCACCAGGGCGACCGGGGTTCGCCGCAAGTGTGCGTGCACGCCTCCTAGCGGCATTCCCGGGAGGGCGGCTCCGACACCACTGGCCTCCTCAGTCGAGGCGCAGGTGCGAGCCAGGCCCCCGGTCGAGTGTCGAGTGACAACCCGGCCTGTGCGCGCTGGTCACGAGAGAGGCGATCACCCTGACCGCAGAACAGTCCACAACCGAACAGACCGAACCCGCGCAGGCCACCGCCGCTGTCGCCCTCGAGCACAGCGAAAACGGACCGGCCGCGCTGGACACGTCGCACCCGCTTCAGGCCGGTGCCCCGGTGACCGAAGAGGCGCCGACGTTCGAGTCGTTCGGTGTGAAACCGGAAATTGTCAAAGCGCTCGTCGAAGCGGGCATCGAGCACACGTTCGCCATCCAGGCGCTCACCCTGCCGCTGGCCATGGCCGGCGACGACCTCATCGGCCAGGCCCGCACCGGCATGGGCAAGACGCTCGGCTTCGGCGTGCCGCTGCTGCACCGCGTCGAGGTGCCCGGCGACGGCACCCCGCAGGTGCTGGTCGTGGTGCCCACGCGCGAGCTGTGCATCCAGGTCGCGAACGACCTGAAGGGCGCAGGCAAGCACCTCGGCATCCGCACGCTGGCGATCTACGGCGGGCGGCCGTACGAGCCGCAGATCGAGGCGTTGCGCAAGGGCGTCGACGTCGTCATCGGCACGCCCGGACGGCTGCTGGACCTCGCCGAGCAGCAGCACCTGGTGCTCGGCAAGATCCGCGGCCTCGTCCTCGACGAGGCCGACGAGATGCTCGACCTCGGCTTCCTGCCGGACATCGAGCGGATCCTCCGGATGGTGCCGGACGAGCGGCAGACCATGCTGTTCTCCGCCACGATGCCGGGCCCGATCATCACGCTCGCGCGGACGTTCCTGAACCAGCCCACGCACATCCGGGCCGAGGAGAACGACGCCGGAGCGATCCACGAGCGCACCGCGCAGTTCGTCTACCGGGCGCACTCGATGGACAAGACGGAGCTGATCGCACGGGCGCTGCAGGCCGAGGGCCGCGGGCTCACGATGATCTTCAGCCGCACCAAGCGCACTGCTCAGAAGATCGCCGACGACATGGTGGAACGCGGCTTCGCGGCCGCCGCCGTGCACGGCGACCTCGGCCAGGGCGCGCGCGAGCAGGCGCTGCGCGCGTTCCGCTCGGGCAAGGTCGACGTCCTGGTGGCGACGGACGTCGCGGCTCGGGGCATCGACATCGACGACGTCACGCACGTCATCAACTACCAGTGCCCCGAGGACGAGAAGACCTACGTGCACCGCATCGGCCGGACGGGCCGCGCGGGCCGCACGGGTGTCGCGGTCACTCTCGTCGACTGGGACGAGGAACCGCGCTGGAAGCTGATCTCGGACACACTGAACCTCGACCTGGCGGAGCCGATGGAGACGTACTCGTCGTCGCCGCACCTGTACAGCGACCTGGGCATCCCGGAGGGCACGAAGGGCCGCCTGCCGCTGTCGAAGCGCACGCGGGCCGGCCTGTCCGCCGAGAAGGAAGAAGACCTGGGCGGCAAGCGCCGAGGCCGTCGTGGTTCTTCCGGACCTTCCGCTCCGGCCGCGGAGGAGGAAGCCCCGCGCAAGCGCAACCGCGCCCCGCGCAAGCGGACCCGCGGCGGAGCCCGCTCGGCTGCGGCTATTGAAGCCGCGGACGCCGCCGCTCCGGCGTCGTCTGGTTCGGACCAGCAGGAAGACCGCCCCCGGACCCCGCGCCGCCGCACCCGCTCCGGAGCGGACGCGACCGGCCCGGCGACGACCACCGGCAACGCCACCCCCGCGACGACGTCCGACTCCGGCGAAACCGGAGACCGCCCGGCACGCCGCCGCCGTCGCCGCCGTCCGTCCGCATCTGATACACCTGCGTCGGCAGACTGAGCGACACACCGGGGAGTCAGTTACGTGAACGACCACGGGAACGGCGAAACGCCCCCCGAACCTGGATCGAACGTAGCGGGCACTCCCGCGAATCCCGACGAACGCCCCCGGCCGGACCTTCCGGCCGGGGCGCACGTCTCGGGCGAGGGTGTTGCTTCGGGGCCGGATGGGTCGACTGCTGGGGATGGGCCGGTTTCGTCGGACGGGACGGCTGCTCCGGGCAGGGGTATCCCGGATGCCGACCTGCCGACTCCCAGCGAGACGACCGCGCCTGCGAGCCAGGGTGCGATCCCGTCCTCCTCGGACACCGGTCTGCCGACTTCCGGCAGGCAGGCCGAGAAGGCTTCCGCCGCACCGATTCCCCCGGCTGCGAACCCGGCGTCGGCAACCTCCGGCAGCCACACTGACGCGACTTCCTCCGAGCTAGCCGAGGCCGCCTCGGGCTCCACCGCGTCAGCTCCCGACGGCTCTGCCGGGGGCACTTCCGCTGGCCCGGCCGTTCCCGGCTCACAGGCCGAGGCCCCCGACGCGCCTGCCACCGAAAAGACTTCCGCCGACCCAGACCGGCCCTCTGCCGACTCCACCGCCCCCGCTCCGAGCGGCGCTGCCGGAAACACCTCCGCCGCATCAGCGGTGCCCAACCCGCAGCCCGCAGCCCCCGGCATGCCAGCCGCCGAAAAGGCTTCTTCCGAACAGTCCCCATCGGCTCCCCGGCACGCGAGCCCCAACACCCCAATCCCGCCGGTCACCCCCGAGGAACAAACCGGCCCCATCGCGCGCGTCGCCGACGCCGGGGTCACCAGCACCCCCGCCGAGCCCTACGGTTCCGAAAACCTCCTCCCCCGCCGCCCCTCCGCGGATTCCGTTGCGCCGCCGGGGAAAGCCCGCCGCTCGCCGTGGAACCGAGGCCGGGACCGGGTGATCGCGGGGGCGATCGTCGTCGTGGTCGCAGTGGTCGCCGCGATCGTCGCCGGCACCAGCGACAACCTGCACACCAGCCGCGCCCTGGCCGACCCGCCGCACGCCCTCCCCTCGCCGCCGACCGCGGTCCCGGGGTCGATGACGCAGCTGTGGCAGGCCCCAAGCTCGGCGACGCCAGTCCCGGTCGGACAGTCCGACACCGTCACCACCGCGGACGGCAGCGAGGTCGCCGGCCGCGATCCGCTCACCGGGCAGATCCGCTGGCACTACACCCGCGAAAACCTGCAACTGTGCACTGTGGACGCTGCCTGGGGCCGGGTGAACGCCGTGTACCACAAGACAATGGGCTGCAGCGAGGTCACTCAGCTCGACCCCGCCACCGGCCGCATCACCGCCCAGCGCAACGGCGACGCCGAGCTGGGCACCCGCCTGGTCAGCGACGGCAGCCACGTCACGACCACCGGCAAACATCTCCTCGACACGTGGCGCGACGATCTCGTGAAGAGCATGGAGTACGGCAAAGTCCCGTTCCTGCAAAACGCGAACAAGCAACCGCGCCCCAACTGCACTTACGGGACTGTAGCAATGGCCGCCGACAAAATCGGCGTCATCGAACGCTGCCCCGGCGACCGCACGGATCGCCTGACCGTCTACAAGGCGACCGCCGAGCACGAGGACGAACCGAAGGTCACCTACACCGCCCTGCTGGCCGGCAAGCGGGCCCGGGTGATCGCGATGTCGGGCGACCTCACCGGTGTCCTGCTGCCGGATCAGAAGCTGTACGTCGTCTACGGCGCGGACGGTTCGCAAAAAGCCGCCTACCCCATGGATCTCCCCGCCTCGGACGTAGCGAACGACCCGGTCGGCGGCACCGAAGCGACGACCCGCACCGCAGCCGGGATTTACTGGTACACCGGCTCGAAAACCGTCGCTCTGTCCCGAGACGACCTGTCGCCGCGCTGGACCCTGGACGGCACGCTCGGCCCAGGAATCACTTTCGCGACCCAACTGGTAGTCCCGATCCGCGGCGGACTGGCCGTACTGGACGAAACGAACGGCGCAACGCTACGCACAGTCGGCGTCGACCGCGGCGTCTACGCGGGTCCGATCCGTCTCACCGCGCTGGGCCCGGTGCTGCTGGAACAACGCGGCCCGAACGTCGCCGCCCTGCGCTGACTCAGAACCACCACAACACGCAGAACGTCGCCCCCGCGACGGCCACCACGCCAACCCCCGCCAACGCCGCCGCTTTCCCGACCCGACGGTCGGCGATTCGTTGCAACGCAAGCACAATCACCGCGGCCACCGGATGCCCGATCAGCTTGAGCACGCCCGGTCCGGACGCTCCGTTCACGAGGCATAGCACGCCGACTACCAGCACCCCGACGGCCAAGACCGCCATCCCGGCGGCGACTGACCCGGTGAACCCTCGCCACCATCGTCCCCGGGGCTTCCGCCTCGCGGACGATTCGCGGCGCTCGGGTGTCGCTTCCCCGCCGCCGGTCACGCTGGCTTGCTCAGCTGTTTCGTGGGTGATCGCAGCCGCGCCACTCACCTCCGCACCGTTGACCGATGCGGAGCCATGCATAACTGCGTCCGCACCGCGCGCGAGACCATCGACCGCGGTCGAGTCATGGATAACCTCGGCAGCGTAACTCTCCGCTGCGTTGTCATTCCGCGCCGAACCTCGCGACGTCCGTGCCGCGCGCTTCTCTGCCACGTTGTCGTCCCGCGCCAAATCCCGCGACGCCACTACCGCCCGCTCCGCAGCATCAGCCCCAGCGCAGTCCTCGACCGCACGGCCGCCGTCCGCAGTGGCACCACTGGCCAATGTCGCACCACCGCGCGCATCGGCATCGCCGCCGTTCAACGTCGCGGCGTCGCGCACGCCCGCACCGTCGCCGTCCGCACGACCGTTTCCGGCCATGCGTACCGCATGAGCGCTGGCCTCCTCAGCACGACGACCGTCGCGAACCCCACCCTGGCCCGCAGCAAGATCCGTCGCCACAGCAGCAGAATCCTTCCCGGTTACGCGGCGAGCGCCCGCAGCAGCCGCAGCACCGCGCCCCCTGACGGCCCCGCGCCCCCGCGCGTCAGCCGCCTCGCCACGGGCCGCTTTCTCAATCTCCGGTGACGCCACGATCCTCGGGTCCCATCCACGTCTCGGGGAAATCCCCTACGGCGCAAGCAAATCCCACGGTTGCGCGGCAGGAGCGGTCTGCTGTCCCGCCACGCAGCTCGGGCGGAAGTCGCACCATGCGCAGCGGCGGTCGGGGCGGGCGGGGAACAACGTGTCTCCGTCGCCGCCTGCGTCAAGGGTATCTGCTGCCAACCGCAAATCCCCGGCGGTCTCCTCGGCGCGTTCCAGGTGCCGCTTCAGGGTTTCCGGGGTGTGTTCCGCCGCGGCGATCGTGCCGGACGGCAAATGGTGCAACTCGACCTTCGTGCACGGCATGCGCAAAGTGCGCGTCGCGGCTACGGCGTACATCGCCAACGCTTGCGACGCCCGCGCCTCGTGTTCGTCCGGTGCTCGGCGACCGGTTTTGTAGTCCACGATCACCAGTTCGCCGCCGCGCTGGTCGATGCGGTCGGCTCGTCCTTCGATGATCATCGTCGGGCGTCCGCCGGTTGTGCTGACCGGGGCGGAGACCCAGCGTTCCAATCCCACCGGGTCGTCGGTGACGTCGTTGTCCTCCACGTACTCCGCGACCCAGCCCTTCGCTCGCGCTCGGTAGCGCGCGGCCTGGTCGTCGTCGGCGAAACCGACGTCCTTCCAGTGTTCGGACACCAGCGCGATCCCGCGCTGCGGCGTCCGTTTCGCGACCGGCAGGTCGAAAAGCGCCCGCAACGCGTTGTGCACCACCGCGCCCAGCGTGCTGTGCGCCCACGGCCCGGTGCGCTGCGGCGTCGGCCGGTCGAGGTAAGCCAGCCGGTACCGGCGCGGGCAATCGTCAAAGGTGCTCAGCCGCGCCGGCGACACCTTGGTGAGCCGCTGCGGTTGCTCGACGCCGAAGTCGAACCCCATCTGTTCTTTCACGCCGCCCCCTTCCATCGACGCCCACGCTACGCACCCCCACCGACACTTTCCGGCATGGGCCCGGGGGCTAGCCGCCGGCGATGAAGCCCTGCACCGAATTCGCGACCAGCTCGACCGCGATCGCGGCGAGCAGCAGGCCGGCGATCTTCGCCAGGAGCGTGATGCCGCTTTCCTTGATCAGCCGGATGACCACGCCGGAGAACCGCATGCAGGTGTACAGCACGAAATGCACGGTCACAATCGCCAGCGCCAGCGCGATGTAGGCGCCCAGATGCCCGTCAGCCTGGCGGACGAACACGATGGTCGCCGCGATCGCGCCAGGACCGGCCAGCAGGGGCGTGCCAAGGGGAACGAGGGCGACGTTGACGTCCTCCGCCGCCTCGGGCTCGTTGCTGCCCGCGTTGCCCATGAGCAGCTGCAACGCGATCAGCAGCAGAAGCAGCCCGCCCGCGCCCTGAAGCGCGGGAATGCCGATGCCCAGATACGCCAGGATCGCCTGCCCGGCCACCGCGAACAGCGAGATGACCAGCAGCGACACCAGCACCGCCTGCCGGGCCGCTTTCACGCGCGTGGCCATCGGTTTGCGGCCGACCAGGCTCAGGAACACCGGCACCGTGCCGGGCGGGTCCATGATCACGACGAGGGTGATCGTCGCGCTCATGAAGAGCTTCGCGTCGAAGAAATCCGAGACGGCCATCTCAGCCCTTCACCACTTGGAAGCCGGTCGCCCGCCCCACCAATTCCTCCAGCTGGTCCGGCTCGGTCGTTTCCTGGCCGAGCCCGATGGTCTTGTTCGTGCCGTGGTAGTCGCTGGACCCGGTGCGGATCAGGCCCAGTTCGTCGGCCAGCTCGCGGGTGCGCGCCCGGGTCGCCGGATCGTGGTTGGGATGGTTGACCTCGACGCCGGTCAGCCCGCGGGCCGTCAGCTCGCGCAGAGTGTCCTCGCTGATCGTCGCGCCGCGGCTGAAGGCGAAGGGGTGCGCGATCACGGTAACCCCGCCGGCCGCGGTGACCATGTCAATCGCTTCCTCGACCGGAGTGTCGCGGCGCGCGACGTAGTAGCCGCGGCGGCTGTGCAGGTAGTCGCCGAACGCCTCGTCCACGGAACTGACCAGCCCGGCGCGGACGAGAGCCTGTGCGAGGTGCGGCCGTCCCGCGGGCGAGTCCTCGGGCAGCAGGCTCAGGATTTCGTCGGCGTCGACCGGGAGGCCGTCGGCGGCCATCCGCTCGGCCATCCGCCGCAACCGGGTGCGCCGTTCGACGCGCAGCCGCGTCTGTTCCGCGACGATCGCGGGCGCGGTCGGGTCGAAGAGGTACGCGAGCAGGTGCACGCTGATCTCGTAGCCGGTATCCGGATCGATGGACACCGTCGACAGCTCCGCGCCCGGCACGAGAGTCATCCCGGCGGGCAGGGCCGCAGCGGCCGGCGCCCAGCCCGCGGTGGTGTCGTGGTCGGTGATCGCGACGACGTCGAGACCGGCACGCGCGGCAGCGCCGACGAGCTCAGCGGGGCTGTCGGTACCGTCGGAGGCCGTGGAGTGGGCGTGCAGGTCGATGCGCATCGGACCCATTCTCGACGATGCGCTGCGTCACCTCGGCGCCGGGACCAGTGCCGACGCGCCCGGGGTCAGCCGACCGGCTTCTTGCCCCGCGCCGCGCGCTGTGCCTTGATCATGGAGAACCGTTCGGCCTGCTTCTGCTTGTCGCCGAACACGAGCTCGGAGATCGTGTCGTAGAACTCCTCGGGCCGGGGCAGGTAGTCGATCCGGTTCAGCGCCTGGATCTGGCCGGCCGATTCGACGACCATCGTGCCGTAGCCCAGCATCCGGCCCCAGGCCGAACGCTGATAGGTGAGGTCGGTGACCTTGCTGATCGGCATCATCAGCACCTTGGTGGTGAAGACGCCGGTGGTCATCACGAACCGTTTGTCGGTGACGACCAGGCGCTCGACCCACCATTCGATGATCACGTAGGCGAATCGCAGCACCACCGCCAGCGCGACGTACCAGAGGATGTTCTGCACCACCCACATCGAGGGCGGCAGCAGATACGACACCAGCACGCACACGATCAGCAGCGCGGCCGCCTCGAACGTGTCCCAGAGGAGCACCGCCCAGTGGCGGCGGATCCGGATGACCCGCCGCTCGGTGTCGAGGAGGTACTCGTCAGGGTCGCGTGGCGCGAACATGGGTCGAGGGTATCCCCTGTCCTCAGTGGAAGACGTTGCTGACGAACGTGATCACCGATTCGGCCGAGCTGCGGAGGAACTCCACGATGTTGCTGACAAGACCAGCAGCATGGCCCGGCTGGGCGATCACGAAGAACAGCACCAACGCGATACCCACGAGTCCCGCAAGCTTCTTCGCGTTCACAGCGATCAATCCCGTCTCTTCCATGACACCCGGAAAACTGACTTTCTACGTTGTACCGCACTGACCACTCACGCGGGAGGAAAGTCCCGCGCATGGGTCAGCCAGGCGCTCGAAGTGTACCGTACGGCTACTCTCCGTGTACAGGTTCCCGGACGCTAGGGGGTGCGGCCGGGGTCGGCTACGTTCGCGGCATGGACCCTCTCGAACGCTGCGTAGGCGGCATTGTGTTCGACGACCAGGGCAGACTCCTGCTCATCCGGCGTGCGAACGAACCCGGGAAAGGCCAGTGGTCGCTGCCCGGCGGGCGAGTGGAACCGGGCGAAACGGACCATGAAGCGGTGGTCCGGGAGCTCCGCGAAGAGACCGGCCTGGACGTGAGACCGCACACATTGGCCGGGTCGGTCGTCCGCGGCGTCTACGACATCCACGACTACGAATGCACGTGGACCGGCGGAATCCTCACCGCGGGCGACGACGCCTCCGACGCACGGTGGGTCAACTCGGCCGAACTGGTCAATTTAGACGAAGCGGGCCACCTGGTGGACCAGCTCCTGATAACCCTGCGTGACTGGAATCAGGTGCCGGCCGCGTAACTCAGAGCGGTTATTTACGCATTGCCCCGGGCCGCGTCCGCGATTCGGAACGGATTGCGGAGTTGTCGGAAAGTTTCCCCATCGTTCAAGCATCCGCGATGAGCACGGAAAATGCGCGGAACGCTTATTCGATATCGCCGGACGCGCATCGGTTCCGGCGGCGCGGCCGTCGCGGGGCAGTGTGACTGATGGGGCGAATGTGACACAGGTTACGCAGGGTGCAAAGGATCGTCGTGCGTGGCTGAGCCGGTTCTAACCAGCCCAGCCACGCACGAGACAGCTCAGGGCAGCCAGGTCATCCGCTGGCCGTGCGGTGCCGTCCTGGCCAGCGCGCGGGCCTCGGGTTTCCCGTCCAGCCAGGTCGTCAGCCCGAGCACCGCCATCGCGGGCTCTTCTGAATCCGAAGACAGGTCCTCCCGCCCAGGCAATACGGTCTCCAGCCCAGCCCGGTAGAACTCCTGGCTCACCCACCACACCGGCCGGGCCGAGGACAGCCGCGCCAGCTCGGCCACGAAGTCCGCCCGCCGGTCCCCGAGATACGCCAGCGCGTGACTCGTCAGCACCACCAGCGGCAGTTCCGCCGGCAACCGCGCGGCCGCCGACGCCAGGTCATCCACAGCGTCGCCGGCGATCAGCTCCGGCGCGTGCTTCCGCTGTTCCGCGGCAGCCGTCCGCAGCAACCGGATCCGGTCGACCTGGTCAGCCCAGACGCACGCCTCCAGCCATGCCAGCTCGTCCTCGTCCGCGAGGTCCACCGGTGCCCGGTCCAGGCCCGCTCGGGCCGCGACAGCCACCTTCTTGGGCAGCTTGGGCAACTTCGCGCCGTCCGCGACGTCGATCGCGCAGTGCAGCCCGACCGCCGACTTCGCCGGACCAGCCGTGAGCTGCTCGCCGCCGTCGCACTGATAGCGATAACCGAACCGGTCGAGCCCCAGCAGCAATCCCGCGCTGCAGCCGACTTCGAGCAGCGCGATCTTGCCGCCCGCTTCCTTCGCCGCCGCCGCGACAGCCGGGTAAAGCAGCGCGGCGCGGCGCACCTCGTTCGTCTGCGTGTAGCGGGTCGAGATGATCTCGCGGGCTTGATCCACGCGTTCCAGCAGGAACGAGCGGAACAACGGCCACGTCTCGCTGTCGACGCCGTCGAAACCGCCGACAGACGGGTAATACCGCGACAGCGGATGAATCGGATCCGCTTGCACCAGCCGGTGCGCGGCGGCGAACAGCAAAGTGCCGAGCGCTTCGCCGCCGCGAGCGTCCATCAGCAGCGCGGCGACGTCGTCATCCTCGGCCGCGTGCGTGGCGAGGTGGTCGTACAGCGGCGAAACGCCGCGCGCCTCCACCTCGGCGAATCTGCGCAACCGGCGCTTGATCTCTTCCAGGGCGATGGCCACCCGTGCTCCCCTTCGGCGGATCGATCACTCGTGCGGCGTCGGGCGGCCGGGCTGCTCCCCGCCGCGGGTGTCGCCGTAGGACCGTTTCGGCACCATCACTTTGCGCCGGAAAATGCACACGATGGTGCCGTCCTGTTTGTACCCTCGCGTCTCGACGTACACCACTCCCCGGTCGTCCTTGGACTTCGACGGGGTCTTGTCGAGCACCTCGGTCTCGCCGTAGATCGTGTCGCCGTGGAACGTCGGCTTCACGTGCTTGAGCGATTCGACCTCGAGGTTCGCGATGGCCTTCCCGGACACGTCGGGCACCGACATGCCGAGCAGCAGCGAGTAGATGTAGTTGCCGACCACGACGTTCTTGCCGAAATCGGTCGTCTCGCCCGCGTAGTGCGCGTCCAGGTGCAGCGGGTGGTGGTTCATCGTGATCAGGCAGAACAGATGGTCGTCGTATTCGGTGACGGTCTTGCCGGGCCAGTGCTTGTAGACCGCGCCGACCTCGAACTCCTCGTAATACCGTCCGAATTGCACGCTTGCGCCTCCTGTCCGGGTAACACCTGCCGAACCAGGTGCGACACGTATCCGTGGTGAGGAGTACCCTCGACCATCGGTGATCGCGCGTCAACGCGACCCCTGCCACGTCGCACGCCCTGGCGTGCCCCGGCCGAAAGGAGGTGAGGAACCGCCCATGAGCAGTGGTGATAGTCCGCTCCCTAGTAGTACGTGCGTTCCCGCCCCGCCGGCTGGCCTTTCCCGCTCCTGGTAGGCCCGCGTCCGGGAACTCACGGTGCCGCCGGACGGACCCCCGCAGTCCGCCTGGCCGTCGTCTTCGTGCTTCACGACGCCTGCCCAGGAGAACCCATGCCTGCCATTCCCTCGCTAGGCGGCCTTCGCGGCCGCGGCAACAACCGGGCCAAGGCCAATCTCGACCGGCCGATCCCGGTGCCGCTGTCGGCCTATGTCGTCGATTGCGCGGTGTATGTCGACGGCAAGCGGCTGCCCGGGCGCTGGACGCACGCCGAAGCGATCCGCGAGGTGCGCAAGCGGCACGCGGGGTTCGTCTGGATCGGCTTGCACGAGCCCGATTCCGACCAGATCCAGGGCATCGCGGACACCTTCGGCCTGCACGAACTGGCCGTCGAGGACGCGCTGGAGGCGCATCAGCGGCCGAAGCTGGAGCGCTACGACGACACGCTGTTCCTGGTGCTCAAGACAGTCCGCTACGTCGAGCACCAGTCGCCGACCACGGCGAACGAGATCGTGGAAACCGGCGAGCTGATGGTGTTCCTCGGCCGCGATTTCGTGATCACCGTCCGGCACGGCAACCACTCCGGGCTCGCCCGGCTGCGCCGCGACCTCGACGACGACCCGGAGCGGCTCGCCCTCGGCGCGGCGGCGGTCGTGCACGCGATCGCCGACCACGTGGTCGACCACTACCTGGAGGTCACCAGCCGGATCGAGGCGGACATCGACGAGATCGAGGCGCAGGTGTTCGCGCCGCGTTCGTCGGTGAGCGCCGAGCAGATCTACCTGATGAAGCGGGAAGTGCTCGAACTGCGGCGCGCGGTGGTCCCGCTCGCCACGCCGGTGTCGCGGCTCGCCGAGGGCTACACGCGGCTGGTGCCGGACGAGGTCCGCTCGTATTTCCGCGACGTCGCCGACCACCTCGCGACGGTGTCCGAACGCGTGGCGGCGTTCGACGAACTGCTCAGCACCCTGGTCGACGCGACAGTCGCCAAGATCTCGCTGCAGCAGAACACCGACATGCGCAAGATCACCGCGTGGGCGGCGATCATCACGGTGCCCACGATGGTCGCGGGCATCTACGGCATGAACTTCGACTACATGCCCGAACTGCACTGGCAGTTCGGCTATCCGATCGTGGTCACGATCATTCTCGCGATCTGTCTGCTGCTGTACCGAATATTCCGGAAGAACGGCTGGTTGTAGCCGCCCTCGCGGTCCCCTTTTCTTCCCCCGGTAGCAGGAGGTTTGTCTCGTCATGTCCCGGTTGCTGTCCAACCTCAAGTTCTGGGCCCTCGCCCTCTGCCTCATCTGGATCGTCGGCATCGTCGCGATGATCGCGCTCAACCCCGGGTTCGCGCACGGCATGAAGTGACGCCGCGTGCGCCGTAACCTTGGCGCATGCCGAAAGCGCTGGTGGTGGCCGACGAGGCCGACGAGCGGCTGTGGACCCCGGCGGTCCGCTCGCTGCGGGTCGACCTCGTCGTCGCCGCCGGCGATCTGCCGTTCGCTTATCTCGAGTTCCTAGCCGGCATGCTCGACGTGCCGTGCGTGTTCGTTCCGGGCAATCACGATCCGGACTTGAGCGGCTTCACCCGCTACGGCGGACTGTCCATGAAGGACGGTTTCCCGACCGAATGGCCCGGCCCCACCGGCGGAATCAACGCCGACGGCCGGGTCGTCGACGTCGCCGGGCTGCGCATCGCCGGGCTCGGCGGTTCGATCCGCTACCGCGACGGCCCGAATCAATGGACGCAACGCCAGCAGGCGCGCCGGGCCCGGCGGCTGGAGCGGCGTGTCCGGTGGCGGAAATGGCGGGACGGCAACGGAATCGACATTCTGCTGACGCATTCGCCGCCGCGGCACCTAGGCGACCGCGAAGATCCGCCGCACCAAGGTTTCTCCTGTCTGCACCGCACGATCGAAACCCTGCAGCCGCACTGGCTGCTGCACGGACACATCCACCCGCACGGCGAACCGGTGCCCGACCGCGTGGCAGGCCGCACCCGGATCCGCAATGTGGTGGGCTATCAGGTGATGGAGTTCCCGCGATGACCCGACCGACCGGTTTCCCGCGTGCCGACGCCGAAAACGACTTCCTGCGAGCCCGCCGCAGGCAGGTGCTGTCGCGGCTTTCCACGTGGCTGCGCCGGGAACCCGACGACGTCAACATCATGCTGCCGTTCCACGAAGTGGTGCAGGCGCTCGGTTACGTCAGCGAGGCGCGGATCGGGACGCGAGTGATCACTTTGGACTCGATCGTCGGCACCGTCGACCGGAGCCGCGATTTCGACCGCCGCTTCCGCCCGACGTCCGCCCGGGTCCGGCAACGCTGGGAACGACTCGCGCTGGCCGCCCGCCGGGGCGAGGCGATCCCGCCGATCGAGGTGTACCGGATCGGCGAACTGCACTTCATTATCGATGGCCACCACCGGGTTTCGGTCGCGCTGGCGCAGGGACTGTCCACAATAGAAGCTTCGGTGACGGCCGTGCGCACCAAACTGAACCCGAGCGGCATCCGGTATCGCGGCGACCTGATCGTGAAGGACTACCGGCGGCTGTTCCTGGAACGAGTCCCGCTGTCCGGCCATGCCCGCGCCTCGGTGCTGATGACGGATCCGTGGAACTACGCGCAACTCGGCGAACACGTCGAAGCGTGGGGTTTCCGGCTCATGCAAGACGAAGGCCGCTTCACCGACCGCGCGACCGTCGCGCAGCGCTGGTTCGACGAGGAATTCACGCCGGTGGTGGCGATGCTGCGGCAAGCCGACCTGATCGGCGACCGCACCGAGGCGGAGGCGTATCTGTGGGTCGCGTGCGAGCGGTACCGGCTGATCCGGACGCACCGCTGGGACGAGGAGGTCATCGAGACACTGCGCTCCCAGCAGTGACTTGTCAGGACTCTCCTGACGTGTCAGGCTAGTCCTGACACTGGGAGGTAGTGATGACTTCGTACTGCTCGTTCTGCCTGAAACCGGCCGATGAGGTGGCCAAACTGATCGCTGGTGCGGGCGTCTACATCTGCGACGGCTGCGTCGGACTGTGCGGACAGATCCTGGCCGGGGAACACGAGCCGGGGACGCCCGAGGTGACGCTGTGGGAGCGGAAATCGGACGAGGAGATCCTGGAGAGCATCCCGCGCATGGCGAAGGTCAGCGCGCAGACGGACGCGCGGATCCAGGAGCAGGTGGATTTGCTGCGAACGCGCGGGGTGGCGTGGGCGCGGATCGGCGAGGCGCTCGGCGTGACGCGGCAATCGGCCTGGGAGCGGTTTTCCGCCGAGCGGAAATGAGACTGGCCCCCTCCCGTTTGGTGGCGGAAGAGGGCCGATCGATCTCAATGGTTCGCGGTGGTTTCCGGCGGGCGAGCCGTCCGGGCGGTTCGCGGTGGCTCTGCGGCGGGCGAGCCGTCCAGGCAGTTCGCGGCAGCTTCGCGGCGGGTGAACCGTCCAGATGGTTCGCGGTGGTTCTGCGGCGGGCGAGCCGTCCCGGCGACTCGCCCGGCGGGTCAGTCGCTGGGGATGATGGCCCAGAGGATCAGGTACCCGACGAACTGCGGCCCCGGCAGCAGGCAGGAGACCAGCGCGAGCACCCGGATCTTGCCCGGCGTGGTCCCGAAGCGACGGGCGAGCCCGGCGCAGACCCCGCCGATCATGCGCCCCTCCCGCGGCCGGCTCAGCCGGTGGGTGACAGGTGCGGTCATCGTGTTCCCCTCCCGTTTGGGTTCGTACCTCCATGTCACCACGACCGGCGCGGGGATACATCGCTCCGCGGGACGATCCGGACCCCTAAGGGGATGGGGTCCGGTATTGGGGAGGAATCGGGGTTGAGGCGGGAACTCGCAGGTCGACGGGCTGGTCCCGTTACCCGGCTGCCTCCCACTCCCGGCTGACGCAGCCTTCCTCGTAGGCCCATGAACCGTCTGCCTGGCCTGCTTTGAGCACGCGCTTGGCCTCGGCGAGATCCGCTTCCGGCGGGACGGTGAACCCGACCATCTTGAACTGCTCGAATCCTTCGCCCTCGAAGCCGAACGGGGCGAAGCGGTCGAGCACGCGGCTCAGATCGCCCGCGAAAGGGCCGTCCGACCAGACGATCATCCGGATGGTGCAGTTGCCTGACCACTCCACCCGTTCGACCGGCCGCAGCACCCCTTCCTCGTCCCTCTCGACCCGGAAAACGTCGCCCTCGGCCGCGTTGCGGGCAAACCACGGGATGTTGTCCAGTCGCACGTGATCCGGTCGGTCCAGCGGAACCGCCCACAATCCTTCGCGGCTGAACGGCGGCCAATCCTCGCCGTCGGAAGGAAGTTCGAACACGACCTTGACGTGGCTGGTTTGCTCGGGCACCGCAGAAGCTTGCCATCGGCTTCGGGTGAGTGAAACGCGGCCTGCTCGACCGCGATCCCCGCGCTGTGCGCCGAACAACCCGCCCCGGCCACGCTCGCCTAGCGCAGATTTCACCCGCAGCCTGGCCGATACCTACCCGGTCGTCCGACGCTCGTTCCCGCCGACAGCCCGCCCGCCAAACCGCCTGGCCGGTCCCGCGAGCCGCGCTCCCCCATTTGCCCACCGACACCTCCCCCACCAGCGGTGATGACTCAGCGAAGTGTGGGATTTCCCGGCGGGGGCTGGATTTTTCGCCACGCACGGTGATACTGCACCCCGTGCGTAACCCACTCGGAGTCCTCGCGGTCGGCTGTTCGGTGCTTCTCGCCGCGGCTGTCGGATGTTCCGCGGAGTCTGCCCCGACGACCGAGCAGGCGCAGTCCACGCCGGTGCCTCTCACCGCGATCGCGGCGCTCGGGGACTTCGCCACGCTCGACTACTGCAGCCTCCTCGACCCGAAGCGGCTCAAGAACACCACTGCCGACACGCCCGATTCCTCGTTCACCGCTTGCCAGGCGGACTTCGTCCAGGCCGGGCGGCCGAGGACGGTCACCGTCGGGCCGCTCGCGGCCGATCGCGATCCCACCATCAAGGCCTACGACTACCCGGGCAAGGTGCCGGACGGCGTTTCCGTGCAGCAGGCCGGATTCGTGCCCGACCGGACGTGCGGGCGGGCGATCACGTTTGCCGACGGCGTTCGGCTGGCCGTTTCGATCACGGACAAGGACGACCGCGGCAGTGCCGAGGAGCGGTGCACCGCGGCGGACGACGTCGTCGGCGGGGTGCTCGACGCGGTGACCGGCAATCGGGTGCGGCATCCGCAGTTGCCGGACCGGTCCTGGGGGCGGGTGGATTCCTGCGCGATTCTCAGCGGCTCCGGGGCGCAGGGCGGCGACGCGACGGCTGGGCTCGCCGGGCATTCCTGCATTCTCGACAAGGTGAGCCTGGAGTTCGCGGTGGTGCGGCAGGCTCCGGCGGGGCCGTCGGAAACGCTCGGCAACCGGATGGCCCGGGTGGCCGCCGACGGGGCGTTTTGCCGCGTCCGGACAGTGCAGCCCTCCCCGGCCACCCCGGGACGCGCGGAGCAGGCGACGGTGAGCGTGGTCGACACCAGCGGCGCGGGCGGGGACGCGGCTTGTCCGGCCGCGCGTACCGCTGCTGCGACGGTCTTCTCGCGGATCCCCTGAACGTCCGTGAAGGGCTCCTTGAGGGATTCAAGGAGCCCTTCACGAACCACTGGCTCAGTCGGAGTAGGTGAGGTTTCGGCCGTCGGACGGGTCGAAGAGCTTCACCTTGTCCGCGTCGAACCAGATTTGCAGGTCCTGGTTCTCCGCCGCGGCCGATTCGGCCGACAGCCGGGCCACGATCAGCGATTCCGCGCCGGGGACGTCGGCCGAACCGCTGTCCGCGGCCAGTTCCGCCAGTTCGGCCGAGGTCGCGGCTTCACCGTCCACGGTGAAGTGCGCGAACTTCTCCGAACCCATCGACTCCAGCACGTCCACGTGCGCGGTGAAGGTCGCGCCCTCCCGGCCCTGCTCGGCCAGGGCGGCGTCCTCGAAGTGCTCCGGGCGGATGCCCATGATCACCTCGCGCGGGGCGTTCGCCGCCTCGGCCATCCGGCGGATCCGGTCGGTGAGCGGGGTGGCGCCCAGCGAACTGCGCAGCTGCCCGTTTTCGAGCGTAGCCGGGACGAAGTTCATCGACGGCGAGCCGATGAACCCGGCCACGAACAGGTTCGCCGGGTTGTCGTAAAGGAACTGCGGCGAACCGATCTGCTGCACGTACCCGGCCCGCAGCACCACGACGCGGTCGCCGAGGGTCATCGCCTCGGTCTGGTCGTGCGTCACGTACAGCGTGGTCGTGCCCAGCTGCTTCTGGATTTTCGACACCGAGGTCCGCATCTGGCCGCGCAGTTTGGCGTCCAGGTTGGACAGTGGCTCGTCCATCAGGAACGCCTTGGGGTTGCGCACGATCGCCCGGCCCATCGCCACCCGCTGCCGCTGCCCGCCGGACAGGTTGGCCGGTTTGCGGTCCAGATGCTGGGTCAGGTCGAGGATCGTCGCCGCTTCCTCCACTTTGGACTGGACGATCTTGTCGTCCACTTTGGCCAGCCGCAGCGGGAACGCCATGTTCTCCCGCACGCTCATGTGCGGGTACAGCGCGTAGGACTGGAACACCATCGCGATGTCCCGGTCCTTCGGGGCCTTCTCGTTGACCCGCTTGCCGTCGATGCGCAGTTCGCCCGAGGAGATGTCCTCCAGCCCGGCGACCATGTTGAGCGTGGTCGATTTCCCGCAGCCGGACGGGCCGACCAGGATGATGAACTCGCCGTCGGCGATCGTGATGTCCACTTCGGACACCGCGAGCGCGCCGTCGGGATAGCGCTTGGAAACCTTGTCGAGAACGATCTCAGCCATGGGTCAGCCCTTCACCGCACCGGACGTCAGCCCCGCCACGATGCGACGCTGGAAAAACAACACGAACAGGATGATCGGCACCGTGATCACGACCGCGGCCGCGCACACCTGGCCGGTCGGGTCCTCGAACTGCGAGGACCCGGTGAAGAACGACAACGCGGCGGGCACCGTGCGCGACGACTCGGTGGACGTCAGCGAGATGGCGAACAGGAAGTCGTTCCAGCAGAGGATGAACACCAGGATCGCCGTGGTGAACACGCCCGGCGCGGCCAGCGGCGCGATCACCTTCCGGAATGCCTGGGCCGGCGTCGCGCCGTCCATTTTCGCCGCCTTTTCCAGCTCCCACGGGATTTCCCGGAAGAACGCGGACAGCGTGTAGATCGACAGCGGCAGCGCGAACGTGATGTAGGGCAGGATCAGCCCCGGCCAGGTGTCGAAAAGGCCGAGCCCGCGTTCGATGTTGAACAGCGGGGTGACCAGCGAGACCTGCGGGAACATCGCGATCAGCAAGGAAAGCCCCACCAGCAGCTGCTTCCCGGGGAAATCCAGCCGGGCGATCGCGTACGCCGCCATCGTGCCCAGCACCACCGCGATGACCGTGGAGATCACCGCGATGCCGATCGAGTTCACCAGCGCGCGCAGGAACTCCGTGGTCTGAAAGATGTCCGCGTAATTCTTGAGCGTCCATTCCACCGGGATGAAATTGCCGTCGGTGAGCGTCGCTTTCGTCTTGAACGACAGCGAAAGCACCCACAGCACCGGGACGATCGCGAACACCAGCACCAGGATGTCCAGCAGGCCCCAGCCGACCTTGCGGCCGGTCGTGGCCGCACCTCCGATAGCCATCAGCGCTTCCCCCCGTCGTCCGTGCCGGGCGCGGCGGTGCCGAACACCTTGATGAAGAGGAACGCGATGATCGCCACCGTGATGAAGATCAGCACCGCCATGGTGGAGCCGATCCCGAGGTTGAGCCCCTTGACCAGGTTGTCGTAGGTCTGCATGGACACCGATCCGGTGTCCTGCGCGCCGCCGGTGAGCACGTAAATATTGTCGAAAATGCGGAACGCGTCGAGAGTGCGGAACAGCAGCGCGACGAGAATCGCCGGTTTCATCACCGGCAGCATCACCTTGGTGAACCGCTGCCACGCGGTCGCGCCGTCCATCGCCGCGGCCTTCAGCAGGTCGTCGGGCACCAGCGCCAGCCCGGCCATCAGCAGCAGCGCCATGAACGGCGTCGTCTTCCACACCTCGGCGAGAATGATGATGAACAGCGACGGCCACTGGTCAGTCAGCGGCGCGACCCCCTCGCCCAGCATGTTCGCCAGGTACCCGGTTTTGGGCGTCCACGCGAAATACCACGAGAACGCGGCCACCACGGTCACGATGCCGTACGGGATCAGCGCGACGGTGCGCACCAGTCCGCGGCCGACGAGCGTGCGGTGCATGATCAGCGCGAGGCCCATGCCGAGCACGAATTCGATCGCCACCGACACGACGGTGAGGAACATCGTGGTGCCGAACGCGGTCCACCAGTAGGAATTCGTGAGCACCGCCGCGTAATTGGAGAAGCCGATGAACTCGTGCTGAGACGGGAACCGCAGGTCGTAGCGCTGCAGCGAAAGCCAGATCGAATAGATGATCGGGTATGCGGTCACCGCGATCATCACGAGGAACGCGGGCGCGCACAGCCAGAGCCCGAGCCGCCGTTCCGCCTTCTTGCCCTCGGAAAGCGCGGGCTTTCCCTTGCGGTGCGCCGCTTCCTGAGCGGTCACGGCGGGATCCTGGACGGTCACGGGATCACTCCCTTCGACTGGAGCGCGTCATCGAGCTGTTCCCGCAGTTTCTGCGCGGTCGCCTGCGGATCGATCGCCGACGGCGGGGAGATGATTTTCGACATCACCGTGGACAGGTTCTGGTACACCGGCGTGAGCGGCCGGACCGCGGCGGTTTTCAGCGCCGACAGAATGGCGTCGCGCATCGGGTATTTCTGGGCCATGTTCGGGTTGTCCGCCGACACCGGTTTCGCCGGGTCAACCGGCACGTCGTCGTGGTACACCGACTCGATCGTCGGCGGCACCCCGTCGTTGATCGCGGACACCTTCTGGTTTTCCTTGCTGCGCAAGCACAACGCCGCTTCATACGACTCCGGCTTGTGCTGCGAGTAGGCGCTTACCGCGAGGTCGAACCCGCCGATCGTGCTCTTCGACGGAATGCCCTCCTTCGCCTGCGGATACACCGCCCACTTGAAGTGCGACAGGTCCTGCGGCTTTTCCTCGGCGTAGGAGGCGTAAACGAACGGCCAGTTCAGCTCGAACGCGGCGCCGCCGCCCTGGAACGTCCGCCGGACGTCGTCCTCCTTCTGGTTCGTCAGCGACGGATCGGTGATCCCCGACGACGTGACCTTCTTCAGCAGCTCCAGCGCCTGCACCGCGCCCTCGTCCATCACCACGGATTTCCCGTCGTCGGACAGGATGTGCCCGCCGAGCGATTCGACCAGCGTGTTGTAGATGACGACCAGGCCCTCGTACTGCGCGCCGGTGAACACGACGGAATACGGTTTGTGCTCGCTCTTGAGCCGCTGCGACATCTGCATCATCTCGTCCCACGTCTTCGGCGGGGTCGGAGTGAGGCGGTCGTCGTACCAGAGCAGCTGCACGTTGGTGTTCTTCGGCGCGGCGTAGAGCTTTCCTTGGTACGTCGCGGTTTCCAGCGGACCCTTCAGCACGCCCTCGGACGCGGCTGTCTTGTTCTGCCCGGTCCACTCGTCGACCCAGCCCGCCTCGGCGAACTCGGAGACCCAGGTGACGTCGAGGCCGAGCACGTCCATGGACGTGTCGCCCGCGGCGAGCCGGCGCGCCATCTGGATCCGCTGGTCGTCCGAACCGCGCTGCAGCTTGTTGTAGACGATCCGGTACCGCCCGGCGGCGGCCTTGTTGCAGTTGTCGACGACCGTCTGGAAATGGTCCTCCGGGGAGTAGTAGACGTTGATCGTCGTCCCGGAAGCCGTTCCGCAGCCTGCCGCCAGGCCGCTGGTCATCAAGCCCGCGGCGAGCAGTGCCGCCGCGCGGGTAGGTCCTCGTTTCTTTCCGCTGGGCCGTTTCTTCCCCATCCAAGCCTCCTCGCGTGTGCACACGGCACCGTCCGGTGCCGCCCCCAGACAGCACGCCGCGACGAGGCGGACCCGAGCCAGCACCCCGACGTGCCAGTTGCCGGCAGGCCGCGCTGGAGGACACGACCGGCCAACCGGTGTCGGACAACCTATGCCCGGCGATCACCCGCCGCAAGCAGGGTCGGTAACGATTCAGCCAGGTGCGCGCGAACCATCGGAAGGACGGGTGAAAAAGTCCCGCCGGTCTTTACGCCGTGGCGGGCGGCGGCCGCAACGCCAGCTTCGCGAGCAGCTCGCGGCCCTGCTCCGCGCTGCGCGGCTGGCACAGCACGTCGTACCGGCCGGCGACGAGCTGGCTGGCCGACGAGAAATCCCTGCGCCCGCGCGACGTGCGGTATCCGATCGCCGAGAACGCCAGCCCGGACAGCACACCGAGCACCAGCCCGGTCAGCAGCTGCAGCGTGAATCCGCCCTGGTTGACGAACATCCCCAGCAACAGTCCCGCGAACAGGCCGAACCACGCGCCCGACATCGCGCCCGCGGCGAGCACCCGGCCCCACGACAGCCGTCCGATGACGCGTTCGACCAGCATCAGGTCGACGCCGACGATCGTCACGTCGGTGACCGCGAACTCGCTTTCCGCCAGGAAATCGACCGCCTGCTGCGCCTCGCCGTAGGTCGAGTACGACCCGATCGGCCAGCCGGTGGGCGGGGTCGGGAGCCGCGGCAGCCCGGCCGGGCTCTGACCGCCACCAAAGGGACTGCTCACCATCATCACCTGCGCACTCGTCCGGTCCGAGGGCTCTATCTTGTCAAGAACCGGCGGAGCGCGCGAACTCCGGCGAAACGCGGGTCAGGCTTTGTAATCCCGCAGCAGGCCGCGGCTGA
This sequence comes from Amycolatopsis sp. NPDC114503, assembly GCF_055633655.1. Taxonomy (NCBI): domain Bacteria; kingdom Bacillati; phylum Actinomycetota; class Actinomycetes; order Pseudonocardiales; family Pseudonocardiaceae; genus Amycolatopsis; species Amycolatopsis sp. NPDC114503. Next base: position 369,659 of record NZ_JBVKDT010000008.1, on the reverse strand, counting down.
TGATGGTTTTCTGGATTTCGCTGGTGCCTTCGCCGATGAGCAGGAACGGGGCCTCGCGCATGAGACGCTCGATCTCGTATTCCTTGGAGTAGCCGTAACCGCCGTGGATCCGGAACGCTTCCTGGGTCACCTCGGCGCAGTACTCGCTGGCGATCAGCTTCGCCATCCCGGCCTCGACGTCGTTGCGGGCGCCGGAATCCTTCAACCGGGCGGCGTTGACCATCATCAAGTGCGCGGCCTCGACCTTGGTCGCCATCTCCGCGAGCTTGAACGCGATCGCCTGGTGCTGCGCGATCGGCTTGCCGAAGGTGGTGCGCTGCTGGGCATAAGCGATCGCCAGCTCGAACGACCGGATCGCGATCCCGCACGCGCGCGCCGCGACGTTCACGCGGCCGACCTCGACACCGTCCATCATGTACGAGAAGCCCTTGCCCGGAGCCTCTCCCAGCACCTTGTCCGCGCCGATCTTGAAGCCGTCGAACACCGCTTCCGTGGTGTCGACACCCTTGTAGCCCATTTTGTCGATCTTGCCCGGAATCGTCAGCCCCGGAAGCACCTCGCCGAACCCGGACGGCTTCTCGACCAGGAACGTCGTGAGGTTCTGGTGCGCCTTCTCCGCGCCCTCGTCGGTCTTCACCAGCAGCGCGATCAGGTTCGACGAACCGCCGTTGGTCAGCCACATCTTCGCGCCGTCGATCACGTAATCGTCGCCCTCGCGCTTAGCGCGGGTCTTGATCGCCGCCACGTCCGAGCCAAGATCCGGTTCCGACATCGAGAACGAGCCGCGGACCTCGCCGGTCGCCATCCGGGGCAGGAAATGCTGCTTCTGCTCCGGCGTCCCGTGTTGCTTGATCATGTGCGCCACGATGAAGTGCGTGTTGATCACGCCGGACACGCTCATCCAGCCGCGCGCGATCTCCTCGACCACCAGTGCGTAGGTGAGCAGCGATTCGCCGAGGCCGCCGTACTCCTCGGGGATGGTGAGCCCGAACAGGCCCATCTCCTTCATGCCCTCGACGATCTCCGCCGGGTACTCGTCGGCGTGCTCCAGCGCCTGCGCGTGCGGGATGATCTCCTTGTCCACGAACGACCGCACCGTGGACAGAATCTCCTGCTGCACATCGGTCAGGCCGGCGGTCCGGGCGAGACGGGCCATGAGCTCAGCTCCTCACTGCGGGCGACGCCGGCTCCCGGCGCTGGGGTTACCGGGGAGTATGACTGGTTCGCGCCCGAGCGGCTATGAGGGTGCTCACGCCAGGCCCCGGTTTCCCCCGTTAAGGTGCGGATAAGGTGCTGATCCACCCGAAACCGCGAGAAGGATCCCGATGAGCGAGGGCAGCGACGAGCCTGCTGGGCGCGACGGCTACGAGCACCCGTCGTACGAGCACCAGCCCTATCCCCCGCGAGGCCCGCAGCCGGGCGCGGGGCTCGCGCTCGGCTCGCTGGTGTGCTCGATCGCCGGATTCGTGGTGTGCGGGCCGCTGGCCATCGCGGGGATCGTGATGGGGCACATCGCGTTCTACCGGGCCCGGCGCGGCCGCGGCACCGGCGGCGCGCTGGCGGTCGCCGGGTTCGTGATCGGCTACGCCGCGCTGATCGTCTGGAGCATCGTCCTCCCGCTGGTCGTGCACGCGCTGGTCCAGTCCGGAGTTTTCGGCTGATGCCGCCGCGATTCCCGGTAGCGTCGTCCTTCGAACCCGGCACCTCGAGGGAGCCCCGATGACCACTCCGTCCGACCGCGAACCGGCGGCCTACGAGCCGCCGCCGACCGCGGACCCCGCTCCGTACGAGCCGCCGGCCACCGCCGAGCCCGCTCCGTACGAGGCCACGGCGGACGCCGTCCCGTCCACTTCGGAGGCTGACCCGCTGGTTCCCCCGCCGGGCTGGACCGCACCCGACCCCGGCCCGGTCGCGCAGTTGCCCGGCGACCAACCAGCTCCCGGCGACCAACCGGCTCCCGCCGCGGCGCCGTATCCCGTTGCGCCGCAACCGGATCCGTTCGCGCCGCCGCCCGCGTACCACGCCTTTCCGGCTCCGCCGCCCTACGGTGCGCCCTACCAGCCGTACGCGAACAACTCCGACACCGGGCTCGCGGTCGGCGCGCTGGTGTGCTCGCTGCTCGGTCTGGTGACGTGCGTCCTCGCGGTCCCCGGCCTCGCGATGGGGCACGTCGCGCTGTCCAAGGCCGGCCGTGACGAAGCAGGCGGACGCACCATGGCGCTGTCGGCCGTCGTGCTCGGCTACGTGGCGGTCGCGCTGTGGGTCGGTTTCTTCGTGACGCTGCTGGTCCTCGGCCTCAACGGCTACCTCGACCGCTGATCCGGCAGGTCGCTCGCCTCGACCTCGGGCGGAGCGGCCTGCCCGTTGCTGGTCTCTTCTGAAGTCGACGGCGATCGCGGCTCCGGCGGCTTGGCTGCGGCCGGTTTCGCCGGAGGGTCGGTCCGCGCGTCCAGGAACCGCAGCAGCTCCACCGGGAACGGCAGCACCAGCGTCGAGTTCTTCTCCGCCGACACCTGCACGACCGTCTCCAGCAGCCGCAGCTGCAGCGCCGCCGGGGTGTCCGCCATCGTCGCGGCGGCCTGGGCGAGCTTGTGGGACGCCTGCAGTTCGCCGTCCGCGGAGATCACCCTGGCGCGGCGTTCGCGTTCGGCCTCGGCCTGGCGCGACATCGAGCGCTTCATCGACTCCGGCAGCGCGACGTCCTTGATCTCCACCCGGTCGATGTGGATGCCCCAGTCCAGCGCCGGGCTGTCGATCATCAGCTCGAGGCCCTCGTTGAGCCGTTCGCGGTTCGACAGCAGGTCGTCGAGGTCGCTCTTGCCGATGATGGACCGCAGCGACGTCTGCGCGACCTGGCCGATCGCCGACCGGTAGTCCTGCACGTGGACCGTGGCCAGCACCGGGTCGACCACCTTGAAGTACACGACCGCGTCCACCCGGACCGTGACGTTGTCGCGGGTGATGCCGTCCTGCGCGGGCACCGGCAGCGTCACGACCTGCATGTTCACCTTCTGCATGCGATCGGCCACCGGCAACAGCAGCGCGAGGCCCGGATCGCGGACCTGCGCGCGCACCCGGCCGAAACGGAACACCAGCCCGCGTTCGTACTGTTTCACCACGCGCACCGCGGAGGCGAGCCACACCCCGCCCGCGACGACCACTGCGCTGACAATCTCGACGATCATGGCAGCTCCCGGGTTCGCCAAACCCCTTTCCGTTCACTGTACGCGCGCCGGGCACCCCCGGAAACGGTTTGCGCGGCCGACCAGAATGGGCGTTGTGACCGTTTGGGAAATCCCGCCCGCCTTCGCTGAACGCGCCCCCAAGGTGCTCGGCCCGGAAGCCGTCCCGTGGCTCGCGTCGCTGCCGTCGCTCGCGCGGCGGTACGCCCGGAAGTGGGAGCTGGAGTTCGAGGACACCGCGCGGCACGGCTACGTCGGCGTCGTCCAGCCCGCCCGGCGCGCGGACGGTTCCCGCGTGGTGCTCAAACTCGGCTGGGTGGAAGAAGAATCGCGCGACGAACCGCTCGCACTGTCCACATGGGCCGGTCGAGGATCGGTGCTGCTGCACGAGTCCGCGCCCGAGGACGGCGCGATGCTGCTGGAGCGGCTCGACGACAGCCGGACGCTCGACGGGGAACCGCTGCTGCCCGCCGTCGAGATCATGAGCGAACTCGCCCGCCGGCTCGCCGTGCCCGCGCCTGCCGAACTCACCCGCACGCTGTCCGCCGTCGCGGAGGAACTGCTGGAGGAACTGCCCAAATCGTGGCGGGAATTGGACGAACCGCTCCCCCGCCGGGAACTGGACGCCGCGCTGGAGGTGTGCCGCGATCTCGGTCCGGAAGCGGGCAACGCGCTGGTGAACGAGGACCTGCACTACGAAAACGTCCTGTCCGGCACCCGCGAACCGTGGCTGGTGATCGACCCGAAGCCGCTCGCCGGAGACCTCGAATACGGCGCGCTTTCGTTGCTGTGGAACCGGTTCAGCGAATCCACACTGGACTCTAAGCTCGCCGCGAGCGGTCTGGACCGCGACCGCGCCAAGGCGTGGACGCTCGTCCGGTCAGTGCAGAACCGGTTGTGGCATGCCCAGGATCTTGTCGATTTCGGCGGTTTGGACGAGGACGACGACGGCCCCTCCGCCGAAACGCTGCCCGCGCTGACCCGATGGGCGCTGCTTGGCTGAGAATTCGCCGAGCCACGGCACGAGCGCGCACGGACGGCAGCCGATAGTGTCGGCGCCATGGCAGGCACAAACCGGGTTTACGCAGCACAGCTCGCGGGTCTGCCGGTATTCGGGCCCGACGGGGAATCGATCGGCAAGGTCCGCGACGTCGTCGCCGGCCTGCGGCTGGACCAGCAGCCGCCGCGGATCCTCGGCATGGTCGTGGAGCTGGCGACCCGGCGGCGGGTGTTCGTCCCCATGCTGCGGGTCACCTCGATCGAACCGAACGCCGTGACGCTCGCCACTGGTTCGGTCAACATGCGGCATTTCCACCAGCGGCCCAACGAGGTCCTGGTGTGCGGGCAGCTTCTCGACGCGCACGCGACGCTCACCGGCACGGAAACCCGGGTGACCGTGGTCGACGCGGCGATGGAGCCGACCCGCACGCGGGACTGGGTGCTGGCGAAGCTCGCCGTCCGCGAGCGCTCGACCCGGCTCACGCTGGGCCGCCGGCGCGCCGCGATGCAGGTGCTGCCGTGGAGCGAGGTCTCCGGGCTCGGGCTCACCGACCTGACCGGACAGCCGCAAGGCGCGGGCCAGCTGCTGATGCTGTTCGACACGATGCGCGCGGTCGACGTCGCCGCGACGCTGCGCGACCTGCCGATCAAGCGCCGCCACGAGGTCGCCGACGCGATGGACGACGAACGGCTCGCGGACGTCATCGAGGAGCTTCCCGAGGACGACCAGAAGGAACTGCTGGCCTACCTCGCCGAGGAACGCGCCGCGGACATCCTCGAGGCGATGAACCCGGACGACGCCGCCGACCTGCTCGCCGAACTCGCCCCGGCAGAGCAGAGCCGGCTGCTGGAACTGATGGAGCCGGAGGAATCCGCGCCGGTCAAACGGTTGCTGGCGTATTCGTCGGACACCGCGGGCGGTCTGATGACGCCGGAGCCGGTGGTGCTGACGCCGGACGCGACGATCGCCGAGGCGCTGGCGCACATCCGCAACGCCGAACTCCCCGCCGCGCTCGCCAGCATGGTGTTCGTGTGCCGTCCGCCGACCGAAACGCCGACCGGCCGGTTCGTCGGCGTCGTGCATTTCCAGCGGCTGCTGCGCGAACCGCCCGCCGAACTCGTCGCGAGCGCGGTGGACACCGACCTCACCGCGCTGCGCCCGGAGGCGACGCTGTCCGAGGTCACCCGGTATTTCGCGGCGTACAACCTGGCGTGCGGCCCGGTCGTCGACGCCGAGGACCATCTGCTCGGCGCCGTCACCGTCGACGACGTGCTCGACCATCTGCTGCCCGACGACTGGCGCGAAACCGGACTGCACGACGTCGCCGACGGCGCTGATCTCCAGGAGGCCGACCGTGGCTGAACTCAGGACCGGCCGCAGGCTCGACCAGCCGCGCGGCCAGGCCCGTCTGCGGCTGAACATCGACCCGGACACCTTCGGCCGGTTCACCGAGCGGATCGCGCGGTTCCTCGGCACCGGGAAGTACCTGTTCTGGCAGACGCTCATCGTGGTCGTCTGGATCGTGCTGAACCTGGTCGCGGTGTCGCTGCGGTGGGACCCGTACCCGTTCATCCTGCTCAACCTGGCGTTCTCGACGCAGGCCGCGTACGCCGCGCCGCTGATCCTGCTCGCGCAGAACCGCCAGGACGACCGGGACCGGGTGTCGCTGGAGGAGGACCGCACGCGCGCCGCGCAGACCAAGGCGGACACCGAGTACCTCGCCCGCGAACTGGCGGCGCTGCGGCTGGCCGTCGGCGAGGTCGCGACCCGCGACTACCTGCGCAGCGAACTCGACCGGCTGCGCGACGATCTCGACGTGGACCCCAAGCCGCGCAAGGCCAAGCAAAGCTGAACTGGGCAGTACGTACGATGGAAGCGTGACTGGTACACAGCAGCTCCCCAGCGTCGACGACGTCCGCACCGCGCTGAAGGACGTGTACGACCCGGAAATCAAGAAACCGATCACCGACCTCGGCATGGTCAAGGACGTGGCGGTCGGCGACGACGGGGTGGTCGACGTCGGGATTTACCTCACGGTCGCGGGCTGTCCGCTGAAGGCGACGCTGACCGCGGACACGAAGAAGGCCGTCTCGAAGCTCCCCGGCGTCGCCGACGTGCGGGTCGAGCTCGACGTGATGAGCGACGAGCAGCGCACTGAGCTGCGCAAATCGCTGCGCGGCGACGCGGCGGAGCCGGTGATCCCGTTCGCGCAGCCGGGTTCGATGACGCGGGTCTACTGCGTGGCGTCAGGCAAGGGCGGCGTCGGCAAGTCGTCGGTGACGGTGAACCTGGCCGTGGCGATGGCCGAGCGCGGGCTGTCGGTCGGCGTGGTGGACGCGGACATCTACGGCCACTCGGTGCCGCGCATGCTGGGCGCGCGCGAGAAGCCGACCAAGGTCGACACGATGATCATGCCGCCGCAGGCACACGGCGTGAAGGTGATCTCGATCGGCATGTTCACGCCGGGCAACGCCCCGGTGGTGTGGCGCGGCCCGATGCTGCACCGCGCGCTGCAGCAGTTCCTGGCCGACGTGTTCTGGGGCGACCTGGACATCCTGCTGCTGGACCTGCCGCCGGGCACCGGCGACATCGCGATTTCGGTGGCGCAGCTGATCCCGAACGCGGAAATCCTCGTGGTGACCACGCCGCAGCAGGCCGCCGCCGAGGTGGCCGAGCGCGCGGGCGCGATCGCGATGCAGACGCGGCAGCGCGTCGCGGGCGTGATCGAGAACATGTCGTGGCTGGAAACCCCGACCGGCGAACGCATCGAGGTCTTCGGCGCGGGCGGCGGCCAGACGGTCGCGGATTCGCTGTCGAAGTCGGTGGGCTCGACGGTGCCGCTGCTGGGCCAGGTCCCGCTGGACCCGCGCCTGCGCGAACAGGGCGACGAGGGCACGCCGATCGTCCTGTCCGACCCGGAGGCACCGGCGTCGCTGGTGCTGAAGGACGCGGCGAAGCAGCTGTCGGTCCGGGCGCGCGGTTTGGCCGGGATGATGCTCAACGTCAGCCCCGCCGGTCGCTGACCCTGGACCCCTGGACAGCAAAAGAGGCGCGCACCTTTCGCGGGTGCGCGCCTCTTTTTGTGCGCTTAGGAGGCGTGCACGGTCACCAGAAGGGCACCGGACTCGCGGAGCGTCACCTTGGTGTCGCCCGGCTTCGTCACCGTCCAGTCGATGTCCTCGGGCTTCTTCGCGGACACATCAGCCGACTTGTCGGGCAGGCCCTCGACATCGATGTTCTGCGACTGGTCGGACGTCACCTTGATCTTCACCTTGTTGCCGACCTTGACGTCCACGGCCCCAGCCGGCGGCGTGACCTTCCCGCCCTGGTAGGCGACGGTGACCAGCACGTCAACGCCTGCCTCGCCGGTCTGCGCGCCGCGCTTGACGTTCGGCTGCTCACCGGTGGCGCCGCCGTTCCCGGGAGCGCTCGCCTCGCTGCTCGCCGGAGCCGACGAGGACGGCATCGCCGGGGCGGGGACCGAGGTGTAGGTGGCGGGAGCCTTGGTGCTGGGCTCGTCGTCGGCACTGCACCCGGCGACGGCGAAGGCGGCCGCAGCGATCGTTCCGGCCAGCGCAGCCGCACGGCGTGACATATCGGGAACCTCCAGGGTCGGTTGAGCTGATGCCCTGAGGCTACCGAGCCTGATCAGCGCGTCGCGCGTCGGCTTGGCCGCTCGGCCGTGGTCAGGTGGCGTCCGGGTCCACCGGCGGACGCTCGCCGGGCTTCAACGGCTCCGGCTGCGGCAGCGCGGTCTGCGGCTTGATCGAAGCGGATCCGAATCCCCGTCGAACAAATCCCGCGCGGGACCGAGATTACGCAGGCCACGCAAACCTTCGAGCGGTTCGCACAACTGGTCGTGAACGAGGATCGCGGTTCCCACCGGGATTGCCGCGCCCGAACGGTCAGGTGGCGTCCGGGTCCACCGGCGGACGCTCGCCAGGCTTCAACGGCTCCGGCTGCGGCAGCGCGGTCTGCGGCTTGATCGTCGGCGCGCCGTTCGAGCCGTTGGATCCGTTCGACCCGTTCAGCTCGTTCTTGAAGCCGTTCAACCCCAGCGGATCCGAATCCCCGTCGAACAAATGCTGCGTGACCACCCGCTTCGGGTCGAGATTGCGCAGGCCGCGGAGGTCTTCGAGGGGTTTGCGCAGCTGGTCGAACTCCGGGCCCATCTCCTCGCGCAGCTGCTCGCGCGCGCCGGTCGCGAAGTCGCGGGCCTTGCGGACGCTCTTCGCCATCCAGGCCGCCGCTTCCGGCAGCCGTTCGGGTCCGAGGATGAAAAGCCCCGCGATGATGAGCACGAGGATCTCGCCCCAGCCGACACTGTCGAACACCCGTGAAACCTCCGCTCGGTGCTGCCCCGCCCAAGACTACCCGGGCCGTTTCGCGCCCCGGCAGGCCCGAACGTCGCACGGCAGCTTAAGAACGGGTGTCAGTCAGACCCGAGCGTGACGTCCACCACCAGCAGCGCGCCGTCGCGGGCCAGCTGCACCGGAACCACCTGGCCGGGGTCGTGGCTGCGCACCGCGACGGTCAGCTCGGCGGAGTCGCGCACGACGTGGTCGCCGATCTTGGTGATCACGTCGCCTTCCTTGATCCCCGCGCCCGCGGCCGGACCGCCCGGCGCGACGTTGCGCACCTGCGCGCCCATCGTCGACGAACCGGCGACCGTCGAGGCCGCGTTGATGCCGATGTCGGCGTGCTTGACCTTGCCGTCCTTGATCAGCGCCTTGGCGATTTTGATGGCGTAGTCGCTGGGAATGGCGAACCCGATGCCGATGCTGCCGCCGTCGGAGCTGGACGAGCGGATCGCGGAGTTGATCCCGACCAGCGCACCGGTCGAGTCGACGAGCGCCCCGCCCGAGTTGCCGTGGTTGATCGCGGCGTCGGTCTGGATGGCCGAGTAGGTGACCGGAGCCGCCCCGTTGTCGCCGCCCGCGGTGACCGGCCGGTCGAGCGCGCTGACGATGCCCGAGGTGATCGAGTTCTGCAGCGCCAGCGGCGACCCGACCGCGATCACCGCGTCCCCGACCTGCAGCGCGGACGATTTGCCGACCTGCATCACGACCGGGTTCGACACGTTGACCTTCACCACGGCGAGGTCGGTTTTCTGATCCGCGCCCACGACCTTGGCCTCGGTGCGAGTCCCGTCGTTGAACACCGCGGTGATCTTCGTAGCCGCGTCGCCGACCGCGGTCGCGACCACGTGCTCGTTCGTGAGGATGTACCCCTGCGGGTCGATCACCACGCCGGAACCCTGCTCGCCGCTGTCCGCCCCGGGCTTGACCACCTCAAGCGAAACCACCGCCGGCGCCACCCGCCGCGCGATGTCCGCGAGCGACCCCGGAGGCCGCTCCTTGGCCGCGTCCGCCTCGGAAATCGTGGCACTGCCGGTCAGCGAGGACCCGGTGTCCGCGACCCACCAGCCGACCAGCCCGCCCACCGCGCCGATCACCAACGCGACGACGCCGAGCAACGCCAACGCCTTCGGCTGCACCCGCCGCCCGAACAACACCTCAGGCAAGCTCAACTGCGCACCGCTGGGCAGCTTCGGCTTCTCGCCTTCGTCGTCCTCCGGAACGACCGCGGGCCCAGCCAGCACAGCCCCAGCCGCCGGATCCCGCCAAGGATCGCTGGCATCAGTCCACAACGGATCTTCCGCGGCGCCGTTCTCCCCGGACGCCTCGAGCGGCCGCTGCAACCGCACACCCTCGGCCCCCGCAGGCCTGCTGAACGCCTCCGCGAGAGACTCGGGCGTCGGCGGCGCGAGACTGAGCTTCTGCTGCCCATTCCCGTTCGGCGGCGGGGTGTAAAGCTTGTCGAACGCCCCCTCAACCCCGTGCGGACGCCCGAAGACAGCCGCCTGCTGCTGATCCACCGCAGGCCGCTCAAGCGGCCGAGGACCCAACCGGTCCGTCCCCACGGCACCAGACTGGTCAGAATTAGCGTTCGGCTGGTCGGTCATCATTCCCCGGGAAGCGGTTCAGTAAGGCTGGGAGTCGACGATACCCAAGCCTAGGGAGAGTCTGCCCAGACCGCAGTGAAATGCCTGTTGCCTGCCCCCGCACACCTCACCCGCCAACTCAGCCAAACCACGCGCCCCACCCACCCAAGGCGACCCGCGCACCCAACCCACCAAGGCACCCACAATCACCGCGTCCCCACGTCCCCAACCGCAGCCCGCGCACTCAACCCACCAGCGCAGCCACACCCGGCCCTGCACCCCGATACGAAGCCAAAAACGCGGACGGCGGGTGCTTGTCAAGGCATCTTTCCCGCCTTGACAAGCACCCGCCGTCCGTCGTCACAATCAGCTTCGGGGTGCCCCCAACCCACCAGGGCGCAATGTCGCCGCCAGGCGACGAGCCGAACCCTCCGACCTACCGAGCCGCGACAGCAGCCCCCGCCCGAATCACCTCAGGCTCGACCTCCGGCTCCGGAGACACCGACTCCGCCCCGCCACCAGCCTTAGGCACGTTCATCTGCGCAGGCAGCAAATTCGCATTAGGCACCCGCACCGGCCCAGTCCCGCCGGACCCTTCCCCGCTATCCGCCGAGGTCCCGACGAGCGCGAGCGCGCTCAGCACGAGCCCGGACACCACGACCCCGGCCCCTTGCGCCGCCCGTTTCCGGCTGAAGCCGAACCTTCCGCCGCCGAGCACGTTCGCCGACTGCCCGAGCGGCGCGGTTGTTCCCAACGGCGCGGCACCTCCGAGCACCCCGGCGTCGCGCAACCCGGCCACGCGGTCCGGCCGCTGGATGGCCACCAGTTGGCCATCGGCGGTGACCGCGAGGTTGTCCGGCGAACCGGGCAGATCAGTGTGTTCCGGAATCGACCGGAGGCTGGCCAGGAAGCCAGCCGACATCGACGGCGCGCCCGCGTCCTTCACCGCGGCGACGGCCTGCCGCTGCGAGGTCACCTCGGCCGCGCAGTCCGGGCAGCGCGCGACGTGCGCGAGCGCCCGGTCGTGGGCGATCGGCGTCAGCTCGCCGTCGACCAGTGCGACTACCGCGTCGGGCATGAGGTGGGATTCGGCGAAACGCCAGCCGGTCATACGGACACCTTCGCAGATTCCTCTCGGGTCGCGCGACGGCGCTCGAGCGACGCGCGCAGCGCCGAGCGGCCGCGGTGGATACGGCTGCGCACGGTGCCGAGCTTGACGCCCAGCGTCGCGCCGATCTCCTCGTACGACAGTCCTTCCACGTCGCACAGCACGACCGCGGCCCGGAACTCCGGCGGCAGCTCGTCGAGCGCCTCCTGCAGATCAGGGTCGAGGTGGGTGTCGCTGTAGTGCTGCTCCGGGCTCGGGTCGTCGCCGACGATCCGGTCGGTGTCCTCGGGCAGTCCCTCCATGCGCACGCGCGAGCGGCGGCGCGCCATGTCGAGGAACAGGTTCGTGGTGATCCGGTGCAGCCAGCCCTCGAAGGTGCCGGGCTTGTACGACGCCAGCGACCGGAAGACGCGGATGAACGTCTCCTGGGTCAGGTCCTCGGCGTCGTGCGTGTTGCCGGTGAGGCGGTAGGCGAGCCGGTAGACGCGGTCGGCGTGTTCGCGCACGACCTCGTCCCACGAGGGCGGCGTCCAGGCCGCCTCGGCTGCGTCCACGGTCACCGGAGCGGCTTCCGGCAGTTCGGCGTTCTGCATCAGGGGAGCAGGCACCTCCATCTGGGTCAACTCCTCTTCACCTCTGCCAACGCGGGCCGGGCACACGGTGTTCCCGTGTGGTTGAGACTCAGTCTGCCGAGCTTCCTTATGGAACTCATGAGACCGATCTGAGAGCAGCCTGAGAAGTTGGCCGGCGAGGGCCTTTCCAGGGTTTTCGGGGGCTTTCCCCCGGACCGGAAGGCGCTTACCAGGGAGCCTTCGCTGATTTATCGACAACCAGCGCTAACCTTCGCGCGTGAGTTCGGGGACAGAGGCGGCGGCCGAGACCGGGGCGGTCGGCGCCGAGCAGGTCGACGGGTACCTGCCCGACGACGACGTGCTGACCGCGGCACGGCTGCGCGCGGTCGACCTCGGTTGCGCCCCGCTGGCCCCCGGAGCAGGCACGACGCTGCGTTTTCTCGCCGCGACGGTCGCCGCGCGGGCGGTCGTGGAGGTCGGCACCGGATCCGGCGTGAGCGGGCTCTACCTGCTGCGCGGGATGGCTGCCGACGGCGTGCTGACCTCGATCGACGTCGAACCGGAGTACCAGCGGGCGGCGCGCAAGACCTTCCTCGACGCGGGATACCCGCCGGGCCGGACGCGGCTCATCGTCGGCCGCGCGCTCGACGTGCTGCCGCGGCTCACCCCCGGCGGCTACGACCTGGTGTTCGTCGACGCCGCGCGGATCGAGTACCCCGGCTACTACGAGCAGGGAGTCGCGCTGCTGCGCCGCGGCGGGGTGATCGTGTTCCACCAGGTCCTGGCGGGCGGGCGGCTCACCGACCCGTCCCGGCGCGACCCGGAGACGATGGCGCTGCGCGAGGTCGCGCGCGCGGTCCGCGAGGACGACCGGCTGATCCCGGCGCTGCTGCCGGTCGGTGGCGGGCTGCTGGTGGCAACGGCCTGCTCGTGAGCGATTAGCTGCTCACCAGCACCCTCTTCTCGCTCCGGACCCGCGTGCCCACCTGCACTGCCGCCACGGCGAGCCCCAGCCACACCACGACGGCCACGATCAGCCAGTTCCACCCGGCCCGCCCGTAGACGACGCTGCCGACCCCGCCGCCGACGCTGCTGCCCAGGTAGTACATGAGCATGTACAGCCCGCCGACCTGGCCGCGCGCGTTCTCCGGGGCCTCGGCCGCGGCCCAGCTGTTCGCGATCGAGTGCGCGGCGAAGAACGCCGTCGTCAGCACGAGGAAGCCGACGACGATCAACGGCAGCGAGTCCGGGATCGTCAGCAGCGCGCCGACCGCGGTCAGCGCCAGCACCCCGACCAGCGCCTGCCGACGGCCGATCCGCGCGGACAGCCGGTTGGCCGTGGCCGACGAGACTGAGCCGAGCGCGTACGACACGAACACCAGCGACGCGATCGCCGGCGACAGGTTCAGCGGCGCGCCGGTCAGCCGGAACCCGGCCGCGTTGTACAGCGCGACGAACGCCCCCATGGCCAGCAGCGCGACGGCGTACTGCGCGAGCAGCACCGGCCGCCGCACCGCGGTAAGCAGGCCGGCGCCGATGTCGCGAAGGCCTTGCCGATCCCCCGTCTTGACCGGCGAAGGCGGCAGCATCACCACCGTCACGACCGCGCAGACCAGCGAAATCCCGGCCACCACGTACAGCGCGCCGCGCCAGCCGAACGGACCGGCGGTGAATCCCGTGGCCAGCCGTCCGGTCATGCCGCCGATGGTGTTGCCCGCGATCATCGCCCCGACCGCGGCCGCGACGCCGGTCTTCCCGAGCCGTTCCACGAGGTAAGCCGTGGCCACGCCGGGGAATCCGGCGATCGCGACGCCCTGCACCGCGCGCAGCACCAGCAGCAGCGAGTAGTCCGGCATCAGCGGCAGCAGGAGCCCGAGCACCGAGGAGATCACGACGGACGCGATGATCACCGGCCGCCGGCCGACCACCTCGGACAACGCGGCGATGGGCAGCACGGAGATCGCCAGCGCACCGGTCGCCACGCTCACCGCGAGCGCCGCGCCGCCGGGATCGAGATGATACTGCCCGGCGAGCTGCGGCAGGACCGCTTGCGGGGCGTAGAGCAGGGCGAACGACGTGAAGCCCGCGGCGGCGACCGCGACCTTGACCCGGCGGGCGGAGGAGCGCATGACCTTGAAAGTAAGCTTGGCTAATCAATACGTCTAATACGTTGATCTGCCATCATTCATACCGTGCCGAATGAGAGCCTCACCGCGCAGCTCGTCCCGCACCTGTCTCTGCTGGCCACGCTGCGGAGCACCGGAAACGTCACCCGCACGGCCGAGCTACTCGGAGTGCCGCAACCCACAGTCAGCAGGCGGCTGGCCGCGCTGGGACACGCCCTCGGCGCGCCGCTGACCGTGCCCGACGGCCGGGGCGTCCGCCTCACCCGCGCCGCCGAACTGCTGGCTGACGCGGCCGAACGCGCGCTGCCGGTGGTCGACGCCGGGGTCCGCCTCGCCCGCGAGGAGATCGAACCGGCGAGCGGCCGGGTCGTGCTCGGATTTCTGCACCTGCTCGGCCGGTCGCTGGTGCCGGGATTGCTGCGCGCGTATCGCGAACAGGCCCCGACCGCCCGGTTCTCCCTCGTGCAGGGTTCGTTGCAGGACATGGTCGACCGGCTCGTGTCCGGCGAACTCGATCTCGCCCTGCTCGCCCCGGTCGTCGAGGACGAACGGCTGGAGACGGTCGTCCTCGACCGGCAGCCGATCCACCTGTCGGTTCCCGCCGGACACCGGCTGGCCGGACGACGAAGCGTGCGCGTGACGGAACTGGCCGACGAGCCGTTCGTGCTTCTGGAGCCCGGCTACGGCCTGCGAAGGATCACCGACGACCTCTGCGCCGCCGCCGGTTTCACGCCGAAGGTGGCGTTCGAGGGCCAGGAATCCGACACTGTCCGCGGACTCGTCGGCGCAGGCCTTGGCGTCGCGCTCCTGCCGCGCTTCGAACCCGGCTCGCCGGCAGGTGTCGCGGAGGTGCCGCTGCATCCGCCGGTCCACCGGACGATCGGGCTCGCCTGGCGGGCCGGGGAGCCGCTTTCGCCCGCCGTTCAAGCGTTCCGGGATCACGTGCTCGGCAGGACGGACTAGCGGCCAGGGTGGTATTTGTATCCCGGTACCGTGCTACCGTTTCCGGTATAGAAATACCGGAACTTGAGGACGCGAGGTAGTCGTGATCGAGCTGAAGACGCCTGCGGAGATCGACCGCATGCACGTGACCGGGCGGTTCATCGCCGAGGTGCTGACCGAGGTCGGCAAGCTCGCCGACGTCGGCGTGAACCTGATGGACCTGGAGCACCACGTGCGCGGCATGATCAAGCGGCGCGGGGCCGTCTCGTGCTACTGGGATTACGCGCCGTCGTTCGGCGAAGGCCCGTTCCGCAACGTCATCTGCCTGTCGGTCAACGACGCCGTCCTGCACGGCCTGCCGCACGACTACACCCTCCGCGACGGCGACGTGCTCACCGCGGACATCGCGGTCACCATCGACGGCTGGGCGGCGGACTCCGCGCGCACGGTCATCGTCGGCACGCCCGCCGAGGAGGACCAGCGGATCATCCGGGCCACCGAGGAAGCGCTCGAAGCCGCGATCAAGGCGTCGCGCGCGGGCAACCGGCTCGGCGACATCTCGGCCGCGATCGAGGAGGTCGCGACCGGTTACGGCTACCCGGTCAACACCGAGTTCGGCGGGCACGGCATCGGCCGCACCATGCACGGCGACCCGCACGTGTCCAACCGCGGCAAGGCGGGCCGGGGCATGAAACTCCGGCCAGGCCTGACACTCGCGCTGGAACCGTGGCTGGCGCGCACGACGGACAAGATCGTCTACGACCCGGACGGCTGGACCATTCGCTCGGCCGACGGCTCGCGTACCGCGCATTCCGAGCACACGGTGGCGATCACGGACGGGGAGCCGATCGTGCTTACCCGCCGGGAGGAAGAGCTGGCGGGGAAGAACTAGCCGGGCTGCCGCGGCGAACCCGCCGCGGCAGAAACCGGTTAGCCCTCGTACGAAGCCGCGAACTCCACCAACGTCCGAGCCGCGAACCCCGACGCGCCCGGAACCACGTCGTCGTACGGCTTGTCCGCGCGCGCCGGGCCCGCGATGTCCAGGTGCGCCCACGGCAGCCCCGCCGTGAACTCGCGCAGGAACAGCGCCGCCATGATCCCGCCGGGACCGCCGGGGGCCTGCCGGACGTCGCCCAGTTCGCCTTCGATGCCGGTCGCGTAGTCCTCGACCAGCGGCATCCGCCACCACGCCTCGCCAGCGCGGGCACCAGCCTCGATCACTCGCGCGGCGAGGTCGTCGTCGGTCGCGAAGACGCCGCCGGTGCGCACGCCGAGCGACACCTTCATCGCGCCGGTCAGCGTGGCCGCGTCGACGATCAGGTCCGGTTTGAACTGGTCGATCCCGTACGCGAGCGCGTCGGCCATCACCATCCGGCCTTCGGCGTCGGTGTTGCCGACCTCGGTGGTCTGGCCGCCGTAGTGCCGCACGATGTCGCCCGGCCGGTACGAGCCGCCGGAGACGTGGTTTTCCGCGGCGGGCACCAGCGCGGTGACGCGTACCGGCAGCTTCAGTTCGGCGATCGCGCGCATCGCGGCGATGACGGCCGCGCCGCCCGCCATGTCGGTGCGCATCAGGTGCATGCCGTCGGCCGGTTTCAGCGAGATGCCGCCGGTGTCGAAGGTGATTCCCTTGCCGACGAACAGCAGGTGCTTCGTCGCGCCGCGCGGGCGGTAGGTCATTTCGATCAAGCGCGGCGGCGAAGCCGAACCGCCACCGACCGCCAGAACTCCGCCGAACCCCTTGTCGGCGAGCCACTTCTCGTCTCGCACGGTCACGTCGACGGTGCCGCCCAGCACCTTCGCCGCGGTGTTCGCCAGCCACGCCGGGTTCTTCACATTGGACGGCGTGTTCGCGAGATCGCGCGTAAAGGCAGCAGCCGCCGCGAGAATGCGTACGCGCGCGACTGCGTCCGTGTACGCGGGCACGGCGCGCTCATACGCGACAACGAGGCGTACGGCGGGCACGGGAGGCTTCGGCTCTGTCGTGGTGACCACAAACCGGTAGCCGCCCAGCGACAGTCCAACCGCGAATTCGGCGGCGTGCTCCGCTGTCGCGTCTTCGGGCAGTACGACCTGGACTGTCCGGATGGGACGGTTCTCGGCTGCTTCGCGCATGGCGCGCGCCAACGCGGCACCGGTCCGTCGAAAGTCCTTCGGCGCGCCGTCACCGATACCGGCGACCCAACGCGGACCGTCGCCGTCTTCGGACACTTCGCGTACTTCGGCGGTGCGTCCGCTCGACCCGTACGCTGCGCCTTCCTCCGCCTCGGCCGACGCGACCAGCAGTGCTCGCGGGACTCCGCGGCGCGTCGCGGCGACGACCTCGATTTCGGGCAGCTTCGTGGGAACGGGTGGTAGCGAGTTACGCACAGCGAGCAACCTTAGGGCGCAGACGAACCGACCCCGGCCTCCAAGAGGAGACCGGGGTGCACAGTGGACAGAGCGGGGAGAGCGCAGGTCAGCCAGTGACCTCCTGCAGCGCAGCGCCGAGGTCCTTCGCTTCCTCCGCGGAGAGCTCGACGACCAGCCGGCCGCCACCCTCCAGTGGCACCCGCATGACGAGGCCCCGCCCCTCCTTGGTCACTTCGAGGGGACCATCTCCGGTCCGGGGCTTCATGGCCGCCATAGCGTGCTCCCTCCGTCTCAACCGGCGCGCCCGGGTCGCGCACTCCCATGCCAGCCGGGTCTCGTCCCCCATTGTCCCTCATCAGCGCCCGGGCGCGAACGCGGACCGATCATTTGCCGCCGCATCGGTGCTGGTATGCCGCCCGCCGAGGGTGCGAGACTCAGTCCCGAGAACCCGAACCGCCGCTTCCGAGGAGCATTTCGTGACCACATCCGACGTCCTGTTGACCGCCGACGCCGACGGCGTGCGCACCCTGACCCTGAACCGGCCGGAGGCGTACAACTCGCTGACCGTCGAGCTCAAGGAGCGCCTGATCGCCGAGCTGCGCGCGGCCGCCGAGGACCCGGACGTCCGCGCCGTCGTGCTCACCGGGACCGGCAAGGCGTTCTGCGCCGGACAGGACCTCAAGGAGCACGTCGGCCTGCTGCAGGCGAACGACCCGGCCCCGCTGCACACGGTCAGCGACCACTACAACCCGATCGTCAAGCTGATCACCGGGATGGCGAAGCCGGTCATCGCGGCGGTGAACGGCACCGCGGCCGGTGCCGGCGCGGCCTTCGCGTATGCGAGCGACCTGCGGATCGCGGCCGAGTCGTCTTCGTTCTTGATGGCGTTCGCGAATGTCGGGCTCGGGCCGGACTCGGGGGCGTCGTGGACGTTGCAGCGGTTGATCGGGTACGGCCGGGCGGCGGAGTTGATGTTGATGGCTCGGACGGTGGATTCGGCGGAGGCGTTGCGGATCGGGCTCGTCGGGGAGGTCGTGCCGGACGAGGAGCTTGCCGCTCGGGCGCAGAAGGTGGCCGCGAAGCTGGCGGGTGGGCCGACGGTGGCTTACGCGAAGATCAAGAGCGTGCTGGGGGTGGCGGCGGAGTCTTCGCTGGAGGAGGCGCTGGCTGCTGAGGATGCGGCGCAGACGGAGTTGGGGGGCACTGCGGATCACGCGGAGGCGGTGGAGGCGTTTGTGGGGAAGAGGAAGCCGGAGTTTCAGGGGAAGTGAGTGGCGGCGGGGTGAGCGGTGAAGCCGCTGAAAGATGAGCGGTGAAGCCGCTGAAAGATGAGCGGCGAAGCCGCTGAAAGAAGGTGGCGGTGGGGCACCCCGAAGCCCGAGTGTGCTGACGGTCTGAGGGTGGTTGTCAAGGCGGGAAAGATGCCTTGACAACCACCCTCAGACCGCAGGGAGGCTTCGTATCGGGGTGCAGGGCCAGGTCTGGGTGCGCTGGTGGGTTTGGGTGCGCGGGCTGCGGTTGGGATGTGGGGGTGCATGGCGAGTTGCGTACGCGAGTCGCGTTGGTGGGTGACTGAAAAGCTGTGAAGGGAACCCTGAGGGAATCTGATTCCTTCAGGGGTCCCCTCACGGACTTCAGGCTGCGCGGAAGCAACCCCTTACGTGGTCGTCGACCATGCCGGTGGCTTGCATGAGGGCGTAGCAGGTGGTGGGGCCTAGGAAGGCGAAGCCGCGTTTCTTCAGGTCTTTCGCCATTGCCTTTGATTCGTCGGTGATCGCTGGGACGTCGGCCATGGTGCGGGGGCGGCGGTGTTTCGCGGGGGCGAAGGACCACAGAAGTTTGTCCAGCGGGATGTCCAGGTCTGCCACGGCGCGGGCGTTCTTTACTGCCGCTTCGATTTTCGCGCGGTTGCGGACGATGCCGGCGTCTTGCATCAAGCGTTCGACGTCCTTCTCGCTGAAGCGCGCGACCTTCTCCGGGGCGAAGCCACGGAAGGCTTTTCGGAAGTTCTCGCGTTTGCGCAGGATGGTGATCCAGGACAGTCCGGACTGGAACGACTCTAGGCACAGGCGTTCGTACAGTTCAGCCTCGCCGTGCAGCGGGACGCCCCACTCTTCGTCGTGGTACGCCGCGTAGTCGGGAGCTGAGTTGCCCCAGCTGCAGCGGGCGATTCCATCCTCGCCCAACAGGTCCGTCATTGTTCCCCCATTGAATAGTTCTCCGCGAACCTCGCGAACTGGCGCAGCGAATGCCGCACCCCGAGCGCGAACGCTGGGCGTGCCAGGGGCCAGCCTGCGCGGCCTAGCAGGCCGAACGGCAGCTTGAGGTGTTCGGCCCACACGAAGGTGCAGTGGCCGGCGCCCTTGGCCAGCACTTGGAAGACTCCGGTTCCCTGCACGAGGCTGCCCAGGTGGCGCACTGTGCAGCGCAGCGGCGGTTCCCAGGTGGTGATCTCCATGGTGTCGGTGAAGCCGATGCCGCCGAAGCCGGTGAAGGCCGACAGCTTCGAGCCGACACTGCGGCCGTTGCCTTCGATGACCCGCACCTGCGTGCCGAGCATCCACTCGCCTTGGCGGGCCCAGTCGGTGAGCGCGAGCCAGGTCGTGCCAGCCGGTGCCGCGACGTCGACCGACAGCACCAGGTCACTCACCCGTCGGCCTCCGGTGCGCCGCCTCGCGCGGTTGCTGTGCGGCTTCCAGCCGGGCGACCCGTTCGCGCAGTTCGTCCAATTCTACCCCGGTCCTGCGCAGCACCCAGTCCACTTCGGACATCTTGTAGCCGCGGAACACGAGCTGGAAGCGCACCTGGCGGACGTCCTCGCCGGTGATGTCCTCGGCGGGCAGGCGGGTGGGCGAGCTGCCCGGCGGCAGCGGCGCCAGTTCCTCGCCCCGGCCGAACACCACAGCGGCCAGGAGGAACACCACGGCGGCCACCAGCAGCATGACTACGAGGTAGATCAGCGCGGTCGTCACGCGACGATCGTGGCACACCGTCCCCAGGAACGTCGCGCTAGCACGACAAGTCGGAAGGACAGGACCACCCAGGCGACCATCAAAAGCCCGCACGGGCCGCTGAGGAACAGCCTCGCCGCGTCGACCACTCCGGTCGCTCCGATCAGCAGCAGGATCGAGAACAGATTGAGGCCCACCGCGATCGCGCCCAGCACCCGGCAGACCCTGGCCGTGCGCACGCCGTCGAACCGGCGGCTCAGCAACCGCGTGCTCAGCAGGGCGAGAAGGCCGAGCACGGGCACGGCGTAGAGCGCGGCGTGGGTGAGCTGCGTGACGTACGGGTACCAGCCGGGGTTCGGCGTGGTCAGCCGCGACCAGGAACCGTAGGTGAAGATGCGTGCCAGTTCCCACGACGCCTGCATCGCGGGCACGCCGAGGACGAGCAGCCACAGCGTTCGTACGCCGTTGTGCATGCTCAGTTCCGCTTGGTAGTCACCCGCGATCTCTCGGACGTGGCCGAAATCCGCTACCGCGCGGCGTTGCGCTTCCGTCTCGCTCCAGCCGCCTTCGCGGTACGCCTCGGCCGCGTCCCGCAGACCGTCGCGGGCTTCGGCGAGCAGGTCCGCCTTCGTGCCGCGGCGGCCGACCAGCATTCGGTCCAGTTCCGCCAGGTAGCCGTCGATCGGGCTGGTCGTGGCCCGGCTTGTCGTGGTCATGGTTCCAGCACCCCGCCGATCACCGTGGTGAACTCCCGCCACTGCGACCGTTCCGCGGCCAGCGCCTGCTGCCCGGCGCGAGTGAGCCGGTAGGTGCGCCGTTTGCGGCCGGACACCACGTCCCACTCACTCGCCAGCCAGCCGGCGCGCTCGAGCCGGCGCAACGCCGGGTACACCGTGCCGGTGGGCAGGTCGAGCGCCCCGTCGCTGCGCAGCGACAGCGCCTCGATGATCGCGTAGCCGTGCAGCTTGCGGCCGTCGAGGACGGCGAGCAGCAACGCGTCGAGGTGTCCGCGCAGCGTATCCGCTTTCATAGGTCGGCAGTCTACTCATCTTGACCCTGGCAGGCTAATCTCCGCCGCCCGCGCACTCGTCCGGGAAAAACCCTGAGATCACCCCGATCTCATGGGTTTTGCCGCTACATGTAGCCACGCTACCTATAGGATCCGTCGGCATGGACCCACTGCCGATCGCGAGACTCCAGTTCGCGACTACCACCTCGCTTCACTTCCTGTTTGTGCTGCTCACCTTGGGTTTGGTGACCATGGTGGCGATCATGCAGACCCGCGCGACCCTCCGCGGCGACGACCAGTCGCACCGGATGACCGCGTTCTGGGGCCGCCTGTACGTGGTCAACTACGCGCTCGGAATCGTCACCGGAATCGTGATGGAATTCCAGTTCGGGATGACCTGGACCGGACTGTCCGCGTTCGCCGGGGACGTTTTCGGCGCGCCGCTCGCGATCGAGACGCTGGTGGCGTTCTTCCTGGAATCGACGTTCCTCGGATTGTGGATCTTCGGCCGCGGCCGGATGAACAAGTGGCTGCATCTCGCGGTGCTGTGGCTGGTCGCGCTGACCGCGTACGCCTCGGCGCTGTTCATCATGGTCGCCAACTCCTTCCTGCAGAACCCGGTGGGTTCGCGGATGGAGAACGGCGTGCTGCGCCTGGACGACTTCGGCGCGCTGTTCACCAATCCGGCATTGGTCGCGTCGCTGCCGCACGTCATCGGGGCCGCGCTGCTGACCGGCGGGTTCTTCGTGACCGGGGTCAGCGCGTACCACTTTCTCAAGCGCACCAGCGAGATCGACTTCTTCCGCCGGTCGCTGCGCATCGGCGTCGTGACGTCGCTGATCGGCAGCGTGCTTACGATCAACCAGGGCTTCGAGCAGTTCGGCGAGCTGGCCGGCTACCAGCAGGGGAAGCTCCGCGAAGCCGCCGTCGGCCTGCCGCTCGGCCTCATGATCATGATCGGGTTCGCCGCACTGGCCTGCTCGCTGATCGGCACCCTGCTGTTGTTCCGCGGTCTGCTCTTCCGCGCGCGGCTCCTGCACTATCTGATGGTTCCCGCGATCGCGCTGCCGTTCGTCGCCGCGATCCTGGGCTGGCTGGTCCGCGAGATCGGCCGTCAGCCGTGGCTCGTGTGGGGCAAGCTGCGCACCGCGGACGCCGTCGCCGGGGTCAGCGGCGGGCAGATCCTGTTCTCCTTCATCGCTTTCACGCTGTTGTTCGTGGTGCTGGCCATCGCCGACTGGGTGCTGCTCGCCCGGATCGCCAAACGCGGCCCGGCTGTCGCGGCGGTGGAAACCGAACTTCCCGTCCTGAGTGGAGTGTGACCCGTGGTGACGATCTGGTGGGGTGTGCTCGGTTTGCTGCTGGGCGGCTACTTCGCGCTGGCTGGCTACGACTACGGCGTCGGGATGCTGCTGCCCGCGCTGACCCGCTCGCGTGACGAGTCCGGACAGCGGCGGGTGCTCGGCGCGGTCGGTCCGTTCTTCCTGGCCAACGAGGTGTGGCTGATCGCGGCGGTCGGGGTGTTGTTCGGCGCGTTCCCGCATCTGGAAGGGCGGGTGTTCGCCGGGGCTTACGTATTGGTCGTGGTGTTGCTGCTGGGACTGGTCACGTTCACCGCGGCGGTCCAGCTGCGGAGCCGGCATCCGGAGGGAAACCGGCGCGGGTGGACGTTCGCCATTACCGCGGGTGCGCTGGTCACGGCGATCTCGTGGGGATTGTTCCTCGGCAATCTCGTGCGCGGGCTTCCGCTCGACGCGCAAGGCCGTCCGGTTGACGACGTTCTGGCGCTGTTCAATCCGTACGCGGTGTTGTGGGGGCTCGGGTTTGTCGCGCTGTTCTGCTTGCAGGGGCTGGTTTTCCTCGCGGTGCGCGGTCCGGCGGAGATCGCCGGCCGGGTTCGGCGGTTGACTCGGTCGTTCCTGGCCCCGGTTGGGGTTTTCCTGGTGCTAGCGACGGTCTGGGGCGCTTTCTCGGTTTCCGACGGTTCCTGGGCCGCGCTGGCGGTGGTCGCCATCGCCTTCGCGGCTTACGCCGTAGTCCTTTGTGGACTCAACCGCCCACGGTTGGCACTTCCCGCCGTGATGCTTCTGAGCGCCTGCCCGGCGTTGCTGGTCGGCGTGCTGCGCTTCCCGGTCGTCCTGTCCTCCGCGAGGGGCTACCAGCTGACCGTCGATCAGGCCGCCACCACACCGGACATGGCCGCGGTGATCGGCTGGTTCGCCGCGCCCGCGCTTCTCGTATTGATCACCGTGCAGTGGCTGACCTGGCGGGCACATCGGCGTCCGGTCGACGAGAAATCGTTGCTGCACTTCTGAAGGAGTCTCGCCATGCCTGCTCTGCCTGGTCTCCGCGGTTACCTCGCGGCGCTCGCCGTACCGGGGATCGTCACCGCTGTCACCGTGCTCGTCCAGGCGGACGGGCTGGCGACCCTGCTCACTGGCGGCTGCGTTTCGGTCGTACTGGTCGTCGCCGTCGGAGCGCGAATCCTTCTCGCCGTCGGGCAAGGCCTGCTCACCAGCCGTTTCACAGCTTCGGCGCAAGCAGGTCTGCGTCGCCGATTACTCGACGCCACCGGCGATCCCGGCGCGACCGCCACGCGAATCACCAAAGGCGTCGATGCCACCGCAACCTACCTCACCGGCTACCTGCCCGCGATGATCCTGTCGGTGCTGGTTCCGATCGCTGTACTGGCAAGGCTTTTCACCGCTGATCTGACCTCCGCATTGCTCGTGACTGCCACTGTTCCGTTGATCCCGGTCTTCGGCGCGCTAATCGGAGCGCACACCAGAGCACGTACTCAATGGACACTCCTGACCAGGCTGGGCGGACATTTCCTCGACGTCGTCCGAGGTTTGCCGACACTCAAGCTGTTCGGCCGCGCGCAAGCCCAGACCCGCATCGTGCGCGAGATGGCCGACGCACACGCCGACGCCACTATCCGGACACTGAAAGTCGCCTTTCTTTCCGCACTGGTTCTCGAACTCGTCGCCACCTTGTCGATCGCCCTCGTCGCAGTACCGATCGGATTCCGGCTGCTGTCCGGTTCGATGACCGCGCACACCGCGATGCTGATCCTCGTCCTCGCTCCCGAGGCGTACCTGCCACTGCGTGCCGCCGGAGCGAAGTTCCACGCCGCCACCGAAGGACTCACCGCCCTGAAGGAAATCCTCGACGTACCAACCGCTGTCCGCCGATCCGGCACCCAAGCACGCCGTCTCGGCCCGCCGGAAGTGGTGTTCGATCGCGTCTCCGTGCATTACGGCGAGACCTGCGCACTGTCCGAAGTAGACCTCAAGATCCACCCCGGCGAACATCTCGCGCTAGTCGGACCGAGCGGCTCCGGCAAGTCCACCCTGCTCGCGGTACTGCTGGGTTTCGTCGAGCCGACGTCCGGCCGGATCTTGATCGACGGCGTCGACCTGCGCGCCATCGACCATTCCTCCTGGCTGCGCGACACCGCGTGGCTGCCGCAACGTCCGACCCTGTTTCGCGGCACTCTCAAGGAAAACACCGGCGGACGTCGGGTCGACGACATCGTGACCGATCTCCCCGACGGCTACGCGACACAGATCGGCGAACTGGGCGCCGGACTGTCCGCTGGGCAACGCCAACGCGTCGGCCTGGCCCGTACCTTGTCCCGCACTGACGCCGGACTGGTCCTGCTGGACGAACCCACCGCCCGCCTCGACGCGCGCACCGAAGCAACCGTGCTGGCAGGCGCGCGGGAACTGTTGCCCGGACGCACCGCGGTCCTGGTCGCGCACCGACCGGCGCTGGCCGCGCTCGCGTCGCGGACAGTCGAGCTCAACCATGGGGTGACAGTATGAAACTCGTCCGCGCGACGCTGCTCGCCGTCGGAGCCGAACTCGCCGGGCTCGGATTGACCGGCACCGCGGCGTGGCTGCTCATGCGCGCCGCCGAACAACCTCCGCTCGCCGCGCTCACGCTCGCGATCGTCGCCGTGCGGGTTTTCGCACTGGCCCGCGGCGGACTCCGGTACGCCGAACGCCTTGCCGGACATGACGTTGTCCTCCGCTACCTCGGCGGCCTGCGGACGCGGGTTTACCAGGCGCTCCTCCCCCGCCGCGTCGCCGAACACTCCGGCGCGGATCTGGTCACGCGCCTGGTGTCCGATGTGGACGCTGTGCAGGACGCCGTCCTCCGGCTCGCGCTACCGGCCGTCGTCGCGGGAACCGTCGGTCTCGCAGTGGTTGTTTTCGCCGGACTGGTAAGCCTTCCGCTCGCCGGGATTGTCCTCATCGGACTGCTCGCGACAGGACTCCTGATGTTTCCCAGAGGAAAAACACCCGAGAGGCGGCAAGAACTCGCCGAGCGCACCGTAGAACTCGTCCTCGGCCGCGACGAACTGATCGCCTACGGCTGGGAGCAACGCGAGAAGGACCGCGCCACCAAGGTGATCCAGGAACTAGCCGCGGATACCCGCCGCACCGGCCGCCGCCTAGCCCTGGTCACCACCGCCGGAACAGCCGTGCAATTCGCGACCACCGCCGCAGTCGCATTGCTCAGCCCAGCAAGCATTCCGGTCACCGCTGCCCTCACCCTGACCACGATGGCACTGTTCGAGTTGGTCCTGCCGCTGCTCACCGCCGCCGAACGAATCCCCGAAATCCGGGCGTCGCTGAGCCGAGTACGCGCCGTCCTCGCCGCCCCAGCACCTGCCCCGGAACCCACCCCGGGCCCAGGGCATCTCCGGCTGACCAACGTCGGCGTGCACCATCTCGGCCGCCGCGCCGCGCTCGAAGGCATCGATCTCGACCTGCCGCCCGGCACCCGGTTGGGCATCCTCGGCCCGTCCGGAGCAGGCAAAACGACCCTGCTGCACATCCTGCTCGGTTTCGTCTCCCCTACGTCCGGCACGATCGCCGTCGACGGCCGACCCGTGGCCGGACCACACCCCGCGGTCATTTCCGGAGCCCTTTCCGACGCGCACGTCTTCGCCACGACCGTCCGCGAAAACCTGCTGCTCGCCAACCCGGAAGCCACCGACGACGACCTGCGCGCCGCCTGCGAAACCGCGGGCTTCGACCTCCCGCTGGACCGAGACACCGGCCAAGACGGCGACGCGCTCTCCGGCGGTCAACGCCAGCGGCTGATCCTCGCCCGCGCCGTACTCGCCGCCCCGCCGGTCCTGGTCCTCGACGAACCGGTGGAAGGCCTCGACCCCGCGCACGGCGACGAAGTCCTGTCGCGGGTTCTCGCGCAGGCGAAGGGAACCGTCGTGCTGGTGACGCACCGGCCGGAGCACGTAATCGGGTTCGACCAGGTCCTCACCCTGGAAGACGGCCGGCCAGCAGCTCAGCCCGCCACGCTCACCGTTGGCGGGTGAGCTGAATCGGCGGGTCCATCGGATCGAGGCGGAATTGGTCCCTCGCGTCGACATGCGGCTGCGATTCCGGCGAACCCCGGAAAAGCGCGATCACGACATTGGTGAGCCGGACCCGTCCGCCGCCGAGATGAGTGATCCCCTTCGGCGCGTCGAGCCCGGCCAGCCACTCGGCCTGCACCGGGTCCATCGTGGCGGTGTAAGTCCCGGTCCGGCCGGCGCGGACTTCGCGGGCCGCCAGCACGTCTCCCCACCGGGCAAGCGAGAGGATCTCGTCGATCGACAGTCGGAGCACGTCGTTTCCCCCGTGGTCCAGCGGCTTGTAGCCGGCCCGGCGGGCCAGTCCCCCGCGCCAGTAGCTGTCGTCGTCGCCGGGCACGCTGCGGTAGACCGTCTGCCACGCGGGGCGCCCCGTGAAAGGATGCGGAGCCAGTTCGGCCCAGCCGACCGGGAACCCGTCCCGGCTGCCGTCGTCGGCGAAGACCCGCACGGTCTTCCGATCCGGCTGCCGAGCGAGCAGATTACGCCGTTTCAGCCGGGTCAAGGTGCCGATATCCAGGTGGTCTTTGAACACGTCCATCGCCCCCGCGAGTCGAAACGGATCGGCCCCGGAACGTAGCGCGCGTCGATGACATCTCGATGAAGAGCCCGCACTCTGTCCGATGTGGACAGACGTCACGGCTGCCGGGCCGCCAGCACCTCCCGCATCGGCGGCCGGTCCACCACCGGCACCTCCGTCACGTCCGGCACCCACTCCCCGGACACCTGCACGAACTGCGTGAACCGCGCCGCCTCCGCGCTCGGCATCCCGCAGCGGGCCAAAGCCGTGCCGAGGATCTGCCGGGCCATCACCCCGAGCTGCAGCAGCGACCGGTTGCGGTGTTTGCGCACGCCGAGGTTGACCTGCGCCAAGCCGTCGAGACCGTAGCGCTCCTCGGCGTCCAGCAGCAGGCCGATCTCCACGCCGTACCCGCCGGCGAACGGCACCGACTCCAGGAACTCGCGCGTGCCCGCGTACTCGCCGCCCAGCGGCTGCACCAGTTCGCCCAGCGCCGGACGCAGCGCGGACAGCACCGGTCGCGCCAGCAGTTCCGTGACACGTCCGCCGCCGGTGCTCTCCAGGCGCAGCGGGCGGCGGTAGAAGCCCTTGACCAGATGCACGCCGTCCTCGGTGAGCAGCGGGCCGAGCAGCGACGGCACGAACGCCGGGTCCGGGTCGACCAGGTCGGAGTCGAGGAACACCACCACGTCGCCGTTCGTCGCGGCGAGCGAGCGCCACAGCACCTCGCCCTTGCCGGGGCGCGGCGTCAGCTCCGGCAAGACGTCCTCGCGGCGCACCACGCGAGCCCCGGCGGCCGCGGCGACCTCGACGGTAGCGTCCGTGGAACCGGAGTCGACGACCACCAGCTCGTCGACGACCCCGCCGAGCAGCGGGCGCACCGACGCGACCACCGCGGCGACCGTCTCCTCCTCGTCCAGCGCCGGCAGCACGACCGACACCGTCCGGCCGCGTTTGGCGGCGAGGATGTCCGCGGCGCTCCACCCGGGCTCCTGCCAGGTGCGACGGTGAAACCAGCTCATGGAGGCGATCGTGCCATGCTGGAACCGGTGCCCGATCCTCCGGAGGGAGAACCCTTGCTGTCGCTGCTCGTCCGTTTCGTGCTCGGACCGCTGGTCCGAGCGCTTTACCGACCCCGGGTCGAGGGCGTGGAGAACATTCCCGAGGACGGCCCGGTCCTGCTCGCCTCCAACCACCGGGCGGCGCTGGACACCGGTGTGATCACGTTCACCACCCCGCGGCAGGTCCGGTTCCTCGGCAAGGCCGAGTACTTCACCGGCAAGGGCATCAAGGGCCGGTTCATCGCGAAATCGCTCGACGCGCTCGGGTACATCCCGGTCGAACGCGGCAACGCCCAGGCCGGGCTCGCCGCGCTCGAAGCGGGCCGCAAGGTGCTCACCGACGGCGGCGTCTTCGCGATCTACCCGGAGGGCACCCGCTCGCTCGACGGACGGCTGCACCGCGGGCACACCGGCGTCGCCGCGCTCGCGCTGTCCACCGGAGCGAAGGTGGTTCCTGTCGCGCTGTACGGCACCGAGGGCATTCAGCCGAACGGCGCGAAAATCCCGCGGCCCGCCAAGATCCGGGTCCGGTTCGGCGAACCGCTGGACTTCTCGCGGTACGAGGGCCAGGACTCGTCCTCGGCGATCCGCCGCTCGGTGACCGACGAGATCATGTACGCCATTCTCGAGCTGTCCGGACAGGAATACGTCGACACCTATCACAAACGGCCGGACGAAAAAGCGTCGTGACGCGTTATCCGATCGAGCGGCCCAGGATGTCGATCAGCTTTTCCGCGTCGGAGGCGACGCTGATCAGCTCCCGGGTCTCCGGCCGCAGGAATCCCTTCTCCAGCATCTGATCGGCGAACGCCACCAGCGGCGAGTAATACCCGGCCACGTCGAGCAGTCCGATCGGCTTGCGGTGAATGCCGAGCTGCGCCCACGTCCACACCTCGAACAATTCCTCGAGGGTGCCGACGCCGCCGGGCAACGCGACGAAAGCGTCCGACAGCGCGGCCATTTTCGCCTTGCGCTGGTGCATGTCGGCGACCACGTGCAATTCGGTGAGACCGCCGTGCGCGATTTCCACGTTCGACAGCACTTCCGGGATCACGCCGATCACTTCGCCGCCCGCGGCGAGCGCGGCATTGGCCACCACGCCCATGGTGCCGACGCTCGCGCCGCCGTAGACGAGGCCGATTCCCCGCTGCGCCAGCAGCTTTCCGACGCCGGCCGCCGCTTCGGCGTACTCCGGCGAGAACCCCTGCGCCGAACCGCAGAACACACAGATCCGCATCAGTGCGTGTCCTCCCAAGCCTGGTAAGAATCCTGCACGACGCGCACCGCGTCGTCGATGTCGTCGGTCAGGTGCAGCAGGTTCAGGTCTTTCTCGCCGATTTTCCCGCCGCCCAGCACCGATTTCGCGATCCAGTCGTACAGCCCGCCCCAGTATTCGGTGCCGAACAGCACCACCGGGAACTTCGTCACCTTTTTGGTCTGGACCAGCGTGAGCGCCTCGAACAGTTCGTCGAGCGTGCCGAATCCGCCGGGAAGGCAGATGAACGCCTGCGAGTACTTGACGAACATGGTCTTGCGCGCGAAGAAATAGCGGAAGTTCACGCCGAGGTCGACCCACGGGTTCAGGCCCTGCTCGAACGGCAGCTCGATGCCCAGCCCGACGGAGAACCCGCCCGCCTCGTTCGCGCCGCGGTTCACCGCTTCCATCGCGCCCGGGCCGCCACCGGTCATCACCGCGAACCCGGCGTCGGCGAGCGCGGCGCCGATCTTGCGGCCCAGTTCGTACTCCGGGTTGTCGCGCTTGGTGCGAGCCGAGCCGAACACGGTCACCGCGCGCGGAACCTCGGCAAGCGCGCCGAACCCCTCGACGAACTCGGCCTGGATGCGCAGCACGCGCCACGGGTCGGTGTGCACCCAGTCGCTCGGCCCCCGCGAATCGAGCAGCCGCTGGTCGGTGGTGCTGCCCTGATCGCGCCGATCGCGCCGGAGCACCACCGGGCCCTTGTGCCGCTCCACCGGACGTTCGGGGTACTGGCCGTCGGGAAATTCAGACTGTTCGCTCACCAGCCAAGCCTACGGGCCGATCGGGCGCGGCGGGCGCCCGCGTAGGCACCGGAGCGTGACGGGTCGGTTGCCCGCGGCTGAACGCCGGAAAGCGGACCACCAGCGGGTTCCGGTCCTCCTACCAACGGCCGGTTGTCGGCAACTACCGACGAAAGTCGCCCGG
Organism: Amycolatopsis sp. NPDC114503; assembly: GCF_055633655.1. Lineage (NCBI taxonomy): Bacteria > Bacillati > Actinomycetota > Actinomycetes > Pseudonocardiales > Pseudonocardiaceae > Amycolatopsis > Amycolatopsis sp. NPDC114503. The sequence goes on along the minus strand of NZ_JBVKDT010000008.1, from coordinate 339,324 downwards.
CCCGTCCCGAATCGGCGTTTTCCCTGCTACGAGGCCACCTGAGGGGAATCGTCCTGATCGCCCGAGGGGTCCCGCTGGTCCGTTCAGCGCATTGACCGCCCCCGTGAGCGCTTTTTTACTCACGGTGTCCGCGGCCTGATCAGCCCAGCTCAACGCGTTGCGCTTTTCCCCATCGTGTACCCCGAAAGGACTGTCGATGACGTCCAGAAGAGGGCTCGCTACCGGCATCGCAAGTGTCGCCGGTCTCGCCCTTTCCCTGCTCGCGCTGCCGGTGATCCCGGCATCCGCGGCCCCCGCCCACCCCACCGCTGACCCGCAGGCGACCGCGATCGCGGCCGCCGACCGGGCCGCCGCCGCAGGCGCGGTCGGGCTCCGCAAGAGCTCGTCCGAAAGCCTGCACCGCGTCAGCACCACCCTGGGCGACGCCGGGCTGTATTACAACTCCTACGAGCGCACCTACGACGGCCTGCGGGTCGTCGGCGGGGATGCGGTGATCGTCGCCGACGGAGCGGGTCGCGTGCGCGGCACCGACTCCGCGGACGGCGCGGCGATCACCGTGGGCACCACGCCCACTGTCGACGCGGCGCGCGCGGCTTCGGTCGCCCGCGGTCAGCTGCCGACCGTGAGCACGGTGAGCAAGCCTGATCTGGTCGTTCTCGGCGGCGCACAGCCGAAGCTGGCCTACGAGGTCGTCGTCAAGGGCCGCACCGCGAAGGCCCCGAGCAACCTGCACGTCTTCGTCGACGCCGCCACCGGCAAGGTCCTCGACCAGCGCGACGACGTTAAGGCCGAGAGCCCGGCGAAGACCGGCTCGAACGCCGCCGCGCCGATGGTCGCGGGCACCGGAAACAGCTACTACGCCGGCAAGGTCAGCATCGACACGAGCGGCTCCGGCAGCTCGTACTCCATGCGCGACACGACCCGCCCCGGCATCAGCTGCGGCCGCGAGGGCGGCTCGGTGTTCACCAAGTCGACCAACAGCTGGGGCAACGGGTCCGGCACGGACCTCGAAACCGGCTGCGTCGACGTGCTCTACACGGTGCAGACCGAGTGGAACATGCTCAAGGACTGGCTGGGCCGCAGCGGAATCGACGGCAACGGCAACGGTTTCCCGGCGTCGGTCGGCCTGAACGACGTCAACGCCTACTGGGACGGTTCGTCCACCCACTTCGGGCACTCGCAGGACAACCAGCGCCAGGCGACGACGATGGACGTGGCCGGCCACGAGTTCGGCCACGGCATCTTCCAGAACACGCCGGGCGGCGCGGGTTCGGGCAACGAGAACGGCGGGCTCAACGAGTCCACCGGCGACATTTTCGGCGCGCTGACCGAGTTCTACGCGAACAACCCGGTCGACACCCCGGACTTCACCGTCGGCGAGGGCGTGAACCTGGTCGGCAACGGCCCGATCCGCTACATGTACGACCCGAGCCGGGTCGGCGACCCGAACTGCTACTCGTCGTCGATCCCGAACACCGAGGTGCACGCCGCCGCGGGCCCGCAGAACCACTGGTTCTACCTGCTCTCCGAAGGCACCTCGCCGACGGACGGCCAGCCGACGAGCCCGACCTGCAACAACAGCAGCCTCACCGGCATCGGCATTCAGAAGGCCGGCAAGATCTTCTACAACGGCCTGCTGCACAAGACCTCGTCCTGGAACCACAAGGCGGCCCGCAAGGCCACCCTGCAGGCGGCGGTCGACCTGTTCCCGGGCAGCTGCACCGAGTTCAACGCCACCAAGGCGGCGTGGGACGCGGTTTCGGTCGGCGCGGTCTCCGGTGAGGCCACCTGCACCGGCAACCCGCCGGCGGGCAACGACTTCTCGGTCAGCCTTTCGCCCTCGACCGCGACTGTCCAGCCTGGACAGTCGGCCACGTCGACGGTGACCACCAAGATCACCAACGGCAACGCGCAGTCGGTGAAGCTGACCGCGAGCGGCCTGCCCTCGGGCGCGACCGCGACGTTCAACCCGGCCACCGTGCAGTCCGGCGGCACCGCGACCCTGACGATCGCCACCACGGCGAGCACCGCCAACGGCACCAGCAAGGTCACGATCACCGCCACCGGCGCGAACGCCACCCACACCGCCGACTTCACGCTCACCGTGGGCTCCGGCAACCCGGGCGGCTGCGGCGGCGTGGCAGCGTGGGACTCGAACGGTTTCTACGGCCCCGGCGACGTGGTTTCGTACAAGAACCACAAGTGGACCTCGACGTGGTACTCCGTCGGCGCTGAGCCGGGTGCGCCCGGTTCCTGGGCCGTCTGGACCGACAGCGGGGCCTGCTGACGCAGTAAGCACTCCCTAGTCCCCCCAAGACCAGCCGGGCACGGCGCTTCGTGCCCGGCTGGTCTCTGTTCGGGCTTGTCCAGACCACCAGCCCTGAATTTGTCTAGACCATACGATCGGGGGTAGGCATCCCCCGGCCCGCCGCTTACCGTTGCGGCAACACCGTTATCGGGGACGGGAGCCGTGATGTTCGAACGGAAATCGCGCTGGTTCGGGACCGCCGTGGCGGCCCTGCTCGCACTGCCGCTAGCGGGAGTCGCCCCCGCCTCAGCGGCCGCCGCGCCGCAATCGGACACCTGCGCGGTAAAACCGAGACCGTCCGGTTCGGTGCTGCAAGGCTACTGGGAAAACTGGGACGGAGCCTCGAACGGCGTCCACCCCGGCATGGGCTGGGTCCCGATCAACGACCCCAGCATGGCCGCACACGGCTACAACGTGATTAATGCTGCCTTCCCGGTGATCCTCTCCGACGGCACCGTGCAATGGGAAGACGGCATGGACGCCACCGTCAAGGTCTCCACTCCCGCTGAGATGTGCGCCGCCAAAGACGCAGGCGCCACCATCCTGATGTCGATCGGCGGCGCAGCAGCAGGCATCGACCTGTCGTCCAGCTCGGTCGCCGACAAGTTCGTCAGCACCATCGTGCCGATCCTGAAGAAGTACAACTTCGACGGAATCGACATCGACATCGAAACGGGCTTGTCCAGCAGCGGCGACATCAATTCGCTGTCCCCCTCGCAGCAAAACCTGGAACGCATCATCGACGGCGTGCTGTCCCAAATGCCCTCCGGCTTCGGCCTGACCATGGCACCGGAAACGGCGTACGTCACCGGCGGCTCGGTCACCTACGGCTCGATCTGGGGCGCATACCTGCCGATCATCAAGAAGTACGCCGACAACGGCCAGCTGTGGTGGCTGAACATGCAGTACTACAACGGCTCCATGTACGGCTGCTCCGGCGACAGCTACGAAGCCGGAACGGTACAAGGATTCACCGTGCAGACCCAGTGCCTGGACAAGGGCCTCACCGTACAAGGCACCACCATCCAGGTGCCGCTGGAAAAGCAGGTCCCCGGCCTCCCCGCCCAACCAGGAGCAGGCGGCGGCTACATGGACCCCGGCCTGGTCTCCCAGGCCTACCAAAGCGTCCCCGGCCTCAAAGGCCTCATGGACTGGTCAATCAACTGGGACGGCTCAAGGGGTTGGACCTTCGGCGACAACGTCAAATCGCTGCAAGGCCGCTAAAACCGCTGTGGGCCGGGGTGCTGCGCAAAGCGCCGCCCCGGCCTCAGCTCACAAAAAAACGGGCCGCCAGGACACTCCCCCAGCAGCCCTCCCCCCAAACCAGCCTCCGTGAGGGGACCCCTGAAGGAATCTGATTCCCCCAGGGTTCCCCTCACAGCCCTAAAACCGCACCCACGCCCCCAAACCAGCGAGGCACCCAGCCCCTCCCCCGCACCCCGATACGAAGCCTCCCTGCACAATCAAGCTTCGGGGTGCCCCACGCAAGCGATCGGGCGCAATGTCGCCCCCAGGCGACGAGCCGCCCCTCAGCTAAGGAACCGCCTCAAAACCTCCGCCACCCCCCGAATCTCCCCCACCCGAACATTCTCCTGCTGAGTATGCGCCAAAGTAGGATCCCCAGGCCCGAAATTCACCGCAGGCATCCCCAACGCGGCAAACCGAGCCACATCCGTCCACCCCAACTTCGCCGCAGCCTTCCCCCCAGCCGCCGCCACCAACTCCGCCGCAGCAGGCGCCGACAACCCCGGCAACGCCCCAGGCGACATATCCACCAACGTCACATCAAACCCGTCAAAAACCTCACGCACATGAGCCTCAGCCTCCCCCGCCCCCCGATCCGGCGCAAACCGATGATTCACCGTCAACACAGCCGAATCCGGCACCACATTCCCAGCCACCCCACCGGAAATCGCAGTAGCCTGCAACCCTTCCCGATAAGTCAGCCCATCAATCTCCACCACCCGCGGCGCATAAGACTCCAACCGCCGCAACGGCTCCCCCAACGCATGAATTGCGTTGACCCCCATCCAAGCCCGAGCCGTATGCGCCCGAACCCCAGACGTCCGAACCTCAACCCGCAACGTCCCCTGACACCCAGCCTCAATCACCCCATTGGACGGCTCCCCCACAATGGCCAGATCAGCAACGAGCCACCCCGGCAACTCCCGCTCAATCCGCCCAAGCCCATTCCGAACAGCCTCAACCTCTTCGTTGTCATAAAACACAAACGTCACATCGTGCCGAGGCTCCGGCAAGGTCGCGGCGAGATGCAAGAACACCGCATCCCCACCCTTCATATCCACCGACCCCAGCCCGTGCAACACCTCGTCGTCCCCAGCCCCAGTACGACGAGAAGGCAAATTGGAATTCTCCGGAACAGTATCCAAATGCCCCGCAAGAATCACCCGGGAAGCCCGCCCCAGATTAGTCCGGGCAAGAACAGCATCCCCATTCCGCACAACCTCCAAATGCGGAGCCTGCTCAGCAAGCGCGGCCTGCACCAAGTCCGCGAGCTTCCCCTCCTCCCCGGAGACGCTGAACACATCCACAAGGGCAGCGGTGAGCTCGGCCGGATCGGCGCGCAGGTCAAGGGAGGTCATACCGGCACCGTACCCAGCCAGGACGGGGGCTACCGTGAGGACGTGCGCACGCGAAGCTCCCTGGTCGCTCTCGGCGTCCTAGCCCTCGTCCTCACCGGCTGCGGTACCGAGGCCGGGCCCAAGGCCCGCCCGGGAGCCGGCGATCCGGGTCCGGACGCCCTGCCGACCAAGCTCGAGGCGCTCTCGGCCGACGCCTGCTTCACCGGCCCGCAGACCCAGCTGCCCAAGGGCTGTGAGAAATACGTCACCGAGGTCGGCAACACCGCCGGTTCGGTGCACAAGCTGGCGAAAGCGGGCAAGACGGTCAACCAGCCGCTCGACCGCGACGCGACCGCGATCGACCAGGCGGTCGGTGCGTTCCGCCAGGCAGGCTGCACCACCGTCCCCTCGCCGGGCGGGGAGTGCACGCAGGCGCTCGTCTCCATCTCGACCGCGCTGACCGAGGTCAAGCAAAAGGTGAACCAGCTGGCCACCACAGGTTGATCCGGCCCGCTTCGGCTACCGTGACCAGCGTGAGCGAGCAGACCCCTGACCCCGAAACGACCGGCGCCGTCGGCGTCGGGCTGGCTACCGTCACGTCCGACGGGACCGTGCTGGACACCTGGTACCCGCACCCGAAGCTGGTCGACGCAGGCACCAGCGGCACCGAACGGCTGACCGCGGAGCAGACCACCGAGCTGCTCGGCGAGTCGGCGGCGGCGCTGCTCGGCCCGGACAACGACCGAGGTGTCGAAGTCGTCGCGGTGCGCGTCACGATCGGCAGCCTTGCCACCGCGCCCGCCGATGCCCACGACGTCTACCTGCGCCTGCATCTGCTGTCGCACCGGCTGGTCCGGCCGCGCGAGCAGAGCCTCGACGGCATCTTCGGCCTGCTGGCCAACGTCGTGTGGACGAGCCACGGCCCCTGCCCGGTCGAGGGCTTCGAACAGACCCGGCTGCGGCTGCGTTCGCGCGGCGCGGTCGCCGTGTACGGCGTGGACAAGTTCCCGCGGATGGTCGACTACGTCCTGCCGACCGGCGTCCGCATCGCCGACGCGGACCGCGTGCGCCTCGGCGCGCACCTCGCATCCGGCACCACCGTGATGCACGAGGGCTTCGTGAACTACAACGCGGGCACGCTCGGCGCGTCGATGGTCGAAGGCCGCATCTCGGCGGGCGTGGTGGTCGGCGACGGCAGCGACGTCGGCGGCGGCGCGTCGATCATGGGCACGCTGTCCGGCGGCGGCACCGAGGTGATCTCGATCGGCGAGCGCTGCCTGATCGGCGCGAACGGCGGCGCGGGCATCTCCCTCGGCGACGATTCGGTGATCGAGGCCGGGCTGTACATCACCGCGGGCACCAAGGTCGAGGTCGACGGCAAGACGGTCAAGGCGCGCGAGCTGTCCGGCATCTCCGGCGCGGTCTTCCGGCGCAACTCGGCGACCGGCGCGGTCGAGGTCGTGCCGCGCGGCGGCGTCGGCATCAAGCTGAACGAAGCACTGCACGCCAACTGATCCAGCCTTCGAGAGGGTGCGCTTCCCGGCGACGGGAACGCACCCTCTCGCTGTTTCGGCGGACTCCTATCCGCTCGTTGTTCACCTACCATTAACCAGGTGACTTCCGAAGCGACCAGCCGCCGCCGTACTCCGGAACCGACGACGCCGGCCGCACTCGGGCTCCCCGCCGAACCGGCGAAAGCGGGACCCGAGGCACCGGCGGCCGCGCACGTGCGCGCCAAACTCGACCACGAACTGCGCGAACTGCTGTCCCGCGAACCCGGCACCCGGGCCGGTGCCGATCCGGAGGAACTGCACCAGATGCGGGTGGCGCAACGGCGGATGCGGAGCGTGCTGAAATCGTCCAGCGCGCTGGTCGGGGCGACCGCGGAACCGGTGCGCGCCGATCTCGGCTGGCTGGGCCAGGTCCTCGGGGAAGTCCGCGATTACGACGTGCTGATCGGCCACCTGCGCGAGGTGATCGCCGGCTTCGACGTCCGCGACCAGGCCGCCGGGCGACGGCTGGTGTCCCGCTTCGTCGCCGAACGCACCACCGCACGCCGCCGGCTGAACCGGGCGCTGTCGAGCCCGCGGTACGCGACCCTGCTGCAAAGCATCGCCCAGCTGTCCCGCACCGCCGAGCACGAGATCGACGAGACTCCGTCCGAGAAGCCCAAGTTGGCCGCCGACGTGCGGAAGCCGTACCGAAAGCTCTCCCGCGCGGTCGCCGCCCTTCCGCCGAACCCGCCGGACGACGACCTGCACGCGCTGCGCATCCACGGCAAGAAACTGCGCTACACCGCCGAATTGGCCCGCTCGGCGGCGAAGAAGAAACAGGCCGAGAAGCTGTCCGAATTGATCAAGGCGACCCGCAAATTCCAGACCGTCCTAGGCGATCACCAGGACGCGGTCTACGCCGCCGAGAAGGTGCGCGGCGCACTGGCCAACGCGGACGCGGAGATCGGCTTCGTAGCCGGCCGGATTGTCGAGCACGAGCTGGCCAAGCGCGCGCGAGCCCGGGCTGCCTGGCTTGATGTCTGGCATCGCATCGAAAAGGCCGAGCACGCGGTCATTTGACCGACCAGACGTACCCGTCCGGCCGCACCAGCACCCGCTTGCCCGGCGCACCCTCATACGCCGCATACGCGTGCCCGCCCGCGTCGACCAATTCCCCCGTCGACCCCTGCGGCAAAATCCGATACGCCGGATGTTCCGTCCCCAGCTCTCCCTCGCCGAACACCAGTTCTGTCGCATGTGGACCCCGGAACAGCTCGAACAGCCGCACGCTCTTGCCATTCCCGTCGACCAGCGGCGCGTCCGGCGCCCGATCCCCCGGCCGCAACGCACCCGTACCAACCGACGACAGCGGCCCGCCCCGGTAAGTCAGGTCAAGCTGCTGAGTCTCCGGACCGCGCTCGTGCGCGTCGTCCGCACCCTCCTTGTACTTCTCCAGCAACGCACTGCTCACCCCCAGCACCCGCGCCGCGACCGCGCGCCGTTCCGCCTCGTAGCTGTCCAGCAGCGCAGGCGATCCGTCGGCGAGCTTCCAGGCGAGGTTGTACGCGTCCTGCACGCCGGTGTTCAGCCCCTGCCCTCCCGTCGGCGGGTGTACGTGCGCGGCGTCCCCGGCGAGGAACACCCGGCCCTTCCGGAATGCCGCGGCCAGCCGGATATTCGGCCGCCACACCGTGGACCACGCCAGGTCGAGCAGCCGGATCCCGCCGCCGGACACCCGGTCCAGATGCGCCTGCAACGCGCTCAGCGAGGTCTCCGCGTCGCCGTCGCCGAGCGGGGAGGAGAACTGGAAGTACGGCGTCCCCGCGAGCGGCGTGAACGCGACGCCGGACATCGGCTCGTCCGCCGTCGCGAACCAGTACCCCGAATCGTGGTCGAGCCCCTCCGCCGAGACGTCGCCCAGCAGCAGCCGGATCGATTCGTCGGTGGTCCCCTCGAAGGCGATCCCCAGCGCTTTGCGGACGAAGCTCTTCCCGCCGTCCGCGCCGACCAGATACTCCGCCCGCACCGTCTCCCCGGTCGACAGTTCGGCGGTGACGCCCTCGTCGTCCTGCGTGAAGCCGGTCAGCGCGGTGTTCAGCTCCACCCGCACGCCGAACTCGGCCAGCCGGTCCCGCAGGATCCCCTCGGTCTGCGACTGCCCGAGGAACCAGGCGGTCGGGTACGGCACCGCCGGCGTCGGCTCGACCGGCTCGGCCATCCACCGCGTCATGGCGAACTCCCCGTCGAGGTGCACCCGCATCGGATACGGCGGCGCGCCCGCGGCGAGCACCGCGTCCAGCACGCCCAGATCCTCGAAAACCTCCATCGTGCGCGGCTGCAGCCCGTCCCCGCGCGAACCGGCGAAGTACTGTTCCGCCTTCTCCACCACCCGCACGCCGACCCCGCGCCGCGCCAGCTCGATCGCCAGCGTGAGCCCGGTCGGGCCCGCTCCCGCCACCAGTACCGTCATGTCCCTCGCCCCTCTCGGTGAATTATCATTCAGTGAATTTAGATTCAGAATGCCCGCTGATAGCGTTCGAGTCAAGGGAGGTGCCGGATGACGGCGACGAGCCGCAAGGACAAAGCCGCCGAAACGGAAACGGCGCTGAAGGAAGCGGCCAAGCGCGTGTTCGCGGCCAAGGGCTACCTGAACACGAAGATCACCGACATCACCAAGGAAGCCGGCCGCGCTGCGGGGTCGTTCTACAACCACTTCGCGGGCAAGGAAGAACTGCTGCTCGCTCTGCTGGCCGACCTGGCCGAGGACGGCGACCGGCAGGCCACGGCCGAGGACCATCTGTCCGATTTCAGCGATCCGGCCGCGGTCCGCTGGCACGTGCGGCAGTACTGGGACTTCTACCGCGCCAACGCGCCCACGATGCTCGCGCTGCGCCAGGCGGCGATGGTGAACGAAGACTTCGCCGCCGCGTATGCGAATTTCGGCGCCACTCAGGCCTCAGACGTCGAGAGCCACCTGGGACACGTCACCGCGGCCGGTTTGCGACTCCCGGCGAGCACTCAGCTCACCATCGCGATGATGTACCAGCTGGTCGACAACTTCGCGCAGATGTGGCTGCTGACCCCGCCGCCCGCGGGCTGGAATCAGCCGTCCGACGAGGAAGCGGTGGAAGCACTGACGCGGTTCATCTACCGCGGCTTCACCGGGCGCGACTACTGAGCGACCCGCCGCTTCTTCCGCCGACGCCGCCCGATCAGCACCATCAGCAGGAAGCCCACGTCCAGCAGCGTCAGCACCGTCCCGATGCCCAGCACCGCGACGTTCGAAGTCTCGTATCCGGTCACCAGCGCCCGGCCCGGCTGCGCCGCGTCGTAGACGACCTCGACCGGATCGCCGGATTTCGGATGCTGGTCGGACCCGGCGGCGGCCTCGACCTGGTGCTCAGTCCCGGCCTCGTCGGTGTAGCGCACCTCGAGTTTCCGGTGCCGCGCGCTCATCGCGTCGGAGAACTGGACGATCACCCCGGGCGCGTGCGTTCCCTGCGCCCGCAACGTGTTGTCCCGGTTGTTCAGGACACTGCCGAGCACCAGCAGCGCCGGCCCCGCGATCGCGAGCAGCACGAGTCCGGCGATTGTGAGGATTCGGGACACGGTCAGCCTTGCGCCAGCCGCTCCGCAGCCGCCTCGATGCGCTCGTCCGTCGACGTCAGCGCGACCCGCACGTGCTCCTTGCCCGCAGGCCCGTAGAACGTGCCCGGCGCGACCAGAATCCCGCGCTCGGCAAGCCATTCCACGGTGGCCTGAGCGGATTCCCCGCGCGTGGCCCAGAGATACAGTCCAGCCTCGGAGTAGGTGATCTCAAACCCGCTGTCCTGCAACGCTTTCCGCAGCACGACCCGGCGCGCCCGGTAACGTTCACGTTGCGCGGCAAGGGCTTCGTCGTCCGTCAGCGCGGCCACCATCGCCTGCTGCACCGGCCGCGGCACGATCATGCCGGCGTGCTTGCGCACCTCCAGCAGGTTTTTCACCAGTGCGGGATCGCCCGTCACGAATCCGGCGCGGTAGCTGGCGAGGTTCGCCGACTTGGACAGCGAATGCACCGCGAGCAGGCCGTCCGTCTGTCCACCGTGGACGGACGGATGCAGCACCGACAGCGGTTCCGCCTCCCAGCCGAGCGAGAGGTAGCACTCGTCGGACACCACGACGGTGCCGCGTTCGCGCGCCCATTCGACCACCTTGCGCAGGTGGTCGACGCCGAGCACGCGGCCGGTCGGGTTCGACGGCGAGTTCAGCCAGATCATCGCCGGGCGGCGCGGGCCGAGCTGGGTCAGCCCGTCCGCGCGCACCACCTCGGCACCCGCCAGCAGCGCGCCGACCTCGTACGTCGGGTACGCCAGCTCCGGGATGACCACCACGTCGCCCGGCCCGAAGCCGAGCAGCCGCGGCAGCCAGGCCACCGCCTCTTTCGAACCGATCGTCGGCAGCACGGCGTCCGGCTCGACGCCGGTGATCCCGTACCGCCGCTGCAGCGCCGTCACGGCCGCTTCGCGCAGCTCAGGCGTGCCGTGCGTGGCCGGGTAGCCGGGGATCTCCGACACCGACGCGAGCGCGGCGCGGATCGAGTCCGGCACCGGATCGACGGGCGTGCCGACGGAGAGGTCGACAATGCCCCCGGGGTGCGCCTGCGCGCGGGCCTTGACCTCGGCGAGCGAATCCCAGGGGAAGTCGGGCAGCCGGGTCATTCGCCCTGCGGGGGCAGAGCCTTGATGAACCCCGGGTCGTGCGCGGTCTTGCCGACCTTGGAAGCGCCGCCGGGCGAGCCCAGCTCGTTGAAGAAGTCGACGTTCGCCTTGGTGTAGTCGGACCAGTTGTCCGGGACGTCGTCCTCGTAGTAGATGGCCTCGACCGGGCAGACCGGCTCGCAGGCGCCGCAGTCGACGCACTCGTCCGGGTGGATGTACAACATCCGCTCGCCCTCGTAGATGCAGTCCACGGGGCACTCGTCGATACACGCCTTGTCGAGCACGTCGACGCAGGGCTCGGCGATCACGTAGGTCACTGCGTACTCCTGGCTTCTCCTGCTGGGCCGGTCGGTGCGGACATTACGCGCTTCCCCGGCCCCCGGTGGTGGTTAGGCGACCCTTATCCCACCCCTGGAAACGGGGCGGATCCGCGCCGCTCAGCGGTCCCGGCGACGCGGTTTCGGCGCGTTCCGGGCATCGCCGGTAATCGTGAACGAGGCGGCGGCGGGCTTGCCGTCCTCGCGTTTCTCCTCGAGAGTCCGCTTGAAGCCATCGGCGATCTCGTCGACAAGCTCGTCGTTGTGCCGGTCGTCCTTGCGCGCGTAGCTCATGGGGTTCTCCTGCGGAACGGGACAGGTCTCTCCGTCACAATCTAACCGTGAACTCCCGGGAAAAGCTCGAAATCGTGTGCGCGAAAGCATGGCCGGCGGTGGTCGAGGAGCCGCTCGGAGAATGGACTTTGCGCTGGGCGGACGGCTTCACCGGGCGCGCGAACAGCACACTCGCCGTCGGCGACCCCGGCCGTCCCCTCCCGGACGCGCTCGAAGCCGTATGTGACTTCGCCCACGCCCGCGGCATTCCGCCCGCCGTCCAGGTGCTGGAAGACAGCGAACTGGAGCGCGAGGTGGCCGCGGCGGGCTGGCGCGAGCAGGTCGAGCACGCCGCCGGGCACCAGGTGTCGGTGCTGACCGGTCCGCTGCCGTCCGGGCCTTCGCGCGGCGCTGAGGTCCTCGACCAGGCGACGCCGGAATGGTGGGAGTTGGCCGAGAACACCACCGAGCCCAGTTCCGCCCAGTGGCACGTCGTGACCACCGGAAAGGTCGGCTACGGCGTGGTTCTGGCCGACGGAACCACCGCGGGCGCGGTGCGCGGTGCGATCGTGGACGACTGGCTGCACGTCTCCCGTCTCGCGGTCGCACCGGCGTTTCGCCGCCGCGGACTGGCCACGACGGTGCTGCACGCGCTCGCGGACTGGGGCCGCGCGCACGGAGCCGAAAACTGGGTCTTGCAGGTGGCGGTGGGCAACACCGGCGCACTCGCGTTGTATTCCGCGCTGGGCTGTTCGGAGCACCACAGGTACCGGTACTGGGGCCCGGCGCCGCGGACGTGCGAGGATCGCCAGTCGTGAAGATCGTCGTACTGGTTGGCGGGGTGGGCGGCGCCCGCTTCCTGCTCGGGGTCAAGACCGCACTCGGACTTCCCGCGATCGGCGCGGGCGAGTCCCCGCACGAGATCACCGCGCTGGTGAACACCGGCGACGACGTGTGGATGCACGGCCTGCGCATCTGCCCGGATCTCGACACCTGCATGTACACCCTCGGCGGCGGCATCGACTCCGAACGCGGCTGGGGCCACGCGGGCGAGACCTGGACGGTCAAGGAGGAACTCGCCGCCTACGGCGCGGAGCCGACCTGGTTCGGGCTCGGCGACAAGGACATCGCGACGCACCTGATCCGCTCGCGGATGCTGCGCGCGGGCTATCCGCTGTCCCAGGTCACCGAGGCGCTGTGCGATCGCTGGCAGCCCGGCGTGCGGCTGCTGCCGATGTCGGACGACCGGGTCGAGACGCACGTCGTGATCGACGATCCGGAGCAGCCGGACCAGCAGAAGGCCGTGCACTTCCAGGAGTGGTGGGTGCGTTACCGGGCGAGCGTTCCGGCGCATTCGATCGTCGCGGTCGGCAACGACGAGGCCAAGCCCGGCCCCGGCGTGCTCGACGCGCTGGCCGAGGCGGACGTCGTGCTGTTCGCGCCGTCGAACCCGGTCGTGTCGGTCGGCACGACGCTCGGGGTGCCCGGGGTGCGCGACGCGCTGCGGAAATCCCGCGCGAAGGTCGTCGGGGTGTCGCCGATCATCGGCGGGAAAGCGTTGCGCGGCATGGCCGACGCGTGCCTCACCGCGATCGGCGTGGAGACCTCCGCGGAGGCGGTCGGCCGGCATTACGGTGCGCGTTCCGACGGCGGCGTGCTCGACGGGTGGCTCGTCGCGCCGGAGGATCACGAGGTCACGGTGCCCGGCGTGGGCGTGCGCGCGGTACCGCTGCTGATGTCCGATGTGGACGCGACGGCGGACATGGTCCGCGCGGCGCTCGACGTAGCGGGAGTCTCTCTTGACTGACCACGCTTCCCAGAAGATCGAGATCCTGCCGGTCCCGGGTTTGCCGGAGTTCCGTCCCGGCGACGACCTGACCGGGGCGATCGTGGCCGCCGCGCCGTGGCTGCGTTCCGGCGACGTCGTCGTGGTGACCAGCAAGGCTTTCTCGAAGATCGAGGGGCGCTTGGTACGCGTGCCGAGCGATCCCGAGGAGCGCGACGCGGCCCGGCGCAAGCTGGTCGAGGAAGAATCGGTGCGGGTGGTCGCCCGGATCGCGCGCACGCTGATCACCGAGAACAACCTGGGCATCGTGCAGGCGGCGTCCGGGATCGACGCGTCGAACGTGCGCGGCGACGAGGTCGCGTTGCTGCCCGCCGACCCAGATGCGTCCGCTTTGGCTCTGCGCAACGGTTTGCGGGAACGGCTGGGCGTCGAGGTGGCCGTGGTCGTCACCGACACCATGGGCAGGGCCTGGCGGGTCGGCCAGACGGACGCCGCGATCGGCGCGTCCGGCCTGCGCGTGCTGCACGGGTACGCCGGACAGATCGATTCGCAGGGCAACGAGCTGGCCGTTACGGAAATCGCGATCGCGGACGAGATCGCCGCCGCCGCGGATCTGGTGAAGGGCAAGCTCGGCGGATTGCCGGTGGCGGTCGTGCGCGGACTGCAGATCCACGACGACGGTTCCACCGCCCGCGACCTGATCCGCCCGATCGAGGTCGACCTCTTTCGCTTGGGCACCAACGAATCCATCGCGCAGGGCCGTCGGGAAGCGGTCCCGCACCGGCGTTCCGTCCGGCAATTCAGCGACGACCCAGTGGATCCCGAGGCAATGCGTCGCGCCGTCGCGGCCGCGCTCACCGCGCCCGCGCCGCACCACACGCACCCCGTGCGATTCATCTGGCTGCGCGACGAAGGCCTGCGCCGCAAACTCCTCGACGCGATGCGCTCCTCCTGGGAAGCCGATCTGACCAGCGACGGTTTCACTCCCGAACAGATCGCGAAACGCCTCTCCCGCGGCGACATTCTCTACCGCGCGCCGGAACTCGTGATCCCGTTCCTGCTCCCCGAAGGCGCGCACACCTATCGCGACGACCGGCGAAACCGGCACGAGCGCACCATGTTCACCGTCGCCGCCGGCGCCGCGGTGCAGGGTCTGCTGGTCGCGCTGGCCGCCGAGGACCTCGGCTCGTGCTGGATCGGCTCGACCATCTTCGCCGCCGACCTCGTCCGGTCCACTTTGGACCTGGACGACCAGTGGCACCCGCTCGGCGCGGTCGCGATCGGGCACCCGGCCGAACCCGCTCCCCCGCGCGGACCGCTCACCACCGGCGATTGGCTGATCGAACGATGACCCTGCACGCCTCCGCCCTCGCCACGCTGACCGACTGGAAGCCCGAGGCCCCGGCGCAAGAGTCGCTGCGGCAAGCGTTTCTGGGATTCCTGGCGTCGCGTCCGGACACTTGCCAGCGCTCCTGCGAGGCCGGGCACCTGACCGCGTCCGCGGTAGTCCTCGACTCGACCGGCACGCAGGTCCTGCTGACCCTGCACCCGCGCGTCGGCCGCTGGCTGCAGCTCGGCGGGCACTGCGAACCGGCGGACGCGTCGCTGTCCGAAGCCGCCCTGCGCGAGGCGACCGAGGAATCCGGCATGAACGGCCTGGTGATCGGGGAAACGCCGGTGCACCTGGACGTCCACCCGATCACCTGCTCGCTCGGCGTCCCCACGCGGCATTTCGACGTCCGGTACGCCGTGCACGCCCCGCCCGGCGCGGAACCGGTGCGCAGCGAGGAATCCGACGACCTGCGCTGGTGGCCGGTCGACGCGCTGCCCGCGGGTTCGGAAGATCTGGCCGAACTGATCGCGGCGGCCCGTTAACCTGGGCGCATGGACCTGGCGCGACCCCACCTGCACCCGGGCGACACCGGCGTCGCCATCAGCGGATGGGTGGTGCTGATCGGCTTCGCGGTGGCGTTCGCACTGCTGGCGCTGGGCATTGTGGTGAGCATCCGGAAGAAACGGCGGCAACGATGAGCATCAGCTACGACCCGGCTTCGGCTGTCCCGCCGTTCGAACAGGTCCGGACCTCGCTGGCGAACCAGATCAACGACGGCACCCTTGCTGTCGGCACGAAACTCCCTACGGTGCGCGGACTTGCCGCGGACCTGGGCATCGCGCCGAACACCGTGGCGCGCGCATACCGCGAACTCGAGGAAGCCGGTCTGCTGGAAACCCGAGGCAGAGCAGGCACTTTCGTCGGCGCGACCGGCGACGAGACGCTGTCGCGCGCGCAAGCCGCCGCGGCCACGTACGCCGAGGTCATCCGGGGGCTGGGTTTGTCGGCCGAACAAGGCGTGGCGATCGCGGCAGCTGCCCTGCGCTGATCGCGGCGAGGAATTAGCATGTGGTTTTGTCCGTGCCCGACTCGATGGGAAATTCATGCTGAACCTCGTCCTGCCGGGCGCGCTGATCCTGTTGCTGGTGGTCGTCCTGGTCCTGAAATTCACGGTGGGGCGGCCTAAGCAGCCTCCGCAGGCCGGGCCGGGGCAGTATCCGGGACAGCAGGGGCCGGGCGCGCCGTATGGTCAGCAGCCGCAGCAGCAGTTTCCGCCGCAGGGACAGTACCCGCAGGCGGGTGCGCAGCAGCAGTACCCGCAGCAGCCCGGCCAGCAGCAGTATCCGCCGCATCCCGGCCAGCAGTACCCGCCGCAAAACCCGCAGGGCTGACTCACTTTCCCGGCTGAGCCGTCCTACGATAAAGCCTCGACCAGGGGAGGGTCTTCACCGTGGCTTTGCAGCCTTGGCATCTCATCATCCTGCTGCTGCTAGCCGGCCTGGTGGTCGCGATCGTGGCCGCGGTGCGGGCTTCGTCCCGGCGGAAGCAAGGCCCGCCGCCGGGCTATTTCCCGCCGCAGCAGGGCTATCCCCCAGCCGGTCCGCCCTATCCGGGCTATCCCGCCCAGAACAACCCCGGCCAGCAGGGCTATCCCCCGCCAGGCCCGCAGCAGCCCGGTCAGCAGTACCCGCCCCAGTACCCGCCGCCGGGACCCGGCCAGCAGCCAGGCCAGTACCCGCCGCCGCCCGGCGTCCCGCCGCAGTCGCAGAACCCGTACCCGCCGCGCTGACTCACATCGCCCGGTAGTCCCGCAGCTCGATCCGCGGCCCGAACCTCGGCTTCCGAGCCCCCGCGGCGCCCAGATACCGGATCGCGCGCTGCCGTTGCGGAGCGTACGGCGCGAGCACCCGCGCCATCTCCTCGTCGTCGATCTTCCGTCCGAGCAGCGTGTGCCCGACCATCGCCGGGATGTTGTAGTCGCCGAAGCTGACCGCGTCCGGGTCGCCCCACGCGCGCTGGGCGATCTCCGCCGCCGTCCACACGCCGATGCCCCGCACCTTCCGCAGCCACGCGCGCCCTTCGACCCCGCGCAGCCGCACCGCTTCCTCCAGCCGCGGAGCCACCCGGGCCGCCTCGATCAACGCCGTGCGGCGCTTGAGGTCCACGCCGATCCTGTGCCAGTTCCAGTCCACAATGGACCGAATGGCGTCCGGATCCGGCGGCACCCGCAGGAAATCCGGCCCCGGGCCGGGCGCGCGCGTGCCGAACCACCGGCACAGCTCCGCCCACGACCGGATCGCTTCCTTGCCGCTCACCTTCTGTTCCAGGATCGCCAGCACCAGCGCGTCCCACACCCGACCGGTCGAGCCGAGCCGCAGCCCGGGCGCGTCGCGGCGGCCTTGCGCGATCACGTCGTGGTGCGCGACGAATCCGGTGTCGTCATCGTCCGCGCCCAGCAGCGCGGGTACGCCCTCAAGCAGGAAATCCGCGCCGTCGCCCCAAGCCTCGGCCTCGACGACCCCGTCCGGCCGGTGCAGCAGCGCCAGCGTTCCCTTGCCGCCGGGCGTGTTCGCGGCCAGCCACCAGACGCCGCGGTCGCGCCGGAAGTTCAGCGAACCGCGCCCACGGCTCAGCGGACCCAGCACCTCGGCCAGGTCCACCGGAAACCCCGGACGCCACTCCATCACGCGTCGCTCGAAAACCGGATGCCGCCGTCCGGCACCGAAACTCCGGGCCAGATCCGCACGCCGTCGAGCAGTTCGCAGCGAGCCCCCACCGACGCGCCGTCGCCGAGCACCACGCCGCGCAGCACCGCGCCCTCGCCGACCTGAGCTCCGCGGCCCAGCACCGAATTCTCCACAATCGCGTCCGGGCCGATCACCGCGTCGTCGAATACCACCGAGCCGGACACCGTGGCGCCCTTCCCGACGATGGCTCGCGCACCGATCGTCGTGCCGTCGGTGAGCTTCGCTCCGGTGAAGATGGAAGCCGCGTCCAGCACGAGAGAATCGCCGGTCGGCCCGGCCAGCGCGGACGTGGGCGCGACGCCGCGCACCAGATCGGCGCTGCCGCGGACAAAGGCTTCCGGGGTGCCGACGTCGAGCCAGTACGAAGAGTCGACAAATCCGTGCAGATGCGCGCCATTCTCGAGAAGCCCTGGGAACGTCTCGCGCTCGACCGACACCCGCCGCCCCGCCGGAATGGTCTCGATCACCGGACGGCGGAAGACGTAGCAACCGGCGTTGATCTGGTCCGTCGGCGGGTTCGGCGTTTTCTCCAGGAAAGCGGTGACGCGTCCGTCGGGGTCGGTCGGCACCGAACCGAAGCGGCTCGGGTCGGGGACGCGCTGCAGATGAAGCGTGACGTCCGCGCCGGAGTCGAGGTGGGTGCGCAGCTGGGCGTGAAGATCAGCGCCGGAGAGGATGTCGCCGTTGAAGACGATCGCGTGGTCCGCGCGCAGCCGTTCGTAGACGTTGCGGATGGCGCCGCCGGTGTCGAGCGGCTCGTCCTCCACCACGTACTCGAGCTCGAGGCCGTGCGCGGATCCGTCGCCGAAGTACTCCTCGAACACCTCGGCGCGGTACGACGTGCCGAGCACCACGTGCCGGATGCCGGCCGCGCGGATGCGGGAGAACAGATGGCTCAGGTAGGGCGTGCCCGCCGTCGGCAGCATCGGCTTCGGCGCGGACAGCGTGAGCGGGCGCAGCCGCGTGCCCTGGCCGCCGACCAGTACGACGGCGTCGACCTCGACCTCGGACGTCACAGAAATCTCCTTTGTATCACGCACCGCTGAGCGACAAGCCGCGGGAAACGTGGGCGGCGCGGGCCCCGAGGGCCTACCCTAGACAGGAAACAGGCGGGCCTTTCCCCAGAGGCCCCGGGTCAGTCGGGAGGCCGAGGGGAATGGACCCCCGCGATCGCGCGGACGCTTTGCTCGCACGCGCACGATCCCGCGGCGCCTTCGTGGTGACGCCGGACAACATGACGTCTCCGATGGATTCCTCCAGCACGCAGCAGATCTCCAGAGCGGTGGTCTCCGGGCTGGACCCCGACACCACGACGCAGCTGCCCGCGTCGCTGATCGAAGAGAACGACCATCCGCTGGCCCGCGGCGCGCAGACCCAGCCGTCGCCGCATCCGCTGGCCCAGCCGACGCCGACGCGGCCGCTCGAGGTCCCGGGCCCGCAGAACACCTTGCCGCAGCCGACGGTGCCGAGCCCGGCCGGTCCGCAGACGACGACGCCGCTGGTCCCGCGCCCGCAGGCGAAGCCGGTGGCGAGCCCGCTGAAGGAACCGGCCGAGGAAGAAATGACCGGCCTGGTCCCGACGGTGAAGCAGAACAGCGGACGGTCCAACCTGTCCCGGCGGCTCGACGGACTGTGATCCGCGCGGGGCCTCCCCCGGTCCGGGTTGCCCGGATTGCCCGGGGAGGCTTCCCGTGCGGGAGGTCGTGTCTCCCGCGAGCGATCTTTACTACCGCAAAGTGTTGCGGCTGCTGAGCATCCGCACGGCCGCGAAGGCACGCCGGCTGCCCGGCTGTCCTTTGCGGACCCTCAGCCCTTGCGGGTCTCCAGCTTCACGCGCAGCGCCAGCCCGAGCTTCACCGCCGCCAGCACCGGCTTCCACAACAGCCCCTGGTGCCGGTCGGCGAGGTAGCGGTAGGCGCTCGCGTGGTGCGCGCGCAGCATCTTCGCCGACGCGCGCGCCGTCGAGTGGCCGCCGATGTGCATCACGCTCGACGACGGGGCGTAGACGTTCTGCCAGCCCGCCTTAGCGAGCCGGTCGCCGAGGTCGACGTCCTCGAAGTACATGAAGTAGCGGGTGTCGAAGCCGCCGACGGAGTCGAACGCCTCGCGCCGGAAGAGCTGGCAGGAGCCGGACAGCCAGCCGGACGTGCGCTCGGTCGGCGCGGCGTTCTCCTGGCGGTATTCGCGCGTCCACGGGTTGCCCGGCCAGACCTTGCCGAACACCGCGTGCCCGATCCCGCGTCCGAACGACGGCAGCAGCCGTGCGGACGGGTAGACGGTCCCGTCGAGGTCGTGGATCAACGGCCCGAACGCGGCCCCGCGCGGCCAGCGCCCGGCGACCTCGATCAGCGCGTCGAGCGAACCCGGCTCCCATTCGAGGTCCGGATTGACCACGACGACCCAGCCGTAGCTGTCGTCGAGCGCCGCGACGCCGCGGTTGGCAGCCGTCCCGTAGCCGACGTTCTCGCCGATGCTGACGAGCGTCACGTTCTCGCGTTCGGCGGCCTTCTCCGGAGCGCCGTCGGTGGACGCGTTGTCGGCGACGACGACGTGGACGTCGCGGTCAGTCGCCTTGTCGAGCGTGTCGAGGAACTTCTCGAGCGTTTCGCCGGGGAAGTACGTCACGGTCACGACGCCGACGCGGTCACCATACGTGCGCTGCTCAGTCACCGCGCCATTGTCCACTGCTCACGGACGGCTACGTCAGCCCACCGAACCGGTCACCCGCAGTCACTCCCGATTACGCCTTCAGCCCGGCAAGTTCGTCGTCGATCAGCAGGGCCGGGTCGAACTTCATCCCGGTGAAGTGGCCGGCCAGTTCGAGCGACAGCACCCCGTGCAGCCGGGTCCAGAAGGACAGGGCGCGGTGCAGCGCGTCGGTATCGACGCTGTCGTCCCCCGCCCACTCGCGATGGGTTTCGAGGTGCGCGCGGAACGCCGACGCCGGTTCGCCCGGCCCCGAGTTCACCTCGATCAGGACCTCCATGACCTCGCCGGAGATCGCCGTCGTGTCCGGCGGCGCGTGGTAGCCGGGCACCGGCGTGCCGTAGATGAGGAAGTAGCGCTGCGGATCGGCCTTGGCCCAGTCCCGGATGACGTGCGCCAGGGCCAGCAGGTCCGCGCCGGAATCCGCCGCCGCCCGGACGGTGTCGGCGAGGCTGCGGAACGCGTCCCGGATCAGCGCGGTGATCAGCTCGTCCCGGCCGCGGTAGTACCGGTACAGCGCGGGCACGGTCATGCTCATCTGCTTGGCGATCGCGGTCAGCGACAACGCCGGCAGCCCCGCCTCGGCGATCTGGTTCCGCGCGTGCTGCTTGATCTCCTCGCGCACCTGCTCGCGGTAACGCTCCCGCGGTGCCTGTTCGGTCATCGGCCGTTCCCCTTCGCTCTCTCCGTCCAGTGTAGTTAAGCCCCTTCACTTCCGCTATTGACGTTCACGAGGGCGAGGTTGTACGGTCTTAATCAGAGTTAAGGTCATTAACTACCGCTAATGGAGTTCACCAATGTCGGACACCAAGCCCCGCCGTCGCAGCCTGCGCGCCGCCCTCCTCGCGCTTCCGATCGCCGCCGGGCTGCTGGGCGCCGCACCCGCCCAAGCCGCGACCGCGCACCCGGATTCCCTTACCTGCCAAGGAAAAGGCATCGACCGGACGGCCCAGCTCCACCACCGCGCGGAGACCTTTGTCAAGGCCCCGCTGAGCACCGTGTGGCGGCTGCACACGGACGTCGAAAGCTGGCCGTACTGGCAGAAGCCGGTCACGAGCATGAAGCGCCTCGACCCGGGCAGGCTGCACCCCGGTTCGCAGTTCCGCTGGACCACGCCCGCCCCGGCCACGCCGTCGACGCCGGCCACCACGCTGGTCATCACGTCGACCGTCCACCAGGTCAAGCCCGGCCAGTGCATCCGCTGGTCCGGCCCCGCGATCGGCCAGGGCCTGCGGATCGACAAGGGGACGCACGTCTGGAATTTCGTCCCGGTGCGCGGCGGAGTCGTCGTGCGCACCGAAGAAAGCTGGACCGGGCCGCAGATCGAGGCCGACCCGGCCACCGCGATCAAGTACCTCGCTCCGGGACTGGACCTGTGGCTCGCCGATCTGAAGACCGCCGCCGAAGCCCACTGCCGCCACTGACCGCAACCCCGCCACAACCCCGCGAAGGAGAATCGTCATGACCGCATCCCGTGCCTCATTGCCCGTCCTGATCACCGCATGGTCCGTGCCCGCCCTCGTTCTCGGGCAGTTCGCATTGCTCTCCGGCATCCCGCTGATCGCACTCGTCGTCTCCAGCCTGCGCAATTCCCAGCCGCGCGCCCTGCGCTGGTGGTCGGCCGGACTGGCCGCGGTCTATCTCGGAGTCCTCGCGCTCTGGGCGTTAAGTCCGGAAAGCGCGCCCAGTTTGTCTAAATCCATGAATCCGGCGGTCACCGCATTCTTCGTCGCGAGCGGAGTCGCCGTCGCTATCGCGCACCACTTCCGCGCAACGCCGGAAGTGCGTTAACGGAAAACTGGTAATCTCGAAACCACCAGCCCTGACGAGGAGGCCGATGAAAACCGTCGCCATCGAGGAGCACTGGACCACCCCCGGCATCGACCGGATGCTGCGCACCGAATCCGGCGATCCCAGCATCGCGCACAACGACCGGGGCGACCTCACCGAACGCCTGCTCGACATCGGCGACCAGCGCGTCGCGTGGATGGACGAGGCGGGCATCGACGTCCAAATCCTCTCGATCGCGCCGCCGGGAACACACGGATGCCCAGTGCCGCAAGGCATCGAGCTGAGTCGCGAGGCGAACGATCTCGCCAGCGAGGCCGTCGCGAAGCACCCCGATCGCTTCCGGGCCATGACAACGCTGCCGATGTCCGATCCGGACTCCGCGCTCGCCGAACTGCACCGGACCGCGAAAGATCCAGCGCACGTCGGAATCATGTCGTACGGCCGCAGCGGCGATCGCCCCCTCGACGATCCCGCGTACGACGAACTGCTCGGCGCGGCCGCCGCGCTCGGGCGGCCGGTTTTCGTCCACCCGCAGATCCCGGTGGAGTCAGTGCGGCAGGCTTCGTACAGCGGATTCAGCCCGGAACTCAACCTCGGGCTGGCCACCTACGGCCTCGGCTGGCACTACGAGGCCGGGCTCGCCGTCATCCGGCTGATCCTGCGCGGAACGTTCGACCGCCACCCGGAGCTGCAAGTCGTCCTCGGCCACTGGGGCGAGGTGGTCCTGTTCGCGCTCGACCGCATCGACAGCCTGTCGCACACGGCCACGCATCTCGAACGTCGCGTCTCCGAGTACTTCCGCACCAACATTCACCTGGCGACCAGCGGAATGCTAGTCCCGCGAATGCTGCGCAACGCACTCGAATACACGACCGCCGACCGGATTCTGCTGTCCGGCGATTATCCGTTCCATCAGATCAAGGCCGCGGCCATCACGGAATTCCTGGAGCAAGTGCCGAACCAGGAAGACCGGGAAAAGATCGCGCACGCCAACGCGGAAGCCCTTTACCGCCTCCGCTAACGATTGCGCAAATGCTGGTGCCAGGCTTTTCCGTAAGCCTCGCGGTGCCGATCCGCCGTTGTCGTCCACGAGAATTCCTTGGCGCGCCGCTGCGCCGCGGAAGCCAGCACTGAGCGACGCGACGGATCGGCCAGCAATTCCGTCAACGCCGCGGCGACATCGCCCGCCCCGACCCCGCAGTACGCCACCGCGTCGCCGCCGACTTCCGGCAACGAAAGACGGCGCGTGGTCAGTACCGCAGCGCCGCAGGCCATCGCTTCGAGGACCGGCAGCCCGAAACCTTCGCCAAGGCTCGGGTACGCCACGAGTTCCGCTCCGCCAAGGAATCCGGCGAGCGTGCCGAACGGCAGGTACCCGGCACGAATCACCCGAAGCCGGTGCGGCACCGCGTCCAGCGCGCGCTCCACCTGGGTGTCCCAGCCGGGCTGCCCGGCGAGCACGAGGGCCGGGGCGTCTCGCTGCCCGGCGACCGCGCGGGCGTACCCGCGGATCAGCGCGGGCACGTTTTTCCGCGGTTCGAGCGCCCCCAGGAACGCGATATACGGCGTCGCTCCAAGCCCGACCGCCTTCCGCGCCGCCGCGATCTCCTCCGGGGACGGCGGGTGGAACCGTTCGCTGTCGACGCCGTGATGGATGATCTCCAACTCCGCGCGCCGCACCGGGCTCACTCGCGCCAGTTCTACCGCTGTCGCGTGACTGGGAACTACGCAGAGTGTCGCCCGCCGAAGCGCCGTGGTGGTCCAGGCGCGGAAGAAACGGGCCTTGACCGACGAGTGCAGGACCGCGTCGGTGAAGAACGTGGCGTCGTGCAACGTGACCACCGAAGCGGCCCCGCTGCCGAGCGGCATCGTGTAGTGCGGCGAGTGCACGACGTCGGCGGCGAGCCGGCGCACGAGCCGCGGCAGAGTGGCCTGCTCCCAGGTCAGCCGCGCGGTGCGCGTCGAGGTCGCGGGCGACGCGGCGACGATCCGGGAGTTGGGCGCGAGCTGGTCGTACAACGGCAGGTCGCGCGGCTGGCAGACCACCGTCAACCGGGCCCCGTCCTGGTCGAGCGCGCCGACGAGCGAGTCCACGTATCGGCCGACCCCGCCCCGATCCGCGGGCACCGCGGTCGCGTCGATCAGCACACGGGGATCACCGGTCACGAGTGCAGCGTACGGCGATCACCCACCGCACAGGTCAGGAACCGGCAAACTGCCGCCAACTCCGGGGCTGACAGACCTCGCCCACCTGCGCTCACCCGTCTGGGTTCACCCGACCGTGTGACCTCGGAGGTTCTGCCTGACTGTCAGCTCGCCCGCCGATGCCCGGCCCACGCGGCCTCCGCCAGACGACGCCCGCAGCCCAGCTTCGCGCCGCGGCCCGTCACCTCACGCCACCGGCACTCCGAACACAGCCTCAACCCAGTCAGCCCGACCGCCAATGCCCGGCACACCGCCTCAGCCGCAGCCCAGCTTCGCACCGCGACCCGTCGCCCCACGCCACCGGCACTCCGAGCACAACCTGAACCCGATCAGCTCGCCCGCCGATGCGCCGCCCACACCGCCTCCGCCGCGGCCCGCCACGTGAACGTCCGCGCCCGTTCCCGGCCCAGCTTCGACATCTCCGCCGCCTTGTCCGGCGACAGCAGCACCTCTTTCAGCGCCCGCGCCAGCGCGTCCGCGTCCCCGCGCGGCACCACCAGCCCCGCCCCTCCGGACACCTCCACCAGCGCCGGGACGTCCGTGTGCACCACCGGCACCCCGATCGCCATCGCTTCCAGCAGCGGCAGCCCGAAGCCCTCGGCGAGGCTCGGCATCGCCAGCACGCTCGCGCCGCGCATCGCCGTCGCGAGCTGCGCGTCGGTCACCTTCCCCAGCACCCGCACCGATTTCAGGCCGCGGTCGGCCGCCAGCCGCACCGGGTCGATCCCGCCCCAGCCGGGCTGGCCGGCGAGCACGAGGCCGACGTCGCCGACCTCGTCCGTGCCGTCGAGCTGCGCCACCGCGTCGACCAGCACGTCCATGCCCTTGCGCGGTTCGATCGTGCCGACCGCCAGCACGTACCGCGACGGCAGGTCAAGCTGAGCAGACCCCTCCGGCACGGTCACCCCGTGCGGCACGACCCGCACCGGAACGTCCACATCGAGCAGCACCGCCAACTCGTCGGCGACCGCCCGGGTCGGCACGATCAGCCCGGACGACCGCCGCGCGGCCCGCGCGATCATCGACCGGTGCCAGCTGACTCCGCGTGCGGTCAGGGTCTCCGGATGCGTCCACGGCACGGTGTCATGCACCGTGACGGTCAGCGTTCGCCCAGCTGGGGCCCGGGGCGGCGCGAACGGGGTCGGCGCGTGCACCGCGTCACCGCCCGGCCACCAGCGCAGGCCCAGCTGCCACAGCGCGACCAGCGCCCTCGGCGGCAGCGGCAGCACGCGAGGCCCGTCGACGCCCTCGATCCGCGCCGCGGAGACGTCCGCGTGCCGCGCGACCACGCTGGACACGGTCCAGCCGGGCGGCGCGGTGCGGGCGAGCGCGGGCAGCAGTTCGGCGGTGTACCGGCCGGTGCCACCCGGAACGGGGGCGAGCAGTTGCTCGGCGATCACGACCAGTTCGGGCACGCCGCTATTCTCTCCCAGGTGACCAGCGAGGAATCCGGCACCACCGTCGTCGTGGTGACCTGGCGTGGGGCAGACCACCTCGCCGCGTGCCTCGACGCGCTCGCCGCCCAGGACAGTCCACATCGGACACTCGTGGTCGACAACGCCTCAACCGACGGCACCGCAACGATTCTGGCCGCGCACCCAAGCCGTCCGGAGGTCCTCCGGCTCCGCCGGAACATCGGATACGCCGGCGCGATGGCCCACGCTCTCGACCGCATCGAGACCCCGCGCGTCGCTTGGCTCAACGACGACGCAGCTCCCGAACCGGATTGGCTCGCGGTCCTCGAAGACACCCTCGACAGCCAGCCGCTCGCCGCCGCCGTGACGTCCCGGCTCGAACTGCCCGACGGCAGCACCCAGTCCACCGGCGTCCGGCTCACCGCCGACGGCCACGGCGCTGACCTCACCGAACCCAGCGACGAGGTCTTCGGCTTCTGCGGCGGCGCCGCGCTGCTGCGCACCGAGGCCGTCCGCGCGGTCGGCGGCGTCCCGGCGAGCTTCTTCTGTTACTACGAGGACACCGACACCGCGTGGCGGCTTCGACTGGCCGGCTGGCACGTCGCCGCCGCGCCGAAGGCACGCGTCCAGCACCTGCACGGAGCCAGCACGAAGCCCGGGTCACCTCAATTTCACCGCTGGAACGAACGCAATCGTTTGCTCATGTTGCTGCGCTGCGCACCTGCGAAAGTCGCATTCCGCGAACTGGCCCGCTTCGCCGCGATCACCGCTTTGCTACCGCTGCGCCGACACCGTCCGGACGCGGCGAACTTCGACCCGGCACTACGGTTGCGCGTACTGGCGGAGATCGTTCTCCGGCTCCCCCGCACGCTGCGGGAGCGCGGTCGCGTAAGCCGGATCTCGGCGCTGGGCCGAGGCGCGATCTGGGAAGCCTGGGCTGGCCTTTAAGCTGGGCGGAAATTCGACGGAGGAGCTCGTCTTGGCAGTGGGGGACCCGCAACCGCTCGTCTCGGTGATCGTGGTGAACTACCGCGGCGCCGACGACACCATCACCTGCCTGCGGGCGCTGCGAGCCGACCTGGACTACGCGAATGTCGAGCTGATCTGCGTCGACAACGCTTCCGGCGGCGACGACGCGGCCCGGATCCGCGCCGCAGTGCCGGACGTTCAGCTCATCGAATCGCCGGTCAACACCGGATTCGCCGGCGGCTGCAACCTCGGCGCGCAGCACGCGAACGGCACCGTCCTCGGCTTCCTCAACAACGACGCGCGCCCCGCTCCGGCGTGGGTCTCCGCGGCCGTCGCCGAACTGCGCGCGCAGCCGACCGTCGCCGCGGTGGCGAGCAAGGTCGTCGACTGGGAGGGCACCGGCACGGACTTCGTGGACGCGGGTCTGACCTGGTTCGGCATGGGCTACAAACGCCACGCCGGCAGCCCGCTCGCCGATGTGCCCGAGGCCGAGCACGACGTCGCCAAGGACGTCCTCTTCGGCACCGGCTCGGCGCTGTTCGTGCGCGCCTCGGTATTCGCCGAACTCGGCGGTTTCGACGAGCGCTTCTTCATGTTCTACGAGGACGTCGACCTCGGCTGGCGGCTCAACCTGCGCGGCTGGCGCGTCCGCTACGTGCCGGAATCGCTCACCTACCACCGCCACCACGGCACCATGTCCGCCGTCGACGCACCGGACACCGGCCGCGAGACCTTCCTGCTGGAACGCAACGCACTGGCCGCGCTGTACAAAAACCTCTCCGACGAATCCCTGGCCCGCGCCCTGCCCGCAGCACTCGCGCTGGCCGTCCGCCGCGCGACCGCGCGCGGGGGCATCGATCCGGAGCAGCTGAACCTGGAGAAGGGCGTCGGCCCCGTCGACACCTCCGCCGTCGCGGTCCCGCGCACCACCCTCGCCGGAGTCCTGGCGGTGGACCGATTCGTCGAGATGATGCCCTCGCTGGCCGAGTCCCGGGCGATCGAGCAAGCCGCCCGCGTCCGCACTGACGCCGACCTGCTTCCGTTGCTGCGCAAGGCACTTGAGCCCGCCTACCCGCTGCCGGACTACCTGCGCGCGCACGAGATTCTGGTCGAAGCGTTCGGCATCAAGGACGTTTTCGGACAGCGGCGCAAGATCCTCGTCCTGACCGGGGATTCGATCACCGAGCGGATGGCCGGACCGGCGATCCGGGCGTGGAACATCGCCTCGACGCTGTCCGCCGAGCACGACGTGCACCTCATGACCACCAACCCGCTGGTCTCGCCGCCGCCCGCGGCCTTCCAGGTCAGCTCGGGCAAGCACCGCGATCTCGACGGTCCCATCGAATGGGCGGACGTCGTGATCCTGCAGGGCCACGTGCTGGAACTGGCGCCGTCGCTGAAGAAGCAGCACGAGAACAAAATTGTGGTCGCGGATGTCTACGACCCGATGCACCTCGAGCTGTTGGAACAGGGCAAGGACGCCCCCGACGACCAGCGTGCGCTCGACCTGGCCGGCGTCACCCGAGTCCTGGACGCCCAGCTCGAACGCGCCGATTTCTTCCTCTGCGCCTCAGAACGCCAGCGACACTTCTGGCTGGGCCACCTGGCCGCACTCGGCCGCCTGTCCCCGCGGCTCTACGACGCGGACCCGACCACCCAGTCGCTGCTCGCCGTCGTCCCCTTCGGTCTCTCCCCCCAAGCCCCGACGCGCACCGGCCCCGGCCTGCGTTCCGCTCTCGGCATCGGCGAATCGGACCGCGTCGTCCTGTGGGCGGGCGGCGTCTACAGCTGGTTCGACCCGCTGACCCTGATCCGCGCCTTCGACCTGCTGCGCCACCGCCGCGACGACGCCCGTCTCGTGTTCCTCGGCATGAAGCACCCGAACCCCGAGGTCGCCGAAATGGACATCGGCGCCAGGACGGTGCGGCTCGCGGATTCTCTGGGCCTCACGGACAAGAACGTCTTCTTCAACGAACAGTGGGTTCCGTACTCGGACCGCCAGAACTGGCTTCTCGACGCCGATTGCGGTGTCACGACGCATTACGAACACGTCGAGACCACTTTCGCTTTCCGCACCCGGGTCCTGGATTACCTGTGGGCCGGTTTGCCGATCGTGACGACAGACGGCGACGCCTTCGCCGACCTCGTCCGCGCGGAAAACCTCGGCGTCGTGGTCCCCGCGGAAAACGCCGCCGCACTGGCAGACGCGCTGGAGAAGTCCTTGTACGACCGGGAATTCGCCGACGCCTGCGTCGAACGAATCCGGGTGGTCGCGCAGCGATACGCCTGGCCGGAGGCACTGAAACCGCTGGTCGAATTCTGCCGCAACCCGCGCCCCGCCGCGGACCGGCTGCCCGGCGGCGCGGACCTGACGGTCAGCGACCCGGTACGCGGCTCCGCACTGGTACGGCGCGATTTGGCTCTGGTACGGGAATACCTCGCCGCCGGCGGCCCGGGCGAATTGGCGAGGCGAGCAGCGGGACGGGTCACGAAGGTGGCGCGGGAACGGTTGCGCCGTGGCTGATCGTCCGCTGCGCGTCCTGCTGGACGGCACCCCTCTGCTCGGTTCCCGGACGGGGATCGGCCGGTACACGGCCGCGTTGAGCGAAGAGCTGGCTTCGATGTCCGAAGTGGACCTTCGCGCGGTCGCGTTCACCTTGCGGGGCTGGCGAAAACTACGACATGTGCTGCCGCATGGGGTTCAGGCCCGAGGAATGCCGGTCTCCGCCCGACTCTTGCGGGCGACCTGGCTGCACACCCAGATGCCGCCGGTAGAACTGTTCGCCGGCCCCACGGATGTCGTACACGGCACGAACTTCGTCCTCCCCGGCCGCCTCCGCGCCGCCGGAGTGCTGACCATCCACGACCTTGCCTTCATCGACGCCCCACAGGAACTGGCCCACTCCGACCGAACCCTGCCCGAACTGGTCCGGCGCGGCGCGCACCGAGCAAATGTCGTCTGCACGCCCACCGAAGCCGTCGCGGATGCTGTCGCCGAGAAGCTGGACGTCGATCGATCGAAGATCATCGCCACCCCGCTGGGCGTGAATCCGGCCTGGTTCACCGCCCGACCGCCAGATGACGGAGTACGGGCAAAACTGCGCCTGCCGGACAAGTACCTGCTGTTCGCCGGCGCCGCCGGACCCCGCAAGGGCTTGGACTGGCTAGCAGCGGCCCACGCCGCCGCACCAGACCTGCCACCCTTGGTTTTCGCAGGCCCCGGACCATTCCCCAGGCTGCCAAGGTCAGGACAAACCGGCTACCTGTCCGATGTAGACCTACGGACCGTAGTGGCCGGCGCCGCAGCCCTCGTGCTCCCGTCACGAGACGAAGGCTTCGGCCTGCCAGTCCTGGAAGCAATGGCCTCAGATGTCCCAGTCGTCTGCACGGACATCCCCGCCCTACGCGAAGTAGCAGGAGACTGCGCCACCCTAGTCCCCTACGACGACGTAGACGGCCTGGCAGAAGCCCTACGCCAAGCCGTAACCGACCCCCACGGCCTAGCAACCTCCACCGCCCGCAGAACCCACGCAGCAAGCTTCACCTGGCACAACACCGCACTACGAACACTAGATGCATATCGCCAGGCAACAGAAGCGTAACTCGGCAGCATAAAAAACCGGCAGCCAAACACATAAACGGGCAACACCCACCCCCCTCCCGCAACCCCGATCCCCGCCTCCCACGCGGTCTGAGGTGCTTGTCAAGGTACTCTTTCCCGCCTTGACAAGCACCTCAGACCGTAGTGACAATTAATGGATCGGGGTGGGGGGCCACTTACTGCTTTTTCCGGCTTCGCCGGGGTTTTTCCGGCTTCGCCGGGGTTTTCCCGGCTTCGCCGGGGCCGGCGAAGCCGGGGAAAGAACCGGCGAAGCCGGGAAAGAAGCCCGGAGAAAGGCACCCCGAAGCCGGAATTGTGCTGACGGTCTGTGGGTGCTTGTCAAGGCGGGAAAGATGCCTTGACAAGCACCCACAGACCGCAGGGAGGCTTCGTATCGGGGTGCGGGGAGGGGGCTGGGGCTTTCTCTTTTTAGGCGTGGATGTATGCGTTTAAAGCCGCGCGCCAATCCCTTAGGGGAGTTAGTCCTGCGGCTTGCCATGAGGCGTTGGAGAGCAAGGAATAGGCGGGGCGGCCGGCTGGGCGGGGGAATTCTTCGGTTGTGCAGGGCTTGACTCTGCTGGGGTCTGCGCCGATTTCCTCGAAGATGGCTTGGGCGAAGCCGTACCAGGAAGTCTTTCCTGCGCCGGTGCAGTGCAGGATCTTCCCCTTCGGTCCCTGTCCGGCGGCAATCAACCCGGCCAGCTCCCACAGGCCGCTGGCCAAATCAGCCGACCAGGTAGGTGCTCCTACCTGGTCGTCCACCACCGACAACTGGTCCCGCTCAGATTCCAGCCTTCGGATCGTCTCTACGAAATTGGCTCCGGCCTTCCCATAGACCCAACCGGTTCGCACCACCCACGCCGAAGCTCCAGACCCGAGAACCGCATCCTCGCCCGCGGCCTTAGTCCGCCCATAAGCGTTCTTGGGTCCCAGCGCATCGTCCACCTCGTAAGGCCGATCCCCATCCCCCGGAAAGACATAATCCGTCGAGACGTGAATCAACGGCACGCGCCGGGAGGTGCAAGCCGCAGCCAGCACCCGGGGCCCGTCCACATTCACCGCGAACGCCCTGGCCTCATCCGACTCCGCGGCGTCCACCGCCGTATAAGCCGCCGCGTTGATCACTACCGGCACCGCATCGGCAGCCGCTGCTCGCTCCGCCAGGTCCCCGACCGCCGCGATCACCTGTCCGGTCGCTGTGACATCCAGCTCCGCCGACGAAGGCGCGATCACTTCCGTTTCCGGACCCGCGGAATTCACCAGGTCCCGGCCTAGCTGGCCAGAACCGCCGGGCACGAGCACTGCCAGCCGCACCGGCGTACCTCCTACTACGACAAGGGTTTCAGGACGTGCCGAGCGCGGCGCGGGCCTTCAGCGGCTCCCACCACGACCGGTTGCCGGCGTACCAGCGCACCGTCTCCGCCAGACCGTCCTCGAACGACACCCGCGGAGCGTAACCGAGTTCGGCGCTGATCTTCGCGATGTCGACCGAGTACCGCCGGTCGTGGCCCTTGCGGTCGGCCACCGGCTCGACCATTTCCCAGCCGACGCCGGTCGCCGCGAGCAGGCGTTCGGTCAGTTCCCGGTTGGTCAGCTCGGTCCCGCCGCCGATGTTGTAGATCTCGCCGGGACGGCCGCCGTCGGCGACCAGCTGGATTCCGTGGCAGTGGTCGTCCACGTGCAGCCAGTCGCGGATGTTCAGACCATCGCCGTACAGCGGGACCTTCTTGCCGTCCAGCAGGTTCGTCGCGAAGAGCGGGATGACCTTTTCCGGGAACTGGTACGGGCCGTAGTTGTTCGAGCACCGCGTGACGCACACGGGGAAACCGTGCGTGCGGAAGTACGAGCGCGCGATCAGATCCGACGAAGCCTTCGAGGCCGAGTACGGCGAATTCGGCTCCAGCACGTGGTCTTCCGACCACGAACCGTCCTGGATGGACCCGTACACCTCGTCCGTCGAGACGTGCACGAACTTCCCGACCTGCGCCTCGAGCGCGGCCTGCAGCAACGTCTGGGTCCCGAGCACGTTGGTGAGCACGAAGTCCGCCGAACCGAGGATCGAGCGGTCCACATGGGACTCCGCGGCGAAGTGGACGACCAGGTCGACGCCGCGCATCAGCTCGGTGACCTGTGCGGTGTCGCAGATGTCGCCGCGCACGAAGCGCAGCCGCGGGCTGTCCGCGACCGGGGCGAGGTTCGCCTCGCTGCCCGCGTAGGTGAGCTTGTCGAGCACCACGACCTCGGCGTCGGCCAGCGTCGGATACGCCCCCGACAGCACTTGCCGCACGTAGTGCGAACCGATGAACCCGGCACCGCCGGTGACCAGGACCCGCATCCTCATCCACCCTTCCGCCCGACCGGGCATTCTCTCCACCAGCCTACGGGTGGCTCACTCGAGGGTCGGTAGAGTTCGACTGAGCGCGAAACGCGCGCGCATCCTGGGGAGGAACAGTGGCCGAATGGCCGGGGACACCGCTGCCGGTGCACCGCGGTCGCGGCGTGGTCGTCGTGCTGCGGCGGAGCGGGAAGATCCTGCTGTCCGTCGTGTCCGTGGTCGTGCTGGCGCTGACCTGGTACGGCTGGCAGTTCATCGGCGACCCGCAGTCCGGTTTCTCCACCACGGCGATCTTCGGCGAACAGCAACCGCACGCGAAACCGCTCGACGGCGCGATCGACATCCTCCTGGTCGGCCAGGACAGCCGCACCGACGCGCAAGGCAACCCGCTGCCGCGCGAGGTGCTCGACATGCTGCACGCCGGAGAGTCCGACGGCGAGAAGCAGACCGACACGATGATTCTCGTGCACATCCCGCAGAACGGGGAGCACGCGATCGCCATTTCCTTCCCGCGCGACTCCTACGTCGAGATCACCGGCGGCTTCGGCAAGCACAAGCTCAACAGCGCGTACGTCTACGCCTACAACGACACCGCCAAAACGCTGCAGGCCAAGGGCAACGCCGACCTCAAGGACGTCGACGAGAAGGCCAAGCTCGCCGGACGCAAGAACCTCGTCGCCACGCTCGAGAAGTTCATCGGCAAACCGGGCATGATCGACCGCTACGCCGAGGTCAACCTGGCCAGTTTCTACGAGGTCACGAAGGCTATCGGCGGCGTGCAGGTGTGCCTCAAGAACCCGGTGAAGGAAAAGAAGTCGGGCGTCGACCTGCCCGCAGGGAAGCAGACCATCGAGGGCGTGCAGGCGCTCGCGTTCGTCCGGCAGCGCTACGGCCTGCAGAACGGCGACCTCGACCGGATCGGGCGCCAGCAGGCGTTCCTGTCCGGGCTGGCGAGCAAGGTGCTCTCGTCCGACGTGCTCGCCAACCCGGTGCGGATCGCGCAGCTCATCGAGGCGGTGAAGAAGTCCGTGGTGCTGTCCGCGGGCTGGGACCTGTCGGAGTTCGTCGAGCAGATGCGCGGCCTGACCGGCGGCAACGTCGAATTCCACACCATCCCCACCGAGGGCAACGCGGTGATGGGCGGCGCGGACGTGCTGCGCGTCGACCAGGCGAAGGTCCGCGCCGAGATCAACCGGCTGACCTCCGACGGCAGCGCGCCGGAGCCCAGCAACGCGCCGCTGCCCGGAGCCGACAAGGTCACCGTCGAGTTGTTCGACGGTTCCGGCTCCGGTGCCGCCGAACAGATGCAGAGCCTGTTGCAGGGCAAGGGTTTCCAGCTCGGCACGAGCACGAAGCTGTCCACCCGCGCGACCACCGTGCTGCGCTACCACCCGTCGGACGAGGCGTCCGCCGACCTGGTCCGCCAGACTCTCGGCACCAACGCACAGGCCGAGCCGGACGCCGACGTCGCCGCCGGACACGTCCGGGTGATCCTCGGCAAGGACTCCCGGGACACCGCGAACGCATCAGCCACGACCTCGTCGGCCCCTCCCGCGGCACCGCCCTCGTCCTCGCCGTCCGCGCCGCCTTCTTCCGGACCTTCGAACTCACCCGCACCGCTGATCACGGCGGGCGATGTCCCCTGCGTCAACTAGAGTCGAGCACCCAGCGTGGCGGCGCACCGCAGGCCGTACGCTGGTGAGCGGGGAGGTAACCGGGGTGAGTGAAAACCAGGATAAACCGGACCGGACGGCGGATTCCGCCGACAGTCCGGCGGTTTCCGACGCCTCGGACCGCGGATCCGACGGAATGACGGAGCCGAAGCACGCCGCCGCTGAGCCGGTCGCCGAAGAGACGACCGGGGAGACCGCGGCTGAGGAAGCCGAGCCGGTTACCGAGGGCGCCGCCAGCGCAGAGGCTGCCGCCAGCTCCGTGGGCACCCCCGCCGAGGAGGCCGCTTCCGAGTGGAAGCCCTCCCCACACCCACGCGTCGAACTTCCCCAGCCGTCGAACCCGGCACCGGAACCGCGACGCCGCACGGGCCGGGCCACCCGGATCACCCGCCGCGTCGCGATCGGCCTGGTCTCCCTGCTCGCACTGGGCGCGACCGGCTACGCGTACGTCACCAAGGACAAGCTGCAGGACAACGTCGCGACCACCGACGTCCTCACGCCGCGCGCGGGCGAACCGCCAGCGCCGCCCGCCGACGACGGCGGCACGGACATCCTGCTCGTCGGCAGCGACGCGCGCACCGACCAGCAGGGCAACCTGCTGCCGTTGAGCATGCTGAAGTCGTTGCGCACCGAGGGAACGTCCGGCATCAACACCGACACCATCATCCTGGTGCGGATCCCGAAGAACGGCGGCAAAGCGTCCGCGATGTCGATCCCGCGCGACACCTGGGTCGACGTGCCCGGCCGCGGCAAGGCGAAGATCAACTCCGCGTACGGCGTCGCCAAGGCGCACGCGGCGGAGGAGGAACGCGCGCAGGGCGAGCACGACCAGGCGAAGATCGCGCGCGATTCGGACGGGGCCGGCCGGCGCGCATTGGTCCAGACCGTGCAGGACCTCACCCAGGTCCGCATCGACCACTACGCCGAGGTCAACCTGCTCGGCTTCTATTTGCTGACCGAGGCCGTCGGCGGCGTGCAGGTGTGCCTCAACCACGCGACGTCCGACAAGGACTCCGGCGCGGACTTCCGCCGCGGCGTGCAGACCGTGACCGGCGGTGCGGCGCTGTCTTTCGTGCGCCAGCGCAAGAACCTGCCGAACGGCGACCTGGACCGGATCAAGCGGCAGCAGGCGTTCCTGTCCTCCGCGGTGCACAAGGTGTTGTCGGCGGGCACGCTCACCAACCCGAGCATGCTGAACAGCCTGATGGACGCCGTGCACCGGTCGATCGTGCTCGACGACAACCTCGACGTGCTCGAGTTCGCCCAGCAGGTGAAGGGCCTCGCGTCCGGCGACCTGACCTTCGCGACGATCCCGGTGATCACCACGAACGGGCGCAGCGAGGACGGGCAGAGCATCGTCGAGGTCGACCCGGCCACGGTGCAGAAGTTCGTCGCGGGCCTGGCCGGGCGCACCAGCTCCGGAGGCGGCGGCGCGGCGGCCGGAGCGGCACCTCAGGGCCTGGACTCCGGAATCCCGGGCGTGCCCTGCGTCGACTGACGCCGCGGCTAGCCTGAAGACATGAGCCTCACCGAGCAGCTGCTGCGCCCGCTTCTGGCCTCGCCGGCGAAACCGCTGGTCACACACTACGACGACCGGCTCGGCAGCCGGGTCGAGCTGTCCGTGGCGACGATGCAGAACTGGGCCGCGAAAACGGCGAACTGGCTGGTCGACGAGTTCGACGTGGAGCAGGGCGACGCCGTCGCGGTGCGGCTGCCCGCGCACTGGCAGACCGCGGGCGTGCTGCTCGGCGCGTGGTGGTGCGGGGCCCGCGTGGTCGCGGAGCCGGACGGCGCACGGGTCGTGTTCACCAGCCCGGACGAGGAGATCGACGCCCCGGCCGTCGCGGTGGTGTCGCTCGACCCGATGGGCCGCGGCCTGTCGGCCCCGCCGTCCGGCGGAGCGCTCGACTACCTCAACGAGGCCCGGATGTCCGGCGACCAGTTCTTCCCGATGCAGCCGACTCCCGGCGACACCCCGGCGCTCGTTTCCTCCACTGTGGACGAAGTGTGGGCGGAAGCCACTGCCCGCGCGGCAAAACTCGGCCTGACCGCGGCAGACCGAGTTTTGTCCACGATGGACTGGACGGTGCCGGACGGCGTACTCGACGGCCTGCTCGTCCCGCTCGCCGCCGGCGCGCACCTGGTCCAGGTGACGAACGCCGACCCGGCGAAACTGGCCGCCCGCCGCGAGGCCGAACGCACCACCGCCGACCTGACCGCGTGAGTGCTGGCGGCGACTAAAACCGGGCCAGCACTCACCGCGGTTCTCAGGCGGTCTGCAGCTCGTTCGCGCTCTCGCGGCGACGCCGGAACAGCACGTGGTCCAGGGAAAGCCGTCCGCCGTTGAAGCCCAGCGCCAGCGCGGTGAGGCCGAGCACCAGCACCAGCTCGTAGCCGCCCTCGCCGGTGAGGCCGTGCGCCGCGTGCACCGAGATCAGCGCGCCGGCCATGTTGATCGCGTAGCCGATGGCGACCACCGGCAGCAGAAAGCCGACGACGAACGCGATCGAGCCGAGCAGTTCGAGCACGATCACGAGGAACGCGGCGACGCTCGGCAGCGGGATGCCGATCTGGCTGAACATGTCGGCGGTCGCGCCGACGCCGCTGTTCCATTTCTGCAGGCCGTGGGCGAAGAACACCACCGCGATGCCGATCCGGCCGAGCAGCAGCGCGACGTCCTTGACTCGAGTCAACATGGAGACAGCTCCCGATAGGTGAAAATTCAACTGACCCGGCCCACGGTAGGGCACCGAACACCGCCGCGGGGGTGTCAGCCAGTGATCGACAGGAAACCGACAGGCACCGAAAACTCGCTGTACACCGCTCGCGGCTCGGCGGTACCGTCCGAATATCCGTGAGTGTCGCCTGCTCGCGGACGTGTTTTCGACCTGCGAGGAGCCCCGATGCGCCGACAGTCCGATCGACCCCAGTTCGGCCTGTCTCCCGTATCTGAGGACCTCCGTACGCATGAAAGCACTGACCATCGGCATCCTGGCGCACATCGACGCAGGTAAAACCAGCCTCACCGAACGTCTGCTGTTCGAGACCGGCGTGATCGACCACGCCGGTCGCGTCGACGACGGCGACACCCAAACCGATTCGCTCGAACTCGAACGCCGGCGCGGCATCACCATCAAGTCCGCCGTCGTGGCGGTCAGCACGCCCGGCCACCGGCTCAGCCTCGTGGACACCCCCGGCCACCCCGATTTCATCGCGGAGGTCGAACGCGCCGTCGGCGTGCTCGACGGCGCGGTGCTCGTGGTGTCCGCGGTGGAAGGGGTGCAAGCCCAGACCCGTGTGCTGATGCGCACGCTCGTCCGGCTCGGCATTCCGGCGCTCGTGTTCGTGAACAAGATCGACCGCACCGGCGCTCGTGAAGCCACGTTGCTGGAATCCTTGCGTACCAAGCTTTCCCCGCACTGTGTCGCGATGAGCACGGTGACTGGAATCGGCACCGCCGACGCCCGCCCGAAGCCGTTGCCCTTCGACGAACGCTTAGCCGACGCACTGGCCGGAGACGACGTCTTCCTTGAGTCCTATGTGGCTGGTACGGCGTCCTCAATGGATTACCGAAAAGCTTTGACGCGTCAGGTCGCCGCGGCCTCGGTGTATCCGGTCTTCTTCGGTTCCGCAGTCACCGGAGCTGGCGTCGCTGACCTCATCGCCGGGATTTACGAACTGCTGCCGTCCCGCGAACGACGTGCGGACGGACCACTCGACGCCACCGTCTTCAAGATCGAACGCGGCCGTTCTGGCGAGAAAATCGCTTATGTGCGAATGTTTTCCGGCTCGCTGACAGCACGCCGACCGGTGCCGTTCCGACGCCTAGGCACGGAAGGCGTCGGCCGCCCCTCCGCAGTGCGAGTGTTCGAACACGGCGCGACCCCGGTGTCCGGCGAGGCGTTGGCCGGGGATGTCGCGCGAGTCTGGGGTTTGCCGGAGATCCGGATCGGCGACCGATTGGGCGAAAGCGCCGACCTTTCCCAGAACCGATTCTTCGCTCCGCCGAGCCTCGAAACGCTGGTGTACCCGGTCGATCCAGACCAAACCAGCGCCCTGTACACCGCGCTGACCCGACTGTCCGAACAGGACCCGTTGATCAGCATCCGCCGCCAGGACCAGGAAATCACCGTCCGCTTGTACGGCGAGGTGCAGAAGGAAGTAATCCGGACGACGCTCGCCGAAGAGTTCGGAATTGCCGCCGAGTTCGAGGAATCGCGCCCGCTGCTGGTCGAACGTCTACATGGGACCGGACATCGCGTGCGCCACCCCGCACCGGATGAGCGAGTGTTCTTCTGGGCCACAGTCGGACTTCGCGTCGATCCTGGCCCACCTGGTTCCGGCACCGACTACCGGTTGGAAGTCGAACTCGGCTCGCTGCCGCTGTCGTTTCACAAAGCCGTCGAAGACACCGTGCACGAGATCCTGCGAGAAGGTCTGCACGGCCGGGAAGTGATCGACTGCGTGGTCACCCTCACCGATACCGCGTTCTACCCGCCAGTCAGCACCGCCGGAGATTTCCGTGGCATGACCCGGTTGGTACTGCAGGAAGCCTTGCGTCAGGCCGGAACGCGGGTGTACGAACCGGTCCACGCTTTCGAATTGGAAGCACCGGCTTCCTCGGTCAGCGCGGTTCTGCGCAAGCTAGTGGAACTTCGCGCAGTGCCCGACGAACCAGTGCTCGCCGGTGACCGGTGCACTGTGGACGGTCATCTCCCAGCCGCCTCCGCGCACGAACTGGAACAGGCGCTGCCCGCACTCACCCAAGGCGAGGGCACGCTCGTGAGCAGCTTCGCGGAATACCGGCTCAAGCCGGGTGGCGGCGGACCGCGTCGAGTTCCGTCCAGCCGCCGTGGGCGGACAACAGCGTGAGGACGCGCTCCGCGAGGGCCGAAAACCGGCGCAGGTCCTCGTGGAGCGCCTTCGCGCGGGTGGAGTCGAGCGGGGCGTGGTCGTCCCACCACAGGCAGATGACCGCGCTCGCGCACAGTACGAGCGGCTGAACGAGGTCCGTGAACTCCGCGGACGGCTCGGCCGTTTCCCGGCACGCGCTCTCGATTTCGTCGCACGCGTCGAGCAGCTCGCGCAACGGGCCCACCGCGCCGGACGGGGTGCCGTCCCACGACGCGGTGGGCCACGCGCGGTCGCTCAGCTCGAGCCAGAGCCGCCATCCGGCGACCAGCTCGGCCTCGTCGTGCGGCGTCCAGGTGTCGGGGAGCAGCCAGAACATGTCACCGACTGTGACATCGCGGCCGGAGTCCGCACAACCAACTCGGCGAAAGTGTTCGCGTTTTTACCCCGGGGCGGGGGTATCTCAGCTGATCACCGGGGGCACGAACACGCAGCTGGGCTTTTTCGCGTGCTGCGGGTCGAGCGCGTTGAGCACCTCGCGCTGCGCGATCGGGTCGTAGGTGATGCCGAGGTGGTCGGTGTAGTCGAGCCCGCAGACGTCCTGGAGGACGAGGTTTTTCACGTTGGGCGCGGGCTTGAGGAAGGCGTTGGTGTAGGGCGTGACAACGTCGTCATACCTGGTCTGGATGACTGTGTAGTCGACGCCAGGGACGGTGTCGCCGCCCGCGTTGAGATCTTTGAGGAACGCGGACCCTGTGGACTGTTCGTTGCAGGCCGGACAGGGGATGCCGACGATGTCGCGGGCGGGCGGGATCGCCTGGATCGCGGTCAGCAGACCGAACAGATTGGTGCCGTAATTGGACGGAGAAAGCCCGATCAGCTTGCCGATCTTGCTCGCGCCGCCGAGGTATTTGATCCAGTAGCGCGGGTTCATCCCGCCCTGCGAATGCCCGACGACGTCAAGCTTCGAGGCCCCGGTGGCCTTCAGGATCTTGTCCCCGAAGGTCGCGAGCTGCCCCGCGGTCCCCGCCACCGGCCCCACCGTCTGCAGGAACGCCCCCGGCGACCCGCCGAAGTTGCCGGCGAACACGCAGTACCCCGCGTTGGCGAGCTTCTGGGACAGATTCGCCCAGTTCTCGTACGCGTTGGCGGTGGTGCCATTGGACAGCAGCACCGGGTTCGGATGCTCGGCGGAAGGTTTGCAGTTCCAGTCGTTGGCCCCCGGCGGCGCGATCGTCGGCTGCCCGACCGAGTAGATCGCCGCGGCGATGATGTTCGGCTGCACTGGACCGGTCGGTTCTTGCCCGGTCGCCCCCGATGCCACCGCGGTGCCGCCGCCGAGCGCGACCACCGTCGCCGCCAGGAGGACCATGCCCCGTCCGAACGCGCGTACGCCCATACCGTTTCACCTCTCTGTGAACCCGACGCAGTGGTTAACGCGGAACACGAGAAAGGGAAACGCGGTTACTAGTTTTTATCGCAAACCGGCGAGCGTTCGGTCCACCGCATCGATCAAGGACGCCCGGTTTCCCGGGTAGACACTGATCTGCGCGGCGCCGTCCCTGGTGCTCTGGAAGCTCAGCACCCGCCCCCGCCCCCTGAGGTCGATGACGGACAACGGCGAACTGTAGCTCCGCTCGCCCCTCTCGTCCCGGACCGCGGCATGCAACTGATGCACCGCGTCACGCGGCGCCCGCATCAGATACCGCACCTCGTCCGCGTCGCCGCCTTCCTCCGCCAGCGGATCGGCCCCGCCGTTGTCGTAGTACTCCCGCCGCACCCGCATCACCCGAACCGCCGCCGGCGAGCATTCCGGCATCGCCATGACCAAACAAGCCGCCAGCTCATGCGGCGACACCGGATCCAGCTGAACGAACTCCGCGTCGGTAATCAACCGAACGGCTTCCTGCCTCGTCGCCGCGACGAGAATCGCCCCGTTGTCTTCCTGATGGGTGCCGAAGTCAGTCCAGCCGTACACCTCATGCCGCGCGGTAGCGAGCAGCTTGAGCGTGCCGCGCAACGCTTCCGCTGCTGTTTCGCCAAGCTCGTTGAGAAGATCCCGCGTCCGCTTCGCCCTTTCGGCCGCGCCTTCCTCGGTCAGGTACATCGGTGTGTCCTCGACGACCACCGGTACTTTCCCGAGATCCTCCGCGTGCCACAGCGCCAAAAACACCGACCGCGGCATCCGCAGCGGTCTGTCGATGATCGTCATCGAGCCCCTCAACCGCCAATCGTCGGGGGTGTCGGGGGCAGGCCGGTGCGTGGGTCGAGGGCGCGCTCGCCGTTCTCGTCGACGAGAGAGAACGCTGAGTCGTCTTCGATTCCGTACTTGCGCTGGTGTTCTTTGTCTTCCTCGCCCTTGCCCTTGCCGCCGCCGGCCATGCCACCCATTCCCGGGCTTCCCTTGGCTCCGGCCGCGCCCTTCCCCGCCGCCGCTGCTGCTGTCCCGCGCCCCTCTTCGCCCACGCCCGCTCCGGCTCCTACACCAGCTCCCCCGCCAAGCCGCGCCGCAATCCCGCCGGTGCGGCCCCCTTCGCTTCCTATTCCGCCTGCGCCGCCGCCGCTGCCGCTGCCGCTGCTTCCGCCGCTTCCGAGCGGCCCAAACCCACCCGCCGTCCAACCACCACCGCTGTTGCCGCCACTACCGCCCCCAGTCCCCACGGAGGTCGACGGTGGCGGGGCCCACTCAGCCCCACCAACCCGATCAACCGACGGCGGCGTCCACCCGGAGGTCGAAGTCCCGTCACTGCTCCCCGGGTACCACCCGCCGGGCGGCGTGACGCCGCCCGAACTCCCCTGGTGGCTTCCAGTGCTCCCCGGGTGGAATGGCACCCCACCAGTTCCACCAACCGCCCCCGGCCCACTCCCCGGCCCACTCCCCGGGCCGCTTCCCGGCCCGCTGACTCCAGGCCCGCTGACTCCAGGTCCGCTGACTCCCGGCCCACTGGTCCCGGGCCCAGGGCCTCCCGGCCAGTTCCCGACCCCGCCATCGCCCCCCGGCCCACCAGAATCCCGCCCCGGCCCACGGTAAGCCTTCTCGTGCGGCCCGCTCTTGCTCCGAGTGTGATCGCCACCGGAATCGATCTTGAGATTCTGCCCGTCGAACCCGGAAACCTGACCGTAATCGCTGTTCAGCCCCTGACCATTGGTCTTGGCCTGATCCGCGTACTTCTGATACCGCTCGACGTTGTGATTCGCCGCCGCGTTGTATTCGTTGATCTGTTTCTCGGTGTCGGTGTCCCAAGGAGTCCCCTGGTCCCAAAGATTCTTGTGCGGAGGTGTCGGAGGCATCGACTGCAGCGCGATCTTCATGTCGTTGTAGCCGTGCGTGGTGTCGACCAGCTTCTGCCCATTGACCACGTAAGCCTGCGCGGAGGTGGAAGATGCGTCGGACAACGGCCTGAGCCGAGCGCGAGCCGCATCCGCACCGTCGCCGGTCCAGACCGATTCCAGCATGGTGGTGATCTGCTGCGCGTCGTCGCTGTTCTGGTGGTGCTCCTGGATCATCTTCTGGACCGTAGAACTGCCACTGTCCCACGATGACGTCCCCGGACCTTGCTGAACCTGCTGCACAATCGCCGGTGCCGGAACAGCCTGATCGCCGAGGTTGCCGTGGTAGAAGTCGGAAAACCACCCGCCAGCATCCTTGAGCCGATCGTTGACCCAGTCATCCGCATCACTGATGCGGTCGCCGATCCACTTCGCACCCTCGCCGATGACATCAAAGAACCCCATCGGTCACGCACCCGCCTTTTGCTTCAGGTTGGTGACCACCATGTCGGCCACGGTCGCCGCAGCATCACACGGGTCTTGTTTGCCGACCTTCGAATCGCCAAGCGATACTGAGGCATCAATTGTTGTCTGGTCACTGATACCAACACTGACCTGACAGAACGACTTCACTGTTGCTTCTTGCTTAAAGGTCGAGTGGGCCACGGCAGGAAAACCTTGCACGGAAGGCAGTTGACGCCACACAGTTGCTTGCGGTTTGCTGTTCGCATAGACCGCACTGAGTCCGTCAGAAACCTTAGTGGCATACAAGACGGTTGCCAACGCACCAGTATCGTCGTTCGGCCACTGGCATTCCGGACCGAGCGAGGGTTCATCCTTGTGCGTGCCTTGCCGCTTCTGGCCTAGCAGGCTTCCCACTTGGTCTGGAGTAAGCGCGCTATCGCACGGATGCGTCGACAACACTGATGCGGGCAATGGATGTTCCACCTTTGGCGCACCCCCATACGGCAACGTCTTCCCCGGCGCGGACGACTGCGCCGGGGAAGACGCGGAACCAGTTGGCCGCCCGGGCGTCGAACCTCCAGAACATCCTGCCGCCAGCATGGCCACCGCCACGCCAGCAACCGACATCGAGAACCGCGCCTTCATCCGAGAAGCCCCTTACCCTGGTCGCTGTTACCCGCGGTCTTCACATCCGCAGCCGCTTGGCTATCCGATTCGCCGACAATGCCCAACGCCTTCTCAAGGCGGGCGATCAGTTCCGTCATGTACCGATACATCGCATCCAGCGAATTCTTGCCGTTCCCGAAAGTCTGCACAGCCTGCTGATTGAACCCGGTGCTACCCGGGTCGGCAGCTGGCGGAGTAAGTCGCGTCAACGCCTCCGCGCCTGGCAGCATCGCCCGCGTATTGCTCCGGAGCCGCTTGGCCCGTTCGAGTAGCGACTGCGCCTCGTCGCGGCTCAAGGTGAACCCAGCCCCCGCCTTCGTGGCAGATGCCACCGCAGCGGCGTCCGACACCCCTTTGGCCACGTTCATCGCCGCCCCCACGACGGTGATCGGCAGCCCGGTCAGCCAGCCGGTCGTTTCTATCGCTTTTCCCGGGTCGTTCTCAGCCATGCCCGCCCCTCCCCTGCATCGCGCACCGCCTCTTGACCAGGCAAACCAGCCCGAGGCCCCTCCGGCTGTCACTGTAACCAACTGCTCACAGCGGGGTGGCGGAAACCGGCGAACTCACCCCACTGTGAACCAGGACGAGCAGGGCAAACCGTCCCGCTCCCCAGATCTAGGTTGATCACACACCTGCCCTCTGCTTCAGATTGGCGACGACCATGTCGGCGATCCGAGCAGCGACCTCACAAGGTGCCGCCTTGTCGACCTTCGCCTGGCCGAGGGTGATCGACACGTCGACGGTGTGCTGGTCAGTGACTCCAACGCTTACCTGACAGAACGACTTGGACCCTTCGGGGCTGTAGGTCGAGTGAGCAACGGCAGGCAACTCCCGCATGGGAGG
Source organism: Amycolatopsis sp. NPDC114503 (assembly GCF_055633655.1). Taxonomy (NCBI): domain Bacteria; kingdom Bacillati; phylum Actinomycetota; class Actinomycetes; order Pseudonocardiales; family Pseudonocardiaceae; genus Amycolatopsis; species Amycolatopsis sp. NPDC114503. The sequence goes on along the minus strand of NZ_JBVKDT010000008.1, from coordinate 294,995 downwards.
AAGTGGTTGCCACACTGCGGAACGCGGCTTTGTATTTGCGTAAACCGCACTCAAACCATCAGTGGTCTTCGTGGTGTACAAGACACTCACAATCGCGCCAGCGACACTGTTAGTCCAATGGCACTGCGCACCAAGCGCATCCATATCATCGTGCTCGCCCTGCGGTACCTGCTTCAGAATCCTGCCCAGCTGATCTGCAGTAAGCGCGCTATCACACGGATGCGTCGACAGCACCGAATCCGGCAACGGGCGCTCTACCTTCGGTGCGCCTGCATACGGCAGCGTCTTCCCGGCGGTCGACGGCGAAGAACTCGTTGCGCCAACATCCTGACTTGGCGTAGAGCCGCTGGAACAGCCCGCCATGGACACGGCTCCGGCCATTGCAACAGTGATCAAGCTTGCGAACCGCACCTTCATTCGGCAGTCTCCCCCTGCGAATCGATCTCCAGTCGTAACTGTAGCCAGTCACGCATCTCGAGGCGGCAGGTTCGGCGGCAAAGAGGAGCCCCACCACCCGATCCGGGTAGTGGGGCTCTTCAGGGGATCGTCGGGAGCTCAGCCTTTCAGCAAGGCCCGCGCCATCACGACCTTCTGAATCTGGTTCGTGCCTTCATAAATCTGCGTGATCTTCGCGTCGCGCATCATCCGCTCCACCGGGAAGTCCCGGGTGTAGCCTGCGCCGCCGAACAGCTGCACTGCGTCTGTGGTTACCGACATTGCCACGTCGGACGCGTAGGCCTTCGCTGCCGATGCGGTGAAGCTGGCTCGCTTGTCGCCGCGCTCGGAGGATGCGGCGGAGGCGTACACCAGGTGACGGGCGGCTTCGATTTTCGTTCCCATGTCGGCCAGCATGAACTGGATTCCCTGGAATTCCGCGATTGCCTTGCCGAATTGCTTGCGTTCCTTGACGTATGCGACGGCTGCGTCCAGGGCGCCCTGGGCGATTCCGAGGGCCTGCGCGCCGATGGTCGGGCGGGTGTGGTCCAGGGTGCGCAGGGCGGTTTTCAAGCCCGTTCCCGGTTCGCCGATGATGCGGTCGGCCGGGATGGTGCAGTTTTCGAAATAGATCTCCCGTGTTGGGGAGCCTTTGATACCGAGCTTCTTTTCCTTTGGGCCTACCGAGAAGCCCGGGTCATCTTTGTGCACGACGAATGCGGAAATGCCGTTCGCCTTCTTTTCCGCGTTCGGGTCGGTGACGGCCATGACCGTGTACCACGACGATTCGCCGGCGTTGGTGATCCAGCATTTGGTGCCGTTGAGGACCCAGTGGTCGCCGTCCAGGCGGGCGCGGGTGCGCATTGACGCGGTGTCCGAACCGGCCTCGCGTTCGGACAGGGCGTAGGACGCGGATGCCTCGCCTGAAGCGATGGACGGCAGGACCAGCTTCTTCAGGGCTTCCGAACCGGACAGGATGATGGGCTGCGTGCCCAGCTTGTTGACTGCCGGGATGAGCGACGCCGACGCGTCGACGCGGGCGACTTCCTCGATCACGATGCACGCGCCGATGGCGTCGGCGCCCTGGCCGTCGTATTCCTCGCCGATGTGGACGGCGTTGAAACCCGCCTTGACGAGCGCTTGGTTGGCCTCGTTCGGGTAGCGCTCCTGTTCGTCGACCTCCGCCGAGTACGGGGCGATCTCCTTTTCGGCTAGAGCCCGGACCGCGGCCCGCAGTTCCTCGTGCTCTTCGGCCAGCTGATACAGGCCCTCGGCCACCTTCAGTCACCTCTTCTGCAGCGAAACGGGAGAAAGTCCCCCGATGTTAGCCCGCGTTCACACCGGACGCGGCGGCTCGCTGCTTGTGTCCTCGGCCTCACCGTTCGTATGGTCAAGTGATGGCTGCCACTGCGTCGACCCCGCCGCCCGGATTGCCCGCTTCCCTTGACTACCCCCAGGTGCCGATCGGTTCGGTGCTCGCCGGCGCCGCGACACGTTACGGCGACCGCGTCGCGTTCGCGATGGGCGACGACCAGCTCACGTTCGCTCAGACCTGGCAGGCCGCCTGCCGATTCGCGCAGGCGTTGCGCGCCCGCGGCATCGGGCGGGGCGACGTGGTCGCGGTGCATCTGCCGAACTGTCTCGCGTATCCGATCGCCTACCACGGCATCCTGCTGGCGGGAGCGACGTTCAGTCCGACGAATCCGCTGCTTCCGCCGGACGACCTCGCGTTCCAGCTCACTGACTGCGGGGCTGCCGCGGTGGTGACGTTCGGACCGGTCGCGGGCACGCTCGCGGCGGTCGCCGACCGGATTCCGGCGCGGCTCACCATTGTCGTCGCGCCTGCCGGCGAGCTCGGCGAGGGGAGCGTCGAGTTCCGCGAGTTCTTCGCGGACCAGCCTGCGACCAGGCCTGATGTGGCGATCGACGTGGACCACGACCTCGCGCATCTCGCCTACACGGGTGGCACGACTGGGCGGTCCAAGGGCGTCGAGCTCACGCATCGCAACGTCGTCACGAATACGCTGCAGCACACGTGCTGGTCGACTGGCTCGGTACCGGCGCTCGACGCGAACGGCGACCTGACGATCGACCAGATCGGCAGCCCGGACGAATGGCCGACCCGGCTTGGCACCGGCACCGCGATCAACCTGACGCCGTGGTTCCACGCGATGGGGGTGATCGCGGGGCTCAACGGCCCGCTGATGGGCGGCGGCACGACCGTGCTGCATGCGCGGTTCGATCCGGCGGCGTATGTCGCGGACGCTGAGCGGCTGCAGGTCACGACTATCGGCGGCGCGCCCGCGCTGTTCGCGGCGTTGCTGGCGACGCCTGCGTTCCACACTGCCGACCTGTCGTCGGTGCGCAACATCGGCTCCGGCGCCGCGCCGATGAGTCACGAGATGATCCGCGCGCTGCACCAGCGGTTCCCTGACGTCGTGATCGCCGAGGGGTACGGGCTCACCGAGGTGACGATGGGGGCGGTGATCTCGCCGAGTTACCGGTCCGGCGTGCGCAAGGTCGGGTCGGTCGGCGGGCCGATCTTCGACACCGAGGTCAAGCTCGTCGCGGAGGGCAGCGAGGAGCCGTTGCCGCCCGGGCAGGAGGGCGAGGTGTGCTTGCGCGGGCCGCAGGTGATGCGCGGATACCGGAACCGTCCGGAGGAGACCGCCGCCGCGCTGGTCGACGGGTGGCTGCACACCGGCGACATCGGCGTGCTCGACGAGGACGGTTATCTGTCCATTGTGGATCGCAAGAAGGACATGCTGCTGTACAAGGGATACAACGTCTTTCCGCGCGAGCTGGAGGAGCTGCTGAGCGCCTCGCCGGGCGTGCTGTCGGCGGCGGTGGTCGGCCGGCCGAGCCCGGAGGTCGGCGAGCTGCCGGTGGCGTTCGTGGTGCGGCAGCCGGATTCCTCAGTGGACGCCGAGCAGTTGATGGCGGCGGTGAACGAGAAGGTGCTGCCGTACAAACGCTTGCGGGAACTGCATTTCGTGGCGGAGATCCCGGTGTCGGCGGCGGGCAAGGTGCTGAAGCGCGAACTGCGGAAGCAGCTGCCCGACCCGGCCTGAGCCAGCGGTGCGTGCGGATGCCGGTTTCGGGCCGGCATCCGCTCGCCCGAGCTACTTGCCGGCTTTTTCGCGGAGTTTGGCGTCCTTGTCGAGCACCAACTGCTCCAGGTCTTCCTGGAACTGCGTCAGTTTCGCCTGCAACTGCAGGTCGGCGGCGGCGAGAATGCGCACCGCGAGGAGACCGGCGTTGCGTGCCCCACCGACGGACACGGTCGCGACCGGGATACCGGCGGGCATCTGCACGATCGACAGCAGCGAGTCCATGCCGTCCAGGTACTTCAGCGGAACCGGCACGCCGATCACCGGCAGCACCGTCGCCGACGCGACCATGCCCGGCAGGTGCGCGGCGCCGCCCGCGCCCGCGATGATCGTGCGGATGCCCCGGTCGGCCGCGGACTTCGCGTAGTCCAGCATCCGCTGCGGGGTGCGGTGTGCCGAGTAGACACCGACCTCGTACTCGACGCCGAACTCGTCCAGCGCTTGTCCCGCGGCCTCCATCACCGGCCAGTCGGAGTCGCTGCCCATGATCACGCCCACCTGCGGCGCCATTGTGTTCCCCTTCAGTGGATCTCGTAGCCGTCGAGCCAGACGGCGTGGGACAGCCAGTGCGCGGACAGCAGCGCGCGGTTGCGCAGGTCGTCCATGCGGTCGCCGACGAAGTTGACGTGCCCGAGCTTGCGACCGGGCCGGTCCCGCTTGCCGTAGAGGTGGATTTTCACCTCGGGGAACCGCGCGAACAGGTGGTGCACCCGCTCGTCCGGGCTCATCTGCGGCGAAACGTCCGCGCCGAGCACGTTCGCCATCACGCACGCCGGCGCGATCAGGTCCGTGCGGCCGAGCGGGTAGTCCAAGACGCCGCGCAGGTGCTGCTCGAACTGCGACGTGCGCGAGCCGTCCATGGTCCAGTGCCCGGAGTTGTGCGGACGCATCGCCAGCTCGTTGACCAGCAGACCGGTCTCGGTCTCGAACAGCTCGACCGCGAGCAGGCCGGTGACGTCCAGCGTTGACGCGATGCGCAGCGCCAGCTCCTGCGCTTCGTGCACCCGCGACTCGGCCAGCCCCGGCGCCGGGGCGAGGACCTCGGTGTTGATGCCGTTCGTCTGCACGGTCTCGACCACCGGGTACGCCGCGCCCTGGCCGAACGGGGAGCGCGCGACCAGCGCGGACAGTTCGCGCTTCATCGCGACCTTCTCCTCGACCAGCAGCTCCGTTCCGGCTTCGAGGAGTTCGGGAACTGTCTCGCGGGCCTGCTGCGCGGTGTCGAGCATCCAGACGCCCCGGCCGTCGTACCCGCCGCGCGACGCCTTGAGCACCACCGGCCAGCCGTGCTCGCCGCCGAACGTCACCACATCGTCCACAGTGGACACTTCAGCGAAGGCGGGACCGGGCACGCCGAGGCCGGCCATCATCTCGCGCATCACGAGCTTGTTCTGCGCGAACCCGAGCGCGGTGGGCGCGGGACGGACGACGAAACCCTCGGTGGCGAGGGTGAGCAGGTGCTCGCCGGGCACGTGCTCGTGGTCGAAGGTGACCACGTCGACCTGGCGGGCGAAGTCGATCAGCGCGTCGAGGTCGGCGTGGTGGCCGATGACGACGTCACTGGCGACGAGGGCCGCCGCGTCGCCCTCGTCGGCCGCCAGCACCTTCAGCGACTGGCCGAGGGAAATCGCCGCCTGCTGCGTCATGCGGGCGAGCTGCCCGCCGCCCACCATGCCGACGATGGGAAGACCGGTTCGTTTGTCCATAGCGGAGACCAGGTTACTGGGCGGGAGCTGGCGGACCATCGGCGACCTGCGGCGGAGTGAGGTGGGCGCCGGGGTGGGTGGGCGGGGTTGGCGGGAACCGGGTGAGGTGGCGCGCTCGCGGGACCGGCTGGACGGTGAGTGGATCTCGTTTCGGCGGAGACCCGGTGGCAGGAGCGCGGTGAACGCGGCCAGTGGGCGGGGCGCGGGCAGGTCGAGGCGGCTGGGCCGGGACGACTGGGCGCGGCGGGTCGGGTCGGCGGAGGCCGCGGGCGCGTCTATGGAGCGGGCCGGACGGTGCCCGGGACCATCTCGTCGCGCATCGACGTCTCGGCAGACTCGCGGACTACGCGGCTAGCCAGCCGATGCGCGACGAACCGAGACGACCGGGCTTGGCGGGCACATCGGTGAACCGGGCCGGACAGCGCCCGACGGGACCACGCCTCCCACCGAGAGCTCGGCAAGCGCGCGGCTAACGCGGCCGGGCAACCAGATACGGGACGGACCAGGACGACTGGGCGCGACAAGCCGGGCCGGGTCGGCGGAAACCGGCTGCAGTGGCGCGCGTCCCGTGGATCAGCCGCACGATGCCCAGAGCCATCTCCGTTCCACCGACGCCTCCCAGCAGAAGCCCAGGCGAAGACGGCCAGCCGGACCAGATCGCACAAGCTGAGTCGGCGTCAGCCGCGTTCACCAGGCCGCAGTCAGCCGAACCAGTCAGGAAGACGCGCACGTCCGGAGAACCGGCCCGGCTGAGTGTCCAAACAGGCCTGCTCCCGTCCAATCCGGACCACCGCGACAAAACCCGACATCTCAAGCGGGACACCCCGGCAACACCCAGGCACCGAAACCCCACCCCAACCAGCCCCGCTGCAGCAGGATGGCCGAATGGAATCCGTCACTCTCCCGCGTCCGGTTCTTCACGCCCTTCGCCAGGCCAGCCTCCCCGGCGTGGCCACGGGGATGCTCACTGGCGAAACCCGCCCGCTGACCTTCCCCAAGGGGTTCGGCGAAGTGCTCGCCTGGCTCTGGACCACCGACTCCAACTCAGCCGTCGTCTACCTCGCCGAGCTGATGAAGCAGCTCCGCGAACGGCACCCACTCGCCAAGACCGTCACGCCGCCTCTCCGGTTCGACGAGTTGCTCACCGCGGCCCGCGACTGTCTTCCGGACGACTTCACGCACGCCGATCTGCTGATCCGCTACACCCGCACCGCCCTCGGCGACTTCTACGGCGGGCAAGCGGAGTAAGGGCTCACTATTCGGTTGATCCGCCCGGGCACACGCCGGGTCAGAACGATGGCCGTGCCCATCCGCGAGTCAGGCTCCGGACGGCCGCGTAACCACCGCGATTCAGACAGTAACCGCCACCACCGACAAAAACCGCCAGCAAGCCCCTGACCAGCGGAAAGACTAGGAAGACTCCTGTTCGGCCCGGTTGCGGGCACGCCGCTGCAAACCCCACCGCAGGATCAACGCGACGGCCAGCACCACCGGCATCAGGATGTAGGCGTCGCCGAGAATGTTCTGCCACACCTTCCAATGCAGCTCGACATTCCGGCCGTTCGGCAAGATCAGCAATACGCAACTGACGAACACGAACGCCACCAGGAACGTCCCCAGCCACCGTTTCCACGCGGTCGCCGGGGTGGTTTTCGGCAACCTGGACACCAGGAGCACGACCAGCGGCGCGACCCAGACCCAGTGGTGCGTCCAGGAAATCGGCGAGATCAGCAAAATCCAGAACGCCGTGACGAGCAGCGCGGCCAGCGCCTGTCCGCGCCGGTGGAAGCGGAACATCAGCCACAGCGCCGGAATCGCCAGCACCAGGCCGATGACGGTCGCCGCGCTGGAGGCCCACGGGGCGAGGTCGGTGGCGCGGTTCATCAGTGCGTTCAGGGACTGGTTTCCCGCCCAGTGCACCGGGCCGATCCGGCCGGTGTCGGGCAGCGTTTTGGTCCAGTATTTCCACGAATCGTGCGGGTTGATCAGGAACAGCAGCGCCTGCATTCCGACAAACGTCGCGAGTCCGCGCAAAGCGTCTTTCCAGCGGCCGGTGACCAGCAGGTGGCCGAGAAAGACGATGGGCGTCAGCTTGATCGCGGCCGCGAGCCCGACGAGCACACCGCCCCAGCGGCTGCCGCGCGCGCCGATGACGAGCATGTCCAGCAGGACCATCGCCATCAGGATCAGGTTGATCTGGCCGAGGAAGATCGTCCGCCACACCGGTTCGAGGGCGAGGAAGACCAGGAAGAACACGATGGTCGACCGGGCGGGCGAGGCCCACCAGCGGGGGCCGTCGGCGGCCGGGCGGGGCAACGCGCCGATCGCGATCCGCACCGACAGCGCGAGCGCGCCCAGCGACACCACGGTGAGGAAACCCCACGCCACCTGCACCGGAACAAGCGCGAGCGGCGCGAACAGCAGCGCCGCGGTCGGCGGGTAGGTGAACGGCAGCAGCGCCCAGCCGGGTTCGGTGGGCAGCGTGTTCGCGTCGTAGAGGTTGTCGCCGCGCAACAGCTGAAGCGCGCCTGCCCGGTAGACCGCGCTGTCCACGCCGAGGTTCCAGTCGTGCGTCCAGCCCCAGAACCCGACCGCGATCGCGAGCAGCGGGAACACCGCGAACACGAGCATCGAACGCGGGCGCACGGACAGCCGTGCCAGAGATCGGCGCAGAGCCAGCCGGGGCTGCCCGGATCGATTCACCGGAGCTTCGCCGTCGGCAGCGGAGGGTACGGTCCTGGTCACCACACCAGGAAAGCATGAACGCGGGAATGCTGGTCGGGAAGGGGGACCGGGGCTCAGCTGTGCGCCAGTTCCGTCAGCAGCTCACACGCCCGGTCATGCGTCCCGGGAAGCCGCACGGCCGACACCAGCGGACGGGCGACGTCGCGCAGCTGCGGATCCACCGAAAGGCGTTCGTTGAGCGCCCTTCGCAACGCGACCCCGCGCGTGGCCAGGCGTTCGTTGCGTTCGGCCAGCACCGCGACCGCGGACGGACCGATCGTCGCGTAGCACTCGCCGGTGTCGAACACGGCTCGGACAGCGTCCGCGGCGAGGATCATCGCCGTCAGCCGAGGCCAGCCGGACACCGCCGTCAAGTCCAGTGAGACCGTGAGCAGCACGTTCGCTTCGTTGAGGCCGCCGCGGTAGATCTCGCCGAGCCGGGTCCGCAGGTACGCCGCAGACGGCAGGCCGGTGAGCGGATCGGTGACCTCGGTGTGCACGAGCTGGTCGGTGGCGACATCTGCCCAGGCCAGCGCGGTCACGCGGAGCAGCCGGGCCGGAGTGGCGTCGACATCCGGCGCGACGAATCCGTCGACCGCGTGCGGGTCGGCGAGCACCGCGTGCAGGGCGGCCAGGTCGGACAGCGTTTCCGACAGCCCCGCTCCCGCCGCCGCTCGCGCCCGGCCCAGTCCGGCCAGCGCGTTCTCCGCGCCGGTCGAACCGTGCCGCACGACTGCCGCGCACACCGCGTCTACTTCGGGCAGTGCCCAGTCGCTCGGGAAACGCCAGCCGGCCGCGAGGCTCGCTGTTCGCCAGCGGGCTCGCAATGCCCGCAAATGGCGGTCCCGCTCGAACCTCGCACGCGTCTCGTCCCCCGACGAGTCGCCTGCGGAGCCGAACCGCGCCCCGGTCGCCGGTACGTCCACCGAACCCCCAGCTCCTTCCGGTATCTGTCGATCTTGTCCCCAATCACGGAGGGGACGCGGGGGAACTCCTCTCGTGACGCGTTTTCCCCGATCTTTTTCGCCTAATCACCAGACGAGAAGGTGAACTCGTTGGGCCTACTGAGGCATCTGTCGGACCACGGCGTGACGAGTGTCGCCGCATCCGTCACACTTGGTGTGCGTTGTAAGGAGTAAGGCGCGTGGAGTCCGCCGCGCGCGCAGCCTTAAAGGAGCCCCGTGTCCACCGTTCCCGCCGATCTCTCCGGTAAGAGTGACGCCGAGCTGATCGCAGAGGTGCGCGCGGGAAAGATCGCGTCCTACGGTCCGCTCTACGAGCGGCACAGCGGTGCCGCGCACAACCTCGCCCGCCAGCTCGCGCGGTCCAGTTCGGAGGCCGACGACCTCGTGTCGGAGGCGTTCTCGAAGGTTCTGGACACGCTGCGTGGCGGAAAGGGTCCGGACAGCGCCTTCCGTGCGTACCTGCTTACTGCGCTGCGTCACACTGCGTATGACAAGACCCGTCGCGACCGCCGGATCGACCTCAACGAGGACATGAGCGACGTCGGCGGCACCGCCGGCGAGGCGCTCACCGTGCCGTTCTCCGACACCGCCGTCGCCGGCCTCGAGCGCACGATGGCCGCGAAAGCGTTCGCGCGGCTGCCCGAACGCTGGCAGGCGGTGCTGTGGCACACCGAAATCGAGCAGCAGAGCCCGGCTGAGGTCGCGCCGCTGCTCGGGCTGACCGCGAACGGCGTGTCCGCGCTCGCGTACCGCGCCCGGGAAGGGCTTCGCCAGGCTTATCTGCAGGTCCACCTGCAGGAGAACGGTGCCGACCGCTGCCGCGCGACGGCCGAGCGGCTCGGTGCCTGGACGCGCGACGGGCTGTCCAAGCGCGAACGCTCCCAGGTGGAAAACCACCTCGACGAATGCGACGAATGCCGGATGCTGGCGGCCGAATTGGCCGACGTCAACGGCAGCCTGCGCGCGATCATCGCCCCGATCGTCCTGGGCGGCGCCGCACTCGGCTACCTGGCCACGATCGGCGCGGCCAAGGCGAGCGCGGCTACTGCCGGTGCCGCCGCGGTCGGCGCTGGCGCGGCTGCGGCAGGCGGAGCCAAGGCAGGCGCGGCGGCAGCTGCGTCCGCGCCGCGGCAGTTCGCCGGGGTCGCGATGTCCGGGGCCGCGATGGTGGCCGCGGTTGCTGTTGCGCTGGCCGCTGGTGGTGGGACACAGACCATTCCGGCTGCTCAGCAGGCACCCGCGCCGCCGGCCGCTGCGCCCGCACCTGCGCCGAAGCCCGCTCCCCCCGCTCCTCCTGCCGCGCCCCCGGCTCCGCAGGCCCCGCCGCCTGCTCAGCCCGCGCCTCCGGCCGTGCAGCCGCCTGCGGCACCTCCGGCTGCGCCGCCAGCACAGCAACCAGCCCCGAACCCGCCTGCTGGGAAGCCCGACCTGTCCACCTCCCTGCCGCCGAACGGGATCGAACTCCAGCCGGGCGGCGGACCGGTCGCGCTGCCTATCACCGTGCGCAACAGCGGCAACTCCGTGTCCGACCCCGTCAAGGCGACGCTGGACCTGCCGTCTGGCGTGCGGGCCGTCCAGGCAAACGGCGGCGGCGCGGTCGGTGCCTACTTCAGCGAAGCGGCCGCGCAGTCCGGGCCGATGCAGATCGCGTGCCCAGGTGGCACGGGCACGGTCACGTGCAAGACCGGCAGCGGATTGCAGCCTGGACAGTCGGCTGTGTTGATGTTCCGGTTGCAGGCGGACGAGAACGCGAAGGGCGGCGAGGTGACCGGTTCGGTCACTGCGGGTGCTTCGGTGAAGGTCGACGTCAATGTCCGGGTGAAGGTCAAGGCCCCGCAGGACGCGTTGTCGCTGACGGCCGACAAGCTCGGCCCTTGGTTCCATCCGGTCGTCAGGGCCAACGTTCAGAACACCGGACAGAGCACGAAACCCGTCACGATCACCCTCGACCACCGTGCCACGGGGCCGTTCAGCGTCAAGCGGTTCAAGTGCACGTCCGGCGATGCGAGCCTGAGCTGCACCAGCGTCAATCCGCTGGCTCCAGGCGAGACGGCGGAGTTGTGGGTGGGCGTGAACCGCGAGCCGTTCGACAGCTCGCTCGCCGTCACGGTCAACGCATCGCTCGGCAGCGCCTCGGCGAAACCGGTTTCGGTGCCGCTCGACTGCTGGTGGGACATGTGTCACGAGCCGACGATCGGACCGCTCTCGTCCACGTCGGTGCCGTTGCCGACGACGTCGCCCTCGACGTCGAAGAGCCACGCGCCGAGTTCCTCGAAGCACCCGAAGCCGAGCACCACCCCGCCGACCTCGACGTCCCCCGACGACGAGACGCCGGATTCGACGCCGAGCACCCCGTCGACCACCACGAGCGCGCCGCCGAACCCGGGTTCGAACGGCAAGCCCGGCAAACCCGATAACCACGACAACCGTCCGCCGTCGGTCGAACCCCGGGGGTTCTTCGGCTGGTTCACGGAGTAGCGTCCGCCAGGTGCGCGAACTTCTGGCGAAGCACCGTGAGCTGGTCCGTTTCGCCCTGGTCGGCGGCACGAGCTTCGTCATCACGCTGACGATCACCTACGTCCTGAAGTTCACCGTGCTGCGGACGCATCCGGTCACGGCGCTGATCGTCGGTGTGCTGGTCGCCACGATCTTTTCCTACGTCGCGAATCGCGAATGGGCCTTCCGCACTCGTGGCGGACGGGAACGCGCGCACGAGGCCGCGCTGTTTTTCCTGATCAGCGGGGTCGCGCTTGGGCTGAACGCGTTGCCGCAGTGGATTTCGCGGTACGTGCTTCAGCTGCAGGTGCCGCACGTGAGCGTGGTCGGCACGGAGGTCGCCGACTTCGTCAGCGGGATGATCATCGGCACTCTGCTCGGGACGCTGTTCCGCTGGTGGGCGTTCAAGAAGTGGGTATTCCCTACGGAGGGCGCCCGGACGGAACCGGGGCGGAATGACAATCCGGATATTCCGGACCGTAAGGCCGCCTGAGACCAGGCGTGACCTCGAATTCTCTAGACTGCGATACGTGACCGTCGTCGAAACCGTGCTCGCCCGCACTCCCGAGCCATTGCGCTCCGTGCTCGTGAAGCACCGGGAGCTGCTGAAGTTCGCGATCGTGGGCGGCACGACCTTCCTGGTCGACAACGGCGTCTGGTACGTGCTGAAGCTCAGCGTGCTGGAGTCGAAACCGACCACGGCGAAGGCGATCGCGATCATCGTCGCGACGATCGTGTCGTACGTGCTCAACCGCGAATGGTCGTTCCGCACCCGGGGCGGCCGCGAACGCGCCCACGAGGCGACGCTGTTCTTCGTGATCAGCGGGGTCGCGGTGGTGGTGAACCTCATTCCGCTGCTGATCTCGCGCTACTGGCTGCACCTGGAAGTGCCGAACGTGTCGCGCTTCGTGCAGGAGGTCGCGGACTTCGCGAGCGGGTCGATCATCGGCATGCTGCTGGCGATGGTGTTCCGGTTCTGGGGGTTCAAGAAGTGGGTTTTCCCGGATGAGCTGGGAGAACGGCGGAAGGACGGGGTTACCCGGCTTCCCCGGTGACCCGGCTGGCGCTGGTCGATCTTGACGACACGCTGACAGATCTCAGCGGGGCGTTTTCCTGCTGGGTCAGGGAATTCGTCGCGCAGTACCGGCTTCCTGAGGACGCGGTGGCCTGGCTGGTCTCCGCGCGGCGCGAAGGCCCGATGGACCGGTTCTTCGCCGAAGTACGCCAGAGGTTCGCTTTAGCCGAGCCAGCTGAACAGCTGTGGGCGAACTACCGCGCGAGGATCCCGCAGCTGGTGCGGCTCTTCCCGCACGCGCTGGACGATCTCGCCACCCTGCGCGCCGCCGGGTGGCGAATCGGCATTGTCACCAATGGGATGCAGGACAACCAATTAGCGAAACTCCAGCGCACCGGTCTCGCCGAAGCGGTCGACGGTTACTGCATTTCCGACGCCGTCGGCCTGCGCAAACCGGATCCGCGCATCTTCCATCGAGCCGCACAAATCTGCGGAACCACGCTGTCACCCGACGATTGGCTCATCGGCGACAGCCCGCGCCTCGACATCACAGGCGGGCATAACGCCGGAATTCGCACCCTCTGGATCAGCCACCGCCGCACGTGGCCGCAAGATCAGCAACCGCCTCACCGCACCGCAACTGACCTGCGGCAAGCCGTCCGCCTGCTGCTCAACGAGGAACCGGCTCCGCGGGCCACCGCAATTCTCCCACCTCGTCCGGGCGCGGGACCTTCAAGAACAGACTGAAAATCGCCGGACGCTTATTCGACAGTTCCAGCCGTCCGCCGTCTGCCTCGACGAGCGCACGTGCCAGAGCCAAGCCCACTCCAGTCGAACCACCGCCAGAAAAACCGCGTTCGAAAATGTGCGGTGCGATTTCGTCCGGCACTCCGGATCCGGTATCCGCGACCTCGATCACCACCGTGCCCTCCGCATCGCCGCGGCGGGCCGACAGGGTCACCGTCCCCGCGCCGTGACGGAGGGCGTTGTCCAGCAGTACCCCGATCACCTCGCGCAGCCGCGCCGGAGTCACTCGCACCATCAAGCCGTCCGCGACCTTCAGGCGTAGGTTTCGGCCTTCAACCCGCAGCAGCTGACGCCATTCCTCCGCGACAGCAGGCAGCGCCACCGGCAGATCGACCGGCTCGGCATCTACCTCGCGGGCGGCGCGGGCGGCGGCCAGAAGCTCATCCAAGGCCTGGGCTAGGCGGTCCGCCTGTTCCTGCGCGGCCCGGGATTCCTCGGCGACGTCTGGATCTTCATGGCCGGTCAACGGCTCCAACCGGAGCTGCAGAGCGGTCAGCCGGCTGCGCAATTGGTGCGAGACATCCCCGACCAGCTGCCGTTCCCGCTGCACGAGCTGTGCCAGCGCGGACCCCGACGTGTCCAGGGCCTCCGCGACCATGTCCAGCTCAGCCACGCGATACCGGCTCGGGTCGGGGCGGAAATCGCCGCCGCCCAGGCGGGACGCGCGGTCTGCGACGTGCCGCAGCGGTTTCGCCAGGCGGCGTGCGGTCACTGTCGCCACCACCGTGCCAGTGCCGACCGAAAGGACAACCAGCAGCACGACCAGCAGCGTCACCTGCGTCTGCTTCGTCCGCACCGGACCACTCGGGATCGCCAGCATCACGGTGCCGCTGCGAGCGGTCGGGACCGATTCGACCACGGGGTTCGGGCCGGGGTTCGCGCCGAGGTGCTTTTCGCTGAAGCCCTCGGCGCGCACGATCAGCATGCCGCCCTCGGGAACGCCGACGCGGAATTGCTCCAGGTCGATTTCCTGGCCGTTCGCTACCTGCGTATCGACCGTCGCGGCGATGTTGCGGGCTCGTTCGGCCAGGCTTTCCCGGTTGAGGTTCTCCACCAGCCGCCACGCGGTGACGCCGAGCGGGATGCCCAGCACGGCCGCGGTCACCAGCACGGCGAGGAGGATCGCCAGCAGGATCCGGCGGCGCATGCTCATCGGCGGCTACTCGACATTGAACCGGAATCCCACGCCGCGCACGGTCGCGATGCGCCGTTCGGCGTCGGAGTGCGCCGGTTTCGCCTGCCTGCCCGCCGCCTCGTCGGCGGCGACCGCGAGTTTGCGGCGCAGCCAGGACATGTGCATGTCGAGCGTCTTCGACGTCTTGGACTCGAGGTCGTTCCACACCTCGGCGAGAATCTCGTCGCGGCTGACGACCTGCCCGGCCCTGCTCATCAGCACGCGCAGCAGCTCGAACTCCTTGTTCGCCAGCTGCACCTCGTGCGAGTCCACAGTGACCAGTCGCGCGCCGAGATCCATCCGGACGCCGCCGGCTTCCAGCACCTCCGGCACCCGGCGGCGCAGCAGCGCGCGGATCCGCGCGAGCAGTTCCGCGAGCCGGAAAGGCTTGGCGACGTAATCGTCCGCGCCCGCGTCGAGGCCGACGACGAAATCGACCTCGTCGGTGCGCGCAGTGAGCATCAGCACCGGCAGTTCGGTGCCGCTCGCGCGGAGTCTGCGGCACACCTCCAGCCCGTCCATCCCGGGCAGCCCGAGGTCGAGCACGAGCAGGTCGACGCGGTGCGCGGCGGTCGCGGCCAGCACCGCCGGTCCGTCGGTGACGACCTCGATCTCGTACCCCTCCCGGTGCAGCGCGCGCGACAGCGGCTCGGCGATGGCCGGATCGTCTTCGGCAAGTAGGACCATGCTCACCTGGCCAACCTTACGGCGAACGGGCGTGAAACCATCGTGACCGTGCCTGCCTACTCGGATGACCTCGCTCTCGCCACCCGGCTGGCGGACGCCGCCGACGCGCTGACCACTGCCCGCTTCCGTGCGCTCGACCTCGCGGTGTCCGCGAAACCGGACCGCACGCCGGTGACCGACGCCGACACCGCCGTCGAGGACGCGATCCGCGAAATCCTCGCGGCTGAACGGCCCGGCGACACCGTCGCCGGCGAAGAGCGCGGCGGCACCGCGGGCAGCGAAGGCCGGGCGTGGGTGATCGACCCGATCGACGGAACCAAGAACTTCCTGCGCGGCGTCCCGGTGTGGGCGACGCTGATCGCGCTCGTCGAGGACGGCACGCCGGTGGTCGGCATGATCAGCGCGCCGTTGCTGGGCCGGCGCTGGTGGGCGGCTCGCGGCGAGGGCGCGCGCCTGCGCGACGCGGCGGGCGAACGGCGCATGTCGGTGTCGAAGGTGGCGACGCTCGGCGACGCCTATCTGTCCACGACGGACTTGAACAGCTGGACCGAGTACCACTCCCGCGAGAAATACCTCGCACTCACCGAGGCGTGCTGGGAATCCCGTGCGTTCGGCGATTTCTGGAGCCACTGCCTCGTCGCCGAGGGCGCGATGGACGTCGCGGCCGAGTGCATCGTGAACCCGTGGGACGTCGCCGCCGCGCAGGTGATCGTCACCGAAGCAGGCGGCCGGTTCACCGATCTTTCCGGCGCGGAGACCTACGAAGGCGGCTCAGCGCTGTCCACCAACGGCCTCCTGCACGACGAGGCGCTGGCGATCCTGCGCCGTCAGTGAGCGCCGGGCAGCACGCCGACCGCGCCGCGCGCCACCTGTGACCAGGTCAGCCTGCCGAAGAGGTAGTGGCAGGCGACCTGTTCGGAGGTGAACGCGGCCCAGTCGTAGCGGTTGCCCTGCTCGCGCCAGAACACTTCCCAGCCTCCGTCGGAGGTCGGCAGCAGGCACCACGTGTTGTCCGCTTCCCGGCCGATCGAGACGACTTCCTCGGGTACTCCGATGACGTCCAGCCACTTCCGAATCGACTGGGTGTTCATCGTGCCTCCCGCGTGACGTCGACCAGGAATCCCAGCGTGACCAACTCGTCCGCGGAGAGCACCGCACGGTAGCGGATTCCGCCGCCCGGCCCGTCGAACCACTCCGCCGACGTGGCTTGCCACACCGGCATCGGCTTCAGCACGCGGTAGCGGCGGTAGCCGGAACGCAGCGCGGCGGGCGGCAAAGCGCGCTCCGCGAACGGCGTGCCGTCCGGCGCGAACACGCGGCCGTGGTCGCTGCCGAAGCGGTCCAACAGCGTGTTTTCCGGCAGTACCACCGGGTTCGGCTCTTCGACGCCGCCTTCCGCAGGCGGCCACACGTACTCGGCGCCGACCACGAACCGGCGCTCCCACTCAGAACCTTCCGGCGGTGCATAGCCTTCGACGACCGCCTGGGGCGGCTCCGGATCTATCGGCGGCGCGGGCGAACGGCGGAAGCCCTGCTTGACGTAGCCGAGCACCGCGGTGTCGTCCAGCAACGCCGATTCCGGATGATCGAACAGCGGACGCCGGGCGACCCCGTCCGAGGGCAGCGGCAACTGCCGGTCCGGACGGTCCGCGGCCACCGGCAAATGCCCGAGCGGGAACATGTGCACGGCGAACAGCGCGAGCACGCTTTCCCGGTCCGTGCGCGGAGAACCGACCGGCGGACGGCTGTACGCGGGCCGCACGCCGGTGCCCGCGGGCGGAGTGGGCACCTCGTCGAAGCCGCGTTCGAGCAACCCGCCGTACTGCGCGGGCACGCGCACCGGGCCGGTGGCGACGTCGGTGTCTGCGGGTTCGGGCAGGTCGGACACTGGCACCCTCTTCTCGGTCGTGCCGGCACCGGGTCGGACGCCTGCTCGCGACGAACGGTTCCGCGCGAGCGGGAAACCCACCTTATCGGGCGACGGGGAGGCGCCGCCGCACCAACGCGCGGGCCAGGCCGCGCTTCTCGACCACCTCGAACCCCGCGTCGGTGAACATGCCGGTGCTGCCGTGATAGAGGTCCGAGGAGGTCGACTTAGGTCCGGCCTCCACCGGATACCCCTCGACGCTTTCCGCTCCCTGCTCGGCGGCGTAGTCCACGGCAGCCCGCAGCAACGCCGTCGCCAGCCCGCGCCGACGGCCGCGGCGGTGGATGTAGAAGCAGGTGATCGACCAGACCGCACCCGGTTCGTCCGACGCCATCACGCGCGACCGCGCCAGCCGCGGATTGTCCTTCCGCGGCGACACGGCCACCCAGCCCAGCGGTTCACCGTCCACGATTCCCAAGAGCCCCAACGGTTTCCCGTCCTGAGCCTCGCCGCGGACGTGCTCCTTGCGACCCTCGCGGCCAGCGGCCTTGTAGTCCGGACCGCTGAGCCGGAAGAACGAGCACCAGCAGCCGCCCTGCACCCCGCCGGGGCCGAAGAGCCGCTCGAACAACGGCCAGGTCTCGGCCCCGAGCGGGACGAATTCGGGAGCGTTATCCGGCAAGCGCGTTCACGACCCGCGACGGCGACGGGCGGCCCAGCTGCCCGGCCATCCACACGCTGGTCTCCACCAGCTTGCCGAGGTCGACACCGTGCTCCACGCCCAGCCCTTCCAGCAGCCAGACCAGATCCTCGGTCGCCAGGTTGCCGGTCGCCGACTCGGCGTACGGGCAGCCGCCGAGACCGCCTGCTGACGAGTCCACAGTGGACACTCCAGCGCGCAGCGCGGCCTCGGTGTTGGCCAGCGCCTGGCCGTAGGTGTCGTGGAAGTGCACGGCGAGTGCCGACGTGTCCCCGAACGCCTCGATCAGCCGGGTGACCTGGTTCGTGGTGGCGACGCCGATGGTATCGCCGAGCGAGAGCTGCGAGCAGCCGAAGTCGAGCAGCCGCTTGCCCGCGCGCACGACCTGCTCCGCCGCGACCACGCCTTCCCACGGGTCGCCGAAGCACATCGACAGGTAGCCGCGAACCTCGATGCCCTCCTTGCGGGCCCGCGTGACCACCGGTTCGAACATGGCGAACTGGTCGTCGAACGTCGAGTTCAGGTTGCGCTGGGCGAAGGTCTCGGTGGCGCTGGCGAAGATCGCGATGTGGTCGACGCCCGCGTCGAGCGCGCGGTTGAGGCCGCGGTCGTTCGGCACCAGCACGGGATAGCGGACACCTTCATGGCGGTCCAGCCCGGCGAGCAGCTGTTCGGCGTCGGCGAGCTGCGGCACCCACTTCGGGTGCACGAAGCTGGTCGCCTCGAGAGTGGTCAGCCCGGCGCCGGCGAGCCGGTCCAGGAATTCGAGCTTGACCTCGACCGGCACGACCGAGCTCTCGTTCTGCAGCCCGTCGCGCGCCCCGACCTCCCAGATCTCGACCCGCGGCGGCAATCCGCCCGCGGGGACCCGTTCCGGCAGGCCGACCTCTCGAGCACCCACGTCAGCGTCTCCTTCCGCGCGGTTCCCGGCCGCGCGGGGGCAGAGGTTCGGTGTCCTGCGGACCGGGCGCGCCGTGGTAGTCGTCGTAGGGATTGTCGTTGACTTCGCGGTAAATGACCGTGTGCACGTGCTCGACGTGGGGAATGTCATCGAAGCGCAGCGGCTCGTCCGAGGCCGACTCGATGATGAGCGTGCCGCAGCCGAAGATCCGGTCCATCAGGCCGTGCTCGAACTGCACGCTGTTGATCCGCGACAGCGGGATGTCGATGCCGGTGCGCTTGAGCACGCCCTCGCGCGCGATCAGCCGGTCGGTGGTCACGATGAAGTGCGTCGTGCGCCAGCGGACCAGCGGCGAGAGGAACAGCCAGACCACGAGGACCAGCGCCACCACCGCGATCGCGATCATCGAGACGTTGTTCCACGGCGCGGCCAGGCCCTTGGTGACCAGGAACAGCCACACCGCCGCGCCGACGGTGATCACGAACGCCAGGAACGGGAAGATCAGCATCTTGAAGTGCGGGTGGCTGTGCACCACCACGCGCTCGTTCTGGCTGAGCAAATCGTCCGGATAGGCCACGGCGGGCGCTCCCCTGCGAATGTGTGCCGATGTGGTGGATCCACCGTACCGGCGCGAGCCTCCCGCGGGCGCGCGCCGTTCCGGTCAAGCAGGGCGGACGTGCACCACATCACCGGCGAAAACGGTCAGCCGCCGGCCGTCGGCGACATCGACCTGCAACTGGCCGGACGCGTCCAGGTCCGCGGCGCGGCCGGTGAGCGTCGACCCGTCCGGCAGCTGCACCTGGACGTCCTGGCCGAGCGTCGCGCAGCGGGCGCGGTAGTCGCCGAGCAAGCCTGCCTCGGTGAGGTCTCCGCCCGCGGTGCGCCAGCGGCGTTCGAGATCGTCGAACCTGGTCAGCAGGCCGAGCGCGACCTCGGTGCGGTCGGTGGTCGTCGCGCCCTGCTCGGCGAGCGAGGTCGCGGGCAGGCCGCCCGGGCCGGCGGGGACGTCGTCGCCGAGCGGCAAAACGTTCAGCCCGATTCCGAGCACCACGGCCGCGTCGCCGGTGCCGACGGCCTCGGCGAGGATGCCCGCGCACTTGGCCCGGTCCGGCCCGGCGAGCACGTCGTTAGGCCATTTGAGGGCGACATCGACCCCCAGATCGGTGGCGAGCGCGTGTACCGCGAGCCCGGCAACAACTGACAGTGAGCCGAGCGCGGAGAACGGCACTCCCGCAGGGCGCAGCGCGATGCTCAGGTACAGCCCGGCCCCCTTCGGCGAACTCCACGAGCGAGCCCGCCGTCCCACGCCGGCGGTCTGGTGTTCGGCGAGCAAAACGGTCCGGTCCTCGGCACCCGCGGTGAGGGCTTCCCGCAGGTCAGCGTTGGTGGAACCGGTCGTCTCCACAACGTCGAGGCGGGCGTAGCGGCCGCCGAGTCCGTCCCGCAGCCGCGCCGCGTCGAGTTCAGCCATGTGCCCACAATATGAGAGTCCCCCTAACGTGCAAGCCGTTCGCTCGTTACCCAGAGGTGCGCTCTTCTAGATTGGACGCCGTGACGCCGGAGAACCCCACCGCCGACGCGCCGCAGAAGCCCACTTGGGCTCGTGGCGCGCTGTATCGAGGGCTCGTGGCGTTGCCGCTGGTCGCCGGACTCGCCACCGCGGGCTGGCTGGTCGCCGGACGCGATCAGCCCGCTCCCGTTCCGGCGCAGGCCGCGCTCACCGCGCCAGTGCCCGCGCAGACCGTCAGCGGTCCGTCGGTGCTGCAGGCGAGCGCTCCGGTGCAAGCGCAGGAACCGGCGCAGGGCGCGGCCGGCGGAGGCGGCGGTCCGGCTCCGCTGCAGAAGTGGGCGGATTCGCTCGCCGGGCCGCTGGACATCCCGGCGCCCGCGTTGCTCGGGTACGCCAACGGCGAGCTGACCATGCGCAAGGAGCGTCCGGATTGCCACCTCTCGTGGGTCACGCTGGCGGGCCTCGGCGTCGCCGGCAACAACCACGGCCGCGGAGACGGTGCCGCGATGGGGCTTTCGACGCCGCAGTGGAAGAAGTACGGCGCGCAGATTCCCGGCATCGCGAACCCGGCGTTGTCCGACCCGTCAGCCGCCTCCGTCGCCGCGGGCCGCGCACTGTGCGCGAGCGGCGTCGACCTGTCCGCGGGCAACGGCTGGTGGAAGGCACTGGCCGGGTACGAGAGCGGCAGCGGCATGGAGCTGTTCCGGCAGCGAGTGCTCGGCTACGCCCAGCTGTACGCGACGCTTTCCCTCGACCCGGCGAAGTCGAACGCACCGTCGGTGCGCGCCGCGCGGTTCGCGCTCGGACAGCTCGGCCTGCCGTACGTGTGGGGCGGCAACGGTCCCGACTCGGGCGCGGCCGGGTTCGACTGCTCGGGTCTCACCAAGGCTTCTTACGACAGTGCCGGGGTTTCCTTGCCGCGCACGGCGGACAGCCAGTTCCGTTCCATGCCGCCGGTTCCGGGCGGGCAGGAACCGCAGCTGGGCGATCTCGTGTTTTACGGCAGCCCGGCGCACATTCATCACGTGGGGCTGTATCTCGGGAACGGCCTGATGATCAACGCGCCGACCGAAGGCCAGGCGATCCAGATCCACACGTTCCACCGGCCCGGGGACGATTACGCCGGGGCGGGGCATCCGGCGAACTGACCTCAGGCGGGTCCGGCCGCGGCCATCACGGCTTGCCACGGGGTCGCGGCGAAAATCAGCAGGATCGACGTGATGCGCCCGTCGGCGAGACGGAAGTGTTCGGCGGTGCGCTGGGTGCCGACCGGCGAGGCGGTGTGCACGTCGTAGACCAAGGTCGCTTCGGCGTCGCCGTACAGCTCGCTGATCAGCTCGACGCCGGTGACTATGGACAGCATTCCGTCGATTCCGTCGAGGTGGCCCGTCGCGCTTTCCGAGGCGATGAACGGGCTGCGAAAGCGAAAACCCTCGCCGATCTGGGCCGCGGCCGCCGCGATGTCGCCTCGGAACCGGGCTTCGTGATAGGCCCGGACGGTGCGTCGGGTTTCCGCGGTCATGGTGTCTCCTGGGAAAGATGGTGCTCGATCTGGCGCTGGTTTTCCGCCAGGCGAAGGCACAAGTGCCGGTACTGGGCGAGTTCTTCCGGGCTGAAGCCGCGGAACAGGGCGGCCATCGCACGTTGCGTCGGTTCGCGGAAGGAAGACAGCTGATCGCGGGCGAGGGTGTCGACCAAGCCGGTGACGTTCCGCGAGCTGACCCCTGCGGCGCGAGCGAGCTCGCCGATGCTGAGGCCCGCTTCGGGGCCGGCGCTCAGCCTGGCGAGGACATCGAGCGCGCCCGTGCTGAGACCGCGTCCGCCCGCACCGTGTCCGCCCACGCCATGTCCGCCCACGCCATGTCCGCCCACGCCATGTCCGCCCGCACCGTGTCCGCCCGCACCGTGTCCGCGCAGCCGGTCGACCGCTTGTGCGGCGGAGCGGATCGCCGCGGCTGCACTTAGCGGGAGCGCTCGGCGCAAGCGGCAAGATTTCCGTTTTCGCACGCAGGGCCCGTCTGTCGCATATGCTCCGGGCATTCTTCCTGACGTGAAAGGCACGCCATGTCCGCTCGTATGCTCCCTTTGCTCGCCGTAGGCGCTGCTCTCCTGATCAGCAGCTGCTCCGGCGAAAGCGGCGGCACGGCCTCTCCGGCATCCTCGAACGCCCCCGCGAACTCCTCCGCGGCACCGCCCTCGACGTCCGCCCCGGCGTCGGCCTCGGCCGCGCCGTCGTCCTCCGCGCCATCATCCGCCGCGGCGGCGACCGGCGGTGACGCGGTCGAGCGGTATGAGACCTTCCTGCACGCGGCGGGCAAGCAAGACCTCGCGACGGTGTGCGAGATCGCCGGCCCGGCCCTCAAGAAGGCGGAAGACGAGGGCTTCGGGCCGTGCGAGAAGACGATGCCGATGTCGTTCAAGATGCTCTCCGACACCCAGAAGAAGGCCATGCTGACCGCGACGGTCGACCGGTCCAAGATCAAGGACGGGGCCGACAAGGTCGAGATTCCGGCGAGCGCGGTGAAGGCGTCCGTCAAGTTCGCCAAAAGCGACATCGGCGACGTGGTTATGGGGAAGCGCGGCGGCAAATGGTACGTAGTCGACTGACCCAGTGCACGGCACCGGCGCGGCGGGCCACTTCGGCGGCCTTGCGGTAGTGCTCTTCGGGCGGCAATCCCAGTCGGACTGCCAGCTCGCCTAGGTAATAGGCGACCGGGCCCAGCGTCACCGCACCGGAACCGGCGCCTGCCAGTTCGTTCTCCGCCGGAGCCAGTCGCGCGTAAAGCTCAGCCGCGTCCCCGGTCGAGAAGATGAGGCAAGCGCGCAGTTCCAGGAACAGGTCCGGGCGATCCGGCGGGAGCGTGAAGTCCACTGTGGACTCCAGGCCGTGTTGGACGTAGAGGCAATGCCGGGCCAGCGGGAGCAGGCCACGGTCCACTCCGGACATTCCGCTGCCGGACAACCTGGCCGCAGCGCTGCGATAGGCGGCTTCCGCGGCGGCGACCGGGCCGGTGACGGCCAGGCGGAGCGCGCGATACCAGTCGGTGAACACGCTGACGAGTGGGAGGTCGTACTGCTCCCCCAACCGATCCGCCGCGGTCGCGTGGGTGTCGGCGGCGGCGAAGTCGGCGAGTGCTGAGCGGGCCTGCATCAGCACCAGGTGGCCGAGCACCTCGAACGTCACCAACCGGTGCCGGGCGGCGAGTTCGACCAGTTCTTCGCCGATCCGGGCGCGTTCCGGAGCCAGGCCGGCGCGGGTGAAGGTCTGCGTCCAGCGGGCGTTCAACGCCAACGCGAGCAGCGCCGGATCTTCCGTGGACCGAGCCAGTTTCTCCGCTTCGACGGCCGCGTCGTGGGCGCGTTGACCGCCTTCGTTGCGCAGTTCCAACGCGATGGTCGCGAGCAACCGGGCGCGGACGTGCGGATCAGTGGCATGCACGCGTTCGGCGGCGTCGGCGATCCGGCGCGCCAGCACCGGGTCGTCGTTCTCCGTCCAGATTCCCGGCACGTCGAACGCGGTCAATACCCTGATGATCAACGAGGAATCGTCTCCGGCAAGGTCTAAAGCCTCGGCGCGGTAACGGCGCGCGGCGGCCAAGGAACCGGTGAACGCGGAGGTCCGCGCGAGTCCCATCAGCAATTCGACAGTACGCGGCCCTTGCGCCAAAGCGGCTTGCCAGAGCCGAAGTGCTTCGTGCGGCGCGAACTCTCGCTCAGCGCGTTCCGCGGCTGTTTGTGCGTAGGCGGTACCGCGATCGTCTCCGGCGAGCAGAAAGTGGTGGGCCAGCAAGGAAATCTCGGACGGTCGACGGCTGGCCAATGCCTCGCCGACCTCCCGGTGCAGCTGCGCGCGCTGAGCCAGCGAAAGGTCGTCGTACACGGCGTCGCGGACCAGCGAATGCGCGAACCGGAACGCTCGCGGTCCGCTTTCGGTCAGGAATCCCGCCTGCACAGCGGTTTCCAGCTCATCCAGGACGTCGCCGAGCAGACCGAGGTCGACGTCCGCACCGATTACCGCGGCTTTTCCGAGAACCGCACGCACGTGGTCGGGCAGCGCGGCGATCCGGTTCCGGACGACGTCGCGCACTCCGTCCGGAAGGCCGCCCTCGGCATCCAAAGCGCGGGCGAGTTCCTTGACGAAGAACGGATTCCCTCCGGACCGCCGGTGAATCACCGCAGCAGACTCGGCACCGACCAACTCGGCCACTGCCTCGACCGAAAGCCCGCTCAGATACAGCCGAACCGGGTCGGCACGCGCGAGCCTGCCCAGCGTCGCAGTCAGTTCCGCGGAGACTTCGGTGGTCCGATACGTCGCGATCAGGAGGACCGATTCCGCGGTCATCGACGTCAGCAATGCCAGGGTTTCCTCGCCCGCCCAATGTAAATCGTCGAGGACGAGCAGCAGCGGACCCCGGCGCGCCACGTCCGCGATCCGCGCGGTCATCGCCTGATGCCACTCGAACCGCGCCACCGCCGGATCGCCGCCCGTCGACCGCGGCGGGACCGGTTCGCCCAGCGCGGCGAGAATCCGCGTCCACGGCCAGGCCGGCGGCACCCCGGCACCGTCCGGATTCACGCCCCACGCCGTGGCCCAGCCCAGCCGCGCGGCGAATTCCTCCACCAACGCAGTCTTGCCCGCCCCCGCTTCACCGGACACCAGCACGAGCCGGAATCGCTTGCGGTCAGCCACTTCCGCCGCGACTTCAGCAAGCCGCGCCAGCTCCGCTTCCCGTCCAGCCAACCGACTGTGCACCGACGGCACCAACTGCGGAGCCTGCGCAAGGATGTCCTGCTCTACCTGCCGTAACGCCGGTCCAGGGTCGACCCCCAACTCCGCCGCCAGCCCGGCCCGCGCCCGACGCAACGCGGCAAGCGCATCACCCTGACGCCCGGCGCGGTACAACGCGAGCGCCAGCAACCGCCACGCTTCCTCGCGCAGCGGATGAGCGTCCACAAGGGACTCCAGATCCGGCACCGCTTCGGCAGCGCGGCCAAGATCCAGCAAGCCAGCGGCCCGCCGTTCCAACGCGAGCAACCGCAGTTCGTCAAGCCGCGCCCGTTCCGCGCGCGCCCACGGTTCGTCGGCGAACTCCGCGTACGGCTCGCCTCGCCACCAGCCGAGGCCCTCGTCCAACTGCGCGACCGACGGCGTCCCCCGCAGCAACGCCTCGAACCGCCACGCGTCGACCTGCTCCGGTTCAGCACGCAGCGCATACCCCGGCCCCTCGGTGACCAGCAGCTTCGCGGGCGTCCGCGGCGGACGGTCCGGTTCGAGCGAACGCCGCAGCGCGCCGACGAAGGTCTGCACCGCGCCGAGCGCGCCCGCACGCGGCTCGGTCCACAACGCGTCGACCAGCGCGTCCGTCGAAACCACCTGTCCGCGCGCGACGAGCAGCCGCGCGAGCACCGCACGATGCCGCGGCCCGGGCAACGGCACCGGCCCGCGCGCGTCGTGGGCCGTCAGCGGGCCCAGTACCGAGAACGAGATGGTCATCGGTTCCGTACTGTAATCAGCTCGGTCGTTGCTGATCGGTTGCTGATCGGCCCGGCGCACGCTGGGTCGCATGAACTTCGACTACCAGCGGGTGCCCGTCGCGGACGGCGTGTCCCTCAACGTGGCGGTCGCGGGCTCCGGCTCGCCGATCGTCCTGCTGCACGGCTTCCCGCAGACCCACCTGATGTGGCGGCACGTCGCCGCCGACCTCGCCGCCGACCACACCGTCCTGTGCCCGGACCTGCGCGGCTACGGCGACAGCGACAAGCCCGCCGACACCGGCGAGACCTACTCGAAGCGCACCATGGCCGCCGACGTCGTCACCCTCGCCCGCGCCTTCGGCCACGAACAGTTCGCGCTGGCCGGGCACGACCGCGGCGCCCTCGTCGCGATCCGCGCCGGCCTCGACCACCCGGATCACGTGTCCCACCTGGCGATCCTCGACGTGCTGCCGACGCTGGACATGTGGGACGTGCTGCACGGCGTCAGTGCGGCCGTCGCCTTCCACCTCTACCTGATGGCGCAGCCACCCGGCCTTCCCGAGCAGCTGATCAGCGGTGCCCCGGACGCGTTCTTCAGCTACTTCCTCGACCAATGGGGCGCCGACCCGGAGGCCATCCCGGCCGACATCCGCGCCCGGTACCTCGAAGCGAGCCGGAACGCAGTCCCGTCGATCGTCGCCGACTACCGCGCTTCCGCGGGCATCGACCTCGAACACGACCGCGCCGACCGGGACGCGGGCACCCAATTGAAGATGCCGACCACGGTGCTGCAGCAGGCTTGGGGCGACGCGCTGGGCTTCGACGCGGCCGCACTCTGGCGGACGTGGGCACCGGACCTCGTGCACGAAACCGTACACAGTGGACATTTCATGGCCGAGACTTCCCCTGCCAGCGTTACGAAATCACTGCGGGACCTGCTCGCACGCTGACCCTTCGAAAGTCGTGCCCCGGACGAGTGGTCGCCAGTAATTCACCCACCGACCGCTCTCCGGGACACCTCCGCCGTGGCACGGTCTATGCCGCTCCCACCTGAGCGCATTTCCCGACCGATCTTGGAGGACCTGTGTTCCGCAAGCGGATCGTGGCCGCCGTCGCGACGGCAATTCTCGGTGCGGCAACCGCCGCCCAACCCGCCTCAGCAGCGGCGTCCGTGCCCACCTTCGACCACGTCGTGCTCGTGATGTTCGAGAACGAATCGTCGACTTCGATCGACTCGACCACCGCGCCCTACTTCGCGTCGCTCGCCGCGCAAGGCGCGAACTTCACCGACTCCCACGCGATCACCCACCCGAGCCAGCCGAACTACGTCGCGCTGTTTTCGGGCGACACCCAGGGCGTCACCGACGACACCTGTCCGCAGAACCTCGGCGCGGTGGACAACCTCGGTTCGCAGCTCGCCGGGGCTGGGAAGACCTTCACCGGCTACTCGGAGTCCATGCCGTCCGACGGCTACACCGGCTGCTCGTCCGGCGAGTACCGGCGCAAGCACAACAGCTGGGTCGACTTCTCGAACGTGCCCGCGTCGAGCAACCTGCGCTACTCGCAGTTCCCGTCGGACTACTCGCAACTGCCCAGCGTCGCGTTCGTGACCCCGAACATGTGCAACGACATGCACGACTGCTCGGTCGGCACCGGCGACACCTGGCTGAAGAACAACCTCGACGGCTACGCACAGTGGGCCAAGACGCACAACAGCCTGCTGATCGTGACCTTCGACGAGGACGAAGGCACCTCGACGAACCAGATCTACACGAGCTTCACCGGCGCGCACGTGAAGCAAGGCGACTACTCGGAGACGATCAACCACTACACCGTGCTGCGTACCATGGAGGCCGCGAACGGGCTGCCCGGCCTCGGCAACGCGGCGAACGAGACGCCGATCTCCGACGCCTGGCAGTGACGCGCGCCGGTCGCGGCTGCCTCGCCGGGGCCGCGACCGGGGTGCGCCCAGCTGTGCCGAACTGGAATGTCAGACTGGTCCGACCAGCGGATCTGACAACCAGGGAGAGCGATGGGCGACGGGCAATCTGCCGCCAAGGTGCTCTCCGCGGAACTGGCGGCGCTCCGCGCGCGGGCCGGGAATCCGTCGTTTCGCAAGATGGCCGACCGCTCCGGGCGGATCTCGCACACCACGCTGCACGAGGCAGTTCGCGGCACCCGGTTCCCGTCGTGGGACACCACGCGCGAGTTCGTCCGGGCATGCGACGCGGACGAACAGCAGTGGCGGCGACGCTGGGAAGAGCTGAAGGGCGTGCCGTCCGAGCCTGAAGCCCCGACGGCCGAAGTCGAGATCGTCAAAACGGCCGCGGTCGCGTCGGCGGAACCGGTGCTGATCACCTCGGACCCGGTCGCCCCGGAGAAACCCCGGCGTCGTCGCAAGTACGCGCTGGCCGCGGTCGCGTTCGTCGTCGTGCTGCTCGCCGCCGTCGCCGCGATCGTGGTGCCGAAGCTGAACAGCGGCAGCCTGGTCGACGTCGGTGCGCGAGTCCCCGGCGACAACTCCAAGTTCGTCGGCGACGTGACCGTGCCCGACGGCACCGTGATCCACGTCGGCGAAACCGTCCAGAAGGTGTGGGAACTGCAGAACACCGGCTCGGTGCCCTGGCATCAGCGGTACCTGCAGCGGATGGACCTGCCGCCGAGCCCCGGTTCGTGCCGCACCCCGGACCGGGTGCTGATCGGCGACACCCCGCCCGGCGACCACGTGATGGTGAGCGTTCCGCTGATCGCCTCGCCCGCGCCGGGGCGCTGCTGGATCGGCTGGAAGATGGTCGACGCGAAGGGCGCGGAGTTCTTCTCGACCCGCCGCCCGGTGTATGTACTGGTGACGGTCGTCTCCTGACGCCTGTCAGATTCTGTAAGACCTGGTCGCCGGGGTACCGAACACCCCAGCCCGCTCGCGAGGATGAGTGCCGCTGGGGGTCGGTCCGTGGCAGCTTGCGAACAGAGCGCTGCCACGGACCGCCGCATTCAGGCCGGACGGCGGAATGTGGTCCGGTAGGCGCTCGGCGAAACCCCGAGCGCGGCCTGCAGGTGCTGACGCAGCGACGCCGCCGTACCGAATCCGCACGCCGCGGCGACCCGGTCCACCGGCAGCTCCGACTCCTCCAGCAACTGCCGCGCGCGCTCCACTCGCTGCTGGGTCAGCCACTGCAGCGCGGACATCCCGACCTCGTCCCGGAACCGCCGGGTGAACGTCCGCGTGCTCATCGACTCGCGCACCGCCAGGTCGCGCAACGTGATCGGCTGGTCGAGGTGTTCCAGCGCCCACGCCCGCGCGGCCGAGGTGGACGACGACCGCGGCTCCGGCACCGGACGGCGGATGAACTGGGCCTGACCGCCCTCGCGATGCGGCGAGACGACCGTGCCGCGGGCGACCTCGTTGGCGACCGCCGCGCCGAAATCGCGCCGGATCAGGTGCAGGCAAAGGTCGATGCCGGACGCGACGCCCGCCGAGGTGAAGACGTTGCCGTCCTCGGTGTAGAGCACGTCCGGGTCGAGCTGCACGCGCGGGTATTCGAGCTGGAATTCGCACGCCGAACGCCAGTGCGTCGTCGCGCGCCGGCCGTCGAGCAGACCCATCGCGGCGAGAACGTACGCGCCGGTGCAGATCGAGGCGATCCGGCTGTCCGGGCACACCAGGCTCATCGCGTGCTTGAGCTGCGGGGTCAGCTGCCGTCCGGTGGGCTCGTACTCGAGCGACGACGCGGGCACGATCACCGTGTCGGCCTCGGCCACCGCCTCCGGCCCCTGCGCGACCGGGATCGTGAAGTCCGAATCGGTGCGGATGTCGCCGGGCTCCGGCGTGCAGGTGACGACCTCGTACAGCCGCTCGCCGTCCGCGGATCTGGCCTGGCCGAACAGCCGGTGGACGATGCCGAGCTCCATCACGAGCATGCCGTGCCGTACCAGCACCGCGACCTTGTGCCGCTCCGGATGACGAAAGACAGCCATGGCCCGATTCTTGCACAAGGTGGCCATCGGGCCACTGTTTTGGCCGTTTCGCCGGTTGCACCCTGGCCTCATGAACGTCTTGTGGATCTACGCCCACCCCGACCCCGCCTCGCTCAACGGCGCGCTCCGCGACGAGGGCGTCACCACCCTTCGCGACCTCGGCCACGACGTGCGCGAATCCGATCTCTACGCGATGCGCTGGAACCCGATCGTCGACGAGATCGCGACCGTGCCCGAGGACGTCCGGATCGAGCACGAAAAGCTCGACTGGGCGGACACCGTCGTCGTCCAATTCCCGCTCTGGTGGGCGGACACGCCGGCCATCCTGAAGGGCTGGTTCGACCGCGTTTTCGTGCAGGGATACGGCTACGACTACCGCGACGAAACCGGCCACACACTGCGCTACGGCAACGGCGTGCTGGCCGGGAAACGCGCGATGGTGATCGTCACCGCCGGAGCGCACGAGGACAGCCTCGGCCCGCGCGGCGCGCACGGTTCGCTGGACGACCTGCTGTTCAACGTCCAGCACGCCACGCTCTTCTACACCGGCATGACGGTCCTCCCACCGCTCAAGGTGACCGGCACGAACCGCATGACGCCGGAGAAGTTCGACTGCGTCGCCGAGCAGCTGCGCAAACGTTTGCACTCCCTGGAAACGACCGATCCGCTGCCCTACCGCACGCAGGACGGCGGCGACTACGACCGGCGGCTCGTCCTGCTGCCCGAGGTCGCCCCAGGTCAGACCGGGTACGGGGTGCATCTGACGGCTTGACCCGTATATACCTCCGTGGTTATATACGGGCATGGCGATCCTGCGAACCACTCCCGGCGGACGACCGAGCGTGAAACTCGAACGGACCCTGGCCCATCCGCCGGAGAAGGTGTGGCGCGCGGTCACCTCGCCCGGCGAGCTGGCGCACTGGTTCCCGGCCGCCGTCACCCTGCCCGACGCCCCGGCTCCGGGCGGGAAGATCAC
Source organism: Amycolatopsis sp. NPDC114503 (assembly GCF_055633655.1). NCBI lineage: Bacteria > Bacillati > Actinomycetota > Actinomycetes > Pseudonocardiales > Pseudonocardiaceae > Amycolatopsis > Amycolatopsis sp. NPDC114503. Next base: position 264,472 of record NZ_JBVKDT010000008.1, on the reverse strand, counting down.
GTTCACCTTCACCGAAACCGGGGACGTCAGCGAGGGCGAGATCGTCGGCTACCGGCCGCCGGAGGTCTTCGAGTTCACCTGGAACTCGGACCTGATCCGGATCGAGGTGTCGGCCGACGGCACGGGCAGCAAGCTCGCGTTCACGCACGTCTTCAACCGCGGCGAGCCGGACCTCGCGTTGCTCGGCGCGGGACGGCACGTCACCGGCTGGGTCGCCTGCCTGGACTCCCTCGAAGCCTCGCTCGACGGCCGGACGCCGGAAATGCCGACCGACTGGCACGCGCGGATGGTGCACTACATCGAGGAATTCGGTCTCGAGGACGGCGAAGTCCTGGACGGCGGGACGATCCGCTTTCGCCGCGACCTGGTCTGGCCGCCGGCCGAGGACGTCTGGAAGCGGCTGCCCCAGCCGGAAGACGGGGCGGAGGTGCTGGAGTCGCGGTCGCCGGAGGTGCTGGCCTACACCTGGCTGCACAACGGAAAACCGGCTGGACGCGTGCGGTGGGAAGTGACGGCAGATCCGCTGGACGGGGTGCGGCTGGAGCTGACTCAGACCGTTCCGGCGGAGCTTGCCGATCAGCTGCCGGACTTGCTGACGGCACGGCATGAACAGCTGAACGCGTTGTTCGCCGGGACGTTCAAGGTGGAACTGGAGCCGTGGTCGGCGGAGCGGCGGGCCGAGGTCAGGAAGCGATACAGCTAGCCGAGAGCGGTGTTGTACGGCGAAAAACGCAGCTCGGCAGGCCCAGGCAACGCTTTTCCGTGAAGCACCAACCGCGGCGCCGGACCGTGGACGGCCAGCCCGCGCGCCTCGCACCACGCCGACAGCTTCGGGAACCGGTGGTCCACCGCCAGCCGGAGATCGCCGGACGTGGTGCGGGCGATGCCGCGGATCAGCGCGCGGGCCTGATCCTCGTCCACAGCCACCACCGGACCGATCACCAGCACCCCGGCCTGCGCGGTGCCGAGCGCGAATCCGTCGTCAGTCACGTGGACGTGCTCGGCCTCGAACAGCATGCGGTTCAACAACTCCCGCCGCGCGAAGCCTTGCGACGCACTGTCCAATTCGTACACTCGCGCCACGTCCGCCGGACCGATCGGCCGTGCCGCCGGGCCGTCGTCGTCGGTGAATCGGCCACGGTGGTCGTTGCAGCCTCCGTCGAATTCGAAGCCCATCGATTCGTACAGCGGACGCGCGGTTTCCGTGGTGTGCAAGGAAACCACGGCGTCACCGGCTTCGTCGAGCGCCCGCGCGGTCACGCGACGGCCAAGCCCCTGCCGCGCGAATCGCTCCGCGACGACGACCATCGACACACTCGCGGTCGGCCCGGTCCGGGTGAGCACCGCCGCCGCGGCGAGGCCGCCGTCCGGAGCGTCGATGCCGAATCCGCGGCCGACGTCCAGCAACATTGCCCATTTCCGCTCTTCGCGCGGCCACCCGCGATCGGTTCCGAGGTCGAGGCAAGCGGACAGGTCGGCGGGCCCGAGCGAGCGGACCGGGGCGTCGGCGAGCAGCACGCCCCCCACCCTAGGCCCGACAACGCCGCCGAAGGCCAGGCCGACGCCGAAAATTCAACTGACGCCCGGCATAGGCTTCGCTGGTGACCGACTCCGAAGTGCTGACTGTCCAGCAGGTTCTCGGCGACGACCGGTTCGCCGAAGTCGGCGAGGTGCGGCTGACCGAGACCGATGCCCGCACGGGCTATGTGGCCGTCGGGGGTGCGCTGGGGCGTCCGCTGTGGGCCGGGCACAGCGTGGAGAGTTCGTCCGAGCCGACCGCCTGGAACCGCGTCGGCGTCTACCGCGCCGACACGCTCGAATGCGTTCACCTGGTGAGCCTGCATTGGCCGGTCAATGCCTTGGCTTTCCATCCTGAGCTGCCGATCCTGGCCATCGGCTCCGGGTCGTACGACGGCGGCTATTTCTACGAAGGCGAGCTGACCGTCCTCGACCTCGAGTCCGGCCGCGCAACCTCGTTGCTGCGCGAACGCCGTGAGATCACCGAACTTCGCTGGCGCGATCACCGGACTCTCGAAGCAAAAGTGTCCGTGTTCGACGAGCAGGAGGAAGAACAGCGCGGCTTCTCCACGATGGCCGTCGCCATCGCCGTACCGGACTGGCGAGCGGTGAAGGCCCGTTCGCTGGAGGTCGACGGCCTCGCGACCGAACCCGCCGAACCACTCGCCGCAGTTGCCGAGGGAAACCACCGGCGGCAGGTGTGGGCAGTCGCCGCGCTGAGCGACGGACGGATTCTCGCCAGCCTTGAGCACGTCGCCGTGGAGTGCTGGTCGGCCACCGGCGAACGCGAATGGTCCGTGCCCGCCTCGGGTGTCGGCTGCCAGCTCTACGTCGACATCGAGGAGAACACTGCTGTCCTCAGCACCTGGGCGGGCTGGACCCTCTCCAGCTCGACTGTCGAACGCGTCCAGCTCGCCGACGGACGCTCCGAAGCGTTCCGGACCTTCGATCACCCCGCCGTGCTCAGCACCGACGAAACCGGACGGCTCGCCATCCGTCCGCCTTCCGGGCCGACCGAGGTGCTGCCCTCGGAAAGCCGCGTCGACCTCGGCGGCTACGACCTGTTCAACCACTTCTTCGACATCCGCCGCGCGCCCGCGCTGCTGTTCCTGCAAGGCATGGGCCCGCGAGCGCACCAGGACAAATGGGTCGTCGCCTTCGATCCCGCACGGCAGCGAACCGAGCGACTGTTTCCGCTGGAATGGGACGCAGCCCAAGGCAGGCACCTCTTCGGCGGCCCCGGCGTGTTCGTCGACGGTTCGATCGTCCATGCGACCTCGGTCCATCACGGGTCGGGGCTCCAACCCGGCACCTCCTGCGTCGTCCGCCGCTCCTACCCCGACGGAAAAGCCCAGTGGGTCCACACCGCCGATCACCAGGTCACCGCGATAGACACCATCGGGTACACCGTCTACGTCGCGTTCAACTCCGGCGAGCTCGTCGCCCTCGACGCAGCTGACGGTCGCGAACTCGGACGGCAGCACCTGCAGGTCAACGGACACCCGGTCGTCCCGCTGTCGCTGAGCGCGCAAGCCCCGGACCGGCTCGTCATCGGCACGCTCGACGGACGCGTGCTGGTCTGCGCCGCGCGCGAGAGGGAGTCCTACGCCACACGCGCGGCAACCGCGCAGTAGCTAAGCTCCGCCACATGAGCAGTGCGACGCAGCCGCTCGGGACGCCGCCCGAGGGAGAACCGGACATCCACACGACGGCCGGCAAGCTCGCGGATCTCTACCGCCGCTACGACGAGGCCGTGCACGCCGGTTCGGCGCGCGCGATCGAGAAACAGCACGCCAAGGGCAAGAAAACCGCCCGCGAGCGGATCGACCTGCTGCTCGACGAGGGCTCGTTCGTCGAGCTGGACGAGCTGGCGCGGCACCGCTCCACGAACTTCGGGCTGGAGAAGAACCGCCCGTACGGCGACGGCGTCGTCACCGGGTACGGCACCGTCGACGGACGTCCGGTGTGCGTGTTCAGCCAGGACGTCACCGTGTTCGGCGGCGCGCTCGGCGAGGTCTACGGCGAGAAGATCGTCAAGGTGATGGACCTGGCGATCAAGACCGGCCGGCCGATCATCGGCATCAACGAGGGCGGCGGCGCGCGCATCCAGGAAGGCGTCGTGTCGCTCGGCCTCTACGGCGAGATCTTCCGCCGCAACACCATGGCCTCCGGCGTGATCCCGCAGATCTCGCTGATCATGGGCGCGAACGCGGGCGGGCACGTCTACTCCCCCGCGCTCACCGACTTCGTCGTGATGGTGGACGAGACGTCGCAGATGTTCATCACCGGACCGGACGTCGTGAAGACGGTGACCGGCGAGGACGTCACCTTCGAGGAACTCGGCGGCGGGCGCACGCACAACACCAAGTCGGGCGTCGCGCACTACCTCGGTTCCGACGACGAGGACGCGATCGCCTACGTCAAGGAACTGCTCTCCTACCTGCCGCAGAACAACCTGTCCGAGCCGCCGGAGTTCGACGCGGACGCGCCGCCCGCCGGGTTCTTCGAGAACGTCACCGACACCGACCGCGAGCTCGACACGCTCATCCCGGACTCGCCGAACACGCCGTACGACATGCACGAGGTCGTCACCCGCGTGCTCGACGACGGCGAGTTCCTCGAGGTGCACGAGCTGTTCGCGCCCAACATCCTGGTCGGGTTCGGCCGGGTCGACGGGCAGAGCGTCGGCGTCGTCGCGAACCAGCCGACGCAGTTCGCCGGCTGCCTCGACATCGACGCGTCCGAGAAGGCCGCGCGGTTCGTGCGGACCTGCGACGCGTTCAACATCCCGGTTCTGACCTTTGTGGACGTTCCCGGCTTCCTTCCCGGCACCGACCAGGAGTGGAACGGCATCATCCGCCGCGGCGCGAAGCTGATCTACGCGTACGCGGAGGCGACCGTCCCGCTGATCACGGTGATCACGCGCAAGGCCTACGGCGGCGCGTACGACGTCATGGGTTCCAAGCACCTCGGCGCGGACATCAACCTGGCCTGGCCGACCGCGCAGGTCGCGGTGATGGGCGCGCAGGGCGCGGCGAACATCGTGCACCGCAAGACGTTGGCCAACGCTGCCGCCGAAGGCAAGGACGTCGACGCGTTGCGCGCGGACCTCATCCAGGAGTACGAGGACACGCTGCTCAACCCGTACGCGGCAGCCGAACGCGGCTACGTCGACTCGGTGATCGTGCCCGCGCACACCCGCGGTCACGTCGCCAAGGCGCTGAGCCTGCTGCGCACCAAGCGCGAATCGATGCCGCCCAAGAAGCACGGCAACATCCCCCTGTGAGGCCGCGATGACGGACACTCCCCTGCTCCGCGTCGTCCGCGGCAACCCGGACGACGCCGAACTCGCCGCGCTCACCGCGGTGGTGGCCACTGTCGCTTCGGCCTCGGCGCCTGCTCCTGCACGGCGTCGCACGTCGTGGTGGGGCGACCGGCCTGCCGCGGTGCACGCGCCGATCGCCGCTGGTGACGGGGCCTGGCGCGCCTCCTCGTTGCCTCGCTGAAGTCCCTGTTGATCCCGGTTCGAGAGCCGGGATCAACTTTTTGCCCACCTGCTAGACTCATTTTCTAAAGTTGGACAATGAGTCAAAGGCGGCGGCATGGACGAGCACCTCATCCGGGAAACCGAGAAGATCGCGGTCGCGGTCGGCCGGATGTTCCCCGGGCTGTGCGAGGTCGTGCTGCACGACCTGCGGGATCCGGACCACGCGATCCGCGCGATCGAGAACAACCTGTCCGGCCGCGAGGTCGGCGATCCGGCCACCGAACTGGGGCTGCAGCGGATCAGCGACCCGGACTACCCGAGCGTCCTGCAGAACTACGCGAACCAGTTCCCGGACGGGCGGCCGGTCAAAAGCACGTCGATCGGCATCAAGAACGCCGACGGCGAGTACATCGCCGCACTGTGCCTGAACCTCGACGTCTCGGTGCTTTCGCCGCTCTCGCACACGCTGACCAGCCTGGTCGCCACTGACGCCGGGCAGCCCGGTGTCGTCGAAGACCTGCGTTCCCGCACGTCGCGCGAACTGCGGGAACGGATCGAACGCGCGGCCGGCGGCAGCCCGCGTTCCCTTTCCCGCCAAGCCAAACGCGACCTGGTCCGCCGGCTGCGCGACGAGGGGTACTTCGAATCCCGCGACGCCGCCCAGATCATCGCCGACCTGCTCGGCGTATCCCGGGCGACTGTCTACAACTACGCGAAATGAGCACGTCGATGACCGAAATCGTCCTGCGGGACAGCCCTGAGCTGTCGGTGCCCGGCGGGCATTACTCGCACACCGCGCAATACGGCGGGATGGCGTTCGTCTCCGGACAGCTGCCCATCACCAGCGACGGGACCCGGCTGGTGGACGAGCCGTTTTCCGTGCAGGCTAAGCAAGTTCTGGCCAACCTCGACGCGTGTCTCGCCACGGCGGGCACGAGCCGGGATCGGCTGGTGTCGGTCACCGTCTACGTGACCGACATGGGCGACTGGCCGGAGTTCGACCGGATTTACCGTGCCTGGCTTGGCGACCACCGCCCGGCGCGCGCGGTCGCCGGGTCAAGCACCCTCCACTTTGGAGCGAAGGTCGAGGTGCAGGCAATTGCCGCCGTCTGAGGAAACCCTGGCTGATCCGGACACTCCGTTCGCCGTCGTCGAGCTTTCGCGCGCCCAGCGGAACGCCGAACGGCTCGCTCAGCGGATGCGCGAACTCGGCGTTTCCCTGCGCCCCCACACGAAAACGGCGAAGGCATTACCCGCGACCGCGTTGATGCACGGCGGAAAGCCAGGCCCGATCACGGTGTCGACGCTGGCCGAGGCAGAAGCCTTCGCCGACGGCGGCTACACCGACATCACGTACGCCGTCGGCATCGATCCGCACAAGCTCCCGCGCGTGCTTGCGTTGCTGCGACGGGGAATCACCGTGCGCGTGCTACTGGACAGCGTCGCGCAAGCCTCTGCGATAACCGCTGCATCACGGGAAGCTGGGTTACGGATTCCGTCGCTGATCGAGGTCGACTGCGACGGTCACCGTGGCGGCGTACTTCCCGAAGACCCCGCGTTGCTTGCCATCGGACGACAGCTGCACGACTGTCTCGACGGCGTCCTCGTACACGCCGGCGAGTCCTACTTCGCGACAACCCCTGCAGCGCAACGCGAAGCCGCCGCGCACGAACGAGACGTCGCTGTCGCTGCAGCACAACGCCTTCGCGACGAAGGCTTGTACGCAGGCACAGTCAGCGTCGGCTCGACTCCCACCGCACACGCAGCCGACGACCTCACCGGCGTCACTGAAGTCCGCGCTGGCAACTACGTCTTCTTCGACCTGGTGATGGCCGGACTGGGCGTCTGCCGCGTCGAAGACCTTGCGCTGTCCGTAGTTGTCACCGTGATCGGACACCGCCCCGAGCACGGCTGGATCCTCACGGACGGCGGCTGGATGGCGTTGTCGCGCGACCGAGGCACCGCGAACCAAGCCGTCGACCAGGAATACGGCCTGGTCACCGACCTCGACGGCGCCCTGGTGCCCGGCCTCGTGGTGACCGGCGCGAGCCAGGAACACGGAATCCTCACCGCCCGCGCCGGACATCCGCTGCCCGACCTGCCGATCGGCACCCGCCTGCGCGTCCTGCCCAACCACGCCTGCGCCACCGCCGCACAACACGGCGGCTACCGCATCGTGGAGAACGGCCGCGTCATCGACACGTGGCAGCGGATGAGCGGCTGGTGATTCAACGTCCGCGCTGAGCCCACTCCGGAGCGTCCGCACCCGCGTGCGCCAGCAGCTCCTCCCGGGTGATCGAGCCGAGCGGGCCGACTCCGCGCAGCAACAGATAGTCGCCCGCGTCGGCCTGGTCGTGCTCGATCTCGACGTCCTCGGCGTGATAGCTGTCGGTCCAGACGATCCGGACCTGGCAGCCGCCGTTCTGGGTGAGCGCGTGCACCTGCTGGACGGTCGCGAGCCGCGCCATCGGTTCCGATTCCCACCGCTGCTGCAGGAATCGCCAGCGCGAGGCCTGTTCGGCCGCGCGCAACCGTTGATCGAGACCGCCCGCGCGGTCTCGGAAAATCCAGACAATCCCGGCCATGACCACGGCGGCCACAGCCAGACCGATCAGCCACCAGACCGTTCCCATGTTTCCAGGAGCCTACTCGGGCTGATGCTCCCGGAGGTATCGCTCAACCAGGCCATCTGTGAACTCCGGCGGCACCGGCGCGCCGGTGACCAGCACGCGGTAGTGGATCGGCCCGACGAGCTGCTCGACCGCGCTGTCCAGGTCGACGTCCGACGGCAGTTCGCCACGGGCGACAGCGCGTTCGAAGGGCAGCCGGTCGCGCGCATGCTGGCCGCGGATGTGGTCCTCGCGCAGCCGTCGCGCCAGATCCGGGTCGTGCTGGGCCTGACCGAGCAGCGTGCGGAACACCGCACCGGCGTCGGCGGTGGTCAGGAAGGACGCGATCGCGGCGAGGTGCGCGCAGAGGTCCTTGCGGAGGTCGCCGGAGTCGGGCGGGGAGAGTTCCTCGACGAGGTCGTCGCCGAGGGCTTCGAGCAGAATGTCCACTTTGGACGGCCACCAGCGGTAGACGGTCTGCTTGCCGACTCCCGCCTTGGCCGCGATGCCCTCCATCGTGAGCCGGGCGAACCCGACCTCCACCAGCAGATCGTCGACCGCGTGCAACACCGCGCGGCGCGCGTTCTCGCTGCGGCCGTAGCGGTTCCCGTGATGCCGGCGCTCGCCGGGCTCAGTGACGTCGCCCACGTGAAGAAGTCTAGCCAAGACGCAACGTCTCGTCTAGCGTTGAGCGCACCAGCTCACTAGGGGGTTCTCAGTCATGTGTTCCGCGTGCGGGGTGCCGGCGCACCAACCCGAAGTCGAGGCTGCCCCGGCAGCCCCGCGCAAATTCGCGGCGCTCTACAACAAGGATTGCCGTCCGTACCTGATCGGCACCGGCCTGGCGATGATGGCCGACAACGTCGAACACGTCATCACCTACTGGGTGCTGTGGGAGAAGTTCCAGTCGCCCGCGCTGACCGGGTTCGAGGTCATCAGCCACTGGGTGCCGTTCCTGCTGTTCTCGGTGTATTTCGGCGGGCTGGCCGACCGGCACGACTGCCGCCGGATCATCCAGGCCGCGCAGGTGCTGTTCATGGCGGTGTCCGCGGCGTGGGGCGTGCTGATCCTCACCGACACCCTCGAGGTGTGGAGTGCCTGCGTACTGCTGATTTTGCACGGCTGCGCGGGCGCGATCTGGGGGCCGGGCGAACAGTTGATGCTGCACGATTTCGTCGGGCCCGCTGAACTGCCCAGCGCGGTCCGGCTCAACGCCACCTTCCGCAGCCTGGGCATTCTCTTCGGCCCGGTCGTCGGCTCGGCCCTGCTGCTCGGGCTCGGACCGGTGGCGGGCATCTTCGTGAACGTCGCGTTCTACCTGCCGCTGACCGTGTTCCTGTTCCGCACCAAGTTCACCGGACACACGCGAGACGGCGGAATCATCCGCCGGCCACGGGTCGGACTGATGGATTCAGTGCGGGTACTGAAGGAAATCAGCGGGAATCCGACGATGGTCGGGATGATCATCCTCGCCGGACTCGGCGCGTTCTTCGTCGGCGCTTCGATGCAGAGTTCGATGCCGATCTTCGCGCAGGACCTCGGCGCGGGCAGCGCCGGAACCGCCTACGGCGTGCTGCTGTTCGCCAACGGCGCGGGCGGCGTGATCGGCGGAATCCTGCTGGAGGCGACCGGAAAGATCAAACCGAACGTGCCCGCGGCGGTGATCAGCACGGCGATTTACGGGATCTCGAGCCTGTTCTTCGCGATGACCGCCAGCTACCCGATCGCGGTGGCGCTGCTGGTGATCGGCGGCGTGGCGAACCTGGCGTCGATGTCGATCGGCCAGACCGTCGTGCAGTTGCTGGCGAAACCGGAGGAACGCGGCCGGGTGATCGGCGTGTACAGCGTGTCCGCCAACGGCCTTCGCGCGGGCAGCGGATTCACCGTGGGGCTGCTCGGTTCCGCGGTCGGGGTGCACTGGTCGCTGGGCCTCAGCGCGGCCGCGCTCACCGTCGGAACCGGGATCGCTGGCTGGTATTCGCTGGGCAGCCGCCGGGCGCGGCGGCTGCATGAGGTCACCGACTGAGCCGGTCCCGAAGACGGTCTACCTCGTCCGCGGCCATTCCGGCGCGGACGAGGTAGTCGCGAGCGGTTTGGTCTTCGACGCCCATCGCTTTGTTCAGCGGCAGTACGGCTTCGGCCGAGAGGGCGTAGTCGGAGGCGATGGTTTCCGGGCGACGTCGGCCAGGACGGTCGCGCAGCGTTCTGCTTTGCGGTCAAGGAAAACGCGGCAGTACAGCGGGGTTCCGTCGAGCTGTTCGTCGGCGGACCGGTAGGACCGCGCGGATCCGGTGTCGCTGCCGGATCGAGTCGGGAGACCGCCGAGGTCTCGGGTGTTGAAGAAACCTTCCCAGCCGACTGCCCATGCGCCGAGCTTGGCCCGGGTTGCCGATTCCGGGCAACGATGCGGTCGACTAGGCGATCGTCATCGTCGCGCGCGGTCCGTTCCGGCCTTGGCCTCGACCTCGATCCGGAGCCACGGAACCACCCGCACCAGGACCCGGACCGAACTCTCCCCCTTCGGTGACGCCAAAGCCTTGGCCAGCAAAACCAGCGCCACACAACCGGACACCGCAAGCAGCACCACAAGAACCAGGACGACCGTGACGGTCGGCCAGAGCACCCCTGAAGACAGCGCAGTCACCAACACCCGCTCCTTGGCCGCCTGGGAATCAGAGTCCCTCCCCCAGCGCGGCAGCCCTGCGCCGTCGCTCAGTTTACCGCCGGCGGGCATCCGCGTAATCGCCCTCTTGGCGCATGCAACGGGCCGGGTTGACTGGCACCGGTCACGGCAGTCCGCCCGCCCGCCTCGCACCGGCCGGAAGTAGCCGTCGAACAGGCGATCCCCCGTTTTCGTCGGTGGTCCTGGTTACGCTCGCCCCATCAACGCAGCACCCATCACCGTCAGCCACGAGCTGCTCACCAGCGCAGATCACACTGGACCACAGCTTGCTCCACACCGTATAGTCCACATGGAATAACCCGCTTGGTATCACTCGATCGGATCCCTGGAGGAACACCGTCATGGTCGCGGCCAAGCTCACGGCGCTGGGCGTCGCCGTGCTCGAGCTGCTGCACGAGCGGCCGATGCATCCGTACGAAATGGCACAGCTCATGCGGGAACGACACGTCGAAACCCGCGTGAAGCTCAAGGCCGGCTCGCTCTATCACACGGTGGATCGGCTGCAGCGCAACGGTTTCGTCGACGTCGTCGAAACCCAGCGAGACGGCAGGCGGCCGGAGCGCACGGTCTACGCCATGACGGACGCGGGCAAAGACGCCTTCCAGGAACGAGCCCGGCAAATGCTGGGCGACGTGGTGCCGGACTACAGCGACATACTCAGCGGGCTCGCCGTGATCGACGATCTGGGGCGCGACGTGGCGCTGCTCGAACTGGAGCACCGCCTGACCCGGCTGCGCGCGGCCGTGGCCTCCGACGAGGTGCTCATCGACCGGCTGGAATCCGACGGCACCCCCGACATCTACTGGCTCGACTTCCGCTACAGCGCGGCGCAGCGGAAGTTCGAGCTCGCGTGGATCGAGCAGCTGTCCGCGGACCTCGACAGCGGCCGGATCCCTTTCCAGGACAAGAAACTCAAGCTCAAGGAAGACCATGAACGCAAGACCGGTTAACCCGTGGGCCGCGCTCAGCGCGCTCTGCATCGGGTTCTTCATGATCCTGCTGGACACCACGATCGTGTCCATCGCGGTGCCCGCCATGCTGCAGCACCTCGGAGCGGGGCTGAACTCCGTGGTGTGGGTGATCAGCGTCTACCTGCTGACCTACGCCGTGCCGATGCTGTTCACCAGCCGCCTCGGCGACCGCTTCGGCCCGAAGCGCGTCTTCGTCGCCGGGCTCGTCGTGTTCACCGCGTCGTCGCTGTGGTGCGGTCTGTCCGGCAACGTCGAGATGCTGATCGCCGCCCGTGCCGTGCAAGGCCTCGGCGCGGCGCTGATGACGCCGCAGACGCTGGCGTTCATCAGCCACCTGTTCCCGCCCGCGAAGCGCGGCGCGGCGATGGGCGCGTGGGGCGGCGTGGCCGGCCTGGCCACGATCACCGGCCCGCTGCTGGGCGGCGTGCTGGTGCAGCACCTCGGCTGGGAGTGGATTTTCTACGTGAACGTGCCGATCGGCGTCGTCGCCATCGCGCTGACGCTGTGGCTGGTGCCGGACTGGCAGCCGAAGCATTCGCACTCGTTCGACCTGCTCGGCATTCTGCTGTCCGCCGCCGGGCTGTTCTGCATCGTGTTCGGTGTCCAAAATGGACAGCAGTACGACTGGGGCACGGTGTTCGGCGGCATCACGGTCTTCGAAATCATCGGCGCCGGAGTAGTGCTGCTGGTCGCCTTCGTGCTGTGGCAGCGCTACAACCGCCGCGAACCGCTGGTCCCGCTGGCAGTGTTCGCGAACCGCAACTTCTCCGCGGGCACGCTCACCGCGACCACGGTCGGCTTCACGATGACCGGCATGTTCCTGCCGCTGATCATCTACATCCAGACGGTGCTCGGCCTGTCCCCCACCATGGCCGGCCTGCTCACCGCCCCGATGTCGCTGCTGTCCGGCGTGATCGCTCCGTTCGTAGGCCGCGCCTCGGACCGGATCAACGGCAAATACCTGGTGATGGGCGGCCTCGCCCTGCTGGCCGCGGGCGTCGGCATCATCGCGCTGCAAGCACGTCCGGACACGAGCCCGTGGGCACTGATCCCGGCCCTGCTGGTGTGCGGTCTCGGCGTCGGCTGCATCTTCTCGCCGATGAGCAACCTGACGATGGCGTCGGTAGAACCGCGGCTCACCGGTACGGCCTCGGGCATCTTCAACACCGCCCGCCAGGTAGGCGGAGTCCTGGGCAGCGCCGCGATCGGCGTGCTCCTGCAGGCACGGATCAGCGCGTCGATCACCAGCGAGGCCACCACCGCGGCCCAGCAACTGCCGGAGCAATACCGCGCACCGTTCACCGAAGGAATCGCCCACGCCGCCGCCTCCACCGGCGAATTCGGCGGCTCCGGCGGCCAGGCCCCGATCCCCGGCCTCCCGGCGGACCTCGCCGCCCAAGCGGGCCGCCTCGCGGGCGAGGTAGTCCACAATGGACTCACCGACGCCGCCCGCGCGACGCTGATCCTGCCGATCGCGGTGCTGGTGCTGGGAGTCCTGTCGGCAGCCGCCCTGCGCCGGGTGACGCCCCGGTCGCACACGCCAGCACCGACCGCTCCCGCTCCGGAACCGGCCCGATGAACGCCTGACCTCGACGGCCCCGGCTGGGCGAACCCAGCCGGGGCGGGGAAGGCGACGAGGGAGGGGCAACGCGAGCAGGAGGCCCGGCGGGGTGAGCCGGGTCCGGGCCCGAGCGCGGCCCGCGTCACGCAGCTGCGGTGTTGCGGTGTTGCGGTGTTGCGGTGTTGCGGTGTTGCGGTGTTGCGGTGTTGCGGTGTTGCGGTGTTGCGGTGTTGCGGTGAAACACAAAACCTGTCTGCGGCGACTGCCACGTACGCGGCCGCGAGGTCTCCCGCTGCCCAGCAACATCGCAGCCCGCCCCTCGTACTCGCTCCCACACCCCTCGCACCGCACCGTTGCCCTCGCAACTCCCCACCCCTCGCGATCGCCCGTCGCACCGCGCCCGTCGCACCGCGCCGTTGCCCTGCGCACCGTTCCCTCGCACCGCGCCTTCATCCCCGCACCGCTCCCACGCCCCTCGCCCGTCGCACCGCCCCCTCGCACCGCGCACCGCCCCGTCGCCCCTCGCGCCGCACACCGGAATCGCCCAACTCAGCACCCTGCCATCCGACCCCGCCCCCGGATTCCGCCCAACACGGCACCTCCACCCCGGGCCACGCCCCCGAACCCCCGCCCTCCCCACCGAGGTAGCGTTCGCACGTGCGTCTAGTCCTCGCCTCCCAGTCCCCCGCCCGCCTCTCCGTACTCCGCAGCGCCGGTCTAGACCCGGCCGTCGTCGTGTCCGGTGTCGACGAGGACGCCGTCGCCGCCTCGCTCACCGACCCGGCGCCCGCCGAGCTCGTCACGGCGCTTGCCAAGGCCAAGGCCAACGCTGTCGTCGAGATGGTCTCCGAACCCGACGCCGTGATCGTCGCCTGCGATTCCATGCTTTCCATCGGCGGCGAGATGGTCGGCAAGCCCGCCGACGCCGAGGTCGCGAAGCAGCGCTGGGCTCGGATGGCCGGAAGCTCCGGCGTCCTGCTCACCGGGCACGCCGTGGTCCGGCTCGACGGCGGGCAGCGCACCAAGGAAGCCTCCGGCACCCGGTCCACCACCGTGCACTTCGCCAACCCCAGCCAGGCCGAGATCGACGCCTACGTCGCCACCGGCGAACCGCTGCACGTCGCGGGAGCCTTCACGCTCGACGCGCTCGGCGGGTGGTTTGTCGAGGGCGTCGAAGGGGACCCGTCGAGCGTGATCGGGATCAGCCTCCCGCTTCTGCGGCAGCTCCTCGCCGAAGTCGGCGTCAGCGTCACCGAGATGTGGAAATAGTTCACATATTGGGACGATGTGTCACTCGGACGAGTGATCAGGGAAAGTCGATTCCGGCCCGCACCCGGGCCAGCGGAAACTCTCGACCTCCCTGGGGTGGCTCATGTCCTTCATCGGGACGTACACCAAACCGCGCGTGTTCGCCGCGGCCGTGCTCGGCTCGCTTGTCGTGGGCGCCGGCCTCGGCGTGCTCGCGCGGACGACTGAAGCCGGCTGGCTGACCGACACCCTCGACCACATCGGCACGATCTTCACGACCCTGCTTCAGATCGCGGTGATCCCGCTGGTCTTCACCGCGATCGTGGTCGGCATCAACAGCCTCCGCGGCCTCGGCGGCGGCCGCACCGCCGCGCGGCTCGGCGGCAAGACCGTGTTGTGGTTCGCGATCACGTCGTTCATCGCCTCGCTGATCGGGATCGCGGTCGGCAAGCTGTTCAACCCCGGCTCCGGCGGGCTCGGCGAGGGCGTCGCGGCCACCGCGAAGAACGCCGACAAGGCCGCGAAGAGCATGAGCCACTGGGGTTCCTGGGACGCCTTCATCAAGGGCCTGCTGCCAGAGAACTTCTTCTCCGCCTTCGCCGAGGGCAGCACTCTGCAGGTGCTCTTTCTGGCCGTGGTGATCGGTGCCGCCGCCTACAGCTTGGGCGACAAGGCGAAGCCGTTCGTCGACTTCACCACGAGCGTCTTCGAAATCGTCCAGCGCTACCTGGGCTGGATCGTGCGGCTCGCGCCCATCGGCATCATCGGCCTGATCGGCGCCGCGGTCTCCAATTACGGCGACGCGCTGTTCCGCCCGCTGCTGTCGACCACGATCGCGGTGTACGTCGGCTGCCTGCTGATCCTGTTCGTGGTCTACCCGATCCTGCTGCAGCTCGTCGCGAAGGTGAGCCCGCTGACGTTCTTCGCCAAGGCTGGCACCGCGATCCAGTTCGCGTTCGCGTCGCAGTCCAGCTCCGCGACGCTCCCGCTGACCCGGCAGTCCGCGGTGAACCTCGGCGTCGACCCCGGGTACGCCGCCTTCGCCACCCCGCTCGCCAGCGCGACCAAAATGGACGGTTGCGCCGCGGTGTTCCCGGCGATCGGCGCGATCTTCATCGCCAACCTCGCCGGGGTGCCGCTGAGCTTCGGGCAGTACGTCGGCATCGTGGTCGTCGCCGTCGTCGGCGCGCTGGCCACCGCGGGCACCACCGGCTGGCTGACCGCGCTCACCCTGACCACCGCGTTCATCGGCCTCGACGCCAAGCAGGTCGCGCTCGGCATCGCGCTGATCTACTCGGTGAACCCGATCATGGACATGATGCGCACGGCCACGAACGTCGCAGGCCAGATCGTGGTCCCGACGATCGTCGCCCGCAGCGAAGGGCTGCTCGACGACGAAATCCTCAATACCCAGACCGCTCGCCCGAACCACCGCGACGAGGGCGGCGCCGCCCGTCCCGCGACCGCCTGACGTCTCGTGCGCGGCAACGCCGGTGAGAACCGGAATCGCCGCTCAGGAGTTGCCGGAACACCGGCGCAGCTGGGATTTCTTCAGCTCGACGTCCGGCCAGCCCCGGAAATTCGACGGCGAGGTGACGGTGCTCGTGCACCCCATCACCTCGCCGTCGAGTTCGTACACCTCCGCCACCACCGGAGCCGCCTGGCAGCGCGGCGTTCCGGAGACCGCCTGGGGGCATTCGTGCCGGACGACGATCACGTCCGGACGGCCGTCCTGGCTGACGTCGTAGAGCGAGAGCGAACCCGCGTCGGAGAAATACGGTTTGCCGTAGTCGCGCCAGACCCCGCCGGACTCGGTGAGCAATTCGCCGTACGAGCCGCCGGCCGCGTCGCCGCGGATCAGGCACGCGGCGGTCGCGCCGTCGACGCAGCGCAGCGAGCCTGCCGTCAGCTTCGCGCCCAGGTTCGTGATCGCCAGTTCGAACGGCTGCTGCCCGATCTGGACCCGGCCCCAGCTGCCCGCGGCGTCGGCCAGCAACATGACCGGGGTACCGCCGACGCTGACCGCGGCCAACTGGCGGCACGGGCCGTTTCCACAGGTCGAGGACGGTGCTTCGACCGGAGCCGCCGCGGGCTCGCGCGGCGGCATGGTCACCGCGCCGTCCGGTTTCGGGCGCAGCGCGACGACCACCACGAGCGCCGCCGCCGTCACCACCGCCGCGAGAACGGCGGTGAGCAGCGCGGATCGCGGGATGCGCTTCGGCCAAGTCCCCATATCCGAGACTGTAAGCGACCTTGCGCACCGTGTCCGTCTATGTTGTCGGAGTGACGAACCCCAATCTGCCCCCGGCCCTTTACCTGCCGACCGGCCCCACCGGCCCGACCACCGACGGCCAGACCGGAGCCAACGTCGAACTGCGCCGCACCCCCGACGGCCGCACCGCGCTGGTCGCCTTCACCGCGCTCGACCGGCTCGTCGACTGCTGCGGCGAGCACCAGCCGTGGATCCTGGTCAACACCGAAAACCTGGCGCTGGTGCACCAGGTCAACCCCTACGACGTCATCGTGCTCGACTCTGAACTACCGGCCGAACTGCGGCATCAGGCTCCCGCCGGACGGGTATAAACAGGACCGAACTGGGTGGTCCACCTCTCAATCCAGGCCCTGCCTGGATCCGTAGACTCCCGGTTGACCAGCAGCGCGGCGACGGGCACGGGAGGTATGTGGTGAGCGAGCAGGACACCGCGAGCACAGGCGGTCCGGTGACCAAGATCCTGGTCGCGAACCGGGGCGAGATCGCGGTTCGCGTGATCCGGGCCGCGAAGGACGCGGGCCTGCAGAGCGTGGCCGTGTACGCCGACCCGGACCGCGACGCTCCGCACGTGCGCCTCGCCGACGAGGCTTTCGCCCTCGGCGGGAACACCGCGGCCGAGAGCTACCTCGCGATCGACAAGATCCTCGACGCCGCCAAGCGTGCCGGTGCCGATTCGGTCCACCCCGGCTACGGCTTCCTTTCCGAGAACGCCGAGTTCGCCCAGGCCGTCCTCGACGCGGGCCTGACCTGGATCGGGCCGAGCCCGCAGGCGATCCGCGACCTCGGCGACAAGGTGACCGCGCGGCACATCGCGATGCGCGCGGGCGCGCCGCTGGTGCCCGGCACCAAGGAGCCGGTGAAGGACGCCGACGAGATCATCGCGTTCGCCGACGAGCACGGCCTGCCGGTCGCCATCAAGGCGGCGTTCGGCGGCGGCGGCCGCGGCCTGAAGGTCGCCCGTACCCGCGAAGAAATCCCCGAGCTGTTCGAATCCGCGACGCGCGAGGCGGTGGCCGCGTTCGGCCGCGGCGAGTGCTTCGTGGAGCGCTACCTCGACAAGCCGCGGCACGTCGAAGCGCAGGTGCTGGCCGACCAGCACGGCAACGCGATCGTCGTCGGCACCCGCGACTGTTCGCTGCAGCGCCGCCACCAGAAGCTGGTGGAAGAGGCCCCCGCGCCGTACCTGTCCGACGACCAGCGCGCCCGGATCCACGAGTCCGCCAAGGCCATCTGCAAAGAGGCCGGCTACTACGGCGCGGGCACCGTCGAGTACCTCGTCGCGGTCGACGGCACCATTTCGTTCCTCGAGGTGAACACCCGGCTGCAGGTCGAGCACCCGGTGTCGGAGGAGACCACCGGCATCGACCTGGTCCGCGAGATGTTCCGCATCGCGCGCGGCGAGAAGCTGCGGATCACCGAGGACCCGACGCCGCGCGGCCACTCGATCGAGTTCCGCATCAACGGCGAGGACGCCGGCCGCGGCTTCCTGCCCGCACCGGGCACGGTCACCAAGTTCGTGGCCCCGTCCGGGCCGGGCGTGCGCGTCGACTCCGGTGTCGAATCCGGCAGCGTGATCGGCGGCCAGTTCGACTCGATGCTCGCCAAGCTCATCGTCACCGGTTCGGACCGGCAGAACGCGCTGGAGCGCAGCCGTCGCGCGCTGGCCGAGTTCGAAGTCGAGGGCATGGCCACGGTGCTGCCGTTCGACCGCGTGATCGTCAACGACCCGGCGTTCATCGGCGACGACAACGGCTTCAGCGTGCACACCCGCTGGATCGAGACCGAGTTCGACAACAAGATCGAGCCGTTCGTCGCGCCGGACATCGAGGCCGAGGAAGAGGCTCCGCGGCAGAACGTCGTGGTCGAGGTCGGCGGACGCCGGCTCGAGGTGTCGCTGCCGGGCGGCTTCGCTCTCGAAGGCGGCGGCGCGCCCGCGGCGACGAAAGCCAAGCCCCGCAAGCGGGCCGGCGGCGCGAAGGCAGCGGTGAGTGGCGACGCGGTCACCGCGCCGATGCAGGGCACCATCGTGAAGATCGCGGTCGAGGAAGGCCAGCACGTCGAAGCCGGCGAGCTGATCGTGGTGCTCGAGGCGATGAAGATGGAAAACCCGGTAACCGCGCACAAAGCGGGCACTGTCACCGGGCTTTCGGTCGAGATCGGCTCCGCGGTCACGCAGGGAACGCAACTCTTGGAGCTCAAGGACTGAAGTTGTGCTGAATGTCGTGGGTGCCGCGCCCCCGCGCGGCCTACCATCGACTACGTGACTGAGGTTCCGTCTCCGCAGCTGCGGATCAGCGACCAGGAGCGAGAGTCCGCGCTGAATGCGCTCGGTGAGCACATGAGCGCGGGGCGGATCGACATCGACGAGTTCGGCGAACGTTCCGCCCGGATCACCGCGGCCAAGACGCGGGGAGAACTGGGCGAGCTGTTCAACGACCTGCCGGTGCCGCATCCGGTGTTCGGCGCGGGCGCGACCGCCGCGCCAGAGTCGGCCGCGCCACCGCCCCCGATGCCCGTGCCGCAGCCCGCGGCTTCCGGCGAGGTGGCCGCACGGCAGCCGGAGTGGTCGGCCGGGCAACGCGCCGTCGCCGCCTTGATTCCGCTGGTGTGGATCGCGGCGATCGCCCTGATCGCCACCGGCACCGCGGGCTGGCCGGTGATCTTCGCGCCGATCGCGCTCACCGCCGTCGGCCGCGCGCTCTGGGGCAAGGGTTTCGAGCACCATGACCATCACCACCACGACCGGCACCGGGAGCGCCGCGAGGAGTTCCGGGCGATGCGTGACGAACACCGGCGGCAGCGCCGTCTGGACCGCTGAGGCGGACCATGGCTGACCTGCGGTTGAGCGACGACGAACGGCAGGACGCGCTCGACGTCCTCTCCGAGCACGTCCGCACCGGACGCCTCGACATCGACGAATACGGCAGCCGTTCGGCGAAGGTCACGTCAGCCAAGCTGGTGAGCGAACTGGTGCCGCTGTTCGACGACCTGCCCTCGCCGCGCCCGAGCGCGCTGCTGGCCACGGCCCGGCCGCAACCGGTCGTACCGGCTGCCGGGAACGGCAGGCTCGGTTCGTTCGTGATGCGCTATTCGGTGCCGCTTTCGATCGCCTTGGCGGTCGTCGTGCTCATCGTGACGCGCGGACGGCTGCTGATCGTGTTCGCACTGCCGCTGCTGCTGATCCTGCTCAGCGGATGGCGACGCCGCTGAGCCCGCGAGAACGCGGACCGCGGCTCAGCCCGATGATGGGGCTGCGGCCGGGTTCGGTCGATCCGAAGGCCGAGCGATGGGCGGGCCCGGTGTTCGCCGGGATCGGGATTGTGGCGCTCGCGGTGTGCACGATCATCGCCGCAGGTCAGCCGCACGGCACTCCCGCGCAGTGGCGCACCACGCTGCTTCTCGCCGCGGTGAGCGGGCTGTGGCTGCTGGTACTGATTCCGGTTTTCCCGCAGCGCACGCGAAAGCCTTGGCTGGCCATCGGATTCTTCGTCGTTTTGCTGGCCGGCGCGACCGTGCTCACCTCACGGTTGGATCCGTTCACCGCCTTCGCCTCGATCGGCTACCCGATCGCGTTCGTGTTGTTCCCAACTCGCTGGAGCATCTTCGCCGCGGCGGCGACAGCGGTGGTTCCGTTGCTGGCCAAGGGAATCTGGCAGCCGTCGCCGCCGTGGATCACCGCAGTGTCGATCGTCGGGCCAATTCTGTATGTGGCGTGGTTCGTCGGTGCGGAGAACGAGCAACGCCGTCGTACCAACGAAAAACTCGCGCAGTCGAACGCACAGCTGGAAACGGCGTTGACGGAAAACGCGGCGCTGCACGCACAACTGCTCACTCAAGCCCGCGAGGCAGGGGTGCTCGACGAGCGACAGCGGATGGCTCGCGAAATCCACGATACCGTCGCCCAAGGACTGACCGGCATCGTCACGCAGTTGCAAGCCGCCGACAAGGCCACCGAAGCCGCGGATCGGCAACGGCATCTCGCCCACGTGCACACGCTGGCGAAGGACAGTCTCACCGAGGCGCGCCGAGCGGTACAGGCATTACGGCCAGAGCCATTGGCGGACTCGCACCTGCCGGAAGCGTTGGCAGGCTTGGCGAATCGCGTGTCCGACACCTCGGGTGCCAAGGTGACCGCCGACGTCGAAGGCGATGCGCGTCCGTTGCTGCCGGAGCTGGAGGTGGCGATGTACCGGGTGGCGCAGGAAGCCTTGGCCAACGCGGAAAAACACGCGCGTGCCCGCCGGATCGGCATCACGCTGACCTATACCAACGACCTGGTCATGCTCGATATCCGCGACGACGGAAGGGGTTTCGCCCCCGGCGATCGCGGCGACGGCACCGGCTTCGGCCTCGAAGCGATGCGTCAGCGTGTGCAACGGGTCGCGGGCGCGCTGACTATCGAGTCCGCGCGAGGAGAAGGGACCGCCGTGCACGCGGAGTTCCCGGCGATCCCTTCGCCTGGCTTAGGTCATTGACCGCCTGCGGTACGGAGCTGCCGCCGCAACACCTTGCCGTTTGCGTTGCGCGGCAACGCTTCCAGCCAGGTCACGTCCTGCGGCACCTTGTACCACGACAGGTGCTCGCGAGTCAGCGCGACCAACTCAGCGCCCAAATCGTCGTCGCCAGGCCCCGAGGTCGCGACCACGTACGCGCGCAGCGTCGTGTCCCCTGCCTCGCGCCGCACCGCGCTGACCGCCGCTTCACGCACCTTCGGGTGGCTTTCGAGTAGCCGTTCGACCTCGCCGGGAACCACGTTCTGCCCGCCGATCACCTCGACGTCGTCCAGCCGTCCGTAGACGTGGATGACGCCCTGTGCGTCGATCGACCCGAGATCTCCGGTCGACCACCAGGTGTCGGTCACCTGATCCGGGCCGAGGCTGCCGCGAACGACACCCCTTGTGGCGAAGGGGACCAGAACCTGCAGTTCGCCTTGCACACCGGCGGCCACCTCCTGCCCGTCGACCACGACACGCGCCGAGCGCCCCTCGAAAGCCGGCCCCACCGCCGAGGGGTCGGCGTAGTCCGCCGGTCGGCCAACGGCGTATCCGCCCCCTTCGGTGGAACCGTAAAGATTCGTGAGCCGGTCGCCGAAAATCGGCACCAGCTTCTCGCGCAGCCGCGCGGAAAGCACTTCGCCAGCACACATCGCGCCACGCAGCTGCCCGAGCGTCTCGGCGTGCCCCGGCTCCTGCAGCAGACGTGCGTAGAAACTCGGCTGCGCGAACAGCGTCGCGACGTCGTGGCGGCGGATCAACTCCAGTGCGGCGGCCGGGGTCGCGCGCGGTCGCGAGAGCACCGACGTCTGGCCGGTGCAGATCGTCGCCATCACCGAGGAGTAGAGGCCGCCGGCAAAATACATGCGCGACACCGAGAACGCGACCGTCCCGACGCCGTCCGTGCGGAGCATCGCCGGGTCGAAGTTGCGGTGGAGGTAGAAGCACAGCTTGGGCGCACCGGTCGTCCCGGACGTGAACATCGCGTGCGACGGATGATCGCCGCCCGGCGCGAACTCCGTCTCCGGTTCCGCCTTCGCCAGCCGATCCGCGCCGGTGGTCGGGGCGAGACCGGCGTCGTCGAGCCAGCCCGCGGTTTCCGGGTCGACGACGATCAACGCGGGTTCGGCAGTGCGGATGTCGCGGGTCAGATCGTCGTGGCTCATTTGGACATTCACCGGAATCGCGACGATTCCGGCCTGCCACGCGCCGAGCAGGCACCAGACCATTTCGATGCTGTCCGGAAGCGCGAGCAGAACGCGATCGCCGCGGCGCAGCCCGGCGGCGCGATAACCGCCGGCGACGCGCGCGGCCCCGGCGTAGACCTCGGCGAACGTCCAGGTCCGGCCGTCGGCGAGGAAAGCGGGAAGGTCGTCCCATCCGTGCAGACGGGAATGGTCGACGGCAAACTGGGTCAGATTGTCCGGCATAACCCGCAACGCTGCCAGGGTGATCATCGCCCGCGACGGCTTTTCCCTCAGCGCTGCCCGAAACGGCAAGGATTTTTCACCCTTCGTCCGCCCCGGTGGTGACGCGGCACGCAGCCGTTTCCCGGTTCCGGACGGTTAGGCTCGAGTTGTGGAACCCGTGGAAATCAACGCGGGCGCGTACTACCTGCGTCAGCTGCGCGCGGACCGGAAGCTCGACGACCGGCCCGCCTTGATGGAGGCGTTCGCGGACCCGCGGCATCGGCGGTACGTGCTGAATTACCGGCTGCGCACGCCCGACGAAGCCACCGAATACGTGACGCTGCGCGCCGCGCAGTGGGCGTGCGACGAACGCTGCTCGTGGGCCGTGGCCGAACCGGCGACCGGCCGGCTGCTCGGCGAGGTCGGGCTGCGCGACCTGGACCTCGACTTCGGCACCGCCGAGGCATCGGTGTGGACGCATCCGGCCGAACGGGGCAAAGGCATTGCGGCAGTGGGGCTTTCGGCCGCGATCCAGTTCGGGTTCGCCCGGCTCGGCCTGCACGAGATCGCCTACCGGCACGACGAAAGCAACACCGCGTCCGAGATCGTCGCCCGGCGCGCCGGATTCAGCCGCGTCGGACCCGAAGACCGGCCCTCGCCCAGCGGGGAGACGCTCATCCGGTGGGTGCTCAAGCCCTCGTGAGCGCCGGATCTCTCCGGCACTCACGAGGAAACCTCAGCTGACCGGCTCGATCAATCCCGCCCGGGCCTCCGGAGCCGCCGCCCGCAGCGCGTCCGCCGACTCGTCCGTCGGCTGCAGCTGCGAATCCCGCTCCGCCTCGACCCGCGCCCGGTAGACCTCGACCTCGCGCTTCGTCTCTTCCTCCGACCAGCCCAGCACGCCGCCCACCAGCTGAGCGACCTGCTCGGCGCAGTCGACGCCGCGGTGGGCGTACTCGATCGAGATCCGCGTGCGCCGGGCGAGAACGTCCTCCAGGTGCAGCGCACCCTCGTGGCTCGCCGCGTACACGACCTCCACGCCGAGGTAATCCGGCGCGTACTCGATCGGCTTGAGCAGCTCCGGCCGGTCCGCGGCGAGCGCCAGCACCTCGTGCACCAGCGAGCCGTAGCGGTCGAGCAGGTGCCGCACGCGGTACGGGTGCAGCCCGTGCTCCGCAGCCAGGTGATCCGCCTGGTTGACCAGCGCGTGGTAGCCGTCCGCGCCGATCAGCGGGACCTTGTCGGTGATGGACGACGGCGGGCGGCCCGGCAGGTCGACCACCGCGGCGTCGACGGCGTCAGCCGCCATCACCCGGTACGTCGTGTACTTGCCGCCCGCGATCGCGACCAAGCCCGGCGCGACCCGCGCGACGGCGTGCTCGCGCGACAGCTTCGACGTCTCTTCGCTCTCTCCGGCCAGCAGCGGGCGCAGCCCCGCGTACACGCCTTCGATGTCGTCGTGCGTAAGCGGCGTCGCGAGCACCGAGTTCACGTGTTCGAGCAGGTAGTCGATGTCGTGCTTGGTGGCCGCCGGGTGGGCGAGGTCGAGGTTCCAGTCGGTGTCGGTGGTGCCGACGATCCAGTGGTTGCGCCACGGGATCACGAACAGCACCGACTTCTCGGTGCGCAGGATCATCCCCGACTCCGACACGATCCGGTCGCGCGGAACCACGATGTGCACGCCCTTGCTGGCGCGCACGCGGAACCGGCCGCGGCCGCCGGACAGCCGCTGCAGTTCGTCGGTCCACACCCCGGTGCAGTTGACCACCGCGCCGGCGTGGATCTCGGTCTCGCGGCCGTCCTCGACGTCGCGCACGCGCACGCCGGAAATCCGGTCCGCCTCGCGCAGGAAGCCGACGACCTGGGTGGAGGTCCGGACCACCGCGCCGTAATGCGCGGCGGTGCGCGCGACGGTCATCGTGTGCCGCGCGTCGTCCGACTGCGCGTCGTAATACCGGATTCCGCCGATCAGCGCGGACCGCTTGAGCGCGGGGACCATTCGGAGGGCACCCGCCCGGGTGAGATGTTTCTGGCCCGGCACCGACCGGGCGCCGCCCATCGTGTCGTACATCAGCAAGCCGGCGGCGGTGTACGGACGCTCCCAGATCCGGTGCGTCAGCGGATACAGGAAGCTCACCGGCTTCACCAGGTGCGGCGCGATCTTCGTCAGCATCAGCTCGCGCTCGTGCAGCGCTTCGCGCACCAGGCCGAACTCGAGCTGCTCGAGATACCGCAGGCCGCCGTGGAAGAGCTTGCTGGACCGGCTGGACGTGCCGGACGCCAGGTCGCGGGCCTCGACGAGAGCCACCCGCAGGCCGCGGGTCGCCGCGTCGAGCGCCGTGCCCGCGCCGACGACGCCGCCGCCGATCACGACCAGGTCGAAGGTCTCGTCGCCGAAGCGCCGCCAGGATTCCTCCCGGCCCGCCGGGCCCAGCTGGGCCGGCTCGCTGCCGTTCTGCGGATTCGTCACCACTCGTTCCTCCTCGTGCTCCACCTTCCCCAGCATCGCACGCTTGCGTGATCGTCTGCTGACCCCGAGGTGACACGTGTGGCGGAACCCATGACGATCATGGTCACATTGCTTCGCCCGGCTTATGGATTGCGCGCGTACGCGGCGGTAACGTGCCGCGGACTGGGGTCGGCGACGGGGCTGTGGCCGGACGTGTTCGGCCCTGCACAGACTGTCCAGTGTGGAGGTGCGGAGAGCGTGAGCGTAAGTCTGAGTCCGGGCGCGATCATCGTCTGGGAGCTGCTGGGCACAGCAGTGCTCCTGTTGCTGGGCAACGGCGTGGTGGCCAACGTCGTGCTGCGCAAGAACAACGGCTTCCAAGCCGGAACGCTGTTCATCACTTTCGGGTGGGGCTTCGCGGTGTTCGCGGGAGCCAGCATCGCCGCGCCGACCGGCGCGCACCTCAACCCGGCGGTCACGCTGGGGCTCGCCATTTCGGGCAAAGTCTCGTGGACGGTCGTGCCGTATTACCTGATCGGGGAAATGCTCGGCGCGATTCTCGGCGCGGTGCTGTGCTGGCTGGCGTACAAGCTCCAGTTCGACGACCACCCGAATCCCGAGGAGACGCTCGGCATCTTCTCCACCGCCCCGCAGATCCGGAACAAGGCGTGGAACCTGGTGACCGAGATCATCGGCACCTTCGTGCTGGTCGGCTGGATCCTGTTCACCCCGGTCTTCAAGACCGCCGCGTCCGGGCCGGACTTCGGCAACTCGGCGCTCGGCTACGCCGGGGTGTCGTTCGTCGTGCTGGTGATCGGCATCTCGCTCGGCGGGCCGACCGGCTACGCCATCAACCCGGCCCGCGACCTCGGCCCGCGGCTCGCGTACGCGTTCCTGCTGCCGATCAAGGGCAAGCGCGACCCCGACTGGGGCTACTCGTGGGTGCCGGTCGTCGGGCCGCTCGTCGGCGCGGCGCTGGCCGCGGTGGTGTGGCTCGCCGTCCACAACTTGACCTGATCCCCTTTCCTGGAGGAAATCCATGACTTCGTACGTGGCCGCGATCGACCAGGGCACCACGTCGACGCGTTGCATGATCTTCGACCACTCCGGCCGTGTCGTCGCGGTCGACCAGCGCGAGCACGAGCAGATCTTCCCGAAGGCGGGCTGGGTCGAGCACAACGCCGAGGAAATCTGGGAAAACACCCGCGCGGTCGCGGCGGGCGCGCTCGCCAAGGCCGACCTTCGGCCGACCGACATCGCCGCGGTGGGCATCACGAACCAGCGCGAGACGGCGCTCGTGTGGGACCGCAAGACCGGCAAGCCGGTGTACAACGCGATTGTCTGGCAGGACACCCGCACCGACAAGATCGCTGCTGAGCTGGGAGCGCTCGGCGGCGGGCAGGAGCGCTACCGCTCGAAGACCGGCCTGCCGCTCGCGACGTATTTCTCCGGCCCGAAGATCAAGTGGATCCTCGACAACGTCGAGGGCGCGCGGGCCAGGGCCGAGGCGGGCGACCTGGTGTTCGGCAACATGGACACCTGGGTGCTGTGGAACATGACCGGCGGCACCGACGGCGGCGTGCACGTGACCGACCCGACGAACGCGTCGCGCACGCTGCTGATGGACCTCGACACCCTGAAGTGGGACGAGGACATCGCGGCGGAGATGGGGATCCCGCTGTCGATGCTGCCGGAGATCCGGTCGTCGTCGGAGGTGTACGGCAAGGTCCGCCCGCGCGGAGCACTGGCCGAGGTGCCGATCGCGGGCATCCTGGGCGACCAGCAGGCGGCGACGTTCGGCCAGGCGTGCCTTTCGCCGGGCGAGGCCAAGAACACTTACGGCACCGGGAACTTCGTCCTGCTGAACACCGGCACGGAGAAGGTGCTGTCGGAAAACGGCCTGCTGACGACGGTCTGCTACAAGATCGGCTCGAACGACACGGTGTACGCGCTGGAAGGTTCGGTCGCGGTCACCGGTTCGCTCGTGCAGTGGCTGCGGGACAACCTGGGGTTGATTTCGTCGGCGAGCCAGATCGAGGAATTCGCCCGAACGGTCGACGACAACGGCGGCGCGTACTTCGTGCCGGCGTTCTCGGGCCTGTTCGCCCCGTACTGGCGCTCGGACGCCCGCGGCGCGATCGTCGGCCTGACCCGGTTCGTGAACAAGGGCCACATCTCGAGGGCGGTACTGGAGGCGACGGCGTTCCAGTCGCGAGAGGTGATCGACGCGATGAACGCCGACTCGGGTGTCCCGCTGAAGTCGCTGAAGGTCGACGGCGGGATGGTCGTGAACGAGCTGCTGATGCAGTTCCAGGCGGACATCCTCGGGGTGCCGGTGATCCGTCCCGTGGTGAACGAGACGACCGCACTGGGAGCGGCGTACGCGGCCGGGCTGGCGGTGGGGTTCTGGGAGTCGGAGGACGACATCCGGACCAACTGGGCGAAGGACAAGCAGTGGGACCCGTCGATGGACGAGTCGCGGCGTGAGAAGGAATACCGGAACTGGAAGAAGGCGGTTACGAAGACCTTCGACTGGGTGGAGGACTGATCCTTCTGGTGGGTTTGGCTGGGTGAAGGGACGTGAGGGGAAGCCTGAGGGACGGTGGTTCCTTCGGGATTCCCCTCACGGACTTCTTGCCCATGCCCATGCGCGGGCACGGCACGGCACGGCACGGCACGGCACGGCACGGCACGGCACGGCACGGCACGGCACGGCACGGCACGGCACGGCACGGCACGGCACGGCACGGACCAGCTTGGCCTGCTCTGCTCGCCGCGACTCGCCCTGCCCAGCACCGCGCGAGTCGGCACGACCGGCACGACACGGTCTAGTGGGGCGCAGCGCTAGCTCGGCACAGCACCGCACGGCTCGGTCTGCCGCCGCGCGACTCGACCCGCCACCGCACCGCACGGCACGGCACGGCCCGCCGACGCACGACTCGACCCGCCGCACGGCTCGGCCCAGCGCCAATCCGGCTCGGCCCGCCAACGCACAGCACCAGTCGGCTCAGCTCAGCCGGTGCCGCACCCAGCAATGCCACCCAGCAATGCCCGGCCCCGCGCCTCGCCTGCCGGTCCGGCACCTCGCCCTGCCCGACCCCGCGTTTCGCTCTGTCGGTTTGGCGTCTCGCCCTGCCGGTCCGGTGCCTCTCTCTGCCCAGCCCCGCACCGGTGCTCTGCCGATTTGGTGCCTCCCCAGCGGGTCCGGCGCCTCTCAACGCCCAGCCCTGCGCCTCGCTCTGCCGGTTTGGTGCCTCGCTCTGCCGGTCCGGCACGTCGCCAGCCCAGCCCAGCCCCACACTTCGCCTCGTCTTGCCGGTCCGCACCTCGCCTTACCCAGCCCCGCACCTCGCCCCGCCGGTCCGGCGAGCCCCAAAGCCTCTCCCCAACCTCACCCCCACCCGTCCTGCGTCCCCGACTGGGCGTTGGGCGCCATCAACGAAAACCCCGCCCCCTGGTCGTCCGTCGCGACCACCAGCCGTCCGTGCGGTGTATCCACCGGTGGGTTCACCACCGTCCCGCCCAGCTCCATAACCCGCGCCGCGGACGCATCTGCGTCCGACGTCCAGAAGTACGTCGCCCACCCGGGCTGCGCCGGGCTGTCCGCGGACAATTCGCCGAGGCCGCCGACAGGCCGGCCGTCCACGTCCAGCGTCGCGTACGTGAAGCCCGGCCCGGACATGTCCCCGAACCCGTACCCGAACACATCCCCGTAAAACTGCTTAGCCGCGGCGAAATCCCGCGTCATGCATTCGTTCCACGCGGGCGCACCGGGCGTGAGGGTGGCCTGCGTTCCGGAATGCCGACCGGGCTGCCACAGCCCGAACGTCGCGCCCGTCGGGTCGGTCGCGATGGCCATCCGGCCCTCAGTCAAGACGTCCATCGGCGGGGCGATGACCTGTCCGCCCGCCTCCGCGATCGCGGACACCGTCTTGTCCACATCGGACACTGACAGGTACGTCGTCCACATCGGCGGCATGCCCGCCTGCTCCGGCGGGATCTGGCCGATGCCCGCGACCGGTTTTCCGGCTATCTGCGCCATTCCGTAAAAACCGGTCTCCGGGCCGCCGGATTCGACCTTCCAGCCCAGCAGACCCTCGTAGAACGTGACCGCCTTGTCGCGGTCAGGCACCATCAGGTCGCCCCAGCACGGTGTGCCCGCGGGCCACGGTTCAGTCCTGGTGATCATGCGCGCCTCCCGGAATTGTGCCGACCGCCACAGTGTCGCACCGGGGACCGACAAAATCGGGGGCGTCTTGTTCAATGCCCGTTCAATCGTCCGTTCAATGCCCGCCGTTCACCAGGTGGGCGTACACGATGATGTTGTCCACATAGCTGTGCTCGGCCCGGTCGAACGCGCCGCCACAGGTGATCAGGCGCAGTTGCGGATCCGAGGTGTCCCCGTAGACCGCGTCGCTCGGGAAGACGTCCTTGGGCACCTGGTCCACTTTGGTCACCTCGAAATGCGCGGTGGAGCCGTCGCGGCGGGCGATGTCGACGTCGTCTCCCGGCTTCATTTCCTTGAGCCGGTAGAAGATCCCTTTGTGCTTGTTCCCGTCCACGTGTCCGAGCACGACCGCGGGGCCGACCTCGCCGGGTGTCGGGCCGTTTTCGTACCAGCCGGCCTGCAGCGGCGTGCTGACCGGCGGGACCTGCACCGAATTGTCGGGATTGAGGCCGAGCGGCACCAGGCTGGAATGCGCGTCGATGCTCGGGATGTCCAGCGACACCGGTTGCGATTTCGGCATCGCGGCCGACGAGGTGGACGGAACGCTGGAAACGGGTGCCGCGCTCATCGAGCCGACTGAGCATCCGGACAGCAGCGCGGCGAGCGCGACGGCCGACGCGGCGATTGTCTTCCTGATCATCATTCCCCCGATCCGCCCAGGCCTGGCCGCGAGAAAGCAGCCAGGCCCAGGAGACTAGTCAGCCACGCCGGCGACGACGCGCCGCCACGAGCCCCGTGCCGCCGAGTGCGAGCACGCCCATCGCGCCGGCCGCGATCGGCAGGCCGAGGTTCGACTGGCTGTCGACGACCGGACCGTCCGTGCCGCCGGTCTGCGGCGCGCCGGACGGGACCTTGCTGACCTGCTTCGGCGCGGGAGTCGTCGGCTTCGGAGCGGGCTTCGCGCCCATCACGGTGAACTTCGTGCTGAGGTCCGCGCTGCCGCAGGAGAACGCCACCTTGTACACACCGGGCTTCACGCCCGCGCGGACGGTCGCGGTGCCCTGCGAGATCGGAGCCTTCGACGGGTCGTTCTGCGCACCGACCGGGTGCAGCTTGCCGAACTGCAGCGCCGCCGAGTTCAGGTTCTTGATTTCCGAGGCCTCGCAGCCGACGCGCACCGTGACGCGGTCCCCGGCGTGGCCCGACGACGGCAGCACCCGGATGAACGCCTTGGGCACGCCGGCGTTGTCGTCCGTCGGCTCCTCTGCGGCGGGAGACGAAGACGGCGCGGCGGTGCTCGTCGCGGGCGGCGTGGTGGGCGTGGTGGGCGCCTCGGCGGCGAAAGCCGGTGCGGCCGAAAGCATTCCGGCGGCGACCAGGGCGGAGAAAACAACGGTACGCTTCATGACACTCCCCTTGATGAAAATGCAATTCCCGCCGCATGCGGACGGCGGAGAATGCGCGCCCGGCCAGCAGTTCCCCCTGCGGCTCGGGCGTTTCGTTCCGACAACAACCAAGACGTCTCCACCCGCAGCGGGGTTGCCCCGGGAACGAAAAAACCGCCGGAAGCAATTTTCCGGCGGTTTTTCGAAGCATGGACGATTAGCTGGCGAGGCTTCCGTCGCCCGCTTTCGCCGCTCCCTGGGGCACCCGAGAAACCTGCGCCGCGGGCACGGTGAACGTCGCGTTGTACTGCTTCCCGTCGCACGTGACGGTGAGCGGATAGCTGCCGGGTTTGGTGCCGGGCACCAGGTTCGCGTGCGCGCTCATCGTGGCCTTCACCCCGACCATCTCGCCGTAGAAGTACTGAGAGAACGCAAGCGCGGGCGAGCTGAACGTCGCCGTACCGGCCTTCGCGCCCGGGCAGTAGGCGAGCGCCAGGTTCGGGTCCGAGCCGCGCTGGTAGGCGTTCACTTGGCCGTGCAGCACCGCAGTGTCCTGGTTCAGCTGCACGGTCACCGGATCAGGGGCCGGACCGTCCGCCGCTACCGCCGGGACCGCTGTCCCGGCCAGTCCGATCGCCGCCGCCATCGCGAAAATCGCGCTTTTGCGCACCCTCGTTCCTTCCCCGTGCCACACGTCTTCATCCCGCTAGACGCGGTGTGCGACACGGGGTTGCCCGGAGGAGAAAAATCAGTCCAGATCGTCGTGCCGCATGAGCTGACGGCCCGCTTCGGTGATCGAGCCGGACAGCGACGGGTACACCGAGAATGTCAGCGCGAGGTGGTCCACGGTCAACTGGTTCTGCACGGCCAGCGCGATCGGCAGGATCAGCTCGCTCGCCGACGGCGCGACCACCACGCCGCCGACGACCACACCCGTCGCGGGGCGGCAGAACAGCTTCACGAAACCGCGGCGCAGGCCTTCCATCTTCGCGCGCGCGTTGGTGGCCAGCGGCAGCATGATCGTGCGCGCGGGGACCTCGCCGGAGTCGATCGCCTGCTGGCTGATGCCGACGGTCGCGATCTCCGGGTGGGTGAAGACGTTCGCCGCGACGGTCTTGAGCTTGATCGGCGCGACGCCCTCGCCCAGCGCGTGCCACATCGCGATGCGGCCCTGCATGCTCGCCACGGACGCCAGCATCAGCACGCCGGTGCAGTCGCCCGCCGCGTAGACGCCGGGGACGCTCGTGCGCGACACCCGGTCCACCGCGATGAAGCCGCCGGGGCCGGGTTCGATGCCGACGCGGTCGAGGCCGATGTCGGCGGTGTTCGGGACGGACCCGACGGTCATCAGGGCGTGGCTTGCCTCGATCACGCGACCGTCGGCCAGGTGAACTTCGACGCCCTTCTCGGTGCGCTCGACGCGTTCCGCGCGGGCCTGCTTGGCCACCGTGGTGCCGCGCTGCGTGAAGACCTCTTCGAGCACCGCGGCAGCGTCGGCGTCCTCGTGCGGCAGCACGCGGTCGCGACTGGACACGACGGTGACCTTCACGCCCATCTCGGTGTACGCGGAGGCGAACTCGGCACCGGTGACGCCGGATCCGATCACCGCGAGGTGCTCGGGCAGCTCAGTGAGGTCGTACAGCTGACGCCAGTCCAGGATCCGCTCGCCGTCCGGCACCGCGCCGGGCAGCACGCGCGGGGTCGCGCCGGTGGCGATCAGCACGACGTCGGCGGACAGGGATTCCACCTTCCCGTCGGCGTGCGTGACTTCCACCGTATGGGTGGCCAAACCCGGCTCGTCGTCGGCGAACCGCGCTTCGGCGGTGATCACGCGCACGCCTTCACGCTGCACGCGGGCACGGATGTCGGCCGACTGCGCGAGCGCGAGGCCTTTCACCCGGCCGTGCACAGTCGGCAGGTCGACGGTGGTGTCCGCCATGTCGGTGTTGATGCCGAGCTCGCCGAGGTCGTGCATCTTCGCGAGCGCGCCGGACGAGGCGATGAACGTCTTCGACGGCACGCAGTCGTAGAGGACACAGGCGCCGCCCAGACCGTCCCGCTCGACGATCGTCACGTCGGCGCCGTGCTGCGCCGCGACCAAGGCGGCTTCGTAGCCCGCCGGGCCGCCACCCATGATCACGATCCTGGTCACCTGGGTCCTCCTATGTACGCGTGCTTGGCGGTGGTCCTGACCCTACGCGGCGAACCTGACCGGCAAACGAAGTGCCCGGACACGGCATGTGCATCCATTCGCGGCGGACATGGGTCGCTAGGCTGTGCCGCGTGCCGTTGTATGCCGCTTACGGATCCAACATGGAGCCCGCCCAGATGCTGGAGCGCGCCCCGCACTCGCCCATGGCGGGAACCGGCTGGCTGGAAGGCTGGCGGCTGACCTTCGGCGGCGAGGACATCGGGTGGGAAGGCGCGCTGGCCACCATCGTCGAAGACCCGTCGTCGCGGGTGTTCGTGGTGACCTACGACGTGACCGCGCTCGACGAGGAACGCCTCGACCGCTGGGAAGGCGGCGAGCTGGGGATGCACACGAAGATCCGGCTGCGGGTGCAGACGATGGACGGATCGGTGCTGGCCTGGCTCTACGTCCTGGACGCCTACGAGGGCGGGCTGCCCTCGGCGCGCTATCTCGGGGTGCTCGCGGACGCCGCGGAGGCGGCCGGCGCCCCAGTGGATTACGTCGACGATCTACGCACCCGGCCGTGCACCGGGATCAGCGGCTGACGCTTGCCGTCTTGACGGTCCGTGAGGGCCACCCTCACGGACTCTGATTCCCCCAGGGTTCCCCTCACGGCCTTTCAGCCGTTCGAGAGGCGAACCAACCCGCGCTTCCGGCACCGGCCCAGCCTCGCGGCGGCAGCCCGGAACGCTCGTTTTCCGAGTCATCCACAGCCCCGCCGGACCGTCCCCAGCCGAGGCCCGAGATTGTCCCCAACGACACCGCCCTGTGGATAACTCTGCGTCTCCGGACGATCCACAGCCCGACCGGACAGCCGCCCAATACCACACGGCAGAGGCTCACCCACACGGGCATCCGGCACCGCGGAGCGCAGGAAAAATCGCAGCGCGTTACGAAAAACGGCGGCACGATTCAGGACAGAGAATCAGCCCGGACAGCCACAGATTCCGCTGAAGCCGTTGCCGCGCAACACGAAATCCGCCAGAGGCAGACGAGGGCCAACCGTCGATCCCGGACAGCGCAAAAGTCTGAAATGACTCTCGGTAAACGGTCGGCGGCGAGGGCACTGGCGGTCTAGACCACAGTGCGTGACTCCCCGCTGACACCCCCGCACGAGGGGTACCTCTCACCCGCCTGAGTTATCCACATCGGCGCGACGCCTGTGGATAACTCAGGCCAGCGAGGCCAGTGCGGTGTGCACCAAAGTGCGGACTCCGACGAGCAGCGCGCGCTCGTCGAGCACGAACGTCGGGCGGTGGATGTCGGCCTGCGGAGCGGGCGGACCGGACCACACGCCGAGCCGTGCGAAGGCCCCGCCGACGTGCTCCAGGTACCAGCCGAAGTCCTCGCCGCCGGACGACTGTTCCGTCCCGGCGAGCCCCGCTTCGCCCACCGCAGCCTCGACGCCGGCGCGCATCAGCGCGGTCGACTCCGCGTCGGAGACCACGGGCGGCACGCCGCGCCGGTAGTCGAGCGAGAAGCCGACACCGGTCGGGGCCAGCAGCGATTCCACCGACGACGCGACGAGCGGCTCCAGCGACTTCCACACCTCGTGGTCAGCGGTCCGCAGCGTGCCGCGCAGGACACCGTCCTGCGGCACCGCGTTCGCGGCCTGTCCGGCGTGCACCGCGCCCCACACCAGCACCGTGCCGGACCGCGGGTCCACGCGGCGGGACAGCACCGAAGGCAGCGACGTGATGACCGTGCCCAGCGCGTACACGAGGTCCGCGGTGAGGTGCGGCCGAGAAGTGTGGCCACCCGGCGAGGTGAGGCGCAGTTCGATGAGGTCGGCGGCGGACGTCAGCGCGCCGACCCGGGTGCCGACCTTGCCCGCTTCGAGCCGCGGGTCGCAGTGCAGGCCGTAGATCCGCTCGACGCCCTCCAGGGCTCCCGCGGCGATCATGTCCAGCGCGCCGCCGGGCATGACCTCCTCCGCGGGCTGGAAGATCAGCCGCACGCGGCCGGGCAGCTCAGGCGCGCCGGCGAGCGCGCGACCGGCTCCGAGCAGGATCGCGGTGTGCGCGTCGTGGCCGCACATGTGCGCCGCGCCCTCGGTGGTGGAGGAGTACGGCAGGCCGGTGTCCTCGGTGAGCGGCAGCGCGTCGATGTCCGCGCGCAGCGCGACGCAGCGCTCGCCCTTGCCGATGTCGCACACCACGCCGGTGCCGCCGGGCAGCACCCACGGCTTGAGGCCGACGCGGCGCAGCAGCGAGACGATCAGCTCGGTCGTCGCGTACTCGTCGCGCGACAGCTCGGGGTGGGCGTGGATGTGCCGCCGCCACGCGAGCACGTCGGTCGCGTTCGCGCGCAGCCAGTCGTCCAGCCAGAACGGGCCGCGGCCCGCGCCAAGGTCTTCCACCGGAGCCATGCTGACGCCGGCTTCGGAGAGCAGCGCGCCGGGCGCCGCGATCGGGTTGTGGTCACCTGGAACGTCCGGCCGTGAATCCAGCACCGTCACGCCGCACCTCCTCCCGCAACACGAGCGCAGGGGAACACGCAACGTGCCGATCGATCTGTCTTACGCATTGCAGTCGATCGTGCACCATGCAGGTGGCAAGCGGCGGTGCGCTGCCGTTCGACCCAGACGGCCGGTAGCGGATCTGCGGCGAACGGCTGACGAAGTTCGGCGTGGGTGAACGCCGGAAAGCTCAGCCGCCTTGGGCCTTGCGGCGCTTGATGCGGTGGCGGCGGCCGAAGAACACGATGGCGAGCAGCACCACCGCGGCCCCGCCCGCGACGAGGTTCTTCTTCGTCTTGTCGGCGTTGGCCTTGTCGGTCTGGGTCGGGTCCAGCACCGGGCCGGGCGGTGCCTGATGGACCGCGTTCACCTGCGTGATCGCCGTCTCAGCAGCCACGGTCACCGCGGCGGGAGCCGGCGTCGCCGCGGACGCAGCCGCCGGCGCCACTCCGGTGAGCAGCACGCCGAGCAAACCGGCCAGCAGCAGTCCCCGCACCTTCGCCATGACTTCCCTTCTACGCCGTCACCGTGCATTGTGCCCGCCGAAGCTTCGGCGCGTCAGCCGCCACGCGGAGGAGCCGGGTCCGCTCGCCCCATGCTGACGACCGTCGGGCGCAATGAGCCCCCGGGACGGTCAAAAGACACTTGTGCGCAGAGCGTTTTCCCTTCTTGGACAACGTTCAAGAAGAAGGCTCGGCGAACGCGGCCAAGATCCGTTGCGCGGCCAGCGTCGCGGTGAGTTCTCCGTCGCGCACCGCTCGTTCCACGTCAGCGACTTGCGCGCGGACGGCGGGATGCGCGGTGAGCCGGTCGAGCAGCTGCTCGCGGACCATCGACCAGGTCCAGTCAACCTGCTGTCGTTTGCGCCGTTCACCAAGATCACCCGATTCGGTGAGCACCTCGCGGTGTTTCCCGATCGCCGCCCACACCTCGTCGAGGCCGCTGCCTTCGAGCCCGCTGCACGTGAGCACCGGCGGGGTCCAGAGCGCGTCCTTGCCGTAGATCATCCGCAGCGCGCCCTGCAGCTCGCGCGCGGCACGCTTGGCGTCGCGTTCGTGCGGGCCGTCGGCCTTGTTCACGGCGATGACGTCGGCGAGCTCCAGCACGCCCTTCTTGATGCCCTGCAACTGATCGCCGGTGCGCGCGAGGGTCAGGAAGAGAAAACAGTCGACCATGTTCGCCACGGTCACCTCGGACTGCCCGACCCCGACCGTCTCGACCAGCACGACGTCGAAGCCGGCCGCCTCCATCAGCACGATCGTCTCGCGGGTCGCGCGGGCGACGCCGCCGAGCGTGCCGGACGTCGGCGACGGCCGGATGAACGCCTTCGGATCGACCGCCAGCCGCGCCATCCGGGTTTTGTCGCCGAGGATCGAGCCGCCGGTGCGGGTCGAGGACGGGTCGACGGCCAGCACCGCGACCCGGTGCCCGGCCGTGGTGAGGTCGGTGCCGAGCTGGTCGATAAATGTCGACTTGCCGACTCCGGGCACGCCGGTGATGCCGACGCGTTTCGCGCCGCCCGCGTGCGGGAGCAGCTCGACCAGCAGTTCCTGGGCTTGCCGCCGGTGGTCCTCCCGATGCGATTCGACCAGCGTGATGGCTTTGGACAGGGTCCCCCGGTCGCCCGCGAGCACGCCCTTGGCGTATTCGCCGACGTCGATCCGCCGCGGCAAGGTTCAGGACTCCTGCGCGGCCAGCTGCTGGAGCAGGTCGATCGCGGCGTCCGCGAGCACCGTGCCCGGGCCGAAGATCGCCGCCGCTCCCGCTTCGCGCAGCTCGGGGTAGTCCTGCGGCGGGATCACGCCGCCGACCACGACCATGATGTCCTCGCGGCCCAGTTCGGCCAGCTCGTGGCGCAGCGCGGGCACCAGCGACAGGTGCCCGGCGGCCAGCGAGGACACGCCGATCACGTGCACGTCGGCTTCCGAAGCCTGGCGCGCGACCTCGGCCGGGGTGGAGAACAGCGGGCCGACGTCGACGTCGAAGCCGAGGTCGGCGAAGCCGGTCGCGATGACCTTCTGGCCGCGGTCGTGGCCGTCCTGGCCCATCTTCGCGACGAGGATGCGCGGCCGGCGGCCTTCCTCTTCAGCGAATTTGTCGACCAGCTCGCGGGCCTTCTCGACGTTGTCCGACTTCCCCACCTCTTCCCGGTAGACGCCGGAGATCGTGCGGATCTGGCCGGAGTGGCGGCCCCAGTTCTTTTCCAGCGCGTCGGAGATCTCGCCGACGGTGGCCTTCGCGCGCGCGGCGTTGATGGCCAGCTCAAGCAGGTTGCCGTTGTTCTGCGCGCCTTCGGTGAGACGGCGCAGCGCGTCCTCGGTGGCCTGCGGGTCGCGTTCTTCGCGCAGCCGACGCAGCTTCTCGAGCTGCTGTGCGCGTACGCCCGCGTTGTCGACCTTCAGCACGTCGATCTGCTCGTCGTCGGTGACCTGGTACTTGTTCACACCGATGACGGGCTGTCGTCCCGAGTCGATGCGCGCCTGCGTACGCGCGGCCGCCTCTTCGATGCGCAGCTTCGGAATGCCTTCGTCGATCGCGCGCGCCATGCCGCCCGCGCCTTCGACTTCGGTGATGTGTCCCCACGCCTTGCGCGCGAGGTCGTAGGTGAGCTTCTCGACGAACGCGCTGCCGCCCCACGGGTCGATGACGCGCGTGGTGCCGGATTCCTGCTGCAGCAACAGCTGTGTGTTGCGCGCGATCCGCGCGGAGAAGTCGGTGGGCAGCGCCAGCGCTTCGTCGAGAGCGTTGGTGTGCAACGACTGTGTGTGTCCCTGGGTCGCGGCCATCGCCTCGACGCACGTACGCGTGACGTTGTTGAAGACGTCCTGCGCGGTGAGCGACCAGCCGGACGTCTGAGAGTGCGTACGCAGCGACAGCGACTTCTGAGACTTCGGCTCGAACTGCTTAACCAGCTTCGCCCACAGCAGTCGCGCAGCACGCAGCTTCGCGACCTCCATGAAGAAGTTCATGCCGATAGCCCAGAAGAACGACAGCCGCGGCGCGAACTTGTCGACGTCCAGCCCCGCCTCGACGCCCGCGCGGATGTACTCGACGCCGTCCGCGAGCGTGTACGCCAGCTCCAGGTCGGCGGTCGCTCCAGCCTCCTGCATGTGGTAGCCGGAGATGGAGATGGAGTTGTACTTCG
This sequence comes from Amycolatopsis sp. NPDC114503, assembly GCF_055633655.1. Taxonomy (NCBI): domain Bacteria; kingdom Bacillati; phylum Actinomycetota; class Actinomycetes; order Pseudonocardiales; family Pseudonocardiaceae; genus Amycolatopsis; species Amycolatopsis sp. NPDC114503. Next base: position 226,425 of record NZ_JBVKDT010000008.1, on the reverse strand, counting down.
GCATGTGCTGCGAGGTGTAGCCGAAGATGTCGGAGATGATCCGCATCGACGGCTGCGGCGGGTAGATGTAGGTGTTGCGGACCATGAACTCCTTGAGGATGTCGTTCTGGATCGTCCCCGCGAGCTGCTCCGGCTTCACCCCCTGCTCCTCGGCCGCGACCACGTACAGCGCGAGCACCGGCAGCACCGCGCCGTTCATCGTCATCGAGACGGACATCTTGTCCAGCGGGATGCCGTCGAACAGCTGGCGCATGTCGTAGATCGAGTCGATCGCCACGCCCGCCATGCCGACGTCGCCGGACACGCGCGGGTGGTCGGAGTCGTAGCCGCGGTGAGTCGCGAGGTCGAACGCGACCGACAGGCCCTTCTGCCCGGCCGCGAGGTTGCGGCGGTAGAAGGCGTTCGACTCCTGCGCGGTGGAGAATCCGGCGTACTGGCGGATCGTCCAGGGCTGGTTGACGTACATCGTCGGGTACGGCCCGCGCAGGTACGGCGCGATGCCCGGGTACGTGCCCAGGAAGTCCACATCGGACAGATCGGCGGCGGTGTAGACCGGCTTCACGCCGATGCCCTCGGGGGTTTCCCAGGCCAGCGCGTCCGGGCCCTTGCCGGTGGCGTCTTGTACGGCCTGTGCCCACGCCGCGCGGTCGCCGGGCTCGGGCGTGCCGAGGGGGATGTCGGCGAAATTCGGGATGCTCATCAAATCACCGTCTTTAGACACGCGCCGGAGCGCATTGCTGCCTCACGCTTCCTGATGGTTTTCATTGAGCGACTCCCAGCTGTGCGTGGAGGCTGGTCAGGACTTCGAGCGCGTCGCACCCGGCGTACAAATTGCCGTTGATTCCGTCGTAGGTTCCCTTGCCCGCCAACAGAACGCTGTCAGCGCCAAGCGACGCCGCGACGGATGCGGCCTGTTCCTCGTACGCCGCGTCGGTACCGCAGACGCAAGCCACCTTCGCGCCGCTCTCGCGGAACGCGCCCGGCAGATCGTCGGTCGCACCGGGGTTCACCGCCTCGATACCGCCCGCCTGCAGCAGGTTCGTCGCGAAGGACGCGCGGCCGGTGTGCGCGGCGACCGGACCCAGCGTGGCGAGGAAAACCTTCGGCCGCTCGCCGTGCTCGGCGAGGTAAGCGTCGGAGGCGTCGCGCAGCTTCTCGTACTCCTCGGCGTACCGGTGCCGCGGCAGCCCGCCGTCCACAGTGGACGGGAGCGGGTCGCGGGTGACCGGCTTTTCGTCCAGGTTCGGGAACTCGCTGACACCGGTGAGCGGATCGCGCCGGGTGGCGAGGCGGCTCGCGCGCTTCTCCCAGGTCTGTGCGAGCCGTCCGGCCAGCGCGCCGGACGCCAGCTCGGCCTCGATGCCGCCCGCCGCTTCGATCGCGGTGAACTCGCGCCACGCGGCTTCGGCGAGTTCGTCGGTGAGCTTCTCGACGTACCAGGAGCCGCCCGCCGGGTCGATCACGCTGCCCAGCTTCGACTCTTCGATGAGGATCGCGTTGGTGTTGCGGGCGATCCGCGAGGAAAACGTGTCCGGCAGGCCGATCGCCGCGTCGAACGGCAGCACGGTGACCGCGTCCGCGCCGCCGACACCGGCCGCGAAACAGGCGACGGTGGTGCGCAGCATGTTCACCCACGGGTCACGCTGGGTGAACATCGACGGCGACGTGACCGCGTGCTGATGCATCCCGCGCGCGTCCGCGGCCGCGCCGGAGACTTCGAGGACCCGGTCCCACAGCCGGCGCGCGGCGCGGAACTTGGCGATGGTGAGGAACTGGTCGGCGGTCGCGGCGAGCCGGAACTCGAGCTGCGCGGCCGCCGCGGCGACGTCCAGGCCCGCCTCGGTGAGCGCGCGCAGATAAGCGACGCCGGACGCGATCGTCGCGCCGAGTTCCTGCGAGTCGGAGCCGCCAGCCTCGTGAAACGGCAGCCCGTCGGCGACGATCGTGCGGACCTTGGGGTACTTAGGGGCAACCTTCGCGGCCAATTCGGCGGCCGGGCCAAGCGGCAGGGCCTGCCCGGTGCGCGCCGTGGTGCCGAGCGGGTCCGCACCGAGCGTGCCGACGGCTTCGCTGGCCGGGACCTCGCGCTCGGCGATCAGGTCGAGAAGCGCCTGAGCTGCGGTTTCGTACTCCGCACCGGCGTCGAGGACGACCGGCGCGAGGCCGACGTACACCTCGTTCAGCGCGTCCGCGAGCGCGGAGATCGGGAGAGAACCCTCGCCGAGCCGCAGCCATACCGAAGACGCGCCGCCTTCGAGGTCAGCGAGGATCGCCGCGTTGGCCACACGGACGTCTTCCCGCTGGTGACGGACCCGGATGTCCCACCCCGTGTCGACGACACCCTCCGGCCGGGCCCCGCGCACGAACGGCGGCAACCCAGGGAAGCCGAGGTCGCCGCTGTTGTCCTCGGCGGTGTATAGCGGCTGGATTTCGATGCCGTCGTAGGTGCGCGAGACGAGCTTGCTCTCCGGCGCACCCGCGAAATCCTCGGGGAGCCTGCCGCTCTTGCGCAGCACTCCCGCCACCAGCTCCTGCCACTGGGCGCGGTCCGCGGTCGGGAACTCCGCCGCGAGCGCGAGCCCGGGCTCGGAAGTCGGCGCCGACTCCGGACCAGCCACGTTCGTCATACCCAGTGATGGTAGAGGCAGGCCACCACCCGCACCTGTGACTCTGCTCGCCCCCCGTACGGGTGAACTCAGGGGTAGCGGTGCTGAGTCGAAGAGTGTCGGCGGCTTGGGCCACAATCATGGGGTGCCCTCGGAGAACAGCGACCTGGACCAGCCCGGCAACACCGACAGCACCGGCTCCGCGAACGCCGAGCCGTCGACCGGCGGCGACCAGCCGCGGGTAGTCGCCGGGCGCTACCGCCTGCGGTCGGTTCTGGGGTCGGGGTCGATGGGCACGGTCTGGTCGGCCTACGACGAGTTCCTGCACCGCCCGGTCGCGGTCAAGGAGATGAAGGTGCCGCCGGGCATCCCGGCCGAACAGGCGGACGAACTCCGCGAGCGCACGCTGCGCGAGGCACGCGCGATCGCGGTGCTGTCGCATCCGAACGTCATCACGCTGCACGACGTCGCCCGCGAGAACGACGCGCCGTTCGTCGTGATGGAGCTGCTGCCGTCGCGCAGCCTCGCCCACCTGCTGCGCGACCACGGACCCCTGACCGTCGAACAGGCCGCGGCGGTCGGCATCGCGGTGGCCGCCGCGCTCGAAGCTGCCCACGACGCAGGCATCACCCACCGCGACGTGAAACCGGGCAACGTCCTGGTGGCCAGCGACGGCCGGATCAAGCTCACCGACTTCGGCATCGCCCGCAACGTCTCCGAAGCCACCATGACGCGGACCGGAATCATGCTCGGTTCGCCCGCCTACATCTCGCCGGAAGTCGCTTCCGGCGGCGCAGTCACCCCTAATGCCGACCTGTGGGGCCTCGGCGCGACGCTGTTCGCCGCCGTCGAAGGCGCACCCCCGTACGACGCGGACGGCGACCCGCTGGAAACCGTCGGCAAGGTCGTCAACGGCAAGGTCCCGCGCCCGAAGCCGGGTCCGCTGGCTGACGTGATCACCGCGTTGATGAAGAAGGAGCCGGAAAAGCGGATCTCGCTGCGCGAGGTGCGCCACCGGCTGTATCCGATGCAGAACAAGGCCGCCCTCGACCTGTTCGGCCCAGAACTGTTCCGCACCCCAGACGGCAAGAAGACGGCCGCGCACCTGGACGCCACCGACACCCAGGTGATCAAGACGGTCGCCCCGAAGCCCTCGACCCCGGATCAGCCAGCCGCCCTCGCCGCGGACCCGGGCCCGCTGCCGTTCATGCGCTCGGGAAACACCGGCGCCGCGCCCGCCTTCACCCCCGCTCCCCCGCTGCCAGCCCCGCCACCGCTGCCCGCCCCGTTGCCGCCGCCACCCCCGCGCCGCAGCAGCAAGGCGACGGCGATGCTGGCCGTCGCCTCGATGGTCCTGTTCGCCCTGGCCTGCGGCGGAGGCTTCGCACTGGCCCGCGTGGTGAGCGGCCAAAACCTGCTGCCGCCACAAGGCCCGGAAACCGGAACGCTGGCCACCCTGGGCACAGTCGCAGGCTCTTCGCAGCCCCTGAAACTGGTCTCCCAGCACGGCAACGCAAGCTCGACAGCGAACGTCTCGCGAGACAGCGAATACACCGTCTCGGTGCCCGAAGGATGGAAACGCTTCATCGCGTCGAGGAAATCATCCTTCGGCACATCCACGGTAGTCCAATACGTCTCCCAGGACGGCCGCCAATCCCTGCGCCTGGAACGAATCCCCAGCTCCCCCGGAAAATATTCCCTGACCGACGGAATAGAAGCCCTTCCGACCTCCCATTCGCCTGATTCATTCAGCGTCGCCCGAGGCGCGGTTCAAACCCCCAACGGCCTGGAAATCACCTACCGCTCGGTCGAACGCGCACAAGACCGCTCCGCCAAACCGGATGCCGTAATCACCCGCGCAACATTCGCCCTAATCAAACAGACCGACAACGCCCTCTGGCTACTGTCACTCACCGTCCCAGCCGAACAAGAAGACACCGCCTCCACCACCTTCACCCAAATCGCCCCAACCCTCTCTTTCCCAGCAACTTCCTAACCCCCCCCACGCCCCAACCGCAGCCCGCGCACCCACCCCCACCAGCGCACCCACACCACCCCGCACCCCGATACGAAGCCAAAAATGCGGCCGGAGGGGGTTTGTCAAGGCATCTTTCCCGCCTTGACAAACCCCCTCCGGCCGTCATCACAATGAGCTTCGGGGTGCCCCCACCAAACAGCGCGCAATGTCGCCGCCAGGCGACGAGCCGCCCAGAACTCACCCCTCCGAATACCGCCGCCCAGTCTCCGCAGCCTGAGCCAACCTCCGAAACCCCTCAAACAACCGATCCCCCAGCACAGTCCCCACCACCGCCGCCTCGACAATCCGATCCATAGACCCCACCGCGTCAATAGTATCCAAATCAACCCGAGCAATCCGATCGGCAACATCCGCATACCGCCCGATCTGATCCAGCAACGGCTGATGCCCCAACGCACGAATAGTGCACACAGTCCCCACCAACAAATCCGCCACCGGATTGTCGGCCCCGAACTTCCACCCGTGCTCCCGGGCCAGCTCGGACAACACCCCCATCGCCCACTCGCGATCCTCAGCCGAAACATCCACCGCGGACCTGGTCAACGCCCGCTGCATCACCCCCAGCACGTTGTAGGCGGCCCGATCCGAATCAACCGCCGCGACAACCTCCCCCACCGTCGCCACCGACAACCCGCCGACCTCCACCAGCGCCCGGATCAGCTTCAACCGCCGCACGTGCTCCTCGCCGTAGCGAGCCTGGTTCGGACTGGTCCGCTCGCCGGCCGGGAGCAGCCCCTCCCGCAGGTAGTACTTGATCGTCGCCACCGGAATCCCGGACTCGGCGCTCAGCTCTGCCATCCGCACCCGCTCGACCCTACTTCCGGACTTCCGGGGAAAACCCTGAGGACATCTCAGGATGGATAGTTTAACTTCCCATAGTGGAGAGCATCACTATCCATCCTGGGAGGACCTCATGACCACCACCGTCGACCCGCCCGCGACCCACCCGCCCGCGAGGCTGAACACCGCACGGATGCGCACCTGGCACCGCCCGTCGCTGTGGTTCGCCGGGGCGATGGCCGTCGCGACCGTGCTGTCCGTCGCGGCGATGCTGATCGACCACCGGACCCTGCTCGGCGCGCCGGTGTGGGCGAAGCTGTTCAAGTTCGCCGTGTCCGGTGCGCTCTACTTCTTCACCTGGAGCTGGCTCGTCTCGCTGCTGCGCGGCCGGTTGCGCAAGGTCGCGAGCGTCGCCACGACCGTCGCCGTCGTGCTGTTCGCCGCCGAGTACGTGGCGATGGCCTTCCAGGCGGCCCGCGTCCGGCCGAGCCACTTCGCGAACACGTCCCCGTTCGACTCCGCGCTGTTCCAGGTGATGGGCGTGATGGTGGCGGGGCTCTGGCTGGCCACGCTCGTGGGCACCGTCGTGCTCATGTTCACCCGGATCGAGGACCGCGCGGTGTACTGGGCGGTGCGCACCGGCGCGGTCGTCGCGCTGATCGGCGCCGGCCTCGGCGCGACCATGACCCAGCCGACTCCGATCGAACGGGCCGCGATCAAAGCCACCGGCCATTCCGACCTCATCGGCGCGCACAGCGTCGGCGTCGCGGACGGCGGTCCGGGCCTTCCGCTGCTCGGCTGGAGCACTACCGGCGGCGACCTGCGCATCCCGCACTTCATCGGCCTGCACGCGCTGCAAGCGTTGCCGCTCTTGGCTTTCGGCCTCGCGGTGCTCGCTGCCCGGCTGCCCCGGCTGCGCGAGAGCGCGGTGCGCGTGCGGCTCGTGTGGACGGGTTCGGTCGGCTACGCGGGTCTCGTCGGCCTGATCCTGTGGCAGGCCGAACGCGGCGAACCGCTCATCCACCCGAGCGGCACGACGCTGGCCGCCGCCGGTCTGCTCGTCGGTGTCGTCGCGGCGGCTGCCGCGGCGTCGGTGCTGGTGCCCGCCCGGAAGGCGGTCCGGTGAGCGACCTGACCGTCTTCGCCTGGACGTTCCCCGTCGCGGTGCCGTTCTGGGCGCTGATGATCTTCCTGCCCGGCTGGCGCGGCACCCGCCGGATCCTGGCCTCGCCGTGGGTGCCGCTGCTGCCGCTGGTCTGGTACTTCGTGCTGGCCATCCCGCATTTCGGGGAGCTGTGGCACGCCATGCAACGGCCGGATCTCGGTGTCCTGCAAGGGTTTCTGGGCACGTCGTACGGGGCCGCGCTGGTCTGGGCGCATCTCATCGCGTTCGACCTGTTCATCGCGCGCTGGATGTTCTTCGAGGCGCGCACGCACCGGATCCCGTGGTGGGTGCTCAGCCCGCTTCTCCTGCTGACGATCTTCCTGTCGCCGTTCGGCCTGGTCGCGTTCCTCGCGGTGCGCAGCGCCCGGATACGCTCGGCGGCATGAGCAACCTGGAGGAGGCGGCCGCCGCCGTCATCGCCGAGCGCACCGGCGTCGAGAAGCACGACATCGCCGTGGTGCTGGGTTCGGGCTGGCGTCCGGCCGCGGACGTGATCGGAACCGCCGACGCGGAGATCCCGTTCGGCGAACTGCCGGGCTTCACCCCGCCCGGAGCCGTCGGCCACGGCGGCACGGTGCGGTCGCTGCGGATCGGCGACAAGCGTGCACTGATCCTGCTCGGCCGTACGCATTTCTACGAGGGCAAGGGCATCGACCCGGTCGTGCAAAACGTGCGCACGGCCGCGGCGGCGGGCGCGCGGACGGTGCTGCTCACCAACGCGGCGGGCGGGCTTCGGGAGGGCATGAGCGTCGGGCAGCCGGTGCTGATCTCCGACCACCTCAACCTCACCGCGCGCTCCCCGATCGTCGGCGCGAACTTCGTCGACCTGACCGATCTCTACGCCAAGCGGCTGCGCGACCTCGCGCGGGAGATCGACGATTCGCTGGAAGAGGGCGTGTACGCGGGCCTGCCCGGGCCGCACTTCGAGACGCCCGCCGAGATCCGGATGCTGCGCACCATGGGCGCGGACCTGGTCGGCATGTCGACCGTGCTGGAGGCGATCGCCGCCCGCGCGGCCGGGCTGGAGGTGTTCGGGCTGTCGCTGGTCACGAACCTGGCCGCGGGCATGACCGGCGAACCGCTCAACCACGAGGAAGTCCTCGAGGCCGGACGGCAGTCGGCGACGCGGATGGGCTCGCTGCTGAAGGAACTCGTCTCCCGCGCGTGAGCCTGCGTTGAGTGTTGGCGCCGGGGACAAACCGGCGCCAACACTCGCTCAGACGTACTGCGGCAGCTGCGCGACTACTTCTTCCGGCGAAGGCATCCCCGCGACCTCCGCCGCCAGCCCGCGCACGACGTCCGCCACCGTGCTGTCTCCCAGCAACCGGCCGGCCGCCTCCCGAACCGCGTCCGTCGTCAGCTCGTCGCCGACGAGCTTCGCGCCCGCACCGGCCTCGACCACCGCGGCAGCGTTGGTGAACTGGTCCGCACCCTGCGGCAGCACCAGCTGCGGCACCCCCGCGGCGAACGCGCCCAGCGTGGTTCCGCTTCCGCCGTGGTGCACCACCAGATCGACGTGCGGCAACAGTTCCGACTGCGGCACCCACGCCTCCAGCCGCACATTCGACGGCACCTCGCCGAGCGCGGCGACGTCGACGGACGGACCGGTGGCCACCAGCACGTCCACGTCGAGCGAGGCCAGGCCCTGCAACGCCGACGTCAGCAGATGCGCCTGGCTGGCTCCGGTGGTGCCGAGCGTCAGATACACCAGCGGACGACTGCGGTCGCGGCCTTCGATGCCGGACGGCAACTCGCCCGGTTCGCTCCAGCCGACCGGACGCAGCGGCACGCGCCGGGCCCCGGCGATGAATTCCGGTGCCTGCACCGACGGCGGGCAGATGTCCACGAACGGCTGGCCCCAGAAAACCCTGCTGTCGCCGGCGAGGCCGAGTTCGGCGGCGAACGCGTCGATCTGCTCGCTGATGTGCCCCACCAGGCCGCCGGAGGAAACCCGGCCGAAGCCGTGTCCGATCGCGGGAATCCCGGCCCGGTGAGCGGCGAACGCGCCGCCCGGATTGCCCATTTCGTACACGACCAGGTCCGGTTTCCGCTCCGCGATCAGCGGCCCGAGATCGGTCATGAACCGCGTGGGCATCAGCCGTCCGAACCCCGTGCCGATCGCCTGGTTCAGCTCGGCTTCCGGGATCTCGTGGCGGCTTCGGGTGTCTCCGGTGAACAGGTGGCCGAACGCCTCTTGCAGGGTCATCCCGGCGGCGGCGGTTTCGAGGCCGGCTTTCTCGAGCGTCGGATGGAAGTCGGGGGCGGTCGCATAAACCACGTCGTGGCCGGCGTCGCGCGCGGCGACGGCGAGCGGCAGCAACGGATAGAGGTGTCCGTAAGACGCGAGGGAAGTGAAAAGAATGCGCACCACCCGAGCGTATCGCCAGCCACCACCCAGTTTCCGGATCCGCGTAAGCTGGCCCGGGTGTCTGACAGCCTCGATTCCCGCCTGCGCGATTCCGTCTACCGCTGGATCACCGACGACCCGGATCCGGCGTCGCGCGAGGAGCTGACCGCCGTTCTCGCCCGCGCGATGGGCAAGGAGCCCGGCGCGGCCGAGGAGATCGCCGACCGGATGGCCGGACCGCTGGAGTTCGGCACCGCTGGTCTGCGCGGGCCGGTGCGCGCGGGTCCCAACGGGATGAACGTCGCGGTCGTCACGCGGACCACCGCGGGCGTCGCCGCGTGGCTCGCCGCGCAGGGGCACGCGGGCGGCGTGGTCGTGATCGGCCGCGACGCGCGGCACGGTTCCGAAGCGTTCGCCACCGCGGCCGCCGAAGTCCTGACCGCCGCCGGATTCGCAGTGAAGGTGCTGCCGCAACCGTTGCCGACGCCCGTGCTGGCGTTCTCGGTGCTGCACTACGGCGCCGTCGCGGGCATCCAGATCACCGCGTCGCACAACCCTCCCGCGGACAACGGGTACAAGCTTTACGACGCCACCGGCGGGCAGATCGTGCCGCCGTCCGACGGCGAAATCGAGCGCGCGATCCAGTCTGCCCCGGCCACCCGGAGCATCCCGCGCAAGCCCGGGGCCGAGGTCGTCGATCCGCGCGAGGCATACCTTTCCGCGGTCGGCGCGCTGCCGCGCGGCACGACGCGCGAGCTGCGGATCGCCGCGACGGCACTGCACGGCGTCGGCGCGGAGACCCTGCGTGCCGCGCTTTCGCGGGCCGGATTCACTGACGTACACCTGGTTTCCGAACAGTCCGAGCCAAACGCCGACTTCCCCACCGTCTCGTTCCCGAACCCCGAGGAACCCGGCGCGACCGACCTCCTGCTGGCACTGGCGTCCGAAGTGGACGCTGATCTCGCGGTGGCGCTCGACCCGGACGCCGACCGGTGCGCGCTCGGCGTCCGCGGCCCCGACGGCTGGCGGATGCTGCGCGGCGACGAGACCGGCGTCCTGCTCGGGTCGCACGTTCTGTCCACAACGGACATTCAAGACCCGTTGGTGGCCACCACGATCGTGTCCTCGTCGCTGCTCGGCGAGGTGGCGAAGGAGAAGGGCGCGCGCTACGCGGAGACGCTCACCGGGTTCAAGTGGCTGGTCCGCGCCGGCGAGGGTTTGGTGTTCGCGTACGAGGAAGCGCTCGGACTATGCGTGAACCCGAGTTTTGTTCGCGACAAGGACGGCATCTCCGCCGCGGTCGCGGGCGCGGACCTGGCCGCCACGCTCAAGGCCGAAGGCCGCACCCTGCTGGACGTCCTCGACGAGATCGCGACCCGGCACGGCGTGCACCTCACCGATCAAGTGTCGTTGCGGGTCACCGACCTTTCCGTGCGCGGACGCCTCATGGCCGCGCTGCGCTCGAACCCGCCGGCCACGCTCGGCGGAGTGCCGGTGACGCTCGAAGACCTCCTGCCGGACGCCGACGTCCTCCGGCTGAGCGGCGACGGCGTGCGCGTCGTAGTGCGGCCGTCCGGCACTGAACCGAAACTGAAGGCGTACCTGCAAGTGGTGGCTCCGGTGACCGGCGAGCTGGCCGACGCGCGGCGCAGCGCGACGGAAGTTCTCGACGCGGTCCGCGAGGAGATCACCGCGCTGCTGCGCTGACGGGAGAACCATGCCAACGTTGCTGATCGTGCACCACACGCCGTCGCCGTCGATGCAGGCGATGTTCGAGGCCGCGCTCGCCGGTGCGAAGCATCCGGACATCGAAGGCGTCGACGTCGTCCGCCGTCCCGCGCTCGGCGCGACGGTGGCCGACGTGCTGGCCGCCGATGGCTACCTTCTGGGCACTCCGGCGAACCTCGGCAGCATGAGCGGTGCGTTGAAGCATTTCTTCGACACCGTGTACTACCCGTGCCTGGACTCGACGAAAGGCCGTCCGTTCGGGGCGTACGTGCACGGCAACAACGACACGTCCGGGACCGTGCGGCAACTCGACGCGATCACGACCGGGCTCGGCTGGACCCGGGTGGCCGAGCCCGTGCTCGTCACGGGCGAACCGGACAAGGCCGCGCTGGAAGCGGTGACCGAACTCGGCGGAACCCTTGCCGCGACGCTCATGTGAGCAGCGATCGCTCCGCTGAGCAGGGCCGAAAGCCTGTGCGGGAGAAGTAAAGAGGCCTGTCACCGGAAGCCCTGGGGGTCGACCTCCGGCAACAGGCCAAGTCAAGGGTTCGCAACGAAGGCGATCAACCTCGACTACGCAAGGGTACTACAAAGAACCGATCATGACGACCCCGCAACGGCAACCAAGCGTGCTCGATTCAACGCCCAGGGCGCCGACCAGGGCCGCGAAGCCGGAGAAACCTGGATCTGGCCCGGCCGTCGTCCCAGTCAGTGGACCATCGGCCGCGGCGCGCGGCGCGAGCGCGGCGATCTTGACTGTCCATTGTGGAGCGTCCAGCCGGGTGGCCGACTCATCGGCACCCGACTGCCGTGAGTGACGAAACCGCACCGGATCCGCCACTCGGCGGACAAAGAAGGCGGGCGCCGGTCCGGAGACCGACGCCCGCCTCAGGGAAAATCAAGCAGGCGAGACCATCGCCCGCACTGCCGCCGGCACGTCCGCCAGCGCGACCTGCTGCTGCTCGCGGGTGGCCAGGCTCCGGACCGTCACCCGGCCCGCCGCCCAGTCCTCCTCGCCCACGATGACGACCGCGACGGCGCCCGCCTTGTCCGCGCGAGTGAGCTCCTTGCCCAGTTTGCGCAGTTCGATCGGAGTCGACGTGCGCAGGCCCGCCTTCCGCAGCGCCGTCGCGACGTCGCGGGCCGGGTCCGCCAGGTCCTCGGTGACCGGGATGACCGTGACGTCGACCTCGCTGCGCGGCTGCGGCGTGAGGCCGTGCGTGTCGAGGAAGTCCATCAGCGTCACGTCGCCCATGCCGAACCCGATGCCGGAGATCTGTTCCTTGGTGAACATCGAGGCGAGGTTGCTGTACCTGCCGCCGCCGAACAGCGCGCGGCGGTTCTGCGGCGAGGTGTCGAAGACCTCGAACACGGTCGACGTGTAGTACGCCAGCCCGCGCACGATCAGCGGCTCGTACCGGACCAGGCTCGCCGCGCTGCTGGAGAGCACCTTGACCAGGTTCGACTCGGCCTTGACCTCCGCGGGCAGCTCGTCGAGCAGCGCCGGGCCGGCGCCGAGCGTCTCGGCGAGCTTCTCGTACTGCTTGTCCGACAACCCGATCTCGGCCGCGCTCGCCGCGTGCTCGTCGGCCGAGGTCTTCTCCCACCGGTCGACGAGCGCGAACACCTGCGACAGGTGGTCCGGCGAGATCCCGACGACGTCGGTCAGCGCCGACGACAGCAGGTTCCGGTCGTTCACGCGCACCGCGAACATGTCCGGGCTCGCGCCGACCGCGCCCATCAGGTCGTGGATCAGCTCGAACATCTCGATCTCGCAATTCGCGCTTTCCGAACCGAAGATGTCGGCGTTGATCTGCCAGTGCTCGCGCACCCGGCCGCGCTGCGGGCGCTCGTAGCGGTGGCAGTTCGGGTGGCTGTACCAGCGCACCGGGAACGACAGCGATTTCGCGTGGCCGGCGATCATCCGGGCCACCGAGGGCGTCATCTCCGGGCGCAGCGCGAGCCGTTCGCCGCCGCGCGTGGTGAGCGTGTACAGCTGCTGGTCGGCGATCTCCTGGCCGGACTTCCGCTCGTAGACCTCCGCCTGCTCCAGGACCGGGCCGTCGTAGCGGAGGTAGCCGTAGCGCTCCAGCACGTCGTAGAGATGGCCGAACACCTGCATGCGGACGGACATTTCGGCGGGGAGGAAGTCTCGGGTCCCCTTGACAGGCGCAGTTGACAGGTATTCAGGCACGTCATCAAGCTTAACGACCCGGCGCCAGCGATTTCGTCAGGGGAACGCGACGCCGTAGGCGGTGAGCAGCATGGCCGCGCCGAGCAGCACCGCTCCGCCGGTGGTGACGCTCATGCCGACGCGGGTGCGCAGCATCGCGAGAAAGAACCCGCCGGACTGCGCGAGCACGCCGAACAGCAGCAGGAAGCAGACGATCCAGCGCGCGGTGTCGCCGAGACCGCCGTGCTCGACCAGCTGCAACGCGGCGAGCGTGAGGACGAGCAGGACACCGGCGTGCGCGTGTCCGGCGCGGAAAAATCCGCGCTGCTTCTCGGTGAGGTCGCCGCGGCGCAGGACGCCGCCGAGCGCGTAGCCGCCGTACATGACGGTCGGCAGCGATACGAGCGCGATGACAGTGAACAACTGGACTGGGCCGTGCATGGTCGCCTCCTTGGGGTGCGAAAGCGACCATAACACTGTTTTAAAACACTGTCACGAAACTTCTGGAGACGGTCACGCCGTCCCTCTTGCCGGTGGCTGTCCCCCGACCGTCGAGGGATTTGAGCGGCGAAGCGAGCGGCGGTGGACTGCGCTGAAGTTCATGACTACGACCTCGATGCGGCGACGCGCCCGATGGGCCGGTCTCGCCTTGTCCCTCGCCCTCGGCGGCCTTTGCTCGACCGCCCTGCCCGCGCAGGCCGCCCCGGCGGCTCCGGCCGCGCACCAGGCGGGGAAGAAGACACCCGTGCACATCAAGGCCGGACCGGTCAAAGCCAAGGTGCGCAAGGGAGAGCAACTGCGGATCCACGGGCACTTCGCGACCGGCCCGGCGGGTCGCGCCGACGAAGGCGGAATCCTGTACCTGCAGGAAGAAACCCAGGCCGGAGTCTGGGTGAATCTCGTCTCCACCTCGTGCTCGCCGGACAACGACTTCGACCTCGGCGTCCGGCTGAACGTGTCCGGGAGTCTGACGCTGCGGGTCTTCCACCCCGAATCCACCCTGTTCACCGCCGCTGTCTCCGCGGTCTTCACGGTGGTCGTGCTCTAAAAACCGAGCCGGTGGCTGTCCGCGGCGGAGAACGGGCATCATGTCGGGCGTGAGCCAGCCCGGGGATGCCGCTTCGCCGCAGGCGGCTTATGCCGACCAGCTCCGCCAGCAATCGGCGACCTGCCGGTTGCTGGCGGAGAAGCAGCGTGAGAACACCGCTGTGTTCGAGGGGTTCGCCGAGCGCGGCCTGCCTGGTTCCGCCGAGATGGCGGTCCGCTCCGAACGGTCGGTGCGGTTTCTCGTTCAGCTCGCGTCGGTGATCGCCGAGCAAGCGCTCGCGCACGACGAACTGATGGCGGCCGGCGGTCCGGAAAACTCGCGGGCGTACGTCGAATACGAGGCGACGACCCGGCGGTTACGGGCGTTGCTGCCGACGGACACTCTCACCGATTGAGCGTTACGGCCGCGGAGTCTGCGCGGGGGTAAGTGCTCCCACGATGTCCTCGGCCAGCAAGAGACTCGCCAGTCCGTGGCCGTGTTTTTCCCGTCGTACCAACGAAACGACGTTGTTGCTGAACGCGTCGCGCACCGGACGGAAGACGAGTCGGCCGTCCCGGATTTCCTCGGCGATGTCGAATTCGCTGAGGAACGCGATGGCGTCGCCGGAGGCGGCGAGCCGTTTCATCGTCTCGATCGAGTTGGTGTGGAAGGCCGGTTCGATGTCGAGACCGGCTTTGGCGAAGGCTTCCGCGACGATGCCGTGGATGACCATCGAGCGGTCGGCGAAGATCAGCGGGTAGGGCGGGCACTGCGCGAGCGGGATCGGGTCCGCGCCGGCGAGCGGATGGTGCGGGGCGACGACGACGCCGAGCCGGGTGTTCATCTGCCAGCACACCTCGAGGTGCGCCGACGGCGGGACGTTGAAGCCGAGCCCGAGGTCGGCTTCGCTGGCCTCGACCGCGTGCAGGATGTCCTGGGTCGTCATCGTGCGGATCGAGATCCGGACTCGCGGATGCCGGGTCCGGAACGCCGCCGCGGCGGTGGCGACGACGCTGCTGGCGAGGCCGGTCATCGTGGCGATCACGACCTCGCCGCTGCCGAGCGCGTGCAGGTCGCGGATGTCGGCGACGGTCTCGCGGTACTGCTGCAGCGTGCGCCGGACGTGCGCGAGAAGCGCTTCCCCGGCCGGCGTCGGACGCATCCCGCGCGGCAGCCGGTCGAACAGCGGCTGGCCGAGTTCCGCTTCCAGAAGCAGGATCTGCCGGTTGATCGCCGACGGTGCGACGTGCAGCCGCGCCCCGGCAGCGCGGATCGAGCCGAGGCGCGCCACTTCGTCGATGTACTGCAGCAATCGGGAGTGGAGCACGGGCAGACCTCCTTAGCGTACGAAAAAAGAGTACACGTCGTACGAAAATGAATGCTTGTCAGCAACGGTATGCGCCGGGTTCTATCAGTGCACCAACGACAGCGAAGCGAGGACACTGTGCAGGATCCGACGACGTATCCCCCGATCCCGGCCGAAGACGTTGCCGCGCAAGAAGATCACGTGCGGACGGTCTTCGGCATTCTCGCCGGCGAGCAGGAGGCGGACCTGCTGCTGCGCAATCTCCACATCGTCGACGTGCACACGGAAAGTGTCTATCCCGGCTCGCTTCTCGTTTACCGGCAGCGGATCGTCGCGCTGAACCCCGACGAGTCGGTCGTGCGGGTGCGCGAGGTCTTCGACGGCGAAGGGCTTTACGCGATCCCCGGATTGATCGACGCGCATCTGCATTTCGAGTCGCAGCTGGCGCATCCGGCGGCGTTCGGCGAGGCGATCGTCCCGAGTGGAACGACTACGGTCTTCGGGGAAACCCTGGACTTCGCCAGCGGGGCCGGGGACGAGGCGGTGGAAGCCGTCCAAACGTTGTTTGCTGACCACGAAAAGCTGCCGTATCGGCTTTACGCGTTCGCACCGGGGAAGAAGACCTCGACTGACGTCACCGAGGCCATGTTGAAGATGGATCCGGTGATCGGGCTGGGCGAACTGGCGCATCTGTCCTACATGACCGGAGACGCCGACGATTTCCGCAAGTCCGCGCTGGGCCGCGCGAATTCCGGGTTCGTGAACTGCCACTGGGGCGTCACGGCGCTGTCGGACATGCTGCTGAACTACATGCCCGCGATCGGCGTCGACAACAATCACGATGTCTGGAACGAGGACGACATCGAAAAGAGCGTCCGTTACGGCTTGAACACGCAGATCAAGTTCGGCGTCGGAAGTCCCGAGGTCATCCGGACTATGCTGCGTGCCATCGTGAAACGGCGCTGGCCCGCGGAGAACTTCCAGCTCTGTGCCGACAACATCTCGGTGGACCGCGTCCTGCGACAGGGCCATATCGACTGGGTGATCTCGCTGGCGATCGAAATGGGAATGCCGCCGATCCAGGCGATCAAAATGGGCACCCTGTACGCCGCCCGCTCGTTCCGCAAGGACCGGGACCTCGGTTCGCTCAGCCCGGGTCGCTTCGCGGACATCGTCCTCACCGACAGCCTCGCCAAGATCAACCCGCGGTATGTGTTCAAGGGCGGCGAGCTCGTTGCCCGCGACCGCAAGCTGATCAACCGCGTCGGCATCGATTACTCCAGTCTGGCCAAGGAGCCCAAGCCGGGTCTCGCCGATCTGACCGCCGATCAACTCGACCTGACGCCGCTCGAAATCTCGCCGGACGGCGACCAGGCGAAGGTGCTGCTGTTTGACGTCTACGGACGCGGACATCTCAAGTTCGCCCAAGAGATCTGGGTGCCGTTCCGCGACGGCACCGTTGTGCCCGAGTACGAAGGCGAGCGGCTCAACCGGATTTCGGTCGTGCAGCGGTACGCCTCCGGCGACCGGCACATCGTCACCGGATTGTTCAAGGGCGTGTCGCTCGACCGCGGTGCGGTGTCGACGTTCTGGCCCGCCCCGTCGGCGTACTTCGTGAGCGTCGGCAGCGACAGCGCGGAAATGTGCGCCAACCTCAAGCAGTTGGACACGCTGGTCGGCGGCTGTCTCGTGACCGAGGACGGCGAGACGAAAGCCTGCCTGCCGCTGGAGTTCTACGGCGTGATGGCCGACATGAACCTCGCCGAGCTCGTCGACGCGACCCGTTCCGTCGACGCCGCACTCGAGAAACTGGGCAACCGCAACGAAGGCGAGCCCGTCGTCAACAAACTCCTGACCCTGTTCATCTCGCTCGACCGTTTCGGATTCATGAAGTAACCCTCAACGAGGAGGTCGCGGTCGTGCCTTACGACAAAGACGCGGGAGTAATCGACAACGGAAACGTGGTCCGGCGCTGGATCACCTACGTTGCCGGCATCTACTTGCTGACGCTCGGTCTCGGCCTGGCCATCCGGGCCGGGATCGGCATCTCCCCGCAAAGCAGCCTGACCCGCACGATGACGCTCGTGCTCCCGCCGCTCAGCCAGGGCACGTTCAATCTCATGCTCGAAGTGCTCATGCTCGCCCTGACTTTCCTGGTGCTGCCAAGGGCGTTCAAACTCCAGAACCTGTTCTCGCTGGTACCGGCGCTGATTCTGGCCGCACTGCTCGACTTCAACCTGATGGCGACGAAGTGGATCTCGCTCGGGCCTTATGCGGCCAATCTCGCGCTGCTGTTCCTCGCCGACGCGATGCTGGCGTTCGGGCTCTTCCTGATGATCCGCGCCAATCTGGTGCTGATGCCGATCGACCTGTTCGTCAACACGCTGCAGAAGAAGACCGGCCGCAAGTGGGGAAACATCAAGACCGTCTTCGACTGCACGCTGCTGGCGATTTCGGCGGGCATCGGGCTGATCTTCCTCGGCGGACCGCATTTCATCCGGGAGGGAACGATCATCAACGCCGTCCTGGTCGGACAGTACATCAAGCTCTATTTCTTCCTGTACAAGAAATTCCAGGCGCGAAAGCTCAAGCCCGTAGGAAGCGCAACGTGAACGTCGCGCCGACACCAGGCTTTCCGAACGCGGCAATGGTCCCGCCGTGTCCCGTCACGACTTCCTGCACCAACGCCAGTCCCAACCCGAACCGTCGCCCCTCGCCGTGCGCGCCGTGGGCGAAACGTTCGAAAAGCCGCTCTGCTTCATGCTGCGGGAAGCCGGTTCCGGTGTCGCACACGCGCAGTTCGACGTGCCGGGCGTCCGGGTTGGCGAGAATCACCTCGATCGATCCGCCCGGCGGCGTGTGTCCGATCGCGTTGTCCAGCAACGCGGACAGCACCCGCCGCAACGCCGTCGGCACGCCCGGCACCACGTCCTCCAGCCCCGGCGAACGACTCAGCCGGAGGTCCACTTGCCGGTCGTTCGCGCGGACCGATTCCGCCGCCACGGCCTGTTCCGCCAGCACCGCCAGCTGTACCGGCTCCAGCTGCGGTCGCTCGGCACAGGCCTGCGCGGACAACAGCAGATCGTCGACCACCGCACCCAGTTCGCGGGTGCCCGCGACCAGGGCTTGCAACTCGTCCGGCCCCGCGCCGCCGCGCCGGGCGAGGAGCTGCGTGCGGGTGTGCAACCGGGTCAACGGCGCACGCAGCTCGTGGGAAGCGTCGGCGACGAACGTCCGTTGCCGGCGCAATGCCTCGCCCAGCGGCCGAATCGCGCGCCCGGCCAGCAGGTATCCGCTGATCACCGACGCGATCAGCACCACCAGCTCGGCCATCCCGAGCCCTAACAACAGATGTTCGCGGTCAGATATCAGGTAATGCTCGTTGAAGTACGCCTGCCAGATTTCACCGCCGCGATTCACCGTGCGGATGGTGTACGTCGCACCGTCGAGCACGCGTTCTTCCGTCACCACGTCACCGTTGTGCGGCACTTGCGGCACCGGCGGGGGCGTGAACGGCAGCCGCCCGGCAGGCGCGTGCCCCTGGGGCGTCACCAGGTAGGTGCATCCGGGCGGGGTCGCGGAAAGCCCGTGTCCCAAAGCGAATTCCAGCTGCCGCTCGGTCTCCGCGGACTGTCCGCGCAGCAGCACCCAGTACGCGATCACGCCCGCGGCGAGCACGACTATCGTGATCACCACGGCGATCTGGCCCGCGATGGTCCGCCGCGCGCGCCGCAGCGCCCGCGCCTCCGGGGCGACGACGGTGGTCACACCGCCCCGATCTGGTAGCCAAGGCCGTGCACCGTCTTCACCACGCCTCGCCCCAGTTTCCGCCGCAGGTAGTAGACATAGGTGTCCACAATGGACTCCGCGGCGGATTCGGTGAACACTCCCGCGCGCAGGGACGCCCGCGGGTGGATTGCTTTGGGCCGCTGGGCGAGCGTGCGCAACAGTTCGAACTCGCGTCCGGACAGCGTCACCCGCTCGCCGCGCGGCAGTACGACCTCGTGCCGCTGCAGGTCCAGCGCCGCCGCGCCGAGCGGAAGGGACTCGGCGTGCTCCGCGTCGCGACGGCACAACGCGCGCACCCGGGCGAGCAGCTCGTCGGTCTCGAACGGTTTCACCAGGTAGTCGTCGGCCCCGGTGTCGAGGCCGTGCACCCGGTCGGCCAGCTCGCCCAGCGCGGACAGCACCAGCACGCGCGCGGGCACCGCCCGGCGGCGCAGCTGGGCCAGCACCGAGAGGCCGTCGACCACCGGCAGCCGCCGGTCGAGAATCACCACCGCGTGCCTTCCGGTGAGCCCGAGGTGCAGGCCGCGCTGTCCGTCGTGGGCCACTTCGGTCTCGTAACCTTCTCCGGCGAGCAATTCGACGAGCATCCCGGCGAGATCGCGATCGTCCTCGACCAGGAGCACCCGGGAAGCCGCCGGGGTCTTTGCCTCATCGTGCACAGGTCCATACTCGCAGTGATCCGGCCATCCGACCCTCGACTTTCGTAGGCAATCGGCTAGCTGCGCCCAGTCAGGAGAAATTCGGGCATTTCTCCGTCGGCGTACCGGCGGGCGTCGCGTTTGTCGAGCCAGCCGAGCACCGGCGAGGTCATGATCGTGGTGACGAGCGCGACGAGCACCAGCACGGTGAACAGAGCGGGCGAAACGATTCCGGCGGACAGCCCAACGTTCAATGCCACCAATTGCATCAATCCGCGCGCGTTCACCAGCACGCCGATCCGCAGCGCGACCGGTTGCGGTTCGCCGGTCAGCCGGGCCGCGCCCCACGAGGCGCCGAGTTTGCCGACCACCGCGACCGCGATGCAGACCACCGCGAACAGCAGCAGCTTCGGGTCGGCGAGCAGCGCGAATCGCGTGTTGAGGCCGGAATAGGTGAAGAACAGCGGCAGGAAGACGACCCGGCCGACCGGCATGATCCGCGCGAGCACCGCGTCGGACGCTTCGCCGCGAGGGAACACCAAGCCGAGCATGAACGCGCCGAACACCGCGTACAGGCCGATGACGTCGGTGAACCACGCGGCGCCGAACAGGAACATGGCGGTGACGAGCATCCGCTGATCCACGGGCGCGCGCGGGTTGTCCATCACCCGCGCCACGATCCGGCGGACCACCAGCCACACCAGCAGGACGAACAGCACTCCGCCGCCGATGGCCATCGCGATCGGACCGGCCGTACCGGCGTGCATGCCGAGGACGACGGCCAGCAGGATCCAGGCGAGGACGTCGTCGAGGGCGCCGCAGGCCAGCGCGAGCGAGCCGAACCGGGTGTTGCCCAAGCCGCGTTCGGTGATGATCCGGGCCATCATCGGGAACGCGGTGATGGCGAGCGCCACCGCGACGAACGCCGCCGAAACCACCGGCGACACCCCGGGTTTCAGGATCCCGGCCCAGTTCGCGCCGAGCACGCTCACCCCCACGCCGAGCGCGAGCGGCACGACTGTGCCCGCGGCGGAAACCGCCGCGACGGTTTTCCTCCCTTCCTTCAGGGCGCTCAGTCGAAATTCGTAGCCCGCGCCGAACATGTAGATGACCAGCCCGATCTGGCCGCCGAGGTAGAGCAGCGTGCGCACCGAGTCCGGAAACAGCCATTCCTGCACGCCCGGCAACAGGAGTCCGAGCAGCGACGGGCCCAGCAACACGCCGGTGACCATCTCGCCCACGACCGGCGGCTGCCCGAGCCGTACGGCAAGCGCGTTCACCGCCCGGCAGGCCACCAGGATCACGACCGCTGCCAGGAAAAACGCGGGTGCGGCTTCTACGGCACTCATCGGTTTCCTCCCTGGAAGTGTTTGGTGCACAACCGAAGCCGGCGTGCGTCAAGCACCATGTAGGTGCCGAACACCAGTTGCGCGAGGCTGCGCCACACGTCTTCCCAGCGATCGCGTACCGCCAGATAGGCCAATGCGGAGCGGGGATTTCGCCGCGATCCGCGCGGGGTGGCGAAAACCGGTCCGCGGTTGGGGATCGAGCGGGTGTGCGCGGCGCTCGTGGTGACGGCGAACCGGCGCAGGAATTCCCTGGTCACCACGCGCATCGTCACCGGGGCGAGGCCCCGCGCCGGGCACGGCCGGTTCTGCGCGACGCCGAACGGCAAGAAATTTCTCTGCTGGTGCGCGGGGCAACCGCGCTCCGGGTCGAATTCCTCCGGACGGTCCACTCCGGCGTGATGGAACTCCGGGTAGCTGAACAGCAGCACGGTCCCCGCGTCGATGGTCCGGTCGGCCAGTTCGATGTCGCCGGTGGTGATGCGGTGCGCGATGCCGAACAGCGGGTAGGTGCGCAGGCATTCGTCCAGCACGCGGTCGAAATACTCGTCGTCGTCCGGGTTTTCCGCGAGCCTGCGCTGCACCTGCGGATGTTCGGCGAGCACCATCAGCAGGTGCGCCATCGCCTCGGACATCTGCACGACCGCGGTGTTGAAAAACGTGCCCTGCAGGTAGAACACCCGCTCCTCGCGGGTGAGCCGGCTCGGCAGCGGATGCGGCACGTCGTCGAGCCGGCGGCGCAGGTACTCAGTGAGCCGGGCGCGACGGCGCATGTTGCGCGGGCGTACGCACTTCAGCGCGGACACGACGTCATCGGCGTGCCCGACGATCAGGTCCCGGGCTTCCGGCGGGCACTCCTCCCCGAACACCAGCTCGTAGTACAGCTCGGCCCAGACCGGCATCATCTCGTCGCGCAGCCGGAGCAGCCGTCCCGGCCCGGTTTCGATCCGGTCGAGCACGCGCGCGGCGACCCGTTCGGTCAGCGCCTGCGATTCGGCCTTGGACTTGACCAGGATGTTCCGGGTGGTTTTGGCGACCTCGTCGTACCGCGGGCCCGGCTCCAGATGTTCCTGGTGCACCTGCGGTCCGGGCGCGAGCCAGTACCAGAACAGGTCGGACAGCGCGGCGCCCTCGCTGCGTCCGTCGGCCGCCGGATCGGCGTACACCCGGCGGAAGTCCTCGACCGGCACCTGGTAGCCCTCGTCCCCGTTGACCAGCGCGAAAATCCGGTTCCGCATCGCGACCACCCGGCCCGGCAGCCACCTCGGGCTGGTCGCGATCAGCCCCGCGGCCCCCGCGGCACCGGCGAGCACGAGGCGTTTCATCGGACGAGGTCCGCGGTCAGCTCGCCCGGGGTCCGCGCCCCGCACAGCCCGAGTGCGGTGTCCGTCTCCTCGCGCAACCGTTCCAGCACTTCGGCGACCCCTTCCTGCCCCGCCGCAGCGAGCCCCCACAGCACCGGCCTGCCCACACCGACCACGTCCGCGCCGAGGGCGAGCGCCTTGACGACGTCCGCGCCGCTTCGCACGCCGCCGTCGAGGATCAGCGGCACTTGACCGTCCACAACGGACACGATTTCCGGCAGGGCGGCCAGGCTCGAAATTGCGCCGTCGAGTTGCCGTCCGCCGTGGTTGGACACGAAAATCCCGTCGATTCCGGCTGCCACCGCACGACGGGCGTCCTCCGGGTGCACCACGCCCTTGAGCAAGATCGGAATTTTCGCGATTTCGCGCAACCAGCCGAGATCGTCCCAGGTCAGGTCGACGGGCATCTCGATGTCCCGCACGCGACCGGTGGCGTCGCGCATGTTCTCGGCGGCCAGCCCCGGCGGGAGATCGAGGAAAGCGTTGCGGTGGTCGCGTTCCCGCCGTCCGCGCACCGCGGAATCGACCGTCACCACCAACGCCCGCGCTCCCGCATTCACTGCCCGGCTGACGACCGCTTCGGTGAACTCCCGGTCTGATTGCGAATACAGCTGGAACCACAGCACGTCAGCGACCTTGGCGACGTCCTCGACAGCCGTCGTTGAGGCCATGCTGCACACGAAGACGGTGCCTGCCTCCGCTGTGGCTTGCGCGGTCGCGAGTTCCCCGTCCGAATGCGCGAGACGGTGGAAAGCCGTCGGGCACACCAAAATCGGCATCGACATCGGCGACCCGGCGACTTCCGCCGTCAGGTCGCGGTTGCCGACTCCGCGCAGCACTCGTGGCACAAGCACCCGGCGGCGGAACTCTTCTTCGTTGGCGCGCAAGGTGGCTTCCTCGCCCGCACCACCGGCGTAATAGTCGTAGTGCGCTGGTTCCATCCGTTCCCGCGCGATGGATTCCAGCTCCGCGATCGTGCGCATGTCAGAGCTGCTTGGTGAAGAAGGCCGTCAACGCGTCCACGTGCACCGGCCGGTTCCACTCGTTTTCGAGGTTCTCGGTGACGTGGTGCGTCGCGACCAATTCGCCGCCCTGGTAATGCCGGACGATGGGATGCAGGTAATGGCCTTCGCCGGAATCGTTCGCGACGTCCTGGCTCGCCCGCGTGACGGTGAAGTCGAACGGATCGATCTTGTCGTGGTCCGGCCCGTAGTCGAGGGTGATCACGAACGCGTTGGCGCTCTCCCCCAGTGCGGTGTCCTTGAACCGATCGACTGGGATTTCCTCGTAATAGCGAGCCTTGTCGCCGTCGACCACGAGCACGTCGGCGAGAAATCCGAACTGTTGGTACAGCGCGGAAGTACGGTTGATCCGCTGGATAACCGCGTCGACCAGTTCGCTGGTTTTGCCGGCCACCGCCGTGCTCGGCCATTCGGTGTCGTGGTAGCGCTCGTCGAGGACCTTGGAAAGCGCACGCACACCGTAGCGGTAGCCGTGGATGAACGCGCTGGTGGCCTTTTTGAAATCGCGGACCTGGGTGATCGTCCCGGCGAAGTACAGCCCCGGAACATTCACCGATTCCCACGACGAGGTCTGCGCCGGGAACCGGTCGTTGATCGTCATCTCCGGACGGCAGCCCTCGTCGAACATCGAAGCGTCGAACCGGAATCCGGTCGCCGCGATGACCCGGTCGTAGCGAATTTCTTTGACCAGCTCGTTGGCACGCGCGAAGGCGAACTTGACGTGGTAGCCGTCGTCGTCCTTGGTGATCTCGCGGACGTCACCGTCGAGAATCGCGTGCTGCAGCTTGAGTTGGTACATGTCGAGCACACCGGCGTTGAACGCGCGGAGGTGTCCGACGAAGTGCGTGCGCCACGCGAGTTTCACCGGCCGCGGACCGGCGACATGCAGCACCGCCGCGTAGGCGTTGATGCTGTCGGCTGTCTCGAACGCGGAGTTTCCCTTGCCCAGCACGAGAACGCGCTGGTTGATGAATTGCTCCGGGTCGGTGTCGTAGTCGGCGTACTGGTCGACCAGCTCCATGCCCGGCACATCCGGGATATACGGCTTGGTTACGCCGGTCGCCATGATCAGCCGCCGCGCACTGAACTTTTCTCCGTCGGCAGCGGTGACCGTGAAGACGTCGTCCGCACGCGAAATTCGCGTAACCTCGGTGTCGTAGCGAATTTTGAGGTCGTGTTTCGCCGCGTAATCGGCGGTGTAGCGGAGGAACGCCTCCGCCGGCGGGAACATCTCGGCGCTGTAATCGGTGAAGACGAGCGGGTCGGGCCCGTCGTCGAGCAGCGAGTTCCAGTCGACCCGGAGGTTCAGCTCGGGGTCGGTCCAGCCGGTGTACTTCTTGTTGACCGAGATGAGCGTGCGGTGCCGTGGAAAGCGCGTGAAGAACGCGGCGGGCACGGACCCGCGTTCCAGGACCAGGTAGCTGCGCCCGGCCCCGCCCAGCTGCCGCCCGAGCTGCAATCCCGCCGGCCCGGCTCCGACCACCAGGTAGTCCAGCACGTCCGCCATGAAACCGACCTCCCGCGTCGCCTTGATCTGACGGCGATCAGAGTGGTCGGAAGATCTCAGAAATCCCTCAGAACGTACCCGGTCCCTGGGACGCCGACCGCGCGGTCCGCGATGCGGAGGGCCCCTTGGGGAATCAGATTCCCTCAAGGGGCCCTTCACGGACTACTGCGGGGCGGGAGGCCCCGGCTTCAGCTGCTACTTGCCGGTGACGCGCGCGAGCGCCTCCGGATACCGCGCACCCGCGATCGCCTCGGCCGGAGCGGCCTTCTCGATCGCCGCGATGTCCTCTTCGGACAGTTCCAGCTCGGCCGCGCCGACGTTCTCTTCCAGGTAC
The DNA here is from genome assembly GCF_055633655.1 of Amycolatopsis sp. NPDC114503. Taxonomy (NCBI): domain Bacteria; kingdom Bacillati; phylum Actinomycetota; class Actinomycetes; order Pseudonocardiales; family Pseudonocardiaceae; genus Amycolatopsis; species Amycolatopsis sp. NPDC114503. The sequence continues at coordinate 201,255 of NZ_JBVKDT010000008.1, read as the reverse complement.
TTCCGCCGCTTCGTGCCCGGAATCGGCACGACGTCGGCCCCCTTGGCCTGCACCCAGGCGAGCGCCAGCTGCCCCGCCGTGACGCCCTTGGCCGCGGCCAGCGCACGCAGCGCCTCAACGATCGCCATGTTGCGCGCGAGGTTGTCCTCGGCGAACCGCGGCAGGCCACGGCGCATGTCGCCCTCGGGCAGCTCCTGCACCGACGTGACCGCGCCGGTCAGGAACCCGCGGCCCAGCGGCGAGAACGGCACGATTCCGATACCCAGTTCCCGGCAAGTACCGAGGATTTCGTCTTCGATCCCCCGCGTCCACAGCGACCATTCGCTCTGCAATGCGGTGACCGGATGCACCGCGTGCGCCCGCCGGATCGTCTCCGCCCCCGCCTCGGAAATCCCGGCGTAGCGGATCTTCCCGGCCTCGACCAGCTCACCAAGCGCGCCCCAGGTCTCCTCGATCGGGACATTCGGGTCGACGCGGTGCTGGTAGTAGAGGTCGATGTGGTCGATCCCCAGCCGCTGCAGCGATTCGTCGCAGCACTGCTTCACATACGCGGCGTCACCGCGCGCGGTCATGCCCGCGTCGGTGTGCACGATGCCGAACTTCGTCGCGAGAACCACCTTGTCGCGACGGTCCGCGATCGCCTTGCCGACGAGCTTCTCGTTCTCCCCCGCGCCGTACACGTTGGCTGTGTCGAGCAGGGTCACCCCCAGTTCCAGCGCCCGGTGCACCGTGGCGACGGACTCGCCGTCGTTGACGCGCACCCCGTAGGCCGAGCTCATCCCCATGCAGCCGAGCCCCTGTGCCCCGACCTCCAGCGCGCCGAGCTTCCTCGTACCGATCACGCGGAAATTCCCTCCATTTCGGGCGCGACGCCGAAGGCCTTGCGCTCGATTTGCTCGTAGTTGGCGATCTTGTAGTCCAAAATGTCGAGACAACCCTGCAGCTCGGCGATCCGGTCGGCGACCGACTGCCGCTGCTCCACGAGGATCGCCTTGCGGCGTCCCGCGCTGGCGACCCCATGCCTGCGCAGCGAGGCGTACTCGCGCATGCTCTTGATCGGCATCCCGGTGAGCCGCAGCTTCGTGAGGAAGCCGAGCCAGTTCAGGTCCTCGTCGGAGTAGGCGCGCCGCCCCGCCGAATCGCGAGCGGGCGGTTCGAGAAGCTTGATCCGTTCGTAGTACCTGAGGGTGTCGATCGACAGGCCGCTACGTCGTGCGGCTTCCGCTATCGAGTAGCTCATGCGCTTGACAGTACGACCTGGAGTGCACTCCAGGTCAAATCTTAAAACGACGGTCACAGTCGCGTTTTATAACGTTGTTGCGTTACGCTGGGTACATGCCTCGCCCCCGTACCCACGACGAAACCCTCCGGCTGAAGCTCCTGGACCGGGCGGGCGAGCTGATCTCCGCGGACGGCCCCAAGGCGTTGTCCTTGCGAAAACTGGCCGCCGACTCCGGCACGTCGACCACCGCGGTGTACTCGCTGTTCGGCAGCAAACCGGACCTGGTGAACGCACTGTACGTCGAAGGCTTCCGCCGCTTCGGCGCCCGCCTGGCGACGGTCCCCCTGTCCGGCGACGCAGTAACCGACCTCGTGCGGCTAGGCATCGCCTACCGCGAAAGCGCCCTGGCCGACCCGCACCTGTACGCGATCATGTTCAGCCGCTCCGTCCCAGGCTTCGAACCGAACGCCGAAGCCGACGAAGTCGCCCAAGCCACCCTCGCCCCGCTGACGGGAGTGGTCCACGCCGCCGTGGCGTCCGGCCAGTTCCAGGACGTCGCGCCGGAACTGATCACCGTCAGCCTGTGGGGTTTCGTGCACGGCTTGGTCTCGCTGGAACTGTCCGGCCGCCTGCCCGACGGCTTCAGCGTTTCCGACGCGTATGAGAAAGCCTTACACGCCAACGCTTCCGGCTGGCTCACCTAGCGCCGTACTGCCGATCCCCCGCGTCGCCCAGCCCCGGCACGATGAACCCGGAGTCGTTGAGCCGCTCGTCAATGCTCGAGGTGACCACCCGAACCGGCAGCCCAGTCTGTTCGAGATGCGCGAGCCCCTCCGGCGCGGCGAGCGCACAAATCGCGGTGACGTCAGTAGCCCCACGATCGGTCAGCAGCCGGATCGTGTACTCCATCGACCCACCAGTCGCGAGCATCGGATCAAGCACCAGCACCGGCCGGTCCGCGAGCGATTCGGGCAGCGACTCGAGATACGGAGTCGGCTTGAGCGTCTCCTCGTCGCGAGCGAGCCCGACGAACCCCATCTGGGCGTCCGGAATGAGCTTGTGCGCCTGATCAGCCATCCCCAGCCCAGCCCGCAACACCGGCACGAGCAACGGCGGACTGGCCAGCCGATACGCATCAGTGCGCGCGACAGGAGTGTGGATGCGCTCAGTCCGCACCGGCGCATCCCGCGTGGCTTCATAGACGAGCATGACAGTCAACTCATGCAGCGCGGCCCGGAACGCAGCACTGTCCGTCCGAGCGTCCCGCATGGTCGAAAGACGAGCCTTGGCCAGCGGGTGATCGACGACATGCACATCCATGCCGACAACTTAGCTGTCGAGTGCGGGACCGCCACTCATTCCCCACACCTTTCGTGGGCCCGATTACTTCCGTGAGGGCCACCCTCACAGCCCCTGATTCCCCCAGGGTTCCCCTCACGACCACCGCCAGGTCGTGAGGGACCCCTTCACGGAATCAGATTCCCTCAAGGAGCCCTTCACAGCCCACCCACCAACTCGCGGCCGATGCACTCACTATCGAGGCACCCAGCCCGACCCGCACCCCGCGCACCCAAACCATCGAGGCACCCAGCCCCTCCCCCGCGCACCCAAACCGCGAGGCACCCAGCCCCTCCCCCGCACCCCGATACGAAGCCTCCCTGCGGTTCGGGGGTGCTTGTCAAGGCATCTTTCCCGCCTTGACAAGCACCCCCGAACCGTCAGCACACTTGGCTTCGGGGTGCCCCACGCAACCGACCGGGCGCAACGTCGCCGCCAGGCGACGAGCCGCCCCCTACCGAGACTCAGCAAACCACCGAACCCACCGCCGCTGCCAAGGCGTCTCCACCGCCCTCGGATGATGCTCCCTCCGAACCCAAGCCACAGCCTCCTCAGCCCCCACCCCACCCACAGTCACGAGACAAGCCAACACAGTCCCAGTCCGCCCCACCCCACCAAGACAAGCCACCTCCACCGCCTCCCCAGCAACCGCCCGAGCATGCAACCCCAGAATCTCCCCCCGAGCCCCCTCCCAATCCCGAGGCAACAGAAAGTCCGGCCACAACACCCACCGACGCTCCCAGCTCAACGACGAGTCGTACTTCCCCCGCATCCGCCGCGACCCCAAATACAACCCGAACTCCGGCTCCGGCCCCTCCGGCTTCGGCTTCCCCAGCCCACGCGCCCGCAACCGAGCCCCGTCCGGAAGCACGAGAGTCCCCACCAACGCAGAATCCATCACCCCATGATCCCCCTATCCACCGTTAGACGGACCCGAGCCAGTCTCGACAGGGCTAGGCTGCCCCAGGTGAGTGAAGACCCAGCCACGCCGGGCCCGGACCAGATGCGCGTCTCGGACGCTGATCGGGAGCAGGTCGCGCAGGTGCTGCACCAGGCGCTGTCCGAAGGCCGCATCACGATCAACGAGCTCGAAGAGCGGCTCTCCAGCGTCTACTCCGCGAAAACGTTCGCCGATCTGAAACCGGTGACCGCGGACCTGCCCGGCAGCGCCGCGGTCGCCACCACCGCTTCGGCCGCGCTGCAGCCCGCCCCCTCGCGCGCGCTCGGGCTGCCGGACAACCGCGTCGGCGGGCATCCCGGCTCGGCCGTGTCGATCGGCGTGATGTCCGGGGCCGTGCGCAAGGGCAGCTGGGTTCTGCCGCAGCAGCACACGACTTTCGCGTTCTGGGGCGGCGCCGAGATCGACCTGCGCAGCGCCCGCTTCGCGGAGAAATCCTGCACGATCACCGCCGTCGCGATCATGGGCGGGATCGAGATCACCGTCCCCGACGACATCAACGTGAACGTCACCGGCATCGGCTTCATGGGCGCGTTCCTGCTGGAGGACAAGTCCGGCGCGCCGCCGGCGCCGCCGACCGCCCCGACCGTGACGATCAACGGCCTCGGCTTCTGGGGCGGCGTCGTGGTCTACCGCAAGCCGGCCAAGGACGTGCACTCGCCGCAGATCGAGTCCTGAACCCGACTGCACACAGCACCGACAAAAACCGCCGCCCCCGGCCCGCGGCTGTGGACAACCGCAAGCCCGTGACCAGCTGTCCACAGATTCCGGTGAGCGCTCCGGCGCCTGCTGTCGCGCACCTACACTCAGCGGTATGACAGCTACCACCAGCCCGGCAGCGGCACCGGACACCCCGTCGCCGCTGACGGACGTCACTCGCGACGAAGCGAGCCTGCGGCGGTTCCTGCACGGGCTGCCCGGTGTCGACCAGGTCGGCGTCGAGCAGCGCGCGGCGGGGCTCGCGACCCGGAGCATCAAGAAGGAAGCCAAGCGGTGGGCGATCGACACCGCGGTGTCGATGGTCGACCTGACCACGCTCGAGGGAGCCGACACGCGCGGCAAGGTCCGCGGCCTCGCCGCCAAGGCGATGCGGCCGGACCCCGAGCGGCAGGACTGCCCGCGCGTCGCGGCCGTGTGCGTGTACCCGGACCTGGTGGAGACGGCCGTCGAAGCGCTCGCGGGCAGCGGGGTGCGGGTGGCGAGCGTCGCCACCGGCTTCCCGGCGGGCCGCACGAGCCGCGAGGTCAAGCTGGCCGACACCCGGATGGCCGTCGAGGCCGGCGCGGACGAGGTCGACATGGTGATCGACCGCGGCGCCTTCCTCGAAGGCCGCTACCTGGAGGTGTTCACCGAGATCCGCGCCGTGAAAGAGGCCTGCGGCTCGGCGCACCTGAAGGTGATCCTCGAAACGGGCGAGCTGGCGACGTACGACAACGTGCGCCGCGCGTCCTGGCTCGCGCTGCTGGCGGGCGGGGACTTCATCAAGACGTCCACCGGCAAGGTGTCGCCCGCCGCGACGCTGCCGGTCACGCACGTGATGCTGCAGGCGGTGCACGACTGGCACGAGCGCACCGGCGAACTGCGCGGCGTCAAGCCCGCGGGCGGGATCCGGACGACGAAGGACGCGATCAAATACCTCGTCGCCGTGCACGAGGTCGCGGGCGAGCAGTGGCTCACGCCGGACCTGTTCCGATTCGGCGCGTCGAGCCTGCTCAACGACCTGCTGCTGCAGCGGCGCACCCAGGTGGACGGCCACTACAGCGGCCCTGACTACGTGACGGTGGACTGACATGGGCATCTTCGAATACGCGCCCGCGCCGGAATCGCGCGCTCTGGCCAATCTGAAAGAGCACTACAAGCCGTTCGTCAACGGCGAATTCGTCGACGGCTCGGGCGAACCGCTGAAGACGATCAACCCCGCCACCGAGGAGACCCTCGCCGAGGTCGGCACCGCGTCAGTGTCCGATGTAGACACCGCGGTCAAGGCCGCGCGCAAGGCGTACACGTCGGTCTGGTCGAAAATGCCCGGCACGGAACGGGCGAAGTACCTGTTCCGCATCGCGCGGCTGATCCAGGAACGCTCCCGCGAGCTGGCGGTGCTGGAGACGCTGGACAACGGGAAGCCGATCAAGGAGTCGCGCGATTCCGACGTGCCCACCGCGGCCGCGCATTTCTTCTACCACGCGGGCTGGGCGGACAAGCTCGGATACGCGGGCTACGGCCCGGACCCGAAGCCGCTCGGCGTCGCGGGCCAGGTGATCCCGTGGAACTTCCCGCTGCTGATGCTGGCGTGGAAGATCGCGCCGGCGCTGGCCACCGGCAACACGGTGGTGCTCAAGCCCGCCGAGACCACGCCGCTGACCGCGCTGGTGTTCGCCGAGATCTGCCAGCAGGCGGAGCTGCCGCCGGGCGTGGTGAACATCCTGCCGGGAGCCGGCGACATCGGAGCGTCCATTGTGGAGCATCCGGACGTCGACAAGATCGCGTTCACCGGCTCGACCGAGGTCGGCAAGCTGATCCAGCGCACCGTGGCGGGCACCCGCAAGAAGCTGACCCTGGAACTCGGCGGCAAGGCGGCGAACGTGGTGTTCGACGACGCCCCGCTGGACCAGGCGGTGGAGGGGATCGTCAACGGGATCTTCTTCAACCAGGGCCACGTCTGCTGCGCGGGCTCGCGGCTGCTGGTGCAGGAGTCGGTTGCCGAAGAGGTAATGGAGAAACTCCGCTACCGGGTTTCGACGCTGCGTCTCGGCGACCCGCTGGACAAGAACACCGACGTCGGCGCCATCAACTCGGCCGAGCAGCTGGCGAAAATCCGCGGCCTGGTCGAATCCGGCGACGCGGAAGGCGCGCAGCGCTGGACCAGCCCGTGCCCGGTGCCGGACCGCGGTTTCTTCTTCGCGCCGACGGTGTTCTCCGAAGTCCACCAGTCGATGCGAATCGCGCGGGAGGAGATCTTCGGGCCCGTGCTGTCGGTCCTCACCTTCCGCACCCCCGAAGAGGCCGTGGCGAAGGCGAACAACACGCCGTACGGGCTGTCCGCGGGCATCTGGACCGAGAAGGGTTCGCGCATTCTGTGGATGGCGAACCAGCTCCGGGCAGGCGTTGTCTGGGCCAACACGTTCAACCGCTTCGACCCCGCCGCCCCGTTCGGCGGCTACCAGGAGTCCGGTTTCGGCCGCGAAGGCGGACGCACCGGTTTGGAGGCCTACCTCAATGTCTGACCGAATTTCGGTGGCGAAAACCTACAAACTCTATATCGGCGGAAAATTCCCGCGTTCGGAATCGGGCCGGGTTTATCCCGTCACCGATTCCAAGGGCGCCTTCCTGGCCAACGCGGCCCACGCGTCGCGCAAGGATCTGCGCGACGCGGTGTCCGCCGCCCGCAAGGCGTTCCCAGGTTGGTCGTCGGCAACTGCATACAACCGCGGCCAGGTTCTCTACCGGGTCGCCGAGGTCATGGAAGGCCGCCGCGCCCAGTTCGCCGCCGAGGTAGCCGCGAGCGAAGGCGTCGCCGCGAAAAAGGCCGAGTCCCTTGTGGACGCCGCCATCGACCGCTGGGTCTGGTACGCGGGCTGGACCGACAAGATCGCGTCGGTCCTGGGCGCCGCCAACCCGGTAGCCGGCCCGTACTTCTCTTTCACCACACCAGAACCCACTGGGGTCGTCGGCGTCCTGGCGCCGCAAGAGTCGTCCCTGCTGGGCCTGGTGACGGTCCTGGCCCCCGTCCTGGCCACCGGCTCGACAGCAGTCCTGGTCTCCAGCGCGGACCGCCCCCTGCCCGCCATCACGCTGTCCGAGGTCCTGGCCACCTCCGACGTCCCCGGCGGCACCGCCAACATCCTCACCGGCCGAGCCGCGGAACTGGGCCCGTGGCTGGCCTCCCACGGAGACGTCAACGCCCTCGACCCGACCGGTGCCACGCCCGAGGACCGCGTCGCCCTGGCCCAGGAGGCCGCCGGGACCGTGAAACGAGTCCTGTCCGTCCCCGACGCCGAACCGGACTGGACCGCCGAGCCGGACCTGTCCCGCCTTCGGCGCTACCTGGAGGCAAAGACCGTCTGGCACCCCATGGGCGTCTGACACCCATCCGAGTTCACCCAGACCGCCGTTCCGGTTAACCCCGGAACGGCGGTCTTTGTTTACCACCGTTCCGAAAAATTGCGCGGAGGGCAGACTCTGCACTTAGGTTGGGCGGCCGATCAAGAAGGAGTAGAGTGAACCGCCCTACGCCCAGCGAGCCGTATCGCCGTTTTTTCGCACAAAGATTTCCGCAGCTGCTTCGCCTCCTCGCAGTCGCATTCTCCCAATTTCGCGAATCAGTTGCCGATTTCCTGAGAGTCCGTTCGACCCCCACGACTTATCGCACCCCATCGGTTACGGTGAATAGCGCCGCGAGGCACCGAACCGACCGTTGCGCGAAATGTCCGCCGTGTCTTGGGGAGGGCGAGGACATGGACCAGCCTGCCGCTGACGCAGGTAAGAACTGGTTGCCGGACTTCACCTTCACCATCACCGACACCGGAGCGGCACCGCCCGGCCCCGGCTTCACCATGAGCCGCGACGACGCCCGAAGCATGCTCAACCTGGCCAAACAGGCTCGCGATCAGTTCAACGACATGCGGAGCCACGCGAGGTACCTGGCCAGGCTGACTCCGCCCGCGGACGAGCCAGCGAGCAACGACTACAACAGGCGCTTGACCGGCAACGGCTCCGACGACGGCGCGTTCAGGGCGGGCCTGACGAATGTCGACCACATGCGCGGCTACGCGAACGAGCTTGTCCGGAAGCTGGAGCAAGCGCTCGGGATCACCGAAAGTTCCGATGAAACCGCGGCGGCCGAGGTAAAAGCGACCGGTGACCCGACGGGTTTCGCCGGATGAACCGCCGATCGCCAGCGTGGTTGCTCGTCGCCGTCGGCACGGTCGTTACCGCCGCGGGCTGTTCGGGAGGCAACGCTCCCGCGATTCCCGCCTCCTCAGCACCGTCGCCAGCGGCGGCTTCCCTGCCCTACGCAGGAGCACCGAAGGTGGACCGGCCCCTGCCGTCGTCGGTCTTGTCCGGCGACCCCTGCCACGACGCGCTGACCGCCGGGCAGCTCAAAGAAATCCTCGGTGCCACGAATCCGCCCAAATCCGAAAACCTCCCGGCCACCGGGCCAGCCTGCCGGTGGGACCATCCAGACTCCGGTGCCGGGCTGAATGTTTTCTACGACATCCGCACTCACCAGGGCCTGAGCTCGGTCTATCAGAACACCAGACCCAAGACGACAACGTGGCGGCAGCTTCCGCTGGTCCAGGGATTCCCCGCAGTCGCGTTCTCGATTTACACCGGTGTCGGCGTTGATGATTCCTGCGACGTCAGCGTGGGGATCGCGGACGACTACACCGTCGATACAGCGCTGAACCTCGGCAACAGCAAAGCGGGAAAAGCCGACCCGTGCGAGCTGACCGCCAAGGTCGCCGACATGGTCATCGCCAATCTTCGGCAACGGGCGGGTTCGTGATGGGCTTCGTGGAGATTCTCGAGGACGTCGGCCACTGGGTCGGCGAACATATCGACGATCTCGGCAAGTTCTACTCCGTCGCCCTCCACGGCGACGCCGGTGCCGAAGCCATACCTGCTCCTGAGCTGGCTCAGAAGGTGCTCACCGGACCAGGCACCTCTGTCTGGCACCAGGGTGCCAGTCAAGCCGCCCAGCTCAGCAGCCAGCACCACGAGGCCAGCGACCTGGTCTCCCGCATGAGCGCCGGCCTGGAATCCGCCTGGACCGGCCGGGCCGCGGACGCCGCGCAGACCCGGATTCGGGCCTTGGCGGAGATCGCGTCCGTGTCCGCGGCGATCTACACCACCAACGGCGCCAATTTGTCCGACGTCGCGCACGGGTTCGACGCCATGAAAACCTCCCTGCAGCCGATGCCGGACAAGCCGCCGCACCTGACCTTTCTCGATCGGGCCACTCCATGGGAGACCGACGCGGAGAGGGAGATCAGCCATTACAACGCGGTAGCCCAGCAGAACGTCGACCGCTATCAGGCTTACGTCCAGCACGCCCGCACGGGCAGCCAGCAGCTGCAAACCGACTACGGACGGCTCGACGATTTCGGCGGGCGGAGCACCACAGCCGGCTCTCAGATGAAGGCGCGGCAAGGAACGGACACGGCACCGCATTTCCCGAAACCTCGCAGCTTTGGGCACTCGCCGGACGGGCCTCCGCCGATCTCCGCACCGCCGGACGGACCTCCGCCGGCCTCCGCACCGCCGGACAGGCCGCCGTCAGCCTCCACACCACCGGACAGGCCGCCGCCGACCTCCGCGCCACCGGTAAGCGGGCCGGGAGCCGCCCCAGCGCAAGGGTCCGGCGAGAAACCCGGGCCAAGCGTGGCACCGCGGCCGAGAACCGGCGATCAGACCGCGACCTCCGGATGGAGACCGGATCCAGCAGCCGCCGGGGATTCGCCCACCGTCACACCTCGCACCGGCGAACCTGGGAGCAGCGGCACCACGTCGGGACCAGTCGGCGGAATTCCCGTCCAGGGCGGACGGGGAAACGCGAGCAATCTCGGAGGCGGAAGCAGCCGGGCTGGCGGGGACGCCGAAACCCGCAGCCGAACGGGCAGTCCAGCACGACCAGACACCGGAAAAGGAACCGGCGCAGGCGAGGAAGGCCGCGCGGCAAGCAACACCTCCCGCGGCACAAGCGGTGCCCAAGGTTCCCGAGGCGCGCCAGGCATAGGCGGAGCGACCCCAACCCGCGGCAAAGACGAAGACTCCAAAGAACACCGCCGCAAATACGGCCTCGAAACCGACTCCGCCTTCTCCCTCACCGACGAAGACGGCGAACGCACCGTCGACCCCCGCACCGGCTTGCCTCCGACCCCTCCGACCATCGGCGGCTAAGGGGGTCGCCACGATGCCGATCCTCGAGAGACCGGTCCGGATGCCGCGGTTGGCGTTCCTCGCCGTGTGGAGCCACGAGAAACTCGGCGACCCGCCCATCGTGGTCGAGCACGCGCCGATGTTCATGACCGACGAGTTCTCCGAGAAGCTCCGGATCCAGTCGTATGGACTGCTGGCCCGGTTCGGCCTCGCGGCGAGCGGCGCGCCCAGCCCGCGGCTGCGCGACACTCTCGAACTTCTCGCCGAGGCCCGGCGCGAGGTGTACTCCTGGAGCGATTTCGGCAACCGTCGCGGGGACAACGGGGCGATTCTCGTCGCGGCGGCCGGGCGGGAGGCGGTGCGGCTCGTGACGGACAACCGGTCCGTGCAGCTCGAACCTGTTTCTCCGCGCGACATCGGCGCCAGCCTGGTCGATCTGCTGCCCTGCTGCGATCCCGCGAAACTCCGGCCGCTCAAGGTGCCCAAGGACTACTACGACAGCGCGTCCGCCGATCCGCTCGCCGAATCGTCGGCCAGCGCGGACGAATTGCGGCACCTGATGCGGGCCCGGCGCGACGCGGTGCACCTGATGCACGTCGCGGTCCGCGGGCCGGACGGCAGCCGGACGCACAGCACGCCGCTGTCCGCGATCGATCTCACCGGGCGCGGACGCGTGCTGAGTTTCGTCAGCCCCGACGGCGCCGGCGGGCTGCAGATCAACGTCTACTCCGGCACCCGCTCCCATCTCGTCGACGCGCTGGCGCTGACGCTGGCCGAACTCAGCTGAACCAGGACCACGACGCGGCAACATTTCGCACCACGACTCTATCCTTTCGCGAAATTCTCTGCCAACATGTGTCATTGGGGAAATTTCGACACCCCGTGTCCGGTTCAGGCGCCGCCAGCACGTCAGGAGGACTCCGCATGACCCTGCACCCCGCTCAGCCCGAAGAAGCGCTCGCCCTCGAGTTCCTCGGAACCACCAGCGCGGGCGGCAACTGCCCCAACGCTTATCGCACCAATCGCGGCACGTTCGTAGTCCAGGGCTACCGGGTCACCGACGAGGAGGCGCTGCGGCAGCTGCACGAACGCGGTATGCCGGACTCCGAAACAGCCGTCGAAATCCCCGCCGGCCTGCTCAAGTTCTTCCCGCAGGAAGCCTGAGCACGACGAACCCGCGCAGCCAAGGCAAGGTCTCCCGGCGATTCAGACGCACTAGTCGCCCAGGATTTCTCGAAACTCGACCCCAGGTGTGGGAAGATGCCATCGGGTTCGAGGAATTCCGCATGCGATAGCGAGGGCGAGTGCCTACCAGTTTCGAGAAACGCCGGGCAGAGCTTGGCGACCGCCTGCGCCGGCTCCGGGTCGACGCGGGCTACGAGACTGGAAAGGATTTCGCCAAGGCCATCGGCTGGAACGCGCCCAAGGTCAGCAAAATCGAGAACGGCAGGCAGACCGTCGGCGACGACGACCTCGACGCCTGGATCTCCGCCGTCGGCGGGCCGCCGGAGCTGGCCGAACAGCTGCGGGAGCAACTCGTCGGAGTCCGCGACGCGCACGCCAGCTGGAAAGACAAAGTCCGGGACGGACATCGGGCCAGACAAGAGGAATCCATAGCCAGAGAGGCTCGCGCGCTACGAATTCGCGCGGTCGATCTGCGAATTGTCTCCGGATTACTGCAAACTCCCGAGTACGCACGGCATACGCTGCTCGCCCACGCCCGGATCCACGGCGGTGCCCAGGACATCACCGAGGCGGTCCGGGCGCGGATGCAGCGCCAGCAGATCCTCTACGAACCCGGCCGGACCATCGAACTGCTCACCTCCGAGGCCGCGCTGCGCTATCCGAACGCGCCGCACGAGGTGATGATCGCCCAGGTGCACAAGCTGCTCGCGCTGCTCGGCACCCCGAACATCCGCTTCGGCATCATCCCCGCGGACGTCGTCCTGCCCTATCCGGTCACCGCGGACTTCTGGGTCGTCGACGACGTCGCGATGGTCGAAACCCCGGAGGGCGAGCACATCGCGAGCGACGCCGACCCGTACCACGAGGTCGCGGATCTACTGTGGACAGTCGCGGCCGAGGGCGACGCCGCCCGGGCGGTGCTGCTGCGGGTCCTCGATTCCCTCACCCGCGCAGCCCCGCCCGGATAGTCCTTACGCCGCAGGCGCTTCGCCGGCGGTCAGCGCGCCGACGTCGATGGTGTGGCTGTCGGCGCCGGCGTCCACCGCGCCGAAGGTCCAGTCCACCGTCACGTTCGGGTCGATCGGGTCGCCGTGCGGGTTGGAGTCCGCCGGAGCGGTCACGGTCACCGCGTTCGGCGTCTGCTGCTCGTCGTCGGACCCGATCGCGGTCCAGTGCAGCGGCACGTACGCCGACGAACCGTTCGCGATCAGCACCGGCGGTGCGTCGGCAGGCGCCTCATTGTTGACCAGGACGTCGTGCGCGCCGACCAGGTTGACGTCGGCCCGGCCGGACAGGACGCACCGCTCGCCCTCGTTCGCGGTGAACTGCAGCGCAGCCTGACGCTGGCCCGCGCCGGCCCCGCCGTAGACGAGCTTGGTGCTGAACTGGTTCGCGGTGCACGGAAGCGCCGACGAGTCCGAGCTCGCGGTCGTGGCTCCGGCCGTCCCGGCGAAGACCGCGGCAGCGCCCCCGGCGACTGCGACAGCGATGGCAATTCGGCGGATGTTCTTCATGATCTCGTCCCCTCTCGCGTTTTCCGGCGGCTCCGCACCGGCTTTCACGAGATAAGACGTCCCCGCCCGGATCCCGATGGCCCGTTGTGTGATCACCCCTATCGGAGCAACCCCGGACGGCCCGCCGCGTCCGAAGAAAGGGTCAGATCAATTCTTCCTTGCCGAGCGGACGCCCGGGCAACGGAGTGGCCGGACCGGCTCGCAGACCGTCGATCATGATGGCGATGCTGCGGGCGGTCGCCAGCTCCGGGGACTTCAGCCGATGGGCGGGCAACTGCCGCACGATGCGCGCGAAAACCACCGCGACGTCCCCCGCGCCCACGTCCTTCCGCAACGCCCCCTCGGCCTGCGCCCGGACCACCAGGCGGTCGACCTCGAGCAGCACCGCTTCGCGCAGGTGGGCAACCTCGGGATCGTCCTTCAGAATTTCGTGCGCCCGCTGCGACACCATGGCCAACTGCATCGACAACTGCAGTTCCGCACCGTGGTACAGCAACTGCACCAGCGCTTCCCACGCGGACGGAGCCTCCACCGACAGCCGCTTGGCATTCTCCAGCACACCCGCGAAGTTGTCCACCGCCACCGCGCGGATGAGCGCGTCGCGGTCCGGGAAGCGCCGGTAGAGGGTGCCCACGCCGACGCCTGCCGCGCGCGCGATCTCCTCCATCGGGACCTCGGGACCATGGCTGGCGAAAATGACGCGAGCGGCGGCGATGATCTGGTCGCGGTTGCGTTGCGCGTCCGCCCGCAGCGGCGTCTCGGGGTCTGCACTCATAACCCGGCCTTCCCTCTTCCGGTTGGCGCGCATTCTCGCATGCCCGGCCAACTGCGGGGGGCCTGCCGGCCAGCCGGGCCGGACAGCAATTGTCACCCCGTTGCTAGTGGACGGCGATCCTCCACTTCGGTACCTTGGGCACTGAACCGGAATGTAATCCTCCACATTCATTCCGTAACGGGGCAAACCCACCACAGGGGGTTCAGATGACCGAAGTCGCCCAGCCCAGCCGCACCCAGCCGGAACAGGCCGCTTTCCCGATGAAGCGGACGTGCCCGTTCGCGCCGCCGCCGGGCTACGACCGTTTCCGCGACGCTCGCGCGCACTATGTCGAACTCGAACACAGCGGTCAGCGCGCCTGGGTGCTGAACCGGCACGAGGACCTGCGGGCGATGCTGAACGACCCGCGGTTCAGCTCAGACCGGTTCAACCCCGGCTTCCCGGTCCTGTTCAAGGACGGCCAGCAACGCCGTCCGAAGTTGCGTCCGTCGCTGATCGCGATGGACGCGCCGGAGCACGGACCGGCACGGCGCAGCGTCGTCGGCGAGTTCACCGTCAAGCGGATGAAGGCGTTGCAGCCGCGCATCCAGGAGATCGTGGACCAGCACATCGACGCGATGCTGGCCGGCGACAAGCCCGCCGACCTGGTGTCCGCGCTCTCGCTTCCGGTGCCGTCGCTGGTGATCTGCGAACAGCTCGGCGTCCCGTACACCGACCACGAGTTCTTCCAGAAGCACAGCTCGCGGCTCCTCAACCGCGAAACAGGGCTTGAAGAACGCAGCAAGTCGGTTGAAGCGATGCAGAATTATCTGTCCGATCTGGTTACCGCAAAGGAAACCGCACCGGCGGACGATCTGCTCAGCCGTCAGATCGCGAAGAAGCGCGAGGAGGGCGACTACGTCCACGACGACCTCGTGTCGCTGGCGTTCCTGCTGCTCATCGCCGGGCACGAGACCACCGCGAACATGATCTCGCTCGGCACCGTCGCGTTGCTCGAGAACCCGGACGCGCTCGCCGCGATCAAGGAGGATCCGGGCAAAACCCTCGACGCCGTCGAGGAATTGCTGCGCTACTTCACCATCGCGGAATTCGCCACCACCCGCGTCGCGCTCGAGGACGTCGACATCGCGGGCGTTACCATCAAAGCGGGAGAAGGCGTGCTCGGCCTGAGCTACGCGGCGAACTTCGACCCCGACGTCTTCCCCGAGCCCGAGCGGCTCGACATCACCCGCGGCGGCAGGCACCACGTCGCGTTCGGCTTCGGCGCGCACCAGTGCCTCGGCCAGAACCTCGCGCGGATGGAACTGCAGATCGTGTTCGACACGCTCTTCCGCCGCATCCCGACGCTGCGTCTCGCCGCGCCGGTCGACCAGTTGCCGTTCAAACACGACTCCGGCGTCTTCGGGCTGTACTGCCTCCCGGTGACCTGGTGAAGGGGAAACGATGACTGCCACTGAAGAACTCCGCATGCCGGTCGCCCGCACCTGTCCCTTCGCTCAGCCGGAGCAGTACGTCCGGATGCGCGAGGAAAGCGCGCTCCACCGCGTGCAGATCCCGGGCGGCAAGCAGGCCTGGGTCGCCGCGCGGCACGAGGAAGCGCGGCAGATCCTCGGCGACCGCCGGTTTTCCTCCGACCGGTTCCTGCCCAATTTCCCGTTCCTGGCCGAGGGCGGGGCCGCGATCCTCACCAATACCAAGCAAAAGGCCATGATCGGGATGGACGCGCCCGAGCACGGCGAGGCCCGCCGGGAGGTGCTCGGCGAGTTCACCGTGAAGCGGGTCGAGGCGATGCGGCCGCGGATCCAGGAGATCGTCGACGGCCTCATCGACGACCTGCTCGCCGGACCGAAACCCGCTGACCTGGTGGAAAAGCTGTCGCTGCCGGTGCCGTCGCTGGTGATCTGCGAACTGCTCGGCGTCCCGTACGCCGACCACGACTACTTCCAAGAGCGCACCATGGCGCTCATCCGCCGCAGCACCAGCGTCGACGATCGCAAGCAGGCGTCCGAGGAGCTGCGCGGATACCTCAGCGATCTCGTCGCGGCGAAGGAAAAGGACCCGGCCGACGACCTCCTCGGCAGGCAGATCGTCAAGCGCCGCGAGGAAGGCAAGTACGACCACGACGCGATGGTCGGGCTCGCCTTCCTGCTGCTGGTCGCCGGGCACGAGACCACCGCGAACATGATTTCGCTCGGCACCGTCGGGCTGCTGGAGAACCCCGGGCAGCGCGCGACGATCGAGGCCGACCCGGGCAAGACGCTCCTCGCGGTCGAGGAACTGTTGCGCTACTTCACGATTGTCGAAGGCGCGACCGCGCGGGTCGCGACCGAGGACGTGGAGATCGGCGGCGTCACGATCAAGGCCGGCGAGGGCGTGCTCGTGCTGGGCTACGCCGCGAACTGGGACCCGGAGGTGTTCGAGAGCCCGGAAAAGCTCGACCTCGAACGCGGCGCGCGCCACCACGTCGCGTTCGGGTTCGGCCCGCACCAGTGCCTCGGGCAGAACCTCGCGCGGATGGAACTGCAGATCGTGTTCGACACGCTGTTCCGCCGCATCCCAACGCTCACGTGCACGCTCCCTGCCGACGAGCTGCCGGTGAAGAAGGACGCCACGATCTTCGGCCTGTACCAGTTGCCGGTGACCTGGTAGAGATCAGAGTGCTCCCACCACAAGCCAGGAAGAGGCCATCATGAAGATCATCGCGGACACCGGCAAGTGCGTCGGCGCCGGCCAGTGCGTGCTCACCGAGCCCGCGCTGTTCGACCAGAGCGAGGACGACGGCACGGTCATCGTCCTCAACGACACTCCGGACGGCGAACTGATCGAGAAGGCGCGCGAGGCCGTGAACATCTGCCCGAGCCAGGCGCTTTCGCTGGAGGAGTGACCAGCGGTCACGAAGACGAGCGGGCGGCGGTCACCATGGCGGTCGAGTAATTCGTCGTCAGGTGGCCGCCGCGCGCGTCGATCGCGGTGCCGACCTCAGCCAGCACCTGGTCGCGCTGCTCCGGCGTCGCCACGGTGACTCCGCCTTGGGTGGCGAGCAGGTCCAGCCACTCGTCGCGGCTGTACTCCTGCGTCCAGTCGTAGCGCCAGTACTCCGCTTCGGCGAACGCACCGGTCTCAGCCAAACCGGCCGCGGCTTTGTCGAGCATCGGCTGATAGGCGTCGGCGCTGGGATTTTTCAGGTAGTTGCCGCTGAACGGCGAATCCGGCATCGCCCGGCGCAACGCGTCCGCCAGCGCGTGCGAAATTTCTTCCGGCGGCATGAAGACGTGCCAGAACGCGGCGAAACGGCCACCTGGGCGGAGTACCTGCGCGGCCTTCGCGGCTCCCGCGACCGGGTCAACCCAATGCCACGCCTGCCCGGACACGAGGGTGTCGAACGTCCGCCCCGCCGGGTCCCAATCCTCGAATTTCGCGACCTCGACCGGGAAACCGCGCCGGGCGAACTCCGCCATCCGCGCGTCCGGCTCCACGCCGAGCACCACGGCGCCGCGGGCGTGGAATTGCCGCCCCTCGATGCCGGTTCCGCAGCCGACGTCGAGAATTTCGTTCCCCGGGCTCGCCGTGAGGACGGCGGTCACCAGTTCGTCCGGGTAGCGCGGGCGGGCGCGGTCGTAGCGCTCGGGATCGACGCCGAACGACTCCGCCATGGTCCGGTGCTGATGGGGTTCGGGACGAGGTAAAGTGGGCATGTGCCCACCATAGTGGGCAAGTGCCCACTATGGCCAGAAAGGACCTTCGAGTTGCCCACCGGGATCCATCTCCGCGACGTTCGCGCCCAGCTTTTCGACGCCGCGGAACGGGTTTTGCTGCGCGAGGGCCCAAGCGGCCTCACCAGCCGCGCCGTCACCGCCGAGGCGGATTGCGCGAAGGGCGTGCTGCACCGGCATTTCGAGGATTTCGACGCTTTCCTCGCCGCGCTGGTGCTCGACCGGATCCATCGCCTCGAAGCCGGCGCGGACGATCTGCGGGCCGGAACCGGCGACCTGGTCGAGACGGTGGCCGAGGTGCTCACGGAAGTCTTCTCGCCGGTCGCGGTGTCGATCGTCGCGCTGATCACCTTCCGCGACGAACTGCGGCACCGGCTCCGGGCCGCTCGGCCGGGCCCGGGGATTCCGCTGGCCACCGACGCGGCGAACGTGCTCGCGGATTACCTTGCCGCGGAACGAGATCTCGGTCGGCTCGCTCCGGACGCGGACGTGCGGACGCTCGCTCCGACGCTCATCGGAGCCGGCCATCTGCTCTTCGCCGATCGCACCGGGGAGCCGCCCAGCGAGGAAGCTGTGCGGCAGATGGCGGCCACCGTCCTCGCCGGAGTCCTCCGCTGACTCACCCAATGCCGGTCGCGACCGCGGCCACCGACAGGGCCAACGCACCGAGCGCGCCGACCACCCCGTAACGCGTCAGCGTGCCTCGATCCGCGCGGTGCCGGACGTACAGCGCAACAGCCCCGCCGAACGCGAGACCGCCAGCGATGAACCACGGGCCCCAAAGGTAGAGATACCAGTTGATCAGGTCGGACAGCGCGGGGTCGATGGCGACGGCGCCGGTCTTGACCAGAACGCCCTGCACGACGAACAGCCCGCCGTGCCAGGTCAGCAGAATCGCCGCACCACCGCCGCAGAACACCATCGTCCGGCTGAGCCACTGGCCGCGCGGCCGCGTCAGGCTGATGCCGATCACGGCACCGAAAACCTTCAGCAGTCCCGTAATCACCAGAACAGCCACAAACCACGGCACCCGGTCCTGCGCGAGTTTGACCAGCGACGGCGACACCGTCGAGGTCGCGCCGAAGGTGTTGCCGGTCGCCCAGACGAAACTGGGGATCGCGAACGCCAATCCCCAGGCCGCGGCGACGTAACCCGGCCATTTGCTCAACTCGGCTTGCTTCAACGACATGCGTCAAGCGTCGCCCGAACCGGGCCGGAAAGGATCGGACGCGCGGGGGAAGCGCCTCCCCCGCGAGAGCTAGTTGTCGGTGCCGGGACAACCGGCACCGACAACTCCCGCTCAGCCCAACCGCAGCGTCGTCTTCGGGTCGAACGCGTGCGTCTCGCCCTCGCCGCGCAACGCCACCCGGACGTTGTCGCCGATCCGCGGCGGCGTCCGTCCGTCGACCCGGACCACGAACCGGTCGTCGCCGACCTTGCCGTGCAGGTACGCGTCCGCGCCCAGTTCCTCGACCAGCTCCACCACCAGCTCGAAGCCCTCGTCCGCCTCGCCGACCAGGCGCAGCGACTCCGGCCGGATCCCGAAGACGATCTCCGGCAACCCAGCCGCCGCTGTCCGCACCGCCGTGGGCAGCGGCACCACGAGATCACCGAGCTGCACGCCGCCGTCGGACACCGGCAGCGTCGCGAGGTTCATCGCAGGCGACCCGATGAACCCGGCCACGAACGAGTTCGCTGGTTTCTCGTACAGCGACCGCGGCGCGTCGCATTGCTGCAGCACGCCGTCCTTCAGCACGGCCACCCGGTCGCCCATCGTCATGGCCTCGACCTGGTCGTGCGTCACGTAGATGGTCGTCGTGCCAAGCCGTTGCTGCAGTTTCGCGATGTTGGCCCGGGTTTCGACGCGCAATTTCGCATCCAAATTGGACAGCGGCTCGTCCATCAGGAACACGCTCGGCTCGCGCACGATCGCCCGGCCCATCGCGACCCGCTGCCGCTGCCCGCCGGACAACGCCTTCGGCTTGCGGTCGAGGAAACGAGACAGGTCGAGCATCGTGGCCGCCTCGTCGACCCGCTTCTTGATGTCGACCGCCGAGAAACCGCGCAATTTCAACGCGAAACCCATGTTGTCGGCGACTGTCATGTGCGGGTACAGCGCGTAGGACTGGAACACCATCGCGATGTCGCGGTCCTTCGGCGGCAGGTCGGTGACGTCGCGATCGCCGATCCGGATGGCGCCCTCGTTGACGTCCTCCAGTCCGGCGAGCATCCGCAACGCAGTGGACTTGCCCGACCCGGACGGACCGACCAGCACGAGAAATTCGCCGTCCGGCACTTCGAGGCTCAACTGGTCGACCGCGCGGACGCCCGGGTTTCCGGGATAGACGCGCGACGCCTTGTCGTAGATCACTTCAGCGGACATCTGCGTTCTCCCTTACTTGACAGCGCCCATGGAAAGCCCGCGCACCAGGTGGTTCTGCGCGATCCAGCCCACGATCATCACCGGCAGCGAGGCCAGCAGCGCGGCGGCGGACAGCTGAGCCCAGTACAGGCCCTCGCTGGTGATGAAGCCGACCAGGAAGACCGGCACCGTGCCGGCCCGGGCGGCGGTGAGGTTGACCGCGTAGAAGAACTCCGTCCAGGAGAAGATCACGCAGATCAGCGCGGTCGCCGCGATGCCGGGCGCGACCACCGGCATGATGATCTTGCGCAGCAGCGTCGGGAGGTTCGCCCCGTCGATCCGCGCCGCCTCGATCATTTCGCCGGGGACTTCCAGGAAGAACGACCGCATCATCCAGATCGCGAGCGGCAGGTTCATCGCGGTGTACAGGATGATCAGCGCCCACACAGTATCCAGCAGATTGGTGTTCTGCGAGATCACGTACAGCGGGATGATCGCCGCGACGATCGGCAGCATTTTGGTCGACAGGAAGAAACCCAGCGCGTTCTTCGTGCCCTTGACCGGGGCCAGCGACAGCGCGTACGCGGCCGGGATTCCCAGCAGCAGCACCAGCAGCGTCGAAATCACCGTGACGAACGCCGAATTTCCCAGGTACGGCAGGAAACCGCTGTTGAGCACGCCGGAGATCTGGTCGAACGTCGGCGTGAAGAACAGCTTCGGCGGGTCGGTGTAGGCGTCGTTCTCCTGTTTGAACGCGGTGAGAATCATCCACAGCAACGGGAAAACGAAGAGGATCGCGATGATCCAGGTCGCGACGGTCAGCGTGCCCGGACCGTAGCGGCGTTTGGCCTTCCGCCGAGGAGGCGGCGCGGTGTCGGTCGCGGCGGGCGAGGCGGTGGCGGTTGCGGTGCTCACTTGACTCCTCCGTCCACGGAGAACGCGCGGAACATCAGCCGCAGCGCGAACGTCGCCACGATCATCGTCAGGATGACCACCACCACGCCCATCGCGGACGACTGTCCGATGTCGAAGCCCTCGAACGCGCGCTGGTAGATGTAGAACGGCAGGTTCGTGCTGGCCGTGCCCGGACCGCCTTGCGTCATCAGGAAAATCGCGTCGAAACTGTTCACGATGTAGATCGCGCCGAGCAGCGTGGCCAGTTGCAGGAAGCGCGACAGGTGCGGCAGCGTGATCGACACGAAGGTGCGCCAGCGGCTCGCGCCGTCCACCGAGGCCGCCTCCAGCACCTCCTTCGACTGGCTCTGCAGTCCGGCGAGGATCAGCAGCGTCATGAACGGCGTCCACTGCCAGATGATCTGTGCCATCACCGCGGCCATCGGGAATTGCGAAAGCCAGTCGGTGTCCGTGCCGAACACGAAGTGCAGCAACCCGAAAGTCGGGTCGAACACCGTCGTCTTCCACAGCAGCGCACCGGCGGCCGGGAGGATCAGGAACGGCGTGATCAGCAGCGTGCGGACGAATCCGCGACCGAAAAACTTCCGGTCGAGCAGCACGGCGAGCCCGAGCCCGAGCAGCAGCGAAAGGAACACGCAGACCACGGTCAGGACCACCGTGTTCAGCAGTGCGCCGAGGAACGTCGCGTCGGTGAAGACGTCGACGTAGTTGCGGAAGCCGACGAAATGCCGCGAGCCAGGGCGCACCAGGTTCCACGACTGGAACGAGTAGAACACGGTGAGCAGGAAGGGAATCTGCGTCACCGCGATCACGAAGATCAGCGCGGGCAGCAGCGGCAGCCGCCGTTTCCCGGTCGATCCGGTCACTTTCTTCGCAGCGGGCTTCGCGGTCGCCGGCGCGGTTCCGGCGGGGACGGAGAGGGTGCTCATCGCTGCACCTCCTGATAGGACTTTCCGACGGATTCCGCGTATTTCTGCGATTGCGCGAGCGCGTCGGCGACGGAGGTCTGACCGGCGATCGCGGCGGACAGCTGCTGGCTCACCCTCGTCCCGAGGTCCTGGAACTCCGGGATCCCGACGAACTGGATGCCCGGGTACGGCACCGGGTTCACCATCGTCTTCTGCTGGTTGGCTGCCGCGATACCGTCCAAAGTGGGCTGTGCGTAGGCCTTCGCGGCTTCCTTGTACTGCGGGATCTCATAGGTGGACTTGCGCGTGCCCGGCGGGACCCGGTTCCACCCGTAGGTCTCGCCGACCTTCTTCGCGTATTCCTTGTTCGTCATCCACGCCATGAACTTCCAGGCGTCGTCCTTGTTCTTGCCGACCTTCGGGATGCCCAGCGACCAGGTGTAGAGCCAGCCGCTCGCCTGCGTCTTCTCCACCGGCGCGGCGACGTACCCGTTCTTCCCGCCGACGTGGCTGGTCTTCGGGTCCTCCGTGGTGCCGGTCATCGACGTGGCGTCGTACCACATCGCGGCATTGCCCTGCGCGTATTTCGTGCCGCATTCGGTGAACCCGGCGCTGGAGGCGCCGACCTCGCCGTGGTCGCGCAGCAGGTTCACGTAGAAGTTCGCCGCCTGGGTGAACTCCGGACTGGTCAGCTTCGCGTTCCAGTCCTTGTCGAACCATTGTCCGCCAAAGGTGTTCGCCATCGTGGTGAACGGCGCGAGACTTTCGCCCCAGCCCGGCTTGCCGCGCAAGCAGATTCCCGCGACACCGGCCTGCTTGTCGTCGAGTTTCGCGGCGAAATCGGCGATCTGCTGCCACGTCGGGTGCGCCGGCATGTTCAACCCGGCCTTCTGGAACAGGTCCTTGCGATAGACCACAAAGGACGATTCGCCGTAGAACGGCACCGCGTACATCTGGTTCTCATACGACAGCGACTGCCGGATGCTCGGGATGAAGTCCGCCTCGTCGTACCCCGGCGTCGCCTTCATGTGCGGTTCGAGGTTCTCCAGCCAGCCGTTGGCCGCCCATTGCGGAGCCTCGTAATTGCTGATCATCACCACGTCGAACTCGCCGCCCTGGGTGGCGGTGGACGCGGTGATCTTCGCCCTGGCCTCGTTTTCCGGCAGGGAGACGAACTTCAGCTTGATCCCGGGGTTGGCCTGCTCGAACTCGCCCTTGAGCGAGATGGCGTCCTTCATCTGCGGATTGGACACGATCGCGACGACCAGTGTCCGCCCGCCGGTGCCGAGCGCCCCGGCTCCGGCGCATCCCGTCACTAACAACGCTGTCGCGGCAAGGAGGCACAGGAGTTTACGCACCGCCACCACCTCCGGGCAGCACCTGGATCTTGAGGCCGGACCCGCTGCGCATCTTCGCCAGCGCCTCGGGGTACTGCTCGAGCGGAAGGGTGTCGGTGATCAGCGCTTCGGTGTCGATGTAGCCGTTCGCGACGAGGTCGAGCGCGTTGCCGTAGCTGTTCAGCACAGCCATCGAACCGACGACGGTGATTTCGTCGTTGTAGATGCGGAACGGCGAAAGCGAAATCCGCGCCTCAGCCGGGGCGACTCCGAACACGAGCAACCGGCCGCCGCGGTGAAGCGCGTTGAACGCGGCTTCGATGGCGGGTGCCGCGCCAGTGCAGTCCACAGCGGCGTCGAAGCGTTCATCGTCCAATTCGGACACATCGGAAGCCACTGCCGCGGCACCGAGATCGGTCGCGCGAGGCAGCCGTGCGGCGTTGCGGTCGACCATCGTCACGTGCGCGCCCGCGCGGAGCAGGAGCTGCTGCATGATCAGGCCCATCGTGCCCGCGCCGACCACGAGGAAGCGTTCGCCGGCTTCCACGCCGATCCGGCGCACGCCGTGCACCGCGCAGGAAACGGGTTCGACCAGCGCGCCCTGTTCCCAGGTCATCGAGTCGGGCATCCGGTGGCAGGTGTCGGCGGGCACCGCGACGTACTCGGCGAACGCGCCGTTGACCGTGTCGCCGGTGGCGGCCCAGTTCGCGCAGAGGTTGCCGTGCCCGGAGCGGCACGGGGTGCAGTATCCGCAGTAGATCGACGGGTCGACCGCGACCCGGTCGCCGACCTTCCACTCGGCGGGCACGTCCGCGCCGAGTTCGACGATCTCCCCGGAGAACTCGTGCCCGGGAACGATGGGATACGGGGTCGGCGGGAAATGCCCGTCGGCGATGTGCAGGTCCGTGCCGCAGATCCCGCAGGCACCCACCTTCACGACGACCTGACGCTCCCCGGGCTTCGGATCGGGAACCTCGCCGACCCGGATCTCCCCGGGCCGGTCCACGATCGCGGCGCGCATGCGTCATCACCTTCCAAGATGCTCATTTGAGCGATTTTCACTTATGCCGTAGGTAACATGCGTAGGCATTACAGGCCCCTGCCTGCGGATCCGTCAACCGGCAAAGCTCATTTTTGCGCTATCCTGCTCATGTGAGCAGGAAAAAGGGGCCACTGCCGCTGACCGAAACGCTGCTGCTGGCGACCATGGCCAGGCGGTTCTACGTGCAGGGCGCCTCGAAACTGGAGATCGCCGACGAGTTCGGCATGAGCCGGTTCAAGGTCGCGCGGATGCTGGACGCGGCACTCGACTCCGGACTGGTGCGGATCGAGTTCGACCTGCCCGCGCCGATCGACGTCGAACTGTCCGACGACCTCCGCCGCGCCTACCGGCTCGACCGCGTGCTCGTGCTCGAACGAGCATCCGAGACCGAGCCGCGCGAGATCGTCCGCAAGCAGGTCGGCGCGCTGGCAGCCCGGCTGCTGGAGGAGATCGCGACGCCGGACGACGTCATCGGGCTGTCCTGGGCGCGGTCGGTCAACGCGATGACCGAGGCGATCCGGACGCTGCCGCGCTGCCCGATCGTGCAGCTGTGCGGGGTGCAGGCCGGAATGGACATGCGCGGCCGATCGGTGGAAACGGTCAGCCGCGTGACGTCGGTGTCCGGCGGCGATTCCTACCCGATCTTCGGCCCGCTCGTCCTGCCCGACCGGCGGACGACGGAGATCCTGCGGCATCAGCCGGGCATCGCGGAAACGTTCGCGCAGTTCGGAAAACTCACGAAGGCCGTGGTCAGTATCGGTTCGTGGGAGGCCGGGGAATCGACGGTGTACGACGCGCTGGACGAGGCCGAACGCGCCGCCATCGCCGCGAGGGGCGCGACTGCCGAGGTCGCCGCGCGGCTGTTCGACGCGGACGGGAATTCGCTCGGCACCGGACTGGCGCACCACGTGCTGGCGATCAGCCACGAGGAGCTGATGGCGGTCCCCGAGGTGATCGCGATCGGTTACAGCCGCCCGAAAGCCGAAGCCGTGGACGCAGTGCTGCGGTCCGGCCTGGTGTCGACGCTGGTCACCGACGCCGCCGCGGCGGTACCACTGCTGGAACTGGCCCGCGCGAGGCCGTTGCCGGACCCCTCGTGAGTGCTGGCGCCGGTTCTAACCGGCGCCGCCACTCACGAGCCCCTGTGCCTCCACCACCCGGTCCCCGTACTCCGCCGCCCAGCGCCCGAATCCCTCGATCGGCCCCAGAAAGCTCACTCCCAGCTCCGTCAGCCGATACGCCCCCTCCGCGCGCTCGACGAGCCCGTCGCGCTCCAGCTTGCGCACCGCCTCAGTGAGCACCTTCGCGCTGATCCCGCCAATGCGCGTGCGCAATTCACCGTGCCGCAGCGGGCCGTTCTTCAATGCCCACAACACAACCGGATGCCAAGTATTCGCCACCAGGTCGAACGCGAGCCGGGTGCGGCAGTCGGCGATGAACTCCATGGTTACCTTTCGGTTCCTGCCCTGGTCCATAACGTCGCTTTCGTACAACCACGCGACGACAGGAGACCTTCCCATGCGCATCGCTCTCTTCGGCACCGGCGGCATGGCGTCCGCCCTCGGCGGCCAATGGACCCAGCACGACCTGACCGTCTCCGGCCGCTCCCCCGCCGGCGCTGCCGCCTTGGCAGCTGAACTCGGCGCCGAGGCCTTGGACTGGGCCGACGCCGCCGCCCGTGCCGACGCCATCCTGCTGGCCGTCCCCAGCACCGCCCTCGAAGCCCTGCTTACACCGCTGGATCTCACCGGCAAAGTCCTCATCGACTGCACCAACGCCCCCGGCGCGACCGGCGAACCGGTGGCCGCCCGAATCGCCGAATACGCCCCGGGTGCGTCGGTGGTGAAGGCGTTCAACCTCGCCCACGTGGACGTCTGGCGAATGACGCCGCCGCTGTTCGAAGGCCGCCCGCTCGGCGTCCCGCTGTGCGGCGCCCCGGACGCGGTCGCCGTGGCGACGGAGCTGGTCCAAGACCTGGGCTGCACTCCCCTGCCCGCCGGAGGCCTGGACCGGGCCGCCCTGCTGGAAGCCGCCGCCGGGCTGGCGATCGGCCTGTGGTTCGACGGCTTGGACGCGCGTTCCATGCTCATGAGCGCCTGAATCGCTCTATCCTGGCCTGGTGCCCGGATCAGCGATAGTCGTCGGCGGCGGAATCGGCGGCCTGGCCGCGGCGATCGGGTTGTCGCGGATCGGCTGGAAGGCCACGGTCTTCGAGCGCCTGCCCGGCGAACTGGACGACGCCGGTTCCGGTATTTCCCTGGCCGCCAACGGTGTTCGAGCCCTGGACGCGTTAGGAGCCGGCGACGCACTCCGCGCCGCCGGCTGCTTCCAGCGCACGGTGAGCACCCGCGACCCGCGCGGCACCTGGCTGGCCCGCATGGACGGAGCCGAACTCGAACGCGTCGCCGGAACACCGATCGTCGGCATCGCACGGTACGAACTGCATCGGTTGTTGCGGTCCCTGCTGCCCTCGCCGGTGGTGCGCGATGAGGTCACCGCCGTCGAGGGCAACACCGTGGTCACCGCGTCCGGTCGCCACGAAGCTGACGTCGTCATCGCCGCCGACGGCGTCAACAGCCGATTGCGCAAGCGCTTCTTCCCCGCACACCCTGGTTCTGTCTACAGTGGATCGTCGGTCGTCCGGGCGATCACCGCCGAGCCGATCGAACTGTCCTCTTCGGACTTCAACCTCACCTGGGGCCGAGGAGTCGAGTTCGGCCACATCGTCCTGGCGGACGGCCGAGCGGAATGGCACGCGGTGCTGACCATTCCGCCGGACACCCGCTATCCCGACCCGATCGCCGAAATGCGCCGTCGCTTCGGTTCGTGGCACGAGCCGATCTCCGCGTTGCTCGACGCCACCGACCCGGAAGCCGTTCTGCACCACGATGTGTACGAGCTGGTGACGCCGCTGCCGTCCTATGTGTCCGGTCGGGTCGCTCTCCTCGGCGATGCCGCGCACGCGATGCAACCGAATCTCGGCCAGGGTGCCTGCCAGGCGTTGGAAGACGCCGTGACGCTGGCTGCCGCGCTGTCGTCCGCCGAGATCGACGCCGCGCTCACCCGGTATGACGCGGAACGCCGTCCGCGCAGCCAGGCCATCGCGCTAGCTGCCCGGCAAACCGGCCGGATGGGCCAGCAGCTGACGAACCCCGTCGGGATCGCGGTGCGAAATCTGGTGTTCCGGGCCATGCCGTCGTCGGTGATGGCCCGGTCGATGCTGCGCTACACCCGTTGGCAGCCACCGATCCTGGACGGTCCGGCCGCGAATCCTCAGAGCTGATTGACGTCCACGACCCGGACCACCGCGCTGCCCACCTCGTCCGAGGCGCGCAAATCGACCTCCGCACTGATCCCCCAGTCGTGATCCCCGGCCGGATCGTCGAAGATCTGCCGCACCCGCCACACATCCGGCTCCTGCTCGATCAGCAGCAACGCCGGGCCGCGCGCGTCCGGGCCGATGCCCAGCGAGTCGTGCTCGTCGAAGTAGTCCTCGATCGCGTCTTCCCACGCGTCCGCGTCCCAGCCGGAGCCGGCGTCCAGCGAGCCCAGGGTGTCGTAAGCCCGGCGCGAAGCCAGCTCCACCCGGCGGAACAGCTCGTTGCGCACCAGCACCCGGAACGCCCGCTCGTTGCGCGTGACCGCGGGCGGCTCGGCGGGCGGACGGTGCGAAACCGGACCTTCCTCGTCGGGGTGCCGCAGCGCTTCCCACTCGTCCAGCAGGCTCGAGTCGACCTGGCGCACCAGTTCGCCGAGCCATTCGATGAGGTCCTGCAACGGTTCGGTCTTCGCCTCGTCCGGCACGGTGTGCCGCAGCGCGTCGTAGGTGTCGGCGAGGTACCGCAAGACCAAACCCTCGGAACGCGCGAGCTGATAGAAGCCCACGTATTCCACGAAGTTCATCGCGCGCTCGTACATATCGCGCACCACCGACTTCGGCGACAGCTCGTAATCCGCCACCCACGGATGTCCGGCGCGATAAGACTGATAAGCCGCGTTAAGCAGTTCCTCCAACGGCTTCGGGTACGTGACGGACTCGAGAAGCTCCATCCGCTCGTCGTACTCGATGCCGTCGGCCTTCATCGCCTGCACGGCCTCGCCGCGGGCCTTGAACTGCTGCTGCGACAGCACCGGCCGCGGGTTGTCCACAGTGGATTCCACAATGGACACCACGTCCAGCGCGTACGACGGCGACTCCATGTCCAGCAATTCCACCGCGGCCAACGCGAACGGCGAAAGCGGCTGGTTCAAAGCGAAATCGAACTGCAGATCCACCGTCAGACGCACGATGCGCCCTTCGGCGTCCGGTTCGGGAAGCCGTTCCACGACACCGGCGGCCAGCAGCGAACGGTAGATCTCGATCGCCCGCAGGATCAGCTTCCGCTGCGTCGGACGGTCCGAATGGTTGTCCTCCAGCAGGTGCCGCATCGCGTCGAAAGCGTTGCCGGGGCGCGAAATCACGTTCAGCAGCATCGAGTGGCTGACCCGGAAGCTGGACGTGAGCGGTTCCGGATCGGCCGCGATCAGCCGGTCGAACGTGCTCTCGGTCCAGTTGACGAAGCCCTCCGGCGCTTTCTTCCGGACGATCTTCTTTTTCTTCTTCGGGTCGTCGCCCGCCTTCTCCAGCGCTTTCGCGTTCTCCACCACGTGATCCGGGGCCTGCACGACCACGTAACCGTCGGTGTCGTACCCCGCGCGGCCCGCGCGTCCGGCGATCTGATGGAACTCGCGCGCCTTCAAATGCCGCTGCCGCACGCCGTCGTACTTCGTCAGCGCCGAGAACACCACCGTCCGGATCGGCACGTTGATGCCGACGCCGAGCGTGTCCGTCCCGCAGATCACCTTCAGCAGTCCGGACTGCGCGAGCGTTTCGACCAGCCGCCGGTACTTCGGCAGCATGCCCGCGTGGTGCACGCCGATGCCGTGCCGCACGAGCCGCGAGAGCGTCTTGCCGAACCCGGCGGAGAACCGGAAGTCGCCGAGCAGGTCGGCGATCGCTTCCTTCTCCGCCTTGGTCGTGACGTTGATGCTCATCAGCGTCTGCGCCCGCTCGATGGCCGCGGCCTGCGAGAAATGCACGACATACACCGGAGCCTGGCCGCCGTTGAGCAGCTCGGACATCGTTTCGTGCAGCGGCGTGAGCGCGTACCGGAAGGTCAGCGGCACCGGCCGCTCAGCTGACGTGACCACCGCGGTCGGCCGTCCGGTCCGCCGGGTCAGGTCCTTTTCGAAGAACGAAACGTCGCCGAGCGTGGCCGACATGAGCACGAACTGCGCGTTCGGCAGTTCGATCAGCGGGACCTGCCACGCCCAGCCGCGGTCCGGTTCCGAATAGAAGTGGAACTCGTCCGCGACGACCTGGCCGACCGGGGCCTCGGCGCCGTCGCGCAACGCGATGTTCGCCAAGATTTCCGCGGTGCAGCAGATGATCGGGGCGTCCGCGTTGACGCTCGAATCGCCGGTCATCATGCCGACCTGATCAGCCCCGAAGGTCTCGATGAGCTGGAAGAACTTCTCCGAGACCAGCGCCTTGATCGGCGCGGTGTAAAAACTGCGTTTGCCGTGTGCGAGCGCGGTGAAGTGCGCGCCGACCGCCACGAGGCTTTTGCCGGAGCCGGTCGGCGTCGACAGGATGACGTTGGCCCCGGAGACGACCTCGATCACCGCCTCCTCCTGCGCGGGGTACAGCTCGATCCCCCGTTCGGCCGTCCACGTCGTGAAGGCTTCGAACAGGGCGTCTGCGTCGGGATCCGCTGGCAGGAGGTCGGTGAGAGTCATCGCGGCACCCATCGTGCCATCCCGGCCCCGGCCGCAGGTGCAGGGGAGATCGCGGGTGCTTGCCCTAACCCGTAGGCTTCCGGTACCGCGCGCTGCCGGAGGGGAACGGACAGGCGGGCGCGCACACGGGCGGTACTCGCGGAGGATTCGGCAATGGCACAGGACATCATCCCGATCGAGCTCGGGCTGCCGCAGGGCGACGTGGTCACCCTCTGGGCCCCGCGATGGCGGGAGGACGGCGAGGAGTGGGAAGCGTTCCTCGGCGACGAGGACGACCTGTACGCCTTCCCGGACGCCGCGCACCTGGCCGCCTTCGTGCGCACGGCCGAGCAGCACGACCTGCTCGACCACCCGGCGTGGGACGCGGTGCCCGCGCTGAACGTGCCCGAGCTGATCCCCGACGACGACCACTCCTACGACCTCGTCGGCGTGCCCGAGCTGGTCGCCGAGGAGCCGGATTCGTGGACGATCGGCGAGCTCGCCGAGATCGTCGGCATCGTGCGTTCGCTCGCCGACGTGTGCGAGCTGGACGAGGTGCACGAGGTGCTCGACGCCTACGAGGGCTTCTCGCTGCTGGAGCAGGGCCGGCTGCCGTTCACCGGGCGCGAGGGCGAAGCGCTCTGGAACGACCTGTCGAAGGCCGTGTCCGAGAAGTGGGACACCGTGCTCGACGCGATCGACAACCTGGTGACCGTGCCGGACGTCGACGCCGCGGTGCTGGAGCAGACCGCCGAAGAGCTGGCCGCCTTCCACGAGGAGTCCGCCGAGGCGGAGGCAGGCGAAGAGGACGGCGGTCCGGAAGACCTCGAAGCGGTCGACTCCGAAGACGAGGACGCCGAGGACGAGCCGGTCGGCTTCTGGGGCGAGGTCGGCATCGACCCGATCAAGATCGTCACCTCCGGCGCGGAGTACTACACGCTGCGCTGCTACCTCGACGACAAGCCGGTGTTCCTCGGCAACGACGGCGAGATCGACGTGTTCAGCTCGCCGAAGGCGCTGCTCAAGGCGATCAAGGCGGGCGACGAACTGGCCGACACCGACATCGCCGGCGTGTCCACTTGGGACGAGGTGCGGGAAAAGGCCGCGGCCGACGAGCTGGAGGTCGAGATCGACACCGACAACACCTACGTCTTCCCCGGTCTCGACGAGGACATCGCCGAGGGCCCGGAGTCGATCGACCCGACCCAGCTGGAGCTGGCGGTCGAGCTGATCACCGACGCCGCCGAATGGGCGGGCGACGACACCGTCGAAACCGCGCTGGCCACCAACGAAAGCCTCGGCTGGCTGGTGTCGTTCGTGCTGCGGCCGGACCCGAGCCGGCTCGAGCCGAGCGCTCCGTTCGACACCGAGCAGAGCGCCTGGCGCAAGCTGGTGGAGGACTTCGAGAACCGCCTCACGGTGGTCTGAACCTCTCAGAGAGCGTCGAACACGCTCTCGGCCGAGTCACCGGCGGAGAACATCTTCCAGGCGACGCCGGCGATCGCATCCGGATCCAGGGTGCGACCGCCGGCGTCGCCGTATTTTTCCGGCTGCCCGGCGACCATCCGGTGAATGTCGCCGCGTTCGATCAGGCCGCCGATGATGAGGCTGCCCGCGTACACCCCGGTCCCGGCCAGCCCCTCGTGCAGCGTCCGCGCGTAGTTCCGCAGCGCCGCTGAAGACACCGCGAGCGCGCCGAGCGCGGGCATCGGCCGCACCGCGCTGAGCCCGCCGGCGAACAGGAATCCGCCGCTGCGGCGCTCCAGCATTCCCGGCAGCAGCTTGCCGACCACCTCGACCGCCGGATACACCCAGCTCATCGCCTTCTCGACGGCACCAACGGTCGCTTCGGTGATGTCCGTGGGCATGGTGTCCGGTTCGATCGCGGCCGGACCGTAGTAGGCGACGTCGATGATGCCGAACCGTTCGGTGATTTCGTCGAGCGTCGCCCCGATCCCGTCGCGGACGTCGCCGACGAACGCTTCGGCGTTTTCGAGTTCCGCCAGGTAAGCCGGGTGCCGCTCAGCGGTACGCGAAACGAGCGCGACGTTGTACCCCTCGTCGGCGAACCGGCGGGCCATCGACATCCCGAGGCCGGGGCCGATTCCGAGCACGACGGCGGTCGGGCGAATGGTCATGGCTTCCTCCCCGGAGTTAAATCGAGGGCGCCCTCGACTTCGTTCGCCAAGCTACCACAAAACCCGAGGGAGCCCTCGACTTTGTACGATGGGTCCCATGGCCACCGGATCGAAGCCGTTGCGCGCGGACGCCGCCCGCAACCGCGACAAGCTGCTGGCCGCCGCGACGCGCGCGTTCGGCGAGCACGGCCTCGACGCGCCGCTGGAGCAGATCGCCCGCAGCGCCGGGGTCAGCATCGGCACGCTGTACGCGCACTTCCCGACCCGGGACGCCTTTGTCGACGCGATCCTGCCCGCGCAAATCGCCGCGTTGGACGACCTCGCGGCGAAGGCGTCGGCGGAAGCGGATCCGTGGCAGGGCTTCACCGGATTCCTCGACGGGCTGTTCGCGTTGCAGGCCAAGGATCACGGACTCAGCGACGCCCTCGCCCGACGGATGCCGCTGAGCCCCGCCGTACTGGAGGCGTGCCGCACCGGGTTCGAGCAGGCAGCACGAATCATTGACCGGGCAAAGGAATCCGGCCAGCTGCGCACCGATTTCGAACCCGCGGACCTCGCCCCGCTGGTCTCCGCGATGTCGCCGCTGCTCCGCGAATCACCCGAAACCTGGCGACGGCACTTGGCGTTCTTTCTCGACGGCCTTCACGCTTAGTCCTTTTCGGACTCTGCCCGTACCGGCACCAAACCTATTGCCAGCAACGGAAACACCGCAGCCACGCAATACGCCAGCGCATACCGGCTGTCCCCGATCACCAAGCCCAGCAACGGCGGCGTCAGCGACGCGGCGATATTCTGCGCGGTGTTCTGCGTCCCCATCGCCCGGCCGGACCACGCGACCCCCGCCAGCTCGGCCGACGCGGTGAAGCCGAGACCGTTGTCCGCCACCGTGATCACCGCCGCCAGCACCAGCGCGGCCAACACGAGCCACAGCCCAGTCGCGTCCCCGACCGCGACCAGCAGCATCACGACGACACTCGCGACGGCGAGCTGCCGCATCGGCCGCAACCGGCTGCCGACCCGGTCCGACCAATACCCCGACGCCAGCCGCCCGAGCGCGCCGAGCACCTGAGCCACCGCAACGAACACCCCGGCCTGCGCGGCGGTCCACTGATGCTGCGACACCAGATACACCGGCGCGAAGGCGGACACCGCGAACTGCGGCACCACCAACAGCGCACTCGCGCCGTGCACGCGCCAGAGCCACGGCTTGCGGTACGGCGACGGCGGCCGTTCCCCCTTCGCCGCACGCGGCGGCCGCGGCGGGTCCACGACGAAGGCCGCGACCAACAGCGCCACGAAGATCGCCAGCACGGCCGGCAGCAGCATCGCCGCCTGGAATCCCCATTGCGCGGCCAGCGGCGGCAGCCCGAGCGCGGCCACTCCGACGCCCAGCGGCTGCGCCGTCTGCCGGATCCCCATCGCGACGCCGCGCTCGGATTTGGCGAACCAGCCCATCACGACCCGGCCGCTCGCCGCGTTCACCGAAGCCGTGCACGCACCGGCCACGAGGAACACCCCAAAGAGAAGGCTGACCGGGTGGTGCCACAGGGCGGCGTACACGAGGAGTAACCCCGAAACGCCCAGGCCGAGCGCCATGATGAGGCGCTCGCCGTAACGGTCCGCAGCCGCGCCCCACACGATCAGCGTCAGCAACAGCCCGATGCTCGGGGCCGCGACGACCGTGCCCGCCTGCGCCAGCGTCAGATGGTCAGCCTCGCGCATGGCGGGCACGAGAAACGGCAGCCCGTAAAGGAAGGAGCAGCTGGCGGTCTGCGCGGCGAGGCCGAGCGCGAGGATCAGCCACCGCCGCGAGCTGCCCTTTTGCCGCACCTGCTCCCCGGTCTCGACCTGCGCCATTCCGTCCACCGTCTCACTATTTGAGAAATACGTCTTACATAGTGAACAATAGTTGGCATAGCTAACGAACGCAACCGCCTTTCGGAGGCGGCCGCGTTCGAGGAGCCGGGATTCAGCCGAGCGCCGCGTACCCGGGTTTGACGACCTTCTCGATCAGCTCGAGCCGCTCGTCGAAATCGAGGAACGCGGATTTCATGGCGTTGATGGTGAACCAGCGGAAGTCGTCGAGGCCGAAGCCGAACGTCTCGGCCAGCGCGGCGAATTCACTGGTCATCGTGCAGCCGCTCATCAGCCGGTTGTCGGTGTTGACGGTGACGCGGAAGCGCAGCCGGGCGAGCAGTCCGATGGGATGTTCGGCCAGCGACGGCACGGTTCCGGTCTGGACATTCGACGACGGGCAGATTTCCAGCGGGATCCGCCGGTCCCGGACGTAGGCCGCCAACCGTCCAAGGTGGACATTTCCATCGGCGTCCGTGGTGATGTCGTCGATGATCCGCACGCCGTGCCCGAGCCGTTCCGCGCCGCAGTACTGGATTGCCTCGCCGATCGACGGAAGTCCGAACGCTTCGCCGGCATGAATAGTGAAGTGTGCATTGTTCCGGCGCAAATAGTCGAATGCGTCCAGATTGCGGGTGGGCGGGAATCCGTCCTCCGGTCCGGCGATGTCGAATCCGGCCACGCCGGCGTCGCGGTAGCGCACCGCGAGTTCGGCGATCTCGAGCGCGCGGGCGTGCTGGCGCATCCCGCACAACAGCGTCCGCACCCGGATCCGCCCGCCGCCCGCGGCTACCCTCCGCGTCCCTTCGGCGAAGCCTTCCTGGACGGCCTCAACCACTGCATCGAGTGACAGTCCGCGCTCCACGAACAGCTCTGGCGCGTACCGCGACTCGGCGTAGACGACCCCGTCCGCGGCCAGGTCTTCCACCGCTTCCGCGGCAACCCTGACCAGCGCTTCCTCCGTTTGCATGACACCACACGTATGGGCGAACGTTTCGAGGTACGACACGAGGGAACCGGAGTCGGCCGCGGCGCGGAACCAGCGGCCGAGTTCGTCCGGATCCGTCGCGGGAAGTTCCCGGTAGCCGAGATCCTCGGCGAGTTCGGCGACGGTGCCCGGGCGCAAGCCGCCGTCGAGGTGATCGTGGAGCAGGACCTTGGGGGCACGGCGCAGGATCTCCGCGCTCAGCGGGGTTACGTCCGACATGCTCCAACGGTAGCCTCGCTGTCATTCCCCTACCTGGCCGTAACCGAGAGCACCGGAACAACCCTCTGCTCAGCACTGTGCGCAAGGAATCGGCCATCCGGGTGGCGCGCCCCTTATCCGCGTTCCCCGGGGGCCATACGCACAGCAATTTTCTTCATCGATAAGCTCGGGTCAGTCCCTTCCATTTTCCCCGCCGACGAAGGACACCGCAGTGACCACTGACAACCACATTGCCGCACCGTCGTTCGACCGGATGCGCAACATGCTGGTGCGCGCGGCCGAGGTTCGTGAGAGCGAGCAGCAGCAGATCTTCGACGCGCTCGACGACATCTACGCCCGGCTCGCCCCGGTGGACTCCCTCGGCGCGGTGCGCAAGCGGCTGTCGGAAATGCCGGACCGGACCGAGGTCGGGGTGCTGGCGGAGCGCCTCGACGAGGCGATGACGCGGCTGGAGTCCCAGGACAACGCGATCGCCGCGCTCACGCACGCGGTGGAGAGCATCGTCGACAAGCTGGCGAAGCCCTTCGCCCAGCTCGACGGACGCCTCGACGGCGTGGCGGCGCGGTTCGAGGGCGTCGCGGGCCGGATGGACGGGCTCGAGGACAAGCTGCAGAACATCCACCGCAGGCTCGACGAGCTGGGCGGGCACCTGGACAAGCAGGACGCGAAGCTGGAGTCGCTGCCGCAGGCCACCCAGGGCCCGATCCGCGACCGGATCGAGATGGCCGAGGCCTCGCTGCGCGAGCGGATCGAGACCACGGACCAGGAACTGCGCTCGCGCGTGGACGAACTGGACCGCGCGACGAAGGAACGCATCGCCACCGCGACCGACGCCGTCAAGAGCGCGGTCTCCGACACCGGCGAGATGATCGACCCGGCCGCCCGGCTCGACTCGGTGGGCACGAAGCTCGAGACGATCACCCAGCGTCTCGACGACCTGTCCGGCCGTATCGACAAGGTCGAGGACGACGTCACCGGCCGCATCGGCGACCTGGACGGCTCGGTGCGCAGCGGACTGTCGAAGGTCGAAAGCACGCTGTCGAAGCAGCCGGACACCGATTCGGTCGACTCGCTGGTGCGCCGCAGCAACGACGAATCCGTCCGCCGCATCGGGGGCCAGCTGGACGAAGCGATGGCGACGTTCGCGGAACTGATGCTCGGAGGCGGGCCCGCGGTGCAGCAGATCGCCCCGCCGCCGCCCGCCCCGCGTCAGCCGCGCCGTGCCAGCTCGCGCAACGGCCGGTCGCCGAAGGCCGCCGACGCGAAGGCCAAGGCCGGCGGCGACACGGACGAGTCGACTGACTGACGCCTCTGAATGACCGAAGCCCCCGTCCAGGATCTGGACGGGGGCTTCGTCGTTCAACGGCGTCAGGGACGAACGGTGTCCAGCACGATCTCCCGCGAAGCAGGCGCTTCCGCACCCACCGCGAACCCATTCTCCAGTGCAGCAAGAGCCGCCGGGATTGCCTCCGGAGTATCCGTGTGCAGCTCCAGCAACGGCTCCCCCACCACCACCGCATCCCCCGGCTTCGCGTGGCACAAAATCCCCGCCGCCGCCTGCACCGGATCTTCCTTACGCGCCCGACCAGCACCGAGCCGCCACGCAGCAACACCCACCGCGTAGGCGTCCAGCGACGTCAGCACTCCCGAAGCAGGGGCCTCGACCACGTGCACATGCTCCGGGCGCGGCAAGGCAGCCGAAGGATCCCCGCCCTGCGCAGAGATCATCCGGGCCCACACCTCGTAAGCCTCGCCAGACGCCAGCACCTCGGCCGGATCGACGGAAATACCCGCCAGCGCAAGCATTTCCCGAGCCAACGCCACCGTCAGCTCGACGACGTCAGCCGGGCCACCGCCGCGAAGAACCTCAACTGCCTCGGCGACCTCGACCGCGTTCCCGACCGCCCGCCCGAGCGGCGTGCTCATGTCGGTGATCAACGCCGTGCAAGCCACCCCGTGCGCCGTTCCGATGTCCACGAGCGTCCGTGCCAGAAGCTGTGCCTCCGGCACGGTCTTCATGAACGCCCCGGAGCCAGCCTTCACATCCAGCACGAGCCCCGAAGCACCTTCGGCGATCTTCTTGCTCATGATCGAGCTGGCGATCAACGGCACCGACTCGACGGTCGACGTGACATCCCGCAGCGCGTACAGGTTCTTGTCCGCCGGAGCCAGTCCCTCGGTCGCCGCGCAGACCACCGCACCGACTGAGTTGAGCTGCGCCGCGATCTCGTCCAACGACAAAGCCGCGCGCCAGCCGGGGATCGACTCCAGTTTGTCCAGCGTCCCGCCGGTGTGGCCGAGCCCGCGACCGGACAGCTGCGGCACCGCGGCACCGCACGCGGCGACCAGCGGAGCCAGCGGCAAGGTGATCTTGTCGCCGACGCCGCCGGTCGAGTGCTTGTCCACGGTCGGGCGCGCGACGTCCAGCGACAGCCGCGAGCCCGAGTCGATCATCGCGCCGGTCCAGCGCGCGATCTCGCCGTCGTCCATGCCACGCAAGAAAATCGCCATGGCCAGCGCGGCCATCTGCTCTTCTGCGACGGCACCGTGGGTGTACGCGTCGACGACCCAGTCGATCTGTTCGTCGCTCAGCCGTCCGCCGTCACGCTTGGTCCGGATGACGTCTACCGCAACTGGGTCTGATGCCGCCTCCGCGGGAGGAAGTGCGTCGGCGGGCGTCACGGCAAATCCTCCGGACCGAACGCGTCCGGCAGCACCTCCGACATCGGCAGCACCCCGCGAGGAGTGTCGACCAGGCAAGAAGAACCGCCGAGTTCAAACAGAATCTGCCGGCAACGGCCACACGGCATCAGCAATTCGCCAGCACCACTGCGGCAAGCCACCGCGACCAAACGGCCACCGCCGGAAAGTCGCAATTGACCGGCCATTGTGCACTCAGCGCACAAACCCAAGCCGTACGAAGCGTTTTCGACGTTGCACCCGGTCACCTGACGACCATCGTCCACAATGGCCGCGACACCGACGTGCAGGCCCGAATAAGGCGCGTAAGCGTGCGAAGCAGCCGAAACCGCAGCCGCGCGCAAAGCCTCCCAGTCCACTTCGGACATCAGTCGCCCTCACCTCGCCGATACTGCGCACCATCCGCCTTGGGTGGCCGGAGTCGTTGCGACGCAACGGCTAGCACGATCAGCGTCACGAAGTGCGCGGTGTACGGGATCAAGTCGCTCGGCAGCGTGTTGTTGGTCCAGTAGATCGCGTACAGGATCCCAGCACCGACCACGCCGAGCGCAGCCGCGAGCCAACGCTTCCGGATCAGCTGCACGATCACGATGATCGCCAGCAGAATCACCGCGCCGTACAGCAACGCCAGCACTGCGTCGCCGCCGCCGGCGAGCTGCAGACCGTCGGAGTACCCGAACAGCGCGGCACCGCCGAGGAGACCACCCGGCCGCCAGTTGCCGAAGATCATCGCGGCCAGACCGATGTAACCGCGGCCGTTGGTCTGGTTCTCCAGGTAGTCCGCGCCGCCCTTGAGCAGCACCAGCGACGCACCGCCCATGCCCGCGAAACCGCCAGAAATCAGCACGCCGACGTACTTGTAGCGGTACACGTTCACGCCAAGCGACTCCGCCGCGACCGGGTTCTCGCCGCACGAACGCAGCCGCAGGCCGAACCGCGTGCGCCAGAGAATCCAGTAGCTCACCGGGACCAGCACGATCGCGAGCATGGTCAGCGGCGCGACACCGGTCACCAGCCCGCGCAGAATGCCCGCGACGTCAGAGAGCCCGACGCGCTGCTGGTTTTCCAGCGAGCCAAGCCAGTCCGACAATCCGGCCGCCGAATAGGTGTCGAACTTCGGCACCGGCGGCGACTGGCGCGGGTTTCCCGACAGCGGCTCGAAAATCAGGTTCGCCAGATACTTCGCGACACCGAGCCCGAGCAGGTTGATCGCGACACCGGAGACGATGTGGTTGACGTTGAACGTCACCGTCGCCACGGCGTGCAGCAGGCCGCCCAGCGCGCCGAACGCGATCGCGGCCAGCAGGCCGACCCACGCGCCGCCGTAATACGCACCCCAGGCCGCGCCCCAGGTGCCGAGGATCATCATGCCTTCGAGGCCGATGTTGATCACGCCCACGCGCTCGGCCCACAGCCCGCCCAGCGCACACAGCAGGATCGGCAGCGCCAGCCGCAGCGCGGTCGACGCGGTGTTGCTGGACGTCAGCGCCGAAACGCCGGTGGCGTACGACGCGGTGGACATGACCGCGATCGCGACCACGGCCCAGATCACGCCGCGCAGCCAGCCGGGAATCCGCTGCCGCTTGCGCTTGACCGGCATCGGCGTCCCGGATTCCGGGCCCGGCCGGGAGAACTCCGTCGTGGTGGTCACACCGCACCGCCTTCCGCGACCGAGGCGCCCTTGCGGCCGTTGCCGGCGAGCGCCTTGCCCACCCTTCGCTGTTCCGCGGCGAGGTCGGCCCGGCGCACGATCTCGTACGCCACGACGACCGAGAGCACGATGACGCCCTGCATGATCGTCGCGATTTCCTTGGACACGTGAATCTGCTCCAGCGACACCGCGGAGGTGTCCAGGAACGCCCACAGCAGCGCGCCGAACGCGATGCCGCCGGGGTGGTTGCGCCCGAGCAGCGCGACCGCGATGCCGGTGAAGCCGTACATCTGGGTCGCGGTGATGCCGTAGCTGTAGTCGCGGCCGAGCAGTTCCGGCATGGCGACCAGACCGGCCACCGCACCGGAGAGCAGCATCGCGATGAGCGTCATCTTCTTCGCGCTCACGCCGCCGGCCGCGGCGGCTGTCGAGGACTCGCCGCTGGCCTTCAGCTCGAAGCCGAACCTGGTGCGGTTCAACATGAACCAGTACGCGCCGCCGATCACGATCGCGATGAACACGAACCCGAACAGCGTGCCCGAACCGAGCGGGATGCCCGGGATCCGGCCGGACGGCGCGATCACCCTGGTCCCGATGTTGTTGCCGGTCTGCACGCCGAACTGGTCGGCGTTGATGAGGAACGCGATGATGCCGGCGACGATCGCGTTCAGCATGATCGTCGAGATGACCTCGCTGACCCCGCGGGTCACCTTGAGCACCGCCGGGATCGTCGCGTACAGCGCGCCGGAAACGATGGCCACCAGCAGGATCACGATGGTGTGGATGACCGGCGGCAGCTGCAGCGCCCCGCCGATGATCGCGGCGACCACCGCGGCGAACCGGTACTGGCCCTCGACGCCGATGTTGAACAGGTTCATCTGGAACCCGATCGCCACGGCCAAGCCGGACAGGTAGTACACCGTCGCGAGGTTCACCGTGTCGACCGCGGTGGAACCCTTGAACAGCTGGCCGATCATCGTCCCGTACGCCTGCAACGGGTCGGCGCCGGAGATGACGAGCGCGATCGCGGACAGGATCACAGCGAACGCGATCGCGAGCAGAGGCGGCAAAAGCCGCGTGCGCCACGAACTCATGAGTCTTCACCTTCTTCGGCGCCAGTCATGGCGGAGCCGAGTTCCTGCGGAGTGACAGTGGCGGGATTCGCCTCGCTCACGAGCCGCCCGCGCAGCATCACGCGAATGGTGTCGGACAGCCCGATCAGCTCGTCGAGGTCCGCGGAAATCAGCAGCACGGCGAGGCCGTCCGCGCGCGCCTGACGGATCTGTTCCCAGATCAACGCCTGCGCGCCGACGTCGACGCCGCGCGTCGGGTGCGAAGCGATCAGCAGCACCGGGTTCCCGGACAGCTCGCGGCCGACGATCAGCTTCTGCTGGTTCCCGCCGGACAGCGCGGCGGCCGGAACGTCGATGCCGGGCGTGCGGACGTCGTACTCGCGCACGATCCGCTCGGTGTCCTCGCGCGCGCCCGCGATGTTCAGCAACTGCCCGCCGGACACCGGTTCACGCGT
Source organism: Amycolatopsis sp. NPDC114503 (assembly GCF_055633655.1). NCBI lineage: Bacteria > Bacillati > Actinomycetota > Actinomycetes > Pseudonocardiales > Pseudonocardiaceae > Amycolatopsis > Amycolatopsis sp. NPDC114503. Next base: position 160,272 of record NZ_JBVKDT010000008.1, on the reverse strand, counting down.
CTGGTAGCCGAGAATCCGGTTGACCCACAACGGTTGCGTGAGCAGAAGACTGTGCCGCGTGCGGTCCTCGGCGATGTAGCCGATGCCCGCCTCGCGCCGGGCCAGCGTGCCCAGCTTGACCAGATCGTGCGTCTCGCCGTCCGGCGGAGTCAGCTCGATGTGGCCGCCGGACGCCTTGCGCATCCCCATGATCGTCTCGACCAGTTCGGTCTGGCCGTTGCCCTCGACGCCCGCGATGCCGAGCACCTCGCCCGCGTGCACGGTGAAGGAGATGTCGTCCAGCACGTTGCGCTCGGATCCTTCGGCGGACAGCCGCAGGTCGCGCACGTGCAGCACCTCGCGGTCGGTCACCGTCGACTCGCGCGTCTCCGGGCTCGGCAGCTCCGAACCGACCATCATCTCGGCCAGCTCGCGGCTGGTGATCTTCTTCGGATCCGCGGTGCCGACCGTGGTGCCGCGCCGGATCACGGTGACCGTGTCGGCGATCGCGCGCACCTCGTCGAGCTTGTGCGAGATGAAGAGGAAGGTGTAACCGTCGGCCTGCATCTCGCGGACGGTCGCGAACAACGCGTCCACTTCCTGCGGAACGAGCACGGCGGTCGGCTCGTCGAGGATGATGATTTTCGCGCCGCGGTAAAGGACTTTGACGATCTCGACGCGCTGACGGTCGGCGACGCCGAGTTCCTCCAGCAGCGCGTCCGGCTTCGCGTGCAGCCCGGTCCGCTTCGACAGCTCCGCCAGCCGCGCCCGCGCCGCGCGGCCGATGCCGTGCAGCGCCTCGCCGCCCAAGAACACGTTTTCCGCGACGGTCAGGTTGTCGGCGAGCATGAAGTGCTGGTGCACCATGCCGATCCCGGCGCGGATGGCGTCCTGCGGGTTGCGCAGTTTCACCTCGCCGCCGTTGATGGCGATGCTGCCCTCGTCGGGCTGCTGCATCCCGTAGAGGATCTTCATCAGGGTCGACTTGCCCGCGCCGTTCTCGCCGCACAGCGCGTGCACCTCGCCCGCCGCGACGGTGAGGTTGACGTCGGAGTTCGCGACGACGCCGGGGAACCGCTTGGTGATCCCGGTCAGCTGGACGGCCGGCACGCCCCGGTCGGGGACGGCTTCGGCCTCGATCTCGGTCATCGGAGGGGACATCCCGTTCTGTCGAAACGCGTGAGGGCCCGGAAGGAAGATCCTTCCGAGCCCTGACGCGTCGTGAGCGTTACTTGGCCGGCTTGTCCGAAACCTTGATGGCGCCGGAAACGATCTGGGCCTTGTACCCGTCGAGCACGTCCTTGATGTCGTCGACCTTGCCACCGGAGGTGGAGTAGCCGACACCGTCGGACTTGAGGTCGAAGCGCTTCGGCACCGTGCTCAGGTCGCCCTTCGCGACGGCCTGCAGGTACTCGAACACCGCGACGTCGACGCGCTTGATCATCGAGGTGATGATGATGTCCTTGTCGGCGGCGACCGTCTTCTGGTTGTACTGGTCGGAGTCGACGCCGATGGCCAGCGCGTTGTTCTGCTTCGCCGCGTCGAACACGCCCTTACCGGAGGCGCCGGCGGCGTGGTAGACGACGTCCGCGCCGCGGGAGATTTCCGCGGCGGCCTTCGCGTTGCCCTTCGGCGGGTCCTGGAAACCGGAGAAGTCGCCGGCAGGCGTCAGGTACTCGTCCTCGACCTTGATCTTGCTCGAAACGGCCTTCGCGCCCTGCAGGAAGCCCGCCTCGAACTTCTGGATCAGCGGGGTGTTCACGCCGCCGACGAAGCCGACGTGGCACGTCTTGCTCTTGTACGCCGCGGCGACGCCGGCCAGGAACGAGCCCTGCTCCTCGGCGAAGACCAGCGGCGTGACGTTCGGCAGGGTGATCGAGTCGTCGTCGACGATCGCGAACTTGGTGTTCGGGTACTTGGCGGCGACAGCCTTCACCGACTGCGCGTAAGCGAAACCGACCGCGACGATCGGGTTCATGCCCTGCTGCGCCATCTGCTCGAGGCGCTGCTGCTTGGCGGCTTCGCTCTCGCTCGCGCTCGCGGTGCTCTCGTTGACGGTCGGGACGCCGAGGTCGGACTTCGCCCGGTCGGTGCCCGCGGCGGCCGCGTCGTTGAAGGAAGCGTCACCGCGACCGCCGACGTCGAAGGCCAGGCCGACCTTGAGCTTGCTGCCGTCGACCTTGCCCGAGGCGGCACTGCTGCTCGTGGCGGCGGCCGGAGCGGCGGCGGGCGGCTTCGGGGCGGTGATGCAGTTCGAGCCCGCATTGCCGTCCGAACCGGACGCGTTGTTGTTGCTTCCCCCGGTGTCCTTCGCGCACCCGGCCAGTGCAAGCACCCCAGCCATGGTCGCGGCGGCCAGCGCGGTTCCACGCATGCGACGCAACGTGTGTCTCCCTCCCCGCTGATCCAGCGGACGATCCAGGAACGGCCCGGTCACGGTCGCCCGGGCTCAACTGGCAGACCGTACCCAACCGCCGGGTAACCGCCATAGGAACGGCACGCTACGTAACACAAACGTTTACTCGGAGGCTCGATCCGCGACCATTCCGGCGCCGACCGTGATCAACAGCCCTCGCCCCGCCCGCCGCGCTCACTCACCGTGGTGCCGCTTTCCCTGGGAAAGGTCCGTGAAGGGAACCCTGGGGGAATCAGAGGCCCTCAGGGTTCCCCTCACGGACCGCTTGGACGTGCTCCAGACCACACGTCCGAGTGGTCTGCCGTGGTCACCGGTGTCTGGTCTGTCACAGAGAGGAACCCGGAGGTGAGCCGCGCGTAGGGGTCGGGTCTAGCATCCATGCATCCACGCTCGATGGCCCTGATCTCGGCACCGTCGCCGGAGTTGTCCCCAGTGGACCGACCCCGGCCGCGGGTGCGGACCTCACCGGTCACCCGGGCACGACAGTCATGACGTTGGAGGCCGTTCACCGATGTCCACCACGGCGAGCACTGCCACCGAAAGCGGGGCAGGAGCTAGCGATCGGGCGGGTGCCTCACGCCGGCAGGGAACTTTCTACCGGGGCGACCCCGGCATGTGGTCCTGGGTGCTTCACCGCATCACCGGCGTGCTGACCTTTTTCTTCCTGTTCGTGCACGTGCTCGACACCGCGCTCGTGCGCGTGTCGCCGAACACCTACGACCAGGTCATCGAGACGTACAAGACGCCGATCGTGAACCTGCTCGAGGTCGGCCTTGTCGGCGCGGTGCTGTTCCACGCGCTCAACGGGCTGCGCGTCCTGCTGGTCGACTTCTGGGCCAAGGGCCCGAAGTACCAGAAGACGATGCTCTGGGTCATCGGCGTCGTGTGGGTGGTCGTGATGGTTCCGGGTGCGTTCTTCATGCTGAAGCGCACCGTCGAGACGCTTTTCGGGGGTGCCTGATCCCATGGCCGACGCTCTGATCCTCGAGAAGCCGCGCTCGCCGCGGCGGCCGTCCGCCCGGCGCAGCAACTTCGAGCTCTACAGCTGGCTGTTCATGCGCATCTCCGGGCTCGCGCTGATCATCCTGGTGCTGGGCCACCTGTTCATCATGAACATCCTCGACGGCGGCGTGCACCGCATCAACTGGGGCTTCGTCGCCGGCCGCTGGGCCTCGCCGTTCTGGCAGTTCTGGGACCTGGCGATGCTGTGGCTCGCCGAGATCCACGGCGGCAACGGCCTGCGCACGATCATCGACGACTACGCGCGCAAGGACTCCACCCGGTTCTGGCTGAAGATCCTGCTCTACATCTCTATGGCGCTCATCCTGGCCGTCGGCACGATGGTGATCTTCACGTTCGACCCCGAGATGCCTGCCTCCTGAGGCGCACCCACCACTAGCTAGCGGAGTCTTTCCCTATGCAGTTCCACAAGTACGACGTGGTGATCGTCGGCGCGGGCGGCGCCGGCATGCGCGCGGCCATCGAGTCCGGTCAGCGCGCCCGCACCGCGGTCCTCACCAAGCTGTACCCGACCCGGTCCCACACCGGCGCGGCACAGGGCGGCATGTGCGCCGCGCTGGCCAACGTCGAAGAGGACAACTGGGAGTGGCACACCTTCGACACCGTCAAGGGCGGTGACTACCTGGTCGACCAGGACGCCGCGGAGATCATGGCCAAAGAGGCCATCGACGCCGTCCTCGACCTGGAGAAGATGGGCCTTCCGTTCAACCGGACGCCCGAGGGCAAGATCGACCAGCGCCGGTTCGGCGGGCACACCCGCGACCACGGCAAGGCCGCGGTGCGCCGCGCCTGCTACGCCGCGGACCGCACCGGCCACATGATTCTCCAGACGCTGTACCAAAACTGCGTCAAGCACGGCACCGAGTTCTTCAACGAGTTCTACGTGCTCGACCTGGTCCTGTCCGAGGGCGAGGACGGCAACCCGATCGCGTCGGGCGTGGTCGCCTACGAGCTGGCCACCGGCGAGCTGCACGTGTTCCAGGCGAAGTCGATCGTGTTCGCCACCGGCGGCGCGGGCAAGATCTTCAAGACCACCTCGAACGCGCACACCCTCACCGGCGACGGCCTCGGCATCATCTTCCGCAAGGGCCTTCCGCTGGAGGACATGGAGTTCTTCCAGTTCCACCCGACCGGCCTCGCCGGCCTGGGCATCCTGATCTCCGAGGCGGTGCGCGGCGAGGGCGGCATCCTCCGCAACTCCGACGGCGAACGGTTCATGGAGCGCTACGCCCCCACCATCAAGGACCTCGCGCCGCGCGACATCGTCGCCCGGTCGATGGTCCAGGAGGTGCTGCAGGGCCGCGGCTGCGGGCCGAACAAGGACTACGTCGTCCTCGACGTGACCCACCTTCCGGTCGAGGTTCTCGAGACCAAGCTGCCGGACATCACCGAGTTCTCCCGCACCTACCTGGGCGTCGACCCGGTCAAGGAGCCGGTGCCGGTGTTCCCGACGTGCCACTACGTCATGGGCGGCATCCCGACGAACATCCACGGCGAGGCGCTGCGCGACAACGAGCACGTCATCCCGGGCCTGTACGCCGCGGGCGAGGTCGCCTGCGTGTCGGTGCACGGTTCGAACCGCCTCGGCACCAACTCGCTGCTGGACATCAACGTGTTCGGCCGCCGGGCGGGCATCGCCGCCGCGGAGTACGCGCTGGCGCACGAGCACGTCGAACTCCCGGAGAGCCCGACCACGCTGGTCGAGGAACAGCTGGAGCTGCTGCTGTCGGAGCACGGCGACGAGCGCGTCGCCGACATCCGCAAGGAAATGCAGCAGACGATGGACTCGCATGCTTCGGTGTACCGCACCGAGGACACGCTGAAGCAGGCGCTGACCGACATCCAGGCGCTCAAGGAGCGCTACCAGCGGATCACCGTGGCGGACAAGGGCAAGCGGTACAACACCGACCTGCTCGAGGCCGTCGAACTCGGCTTCCTGCTGGAGCTGGCCGAGGTGCTGGTCGTCGGCGCGATCGCGCGCAAGGAGTCCCGCGGCGGCCACGCCCGCGAGGACTACCCGAACCGCGACGACACGAACTTCATGCGGCACACCATGGCCTACAAGCAGGGCGAGGGGCTGTCGTCCGACATCCGGCTCGACTACAAGCCGGTCACCTTCACCCGCTACGAACCGATGGAGCGGAAGTACTGATGACGACGGCCACCCCAGAGGCGCCCTCCGCCAAGGCGTCCGACGAGCACACGCCGATCCAGGTCACGCTGAAGATCCTGCGGTTCAACCCGGAGGTCGACCAGGAACCGCACTGGGAGACCTACGACGTCCCGGCGCAGCCGACCGACCGCGTGCTGAACCTGCTGTTCTACGTGAAGGACTACATCGACGGCACGTTCTCCTTCCGCCGCTCGTGCGCGCACGGCGTGTGCGGTTCGGACGCGATGCAGATCAACGGGATCAACCGGTTGGCCTGCAAGGTGCTGCTGAAGGACCTGCTCGAGAAGAACGGCAAGAAGACCGAGATCACCATCGCCCCGATCAAGGGCCTGACGACGTTGAAGGACCTCTACGTCGACATGGACCCGTTCTTCGAGGCGTACCGGGCGATCAAGCCGTACCTGATCACCTACGGCAACGAGCCGACCCGCGAGCGGATCCAGTCCCAGGCCGACCGCAACCGGTTCGACGACACCACCAAGTGCATCCTGTGCGCCTGCTGCACGTCGTCCTGCCCGGTCTACTGGAACGACGGCTCGTACTTCGGCCCGGCGGCGATCGTGAACGCCCACCGCTTCATCTTCGACTCCCGCGACGAGGGTGCCGAGGAGCGGCTGGACATCCTGAACGACGGTGAGGGCGTGTGGCGCTGCCGCACGACGTTCAACTGCACCGACGCCTGCCCGCGCGGGATCCAGGTGACGAAGGCGATTCAGGAAGTGAAGCGCGCGCTGCTGTTTAAGCGCGTCTGATTTTTTAGCTGTGAAAGCGGCCCTCGCCCCGAGCATTCGGGACGAGGGCCGTTTTCGTTGCTGCGTCAGTGAACCGCGTCCAGCGCGTTCACCAAGCCGCGTCCGTAGTACGAGTTGTTCTGCTTCGACCCCTCGCACGCCGAAACATCACAAGCCACCGGATCCGCCTCCGCCGTAAGCAAAGCCGCCAAAGCCCGCGGCGGCGCGTGCCGATGCGTAGAAGCCAGCAAAGCCGCGACCCCAGCCGCGTGCGGGGAAGCCATCGAGGTGCCGCACTTAGTGCCGTATGCGCCGTTAAACACCGTCGACAGCGGGCACCCTGCGCCCTGCCCGGAAGGCGGCACCTGCCCCGAATCGCCGCCCGGCGCAGTGACCGTGACCGAGCCGTAGTTGGAGTAGTAGGCCTTCGTCCCGGCGTAACCAACCGCAGACACCGTCACCACACCGTCGATCGCCTTCGGCAGGATGCCGCACGAAGAGTCAATCTTGTGTGGACGGTTCGGGTCGACAGTCTGCGTACGGACGTCGAAGCCGGAGTTGCCCGCCGCAGCGACGTTGAGAGTCCCGCGCTGCGTCGAGTAGGTGACAGCGCGCCGTACAGCCTCGTACGCGGCAGCGTCGCCCGCTTCGTTGCGGCAGTAGAACATCCCGGGGTCGATGTAGTAGCTGTTGTTCGTCACCTGAAAGCCGTGCTGCCCGGCCCAGACGAAGCCGCAGACGGCCGCCTCCGGGAAGATGTAGCCGTCGTCGTTCACGACCTTCACCGACGCCAGCCGCACGCCCGGCGCGATGCCGGTGAAACCTCGCGACGCGTCCTTGCCCGCGATGGTGCCGGCGACGTGCGTGCCGTGGTCGGAGTTCGTCGGTGTCCACGCGGAAGCATCAGGCGCGCCGGTGACACAGCCGGTCGACGACTGCGGGTCCACCGCGTGCGCGAGAGCGGGGTGCTTGGCGTCGATGCCGGAATCCAGCACCCCGACGGTGACCGATCGCGAACCGGGGTTGATCTTGTTCGCTTCCGGCGCGTGGATGGCGCGCATGTCCCACTGCTGAGTCGACAAATCGTCACCGGCGGCGACGCTCTCCGTCCGCTCCAGCATGCCGATCGCCGAGCGCGATCCGGCTCGGGCGGCGGCCTTCGCGGCGACGTCCTTGCCCGCCGAGTACGCCCGCTTCACGCCGAGCCGGTCGGCGAAATCCGCGTTGCGCGAGCTGGCGACCGCGACGCCGATCTCCGGGTAGTACGCGATCCGCTTGCCGCATTTGGCGCTCAGCTCCGCGTCGACCGAACGCTGCTTCTCGCCCGGTTGGTACAGCACGACGTAGCTGTACTGCGTGCTGGTGGTGTCACACGACGGCGCGGGCGCGGCGGACGCCGGCACGGCTATCGCACCGGCGGCAATCCCAGCCACCGCGATCGGAACGAGCAATCGACGTAAACGGGACATTTAGCCTCCATGGTCGGACGCCCGAAACTAAGCCAGCCCGGACGCGTCCCGCCACCGACCAAAGGACTCATCCCCTCATCAGGTGTTCGCGCGGTCCTTCGACGTCGCCCGGATGCCGCGCCAGCCGAGCACCCCGATCGCGGTGCCGAGCACGAACGAAACCACCGTCAGCACCGCGTGCACGATGAAGTACCCAGTGGGTGAACCGTCGACCGCCCAGGACTGGTTGCTGGCCCACAGATTCTTCGCGAACGTGATCCAGATGATCCAGGACCAGATGCCGAAAGCGAACAAGGCCATCGCTGTACCTCGTGAAATGCGCATGTCTCGAGTATGCCGCCGGACCATCGGCGCTAGATTGCGTGGGTGCACCCTGCTTTCGCCCGGTCGCTGCGAGCATTCGCCGCACCACTCGCCGCAGCCCTCGTAGCCGTCGCCGCGCCTGTCGCCTTCGCCGCACCGGCGTTGGCGGAGCAATGCACCGAGCACGCCGCGCCGCCGGCTCCGGTGGACACCTCGGAGAAGCCGAAGCCGGGCCAGACCGTCCCGCCGCCGCTTCCGGTGCCCGCCCAGCCGGTCGGCGGCGACCGTTTGGGCGGCTGCGGCCCGATCCTCCCGCCGGGCGCGCCCGCGCTGCCCGAGGGCGACACCTCGGCGTCGTGGGTCCTGCAGGACCTCGACACCGGCGCGGTCGTCGCGGCGAAGGACCCGCACGCGCGGGAGCGGCCTGCGTCGCTGATCAAGACGCTGCTGGCGCTGGTGGTGGTCACCGAGCTGAAGCCGGACCAGGTCATCGTCCCGACGAAGGAGGACGCCGAGCAGGAGTGCACCTGCGTCGGCATCACCGCGGGCGGGCACTACACGGTGGACCAGCTGCTGCACGGCCTGCTGATGCACTCGGGCAACGACGTGGCGCACGCCTTCGCGACCACGCTGGGCGGCGTCGACGCGGCAGTCGCCAAGATGAACGCGCTCGCCGCCCGCATCGGCGCGACCGACACTCGCGCGGCAACCCCGTCCGGCCTCGACGGACCGGGCATGTCGACCTCGGCGTACGACCTGAGCCTCGTCTTCCACTACGCGATGAAGCAGCCTGAATTCGCCAAGGCGGTCGCGACGAAGAATTACACGATCCCGGCGATCGACGGGAAGCCGCCGATCCCGGTGTTCAACGACAACAAGCTGCTCGGCGTGTATCCCGGTTTCCTCGGCGGGAAAACCGGCTTCACGGACGACGCGCGGCACACCTACGTCGGTGGCGCGGAACGCGAAGGCCACCGCCTCGCGATCGTGATGATGCGGGCCGAACAGCGCCCGACGAAGGTGGTCGACCAGGCGGCGAAGCTGCTCGACTACGGCTTCGCGCTGGAGAAGAACGGCGCGCAGCCAGTCGGTCAGATCGCCTACCAGCCGCTGAGCGCCGACGCCGCCCCGATGTCGGACAAGCAGGTCACCCCCGCGGGCGCGACGACCGCGGCGGCGGAGAAGCCGGACCCGTTCGGCACGACCGGCTGGGTGCTGACGGTGCTCGTGCTGGTGATCATCGTGGCCGGGTTCGTCGTCGGCTATCAGCGGAAACGCAACGCCCGCGCATAACGAACCGCGGAAAAAGGGCCTCCTTGATTCGCTCAAGGAGGCCCTTTTGTGTCAACCCTTCCGCCTGCCTAGCCACGCCAGCAGCGCGCCCGCGCTGAACGCGCCAGCCACGGAACCGAGCCCCAGCCCGTGCTGCACCGTCACCCGAGGCTCCAGCAACACCGGAGCGGGCGGCTGCACCACGCGCCGCTGGTTCTCCCTCGCGGTCGCCGTCCACGCCGTCACCAGCAGCAGGAACCGCGACACCAGGTTCGCGAACACCAGCAACCCGATCACCGGCCCGAAGATCGCCGCCGACGGGGACTTCGTGACGCTCGCCAGGTAAACCGTCGCGACCTGCTGCAAGATCACGAATCCGACCGCGGCGATGAGCGCGCCCTTGACCGCGCTCCGCAGCGCGACGTGCTCCCGCGGCAGCCGGGCGATCACCCACAGGAACACCAGCGCGTTGGCGATCAGGCTGAGCACGATCGTCGCGAGGTGCAGCAGGAACTTCGCCCAGCCCTGGCCTTCCAGACCGACCAGTTTCAGCAGCAGTTCGCCGAGGCCGCTGCCCGCCGCGGTGATCGCGAACGACACGACCAGCGCCAGTCCGAGCCCGAGCAGCGACAGCAGGTCCTTGACCGTCTTGCTGACGAACGGTTCCGTCTTCTTCTCCTGGCCCCACTGCGCGGTGAGGGCGTCGCGGAGGTTGGCCATCCAGCCGATGCCGGAGTAGGCCGCCAGCAGCAACCCGAAGATCCCGATGCCGCTGCCGGACTTCAGCGCCGCGTCGGTGATCTGCGTGACCAGGCCGCGCAGCCCCTCCGGCACCGAACTGTCGATCCCGTGCGTGATCTGGTCGATCACCGCGGTGTTGTGCCCGAGCACCATGCCGACGATCGCGAACGCCACCATGAAGATCGGGAACACCGACAGCACGCTGAAGTAGGTGATCGCCGCCGCGTAATGGTTGCCGTAGTTTTCGTTGAAGGAGTCGTTGGCGCGGATCAGGTGATCCAGCCACGGGTACTTCCGCCGCAGCCGGGGCAGCAGCTTTTCCTTGTCACCGGTCTCTTTCGCCACCGGAAAACGCTAACCACGGCGACCGGGCGCCGCAACGCGAGCGTGCCCGCGCGGTTACTGCTCGTGGAAGGCGGAGACCATCTTCTGTGCGGCGGGCACCAGCAGCCGGGTCGCGTCCGCGCCGCTGATGCCGTCCGGTGCGGCGTTGTGGTCGGCGAGGTAGAGCTTGAACACGAAGCGGCCCTTGCGGAACAGCACCTCGCCGTTGGTCTGGCCCTTGCTGGACACCTGCCCCTCGTCCCCGACCTGGGCGGGCGTGGACTGGCCGTCCTTCGGTGCGGACCCGAGGTAGCTCTTCGCCGCGTCTTCGCTGAGGAAACTGATCGCGCTCAGGTGCAGCGCGCGCCGGTCGATGCCGTTGTCCTGGCCGGTGCCGCGCTCGCAGTCGATCTGCACGTAGTTGTGCTGGGTGCTGTTGGTCATGATCATGTCGCCGACGGCGGTGGCCGGGGTTTCGGCGACCAGCGGCGAAGCCTCGGTGCCGATCGCCGGGGTCACCGCGTCGGGGGTGAGCATCGGGCAGGGCTGCGCGACAGATTTCGGGAATGCCGCACTGTCGTAACCGATGACGTTCGCCCCGGCCGGCGCGCTCACCTGCTTCGCGAAGTTCTCGGCGACCTTCTTGCCGAGATCCTGCAGCTTGCCCGCGCTCTTGTCCGCCTTCAGTTCGAAGTCCAAGTCGATCAGCGTGTCTCCCAGGACCAGCACGGCGTCCCCGGAAGCGTCCGACGGGCTCTCCGTCTTGCGGCGCTTCGAGAAGATCTTCACCGGGCCGACGGTCAGGCTGGGGTCCCCGTCGTCGAGGTAGGGCTTGGTGTCCACGGTCGGCACGTACGCCGGCTGGGACACCGCGACCGCCAGGTGCTCGTGTGTTTGATTGCCCTGGTCGTCTTGCAGGCTGTACACACAGTGGTTTACGCCCGAGGTCAGCGCCTTGGCGTAGGTGTTTTCGGACGACCGCAGCGGTCCAGAACCGTCGCCGACCAGGTAGCGGCGCTCGAAGGTGGCCCCGTTCGGGTCCGGCCGCGAGTCGACCCTGATCCCGAGCGCGACGAGGTCGGCAACCGTCAGCACGTTGCACGCCTGGACCACCGGCTTGCCGCCGATCTGCACCGCTTGCGGGTTCGCCTTTTCCTTGATCGGAGCGGGGTCCGGATACTGCGAGTTCGCATAACCCGGCCGTTGCACGGTCTGGCCGTCGCCGTTCGGGTCCTTCGCGTTCTCGCTGTCCGATCCGGACATTCCGCTGCACGACGTGACCAGCACCAGCGTCGCGACACTGATCGGCCACAAACCAATTGTGAATTTCACGCTATTCCGTCCCCCCTGGACTTTGTTGTGTACGCCTTGCTCAGCGGGCAGGCAGGAACCCGATCCGCTCGTAGACCGACGCGAGCGTGGCCGACGCGACCTCGCGTGCCCGGTGGGCACCCGCGGCGAGGATCCGGTCCAGCTCGGCGACATCGTCCAAATAGGACTGGACGCTCTCCTGAAGCGGCGTGACCCAGTCGACGAGCACCTCGGCGAGATCCTTCTTGAGATCGCCGTAACCCTTGCCCTCGTAAGCGGTTTCGAGGTCTTCGACGGTGCGGTCGGTCAGCGCGGAGTAGATGGTGAGCAGGTTGGAGACGCCCGCCTTCTCCTCGCGGTCGAACCGGACCTCGCGGCCGGTGTCGGTGACCGCGGACCGGATCTTCTTCGCCGAGCGCTTCGGGTCTTCCAGCAGTTCGATGAGCCCGTTGGCGGTCGCCGCCGACTTGCTCATCTTCGCCGTCGGCTCCTGCAGGTCGTAGATCTTCGCGGTGTCCTTGACGATGAACGGCTCCGGCATCACGAACGTCTTGCCGAACCGGCTGTTGAACCGCTGCGCGAGGTTGCGGGTCAGCTCGAGATGCTGCCGCTGGTCCTCGCCGACCGGCACCGCGTTGGTCTGGTACAGCAGGATGTCCGCAGCCATCAGCACCGGGTAGGTGAACAGGCCGACGCTCGCGTGGTCGCTGCCCTGCTTGGCGGCCTTGTCCTTGAACTGCGTCATCCGGCCTGCCTCGCCGAAGCCGGTCTGGCATTCGAGCACCCAGCTCAGCTGAGCGTGCTCGGGCACGTGGCTCTGCACGAACAGCGCGCTGCGCGCCGGGTCGACCCCGATCGCGAGCAGCTGCGCGGCCGAGCGCCGCGTCCGCTCCAGCAGCACCTTCGGGTCCTGCTCGACAGTGATCGCGTGCAGGTCGACGACGCAGTAGAAGGTCTCGTGGGTGTCCTGCAGCCGCACCCACTGACGCAGGGCGCCGAGGTAGTTGCCGAGGTGGAAGGAGTCGGCAGTCGGCTGGATCCCGGAAAGCACCCGCAGGCGCCCGTTCTGTTCGTCGGACACGCCGAGATTCTTTCAGGCTGCGGAGGAGGCGGCGCCGCGGGCCCGGCGGTTCGCGGCGCGGACGGACAGACGGGACGTTTCGGTGGCTTCCGCCCGGGTATCTGTCTCGGGAGGAAGCAGACGATGGGGATTCAGAGGTGGAGCTGAGTGACCGGGACCGCCGCGGCTAGCTGGCGATTCAGCACCGCCCAGGCCGCGCGGAAACGGTGGCGGCAGACACCGCCGCCGGGCATTCCGGAGCCGCGGAAGCCCGCTGACTAGGACTGCCCCAGGTTCGGCGCGCTTGCGGGAGCCTTCTGCTTAAGACAGCCCCAGGTCCAGCGCGGCCCGCGGAAGCCTTCCGCTTAAGACTGCCCCAGGTTCAGCGCGGCTCGCGGAAGCCTTCTGCTCAGGACTGCCGCAGGGGCAGCGCGGCCGGAGCCGGTTCCAGCGGCCGGGCCGGCTCCTCGTCGAGAGCCCCGGCGGCGGTCACTGCCTCGATCGCCTTCGCGCGCGCCTTGCGCCGCTGCCGGACGACGCCCAGCGCCATCCCGATGATGCCGAAGCCCACCGCGACCAGCCCGACCGGTCCGAGCATCCCGAACGCGGTCGACGTCGTCTCCGCGCGGACGACACCGGTGTCCGCGAAGGCCGTCGCGCCCGTTCCGACGGCCGTGACCAGGATCGTCGCGAGCACCGCCAGGACTCGTCCGCCCGCGACCGCCATGCGGCGGCCGGAAGCCGCCGCACGAGTGCTGCCGACCGCCAAAGCGTCGCGACCGTCCCGCACCGAGCCGCGAACCGGAGTCCGCTCGGTCGCCTCCGCGCCGGACACCCCCGATGGGGTGACGGACGCGTGAAGCGCTGGACGGCCAAAAGCCAGCGTGGACCGTGTCACGAACCGGCCTGCGTTGCGCACCGGAGTGCCTCCCGCGAGGTGACTGTTCTGAGCGAGCGTCTCACCCGTAAGGATGAGTTCTCGACGTGCTACTGGTCAGAAAACTACCGAGCGTGTCAAGACCTGTCGGATCTGATCAACTCGGGTGCCGAGGCTAGCGCCCACTCGGGGAGTAACCATGGGCACCCCTGCCGTCTCGGTGTCGTCGGTGGTCAGCGCTGTGCGCGGCTCGCGGAACCACGCACAGTGTCCTCAACCCCGGCGAAACCGGACAGAATCACCCCGCAGAACAAACCCGAACTACTCTCGGCAGGTTATTCACCAGCTGGTCACCAGCGGGACAACCAGGCTCAGCCCGGGAACGGCACGTCGTACTTCGCGGTGACCGGCGCGTGGTCCGACCAGCGCTGGTCGTAGGACTCTGCCCGTTCGACCACCACGGACGTCACCTTCTCCGCGAGGCCAGGAGTCGCCAGCTGGCAGTCGATGCGCCAGCCCGAGTCGTTGTCGAACGCCTTGCCCCGGTAGGACCACCACGTGTACGGGCCGGGACCCTCCGCGTCGAGCCGACGCTGGACGTCGATGTAGCCCGCCTCGTAGACGCGGCCCATCCACTCGCGTTCCTCGGGCAGGAAGCCGGAGTTCTTCTGGTTGCCGCGCCAGTTCTTGAGGTCGACCGTGTCGTAGGCGATGTTCCAGTCGCCCACTACGACGACCTCCCGGCCTTCCGCGGCCGACTTCGCGCGCAGCTCGACCAGGTACGGCAGGAACGCGGCCATGAAGCGTTCCTTCTCGTCCTGACGCTCGGTGCCGACGTCGCCGCTCGGCAGGTACAGGCTCGCCACCACCACGCCGGGCAGGTGCATTTCCAGATACCGCCCGCTGTCCTCGAACTCGGGCTCGCCGAACCCAGTCCGCACCTCGTCCGGCTCGACGCGGCTGTACAGCGAGACCCCGTTGCGTCCCTTCGCGACCGAGGGCGCGTGCGCGGCGAACCACCCCTCCGGCGCGACGACGGACGCGGGCAGTTGCGCGGCCTCGGCCCGCACTTCCTGACACGCGACGACATCCGCCTCAGTGGCGGCCAGCCACTCGACGAAGCCCTTCTTGACGGCGGCACGAAGACCATTGACGTTGACAGTGGAGACGATCAGCACCCCGCGCACGCTACCCGCCGGGTCCGACAATTTTCCGCGCACGGCAGGTCCGGCAAGGTCCAGAATGACCGCCATGCCCCGTCTGACTGTCCTCGGAAGCTGTGGCGCCTGGCCGGAATCCGGCCGCGCCTGCGCCGGATTCCTGCTGTCCCACGAGGGTTTCCACGTCGCACTCGACCTCGGCTACGGAGCCGCGCCGCAGCTCTTCCGGCACGTCGCCGCCGACCGGCTCGACGCGATCGTCGTGACGCACGAGCATCCCGACCACATCGCCGACGTCAGCGCGCTCGGCCGGGCCCGCCACTACACGACCGACCGCAAACTCCCGATGCACTGCACTCCCGGCACCGTGCGCCGGCTCGCCGCGATGGAGCCCAGCCCGGCCCCCGACGAGATCTTCGACCTCCACGACCTCGGCCCCGAGACCGGCCTCGGCCCGTTCCGGCTCATCACCGCGCTCCTGCCGCACCACGTGCCGAATTACGGGGTCCGGCTCACCACACCCGGCTACACCCTCGCCTACACGGGGGACACCGGTCCCGCTCCGCAACTGACCGACCTGGCACGCGACGCCGACGTCCTCATCTGCGAAGCCACTCTGCAGGGCACACCGCCGGACGGCCCGCGTAACCTGATGACGGCCGCGGAAGCAGGCAGGCTCGCCGCAGCGGCGAATGTCGCGACACTGCTGCTCACGCATTTCTGGCCAGGTTCCGACCGCGCGGTTTCGGTGGCCGAAGCCCGCGCCGAGTTCTCCGGAGAAGTGCTCGCCGCGGAAGAAGGACTCATGCTGAATCACGCATAATCGCGCGCCGCATAAAAATCGCGATCACCCGCCATACCTTTTCGCGCCGGCACCGAGCAGTTCACCGAAGCAAGCCGAACCGGAGCAGGTGCCGTAAAGGCATCCGGCGATCGCGAAAGTTCCGAGCCACACGGAGGCATCGGCTCAACCGATCGGCGGCAATCCCGACTGGACAACCGAAGCCGTCCCACCACATGAGACGAAAAGCGGCCGGAGCCGAGGCGCCAGACCGGACTCACCCGAAACCAAGCTCAGCAACCGCTCGGTCCCAGGCGAACCACGTGCCGCATCGAACCCAGCAACCACACGAACCCAAGCACCGCAAGCAGTCCGCGCGGACCGGCGTCCGCACAAAGGACGATCAGCGCCTCGGCCAGAGACCAGTACGAATCGGACTCAGCACTTGGCCCCGGACACCGGCGTCACGAAGCTGTCCGCGACCCACTTGCCGTCAGCGATCTTCCGGAACCCGTTCTGCACCACGGGTTGTGCGTCGAATTCTGCCCCGCGCAGGTACTTCCCGATGACTTTCCCGTTCCCCGCGGCGGTTTCCCGCGCGTTGAGCACGTCTGCGGTCACCGAGACCTTGCAGCCGGTCGGGGATCCCTGCGCGTCCGCCTGGCCTTTCTGGCCGAACGCGTAGATGACCACGACCGCAGCGATGACGCCGATAATAATCAGTGTCTTCTTGGGCAAACCCAGAATCACGGCCGCTCCTCAGTCGCGAAAACCCCTCGTCCAGAGTAGGCAGTCCGCCGTCGCCCGGACAGGTTCTCGCTCCCATTCCACCCGGAGGTGCCAATCCTGTCATCGACACAACACGAAGAGTGACAAAAAGAAGGGCACCTCGGAAGACTCCTCCGAGGTGCCCTTCTCGTTAACGGCTAAAGAGAGATCAGCCCTGCGCGATCTTCTTGGCCAGGTTCTCGTCCAGCGTCGCGAGGAAGTCCTCGGTCGTCTGCCATTCCTGGTCCTTGCCGACCAGCAGCGCGAGGTCCTTGGTCATCTTGCCGCCTTCGACGGTGTCGACGACGACCTGCTCCAGCTTGTTCGCGAAGCCGATCAGCTCCGAGTTGCCGTCCAGCTTGCCGCGGTGCTCGAGGCCCCGGGTCCACGCGTAGATCGAGGCGATCGGGTTCGTGGAGGTCGGCTTGCCCTGCTGGTGCTGGCGGTAGTGCCGGGTGACCGTGCCGTGCGCGGCCTCGGCCTCGACGGTCTTGCCGTCCGGAGTGCGCAGCACCGAGGTCATCAGGCCGAGCGAACCGAAGCCCTGCGCGACGGTGTCGGACTGGACGTCGCCGTCGTAGTTCTTGCACGCCCAGACGTAGCCGCCCTCCCACTTGAGCGACGCGGCGACCATGTCGTCGATCAGCCGGTGCTCGTAGGTGATGCCCTTGGCGTCGAAGTCCGACTTGAACTCGGTCTCGAAGACCTCCTGGAACACGTCCTTGAACATGCCGTCGTAGGCCTTGAGGATCGTGTTCTTGGTGGAGAGGTAGACCGGGTACTCGCGGTCGAGGCCGTACTGCAGCGACGCGCGCGCGAAGTCCTCGATCGACTTGCGGTAGTTGTACATCCCCATCGCGACGCCGCCGCCCTCGGGGAAGTTCGCGACCTGGAACTCCATCGGCTCGGAGCCGTCTTCGGGGGTGTAGGTCATCGTCAGGGTGCCCGGGCCGGGGACCTTGAAGTTGGTGGCCTTGTACTGGTCGCCGTGCGCGTGCCGGCCGATGATGATCGGCTTGGTCCAGCCGGGTACCAGCCGCGGCACGTTCCGCATGACGATCGGCTCGCGGAAGATCACGCCGCCGAGGATGTTGCGGATGGTCCCGTTCGGGGACACCCACATCTTCTTGAGGCCGAACTCCTCCACGCGCGCCTCGTCGGGCGTGATCGTGGCGCACTTGACGCCGACGCCGTGCTGCTTGATGGCGTTGGCGGCGTCGACCGTGATCTGGTCGTCGGTGCGGTCCCGCTCCTCGATGCCCAGGTCGTAATAGTCCAGGTTGACGTCCAGGTACGGGTGGATCAGCTTGTCCTTGATGAACTGCCAAATGATGCGGGTCATCTCGTCGCCGTCGAGTTCGACAACGGTGCCCTGGACCTTGATCTTGGCCATGAGCAGCGGTGCTCCTTCCGCGGATCTTCGCGTTCGCTTCTTCGCTCTCCGATAGCGGTACAAGCGTACTGCTTAACAGAGCTGGATGGTTCCAGAAGTGGTCGGAATCAAGTCTCTACCACCCTTGACGCGGCTCTCCGACCGGGCACGATCCAGACGCCCGCGAGGGGAACCGGACGAGCCCGGCGACCATCCCATCGCGTAACCACAGCCTGGGAGGCCACGCCATGTCGTACCCCGCGCCCTACCCCGCCCAACCGGCGATGGTCAGCCAGCCCGCCGGCCGCGCCGCCGCGCGCGTGCTGAGCGGCCTGTGCGGACTGGTCCTCACGCCGATCGCGATCGGCGTGCTGGCCTTCGGCGGCTACCGCCAGCAGACGCAGGTGTCGGCGACCTTCGGCGAACACGGAGACGGCCTCGGCGCCGCGCTGATGGTGGTCGGCGCGCTGCTGCTGGTCGGGGTGGCCGCGCTCGGAGCGTGGTCGTCGGCCGGACCGGTCGTCGGCGGAGTGGTCTGGGGCGTGCTGCCCGGGGTGGTCACGCTCGTGTCGCCGCGGACGGGAATCGACCTGCTGCGCCTGCTGCCGGGCAACGAGCTGGCGGCCGGATTCGGCGGCTGGCTGGTGTCCGGCGCGCTGCTCGGCGCCGGATTCCTGCTGGTCGGCACGGGTCTGGCGGCGACGCTGACGCGTCGGCGCAGGTAGCGGAGGAACGACGCGGGCCCGGTGAGACTATTTGCAGATGGGATTGTTCACCGTAGCCGAGGCCCGCACCGAACTCGCCCGGTTGCTTCCCGTGCTCGCCGAACTGATCCGGGTCCGCGCCGACGCCGCCGAGCTCGCCGCGTCCCTGCGTCCGGGCGGGCGGGACACCAGTCTCGGCGGCCTGCCGGAGTGGAAGGCCGCGCAGGCCCGGCTGGACGACCTGATGACCGCGATCCAGGCGACCGGGGCCGAGCTGAAGGGGTTCGCCCCGCTGCTGGTGGACTTCCCGGCCTCGCTCGACGGCGACGACGTGCTGCTCTGCTGGCTCGAAGGCGACCGCGAGCTGACCTGGTACCACCGCGCAGACCTCGGTTTCGCCGGCCGTCGCCGCTTGCCCGGATAATCACTGGTCAAGCCCACTACGGTGGCTAGGTGAGCACACTTTTCGACGCCGACGCGGCGGGATACGACGAGGACACCTTCCACCCGTACGTGGCCGAGCAACTGATCGGCGGCCTGGCCCCCAAGCCCACCTTGCTGGTCGACGTCGCCGCGGGCACCGGCGCGGCTGCCTACGCGGCGCTGCGCCTGGACCCGGCCGCGGTGTTCGCCATCGACCTCTCCCCCGCGATGATCGAGATCGCCCGGGGCAAAGCCGCCGACCGCGACCCGGACGGACGGATCTCCTGGCACGTCGGATCCGCGGTACCGCTGCCGCTCGGCGACGGCGAGGCCGACGCGGTCGTTTGTGCCTCGGCACTGCACTTCCTGGGCGCGCGGGCGTTGACCGACTGGCGGCGGGTGCTGCGTCCGGGCGGCAAGCTGGCGTTCAGCGTGGTTTCGGCCGAGCGCTTCAAGCCGACCGGCAAGTTCGCCGACGTGTTCCCGCGAGACCTGCGCGTCCCGGGCACCCTCGACGAAGCCGCCGCGCTGGCCACCGACGCCGGGTTCAGCTCGGCGACGGCACAGCACGTGACGCTCGATCAGGGTGACCGGGTACGGCAGGTTTTCGCGGTCTTCGCGGAGGCCTAGCGGTGGTAGTGCGCCTCGCCGTTGGTGGCAGCGGCGGAGGTGCAGTGCAGGACGAAGGTGACGTCGAAGTCGGTCACCGCTCCGTCGGCCGCGCGGGCCAGGCGGGTCACGGTGAAGTCGGCGGTGGAACCCGGCTCGGCGCAAGCACCCGTGCCACCCGCCCGGGTCCCGCGAAACGCGATGAAGCCGGGCGTCGCGAGCTGCGGCGAATTCTGCGGCCGGACAGCGGCGTTCGAGTAGGTTCCCTCGTGCAGCTGCTGTCCGGCAGGCGCGCTGAGTTCCAGCCGGGCCCAGTCCCAGCCGTCAGCCGGCTCGGCGTCCACCTTCACCGCGTCGCCGTACTCCCACGCCGTAACCTCGCCCGCACCCCACGAAGCACTGCCCTTGAACGGGTACGCGCCGGCTTCCGAGGTGTAGCTGAACCCGATCTGGTCGGCGTACGCGACCGATGCCGTTCAGCCGTGCAGCTGAGCGCCCTTGAGGATCTTGCCCACCGCGTTCTTCGGCCCGTGCACAGCCATCCCGGCCAACGCCAGCTTCTCCCGCGGCACCGCCCGCACCGCCGCGCGATTGTCGACGTCATTGCCGGTCTGGAACAGCTCGTCGGTGAAGATCGAGAACCGCAGACCCCGCGTGAGCGCCCGGCGGTGCGCCAGCGCGAGCGTCTCGGCGGTGCCCGCGAACACGAGTACCGGCTGGCGGAACATCGGCAGGTACTCGGTGTCGTCGGCGTCGAGGTAGGGCTCGCCGATCAGTTCGGGCGTCGTGTGGGCCACGCCGCTCACCAGGAACGCCGTGACGTTCAGCCGTTGCCACGAGGCCAGGTCGTCCCGCAGCAGCACGGCGATCTTCGTGTCGAATCGGTTCATGCGGGACAGCATCGGCTCGGCACCGCGCGCGGGTCTTGTACGTTCTGAACATGACGGTGTCGGCCTGGCGCCCTTCGGTGCCTGGAATCGCCGAGGCGTTCCACGCCCGGTTCACCGACCACGCCTACCCCGCGCACACGCACGACACCTGGACGCTGCTGATCGTCGACGACGGCGCGATCAGCTACGACCTCGACCGCCACCACCACGGCGCACTCGGCACGGCCGTCACGCTGCTGCCGCCGAACGTCGCGCACGACGGCCGCGCCGCGACCAGCCAGGGCTTCCGCAAACGCGTGCTCTACCTCGACGCCGACGTGCTCGGCGACGACCTGATCGGAGCCGCCGTCGATCAGCCGAACCTGCCGGATCCCTTGCTGCGCACCAGAATCCACCAGCTGCACCAGTCGCTCGCCGAACCCCTGGAAGCCGAAAGCCGCCTCGCGCTAGTCGCCCAGCGGCTTCGCACGCACCTCGGCCGCCCAGACGTCGCGCCACCCGATCGCACCCTGGCCGACGACCTGCGCGACCTCCTCGACGAACGCCTGCCCGATTCGCTGACGCTGGCCGACGCGTCCGCCGTCCTAGGCGCACACCCCGTCCACCTGGTCCGCGCCTTCGGCCGCCGCTTCGGACTGCCGCCGCACCGGTACGTCACCGGCCGCCGCGTCGACCACGCCCGCCGCCTCCTGCTCGACGGCACCCCGCCCGCCGCCGTGGCCGCCACCGCCGGGTTCACCGACCAAGCACACCTGACCCGGCACTTCCGCCGCTACCTCGGCACCACCCCAGCCCGCTTCGCACGCGGCTGACCGGGCGGTTTGTGCGAAGATGACCCCATGCTGCGCGAACTGCACCTGACCGGCGACCCGGCTGCCGACAAGCTGCTCAACGACGACCCGTTCGCCCTGCTCACCGGAATGCTCCTGGACCAGCAGTACCCCATGGAGCACGCCTTCGCGGGCCCGCGGAAGATCGCCGACCGGATGGACGGGTTCTCGCTGCAGAAGATCGCCGCCACCGACGTCGAGGCATTCGTCGAGATGTGCGTCGTCCCACCGGCGATCCACCGCTACGGCGGCTCGATGGCCCGTCGCGTGCACGCGCTCGCGCTGCACATCATCGAGAACTACGACGGCCGCACCGAAGGCATCTGGCTCGACGGCCGCCCCAAGCCGGACGGCGAAGAGGTGCTCAAGCGACTCAAGGCGCTGCCCGGTTTCGGCGAGCAGAAGGCGAAGATCTTCCTGGCACTGCTGGGCAAACAGCGCGGGGTGGCCCCGAAGGGCTGGCGCGAAGCCGCTGGCGCGTACGGAGATCGCGGCTCCCGCCGGTCCATTGCGGACGTGACGGACGCGAAGACGCTCGGCGAGGTGCGCGCGTTCAAGAAGGCCGCGAAGGCTGCCGCCAAGGCGAACTGACTCAGCCCCGCGCGAACCAAACCACATCCGGTTCCCCGCGAGGCACCGGAATCTCCACCACATCCACCTCGGCGAACCGCTCCCGCAACCGAGCCGTGAACCCCGGTGCCGCGCCCGCGCTCCACACCGCCAGCACCCCGCCCGGACGCAGCAGCTGAGACAACCGTTCCAGGCCGGAAGCCGCGTACAGCGAGGCATTCCCCTCGGTGACTGTCCACTCTGGACCGTTGTCGATGTCCAGGCACAGCGCGTCGAACGTCTCGCCGGTCGTCCGCAGCCACTCCAGCAGATCCGCCTCGACCACGGTCACCCGCGGATCGTCCAGCGCACCGCCGTGGACCTCGCGCAGCGGGCCGGTGCGGTTCCAGGCGATCACCGCCGGTTCGCGTTCCACCACCACAACCTGGCCCACCGCACCGTGATCCAGCGCGGCGCGCAGCGAGAACCCGACGCCGAGACCGCCGATCAGCATTCGTGCGCCGGCGGCGAGCCGGTCGGCCGCTCCGGTCACGAGCAGCCGTTCCGACTCGCCGTTTCGGGTGTCCATCAGGAACATCCCGTTTTCGATCACCTCGAACTCGGCGCCGTCGCGCCGCAGCACCAGTTCTCCGCCGTGCCCGGGCACGGTCTCCAGTACCTCCGCCACGCCCGGCAGCTTCTCAGACTGCGACCTCCTCGCGGACCTCAACCCGTTTCCGCGCGCCCCAGAAGAACACGACCACCAGCGCCGCCGCGGCGGCGAGGATCGCGGCGATCTCCGGCAGGACAGTCGCCCCCGCCGAGGTCAGCACCGCGCCGCCGACGACGCCGGACAGGCCGACGCCCAGGTAGATCGCCGACGCGTTGAGTGACAGCGCGAGACCGGCGTGCCCCGGCGACAGCTCGATGAGCCGGTGCTGCAGCGGCGGGCTGAACGACCAGTTCGCCAAGCCCCACACGAACAACGTGATCCCGGCCCCGACCACGGTCGTCGCGGTGAACGGCAGCAGCACCATCACCGCGGTGAACCCGATGAGCACGATCAGCAGCGGCTTCCGAGCGCCCCACCGGTCGGCCGCGCGACCGCCGGCGAAGTTGCCGATCGCGCCGCCGATGCCGTAGCAGAACAGCAGCACCGTGACCGTCCCGCCGGAAACCCCGGCGGTGGCGGACAGCACTGGCGACACCAGCGTGTAGACCATGAACGCGGCGAGGCAGGCGAGCGTGGTGGTGACCAGCAGCGCGACGACCCGCTTGTCCCGCGCGACCGCGAACCGCTCGGCGAGCCCGACCACCGGCGGCGGCGCGACCTTCGGCAACGCGACCCGCACCCCGAGCGCGCCGAGCGCCGAGAGGATGCCGACGAACAGGAACGCGCCCTCGTAGCCGAACTGCTGGGAGATCACGCTGCCCAGCGGGACACCGAAGATCAGCGCGATGGTGAGTCCCCCGAACACCAGCGAAACAGCTCGCCCGCGACGTTCCGGCGTGGTCAGCTCCGCGGCGACGGCAGTGGCGGCCGGGGTGTAGATGGCGGCCCCGATCGCCGTGACGACCCGCGCGATCAGCAGCGTGGTGTACCCCGGCGCGACGGCCGCGAAGATGTTCCCGACCGCGGCCACCGCGAGCGCGGCGACCAGCAGCGTGCGCCGTTCCCACCGGCCGGTGGCGGCGGCGAACAACGGCGAGCCCACCGCGTACGCGATGGCGAACGAGGTGACGAGCTGCGCCGCGGCCGTCGCGGAGATGTGCAGCTCGGAGGTCAGCGCCGGCAGCAACCCGGCCACGATGTAGCCGCTGGTGCCGACGCCGAAGGCCCCGAACGCGAGCACCGAGTTCCGGGCCGCCGCCGAGGACGAGACGCTGGACATGAATGTCCCCCCAATGAGACCTGAACGAATAGTTCGACGTACGTCGTAGTTCGATGACGACCGTACACGGCCTCACCGACAATTTCGACAGCCGTCGTACTATGGACGCATGCCCGGTTCCGCGCCCCTCCCGCCGCTCGTCTACCCGGATCGCAACGAGATCACTGTCGAAGCGGTGCTCCGCGCGCTGGCCGACCCGGTCCGCCTGGCGATGGTCCGGCAGCTGGCGAACTCCGAAACGGAGATCTCGTGCAGCGGTTTCGAGGTGCCGGTGACCAAGTCCACACTCACCCATCACCTCGCGACCCTGCGCCAGGCAGGCGTGATCGTCGGCCGCCAGGTCGGCACCACCCGGTACAACTCCTTGCGCCGCAACGATCTCGACGTGCTGTTCCCCGGCCTGCTCGACGGCGTGCTGGCCGCGCCGCGCTGAGCGGTCGCGCTACGTGGCGGGCCTCACCCGAATACCGGGATGACAAGGCCGCCCTCCATCGGTTCAACTAGAGCGAGACAGCACGACGACGTCGGGGCTGTCTAGTTTTTTGCCCTCGTTCTAAAGCGCTTCAGAAGCCTGTGACCCAGGCGCTGAGCAATCGATTTCTCCAGGAAGGGAGAGCCGTGCCCGTCGCGTTGCTCGCGCTCGCCGTCGGTGCCTTCGGCATCGGTACCACCGAGTTCGTGATGATGGGTGTGCTGCCCCTGACCGCCGCGGACTTCCACATCGACATCCCGTCCGCGGGCTACTTCATCTCCGCCTACGCGCTCGGCGTCGTGATCGGCGCGCCGCTGCTCACCGCACTGGCTGTCCGGCTGCCGCGCAAAACCATGCTGCTGGCGATGATGGGCCTGTTCACGGTCGGCAACGCGCTGTTCGCGCTCTCGCCGAACCAAGACTTCGGCATCGCGTTCCGGTTCCTCGCCGGGTTGCCGCACGGCGCGTTCTTCGGGGCGGGCGCGGTCGTCGCGTCCAGCCTCTCGCAGCCGGGCCAGCGCGCGAAGGCCGTGTCGATGATGTTTATGGGCCTGACGCTGGCGAACGTCATCGGCGTCCCGCTCGGCACGCTGCTCGGCCAGCAGGTCGGCTGGCGCGCGACGTTCGGCGTCGTCGCGGTGATCGGCCTGCTCGCGATCGCCGCCATCGCGAAGCTGGTGCCGCACCAGGGCCGCCCGGCCGATCCGTCGATCCGCGGCGAACTGGGCGCGTTCCGCCGCCCGCAGGTGTGGCTGGCGCTGGCGATCGTGATGTTCGGCCTCGGCGGCGTGTTCGCCTGCATGTCCTACATCGCGCCGATGCTGACCGACGTCGCCGGATACTCGCCCGCCAACGTCACGGTGCTGCTTTCGCTGGCCGGCGTCGGCATGACGATCGGCAACTACCTCGGCGGACGGCTCGCGGACAAGAAGCTGATGCCGAGCCTGTACGTCGCGCTGCTCTCGCTGGCGACCGTGCTAGCGATCTTCACCGTGACCGCGCAGGGCAAGGTCGGCGCGGCGATCACGATCTTTTTCGTGGGGGTCGCGGGCTTCATGATCGGCCCGATGATGCAGGCGCGGATCATGGAGAAGGCGGGCGGCACGCCGTCGCTGGTTTCGGCCGCGGTGCAGTCGGCGTTCAACATCGCCAACTCGATCGGCGCGTACCTCGGCGGCCTGGTCATCGCGGGCGGCCTCGGCCTGCTGGCCCCGAACTGGGTCGGCGCGCTGCTGGCCGTGCTCGGGGTGTCGATCGCCGCGGTGTCCGGTTTGCTGGACCGGCGCGAGGCGCGAGTCCAGAAGGAACTCGCGCTCGCGTCCTGACGGGGCCGTTTAGGAGGAGGCGTCGAACGGGCCGCCGACGATCGTCAGCGAGATGTAGAGCACCGCGGCACACAACGCGCCGTAGGTGAGGATGTCGACAGCCTTGCCTCGAATCGCGAGCAGCCCGACGCGCTCCTCCGGCAGCACCGCGCGCAGCGCACCGGCCACGAACAGGGCCACGCCGACGAGCACCGCTCCCTCGCGCCAGTGGTACTGCAGCGCGCGCACCACGGCCGCCGCCAGCAGCAGCATGATCACCGCGAACGGCACGTGAACAAGCCAGGGACGACCGCTGCGCTGCCGTTGACCGGTCATCGCCATCAGCGGGCGGCCGCGCGTTCCGCAGCCTCCACCACGTTGGTGACCAGCATCGCCCGCGTCATCGGGCCCACGCCGCCGGGATTCGGCGACAGCCAGCCGGCCACCTCCGCGACCGCCGGGTCGACGTCGCCGGTGAGCTTGCCGTCCACATGCGAAACACCGACGTCCAGCACCGCCGCGCCGGGCTTGACCATGTCCGGCTTGATGATCCCGGGCACGCCCGCCGCGGCGATCACGATGTCCGCGCGGCGCACCTCGGCGGCGAGGTCACGAGTGCCGGTGTGGCAAAGCGTGACAGTGGAGTTCTCGCTGCGACGGGTGAGCAGCAGGCCGAGCGTGCGGCCGACGGTGATGCCGCGGCCGACCACGGTGACCTGCGCGCCGTTCAGCTCGACACCGTGACGCTTGAGCAGCTCTATGATCCCGTACGGGGTGCACGGCAGCGCGCCTTTTTCGCCGAGCACGAGCCGGCCGAGGCTGATCGGCGCGAGGCCGTCGGCGTCCTTCTCGGGGTCGATGCGCTCCAGGACGCGGTTCGCGTCGAGGTGCTTCGGCAGCGGCAGCTGGACGAGGTAGCCGTGGCAAGCCGGGTCGGCGTTCAGCTCGTCGATGACGGCTTCGAGCTTCTCCTGCGTGATGTCCGCGGGCAGGTCGCGGCGGATCGAGTTGACGCCGATCTTCGCGCTGTCCGCGTGCTTCATCTTCACGTAGGAGTGGGAACCGGGGTCGTCGCCGACCAGCACCGTGCCCAGCCCAGGGGTGATCCCCTGCTCCGCGAGCGCGGCCACTCGCGGGCGCAGCTCTGCGAAAATGGCGTTCTTCGTGGCCTTGCCGTCGAGAATCTTCGCCGTCACGGCGGCCATTGTCGCAGAGCCGCCGCGGGCTGCCGGTCAGGAGTGGGTTCTGCACTCTGTGTGTCCGCGACACCACCCGATCGGCCCGCGCGTCTTCCGTCGAATCAGGCGTCCCTCGTCTTAAGCTGGAGAGGCTCCACCGCATCACCCACCCTGGCGTGTGACCCGTGCCATATCGCGTCCGCCGAGGTCAGCGGCCACGTCCACCGGCCCGAGGGTGGCAAAAGCCCTATGCGGGGTGCGTTCGCGCGCGCGAACAGTCAAAATGTTCTCTGTGGCACAACCGACGACGCAGCTGAACGCGACGGAGCAGGACACTCTGGTCAAGCAGATCGGACTGGCCCTGCTTCGCGCCGCCCCGCGCGACTGGCGCAAAGTCTCCGCGGAGTACCGAGCCGTCGGCAGGTACCACGAGCTGACCGGCGAGATCGTGCTCGAAGACGGCACCGCCCAGGAATGGATCGCGACGCACGACATCGCGACCCTCTTCGGCAGGCTCCGCGCGGGCATGTACCGAGACGGCCGCGGCACCTGGTTCAACGCGCGCTACCAGCTGGACCACCCCTCCAGCTACAACCTCGAGTACAACCGCGACGAGCCCGGCTGGCACCTCGCGCCGCCGCCCCAGGCGTACTCCGACGAGCTGCGCATGTTCCCGCGCACCGAGGAGAACGTGCCCGAGTGGCTGATCCGCCGGATGTCCGGCCTAGGCCCGGAACAGCCCGGCCCGCACTTCCGCATCGCGCGGATCTTCGACACCATCGGCCCGGCCGGCCGCCCGGTCATCAACCGTCCTGACCTGGACGTCGACGAGCAAGACCGGCTGCTGGATTATCTGGACCACGCCCCTGTCGTGGTCCAAGACCGCGGCTACGACATCGACCGGCTCGCCCAGACTCCGGAAGCGACGGTGCCGGTCGCCTTCCACAGCGACGGCCACTGGATCTGGCCCGCCGCGGTGAACTTCTATCTCCGCACGTATGGCGTTTCGCCGGAAGCGGACCTGATCGAGCACATCCGGGCCAACGGGTTCCAGCTTCCGCAGGTGGACGAGCTGACCCTGCAGGGCGCGGCGGCGTATCTGACTCGCGGAAGCCAGGCTCCTCAGCAGCGACCTGCTCCTGGGGCTGGCGGGCCGGGCGCTCCTGGCGGACCGAGCGGGCCTGGCGCTGGCGGACCGGGCGGTGCTGGGGGACCTGGCGCTGGCGGGCCTGGTGGCGCTGGTGCGCCGGGCGGTCCTGGCGGGCCTGGCGCTGGCGGAGCGGGTAACGCTGGCGGCCCCGGCGGTGCCGGTGCGCCGGGCGGACCCAACGGCTCAGTGGGACCGAACGGCGTCGGCGGCCCTGGTGGCCCCGGCGGATTCGATTCCCACGGACCGGGTTCCGGTGGTGCTGACGGCCCCGGCTCCGGCAGCGCTGGTTCCGGTGGACCCGGCGGCCTTGGCGCGGCCGGAGTTGGCGCAGCCGCAGCCGGACTCGGCGCAGCCGGCCTGGGCGCAGCCGCACTCGGCGCGGCCGGTGGAAGGGGCGGAAGCCCCGACAACTTCCACCAGGCCGAGGAATTCGGTGCCCCCGATTCCGGCAGGCCCGGCGCCGCTGGCCGACCCGACGACTTCCATCCCGCCGACGACTTCGGCAACCCCGACTCCGGCAGGCCCAGCGGCCCCGACAGGCGCGGTCCGGCCGACGAATTCGACAACCGCAATCCCGGCAGGCCGGACGACTTCCACCCCGCCGACGACTTCGGCGGTCCCGGCTCCGGCAGGCCAGCTGGCCCCGACGGTTTCGACTCGAGCGAGTTCGGCGCCCCGGGCTCCGGCAGGCCCGGCACGGCCGGTCGGCCAGCTGACCCCGACAACTACGACCCAGCAAGCGAATACGGCGCCCCTGGTTCCCGCAGGCCCGGCGCAGCCGATGGCCTCCGCGCGGCCAGCGGCCCAGACGATTTCGGCCACGACGGCCTCGGCGCGGCCAATGAATTCGGCGGCCCCGAATCCGGCAGGCCCGACGCAGCAGGCCGATCCGACGGGTTCGGCAGGCCCGACGAGCGCAGTGCAGCGGATGAATCCGGCTTCGACGACCGCGGCGGGCCCGGTGCGCGTGGCGGTTCCGACGCTCCCTTCGAGCCCAACGGACCAGCCGCACGCGGCGGTTCGGACAGGCCTGGTCCGCAGGGCGTGGGCGCGCAGGATGTGCAGGGCGGTCCGCAGGGCACGCGAGGCGGGCCGGACAGCCCCGCTGGGTCGCACGGACTGGGTGTAGCCGCGGGAGCCGCCGGCGCGGTGGGAGCTGCCGGGTTCGCTGCCTCGCGCGGGGCTGGCCAGCAGGCCGACCCCCGCGACGCGAACGGCACCCACGCCGAACCCGGCCACCCGCACGAGGCCGGCTACGACGAGCACCCTGACGCGTCCGGCTACGACGACCGGGCCCACGACCCCGCCGGTTACGCCGAACCCGGCCACCACGACGCCGACGGCTACGACCAGCAAGGTCACCCCGACTCGGCCTACGACCAGCCCGGCCACGCCGAGGGCTACAACCAGCACGACGAGGCTTACGACGAGTCCGGCTACCGCGACTCCGCCTCCCACGGCGACTACGACGAATCCGCACCGCACGACGCCCGCGGATACGACGCCGAGCCGCACGGGTACGAGGGCCACGAGGGCGACTACTCCGACCAGCACGGGTACGAGGACGCCGCCTCCCACGAGCAGTACGCCGAGCCGCACGGATACGACGAAGCCGCCGGTCAGCACGGGCACAGCGAAGCGGGTTACGACGAGCTGCACCACGCCGATGACGCCGGGAGCGGCTACGAAGACGAGCACCTCGACGCGCACGGGAGCAAGATCCCCGGCGTCGGCGCGTTCGAGCAGCCGGCCGCCCCCCGCACCGACGACGGGCTTGTCGGCGCGGATGGCCTCATCGGCGCCGACGGGCTCATCGGCGCGGACAACTCCGCCGACGAACCCGCCGCCTCGAACCGGCACACCGCCGAGCCGGACGCGGGCCGTCGCGGCGCGGCAGCGGACGCCGACCAGGAGGGTGGCCGTCGGCGAGCCCAGCCGGATGCCGAGGCGGACGACAGCCGTCAGGAAGACGTGCGGCTGAACGCCGAGAGCGGCGGACGGCGCGGCGCGGAACCCGACAGCCAAGCCGAACCGGCGGACGAACACGGCAGTCACGTCGGCGCGGCTGCGGCCGGGATCGCCGCGGCCGGTGGCCTGGCTGCGGCCGGGATCGCGGCCGCGCACGGCCGGGGGCGCGAGAAGGAGGCCGAGGGTCGCCACGGCACCGCGCCGGAGCGTCCCGCGGAGCCGCCGTTCGAGCAGGACTTCGACGGCGCGCAGTACGACCGCTACGACGACGGTCACGACGGTCATTACGACGACGAGGACCACACCGACGTCCACCACGACCTCGTCCCCGGTCGCAACGGCACCGGTCCGGGACACCCGGACGACGAGGACCACACCGACGTGCACGAGCCGGTCGACGCCGGCGACGAGCCGGTGCTCTTCACGCACGGCAACGAACCGTCCCGCGACGACGACGAGCAGCGGGCCGAACTGTTCACGCACTCCAGCGGTTACGAGGACGACAACCGCCGCGAGGCCGAGTACGACTCGGGCCCGCCGACCGCGATGATCATGCCGGGGGCCGAGATCCCCGGCGGGCTTCCGGTGCCGGAGATGCCGGTGCCTCCACTGTCCGGCGGGCGGCGCGCGGCACGGGAGCAGACCGAACCGGCTCCGGTGGCGCGGCGGGAGCAGCCCGCCGAACCGGAGCTGGCCGACCTGCAGGCGAAGCTCGACGAGCTGAACGTGCCCGACGCCGCGTACCGGCTCGGCGGCCCCACCGAACGCGGGTGGAGCGTCGAGCAGGTGGGCGAAGGCTGGCGCGTCGGCTGGTACGACGGCGAGCTGATCAACCCGGCCGTGTTCGGCGACGCGGAGGACGCCGCGGCGTTCATGCTCGGCAAGGTGCTGCTGTACCCCGACGGGTATGTCGCGCCGGAAGCTCCCGCGCCGGCTGAGCCCGTCGCGGACGCGCCGAAGCCTCCGGTGGTGGCGACGTTGTCGCCGGAGGTCGCGACGGGTTCGTTCCCGGTCCGGCCCCGCGAGAACGTGCCGCCGCAGGAGCAGACCGCGTTCACGCCCGCCGATCAGCTGCTGGCCGACGACGAACCGCCTGCCCGGCAGACCCCGCCGCCTGCCCCGCCGACGCAGATCGCGGCACCGGTGAGCCCGCAGACCCAGGTGGCCCCTCCGGTCAGCGCCCCGCCGACGCAGATCGCCTCGCCGGTCAGCGCTCCGCCCACCCAGGTCGCTCCGCCGGTCAGCCCGCCGCAGCGGCGGGAACCGCCGGTGCGGCGCGAGGAACCGGTGCGCGCCAACGGAACCGGCGGCAGCGGGCAGTGGCCGATCGCGCCGCTGTCCGGGGAACCGCCGCTGACCCTGTTCCGCGGCAAGGAACTGCGCGAACTGCCCGCGGGCAGCGAGCTGGACCGCTTCGGCGGCCCAAACGGCAACCTGACCTACGCGGCGGGCACCCCGTTCGAGGAGCGTTCGCTGGTGCCGGAGTGGGTGAACCGGCCGTACCACGTGTACCGCGTGCAGCGGCCGCTCGAAACCCTTGCCGGGGTGGCGATCCCGTGGTTCAACCAGCCGGGCGGCGGGTCGGCGTACCTGCTTCCGGCGAGCATCGAAGAGCTGCTCGCCGAGGGCGACCTGATCGAACTCGACCCGGGCGAACCGCCGATCGACTGAGGACGCGGAAGAGGGGCGGGGCCAGCGGGCTTCGCCCCTTTTTCGTGCCCGGAAACGGGCTACTTGACGACCAAGCCATGGGCCGCCGCGAACGCCACCGCCAGCTCGACGTCCACGTAC
This sequence comes from Amycolatopsis sp. NPDC114503, assembly GCF_055633655.1. Classification (NCBI taxonomy): domain Bacteria; kingdom Bacillati; phylum Actinomycetota; class Actinomycetes; order Pseudonocardiales; family Pseudonocardiaceae; genus Amycolatopsis; species Amycolatopsis sp. NPDC114503. Next base: position 128,755 of record NZ_JBVKDT010000008.1, on the reverse strand, counting down.
GCGCCGCGCAGATCCGCCTGCACCAGCCCGTTCGCGTCGACCACCGCGCCGCGCAGGTCGGCTCCGGGAAGTTTCGCGCCGATCATCCGGGCTCCGGACAGGTCCGTGCCCCGCAGATCGGAATCCGTCAGATCCGTCTCGTTGAGATTCACTTCCCGCATCCGCAGACCCGACAGGTCCAGTTTCCGCAACCGGCCGCGCGCGAACGACGCCAGCGACAGATCGCATTCGGTCAGCGCGATCCCGGTGTAGCGACAGTCCACAAAGGACGAACCAAGCAGCGAGCACGACGACCAGCGGCTGTCGGCGAGCACCGAGCGGTCGAACGTGCACGAACGGAACGCCGACGCGTCGTGCCGCGAGCCGGCGAGGTCGACCTTGGTGAAGTCGCAGTTGTCGAAGGTGCAGCCGCGAGTGCGCAGGTCGCGCAGGTCCGCCTCGGTGAAGTCGCAACCCGCGAACTGGCGTTTTTCCCACCACTGGCCGGAAAGTCGTGCTTCGGTGTAGTCCTCGCCGGTCTCCGTCACCCCGACAGGATGACATCAGCCCCGGCGCCGCCTCGTCGACGGGGTGGTTGCGAGCCGCCGGAAGGCGTGTGTCCACGAACTGTCCGCCGGTCATCGGAAGTCCCGTGATTTCGTGGGAATCCGCAGCGTCAGCTGCTCGAGTTTCTGCGCGCGCACGCTCGCCACGCTGTCCGCTTTTTCGAGCACTCCGTGCACCAGCAGGGCCGCGCTGCCCCGCGCGATCCGGTGGAACCGTTGCCACAGCCCGAGGGTGCAGATCACGTTCACCATGCCGGTCTCGTCCTCGAGGTTCAGGAACGTGACTCCACCGGCGGTCGCCGGACGCTGGCGGTGCGTGACCGCTCCCCCGACGAGCACCCGTTCCCCGTCGCCCCGGCTCAGCAGCTGGTCGGCGGTGATCACCCCGAGCGCGTCGAGCCGGTCGCGGATGAATTCCGTCGGGTAGCTGTCCGGCGAGATCCCGGTGGCCCACACGTCGGCGGCGGCGAGGTCGAGCCCGTCCATCCCGGGCAGCATCGGCGCGTCCACGCCGACGCCGGTGCCGGGCAGCTTCTCCGGCCGGTCCTGTGCGACCGCGCCCGCGGACCACAACGCCTGCCGCCGATCCGGACCGAACGCGCTGAACGCGCCCGCGGTGGCCAGTGCCTCCAGCTGCGGCGTGGTGAGCCGGACGCGCCTGCCGAGGTCGGACATGCTCTCGTAGCGGCCGTTCGCCCGCCGTTCCGCCACGATCTCCTCGGCCAGCGTTTCGCCGATCATCCGGACAGTGCTGAGCCCGCCGCGCACCGCGTGGAGTTTTCCGTTGCCCGGCAACGCTTCCAACGTCGCGTGCGGGAGGCTCAGGTTGAGGTCCGGACCGAGCGTGGTGACGCCGTGCCTGCGCGCGTCCGCCACCAGCGACTGCGGCGAGTAGAACCCCATCGGCTGCGCCCGCAGCAGACCCGCGCAGAACGCGTCCGGGTGGTAGTGCTTGAAATACGCGCTCGCGAACACCAGATGCGCGAAGCTCAGCGCGTGGCTTTCCGGGAAGCCGAAGTTGGCGAACGCCTTGAGCTTCTGGAAGATCTTCTCCGCCAGCTCCGCGTCCACCTCGTTGGCGATGGCTCCGTCGAGGAACCGTTTGTGCAGCCGTTCCATCTTCCGCTGCGACCGTTTCGACCCCATCGCGTGCCGCAGCTGGTCGGCCTCGGCCGGGGTGAAGTTCGCGACGTCCAGGGCGATCTGCATCATCTGCTCCTGGAACAGCGGCACCCCTAACGTTTTCTTCAGGGCCTTCTTCAGCAGCGGATGGTCGTACTCCCACTCCTCGCGCCCCTGTTTGCGGCGGATGTACGGGTGCACCGAACCGCCCTGGATCGGGCCGGGGCGGATCAGCGCGACTTCCACGGCCAGGTCGTAAAACGTCTCCGGCCGCAACCGCGGCAACGTCGCCAGCTGAGCCCGGCTCTCCACCTGGAACACGCCGATCGCGTCGGCGCGGCAAAGCATTTCGTAGATGTTCTCGTCGTTGAGGTCCAGCTCGGCGAGATCGATCACCTCGCCTTTGTATTCCTCGACCAGGTCGAGCATGTAGTGCAGCGCGGAGAGCATGCCGAGCCCGAGCAGGTCGAACTTCACCAGCCCCGCGGCGGCACAATCCTCCTTCTCCCATTGCAGCACGCTGCGGTTCTCCATCCGCGCCCATTCGACCGGGCACACCTGGCTCACCGGTTCCCGGCACATCACCATGCCGCCGGAGTGGATGCCGAGGTGCCGCGGGAAGTCTTCGAGCGCGAAGGCGAGCTGCACGACGTCGCGCGGGATGTCGTGGTCGTGGTCCTTTTCCGTGCTTTGCAAGGCGCCCCAGCGGTCGATCTGCTTGCTCCACGCGTCTTGCTGGCCGGGCGAGTAGCCGAGCGCCCGGGCGGCGTCGCGGATCGCGGAGCGGGAGCGGTAGGTGATCACGTTCGCGACCTGTGCGGCGTTGAGCCTGCCGTGCTTGCCGTAGACGTACTGGATCGCCTCCTCGCGCCGGTCGGACTCGATGTCGATGTCGATGTCCGGGTAGCCGTCGCGGTCGGGCGCGAGGAACCGTTCGAAGAGCAGGTGGTACTCGATGGGATCGACCTTGGTGATCCCGAGCGCGTAGCACACCGCCGAGTTGGCCGCGGAACCCCTTCCCTGGCACAGGATTCCGCTTTCCCTGCAGAACCGGACGATGTCCCAGACGATCAGGAAGTACCCGGGGAACTCGAGCTTCTCGATCACCTCCATCTCGTGCTGGATCTGCTGCCAAGCCTTGTCTTCGTGGGCCTTGCCCGAGTAGCGCTCTTCGAAGCCCGCCTTGACGAGGTTTCGCAGGTGCGTGGTCTCGGTCTCGCCAGCCGGGACGTCGAACGGCGGCAGTTCCGGTGCGAGAAGCTCAAGCGGAAAGGCGCATTCCATGCCCAGCAACGCCGACCGCTGCACCGCGCCCGGATACCGCTGGAAGACTTCGGCCATTTCGTTGCCAGAGCGCAAGAACGCGGTGCCATCGCCGGGCAGCCAGCCTTCGAGGTCGTCGATGCTGCGCCGGGCGCGGATGGCGGCGAGCGCGTCCGCGAGACGGCCGCGTTCCGGGCGGGCGTAGTGCGCCGCGGTAGTCGCGACGGTGGGCAGTTTCAGTTCGCTGGCCATCTCGGCGAGCAGGTCGTTGTGCACGCTGTCGAGCGGCTGGCCGTGGTCGATCAGTTCGACGTATACCTGGGTCTGGCCGAAGAGGTCGACCAGCCGGCGCAGTTCGGCGAGCGCGGCGTCCGGGCCTTCGCGCACCAACGCCGATCGCACGGATCCCTTGCGACAGCCGGTAAGCACCGCGCATTTCCCGGCGACTTCCTCTGCCACCGCGGACAAATCGTAGATCGGACGGCCTTTTTCGGCACGCTCCGCTTTTTCGTCTTCGTGGCCGCGCAGCTGTCCGGCGGTGATCGCGCGGCACAGGCTGCGGTAGCCGTCGTCGCCGCGGGCCAGCAGCAGAAGGTGTTCGCCTTCGGGGTCGGCGACGCCGTTTTGCGGACCGGACAGCCCAAAACTCAGCTCGGTGCCGAATACCGTTGCGACGCCTAGCTCTTTGGCCGCTTCGGCGAAGCGGACCACGCCGTACATGCCGTCGTGGTCGGTGAGCGCGATCGCGTCGAGCCGCAGCCGCGCGGCCTCCTCCACCAGCTCCTCGGGATGGCTGGCACCGTCGAGGAAACTGAAGTTGGAGTGGCAGTGCAGTTCGGCGTACGCCACTCGCGGCCCGGCTTCCAGGTCGCTGCGCGGCGGCGGGATGTCGGCCGGGCGGCGGTACGCCTCGCGTTTGCGTCCCCATGCCGGACTGTCTCCGTGGTCGCCGGGCGGCATTCCGCCCGACAACGCCCGCGCGAGGTCCTTCCACGGGACCGGCGGGTTGTTCCAGCCCATCGTCAGTCCACCCGGTTCTCAGGGGATCGACGGGGTTCCGGGATCAGCAGCGCGATCAGCGCCGGGTCGAACGGGCACGGGGGTTCGACCGGAACGCGGGGCGCCGGCAGGTCGTGGTTCATCAGTTTCCTTTCGCTGTCACAAATATTTACGAGCAGGTGCGGATCCGTGCTTCCTCAGTCGTAGCTTCCCTCCACTGTCCACACTGGATTTTCAGTTCCGGAACAGAGGACGAGCACCGCCTCCGGTGCCTCGTTTTCCCCCGCCGCGAGCAACAGTTGCAGCCGGGCTTGCTGCGGCCCGGTCGACCGACGGCCCGACGTGACCGGCCACGGACCGGCCCATCCGGTGATCGGCCGCGGCGGTCCGTTCGCGACGCGAAGCCCGTGCGGCGGCGCGGTCAGCCGTTTGCGCGCGGTGAGGCCGACTGGGCGGCCCTGCTCGTCGATGACCTGGACTGGCAACGGTTGTTCCAGCACCGTCGCCGGAGACGGGGAGGGCAGCCGTGCCGGCCACGTAGCGTCCGGCGGTCCGACGGCCTCCCTTGGGTCGCCCCACGGAATGAGCCGGACCCGGCTCGCCGGATCGCGTCCGCCGTCGAGCAGCGGCGTGACCACGCCTTCCGGGCCGAGCAAGCCTTGCACCCGCACGAATGCCCGGCCTGCCCGTTCGGCAGCCACTTCCTCGTCCTCGCCGGGGCCGGCACCGGGATCGCTCCCCCGCCACAGCCCCAGCTGCAATGACCTCCCTTCGACAGTCTCTTCCGGTTCGAGCCGCAACCGCGCGACCCCGGCCGTGGGCCGTTCGCCGGGCGAGGCCTTGAGCCATCCCTCGAACTGCCACCGGACCCGGTCCGCAACCCCTTGCGGCGTAAGTGGTTCCGCACAACGCCAGACGCGACCGAGCTGTTCTCCGTTCTCAGTGGTCGCGTATATACCCAATCGTGTGCACGCGAGCCCGCGATCAGCGAGCGCGGCATGGAACCGCGCGCCGAGTTTTTTGGCCATGAACGCGGCGACATCCACCCGGGCAAGCACCGGATCGAACGATTCGGCGAGCGACAACTCCGGCGGCGGACTGCGGCGCAACGGCGGCCGGTCGGACAACCCCCGGGCCAGCCGATGCGCGAGCACCCCGGTGCGCCCGAACCGAGCGGCGACGTCCCGCTCGCCGAGTTCGGCGAAGGCGCCGAGCGTGCGCAACCCGAGCCGGACGAGCAGGCCGACCAGATCCGCTCGCTCAGAGCCTGGCTGGTCCAGTTCGAGCACCGGCAACGGCGCGAGGAATTCGGCAGTCCGCCCAGGTTCGACCAATGCACCCTGCCGCGCGGCGAGGGTCGCCGCGAACAACCCTTCCGCCACACCGACCTGACATTCGACCCCAGCCGCCGCGGCCACCTGGTCCACCAGCTTCTCCGCGAGCTGCGGTTCGCCGCCGAAATACCCGGCCGCACCCGCGACGGGAACCGCGAGGAGGCCGGGCCGCACCACTTCCAGCCCGACGACCAGCTCCTCCACCGCCGCCGCGACATTCTCGAACAACCGCGCGTCCCGAGCGTCGTCCACGCCGAACACCGCCAGGTCCGGGCATTGGGATTCCGCTTCTCGCCGCCGCATGCCGCGCCGGATGTTCCGCGCCCGCGCGACCGCGGTGCACGCGACCACCCGATTGGCCTGGAACACCGCCGCCGGCCGGGTAAGCACACTCCCCGCCGCGGCGACGGCGGCGACCGCGGGCCAGTCCGGACACCACAGGACCAGCATTCGCGTCGGATGGCGACGCGCATCCTTGTGTCCTTTGTGGACTCTACTGGTCACCCGACTGCCTCTTCCCGTGCTGCGGCGCGCTTCTCGCCCCGGGAAACCCGCCCGTCCGAGCCGGGCAGGAACACCGCCGCCGACCGAGGGCGGGCCGCTGCGCCGCGTCCCCGGGCGTGGACTTCGACCGGGCGGGAACGGAGGTGTCCCGCACCGTGCTCTCGCACCCCGGTCCAGGCGCCCGGGGTGCAGTGCAGCTCGACGTCGGCGGAAGGCCAGGGCCCCAACGAAAGCAGCACCGCCCCGCGATGCCTTGCCCGCGCCGCGAGCCGGCGCGCGACGTCCGGCCGGACCGAACGGGGCTCGGTGACCACGAGGTCGACGCCGTCAAGCAGAGCGGCCATCACGGCTTGGTATTCGGCGCCAGGCTGAGGAACCAGCGCGAGCCGCGAGACGGCGACCCCGTGCTCAGCCGCCGCGACAATCCCCAGAGACGGAGCACCGACGACCGCCGCCCACGCCCCGGCGACGGTCGCCTCCGCGAGCAACGCGAACAGCAACGAGGTGGAGTGGTGGACCGCGATGACGCTTCCGCGTCGCAACCCAGCCCCGGGGAGGAGATCGGCCAGGGCTGGGGCCACCGGGAGCATCCGCCCGGCGACGTGGCCCCAGTCGGCCCGGGAAGCCCGCTCGGCCGCGACAGTGCTGGCAGTGCTGACGCCGGGGAGGGCGGTCAGTTTGGCCAGCGGGTGCGAGGGGTCCGCGGGTGAGGACGGGTCGGCGGGTGAGGGTGAGGGCGGGTCGGCGGGATGGAGCCGGGTTGGGGGGCGGAGTTTCGGCGGGTTGGGCGTTGCGGGGTCGGGGGTTGCGGGGTCGGGGGTTGCGGGGTCGGAGGTTGCGGAGTCGGGGGTTGCGAGGTCGGGTGAGGTTGCCGGGTCGGGTGGAGTCGTGGGGTGCAGCGGGGTCGGAGGGGTGAGCGGAGTCTCGGGCGGGGTTTTCGGACCAGAGCCAGGTGGGGTTGCGGGACCGGGTGGGGTTACGGCACTGGGTGGCGCTGCAGGGCTGGGTGGCGCTGCGGGGCCGGGTCGAGTTGCGGGGTGCAGCTGAGTCGGAGGAGCGAGCGGAGCGTCAGGCGGAGTAGCCGAACCGGACCCAGCCGGGGCTACCGGACGAAGCCGAGCGGGCGGTTCGATCGGATTCCCCGATTCAGGCAGAGACGGAGAATCGCGTTCAGCAGATGGGGCACCTCGAGCAGGCGGCTGCGGGCGGGCAGCTGAACCATGCTGGGCCGCCGGTTTGAGCGGAGTCGGTGAATCAGGTTCGCTGGACGCGCGCGGGTCAGCAGACGATGCGGCCTTGGCAGGAAACGCACCAGGACGAGGTTCGCGACCGGATTGGGCCTGCGAACGAAGCCCGGTCGGCGAGTCGGCTTCTGCCGTTCGGCCGAAGCTGGAGGGCATCCATGGCTCGAACGCCACGTCCAGAGAGCTCAACCGAGCACGGGATCCGTTCTCCCCCAACGAGAACATCGACCTCGACACACCGGCGGACATCGCGGCGACCGGCGTTCGCTCCTTCGCCAACGCTTCGATCGCCGACCACGGCACCGATACTTCCCACGAGCGTGCCGGCCGCGCCTCCGGCACGCTCGTGGGGGCGGAAGCCATGACTTCCGCGTCGGAGAAGTTCTTCCGAGACGACCTGGCGGGCTTCTTCGGCTTCGCAGGAATCCCCGCGATGCCAAGGAGATCGGTCGAGTCAGAGCGAGAAGGCAGGACCGGCACATCCAGGTCCTCGGCCGTCGCCGAAGCCGCACCCGCTCCAGAAAAACCAGCCGGGACCGAACCGTCCGCAGAAGTCCCCTCGGCCTCAAAAACCGCCCCCGCGGCCTCTGAAGCTCCTGTCTCTCCCGCGGCCTCCGAAGCAGCCCCCGAAAAAGCAAGCTCCGAAGAAGCAGCCCCCGAAGCCACTCCGGTCGTCACCGGTTCCCTCCTTCCTCCGAGATCGACCGACAGCCCGCCCCGGGAGCAAGGTCGTCAAACCCAGCCCGGGACGGACGCCGGCACACCGCGGGGAAGGCGGTTCCGCATCCTCATCCGCGCGGAATCCGCACGGTCACCCAACAATCGCACCCGAAAACACACCACTGCGCCGAACAGTATCGAACACTCGTTCGACACCACCTAGTCTCACTCGCCCCCTCCCCGGCTGTCAAGCGCGGACGGAGGAAGAACCCGAAAGATCACCGGGACACCAGGAAAACAGCTCTTTACACTGGGAACCCTGATGAAGACAGGACACATCGCCCTGCGGGGTTTCGCCGAAGCTGACCTGCCGGTGCTCGACCGGTTCTCCACGGACCCGGACGGCGCCGGGTCCTTCCAGTGGACGAGGTTCACCGGACCGCAGGCCCGACGCCGGTTCGCCGAGGACGGGTTCCTCAGCCCGGCCTCAAGCGCGGTCGCCGTGACAGTCGACTCGGTCGTCGCCGGGATGGCTACCTGGGAGGCGGCCGACCGGGGCGGGCCCGCAGGCGGGTGCTTCCGGGTCGGCGTCGCGTTGCTGCCCGACTATCGCGGCCACGGCACCGACGCGAAGGCGTACCAACTGCTCGTCGACCAGCTCTTCCGGCACACTCGCGCGCATCGGCTCGAAGCCTTCGTCGACAGCGAGGACGTCACCGGGCAGCACACGCTGGAGAAGACCGGCTTCCACCGCGAAGGGCTGCTGTGCCAGGTCACCTGGCGCGACGGCGGCTACCGCGACGAGGTCGTCTACGCGATCCTGCGCGAGGGATGAAAAAACCGGCCGGGACCCGAAAGTCCCGGCCGGCCACCAAAAAATCAGTGCGCGAAGTGGCGCGTCCCGGTGAGGTACAGCGTGATCCCGGCGGCCTCGGCGGCGGCGATCACCTCGGCGTCGCGGATGGACCCGCCGGGCTGCACGACGGCGCGCACACCGGCCTCGATCAGCACCTCGAGTCCGTCCGGGAACGGGAAGAACGCGTCCGACGCGCCGACCGAGCCCTTCGCCCGGTCGCCCGCCCGCGAGACCGCCAGCCGCGACGAGTCGACGCGGTTGACCTGGCCCATGCCGACACCGACGGTCGCCTGCTCGTGCGCCAGCAGGATCGCGTTGGACTTCACCGCGCGCAGCGCCCGCCACGCGAATTCCAGGTCCGCCAGGGTCTGCTCGTCGGCGGGCGAGCCGGTGGCCAGCTCCCAGTTCGCCGGGTTGTCGCCGGGGGCGTCGATCGCGTCGGCGGTCTGCACGAGCACGCCGCCGGAGATCGGCCGGAACTCCACCGGGGACGCGTTCTCGATCGCGGGCAGCTTCAGCAGCCGCACATTCTTCTTGCGCTGCAAGATCTCCAGCGCTTCCGGCTCGAAGTCGGGGGCGAGCACGACCTCGGTGAAGACCTCGGCGATCTGCTCCGCCGCCGCGACGCTCACCGGACGGTTCGTGGCGATCACGCCGCCGTACGCGGACACTGGGTCGCAGGCATGCGCCTTACGGTGCGCTTCGGCGATGTCCGTGCCGACAGCGATCCCGCACGGGTTGGCGTGCTTGATGATCGCGACAGCCGGCTCGGAGAAGTCGAAGGCGGCACGACGCGCGGCGTCAGTGTCGACGTAGTTGTTGTACGACATCGCCTTGCCGTGAAGCTGCTCCGCGTGCGCGAGGCCCGGCTGCGCGCTGCGGTACAGCGCCGCCTTCTGGTGCGGGTTCTCGCCGTAGCGCAGTACGTCCGCACGGTCCCATGTCGCGCCGAGGAAGTCCGGGAAGCCGCTGTCGTCCGAAGGCGCGTACGCGTTGGCGAACCACGAAGCGACAGCGGTGTCGTACGCAGCCGTGTGCGCGTACGCCTGCGCAGCGAGCCGCTTGCGGTCCGAGAGTTCGAAGCCGCCCGCGGAGACCTGCTCGAGCACCCACGCGTACCGCGCCGGGTCCACGACGACAGCGACGCTGCCGTGGTTCTTCGCGGCCGCGCGCACCATCGCGGGACCGCCGATGTCGATGTTCTCGACGCAGTCCTCGGGGCTCGCGCCGGACGCGACAGTCGCCTGGAACGGGTACAGGTTCACCACGAGCAGGTCGAACGCCGCGATGTCGAGCTGCTTGAGCTGCGCGACGTGGTCGTCGTTGCCCTGGTCGGCGAGCAGTCCGGCGTGCACGCGCGGGTGCAGCGTCTTGACCCGGCCGTCAAAAGACTCCGGGAACCCGGTGACCTGCTCGACCGGCGTGACCGGGACCCCGGCGTTCGCGATGACCTTCGCCGTGCCGCCGGTCGACACGATCTCCACGCCGGCCGCGTGCAGGCCGGTCGCGAGCTCGAGCAGGCCGGCCTTGTCCGAGACGCCGATCAGCGCGCGCCGGACCGGGCGCCGCCCCTGTGCTGTGCTCACGAAAACCTCACCTTTCGTCCGTCCACGGTGCACCCACCACGGCCGAGTCGCTCGATCGTTTCAACCAGCAGCCTGCGTTCCACGGCTTTGATCCGCTCGTGCAGGACGTCTTCGGTGTCGTCGGTCTCCACCGGCACCGCCTCCTGGGCGATGACCGGGCCAGTGTCCACCCCTGCGTCGACGAAATGCACCGTCGATCCGGTGACGCGCACGCCCGCGGCCAGCGCGTCGGCGACCGCGTGCATCCCGGGGAACGACGGCAGCAGCGCGGGGTGGGTGTTGATCACGCGGCCCGCGAACCGCGACAGGAACTCCGGTCCAAGGATCTTCATGAAGCCAGCGGACACCACGAGGTCGGGCTGGTAAGCCGCGACGGCCTCGGCGAGCGCGCGGTCCCACGCGGCGCGGTCCGGATGGTCGGCGACACGCACGGTGAACGACGGCACGTCGGCCCGTTCCGCCCGCGTGAGCGCCTCGATTCCGGTGCGGTCCGCGCCGACGGCGACGACGGAGGCCGGGAACCCGGGCTGCCCGACGGCGTCGAGCACCGCCTGCAGCAGCGTGCCGGAACCGGACGCGAGCACGACGATCTTCACCGGAGTGGGCAGTTCCAAGCGGCTGGCCAGAACGGGCTCCTTGCACGGCGGTACGCCTCGGGCGCACGGCGCTTCACCAGGTCGCCTCAACCCTAACGGTCGTCCTCGGCGGGCTTCGCGTCGCCGGAGTCCTCGGTGGACTCGGTCACAGCGTCCGGCTCTTCGGCGGGGGTTTCGGGCTCGGCTCCGGGCTTGTCATCCTCGGCGGCGGTGTCGGTTTCCGGCTCGTCCTCCGGCAGGTCGAGGCCCAGTTCGGCGTCGGCCTCGGCATCGAAGTCCTCGTCGTCCGACGCGTCTTCGGCCAGGTCCGAGTCCTCCTCGGAGTCCGCGACGTCCTCATCGGACTCGGACTCCTCCGGCTCGGCATCCTCAGCATCCTCAGCGTCCTCAGCCGCATCCGGCTCGGACTCGGTCTCGGCTTCCGGCTCAGCCTCGCCCTCGTCCTCCACCTCAAGCGAGCCCACCGGCCGCATCGGAGAATGCGCCCCCGCGAAGAACGCCACGAACCCCGCCGGAATCACGATCCAGCAGAACGCCACGATCGACGCCACCCCGACCGGCACGCTGACCGGGTCGAACGGACCGTCGCCCAGCCGTCCGCCGGCGAGCGTCCCCAGCAGCACGCAGCCGAACCCGACGACCGCTCCCGCGACGACCACGACCCGCAGCCGCGCCGCCGGGTCCTCGTCCACCGCGCGGACCGACCAGCCGACCAGCACCCCGACCGCCAGCGGCAGCACCAGCAGCACCGGCCACCACGACGCGGCGTGCTCGGGAATGCCGCCGAGCAGCGGAACCCCGGGCACGGAACCGCCGCGGTAGCCGATGAGGTGCACGTCGAAGCTGCCGATGCTGAACCCGGGCCCGCTCACGAACGACATCGCGGCGACCACGGCGTTCGGCAGGTACAGCACGGAAAGCAGGAACAGTCCGAAGCTTCCGCCGAACGACGGCTCGAACAGGCTGGACACCGTCCGCGCGGACAGCGCCGTGGCGGCGGTCAGCGTCAGAGCACCAGCGGCCAGCAATGCGAACAACCCGAGCAAGCCCGCGCGCAAACCGCGAAGAGCGAGCGGGTCGAGCCGTTCGGCGAGCACCTGCGGCATTCCGAACCGCCAGAGCACGCCACCGGTGGCCGCGAGTCCAGAGATCACGGCAGGCACCACCGCGGCGAGCCAGAAGTTCGCCCGTACCGGTTCGCCGATCGACAGCAGCGAAATCAGCACGCCGAACACCAGATGCGCGCCGGAAATCGTGGCGATCACCGGGACCGCGTGGCGCAGCCGGGCGCAGCGAAGGCTTCGCACCGCCTTGGCTGCCGCCCGCGCGACCAGCAGCACCACCCCGATCGTCGGCAGCAGCGGCAGCATCCCGAGCGGATGACCGCCGATCCCGAGTTCGACCTGGTAGGCGGCCAGCCAGCCGGGTCCCGCCGACAGCAGCACGCCGCCCGCGGAGAAGATCGCGTGCTGGGCGGTCAGCGTGACGAGCGCGAGCAGGGTGGCGACCGCCGCGTAGCCGGTGACGAGCGGACCGAGCGCCGCGGAGAGCAACACCCGGAACCGGGGAACATCCTGGTCAAGGGAGTCGCCCACCGGCTCGTCGCCCGCGGGGCGTCCGGGACTGGTGAGCACCTGCATGTCCCCGACCATGACATCCGCGCTCGGCCGTCCGGGTGAGGCACGCCGCCCGGCGGACGTGGCGAATCCAACGCCCACCCGGTCGTGGCACGAGGGCAATAAAAACACCCGCTGTGACACGGAGAGTCACAGCGGGTGGGTAATGCGAAGGGGTATCAGCCTTGCTGTCCGAAACCTCCGGGCGGCGTGCCCGGTTTGTTCTGGTCTGCCGGCGGCTGGAAGAACTGGCCCTGCTGCGGCGCGTACGTCGTGGCCTGTCCGCCCGGAGGCGGCGTGGCGGGCGGCTGCTGCGGGGACGGCGGCTGCTGTCCCGGAGCCTGCTGGGGCGACTGCTGCCCGGGAGCAGGCTGGTACTGCGTCGGCTGGTACTGGCCCGGCTGACCGTAGGGCTGCTGGTACGCCGGGGCGGCCGGCTGCGACACCGGCGGCTTGAGCACGCCGTATTCGAACAGCAGCACGGCGACCGACGCGGCCATCTGCAGGAGACCGAGGATCAGCACCACGATCACGATGGCAGACGAACGGCCCGAGATGACACTGTCGAGCGCGCCCAGCCCGCCGAGCACGCTGAACAGCGCCGCGAACGGCAGCGTCTTCGGTCCCTTGGGCAGCAGGTTCATCGCCGACAGCAGACCGCCGACGAGCAGGAACAGAATGGCCTGCCCGGCCGTGCCCGCTTCGGCGGCGAAGCCGAGGAAGTACTGCACCAGCCCGAGTCCGGCGACGCCGAGGGACAGCAGCAGCGGAAGGTTCGGCGGCGTTCCGGCACCCGCGGCAGGCGGGCCCTGCTGCGGCTGGGGCTGCTGCGGGAACCCGCCCGACGGGGGCGGTCCCTGGGACGGCTGGCCCTGCTGGGGGTAGCCGGGCCCGCCACTGGGGAAGGTCATCGGAAGGTCTCCTGTCTCATCGACCGGCGGTTCGAGATCCTGCGGTGCCCGGGCGCGCCGGCGGCGTCCCCCGCTCACGAGTGACTGCACGCTAGCGCATCCGCCCTTGGCGTCCGCGAGGTTGGACGCACCGAGCGCCGGATCGGTTGCGGGCGGAAACGACGAAGGCCGGGCACCGCGTCGGTGCCCGGCCTCCGCCGGTGGAGTCGCTGCTGGTCAGCCGAGGCTGTTGTACAGCTCGCGAGCGAGAACCGCGGTCTCGCTCGGGGTCTTGCCGACCTTGACGCCGGCGGCCTCGAGGGCCTCCTTCTTCGCCGCGGCGGTGCCGGACGATCCGGAGACGATCGCGCCCGCGTGGCCCATCGTCTTGCCCTCAGGGGCGGTGAAGCCCGCGACGTAGCCGACGACCGGCTTGGTCACGTTCTCCTTGATGTAGGCCGCGGCGCGCTCCTCGGCGTCGCCGCCGATCTCGCCGATCATCACGATGACCTTGGTGTCGGCGTCCTTCTCGAACGCCTCGAGGGCGTCGATGTGGGTGGTGCCGATGACCGGGTCGCCGCCGATGCCGACAGCGGTCGAGAAACCGATGTCGCGCAGCTCGTACATCATCTGGTAGGTCAGCGTGCCCGACTTCGACACCAGGCCGATCGAGCCCGCGCCGGTGATGTCGGCCGGGATGATGCCCGCGTTCGACTTGCCGGGGCTGATCACGCCGGGGCAGTTCGGCCCGATGATCCGGGTCTTGTTGCCGGTCGCGACCGCGTGCGCCCAGAAGTAGGCCGAGTCGTGCACCGGGATGCCCTCGGTGATGACGACGGCCAGCGGGATCTCGGCGTCGATCGCCTCGATGACCGCGTCCTTCGCGAACTTCGGCGGCACGAAGATGACCGACACGTCGGCGCCGGTCTCCTTGATGGCCTCCTCGACCGTGCCGAACACGGTGAGGTCCTTGCCCTCGATGGTGACCGTCTGGCCGGCCTTGCGGGCGTTGACGCCGCCCACGATGTTGGTGCCGGACTTCAGCATCTTGGTCGCGTGCTTCATGCCCTCGGAGCCGGTGAGCCCCTGGACGATGACCTTGCTGTTCTCGTTGAGGAAGATCGACATCTCACGCACCTGCCGCGGCGAGCTCGGCAGCCTTGTCGGCCGCGTTGTCCATTGTGTCCACCACGGTGACCAGCGGGTGGTTCGCGTCGGCCAGGATCTGGCGACCCTCGACGACGTTGTTGCCGTCCAGGCGGACGACCAGCGGCTTGCTGGCCTCGTCGCCCAGGATCTTCAGCGCCTCGACGATGCCGTTCGCGACCGCGTCGCAGGCGGTGATGCCGCCGAAGACGTTCACGAACACGCTCTTCACGTCGGTGTCGTTGAGGATGACGTCCAGACCGGCCGCCATGACCTCGGCCGACGCGCCGCCGCCGATGTCGAGGAAGTTCGCCGGCTTCACGCCGCCGTGCTTCTCGCCCGCGTACGCCACGACGTCCAAAGTGGACATCACGAGGCCCGCGCCGTTGCCGATGATGCCGACCTCGCCGTCGAGCTTGACGTAGTTGAGGTTCTTGGCCTTGGCCTTCGCCTCGAGCGGGTTCTCGGCCTGCTTGTCGACGAGGTCCTCGTGCGCCGGGTGGCGGAAGGAGGCGTTCTCGTCGAGGGTGACCTTGCCGTCGAGGGCGATGATCTTGTCCTGCGGGTCGCGGACCAGCGGGTTGACCTCGACCAGGGTGGCGTCCTCGGAGACGAAGGTCTCCCACAGCTTCACCACGACGTCGGCGGCCTCGTCGATGATCTCGGCCGGGAAGTTGCCGGCCTTCAGGATCTCGAGCGCCGTCGCCTTGTCGACGCCCTTGATCGCGTCGACCGGGATCTTGGCGAGCGCGTCCGGGCGCTCGACCGCGAGCTGCTCGATCTCCATGCCGCCCTCGGACGACGCCATCGCGAGGAAAGTGCGGTTGGCGCGGTCGAGCAGGAAGGAGAAGTAGTACTCGGACGCGATGTCCGATGCTTCCGCCACCAGCACGCGGTGCGTGATGTGGCCCTTGATGTCGAGGCCGAGGATGGCTTCCGCCTTCTCCTTCGCCTCGTCGGGCGTCTGGGCCAGCTTGACGCCGCCCGCCTTGCCCCGGCCGCCGACCTTCACCTGCGCCTTGACGACGACCTGGGTGCCGATCTGCTCCGCGGCGGCCTTGGCTTCTTCCGGGGTGCTTGCCACGGCGCCCGGCAGAACCGGTACTCCGTGGGCGGCGAAGAGATCCCTCGCCTGGTACTCGTAGAGGTCCACTACTCCAGTCTCCTGACGACACGCCACTGTGGTGGTCCGTTTTCCGGACCGCGCTGTCGGACCAGTCGAGGTTAGCGACCAGCGCAGACGCAGGGGGCGCCGCACCTGGTGAAGTCGGTCACCGTGCGCGGTCAGAGGGTGTGCCGAGGGTGTGAGACCGCCCACCGACAAGCATTTCGGCGGCCTTTTCGGGGCTTTCGGAGCCCAGTTCGGCGATGTTGATGCCAGGAAGCGCTTCGGCGAGGCCCTCGGGGACGGGACCGCCGAGGAGGCCCAGAATGTCTGGATCCTCCTGTTCGGTAGTCCGCGCGATCTTTTCCGCGGTGTCGAGGTGTCCAACGTGGACGACTTCGAGACCGGCGTCGCGCAGCATTCTCGCCAAGGGAATTGCCGCGGTTTCTTCGGACAGCTCCACCAGGACGACGCGCCGCGGACTCACTTCTTCGCACCGGCGGCCGCGGTGATTGCCGCGACCATTGCCGCCGCTGTCGCGGCGAGCCCGAGCCAGAAACCCGCGCCCGGCTTCGCGGCGTAGAACAGGGAACTGACCAGCGGAATCTCGGCGACGTGCAAGGCAAGGAGCACCGCCGCCCCGGTCAGTCCCGCCGCCGCGGCGCCGGGCCGCGAACGCACGCTCAACCCGAGCGTCCCGAGAACGACGAGCACCGCGGCGAGCAATCCCCATGACGGAGTGTCGAAATCGGACCAGAGCCCGGGCGTCGCGTAATCCCGCGCGGTGAACACCGGCGTGCCGAACGTCGCGATCGCCAGCACGGCGGTGATTCCGGCCGGAAGCAGAACTCGGGATCGGGGGCCTTCGGTACCGGTGTCGTCGCGTTCCACGACGCCGGTCACGACCGCGGCCAATCCGGTAAGCCCGGCGAGACCGAGCGCGATCGCGGTGAAAACGGCTCCCGCGCCGAGGCGGTAATTGATCGCGCCGCCAAGCCCGCCGAGCCCAGTCGCTTCGGAGGCGGTGATGGCAGTGCTGAGCACGGCCGTTCCCGCGAGAACCACACCGGCCCACAACACCGCGAGCACCCCGCGCGCGAACGGCGCGGTGCGGCGCGAGAGAAGGAAAGGTGTTGGCAGTACGACAAGAATCGCCGCGATCAGCAGTTGCAAACGGGCCGGGCTGTCCGTGCTGTCCGTGCTGTTGCTGAGCTGCGGAGCGTACGCGCCGATCGCCGCGGCGATTCCGGTCAGCAATGCCAGCAAAGCGGTGAGCGTGCGCCAGATGGTGAGCCCCGGGACGCGGGCCTCGCCGGCCAGGTCGGTGCGTTCGGCTTGGGTCTGCTGCGGTGTCGCAAGTGGAGTGAGAACGAGGACCAGCACCATCGCCACGACGGCGAGATACGCGCCCGTCGACACCCCCAGCCCCGACACGGCCAGCCCAGCGACGAACGTCGGCACGGCGACGGCGAGCACCGCCGCGACGATCCCGCCGAGGGTCCCGCGAGCGACACCGTCGGACCCGGCGGAAATCCCCAGCACGGCGGCGACCGGCAGCGCGCCGGCGAGGAGCAGGTAACCGGCGAGGGCTAGGCCAGGACCCTCGAATGCCGACCGCGCAAGGAGAAACGGATCGTCCGAGAGAACGGGAGTCATCAGCAATCCGACCGCGGCGACGACGGCGAGCAGCGGAATGATCAACCGCCAGCGTCGTTTGTCGTCCCCGCCGGCGATCTCGTTGCGCTCACGCACGACCTGCGCGACCGCGATTCCGGCGGCGAGCGTGAGCAGGTGCCCGGCGATCAGCAGCCAGAACCCGATGCCTACGCCGCTGCGGTCGAGCAGGCGGTCGGGGAGATACAGCTCGGGGCGGATGGTTTTGGAGCCGTTGACGAGGAACTGGAGATCGAGGATCAGCCGTCCCGGCGCGAGAGCGGCGAGGCCGGTGACGAGACCGGCGGCCAGGCCGTGCCGTCCGCTGCGAGCCGCCGCGAACGCGATCCCGGCCGGGACTACGGCGAGGATGACGAGAAGCGGCCAGGAGAGGTAGCCGGGCCCGGCGTCGGGCGAGACGGGGGCGATGGCTCCGGCGGCGAGGGCCAGGGCGCCGAGACCGAGGAGGACGGTGGCGGCTCGGAGCCTTGGGGAGGGGGTTTGGTCGGTGAGGTCTAGGAGGGGCGGGGGCTCGCCTTGGCTTGAGTCTCGGCCTGCGTCTCGGCTTGAGTCTCGGCGGTCTGCGTCTCGGCGGCTTGGGATGGTGCGGGGTGCCGACCTCCGCTCGACCGTGTCGGCGGCGGGCTTTTGGCGGCTGGTCAGACCTGCCGGTGCAGCCTTGTCGCCCGGGTCCTTGGCGGGGTGCGCGTCGGAGGTCTCGGGTGACGAGGCTGAGGTGCCTCCTCCGCCGGACTGAGTAGCCAGGTCTTCCGCTGCGGCCTCGCCGCTGCCGGAGGGGGCTGAACTTTCCGCGGTCGCCCCGGCACGGCGGGATGAGTCGGCTGAGCTTTCCGCTGACGTCGACGCACCGCGGCTGGAGACGTCGCCCGAGCTTCCCGAAGAAGACTCCTCGCCACGATCGAGCGAACTTCCGCGACGGCGCGGGTCGTCCAGGCTTCCGGCTGACTTCGGCTCATCACGCCCGGACGAGTCAGCCGGACTCCCCGCGGAAGTCTTCCCGCGACGGCGGGATGAGTCGGCAGGACTGTCGGCTCGGTCCGATTTCGCGCGACCGGCGTCGCGGCGGGCTCGGGCGCGGGCGGCGGCCTTGCGCTCGGCGAGGCTGGGACGCCGGGATCCGGCGGGACGGCCCGGGGTGTCCGGGGCGGAGTCGCCGTCGGGAGGCTCTGGGGTCGGCGGAGTCATCGCTCGCGACGCTAGCAAGGACCGGTCCCGGCAGGCGGACGGCAGGGCCGCCTCGACCAGGCCGGAACGCACTTCCAGGTGAATTCCGCGTCGGATGAACCTCCGGCAGTCCCCGTGCGTCTGACAGGTGCGAAGAAAAAATCCTCCGATCCGCGTAAGAGGGACGCGGGCCGGAGGTCTCGACGGCAGAGGGACCGAAGGGCCGGAGGGAGCGTCGAGGAAAAACTTCGGGAAGTCGCGTAAGGGAGTGGCGTTCGGGGCGTCACTCCAGCGCGGGACGAAGCACGGGGACACATCGCGGGGGCGATGGACGAGGTCGGATGCCTGTTCGTGGCAGGTGCCCGACCAGGTCGCGGAGGGGAGCCGCGGCGGGTGCCGGCAGGTCGTGGGGACGACGTGCCGGGACTGAGGTGGAGACGGCCGAGACCTGCCGGGGAGGGCAGGTGAACGGCCACGTCGCGGAGGGGAGCCGCGGTCTCCGTCTCTGTCAGGCCGGGGAGGGCCTGACAGAGACGGAGATGGCCGGGGCCTGCCGGGAGGGCAGGGAACCAGGCTGGGTCGCGGAGGGAGCCGCGGCGGGCGGCGGGAGATCGTGGGGACGGTCCGCCGGAGACAGGGATGGCCGGGGCCTGCAGGGGGAGGGCAGGAACCGGGCCGGGTCGCGGAGGGAGCTGCGACGGGCGGCGGCAGATCGTGGGGACGGGCCCGCCGGAGACGGGGATGGCCAGGGCCTGCCGGGGAGGGCAGGTGACCGGCCGCATCTCCGAGAGGGCTGCGAAGAGCGCCGTTCGGCCAGTTGTCGAAGGAAACCAGTCGTTCGGCCAGCCGGTCGTCCTGGCCGCTTCGGTCGGTGATCTCCCTGGTCACCGCAGGGTGCGGGGACGATTCGCCGGGCCGAGCCGGAGATATCGGGTGTCGTTGGGAAGCAAGGGCTGACCAGGCGGGATCCTGGCGCAGTCGAGGGGCGGCGCGGACCGGGTCTCGGCCTGGTTCAGGCGGTTCCGGGCGGGAAAGATCCGTCGCTGGAGAGTGGGCGCGGAGAGCGCGAGGCGAAGCCGTCCGAGAGTGTCGGGCGAGGGTGGCGCGAGTGAGCGTCATCACAAGATTCGGCGTGAAACTCCTTCAACGCACCCGGGTGGCCGGATATTTCATCCGCCAAGCCGCCGAGAGGGCCCTCGGGGCGCTGGGCCATCCGAAGGTATGTGACTCAAGCCACATTCGGCGAAGTAGTTCCCGATTAACTTTGGGTAGTTTCCACAGCTAGAAGCTCGATGCGCACCACTCGTTCGGCCGAAAGCCCGGTCGCGTCTTGCTCATTGAGGCGCCGCTTCGTTACTGTCCTGCGGTCCCCATTACAGTCAGGTCACGAAGCCGAACGCTGAGCGAATCACCCCCGAGGTTCGTTCACGGGATCCCCCGCCCGAGTTCGCTTCCGCCCGACTCCCCGACGATGGAAGGCTCTGTCTTGGCTTCACACCGCTCCCCCGGCGGCCAAGCCCCTTCCCCGGCGCTGAAAGACGCACTGGACGGTGCAGTCATCCGCGTCCGGGGACAGCACCGCATCTCCCCGCCCTCCTCCGCCCTTCGCGGGCGGGTCGTGGTCGCCGCCGTCGCGGCCGGCGCGTTCGCCGCAGCCGCCGCCGGGCAGACCCTCAAGTCCACCAGCGGCGGAGACTCTGACGCCGCCGTCACGCCGCTCGCCAACGCGCAGAACGCGAGCGCCTCGTTCACCCTCGGCAGCGCGGGCTCCGGGGGAGCTCCCGAACTGCTGCCGACCGGCCACGCCGTCGACGCCTCCGCCGAAGCCGCGAAGATGGCCGACAGCGCCAAGGTCACCAAGGCCCGCGTGCAGGCGGAAACCGAAGCCGCGCGCCAGGCTGCCGAAGAGGCCGCCCGTCCGAAGACCTGCATGCCCGCTCACGGCACGTTCACCTCCGGCTTCGGCGCCCGCTGGGGCACGAGCCACCTCGGCATCGACATCGCCAACTCGATCGGCACGCCGATCTACGCCGCCTCCGACGGCACCGTCATCCAGGCCGGCCCCGCCAGCGGCTTCGGCCTCTGGGTACGCGTCCAGCTCGACGACGGCACCATCCAGGTCTACGGCCACATGAACAGCTTCTCCGTCCGCGAGGGCCAGAAGGTCAAGTGCGGCGAGCAGATCGCCGAGATCGGCAACCGCGGCGAGAGCACCGGCCCGCACCTGCACTTCGAGGTGTGGCAGGACGGCAGCAAGAAGATCGACCCGCGCCCGTGGCTTGCTGCCCGCGGCGTGAACGTCAGCTGACCTGCACCCGCCCATCGGACAATTGGTGCAGCGACATCCGCTGTCGCGCAACGGTTGCCCTTTGAGCTTGGCCCGCAGTCTCGCTTGTCAGATAGCTGGTGCACCGGCATCTGCTCTCCCACGGCGGATCGCCGCCTGAGCGTGCGCCAGGACGGATCGCCTGCCAGGTAACCGGTGCAGAGTGACAACTGCCGCCTCGCGATGGTCGCCATCTGTGCTTGAACCGCGCGGGTCGCTCTGGCTGACTCGCGGTGGAATCTGTTTCGCACGCAGGAAATCCGGTGGCGCTGAACTGCGCCGCGTGTGCACAGTCCGCGTGCCGCAGCAGAACATCGGTCAATCGGCCCTGCTTTCGTCGTAGTGCATGGCGTGGAGGTCGCTCCGAACATCCTGGTGTCGCAGGGAATCTGCGGTGATCTCTGCCAGGCCACGTGTGAGCGTCTGAGATAGGCCTAGGCCGCCAGCGGGCATCACGGATCGCTGCCAGGAAGGCGACGGACGAAGTAGGCGACTGCTACCTGCCACACAGTGCAGAGGTCCGCGCGTCTTCGCCAGGGCATCCATCGCGCGATCCCCTCGTCGGCGCGCGACGATCCTCCACAGACGACGCATCTGCCGTCTGGTCCCAATGCGTGTTGCCTCAGCAACGCGCGCCATGCCGCGGCCAGCCGTGCCACATCCCCTGGCACGTCCCGAGCTGGCCGGATTGCCGTCCCCACAGCAACCGTCCCCGCGACTCTCCTCAAGTACTCCTGTACCCCAGCGGCAAATACCCCAAACAGCACCGCGTCCATCCCCTGCGTCCCTTCCACAGCATACCGCATTTTATCGAACTTGTGTTCGATGAAGCTCAGTATGCCGGAGGGGACCGACAAGATCGGCTGGATCGCGGGAGGGTTCACTCGGTCCGGCGAAAGATGTCCAGAACGGGGCAGGAGAAGGCGTCGCGGGCACCGGACATGAGGCGGCTCGCTGCGCGTTGGGAGGCACGACAAGGAGCCGGAGGTTCAAGGACTAGCGCTCGGAGAGGCATTCGTTAGCCGAGGAATGGACGCGAGGACGGGGAGGAGGGGCGTCGACCGGTTTGACGAGTTGGCCGCACGGCACGGCACGGCACGGCACGGCACGGCACGGCACGGCACGGCACGGCACGGCACGGCACGGCACGGCACGGCACGGCACGGCACGGCACGGAGGATCAACCCACCGAAACCGCCGAAACCAAAACCCCAGCAGCCGTCAGAGTTTCACCATCGGCACGCTGCCGATCAGCATCAGCCGGACCTTGCCTGACGCTCCGAAGTCGATCGTCGCCGTCGCGCGCGGGCCGACGCCGTCGCACGAAATGACCGTGCCCAGGCCGTACTTGTCGTGGCTTACCCGGTCTCCGACGTCCAGCTTCAGAGCCACCGTCTCCTTCCAGCCCTTCCCGAACGGCGAGCTCGAAGACGTCGACGTCGAGGACCGGCGGCCCCACGTCGTCGCGGCTCGAGGGCCGGAGGAAGAACCGGAAGACGAGCCGAAGTTTCCGAAGCCCGGCGAGGACGGTTCCAGACGCCGCCAATCGACGAGATCGGGCGGCAGTTCGTCCAGGAAGCGGGAAGCCGGGTTCATCTGCGGCTGTCCCCACGCCGACCGAGTCAGGGCTCGTGACACGTAAAGCCGTTGCCGCGCACGGGTAATCGCCACGTAGGCCAGGCGGCGTTCTTCGGCCAGCTCAGCGGGATCGCCCAGGGCGCGCATGTGCGGGAACACACCGTCTTCCCATCCGGTGCAGAAGACCACCGGGTATTCCAGGCCCTTGGCGGTGTGCACGGTCATCAGCGTGACCACGCCCGCGCCGCCGTCGCCTTCCTCGCCGCCGTCTGCCGCGGGGATCGAGTCGGCGTCTGCGACCAGCGAGACCCGTTCCAGGAAAGCCGGGAGGGAGCCAGGGGCGGGGACACCGTCGTCCAGGACCAGTTCCGCGTTTTCGTCGTTGGTGACCTCGGCGGTGAACTCCGCGAATTCGCGCGCCACCGTCACCAATTCGGTGAGGTTTTCGACGCGCGACGCGTCCTGCGGGTCGTCCGACTCCTCCAACTCCGCGCGGTAGCCGGTGCGTTCCAGTACCGCTTCGAGCAGGTCGTGCACCTCGGTTCCGGACGACGCCATCTCCTGCAGTTCGTCCAGCAGCGTCACGAATCCGGTGATCGCCTTGGCCGAGCGCGGGTTCAGCAGCGCCACCTTGTCCTCGACCGCGTCGCGCAGCGCGGCCCAGAACGAAATCCGCTCCCGTTCCGCATGCGTGGCCACGACGGCTTCGGCACGGTCGCCGATGCCGCGCTTGGGAACGTTGAGAATCCGCCGCAGGCTGACCGTGTCGTCGGGGTTCGCGAGGACGCGCAGGTACGCGATCATGTCCCGCACTTCGCGCCGCTCGTAGAACCGCACGCCGCCGACGACCTTGTACGGCAGGCCGAGCCGGATGAAGATTTCCTCGAACACTCGCGACTGGTTGTTGGTGCGGTAGAACACCGCGACGTCCGAGTAGTCCGCCTCGCCCTTCTCCGCCAGCGAGTCGATCTCCCCCGCGACGAACGCGGCCTCGTCGTGGTCGTTGTCCGACACGTAGCCGACGATCTTCTCGCCGTCGCCCGAATCGGTCCACAGCCGCTTGGCGCGCCGGTTGGGGTTGCGTGCGATCACCGCGTTGGCCGCGGACAGGATCGTTTGCGTGGAGCGGTAGTTCTGCTCCAGCAGAATCGTGTGCGCGTTCGGGAAATCGCGTTCGAATTCCTCGATGTTGCGGATGGTCGCGCCGCGGAAGGCGTAGATGGACTGGTCCGCGTCGCCGACCACGCACAGTTCGGCGGGCTCGATGCCGGTGTCAGTCGCCTCGGTGCCGGCCAGCACGCGCACCAGGGTGTACTGCGCGTGGTTGGTGTCCTGGTACTCGTCGACCAGGACGTGCCGGAAGCGCCGCCGGTAGTACTCCGCGACGTCCGGGAACGCTTGCAGCAACGACACTGTCCGCATGATCAGGTCGTCGAAGTCGAACGCGTTCGCGCTCGCCAGCCTGCGCTGGTACTCGGTGTAGACCTCGGCGACCCGGCGTTCCAGGTCGTTGGCCGCCTTCGAGGCCGCCTCGTCCGGATCGACCAGTTCGTTCTTCAGGTTCGAGATGTGCACCGCGAGCGTGCGCGCGGCGTACTTCTTCGGGTCGATGTCGAGATCGCGCGCCACGAGCGTGATGAGCCGCTTCGTGTCGTCCGAGTCGTAGATGGAGAAACTCGACGACATGTCGAGGGTTTTCGCCTCGCGGCGGAGGATGCGCACGCACATCGAGTGGAACGTGGACACCCACATCGCGTTCGCGCGTTTGCCGACGAGCGCCGCGACGCGTTCGCGCATCTCGGCGGCGGCCTTGTTGGTGAACGTGATCGCCATGATCTCGCCCGGATGCACGCCGCGCTGGCCGAGCAGGTAGGCGATCCGGCGCGTGAGCACGCGTGTCTTGCCCGATCCGGCTCCCGCGACGACCAGCAGCGGACCTCCGGCGTGCGTCACCGCCTCGCGCTGGGCGGGGTTGAGGTCCTCGAGCAGGTCTGCGGTTCCCGGCCGGGCAGCGCGGGCGGGCGGGTCTGCGGGGAGATCGAAGAGGGTGTCCATCGTCTGTCAACGCTACCCCGGGGGTACGACAGTCCCGGAGCAGCCACGGGGTCGGCCTGCGCTTCCGGACGTACGCCGCAGTGTCGCCTCGCGTCCGACGCGCGAGGCCGACGCGGCGCGGAGCATCGAACGGTATGGACGACAAGATTCCCGCCCGGCTGAGGGCTTCCGACGGCGACCGCGAGCGCGTCGCCGAGACCATCCAGGCCGCCGGTTCCGAAGGACGGCTCACTCTCGAAGAGGTGGAAGAACGGCTGCGCGCGGTCTACGCCGTCCGCTATACCGACGAGCTCGGCGAACTCACCTCCGATCTCCCCCGCCCGGCGCCGGCACGGCCGCGCGGCGGCTGGCCGCTCACCCGGGCCGCCCTGCGCGAACATCCGGCGCTGCGCGTCCACCTCGCCATCGTCGCGGTGCTCGCGACCTTGTTGATCGTCCGCTGGGCGATCGGCGGGGCGTTCTTCTTCTGGCCGGCGATGCCGTTGTTCTGGCTGTTCATCAGCCTTGTGCTGCACGCGCGGGTGCGGGCGTTCCGGCGGCGGCCGGGCGCGCCTGTGCCATACTGAACCCGTGCGGCACAGCAGCGAGCGATTTTTTTACGGGACCCGGACTCCGGCTCCCGTGATCGCGTAGTGCCCCACCCGCCATCACCCGCAGCCCCGGAGTCCACTGGACCCGGGGCTTTCGCCGTCCCTGGGCCACAGGGAGTCCGGACTTCAGAGAGGTCCCGATGAACGCGCAGACGCAGAACGCCGACGGACAGCCTGCCGAGCACTCCCCGGCGGGCGAGGACATCTCGTCGCTTCGCGAGGAGATCGACTGGCTCGACTCCGAAATCCTCCGGCTCGTGAAGCGCCGGGTAGAGGTGTCGAAGACCATCGGCGCGGCCAGGATGGCCGCGGGCGGAACGAAAATCGTCTACAACCGCGAGATGGACGTGCTGGCGCGCTACCGCGAACTGGGCCCGGAGGGCCGTCAGCTGGCGATGCTGCTGCTGAACCTCGGGCGCGGCAGGCTGGGCCGCTGACGCGGTATCCGGGGCATCCCCGATTCGCTCCCCACGGAAACCGGGCAGACTGGACACATGATTAACATCATCGCCGTCATCATCGCGATCGCGAGCGTGCTGGCGTCCCTCGGCCACGTCGGCTACCTGGCAATGCTGAACAACGCGGCGGGCAAGCGGGCGGGCGGGACTCCGGTGGCGCAGTACGTGCGCAGCCGCTGGGCGCTGGCCGGCGGTGCGACCGCGGCCTCGCTGTTCGCCTGGCTGCTCACTTCCGGCAACGTCGTGCTGGACATCCTCGCCATCGTCATCGCGGTCGGTAGCGGCGCGACGTCGGTGAAGGCCCTCCAGTCGACGCAGGCGAAGTACCGCAGCGGCGGCTGATCTGCCCCCGAACTGGGGAAATACCGGGCGGCTTGCTGCGCTGCGTGACGTGCCGCCCGTTCGGGCGCGCCCGGTCGAGTGAAACCGGTGCAAGTTGCAGGATGGGTGAAGACATTCGCCTGCCGGTTTCCTACTGTGAAGTCCGTGAGGACCCTGGCGTCTACGCCGGGCTATGCCCGGAGGACGCGCGGGAGCTGCGGCTCCGCGCGCCGTTCTCCGCGTGCGCGTGCATTTGCTCGGGAGTTCGCAAGTGTGGACGCAAGCGCCGTTCTCCGCCTCCCTGCTCCGTTCGGGTTGACGACGACCCCGGTGCCGTCACGCCCCTCTCGCGGAGGGGTCGGACCGGCATGACGGGAAACACGATGGGCGGTTCGCGGCACGCTGACCGTCCCGGCGCGGTGTCGGACGCCGAGGTCACCGTCCCCGGACGGCACCGCGTCCGCGCCGACGGCACTTGGACTCCCGTGGTGCCGCCTCGCGCCGCCGGGCATCACCGGCACCGCACCGGCGGCGGCCCGGCCGCTCCGGTGCAGCGGGGCGCCGAGAATCCGCAGCGGCGCGGCGCACCGGCCCCGCGCGCGAACCGGGCGCCCGACGACGGGAATCGCCCGGCTCCGAATCAGCCCGTTTTTCCCACCGCCAGCGGCACATTGCCGATCGGCGAGCCCCCGCTGCCGCAGCCGCAGCGCCGCCGGGCGCCGGTTGAGCCGCAGGGCCGTCGGATGCCAGCCGAGCCGCAGGACCACCGGGCGCCAGTCGAACCGCAAGGCCGTCGGATCCCAGTCGAGCCGCAGGACTACCGGGTGTCGGGCGAGCCGCAAGGCCGTCGGATCCCAGCCGAGCCGCAGGACCACCGGGCGCCGGGCGAGCCGCAAGGCCGTCAGGTGCCAGCCGAGCTACAGGGCCGCCGGGTGCCAGTCGAGCCGCAAGGCCGCCGAGCCCCCGTCGAGCTGAAGGACCGCCGGGCTCCGGTCGAGCCGCAGAGTCACCGAGCCCCCGTCGAACCCGCCCGCCGCCCGGCCGCCGTCCCGGATCGGCTGGCCGAACCCCGCCCGACCGTCGTTTCCCCCGGCCAATCAGCCGAATCGCACAGCCGCCGAGCCGCCCCGACGGCCCGGCAGACGGAATCCCCGAGCCGCCGGACCGAATCCCGCGCCGCCTTCGCACCCCCGCAGGACCAGATCCCCGAGGAGCACCGCGCCTTCGCCCCGACGGCGAGCGCGCTCCCCCAGCCGACCCGGCGCACCCGCCAGGAACGAGTCGCCACCACCTCCGCCGCGCTGGCCAACCGGCCGGACAGCCCCCGTGAACGCGTCGAGCTGAACCCGGTCTCCGAAGAGCCGCCCCGGCGCCAGCGCGTCACCCTCGGCGAGCCGGCCGTCTCGAAGCAGGAGAAACAAGAGCAGCAGGACGACGACGAGGTGCGCGTGTACGCCGCGCCGCTGCTGGACGGGCTCGGCACGTTCGATCTCGGCTCCGTGCCCGCGTCCGTCACCCCGCCGAAGACCTGGCGCAAGGCCGCGTGGTTCGCCACTGGCGCGTCCGGCGCGGTGGTCGTCGGGCTGCTGTTCGCCGGGACGTTCCTGGTCGGCGGGCCCACCACCACGACGACCGACGCGGTCGGCGGCGGAGGCTGGCCGGGCAGGCAGAACGGCGGCAACCCCAACCTCAGCGCGCTCATTCCGAATGGGCAGCACGGCGGGGTCGGCGGCAACGTCCCGCGCAGCGGCACCAGCACCAGCCCGGACGGCGTCACCTCGGACAACGGCACGCACCCGCAGCAGGGCTCCGGTCCGAGCAGTTCCGCGAGCAGCAGTTCCGCCGACGTGACCACGCCGTCCAGGCCCGGCACCGGAAGCAGGACGTCCGCGCCGACCACTACGGACACGCCCTCGTCCAGCGAGCCGCCGCAGAAGCCGCCGGTCACTCCCGCTCAGCGGGAAACAAAGGACCCGTACTTCACCGCCGCCGACCCGAACACCATGGGCAACAACTCGGAGAAGTTCTTCAACAACGTCACCACCGACCCGTCGGAGGCCTCGTCGGTCACGTCCGGCGACCTCAAGCAGGAGGGTCCGCAGGGCCTGCGCAAGCGCTACGCCGGCGTCGCGTACTTCGAGGTCAAGAAGGTCACCATCGACCCGCAGCACGGCACCACGGTGAACACCGTCGAGGTCACGCACCAGGACGGCAGCAAGAGCACCGAGCAGCGCACGCTCACCTTCGACGACAACGGCAAGATCACCGACGACGGGCGCTGACCAGCACACTGTCTGCAAATGCCGATGCACGTGCGGAGCGGTGAGCGGTTGTTCCCTCGTCCGGTTGGGTGACATAAGCTGCCGTTCGTCGTACGACGGCGGCATTCCGGCGACGGAGTCTGGCGGCCGCCGGTCGGCACAGGGTTACCTGGCGACTACCAGGTTCGGCGCCGACCACGAATCGGCTGTCCGGGCCGCCCCGGGGACACCGCCACCGTGTCGTGTCCCGCCCCGAACCCCCAGAGCGAGGATTTTCGTGCTTGAACGGCAGCGAACCCGGCGAGAACCCGACGCCGTGCGCGTCGAGGACGTGATCCCGCCGGAACTGCTCGAGGACGTGGCCGAAGCCGACCGCGAGTATCTCGAGCAGGTGTTCCGCGAACCGCAGAAGTACCTGCCGCCGCGCAGCCGCCGTCCGGTCGACCGGGCCGCGGAACCCGTGGAAGAGCCCGAGAGCAAGCTCGCCCGCCGCGCGAAGCTGGCCGGGCTGGTCGGGGCGGGCGCACTCGTCGCCGGCGCCGTCGTCACCGCCTCGCTGCTCAGCGGCGGACCGCGGCCCACCGTTCCCGTCGCCAAGGAAAGCGCGATGCCCGCTGGGTTCAGCGGCGCGGCAGCGCTCGGCGGCCAGGCCGTGCCGCAGCAACGCAAGATCCACTCGTCCGGCGGCACGACGTCGGGGCAGAGCGAAAGCACGACGCAGTCCAAGCACACCGATTCCGCGGCGACCACGCCGTCGAATTCGGGTGCCACGACTCCGCAAACCACCTCCGGCACCTCGTCTTCTTCTTCGCCGAGCACGCCGTCCTCTTCGGAGTCGCACAAGAAGTCCGCCACCTCGTCGGCGGCCGCGCCGGATCCGGTGAAGCTCGAAGCGGTGCGCAAGTTCTACGCCTCGATCGACCACCACCCGGAGAACGCGCTTTCGCTGCTCGCCCCGAGCGTCGCGCGCGGCGAAACGGGCGACCTGGTCCGCGCGTGGAGCGGGGCCGATTCGATCGACGTCCAGGAATTGCACGTCCAGGACGACGGTTCGGTCTTCGCCGTGGCGCTGGTCCACCAGGCCGACGGCACCCTGGTGCGCGTGACCCAATTGTTCGACGTCGTCGAGCAGGATGTGATCTCCCAGGCCCGCGTCCTGTCCGCGGTCTACTCCTGACCTGCGCGAACGTGGTTATGCCGGGTCGTCGGAAGTGTGCCGCGTGCGTGTGCGCAGAGTGAGCGCCTAGCCTTGTCACGGGTCGGTCTCGGCAAAACCGGCGCACGGTCCACAGCAGGTGCCTACGCTCCGGTGCTGCGGCGGGTTCGAACTCACCCCTTTGGGGTAGACAAGTCCCGCCCCGGCAAGTCGGAGCCCCAAAGGGAGGTCGCGTGAGCGACGAGGGTCGTCTGGTCGCCGACCGGTACCGGATCGTCGGAAAGATCGGTTCCGGCGCGATGGGGGCCGTCTGGCGCGCCCACGACGAGGTGCTGGGCCGTACGGTCGCCATCAAGCAGCTTCTTCTCCAGCCCGGGCTGGAGAACCACGAGGCGGAGGACGCCCGGCAGCGCACCATGCGCGAGGGCCGGATCGCCGCCCGGCTGCACCACCCGAACGCGATCACCGTGTTCGACGTCGTCACCGACGACAACGGCCAGCCCTGCCTGATCATGGAATACCTGGCTTCCACCAGCCTGGCGCAGGTGCTGCAGGAAAAGGGCACCCTGCCGCCGCTGGAGGTCGCACGGATCGGCGCGCAGATCGCCGCCGCCCTGCGCGAGGCGCACGCGGTCGGCATCGTGCACCGCGACATCAAGCCGGGCAACATCCTGCTCGCCGGCAACGGCACCGTGAAGATCACCGACTTCGGCATCTCGCGAGCCAAGGACGACGTCACGGTCACCAAGACCGGGATGATCGCGGGCACCCCCGCTTACCTTGCCCCCGAGGTCGCGATCGGCGGCGACCCCGGCCCCGAGTCGGACGTCTTCTCGCTCGGCTCCACGCTGTACGCCGCCTGCGAGGGACAGCCGCCGTTCGGCCTGTCCGAGAACACGCTGAGCCTGCTGCACGCCGTCGCCGCCGGACAGATCAACCCGCCTCGGCAGTCCGGTCCGCTGGCGAGCGTGCTCGCGGTGCTGCTGCACCCGGAGACCCAGCACCGGCCCACCGCCGAGGAATGCGAGGAGCTGCTGTCCGCGGTCGCGCGCGGCGAGACCCCGCTCGGCGGCCCGGCAGGCGACACGATGCTGGCCTCGTCCTCGGGCACCCTCGGAGCGGCTGCGCTCGGCGCGGCGGGCGGAGCGGCTGCGGCCGGTCTGCTGCACCACGACGACGAGCAGGGCCACTCCGGCACGCTGCTCGACGACCCGGGCGTCACGCAGCAGTACGACCCGAGCGCGCAGCAGTATTACGGCGAGGACCCGTACCCGCCGGGCTCCGGTTATCCGGAGGACGACTACGACGACCGCGGCTACCAGCAGGACGGCTACCAGGAACCGCCGCTCTACGGCGACCCCAGCCGCAACGGCCTCGCCGCCACGCGCGCGGTCCCGGTGCCGGAGCACTACGAGGACGACCCGTACGACGAGGACCCCGCGCCTCGGACCCGCGTGCAGACCGCGCCCGAGGACGACGAGGACGAGAAGCCCGGCGCTTGGAAGAAGCCCGCGCTGATCGGCGGCGTCGTGGTGGTCGGCCTGGTCGCGCTCGGCGTGTGGCTGCTGACCCCGGGCAATCCGCCGGACGCCTCGCAGCCTGCGCCGCCTGCTTCGTCCTCCGCGGTCGCGCCGACGTCCGTCACACAGCCGCCTTCGGAAGCAACCACTACGTCCCCGCCTACGTCTTTCCGGGAAAGCGCGACCCGCGAGACCCAGTCGACGCGGCACTCGAAGCGGCCTACTACGGCGGAGGACACTCCGACGCAGGATCAGCCGTCGCAGACGCGGGTGTCTCAGACCAAGCAGTCGCAGACCAAGCCGCCGCAGTCGGAGACCTCGGCGACAGCGCCGCCGACTGCGACCAGCTAAGCGATCCAGGGACAGCATTGAGTTCAGAAGGCAGCATCGTCGGCGAGCGGTACCGGCTCGACCAGCCGATCGGACGCGGACGCGCGGGCATCGTGTGGCTCGCGTTCGACACGCGGCTGTTCCGGACCGTCGCCGTCAAACGCATGTACCTGCCCGTCGGCCTGCCGCCGGACCGTGCCGAACAGGCCCGCGCGATGGCGATGGAAGAGGGCAAGGCCGCAGCCCGGATCGACCATCCGTGCGCGATCACGGTGTACGACGTGCTGCCCGACGGCCAGGACGTGTGGCTGGTGATGGAGTACATCCCGTCGCGCGGGATGTCGGTGTTCCTCGCCGAGCACGGCCGCCTCACCCCGGAGCAGGCCGCGTTCCTCGGCATTCAGCTCGGCGACGCGATGGCGTCGATCCACTCGGCGGGCATCGTCCACCGCACGCTCGAACCGAACACCGTCCTGCTCGCGGACGACGGCAGCGTCAAGCTGACCGACATCGGCATCACCGGCGGCGGTCCGCACGCTGCTTACCGGGCGCCTGAGGTCACCCGCGGCGCTCCCCCGTCTGCAGCTGCAGACGTGTTCTCCCTGGGCGCGACGCTGTACACGGCGGTCGAGGGAGTGCCGCCGTTCGGCGACGACGGCCAGTCCCCGGAACGGCCTGCCGAGAACGCTGGCCCGCTCGCCGGGGCGCTGCAGAAGATGCTGCGTCCCGACCCGTCGGCCCGGCCGACCATGGACGACACCGTGCACGCGCTGAAGGCGATCACCGTCGGGCGCGAGCAGACCGCGTTCATCCCGCCGACCGCGCCCGCGCTGCCGCCCGTTCCGACGTCGCGGCCGGTGCCGCCGCAGCAGCCCAATCCGGCCGAAGCCACGCAGCAGATCCAGCCGGACGCCACCCAGCAGATCCTGCCGCCGCAGCAGCCGCCGATGCCCGCACAGCAACCGGCTCCGCTCATGCAGCTTCCGGTCCAGCAGGTGCCGCAGGCTCCCGCTCCGGCGCAGCCGATGCAGCAGCAAGCGATGCAGCAGCCGACCGCCCGCTACACGCCCACCCCGGCGCAGCAGGCCGCTTCCGCACAGGCCGCTGCTCGCGAGAAGGCGGCCGCGCGGCGGCGGATCATCCTCACCGTCGCGGCGATCCTGTGCGCGATCCTGATCGGGATCGGCGTTTCGCAGCTGCTGTTCGTCTGAGCCGGCGTCAGGCGACGTTCTCGGTCGCCTCTTGCATGGCTTCGAGGAAGGTCTGCACGGCCGGACTGCCCGCGACCCGTGCGGCCACCGCGGCGTGAATGTGCCTGCTCGGCTGCGGATTGCGGACGCGGCGCACCACCACGCCCGGATGCGGCGTGCCCAGTCCCAGCTCCGGGACCAGCCCGACGCCGAGCCCGGCGGCGATGAAGCCTTGTGCCGACGGATAGTCCTCGGACTCGACCACGACGTTCGGGTGGAACCCGGCCGACGCGCAGGCGCCTTCCAGGATCGCTCGGCACGCGCCGGGGATCGGGTCGACGCCGACCCACGGTTCGTCGGCGAGGTCGGTCAGGTCGAGGACGCGTTTGCGGGCCAGCCGGTGCGCACGCGGCAGCACCGCGCGGTACGGGTCGTCCAGCAGCGGCACCAGCTCGATGCCCCGGCCCGGCTCCGACGGCCGCGGGTACACGATGATCGCCAGGTCAGCGCGGCCTTCTTCGACCTCGGTGAGCGGGTCGCCCGGGTCGATGAGCTTGAGATCGAGCCACACGCCAGGGTGTTCGCGACGCAGCGCGGCCACCGCATACGGCACCATCGTCGCGCCAGCCGTGGCGAAGTAGCGGATGGCGAGCTTGCCGGTACGGCCTTCCTTCAGCTCGGTGAGCGCGGCCTCGGCTCGGGCTAGCTCCGCGCTGAGCGTCTCGGCGTGTTCGGACAGCAGCGTCCCCGCCGGAGTCGGTTGGACGCCGCGGCCGACGCGCTCCAGCAACGGCGTGCCCGCTTCGCGTTCGAGCACCGCCAGCTGCTGGCTGATCGCCGATGGTGTGTACCCGAGATTCCTTGCCGCAGCAGTGATCGAGCCGCTCGTGATCACCGCGCGCAGCACCTGCATGCGCCGTACATCGAGCATGGCTTCAATCCTACAGCTTTGCTTAATTGTCCCTGCAGTTATTTTCGCTTGTCCTTACACCTCACTGCGGCGAAGCTGGCGAGTGAGGCGAAGGAGGAACCTGGGGTGGGCGAGACGAAGACGCTGCTGAGGATCGCGGCGCTCGTGTTGATGTGGGGTTCGAGTTTTTTCTGGATCAAGCTCGGGCTCGCGGCGTTTTCGCCAGTACAGCTGGTGCTCGCGCGGCTCGTGCTCGGCGCGGCGGTGCTGCTGGCGCTGTGCCTGATCGGCCGCCGGAGCTTGCCAGCGCAGCGAAGCACCTGGGGACATCTGCTCGTCGCGGCGTTCTTCCACAATGCCTTGCCGTTCCTGCTTTTCGCGGTCGGCGAGACCACTGTGGACTCCGGCATCACCGGGGTGCTGAACTCCACCACGCCGCTCTGGGTGCTCGTGGCGGCCCCGTTCCTCGGGGCGGCGAACCGGATGAACGCGACGCGGATCGCCGGCCTGGTGATCGGGCTCGGCGGGATCCTGCTGATTTTCGCGCCGTGGCAGGCGTCCGGACTGCTCAGCTGGGGCGCGCTGGCGTGCCTCGCCGCCGCGGCGAGCTACGGGTTCGCGTTCGTCTACGAAGGACGGTACCTGTCGAACACCGGCTCCTCGCCGTACGCGATCGCGGCCGGGCAAATGCTGCTGGCCACTGGGTTTCTGGTGCTGGCCATGCCGTTCGGCGGCTTCACGCCGGTGCACCTGAGCCCGGTCGCGGTGATCGCGATGGTCATCCTCGGCCTCGGTTCGACCGGGATCGCGTTCGCGCTCAACTACCAATTGCTGGCGAGCGAAGGCGCGGTCGCCGCGTCGGTGGTCGGCTATCTGCTGCCGGTGGTGTCGGTGCTGCTGGGCGCGGTGTTCCTGCACGAGCAGCTGAACCTGCGCGTGATCGCGGGCATGCTCGTGGTGCTCGTCGGCGTCGCGCTGACCAGGTTGCAGCGCAAGCCGGCGGTGGCTCCGGAAGAAGAACTGACTCCGGCTTAGACGAGGCGGCGGTCCGAGGCCCAGCGGGACAGCTCGTAGCGGTTGGACAGCTGGGTCTTGCGCAGGACGCTCGACACGTGCGTCTCGACCGTCTTCACCGAGATGAACAGCTCGGACGCGATTTCCTTGTACGCGTAACCGCGGGCGAGCAGGCGCAGGACGTCGCGCTCGCGCGGGGTGAGCAGGTCCAGCTCGGGGTCGTTGATCGGCGCGGAGCCAGGACGGTCGGCGAAGGCGTCGAGAACGAAACCGGCCAGCCGCGGAGAGAACACCGCGTCGCCGTCGGCCACCCGGACCACCGCGCGGACGAGTTCCTTCGACGAGATCGTCTTGGTGACGTACCCGCGCGCGCCGGCGCGGATGACCGCGATGACGTCCTCGGCGGCGTCGGACACCGACAGCGCGAGGAACACGACGTCCGGCAGCTCCGGGCGCACGCGGCGGAGCACCTCGGCCCCGCCGCCGTCGGGCATGTGGACGTCGAGCAGCACGACCTGCGGACTGGTGCGCACGATGCCCGCGACCGCTTCGGCGACCGACCCGGCCTCGCCGACGACCTGCACCTCGTCGGTGATCGAATTCAGCTCCGTGCGCACTCCCGCGCGGAACAACGCGTGGTCGTCCACGAGGAAGACCTTGACCGGTTCCCGCTGGCTTTCCGTCACGACTGCCCACTCCCTCGCTTCGCCTGCCCCCGAGCATAGCGAGGTCACGCCACCCCTTTGCTCGCTTTCATCGGCATGGCGAGCTGGACCTCGGTGCCTTCGCCGGGCGCGGTGCGCAGTTTGCAGGTGCCGCCGTGGCGTTCCATCCGGCCGCGGATCGAGTCGGCGAGGCCGTGCCGGTCGGCGGGAACGACGTCCGGGTCGAAGCCCTTGCCGCGGTCGCGCACGAACACGGTGACCTCGGTGGGCTCGACCTCGGCGAACACGCTGACCTCGTCGACGCCGGCGTGCTTGGCGGCGTTGACGATCGCTTCGCGGGCCGCCTGCACCAGCGCGGTGAGCGGCGGGTTCAGCTCGGCGTCGCCGACCACGACCTGCCCGACCGAGATCGCGAACTGGTCCTCGACCTCTCCGCAGGCGGCGGCGAGCGCCTCGGACAGCTGCTGCCGAACGCCTTCTTCCTCTTCCTTGGTCCGCTTGTCGCTGGGTTTGCCGTAGCCGCCGGGGCCGTACAGCCAGCCGCGCAGCTCGCGTTCCTGGCCGCGGGCGAGGCGCGCGACCTCGGCGGGCTGGTCGGCCTGGCGCTGGATCAGGGCGAGGGTCTGCAGGACGGAGTCGTGCAGGTGCGCGGCGATCTCGGCGCGCTCGTCGGTGCGGATGCGGGCCTGGCGTTCCTCGCCGAGGTCGCGGACCAGCCGCAGCCAGAACGGAACGGTGAGGACGGCGACCCCGATCAGCGTCGCGAGCACCGCGATCAGGGCGAACTTGACCTGGTCGAAGTCGCCGCTGGCGAACACGACGAAGCCGATGCCGGTGGCCACCAGCGCGACCCCGGCGAGAATCCGGACGATCGCCGCGAGCCGTCCGCCTTCGCCGACCAGCCCGTCACGGGCCCCGACGCGCCAGCGCCGCCGCTGTGACTCGTCCGCCTCCCGCCAGACGACCGCCGCACCGAGCGCGGCGAGCGCGAGCGGAACCGCGACCCAGCCGCGGATGGCACCGGTGAGCGTGCTGCTGGCGATCGCGAGACCGATGCCGAGCGCGATCAGCCCATACGCCTGCTGCCTGTCGCGAGCCTTAGGCGCTACTTCGCTTTCCTCGGAGCTCTGCGGCACGAACACCCAGAGCAGGCCGTACGCGAGCAGCCCGGCTCCGTTGAGCGCGGCCAGCAGCGCGAACACGACGCGGACCCAGACGACCGGAACCCCGAGGTGGTCGGCGAGCCCGCTCGCGACGCCCGCGACAGCCCGTCCGGAGCGTCGCCGGTACATCTTGGGCCGCGGTTCGGGTTCGGCGACCTCCATCGCCTGGGCGGACACGAGCGCCGAGGGCTCCTCTTCGGCCGAGGAAACCCGCCCTGGGGCACTGATGTCGAGAAAGTCCTGCACGAGGTCCATCGTCACACGCGGGAGCGGCGCGGACATCGGGGAAGGCCCTGATCAATTCCCCCAGACGGCCGCCCGAGGGGAAATTCCGCGAACCTCCCTGCCGCCCTCCGGGACTCGGTACGATGCAGGGGGCGAGTGATCACAGTGCGTAAACGGGGCGGGGAGGCCGGATGACCGAGCAGCATCGCGCGGAGCACGTCGAGTCCGCAGGCGATTACTACGCCCGGACGCAGAACGTGCACCAGATCTTCGCGGTCGGCGAGGACTCGCCGGAGACGCGCAGCGCGACTGAACGGGATGCCTCGCAGTACTCGGTCCAGCAGGGCCAGCAGCTGCTCCAGGGCCAGCAGACCAGGGGCGACGCGCCCGCGCCGGACGCGAACTACGCGTCGTACAGCCACGAAGACCTGCACAAAATGGTCAACGAGGGCTTGGACTTCAAGGACATCAACGAACGCAGCCGCGTGACGAACACGTACGGCAACCGGCTCGCGGACGCGTCCAACCAGTTCCGAGAGGCGGCCAACGCCGCGGGCGCGGAGTGGCAGGGCACGGCCGCGACGCAAGCGCATTCGTTCTTCCAGAGCACGGCAGACCACACGGAGAAAACCGGCAGCGCGATGCAGCTGGTGTCGAACCGCTACTCCCAGCAGTCCGCGGCGGCCGACTACGCGCACAAGAACATGCCGGAGCCGACTGGGTTCAACCAGAAGGCCGAGATGGCCAAGGCGACCGAGCAGTTCCAGAACGGCAACCCGTTGCAGGGCGTGATCGCGATGGGCGACGTGGCGGCCAAGCAGCAGCAGGCTGACGCGGCGCACCAGCAGGCGGTCCAGGTGATGCACGGGTTGGACACGACGTATCACGAGACGTCGACTACGCAGCCGGTTTACTCGCCGCCGCCGCAGATGAACAACGACAGCACGCATGCGAGCAGTGCCGCACCGGTGACTGTTCCGGGTGGCGCTTCCAGCGGGCCTTACGTCGGTCCTGGTGGGTCCGGTCCAGTGACTGGTGGTCCGGCGAATGGGTTCACGGGTACGAATCCTCCGCTTGGCGGTCCTGCGGTGAACTCCTTCCCGCCTGGGGGAGGCGGCAACCCTCCGGGCGTTCCTTACAGCCCTGGGCCGGGGATCAACACCGGTACTGGGCCGCTCAGCAACCCTGCGGTGTCAGGGGGCGGGAACAACCTCCGGACCACTACGGGCATCGGCGGGCGACTTTCTCCGGAAGGGCTCGCTTTGGGCGGAGGCGGCGTCGGCAATGCTGGACAGGACACCCCGCGCAGCCGGTCAGGAGGCGGTGTTGGCCGGGGCGGTGCCGGTGGCCGAGTGACCGGCGGTGCTGGCTCGGGCGGTTCCGGGAAGCCCGGCGAGTCCGGTGGCAAGGGTGCCGCTGAACGGCTTGAGCGCGGCGCTACCGCTGCCGCGAACGCTGGAAAAGCCGGGAAGCCTGGTGCGGCGGGTGCTGGCGCTGGTGCGGCGGGTGCCGGGAAGAAGAAGGAAGAGGACAAGGAACACAAGAACAAGATCCCGACGCAGATCGATCCGGACGAGGTCTTCGAGGTCAAGCCGGAGCGAGGACCGGACGGGGAGAAGATCACTCCCCCGGTTCTCGGCGGCTGAGTCCTTTCCCTCGCGCAGATCTAGGAGCAATCGATGGCAGAAATCGTCTGGGACAAGAAGTCTTCGACCGAAAGCTCACCCGCTGCGGGCACGGCGGGCAACGACTTCCTGGCTGGGCTAACCGAGGGGCCGGGAAGTCATGAGGCCGCGCAAAAGATGAAGACGGCCGGGAATACACTGAAGACCTTGGCGCAGAACGGGTCCTTCGCGGTGAACGAGGAGGGGTTCACCGCGTACATGAAGGCGTGCGACTTCTTCCTCAGCGTCTTAAACGATTTTATGGGCCAAGCATCCTTTCTTGGCCGAGCCGCAAAAATGGGAAATTTCAACTACGCTCGATCCGTCGCCGACTTCAATGTCACGGTAGCAAGCCACCCGCAAGAGGGAATGCTGCCCAATCTCATACTGATGCAGCAAGCAGTTGACGCCGCACAGCAGGCGCTCCTCATCGCACGGAAAAACTACCAAGAAACCGAAAGCGCGCATTCATTGTCCTTCGCCGAGCTCAACAAGAAACTCGACAATCAGTGAAAACATCCCGTGCCGCTACCGCCTTCCTGCTGGCCAGTGCAGCCGCACTGGCGCTCACCGCATGCGACAGTCCGGTAAACGGCGCAGCACAGGCCAGCGGAACACCCCCCTCAACCGGTTCGGCTCCGCCCGCTTCCGCGGGAAACCCCTTCGCAGCCCGGAACCAGTGCGCCCTGCTTGATCAAATATTGAGCGGGGCAGGCTACCCCCCAGCGAAACCCTCTATCGCACAAGAACGCAAAGCCTGCGTCACCCAAAAATCCAGCGGCGGCTTGAACGCCACCAACGTAGGGCTGCTCCTGCAAGAGGAACAGCGCTACGACAGCGACGTCAAGAACACCGCGCAAGCTCGCAGCGGAAGCCTCGGCGACCGGAAGTTCGTCGAAGATCCCGCCGAGCTGGGGGCAGCCGGCCAGTGCACGATATCCATGTCGGTCCAGACCAGTTCTCGCGCGATCATCACCGTGACCGGCGGAAATGACACTGCCGCTTCCTGCAAGACCGCGGAGGACCTGGCGACCAAACTGGACCCGCTCCTCCCTAAGGGCTGACGCTCCCTCGCACCGCGGGCATGGGAACTCGAAGCCGCCGCGCGCCGGTTGAACAAGAACTGGAGATTCGTGGCAAAGAATTGCCGCGCGGCCGGGGCGCTCAGCGTCGCGCTGGCCATAGTCGGCACAGCAGCGTGCGGCAACCCGGTCAACGGCACCGCAAAGCCAGCTGCATCAGCGCTCGCTCCAACCAGCAGTCCGGCCTCCAGTTCCGGCAATCCATTCGCTTCGCTGAACCAATGCCAGCTGGTCGATCAAATTCTGGCCGGTCAAGGATTTCCGCCAGCACAACCCTCCGTCGCGGACTCCAACCGAAGCTGCCGGTCAATGAAGAAATCCCACAATGCCGCGACAAATCCAGCGACTGAAGTCGGAATAGTGCTTCAAAATGGCCAGAAGTACACGGACAACATCCAGAATCCCAACTCTGCACACAATGGGAATATCAACGGACGAAAGATGATCGAACAACGCGACCTGCTGGGCTCCCCGGGCGGGTGTCAGATAGGCATGGAGGTCGGGCCCAACGCTCGCGCTTTGGTGATCGTTCTGATCAGTGATGACACCGCGGCCGCCTGTAAAGAAGCCGAAGAGGTCGCGATCGCGTTAGACAAGCGGCTTCCACGAGGCTGAAGCGATCTTCTCCAGGTTCCTGAAAACCTATCTTCAGCAGGCATCAGTGCGCCCTCCTGGGACAGATTCTCAGCGCCGGAGGTCGCTCGAAGAGACTCCATCGATCACACACTGCCGAAAACCCTGCGCTGCCGACAAGTCCGGCAATGACGCTGCCGCATCCTGCAGCACGGCCGAGAACCCTGGCTACCGAGTTGGTCCCCTCCCTTCCCGAGGGCCGGCCCCAGCTAGGGTCCCATCTCGGGGATAACCTCAGGGACCTTCCCCGATGTGCCCTCCCCCGCCATCGACCATGCTGTGAAGCATGAGTGGTGCGAACGACGTGCGGCCTCCGCGGACAAACCCGCTGAACGGGTTCGAGGAGACCGTCAAGGACTTCTGGGCCAGCAGGCCTCGGCGGCCGCACTCGGGGCGGAAGGTCGCGGGGGTCGCGGCCGGGCTGGGGGATCGCTACGGGATCGATCCGGTGGTGATTCGGGTCGCGTTGGCGGCGGCGACTGTTTTCGGGGGCTTCGGGCTGGTGCTTTACCTGCTCGGGTGGCTGTTCTTCCCCTCCGAGGGCGACGAGGTTTCCGGCTTCGAGGCGTTGATCGGGCGCGGGCGGTCGAGCATGACGAAGGCCTTCGCGGCCGTGCTGACCGTCGCGGTGATTCCGGTGGCCGGGTGGACTTTCGGCGGCGGCTGGTTCGACGGGGGCGGCCTGATCGGGTTCGCGTTGCTCGCCACAAGCCTTTATCTCCTGCATCGCACCCGCGGGCAGGACAACCGACCGGCGCCGGTCGTCGCGTTCGCGGCGGACGGAACCGCTTCCGGAACCGGAGCTTTCACGATGAACAGCGACACCCCGACTCCCGCGGCGGCGGCGCCGGGCTGGGATCCACTGGCCGCCGACCCGGCGGGCTGGGATCTGCCTGATCCGGCGGCGCCAACGCCGCCTCCCCCTCCGACCGGCGACTACAACGACCACCAGCCGAGGCCGCCGCGGCGGCGGTCCAAGATCGGGGCCGCCACGTTCGGGGTCGCGGTGATCGTGGCCGGCATCGGGGTCGCGCTCTCGCTGAACGGGTTCGACTGGTTCTCGCTGCGGCACATCATCGGCATGACGCTCGCCGTCCTCGGCGTCGGGCTGGTGGCGGGGGCGTTCGCCCGCGGCGCCCGCGGCCTGATCGGGCTCGCGATTCCGCTGTCGATCGCCGGGATGGTGCTCACCACCAGCACGTTCGACAACCTCGACGTGCGCGGCGGCTTCGGCAACCTGTCGGCCACCCCGCGGTCAGTCGCCGAATTGCAGCCGGAGTACCGGCACGCGGCCGGGAACATGAAGATCGACCTGACCCAGCTGCCCGCGAGCGACCCGATCACCACGACGGTCTCCAACGGAGCGGGCAACACCGAGATCATCGTGCCGAGGACCGCGGACGTGACCTTCACCTGCGAGAACTCCGCCGGCGAGGTCGACTGCCTGAACCGCTCGTCCAACGGCGTCGACCAGCCGACCATCACCGGGACCGACAACGGCGACGACAACGTCGGCGGACAGAAGATCACGCTCCACGTCACCAACGGCGTGGGCCAGGTGGAGGTGCGCCGTGGCTGAGAACCCTTACTCCTACGACGAGCCCGAAGCCCCGGCCCGCCGCCGCGGGGTCGACTGGATCACGCTGATCGTCGGGGTCGCGACGCTGCTGGTGTCCGGCTACGTCCTCACCGACGGCTCCAGCTGGCTGCCCACCTTCGACTTCCGCTGGATCATCGCGGGCGGCGCGGTGTTCTGCGGGATCCTGATGCTCGGCGCGTCGTTCCGCAAGCGACGGCCGTAAAACGCGACAAAAAAACGGGGCCCGGAAATCCGGGCCCCGTTTTTCACGTCATTCCCATTCGATGGTGCCCGGCGGCTTGCTCGTCACGTCCAGCACCACGCGGTTGACCTCGGACACCTCGTTCGTGATCCGGGTCGAGATCCGCTCCAGCACCTCGTACGGCAGCCGCGTCCAGTCCGCAGTCATCGCGTCCTCCGACGACACCGGGCGCAGCACGATCGGGTGGCCGTAGGTCCGGCCGTCGCCCTGGACGCCGACGCTGCGGACGTCCGCGAGCAGCACCACCGGGCACTGCCAGATCTCCTGGTCCAGCCCGGCCGCGGTGAGCTCCTCGCGGGCGATCGCGTCCGCCTCGCGCAGGGTCTCCAGCCGGTCCGCGGTCACCTCGCCGATGATCCGGATGCCCAGGCCCGGGCCGGGGAACGGCTGGCGCTGCACGATCGTCTCCGGCAGCCCCAGTTCGAGCCCGACGCGGCGGACCTCGTCCTTGAACAGCAGCCGCAGCGGTTCGACCAGCTCGAACTGCAGGTCGTCGGGCAGGCCGCCGACGTTGTGGTGGCTCTTGATGTTCGCGGTGCCCTCGCCGCCGCCGGACTCGACGACGTCCGGGTACAGCGTGCCCTGCACGAGGAACCGGTAGTCGCCCTGCGCCTTGAGATCGCGCTCGGCCTGCTCGAACACGCGGATGAACTCGCGGCCGATGATCTTGCGCTTCTGCTCCGGGTCGGTGACGCCGGCGAGCGCGTTCAGGAACCGCTCGCGCGCGTCCACGGTGACCAGGTTGACGCCGGTCGCGGCCACGAAATCGCGTTCGACCTGGGTGCGCTCGCCCGCGCGCAGCAGGCCGTGGTCCACGAACACGCAGGTCAGCCGGTCGCCGATGGCGCGCTGCACGAGCGCCGCCGCGACCGCGGAGTCGACGCCGCCGGACAGGCCGCAGATCGCCCGCCCCTCACCGATTTGCGCGGCGACCTTGGCGACCTGTTCGTCCACAATGGACGAAGTGGTCCAGCCGGGCCGGACGCCGGCGATCTCGTACAGGAACCGGCGCAGCACCTCCTGGCCGTGCGGCGAGTGCGCCACCTCCGGGTGGTACTGCACGCCCGCGAAGCGCCGTTCGACGTCCTCGAAACCGGCGACCTCGGCACCGTCGGAGCTGGCCGTGACGACCGAGCCCTCGGGGGCCTTGGTGACGCTGTCGTTGTGGCTCATCCACGCCGTCTGGTGGTCGGGCAGCCCGGTGTGCAGGACACCGCCCTCGCCGACGATCCGCACGTCAGTACGGCCGAACTCGCGCACGCCGGTCGGCTCGACGACACCGCCGAGCGCGCGGGCGAGCAGCTGGTGGCCGTAGCAAATGCCGAGGATCGGCACGCCGGCCTCGACCAGCTTCGGGTCCATCGCGGGAGCGCCCTCGGCGTACACGCTCGACGGGCCGCCGGACAGGATGATCGCGGACGGGTTCTTGGCGAGCAGCTCCTCGACGGTCGCGCTGGACGGCACGACCTCGGAGAAGACCTGCGCCTCGCGTACGCGACGGGCAATCAGCTGCGCGTACTGCGCCCCGAAGTCCATGACGAGTACCGGACCGGTGGGAGTGGCCACCTACGACCT
Source organism: Amycolatopsis sp. NPDC114503 (assembly GCF_055633655.1). Classification (NCBI taxonomy): domain Bacteria; kingdom Bacillati; phylum Actinomycetota; class Actinomycetes; order Pseudonocardiales; family Pseudonocardiaceae; genus Amycolatopsis; species Amycolatopsis sp. NPDC114503. The sequence goes on along the minus strand of NZ_JBVKDT010000008.1, from coordinate 85,894 downwards.
CCAGGCGAATGAGCGCTTTTGCCACCATCGTCCCAGGTGGGCTCGGTCACGTCGGCAATGGCCCCGGAATGAGGACACCAGCTGTCCGCGAACCGGCTTACCGTGCCTTCATGACCAACGACTGGACCAACGAACTGACTGAACAGCTCGACTGGCACTGGCAGCACCACGTGCGCCCGAAGCTGGAGGGGCTCACTGACGACGAGTACTTCTGGCAGCCGGTCGCGGACTGCTGGACGGTGCGCCCTCGCACCAACGACGAAGAACCCGGCACCGGTGACTTCACCATCGATTTCTCGTTCCCGGAGCCGACTCCTCCGCCAGTGACCACAATCGCGTGGCGGCTGGGCCACATCATCCCGGGAGTGCTGGGCATGCGTTCCGCCTCGCACTTCGGCGGGCCTCCGACGTCCTATCAGGACTTCCCGTACGCGGGCACGGCCGACGAAGCCCTGAAGCAGCTCGACGACGCGTACGCGACCTGGATCGCCGGTGTACGCAGCCTCGACGCTGAAGCGCTGGCTCGTCCGTGCGGTCCGGCTGAAGGACCGTACGCGGAGCTGTCGATGGCCGCGCTCGTCTTGCACATCAACCGAGAGATGATCCATCACTGCGCCGAGATCCTGCTGCTGCGCGACCTTTACCGAAACCGCTGACCAGCAGCCCCAGCACGACCCCGAGCAGCGCGGGCATGCCGTGGTTGTCGTGCAGCACCGTGTCGAGCACAGCCAGCGGCACGATCAGCAGCGCGGCGAGGTACAACCCCTGCGGCGGCTGAGTGGCGCGCGCTCGCAGCACGACCACGGCGAGCGCGCCGAGCAGTCCGGCGACGCACATCGAGTTCCCCGCCCCCACCGGGTTCAGCCAGACGTAGCTGAGGTACTGGCCGAACAGTCCGCAGCCGAAATAGAGGACGAACCAGGAGACGCGGCCGAGGCACCATTCCGCGAACGTGCCGACCACAGCGAGGGCGACCAGGTTGAAAATCCCGCCGAACAGCTTGCCGTCCTGGAAGAACATCCCGGTCAGCAGCCGCCACCACTCCCCGGCGTCGATCGCGGTGGCGTCGCGCTTGAAGCGGTCGAAGAGGGACGGGTCCGCCAGTTGGGCGATGAGCACGGCTGCGGTCGCGAGGAACACCGCGCCGGTCAACACCGGACGGCGCGGCGTTCCGACGCGGGCGAAGAAGGCTCCAGCCGGGTTGGCGGACCAGCGAGAGGCAACCGAGGTGGTCATGGGCTGACGATATGGCGGCACCCCGCGGGAGACCCCCGACAAATGTCATCTCCGCGCCACGACAGGTGCCACAAAAGAAGGACCTGGTCCGGCGTGCCGGGCCTGGTGCTGCCTAATACCTTGAGCGCATGGACACGATCACCCCACAGCCGCGGGCCGCGTGGATCGCCGGGCAGGCTGAGCAGGGCGCGAGCACCCTCGTGGTGCACCACCCGTTCGACGGCAGCGAAGTGGCGACGGTCGCGGTGCCCGGCGCGGACCAGGTGGAACGGGCGGTGGCCGCGGCGGCCGCGGTCGCGAAGGAATTCCGGCGCACTCCCGCGCACCAGCGGGCGGCCGCGCTGGAGCACGTTTCGCGCGGGCTCGCGATGCGGGCCGAGGAACTCGCCGAGGTGATCACGGCCGAGAACGGCAAGCCGTTGAAGTGGGCCGAAGCCGAGGTGAAGCGGGCGATTTCGGTCTTCCGGATCGCGGCGGAGGAGGCTCGCCGGTTCAGCGGCGACGTCCAGCGGCTCGACGCCGACCCGTCCGGCGACGCCCGGCTCGCGCTGACCCGCCGGGTGCCGCGCGGACCGGTGCTCGGGATCGCGCCGTTCAATTTTCCGCTGAATCTGGTGGCACACAAGGTCGCGCCCGCGCTCGCGGTCGGCGCACCGATCATCATCAAGCCCGCGCCGCGCACGCCGCTGTCGTCGCTGGTACTCGGCGAACTGCTCGCCGAGACCGACTTGCCGGAGGGCGCGTTTTCCGTGCTGCCGCTGGAAAACGAGGAAACTCAGGCACTCGTTGCCGACCCGCGGCTGCCGGTCGTGTCGTTCACCGGATCGGGTCCGGTCGGCTGGTCGATCGCGGACGCGGCGGCGCGCAAGCACGTGGTGCTCGAACTGGGCGGCAACGCCGCGGCGGTCGTACTGCGGGACTGGCCGGACGTCGAGGGCGCCGCGCAGCGGATCGCGACCTTCGGGAACTACCAGGCGGGCCAGTCGTGCATCGCGGTGCAGCGGGTGATCGTGGACGCGGCGATCGCGGACGAGTTCGTTCCCGCGCTGACCGAAGCCGTCGAAGCGCAGGCAACCGGCGATCCTTACGACCGCAACACCGACGTCGGTCCGGTCGTCGACGAATCTGCCGCGGAACGGATCATCGAGTGGGTCGAGGAAGCTGTGGCCGGTGGCGCACGGGTGCTGACCGGCGGAACCCGTTCGGGCGCAACGGTTGCGCCGACCCTGCTGACCGACGTACCCGCGGACGCCAAAGCCTGGTCGGAGGAGATCTTCGGACCGGTGCTGGCGGTGTCCATTGTGGATGGCGTGGACGAGGCTTTCGCTTCGGTGAACGCTTCGGCGTACGGACTGCAGGCCGGGGTGTTCACCAGTGACGTGCAGCTGGCCTTCCATGCCTCGGCGGAGCTGGAAGTCGGCGGGGTGATCATCGGTGACGTTCCGTCGTATCGCGCGGATCAGATGCCGTACGGCGGCGTGAAGGGTTCGGGCGTCGGCCGGGAGGGCGTGCTGTCGGCGATGCACGACCTGACCGAGGAACGGGTCACGGTCTTCACCGGGGTCGACCTCTGACCACAGTGGACTTGCGACGGGCGACGGCCGCGGACGCACGCGACATCGCCGACGTGTGGCTGCGGTCGTTCGCCGCCGCGTTACCGACCGTCCGCCGCGCCCACGACGATGACGCGGTGCGTTGGTGGTTCGCGAATGTCGTGGTGCCGCAGCAGGAAACCTGGGTCGCGGTTGCCGAGTCCACTGTGGCCGGACTGCTCGTGCTCGACGGCGCGGAGCTGGCACAGCTCTACCTCGACCTGCCATGGCGCGGTCGCGGAATCGGGGATCAGTTGGCGGACTTGGCCAAACAGCTCCGCCCGGACGGACTGACGTTGTGGACGTTCCAGATCAACGAGCCAGCGCAACGGTTTTACCGCCGTCACGGTTTCGTCGCCGTCGAATACACCGACGGACAGCGAAATGAAGAGCGCGAGCCAGACGTTCGTTACGTCTGGCCCGCGCCTCAGGCAGACTGAGCGAACTTGAAAACCCCGTTGGGGTCGTACTTTTTCGCCACCTGGTCCAGCCGGGCCGCGTTGTCGCCGTAGTAGGCCGACTTCCAGTCCGGCAGATCCGGGTCGATGTAGTTCACGTAACCGCCGCGCGCGCCGGCGTCCGCCAGCCCAGCGACCACAGTGGACACTGACTTGCGCGCGCTGTCCTGGCTGCTCGCGGTGGCCGGGGCGTAGACCTGGATGCTGGCCAGCGCTTTCCGGTGCGGGAACGCCGTGGCCGTCGGCGCGATATCGCCCACCGCGCCGCCGAGGCCGTCGATCAGCAGGTCCATTCCCTTGTGCCCGGAGGCGAGATCGGCGATCTTCCCGCCGTCGACCGGATCGGTGATGATCCGCGACGACGCCACGAAGGTCTGCCGTTCCGAACTGCCGGAGAAGTAGTTCATCGCCGCGCCGTAGCCGAGGGTTTTCGTCGTGCGGCTCGACGGCGTCGCCGACAATCCGCTGAGCGCCGACGTCAGCCCCGCCGAACTGCCCACGAATGCCCCGCCGATCCGGCACGCCCCGCCCGGACCGCCGGAAACCACGCAGTTCGACCACAATTCGGGCGGAGCGCCCGGCAGCCAGCGCTGCCACGCGTCGACCACGTCGCTCGCCGAGCCGGACGGGAACTTCAGCGAAAACACCGTAACGGTCGGCGCTTCCACGGTGCTGAAGGTGAACGACGTGACCACGCCGAAGTTTCCGCCTCCGCCGCCGCGCAGCGCCCAGAACAGGTCGTCGTCGGATTGCGCGCTCACCGTGCGCAGCTTGCCGTCCGGCGTGACGATCTTCGCGGACTGCAGCCGGTCGCACGTCAAACCGTATTTACGGGTCAATACCCCGATTCCGCCGCCGAGCGCGAGCCCGGCAATGCCGACAGTCGGGCACGAACCCGCGGGCAGGCAACGCCCCGCTTTCGCCAGTTCCGAATAGACGTCCCCGAGTTTCGCGCCCGCGCCGATGACGACCTGGTCGCCCTGGACGTCCACGCCGGCCATGCCGCCGACGTCGATGACCAATCCGCCGTCCGGCGCGGAATACCCGGCATAGCTGTGCCCACCGCTGCGCGCGGCGAGCGGGACCCGGCCGCCAGCCGCTTCAACGCACGCCTGCACGTCCTCGGGCTTCGCGCATTTCGCGACCGCAGCAGGATTACTCCCGTCGAAAAGCGGGTTGAACGCACGTTTCGCGGTGGCGAATCCGCCGTCGTCGGGCAGCACGAGGTCCCCGGAGAGCTTGCCGCGCAACGCGTTCCAGTCCGGCGGCCCGGACGGCTTCGAGCTGGTGCTCGGCGGTGCGGTCGTTCTGGACGTCGGGCTGGTCTGCGGCACCGACGGCCCCGGTTTCGCCGTGCAGGCCGCGGCCACCGCGCCGACCGCCGTCAATCCGGCGGCGCGCAAGAACGTCCTTCTCCCGACTGTCATGTTCATTCAGACGCCTCAGACCTCAAGTCGGTTGCGAAAAGTCCGGTCAGCAATGCCTCAAGGGCGAATTCGAACCGCTCGTCGTGCCGGGCTCCGTCGCTCAGCGCTTGCGCGAGCAGCGGAAAGCGGTCCTCGTCGAGGTGCTCCAGACTGTCCACATCGGACTGGATGCCGGGCGTGCGGCCAGCCTCGGCGAGCGTGTGGCCGAGGACGAAAGTCATCACGGCGTTCACCATGTCCAGTCCGCGCGCTGGCGGCAACTCCAGCAGCCGCAATGCGGTTTCGAGCACCTGCAGTGAATCCGGGCTTACCGCGGGGCGGGTCGCGGCGAGCGGCAGCACGCCCGGATGCGCGAGCAACTGCACCCGGTACGCCCGCGCCACCCGGCCCAGCCACTGCTGACCGCGCTCGTCCGGCTCCGGTTCGATCCCGGCCAGCGCCGAGACGAGCCGGTCGATCAGGGCGTCGAACAGCGCTTCCTTGTTCGGCACGTAGTGGTAGAGCGTCATCGCCTCCACGCCGAGCTCCGCGCCGAGCTTGCGCATGGACAGCGCGGCGATGCCGTGCTCGTCCACGAACGCGAGCGCGGCGTCCACGACCCGCTCCCTGGTCAGCCCGGCACGCGGCCGGGCCCTCCGGTCGGACACTGGTCCCCCTTGACGTTTCTTACGGCGTAAGGTACCACTGTTCTCACCTCTTACGGCGTAAGAATCGAGGAAGCGATGACTGACCCCAAGACCGTCCTGCGGCAGTTCCTTTCGATCGTCAACAGCCACGACCTCAGCGGCCTGGACACCGTGGTGGCCGACGACGTGACCGAGTCCGGCCCCGTCGTGGTCGACGCGCCGACCGGCGGGCTGGCCGCCTTCCGCACCGGCTGGACGCAGATGCTGACCGCGTTCCCGGACCTGCACGTAGACCTCGATTCGCTGCTCGCGGAAGGCGATCGGGCCGCGGCCACGGTGACGCTCACCGCCACCAACACCGGCTACTACCGGAGAGGTTCGGCGACGGGCAAACGCGGAACGTGGCGCGGTTTCGTCCTGGCGCGGGTGACCGGCGGCCGGATCTCCGAACTCGACATCCAGACCGACCGGCTCGCCATCCTGCAGCAGCTGGGCATCGTCGGCGATGACGACGAACTGGCGGCCGACAGGCAACCGAGCTGAGGTCAGAGCAGCGGAGCCATCTCGGGCACCGGCCCGGACAGCGCCGAACCATCGCCGCGTCCGGTAAGCCACGCCAACACCGTGCCCGGCGTCCCGGTCACGAGATCGCCGCCCTCGCCGAAAGTCCAGGTACGGACGCCGTCGGTGAGCCGGAACGAAGGCAACGGGCGCGGGCACATCCGGATCAGCGTGGCGATCACCGCGTCGAGATGCTCGCCGAGCAAAGCCGTGGCGCTGTCGAAATCGTGGCCGGCATCGAGGTCGACGAGGTGGATCGTGGTCTCGGACAGCCGCAGCGTCAGCACGTCCGCGCCGGTCAGCTCACCGCCGTGCCGGTGCCGGACGCGCGCTGACCAAGTCTCGTCCGACAACCGCGCGGCATGGTCGGTCAGCCGTTTCCCGGACGCCACCAGGTCGGCCACGATGTCCGCCGGAGCGCGACCGGCACCGGCCTCGATGTCGTCGTCGCGGGCGTTGCCGGGCCCGTACATCGACCGCTCGACCCCGGTTTCGGCCCAGGTCAACAGGTTGCCGAGAGCGTCCGCGTTGCGCGCGAGGTGGGTGAGCAGATGCGCGCGCGTCCAGCCGGGCAGCGCGCTCGGCTCGGCGAACGCCGCCTCCGGCATCGCCTGGGCGATTCGTGCCCATTCGTCGTGCAGTTCCCGGATCCGGTCCAGCGCCGCAGTCGTCACCGGACGATCTTAGGTCAGCGACGCAGTGCCGCGGGGGCGTTCGCCGGAACCGCCGGGTTCTTCGGCGCGACCGGTTCCATCCGGGCGTACCCGCTGCTCTGCTCGGGCCGCTCGTCGGCCTCGCCCTTGTTGGGCCAGAACGAGAACGCCCGCTCGGCCTGCGCGGCGATGGTGAGCGACGGGTTCACCCCGAGGTTCGCGGTGATCGCCGAACCGTCCACAACGGACAGTCCGGGATAGCCGTAAACCCGGTGGTAGGGGTCGATCACGCCGGTGTCGGCGCTGTCGCCGATCGGCACGCCGCCGATGAAGTGCGCGGTGAGCGGGATATCGAACACCTCGCCCCAGGTGCCGCCCGGCATGCCGCCGATCCGTTCCGCGGTAAGGACGTTCGCCTCGTGCCCGGCCGGGATGAAGCTCGGGTTCGGCTCGCCGTGGCCCTGTTTCGACGTGTATTTCCGCCGTCCGAACAGACCGGGCCGCGTGTAGGTGGTGATGGAGTTGTCCAGGCTCTGCATCACCAGCAGAATCACCGTGCGCTCGCTCCACCGGTAGGCGTTCAGAAGTTTCGCCGACTGCACCGGGTGTTTGACCAGGAACGTGAGCGCCTGCCGCCAGCGCGGAACGCTCGAAGAACCGTCGGTGGCAACGGTTTGCAACAGGCTCATCGCGTTGCTGCCCTTGCCGTAACGCACCGGTTCGATATGGGTGTTTTCGTCCGGATGAATCGACGAGGTGATCGCGACACCGCGGCTGAAGTCTCGTTCGGGGTCCACAGTGGTCCGCGCCGCGCCGATGATCGCCTCGGAGTTCGTCCGGGTCAGCTCGCCGAGCTTGCCGGACAACTTCGGCAGCGCGGCCGTGTCCTTCATGCGGTGCAACAGGTTCTGCGTGCCCCAGGTGCCAGCGGCGAACACCACCTGCGACGCCGTGACCGTCGTCCGGAAACGGCGCGAACGGGTTCCGGTCTTCTGCAACGTGACCGCGTAACCGTTGCTGCGCGGGCTCACCGACGTCACCGTGGTCAGCGGAATGACCTTCGCGCCGTCTTTTTCCGCGAGGTACAGATAGTTCTTCACCAGCGTGTTCTTCGCGCCGACGCGACAGCCGGTCATGCAGGACCCGCATTCGGTGCACCCGACGCGATCCGGCCCGGCACCGCCGAAGAACGGGTCCTTCACCGTCTCGCCGGGCTTGCCGAAATAGACCCCGACCGGCGTGGCGTGGAACGAATCCTCGACGCCCATGTCCTTCGCGACGTCCCGCATCACCACGTCGGACGGCGTGATCGTCGGGTTCGTGACGACCCCGAGCATCCGGCTGGCCTGGTCGTAATGCGGCGCGAGCTCGCTTTCCCAGTCAGTGATGTGCGCCCACTGCCGGTCTTGGTAGAACGGCTTGAGCGGCCGGTACAGCGTGTTCGCGTACACCAGCGAACCGCCGCCGACGCCCGCGCCGGCCAGCACCATGACGTCGTTGAGCATGTGGATGCGCTGGATGCCGTAACAGCCGAGCTGCGGGGCCCAGAGGTAGCGCTTGAGATCCCAGGACGTCTTGGCGAACTCGTCGTCGGCGAACCTCCTGCCCGCCTCGACCACCGCGACGCGGTAGCCCTTCTCGGTCAGCCGCAACGCCGCGACGCTGCCGCCGAACCCGGACCCGACGACGAGGACGTCATAGTCGGGTTCTTGCCGCGCGGTGGTGGTGTTACTGGCAGTCACAGGAAAGAGGGTAACCCCCGGGGAGCCGCCAGACCAGAGGTAAGTTACTGACGGGTTACATCACCGCGCCTTGCGCCGCGGGGCGAAGCGGAACAGCTCGCCGAGCGCCCGGATGATGGCCGGCCGCTCCGCCGGTTTCGTCCCCCGCAACGCCACCACCAGCGCCAGCAACCGGATCAGCAGGCTGCCCACCACGATCCCGCCGAGCCACCACGCCGACGCGGACTCCCCCAGCAGTGCCATCCGCTCACCCTTCAGGCGCGCCCCCGAATTCAAAAGATAACGAAAGCATAACGGAGTCTGGCGCGAACGGTGCGAAAAAGCCCTCCGACGTACGTGAAGGGCCCCTTGAGGGAATCAGATTCCCTCAAGGGGCCCTTCACGGCCGATCAGGCGAAGCTCAGCCGCGCACGGTCAGCCCGACGCGCTGGAACTCCTTCAGGTCCGAGTACCCCGTCTTCGCCATCGCGCGGCGCAGCGCGCCGAACAGGTTCACCACGCCCTCCGCGTCCGAGGACGGGCCGAACAGCAGCGTCTTCAGGTCCACCGCGTAGTCCGAGTCCGGGCCGGCCACCACGCGCGAGCGCGGCAGCGACGGGTGCGCCGCCGCGGCGGTCCAGTACAGGCCCTGGCCCGGGGCGTCCGACGCGGTCGCCAGCGGGGCGCCGAGCATGACCGCGTCCGCGCCGCAGGCGATCGCCTTCGCGATGTCGCCGGAGGTCGTGATGCCGCCGTCGGCGAGGACGTGCACGTAACGGCCGCCGGTCTCGTCGAGGTAGTCGCGGCGCGCGGCGGCCGCGTCCACGATCGCCGTCGCCATCGGGGTGCCGATGCCGAGCACGCGGTCGGTGCTCGTGACGCCCTCGGTGTAGCCGTGGCCGACGATGACGCCCGCCGCGCCGGTGCGCATCAGGTGCATGGCCGTGCGGTAGTCGCTCACGCCGCCGGCGATCACCGGCACGTCGAGACGGCCGATGAACTCCTTGAGGTTGAGCGGTTCCGCGTCCCGCTGCACGTGCTCGGCGGAGATGATCGTGCCCTGCACGACCAGGATCTCGACGCCCGCCGCGACCAGATCCGGCGTCAGCTCGGCGGCGTGCTGCGGGCTGACCCGCGCGGCCACCGTCACGCCGGATTCGCGGACCGTCTTGATCGCCTCGGTCAGCAGGTCGAGCCGGATCGGCGCGGAGTGCAGCTCCTGCAGCTCGCGCACGACCGCGGTCGGGTCATCGGCGTCCTCGGCCGCGCGAACGAGGCGGAAGATCGCCTCCTCGACGTTCGCGTGCCGCGCCCACAGTCCTTCGGCGTTGAGCACGCCGAGGCCGCCCAGTTCGCCGATCGCCACCGCGGTCCCCGGCGACACGATCGCGTCCGTCGGGTGGGTGACCAGCGGCAAGTCGAACCGGTACGCGTCGATCTGCCAGGCAGTGGACACCACCGACGAGGACCGCGTCCGCCGCGACGGCACGATCTCCACGTCATCGAGGTCATACGCCCGCCGCGCGGTGCGGCCCATGCCGATCTCGACCAGATCCCGCACGTGATGTCCCTTCTCGCGCCTGCCGCTTCGCGGTCCATTGTCGCGAGTCGGCGCGGGTGACCTGCGCGCGGGGGACCGTTGCGGTGGCGACAACCACCGGTTGTGCGCGCGGTTGTTTGCCACCGGCGCGAGCGGGTGGTTGGCTGCCCGGCTGAACGAGGGGGACGGATTTGGCGCTGGGCAAGGACTTTCACCGGCTGTGGCTGGCGTACGCGGTCAGCATCGCGGGCACCTACTTCGCTCTCGACGCCTTCTCGATCATCGCGGTACGGGTGCTGCACAGCAGTGCCGCGCAGGTGTCGTTGCTGGCCGGAGCCGGGCTCGCGGTGGGTTCGCTGGCCGCGCTTCCGCTCGGTCCGTGGGTGGAATTCCGGCGGAAACGGCCGGTGCTGATCGCCATGGATCTCGTCCGGTTCGCCGCCTTGCTCACGCTGCTGCCCGCGTATCTGCTCGACGTGCTGACGTTCGCCCAGCTCGTGGCCGTGTCGGTGCTCGTGGCGGCGGCGAACATCGCGTTCACGTCGGCGAGCGGCGCGTATCTGAAGTCACTGGCGGCTGGTCCAGACCTGCTCACCGCCAATGGCCGGTTCGAGACGACGCTGTGGACCGCGACCGCGCTCGGCCCGCCGGCGGGCGGTGCGGCGATCGGGTTCTTCGGCCCGCTCGCCACTGTGATCCTGGACGCGATCAGTTACTTGCTCTCCGCACTCTCGCTCTCGACGATCCGCACCCGCGAGCCCGAACCGTCCCGCCCTGCCGCCTTCCGCGCCGCCGACCTCGTCGAAGGCTGGCGGTACCTGTTCCGGCACGCCCGGCTGCGGATGCTCTTCCTCAACAGCTGTCTGGTCAACGGCCTGATCATGGCTACCGCGCCGATGCTGGCGGTGCTGCTGCTCGGCGAACTCGGCCTGCCGACCTGGCAGTACGGGCTCGCGTTCGGCGTCCCGTGCCTCGGCGGCCTGGTCGGCTCGCGGCTAGCTCGCCGATTGGTGCCGCGCTACGGCCGGGTCCGGCTGCTGCCGATCGTCGGCGCGGTCCGGACGTGCTGGGTCGTGCTGCTGGCGTTCGTGCCGCCCGGCATCGGCGGGCTGTTCTGGGTGATGGCGGTGGAGTTCGGCCTGATCGTCTGCGCGGCGGCCTACAACACCGTCCTCGCGACGTACCGGCTCGAAGAGACAGAAGACGGGTACGTGAGCCGGATGTTGTCCGCGTGGCGGATCAGCAGCAGCGCCAGCACGGCCGGGCTGACGCTGCTGTGGGGGTTGGTGGCGACGTGGCTGGGCACGCGCGGCGCACTCGGGCTGGCGGGCGCGTTGATGCTGGCGACGCCGTTGCTGCTGCTCGGGTGGAACCGCGCTCAGAACGAGACGCGCGCGGTGGAATCGGTCCGCAGCACGGATTCCTGATCGAACAGGTGCTTGTAGTCGGTGCGGATCTGCTCGAGATCGGCGTTCGCGTGCTGGTTCGTCGGCGGATACAGCACGACGAGAACGATCGAATGCTCGCGGACGACCGCACCGGTGCCGGACCGCCATTGACCGGTGCCCTCAAGCTGCGTGAAGCCGTCCGGGAACCGCGGCGTGATGTCCTTCGCCGAGAAGTCCGCGAACTCCTTTTCGGTCACTTCGCCGCCGCCGGGCTTGGCGGTGCCGAAGTACAGCTCGGTGCGCTTCCACAGCGAGCTGTCCGGTGAATCCGCCGCGGCCGCGGAAGCAGCCCCTCCCCCGAGCACCATCGCGGCAGCCGCCGTCAGCACGAACCTCCGGGAAAACCGCATTCGCCCGCTCCCCTCGCCGTCACCTGGAGATCCAGTGTGGCGGGGAGGCGGAGCGGGCGAACAGAGCGGATCGGGTCGATCAGCGGGTCGTGTAGTTCGGGGCCTCGACCGTCATGGTGATGTCGTGCGGGTGGCTTTCTTTCAGCCCGGCCGCGGTGATCCGGACCAGCTGAGCCTCCTGCATCGCCGCGATCGTCTCCGCGCCCGCGTAGCCCATGCCCGCGCGCAGGCCGCCGACGAGCTGGTGGACGACGTTCGACAGCGGGCCGCGGAACGGGATCCGGCCCTCGATGCCCTCCGGCACCAGCTTGTCCTCGTTGAGCACGTCGTCCTGGGCGTAGCGGTCCTTGGAGTAGGACTTCGCCTGGCCGCGCGACTGCATCGCGCCCAGCGAGCCCATGCCGCGGTAGACCTTGAACTGCTTGCCGTTCACCAGGATCAGGTCGCCCGGCGATTCGGCGGTGCCCGCGAGCAGGCTGCCCAGCATGACGGTGGACGCACCGGCCGCGATGGCCTTGGCGATGTCGCCGGAGTACTGGATGCCGCCGTCGCCGATCACCGGGACGCCCGCCGGACGGCAAGCCTGGTCGGCCTCGTAGATCGCGGAGATCTGCGGCACGCCCACGCCCGCGACGATCCGCGTGGTGCAGATCGAGCCCGGGCCGACGCCGACCTTCACGCCGTCCACGCCCGCGTCCACCAACGCCTGCGCCCCGGCCCGCGTGGCCACGTTGCCGCCGACGATGTCGACGGTCTCGCCCAGTTCCTTCTTCAACAGCCGCACGGTTTCCACGACCGCGCGCGAGTGGCCGTGCGCCGTGTCGACCATCAGGACATCCACCCCCGCCTCGGCCAGCGCCATCGCCCGCTTGTGGCCGTCCGGGCCCACGCCGACCGCGGCACCGACGACGAGGCGGCCGTCCGGGTCCTTCGACGCCCGCGGGTACTGCTCCGTCTTCACGAAGTCCTTGACCGTGATCAGGCCGCGCAGCTTGCCCGCGCCGTCGACGATCGGCAGCTTCTCGATCTTGTGCCTGCGCAACAGCCCGAGCGCGGCCTCCGCGGTGACGCCGACCTGCGCGGTCACCAGCGGCGTCCGAGTCATGACCTCGCTCACCAGTCGCGTGTGGTCGACCTCGAACCGCATGTCGCGGTTGGTGATGATGCCCACGAGAGCGCCGGAGGCGTCGGTGACCGGGACGCCGGAGATCCGGAACCGCGCGCACAGCGCGTCGACCTCGGCGAGGGTGTCGTCCGGGGCGCAGGTGACCGGGTCGGTGACCATGCCCGCCTCGGACCGCTTGACCACCTCGACCGCCGCGGCCTGCTCGTCGATCGGCAGGTTGCGCTGGAGCACGCCGATCCCGCCCTGGCGGGCCATGGCGATCGCCATCCGCGCCTCGGTGACCGTGTCCATCGCGGCGGAGACCAGCGGAACGTTGAGCTTGATGTTGCGGGTGAGCTGAGTGCTCGTGTCCACCGCGCTGGGCACCACGTCCGATTCCGCGGGCAGCAGCAGCACGTCGTCGAAGGTCAAGCCGAGCATCGCGAACTTGCTGGGCACTGCGGGGGTGATGCTTTCGCTGGTCATGAGGGGCGAAGGGCCTTCCTGGCGGGAGTGGGCTGGAGTCGCGGGCAGCGGTGCCGGGCGTGGGCCGAGGGTGGTCGGGCCTTCCCCTCATGATATCCGGGCCGGGGTCCTGGCCCGGGTGGGTGGCCCGCCGGGTACCGTGCAGGCCGTGCCGCACGATGTGTTGCCCCCCGATCCGTTCGCGGACGACCCGGACGATCCGGCCCGGGCCATCCCCGACCCCGACGACCACCTCGAAGAGCCGATCAGCGCGGACGAGCGCACCGAGCTGCTGGCCGACCTGTCCGACCTCGCCGTGTACCAGGCTCTGCTGGAGCCTCGCGGGGTTCGCGGCATCGTGGTCGACTGCGGCGAGTGCGACGAACCCCACTATCACGACTGGACGCTGCTGCGCGCGAGCCTGGAGCAGCTGCTGTCCGACGGCCGGATGCGCCCGCACGAGCCGGCCTTCGACCCGAACCCGACGGACTACGTGAGCTGGGACTACTGCCGCGGGTTCGCGGACGGGGTCACCGCGAACGAGAGCGCGTACTGATCGTTCGGTTCTGAACAGCCGGAAAAGAAGGTCCTGGTGAGCTTGACCACCAGGACCTTCTTCGCGTGCGCGGACAAGTTGTCCACAGAGTTGCCCACAAGCACGCGGTCCTGTGGGCAACCGGTCAACGACGGTTCTTCGCGCTCTCCGCGTGGGCGATCATCACGCGCTCAGTCATGTTCGGCCACGGCGGACGGAGCACCACGGCCAGCGTCGCGAGCGCCGCCGCCACGAAACCGGTGCACGCCCCGATCAGCGCCATCCGACCCCCGTCGACAGCGGGCGTCCACGTCACGCCGTCGGAGTCGATCGTGTACAGCCCGACCGCGTGCCCCGGACCGCCTCGACGGCTTTGCCGGGTGACAGTGATCAGCACCGTCCCCTTGGCGGTCTCGTAGGGCTCCCCGAAAACCAGCACCGTGCCTCCCCCGTTGAAACGAAGAAGGTCCCGGCACTGTCCGTGCCGGGACCTTCGTGAAACCTACGAGCCGCTGGTGCCGTTCGGCGCCTGCACCCCTTGCGACGATTCATTGCGCGGGCTGCTGCCCGTGCCCGGATCGTTCGGGGTGGCGCTCGGCGACGGCGGCGGCGAACTCGGCGTGGACGTCACCGGCGGAAGCGGCGTCGCCGAGGTGACCGGCGGCGGATTGGTGTGCCCGCCCCCGGTGCCGGGCAGGGACGTCGACTGACCGGGCGGCTGCGCCGCGCTGCTGACCGGGTCGTGCACCGGCGGAACGGCGGGCGGCGTCGACGACTTCTGGTCCGCGGGCGGGGCCGTCGGCTGGCCGAGCTGAGCGGCCAGTTCGCGGTGCTGCTGCAGGAGCTGGTTGCGGTTGTCCGCGTCGGTGACCTGGGTGAGCGCGGCCTGCGCGTCGGCGAGCGCGCGCCGGGCGTCCGCGAGCCGGTTGTCGGCCAGGGCCAGGTTCGCCTTCTCCAGGTCGAGCTTCGCGGCGGCCGCGGCCTCGACGGAGCGGGCGTGGTCGGCGTAGAGCACCTTGGTGAGGCCCCACAGCGTGTCGCCGGGCTGGGCGTCCCGCGCGGCGAGACCGGTGCCGGTGAAGGCGATCGCGGCGGCGGCGCACGCGGCGGCCACCGGCACGAGATAGCGGCGACGGCGACCGCGGCTCTGGTACTTGCGCGCCAGCGTGGCGGTCCGCACCGTGGTGACCGCGGTGTCGACGTCGACCAGCTCGGCGAGCGGTTCGCTGTCGATGTCACGGCGCCACGCGAGCAGCAGCGCGTTCAGTTCCTGGTCCCCGAGCCCGTCGGCCACAGCCGGATCGGTCCCGCCGAGCGCGTCGAGCAGCGCGTCGTCGGCCTGGATGGCCGTCAGGTCGCCGTCGGCTTCCGCTTCGTACCCGGTCAGGCCGCTGGCCTGCGCGGAAGGTGACAGGTCTCTGTCCCGGTCTTCGCGATCGGTCACTCAGATCACCTCCTCGGCGGCAAGCACCTTGCGCAGCCGGGCGAGCGCCCGGTGCTGGGCGACGCGGACGGCGCCCGGCGTGGAACCGACGGCTTCCGCCGTCTCCTCCGCCGACAATCCGACCACGACCCGCAGAACAACGATTTCCCGCTGTTTGTCCGGCAGCACCTGCAGCAACTGCGCCATCCGCTCGTTCAGCTCACCCTGCAGAGCGCGTTGCTCCGGACCGACGCCGCCCTCGATCTCGTCGGGGATCTCGGCGACCGGCTCCGCCCGGTTGCGCGCCGCGGCGCGGTGCGCGTCGGCAACCTTGTGCTGGGCGATGCCGTAGACGAACGCCAGAAAAGGGCGGCCCTGGTCACGGTACGAAGGCAATGCCGTAAGCACCGCGAGACACACCTCCTGCGCGACGTCGTCTGCCGAAGCGAACGAACGCTCCTGCCTGCCAACCCTGGCACGGCAATACCGCACCACAAGGGGACGAATGGCGGCCAGCAACCGCTCGACTGCCTGAGGGTCTCCCTCGACAGCGGCGGCGACCGGCTCGTCCAGTCCATCCCCCACAGTGGCCATCGCAGACAACAGTCCCAGCGTTACGTGTAGGCGTGCAAAGAGTCCGGCGCGTGGTCGTCCCCGTCCTGCGCCGGTCACAGCTACCGTACCGTCGGAGTCCTACCAGACAACCGCCAGAGGTGGTGACCGGCGCGCCGGGCGCGGCCGGGCGGCGATTGTCGCAGGCAGACGGGGTGGGGCGGTGCCGTCACGCGGTGGGGACGCGGGCGAGGCACGCGGAGCAGGGGCCAGGACAACAGGTACGGGCCAGGGCTTGGCTGCCCTGGCCCGTTCGTCACCGCGGGAATCGGATCGGAAGTCCCGTACTGGCTTGCTCTGCCTCGGTCAGGACACGAGACCGCGGCGGAAGCCGTGCGCCACGGCCTGCGCGCGGTCGCGGACGCCGAGCTTGCGGAACAACCGCCGCGCGTGCGTCTTGACCGTGTCCTCGGAGAGGTACAGCTCGCGGCCGATCTGGCCGTTGCTCTTGCCCTGGCTCATGCCGCGAAGCACCTGCAGCTCGCGCTCGGTGAGCTGCACGCCCGGGTCGGACGGCTGCCGCGGCGCGGGCACCGAGGTGCTGGCCAGGGTGTGCGCCAGCGCGGCGACCAGTTCGGGCCGCGAGGCGTCCCAGCGCAGGTAGCCGCGCGCTCCGCCGGCGATGGCGGCCGCGATGCTGCCCGCGTCGTCCGGGGCGCCGAACACGATGACGTTCGCCTGGGGGTTCGCGGAGACGAGCCGGCGGGTTGCCTCGACGCCTGTCGGGACCGCGCGTTGCGTCCCGACCAGCACGACGTCGACCGGCTGACGGGTGTACCGGGCCAGCAGCTCGTCACCGTGCGCTACGCAGTCGATGCGACTGACCCCAGGCACCGCGGACATCACACGGGTGAGCCCTTCGCGGACACTGCGTCGGTCGTCGCAGATCAAGACCGTCGTCACGGGGTTTCCTTCCTGCAGCCGGGTGACATTCCACTTCCCCTATCGGACGCTTTAGTCCGAACCTTGACACGATCCGGTGGCTTTTTTTGAAGTTTCTTAGCCCGGATGCCGGAACGCCCGTTCCCGCAGGCCTACCCGGGTCCGACGGGCACCCACGGCGATTCGTGTGCGATGCGCATCACGCAAGGATCCGCGTGCCGTAACACTGCGTGCAACACCTGGCGGCTCCTGAATCGATACTCCTCGGCCCGGTCGGGGTCCAGGTCAGCGGCGACACGGGTGGCCACCCAATTAAGTGAATCGAGTTCATATTTTTCGCCGTCGGCGACGGCCGCGAGGACGAGCTCCCGCGCGCCTGGTTGTCCGGCGGCGAGGAGGGCGACGCCGAGGACGATGCCGGACTTCACGACGTGTCGCTGAGCGTGACGGGCGACGGCGGTCTCGTAGGCGAGGCGAGCCGGGGCGACGGCTGCTTCGGGTTGTCCGTCGGCGAGTTCGATCTCGGCGCCCACCCAGCCGCCCCGGACGGTCGCCCGCCAGCGCCGGTCGGCTTGGGCAGCCCGGACGGCCAGGCGGCGGGCGGCGGAGATGCGGCCGAGGGCGAGGTTGTCGGCGGCCAGGCCGAGGAGGGCGTCGGCTCTCGCGCCTTGGAGGTCTAGTCCGTGGGGGTCTTCGGCGGGCGCGACCGGGCTGTCAGCGGGGGCGGGTGCGCTGAGGTTTGGACGGAGGGGTGCGCCGCGGCTTGCGGTGGTGGGCGAGTCGGCAGCTGCCGGAGTTGATCCCGGACCAGCTGAGCCCGCTCTGGCACCTCGCGAGCCGGTGCTTGCGGTCGCCGCTCCCGAGACAACCGAGCCCGCCTCAGAGCCGCCTCGACCCGAGCCAGCAACCAAGCCCGACGAAGCAGCCGAATCCACCGCTCCGCCTGTCGAGCCCGAGCCCGGCCTGGCAGCAGTCAGGCCCTCGCCAACAGCCCCCACTCCGCGCAGCCCCACCGCCAGCAGCGCCTCCCCGTCCAGCTTCCGCGCCGCCACGTGTCCGCCCAGTTGCCGTCGATGCGACGCGAGCGTGCTCGCCGCCAGCGAGGCCGTCAGCGGATCCCGGCCGCGCCGGAGCGGGTCGAGCAAGGCCGCGGCCGCCGCGTATCGGCCGCGGGCGCCCAGCACGATCGCCGCCAGGAGGCGTTGCCTTGGCGAGCCGTCGCGAGGTATCGAGTCCGCCGGTCCGGCAGCGTCCGAGCCGAACGCGAGGGCCGTCAGCGCTTCTTCGTCCACCTCACCTTTCTAGCGTGGAGCACCGACAAGAACGTGCTCCACGCGGTCGGCCGCCGCGGAAAGATCCGCGAGCAGCTCGACCTTCGGCGGCAGCAACGCCGGATCCCAGCCGGGACCGCAGGCGAACATCCGAGTCCGCTGCCGTCCGCGAGACACGCGCGCGAAGAGCCGGGAGTCAGCGTGCGCCCGATTCGCCCACAACACCACTGCGGCCGGCGCGCTTCGGCGTACAGCTACCGCCAGCACTTCCTGGGGCAGCGCGATGCCGAAGAGCTGCGCGCCGATCCGCCGTCCCGCGAGAGCGGCCGCGAGCGCGTACACCGGCATGTTGTCCCGTTCGTCCGGCACACACGCGAGAAGGACCGGCCGTTGGTTGCGAGGCTCGTCGAGGACCGGCGTCGCGCGCACTAAGGCCGCGTACACGCACTCGGCAAGCAGGTACTCCACTTCCGCGCCCGCGTGCACCCCTCGCCACCGCGCGCCGAGCGCAGTGAGGACTGGGTCGATCACGCCAGTCCACGCCTGAAGCACGCCTAGCTCGCGGATGGCGTCGACAAGCATTCGCTGCACCGCGCCGACGTCCATCGCCAACGCCGCAGTGCTCAGTCGACGCGCGAGTCGCGAAGGGACTTCGACGTCGTCAGCCGCAGACTTCGCCTCCGTCGCTTCAGCGGGCTCCGCAGGCGCTGGCACGAAGTCCGCGCGCGGCATCTGCTCTAACGCGTACTGCGCGGCCTCCGCCGTTGAAGCGCCGCGAAGGAGCGCGCGCTGCATAAGTTCGAGACGGCCGATGTCCGAGCTGCCGTAGCGGCGATGTCTGCCGTCGGTGTGGCGACTGGGGCCGAGGCCGTAGCGGCGGTCCCAGGTACGCAGGGTGGACGGCGCGACACCGAGCCGGCGGGCGACCGAGGCCACCGGCAGGGTGGGTTCTCCATCGCCTGATCCGGATCCCACCCGGTCAATATCCAGCCCGCTCGCGGTCCCGGCAACCCGAGCCAAAAGCCCTGCTCACACATCTGGGGGATGCCTAACGGCTGAATCGCCGCCGATCTATTGAACAACTATTGGCGCGCTTCTAACGTTACCGCCGTTGCACCGAATGGAGTATCGGCACCACAGCAGAGCAGCTAATGGCATCGACCGGATGACGGAGGCGGTCAGGATGGCAGACACGCGCAGGCTCCCCGGCCCCAACGCAGACATGTGGGACTGGCAGCTGGAGGGGTCGTGCCGGGGGATGGACAGCGGATCCTTCTTCCACCCGGACGGAGAGCGGGGACCGGCGAGGGCACGGCGCGAGGCCAGGGCCAAGGCGATCTGCCTGTCGTGCCCGGTGCTGGAGATGTGCCGCAAGCACGCGCTCGCCGTGCACGAGCCCTACGGCATCTGGGGCGGGCTGTCCGAATCGGAACGAGACCACATCATCAAACAGGACAAACGCGCGTTGACCATGGCGCACATCTGACTTCACTCACGGCGCGGAAGGGGCGGTGTCCACAGTGGACGCCGTCCCTCCGCCGTTTTCGGGCCACATCGACAGCGCGAGGTCGATCACGGTCATCATCTCCTCGAGGCTGACGCCGTCGCGCGCCTGCATGGTCAGTCCATAAAAGACAGTCGCGTACAGCGCGCCGAGCGCATCAGTGTCCACAGTGGCCGCGAGGTCGCCTTCTTCCACTCCGCGACGAAGCCGCTCGCGAATCTCGCGTCGCACGTTGTCGCGCGAAGCAGCGAGAAACTCGCACACGGACGCATTGGCCGGCGTGCAATTGGTAGCCGCGAGAACGACCATGCACCCCTTGGGGTGTCCGGGTTCCACGTACGCGCAAGCGTTGTTGCGAAGCATCGCTTCGACCGCCGCGCGCGCTGTCGGCTCTTCGGTCAACGCGCGCATCGTGTGTTGTCCGTGCGCGGATTGGTAGTGCTCGACTGCTTCGCGGAACAGTGACTCCTTGTCCCCGAAGGCCGCGTACAGGCTCGGCGGCTTGATCCCCATCGCCTCAGTCAGCTCCGCCAGCGACGCACCGTCGTAGCCGCGCTCCCAGAACACCAACATGGCCTGTGTGAGCGCCTGCTCGCGGTCGAATGCGCGCGGGCGGCCGCGGGGTGACATGGACCACCTTCTTTAGCGAACGATACAGAATCCTTGACCTCGCCCATCGTACGCGGCTATTTATTTAGTTATCGCTATAGAAAGAGGTGGGGGCATGGGCACCCTGGACGGCAAGGTCGCGCTGGTCACCGGCGGAAGCCGCGGGATCGGCGCGGCGATCGCACTCCGGCTGGCCGAGGACGGCGCGGACGTCGCGATCACCTACGAACGCGCCGCGGACCGGGCGGCGGACGTGGTCGCGTCCATCGAAAAACTCGGCCGCCGCGGTCTTGCACTGCAGGCGGACGCCGCGGACGCGGACGCCGTGACCAGCGCGGTCGACCAGACCGCGGCCGACCTGGGCGGACTGGACGTGCTGGTGAACAACGCCGGAGTGTTCCCGGCGGCGCCGATCGACGAACTGACGACGGAGACGATCGACCGCACGCTGGCGATCCACGTGAAGGCCCCGCTGGTGGCGGCCAAGGCAGCAGTGCGGCACATGACCGCGGGCGGCCGGATCGTGTCAATCGGCAGCGACCTGGCCGAACGCACGCCGTTCGTCGGATTGAGCCTGTACTCGGCGAGCAAGTCGGCGCTGATCGGGATGACCAAGGGCCTGGCGCGAGACCTGGGACCACGCGGAATCACGGCGATGGTGGTGCACCCGGGCTCGACGGACACCGAGATGAACCCGGCGGACGGGCCGCATTCCGGTGACCAGTTGGCGCACATCGCGTTGGGGCACTACGGAAATACGTCGGACATCGCGGCCGCGGTGGCGTACCTGGCGGGGCCGGACGGGCGGTATCTGACGGGGACGTCGATCACGGTGGACGGCGGGTTCACTGCCTGACCGACCGGTGGGGAAGCCGCGGTTTCAGGACCGCGGCTTTTCCCGTGCCTATGAGTTCGGCGCGCTTACCGCCGAGACCTGGCCGGATCTGGAGCGCGTCTTCGCCAGCGCTCGGCCCCGCGCTCGGAAGTGGAAACCCTGCCGGTACCGGTCGGGCTCATCGGATATCTCGACGACGAACCGGTCGGCTGGACACGGGTGCAACCACGCGCCTCGCTGCCCGGCGTGACGGGCAACCGCGCGGTCCGCCGGTTGCTTGAGGACGACCCGGATGCTTGGTGGGTCGCGTGTTTCGTGGTGCGGCGGGCACAGCGAGGGACCGGCGTCGGGGTCGCGCTGCTGGAATCCGCGGTCGAATGGGCGCGGGCGCACGGAGGATCGGTGCTGGACGGCCATCCCGTCGAGGTGTCCGCCCTGAAGACAGCGCCGTCGCCCTCGGCCGTTTTCACCGGCACCGCCGCGATGTTCGCGCGGGCCGGTTTCACCGAGCTGGGCAGGACGTTCCCGAGCCGGCCGATCATGCGGAAACGCCTGCGGCCCAACGGCCTCGCCACGTAAAGCGGGGCGGCACCCCCAAGGGAAGTGCCGCCCCGCCGAAAAGCGAACCGCGTCAGTGCGAGTGTCCGTGGCCGGCGGCCTCGGGCTCTTCCTCGACCGGCTTCTCGACCACGGAGCTTTCCGTGGTGAGCACCAGCCGGGCGATGGACGCCGCGTTCGCGACGGCCGAGCGGGTGACCTTGACCGGGTCGACGATGCCGCCCGCGATCAGGTCGGTCAGTTCGCCGGTGGCCGCGTTGAAGCCCTGGCCCCAGCTCTGTTCCTTGACCTTGTTCACGATGACCGCGCCCTCGTGGCCCGCGTTCGTCGCGATCCAGTGCAGCGGGGCGGTGAGCGCGTCGCGGACGATGCGCACGCCGGTGGCCTCGTCACCGGTCAGGCCGAGGTCGCCCTCGAGTTCCTTGACCGCGTGCACCAGCGCCGAGCCGCCGCCGGGCAGGATGCCCTCTTCGACGGCCGCCTTGGTCGAAGCCACGGCGTCCTCGATGCGGTGCTTGCGCTCGTTCAGCTCGGTCTCGGTGGCCGCGCCGACCTTGATCACGGCCACGCCGCCGCCGAGCTTCGCGAGCCGCTCCTGCAGCTTTTCGCGGTCCCAGTCGGAGTCGGTGGTCTCGATCTCCTTGCGGATCTGCGCGGTCCGCCCGGCGATGTCGTCCTTCGTGCCCGCGCCGTCGACGATCGTCGTGTCGTCCTTGGTGACGACGACCCGGCGGGCCTTGCCCAGCGAGCTGAGGTCGACCTCGGACAGCTTGCGGCCGACCTCGGCGGAGATGACCTCGCCGCCGGTGACGACGGCCAGGTCGTCCAGGAACGCCTTGCGGCGGTCGCCGAAGAACGGGGCCTTGACCGCGACCGCGGTGATCGTCTTGCGCAGCGAGTTCACCACGAGGGTGGACAGCGCCTCGCCGTCGACGTCCTCGGCGATGATCAGCAGCGGCTTCTTCGCCTCGACGACCTTCTCCAGCACCGGGAGCAGGTCGGCCAGCGCCGAGATCTTCTCGCGGCTCAGCAGGATGTAGGCGTCCTCGAGGATCGCCTTCTGGTCCTCCGGGTTGGTCGCGAAGTGCGCCGACAGGAAGCCCTTGTCGAACTGGACGCCCTCGGTGATCACCAGCTCGGTCGCCAGGGTCGACGACTCCTCGATGGTGATGACGCCGTCCTCGCCCACGCGCTCGACGGCCTCGCCGAGCAGCGCGCCGATCGCCGCGTCACGCGAGGTGACGGTGCCGACCTGGGCGATGTTGTCGCGGCCCTTGACCGGGGTGGCCTTGGCCTTGAGGACCTCGATGACCTTCTCCGCGGCCGCCTCGATGCCCTTGCCGACCGCGGTCGGGTTGGCGCCGGCGGCGACGTTGCGCAGGCCGTGCTTGACCAGCGACTGGGCCAGCACCGTGGCGGTGGTGGTGCCGTCGCCGGCGACGTCGTTGGTCTTGGTGGCGACGCTCTTCGCGAGCTGCGCGCCGAGGTTCTCGAACGGGTCGTCGAGCTCGATCTCGCGAGCGACGGTGACGCCGTCGAGGGTGATCGTCGGGCCGCCGAACTTCTTGTCGAGGACGACGTGGCGACCGCGCGGGCCGAGGGTGACCTTGACCGCGTCGGCGAGCTTGTTCACCCCGCGCTCGAGCGCGCGACGAGCGTCCTCGTCGAAACTGATCTGCTTGGGCATAACGCTTTCCGCTTACCTTTCGGTTGTCGTGCGACGCAAAACGCCCCGCACCCCGGCATGAGCGGGGCCCGGGGCGTCCTTGCGCTGCGAGTGACGCGTCAGTTGATGACGGCCAGCACGTCGCGGGCGGAGAGGATCAGGTAGTCCTCGCCGTTGTACTTGACCTCGGTGCCGCCGTACTTGGAGTAGATGACGACGTCGCCGACAGCCACGTCCAGCGGAACGCGGTTGCCCTTGTCGTCGATGCGGCCCGGGCCCACGGCCAGAACCTTGCCCTCCTGGGGCTTCTCCTTGGCGGTGTCGGGGATGACGAGGCCGGAAGCGGTCGTCTCCTCGGCCTCGCTCGTCTGGACAACGATCTTGTCCTCGAGCGGCTTGATGTTCACGCTCACCGGGTTGACCTCCACGGTCGTCGAAAGCGTCGGCATGATGACTGGTTACGGCTCATACCACCCCCGCCGTCGCGGGTGCCGGGGCGTGTCCGGGCCGTTCATTTAGCACTCTAGCCATGGGAGTGCCAGCTTCGCAAGGAGGGTCCGCTCACGAGCCGGAACTCGGAACGGAAGCCGCTGACCGGCGGCTTTGCTCCGCGCGGATTCCGCACCCCCGGCCGGGCGCGGCAACCCGCTGATCACGGCACCTCGTCGACCGGCCCAGGCTCCCGGGCACCGGCGCGTGCCCGATCGGCCTCCATCCGGCGGACAAACCCCACCAAGTCCCCTCGCTCCTGGTTGGATCCGCACAGACAGGCATCTCACTCCTGGAGTCCTCCTATGCCCCGCTCACTCCCGTGGCGCCTGGCCGCCGCGACCACCGGGCTGCTGGCACTCGCCGCGATCGCGGTCACCGTCCCGGCCTCCGCCCAACCGGCCAACGAGGCCCGCCAGCGCACCTTCGCTGACGCCGCTTCCGAGTTCGGCGTCCCGCTGGACGTCCTGCTCGGCGTCTCCTACCTCGAATCCCGCTGGGACACCCATTCCGGCGCTCCCAGCACCGCCGCCGGCTACGGACCGATGCACCTCACCGACGTCCGCGCCACCGGCTTGCGCACCAGCGAGTTCGACAACCCCGACGAAGACCCCCGCGGCGACGACTCTCGCCCGACTCTGCGGTTGAAGGCGCTCAAGCCCTCGACTCCCCCGCCCGGCAGCCAGACCATCGACAAGGCCGCCGAGCTGCTGCACACCGATGCCGCGAAGCTCCGTACGGACGCCGAAGCGAACATCCGCGGCGGAGCGGCGCTGCTGGCCCAGTACCAGCGAGAGCTAGGCGTCAAGAGTGACAACGCGAAGGACTGGTACGGAGCCGTCGCGCGGTACAGCGGCTCCGAAGACGTCACCGGCGCGCGTACCTTCGCCGATGAAGTCTTCGCCACCATCAACAGCGGCATCGCGCGTACGACCGACGACGGCCAGGCGGTCAAGCTCGCCGCGACATCCGGCGTCACCCCGGATCGTGCTCAGGCAGACCGCCTCGGCCTGCGCGCCGGACAGCCGCCGGCCACCGAGTGCCCGAGGTCGATGTCCTGCGAGTCGGTGCCCGCGCCGTTCCAGAAGATCGGCGACAGCTACGGCAACTACGACAAGGCCGACCGCCCGCGCGACCAGAAGATCGACTACATCGTCATCCACGACACCGAGGGCACTTGGGACTCGGTGATGAAGCAGGCCCAGACCCCGGGCCAGACCGCGTGGCACTACACGGTCCGCTCCTCGGACGGCCAGGTCGCCCAGCACGTGCCGACCAAGGACGTCGGCTGGCACGCCGGGAACTGGTACCTGAACGCGAAATCCCTCGGCGTCGAGCACGAGGGCTTCGCCGCGCAGGGCACCTGGTTCACCGAGGCGATGTACCGCCAGTCCGCGAAGCTCGTGCGCTATCTCGCGCACCGCTTCGGCGTTCCGCTGGACCGGGCGCACATCCTCGGCCACGACAACGTGCCCGGCCCGAACGCGGACAAGATCAAGAGCATGCACTGGGATCCGGGTCCGTACTGGGACTGGGCGCACTACTTCGACCTGCTCGGAGCCCCGCTGGAGCACGAAGGCGCGCCGGATTCCGACCTGGTGACGATCGCGCCGGAGTACTCCGCCAACCGCCCGGTGTTCACCGGCTGCGACAAGATCGGGTCCGGAAACCCCTGCCCCGAGCGGAGTTCGGGATCCGTCGTGCTGCACACCGAGCCGAGCGAATCCGCGCCGCTGCTGTCCGATGTGGGCATGCACGGGCCGAATCCGTCCACAATGGACGTCTCGGATATCGGCAGCCGCGCGGCCACCGGCCAGAAGTACGCCGTCGCGGACACCCGCGGCGACTGGACCGCGATCTGGTACCTCGGCCAGAAGGGCTGGTTCCGCAACCCGGGCGACGCGCCCACCGCGTACCCGGCCGACGGATTCGTCGCGACTCCCAAGGCGGGCAAGGCGACCGTGCCGGTCTACGGCAGTGCGTACCCGGAGGCCGGGGCGTACCCGAAGGACATTCCGGTGCAGGAGCTCAAGCCGCTGCCGTACCAGTTCGGCGCGGGCCAGAAGTACTCGGTCGGCGGGCTGACCGGCTCGGAGTACTACTCGGCGTCGTTCGACGTCGCGACCAACAAGGTCGTGAAGGGCAAGTCGCGGTACGTGGAAATCCAGCTCGGCCACCGCGTGGCGTACGTCAGCCGCGACGACGTCGACCTCGAACCGGCGTCCTGATCACACCACGCTGAATGCCCGGGCCGCCCGCGCGCGGCCCGGGCATTCACGCGTCCAGTGCCACTTTCACGCCGGCGCTGGCCTCGGTGTTGCGCCGGGTCTTGGCCCAGCCGTTGCGACCGCGCACCAGCCGGAACAGCGCGCGCCAGGACGTGATGTAGAAGGTGTAGATGTAGGCCGCGTACAGCAGGCCCATGCCGATGCCGCGGAAGATGTTCTTGCTGCGCAAGCATTTCATCTGGTAGATCGGGCCCCATACGACGAACGGCAGCAGTCCGAACGAACCGTAGATCGCGAACAGGATCCACGCGCCGCCGGTGAACCACGTCCACACCTGGCCCGGATCGCCCGCGGTGCTCACGAGAAGCAGGATGAACGGCACCGGGTACAGCAGCGAGCCGAGCAGCTGCATCCACGGCTGCGCCAGGTAGTACATCATCTCCGCGGCGCCCAAAGTGGACACATGCGGCGAGTCCCAGATCCGGCGCAGGTACCGCATGCACTGCATCGTTCCCTGGCCCCAGCGCGTGCGCTGCACCAGGAACCGGCGGAGGCTGTACAGACCTTCTTGCGCCACATGCGAATCCGGCGTGAACCCGGTGCGCCAGCCCGCGGTGAGCAGGTGCACGCCGAGTTCGAAGTCCTCCAGCAGCGATCCGCGCCACGGCGCCAGTTCGTCGCCGGCGATCGAGTCCAATGCGGACAGCCGGGTGAACTGTCCGTTGCCGCCCATGGAGATCGTGCCGGTGAAGCCGCGGGAGGTCTGGATCGCCGCGATCGCGGTACGGAACTCCAAGTCCTGCAACTGGGCGAGCTTGAGCCCGAACGCGCGGGAGAACCACGTGCGCCCCGGCGGTCGGCTGCGGAAGTTGCTCATCCGCACGTCGAGCTGGACGGCGCCGACGGTTTCGTCGCCGAACAGGTGGTCCGCCGCGCACACTTCGAGACAGTTGGACGCCGGACGGCCGTCCGCGTCGACCACCACGACCACCACCCGGTCCCGATCCGCGTCGGGACCGAGCCAGTCGTCAAGCTGACGGTAGGCGGCGTTGAGCGCGTCTCCCTTGCCGGTGCGCGCTTCCGGACGTTGCCGGGCGACGAGGTGCAGATTCGCGTCGTAGCCGCCGTTTCGCCGCCACACCGAGCGCACGACGCGGGCGGTGCGGTCGTCGGAGTCGTCGTCCACCACCCACACGTGCGCACGGCGGAAGGTGCTGCGCAGGTACTTCACCGTCTCGCGGATCACCACTTCCTCGTCGCGACAGGGGACGAAGAAGTGCCACGAGAAGTCGGCGGGATCGCCGACCGGAGCGGGCTTGCGGCGCAGGTACGGCACGACGATCACCACGACGTACACGAGGAACGCGACGCTCATGGTGAGCGCGAACGCCTGCGTGACCGACAGCAGGATCTTCAGGCCGGAGCTGCTCACGCCGCGGCCCGCTTCTCGGCCTTCGTCTTCCGCGTCGCCAGCCAGACGAACAGCACCAGCGAGATCGCCCCGCCGATGACGCTGACCAGCGAGCCGAGCAGGGTGTGGCCCCAGTAGTAGCCGTCGTCGGTGCCGAGCCCGTTGACCAGCCCGACGATCGTGAGAATCCGTAACTGATTAACCAGAATCACCGCGATCGCGGAAATTCCCAGCGAGAAAAAGAGTCTGCGGGCATTCTGTGGCCGGAACCACAGAAGTGCGGCGGTGACCAATAGCAACGGCAGAAGAAGGAATACCGACGAGCATTCCGGAGTCATCCGCAACCCGAATGGAGTATCGCCGGACAACCCGAAGTAGACCGATTCCCGGTTTCCGGCCACATAGACCCCCGATGAGGTGAAAACCCGGAGGATGGCACCGGCCAGTTGTACCTCCAGTTCGCGGTACCCGCGTTCCACGAGCACCAGCACCACCCCCGCGGCGAGCACCCCGAACACCGCCATACGCAGCGGAAACCGGGATGCGCCTGACACCGGCGCGTTGACTGCTGTCACGACGACCCTCTCGAGAAGAAACCCAGCGGAACCGGGGCGGACCCGGCCACGGTCGTGTCCGCGACGGTTTCCGCCCTTCCCCGGGCGGCCCCCTTTCCGGGGACACCCGAGCAGCTTTCGGCATATTCTTACCCAAGCTTGCTACGCCATTCGAGTGATACTTCACCCGGCCTGGGAAAAACCGGAATCTATATCACCCGATGTAGTGATCCAGCGAAAAAGCTGTGCCATTTCTGAAACGTCCGCCGATAACCGATCCGCGTGCCGACTCTTGCTCAGCGGGTTTAGTCCGCGCAGCGGCTCGCCCTGAGAAAAATCGGAGGACCAGTGAAGAGACACCTCGTGCGACGAGGCGGCCTGCTCGCCGCTGTCGTGGCGAGCATCGCCCTGGCCGGAGCCGCTCCGGCCAGCGCCGCTCCCGGCGACGGGTCGGCCTACGGCGTCGACGTCAACGTCACGCTGCTGGGCCAGCCCGCGGTGCACCTCGGCCCGCTCGCGGCCGCGAACACCAACGGCCCGACGGAAAGCACCGCGGTCTCCGCGAACGTGCCCGGCGTGCTGACCACCGGCGTGATCAAGACGTCCGCCGTGCGCGACGACAACTCCGGCGCGGTCACGGCGAAGGCGTCCGTCGCCGACGTCGGGCTGCCGCTGCTCAAGGCCGCCGCCGGCGATGTCGGCGTCAAGGCGGTCGAAGCCGTCTGCACCGCCACCCAGGAAGGCGTCAAGGGCAGCAGCACGCTGGTCGGCGCGAACCTCGGCAGCCTCGGCAAGGTCGACGCCACCCCGGCGGCGAACACCGAGCTGAAGGTCCAGGTCGGCCCGCTGCACGTGGCGACGCTGATCCTGAACGAGCAGATCAAGAACAAGGACGGCAGCCTGACCGTCAACGCCCTGCACCTCAAGCTGCTCGGCGGCGACGCGCTGGGCGCGCTCGGCTCGGGCGACGTGATCCTGTCGTCGGCGACCTGCGGTCCGGCCGCTCCGCCGATGCCGCTCGCCTCGGGCGCAGGCATGTGGATCGGCTTCGGCGTGCTCGCCGCCGTCGCAGTGCCGGTCGGCCTGCGCTTCACCCGGCGACGCGCGGCTGCCTGACCCGGTGAGGTGATGGATCGATGTACAAGATGCCTGGCGCCGGGGTCGGCGTGGCCGGTGGCGGGGTGGGCACCCTCGCCGCCACCGGCGCCGACGTCGGCTGGTGGCTCGCGGTCGGCATCGCGCTGGTGATCCTCGGGATCGCCGCGCTGATCGCCGTCCGCCGCCGGAATCGGCGGTTCTCCCGCCTGGACGGCTGAAGAATCCGGGCTGCCGGCGTGATCCCGCCGGCAGCCCGGATTTCCGGGACACTCGAAAGGGTGAAAACGTTGGACGTGATGCTGCTGGCCGGGACTCGGCCGGAGGCGGTGAAACTCGCGCCGCTCGCGCTGGCCCTCGACGCCCTCCCCGGGCTGCGGCCGCTCGTCGTGCACAGCGGACAGCACCAGGGCATGGTCGAGCAGGCGCTGGCCCCGTTCGAGGTGACGATCGACGCGTGGCTCGACGTGCCGCCGCGAGTGTCCGGCACACAGGCGGAACTAGTCTCCGGCCTGCTGCCCGCGCTCGACGCCGCGCTGCGCCGGTACCAACCGTCGGCGGTCGTCGTGCAAGGCGACACGACTACCGGTCTGGCCGGCGCGCTCGCCGCGTTCTGGCTCGGAATCCCGGTGGTGCACCTCGAAGCCGGACTGCGCACGCACGACCTGGCGTCGCCGTTCCCCGAGGAGGGAACGCGGCAGATGATCTCGCGGATCGCAGCGCTGCACCTGGTTCCGACCGCGGCTGCGGGCGCGGCGTTGCTGGCCGAGGGTGTGCCGTCGGAGCGGATCACCCGCACTGGCAACACCGTCGTCGACGCGGTGCTCGCGGTGGCGGCGCGTGATTTGCCCGCCCGTGATCCGGCGCTTGCCTTGCTGGAGATGGGAATCGCCGAAGCGGGCGAGCAGTTGGTGCTGGTCACGTCGCACCGCCGCGAGTCGTGGGGCGAGCCGTTGACGCGCACGCTGACCGCGGTGCGTCAGATCGTCGACGCCCATCCGCGCGTGCAGGTGCTGTTCCCGGTGCATCCGAATCCGGCCGTGCGGGAGCAGGTCCAGGAAGTCCTGGGCGGGGTCGCGCGGGTGACCGTCACCGAGCCGTTGGAATACCCGGATCTCGTGCGCGCGCTGCGGCTGGCGTCGCTCGTGCTGACGGATTCCGGTGGGATCCAGGAGGAAGCGCCGACGTTCGGTACGCCAGTGCTGGTGCTGCGCGACACGACGGAACGCCCGGAAGCCGTCGAAGCCGGTTGCGCTTGGCTGGTCGGCACCGATACGGAGCTGATCACCGAGACCGCTTCGCGCATCCTTCGCGGGGAGATCAGCGCTGCCGCGTCAGCGAATCCTTATGGGAACGGTTCCGCTGCGGCCCGGTCAGCTTCGGCGATTGAGGCGCTGCTGGGGGTGCCTGTTGGTGCTGCCGCTCTCGTGAGTCCTAAAGGGACACAATGTTGACCGGCAGGCCCGGGTTCGCCGAGAAGTCCAACGGTGCCACTGCCCGGCCGGCCGCCACCACGTGCGCGCCCAACGCGGCGATCATCGCGCCGTTGTCCGTGCACAACCGCGGCCGCGGCACGCGCAGCTCGATCCCCGCCTCCGCGCAGCGCTCCGCCGCCAGCTCCGAAAGCCGCGAATTCGCCGCTACACCACCGGAAATCACCAAGGTGCCGATGTTCTGTTCGCGCGCGGCACGGATCGCCTTCGCGGTGAGGACGTCCGCGACCGCCTCCTGAAACGACGCAGCGACGTCGTTCACCGGCACGGCGTCACCAGCGCGCTCGGCGTTCTCCACCCAGCGCGCCACGGCCGTTTTCAAGCCAGAGAAGGAAAAGTCGAACTTCGCGTCGCGCGGACCGGTCATCCCGCGCGGGAACGCGATCGCCTTCGGATTACCCTGCTTGGCCGCCTTGTCGATCGGCGGCCCGCCCGGGTACGGCAGGTCCAGCACACGCGCGACCTTGTCGTACGCCTCGCCCGCCGCGTCATCCACAGTGGACCCGAGCTCGGTGATGCTCGACGCGATGTCGTCCACTCGCAATAGTTGCGTGTGGCCGCCGGAAACCAGCAACGCCAGCACCGGCGTCGGCAACGGGCCGTGCTGCAACGTGTCCACCGCGATGTGCCCGGCAAGGTGATTCACGCCGTACAGCGGCACATCCAGCGCGGTCGCATACGCTTTCGCCGCCGACACGCCCACCAGCAACGCACCAGCGAGCCCCGGCCCGGCCGTCACCGCGATCGCGTCCACATCGGACAGTTTCAGCCCGGCAGTGGCGAACGCGCGCTCCGCCGTCGGCACCATCGCCTCGAGATGCGCGCGGCTGGCAACCTCGGGCACGACCCCGCCGAAGCGAGCGTGCTGGTCCACACTGGACGCGACCTCGTCGGCGAGCAGCTCGACCGTGCCGTCGTCGTGCAGCCGGACGAGGCCGACTCCAGTCTCGTCGCAGGAGCTTTCGATGCCCATGATGACGCGCGCCATCAGCCGGCCACCTCGTCTCGTGCCGGGGCCTGCGCGGGGCGGGCCATGGTGAACGCGTCAGCACCGGAAGGCTGGTAATACCGCTTCCGGATGCCAAGTTTTTGAAAACCGTGCGCCTCATACAGCTTCACGGCGGGGTCGTTGTCCGTCCGCACTTCGAGGAAGACCGCAGCGTGCAGCTCGTCAGCGCGCGTCAGCAAGGCACGCAGCAGCGCCTTGCCGATGCCCTGCCCCTGCGCCTCCGGCACGACGCCGATCGTGTGCACGCTCGCTTCGTAGTCACCGCGTCGCCCGACCACCGCGAGGCCCGCGTACCCGAGCAGGGTCTTCCCGTCATCCGACCGCGCGGCCAGGTAGTAATGCCCCTGGTCAAGCTCAGAATGGAAGGCGCGCGCACTCCACGGATCGTCGCCGGGAAAGAGGATCTCCTCGATCTCCGCGCACCTCGCGACGTCAGCGCGACGCAACTGGTCGAGCTTCACAGCGCGGTCACCCTCTTGCGCGCCGCAGGCTCAACAGCGTCCGGACGGCGCAGATACAGCGGTGTCAACGGCTCCGGCTCCGCGCGCTCGAGAAGCGCCGTACGCGCCACGCGCACCAACCCGGCCGGCGACGGAAACCGCGGCTCGATCGGCACCACACCCACCGCCGCTGCGTACTGCAACGCACCGTCGCCCGCCGCGACGCGAATGTCGGTTTCGATGTCCGCAGGCCGCTGTACGTGAGGACCGTCAGTGCGCGCGCCCGAAGCGTCGTACGCAGCCCAGTAGACCTCGCGACGCCGCGCGTCCGTGAAGACGAGGAAGGGCTTCTCCGTACGCACCACGTCCGCGGCGATCGCGTCGAGACTGCACACCGGGTACGCCGGGATGCCGAGCGCGTGCGCGTACGCAGCTGCCGTGGCCATGCCAGCTCGCAGTCCGGTGAAGGGCCCAGGCCCGACGCCGCACACGATCGCGTCGAGTTCGCGGAGCGTGACCCCAGCCTCTTCCGCAGCCGCGAGCGCATGCGGGGCGATCAGCTCGCCGTGCGCCCGAGGATCCACCGTGATCCGGTCCGCCCGAGTGACGAGCTCAGCCTCGTCGACGGCGACGATGCCCGCAGTCACCGCCGGAGTAGCCGTGTCGATCGCCAATACCAGCACGATTTCCCAGGATAGCTCTGGTCCGAAGGAGACCGGGGAGCGGGCGGGCGGGTTTGGCGGGTCGGGGAAGATACGTTCCGTGATGAAGCTGCCTCTCACGGCCTTGCTCGGCGGAATGCTGCTTTTGGCTGGCTGTTCGGCCGCTCCAGCTCCAGTGACGGAGTCTTCTGCGCCCGAGGTTCCTCAGGTGCCACCGCCGCTCAACGTGCGGAAATACGAACAAGACCCTTGTGCTCTGCTCCCGGAGGCCGCGGAGGTCTTCGACGCGGTACGCAACCGCAGAACCGCAGGCTCCACCATCCCGGCCTGCATCTGGAACGACAGCAAGAACAGCTCCCTGACCATCGGCTTCGTCCCGGCACAAGGCGGCCTCTCCGCCCTCGGCCAAAACCGGAGCGGCGCCGGCTACTTCGAACCGGCCCCCTCGATCAACGGATACCCGGCGGTTTTCACCAACGTCGTCGACAACCGGTCGGAAGGCGGCTGCCAAGTGGCGGTGGGTGTCCAGCCCGAAGAGGTGTTCACCAGTTCAGTCGTCCTCCTCCCCCGGTCCCCGTCCTACGCCGACCCGTGTTCGGTCGCACTCAAAGCAGCTCAGGCGGTCGTCGCCACCCTCAGGGCGAACTCCTGACCCCTGCCCGGCTTGGGGGATTTTGTCCACACGCGGAACCTCGACCGATTAAGCTCAGTCAGAGCATCGGCAGTCGCCGCCGGGAGCGAGGGGGAGCGTCATCGTGGGCAACGGGGAGTCGTCCGGCAACAGCCAGCCGGTGGACGGGCGCGCGGGGTACGTCGACCCGGAAGAGCAGGCCAAACGCGACCGCCAGGACAAGCAGTTCGGCGAAGCGATGAACTCCAACGGCGTGCACGTCTACCAGCAGCGCGCGGCCGAGGACGCGAAGGTGAACGCAGCCGCGGCGGGCGGCGGGTTCAACATGGACGTCGACGCGATGCGGAAGCTGCAGCCTAAGTGGCAGGAGATCGCGGACAAGCTCAGCGACGCGACCCAGCTGGCCACTCAGCTCCAAACTGTGCAGAAACCAGCCAATGACGACGCCAGCGGCCTGCAAAAACAAGCTGCCGACCGGCACGCCGCGGCCTACCTGGCCAGCCTCCAGCAACAGCTCAAGTACGCCCAGAGCTACGCCGATCAGCTGAAGAACGCCATCGCGAAGTACGAAGGTCAAGATCACGCCAACACGGCCAGCCTTCGTAAGCAAGGATGACCCGGTGAAACCGATCGCCACTGCTGCGAGCGCTGCCGGCGTCCTGCTCCTCGCCCTTACCGCGTGTTCCTCGCCGAACGGCGGCCAGCCTGCTCCGGCGTCGTCGAACCCACCCGCCTCGTCCAGCAACGCCGCGTCAGACGTACCCAAGGTGGCGAACCCGCTCGACGTCGCGAAATACGAGCAGGATCCCTGCTCGGTTCTCAGCCAGGCTCAGGCGACGCAAACGTTCAACGCGGTCCGCAACCGCAAAGTCGCGGGCAACGTCGCCCCGGTCTGCAACTGGAACGACAGCGAAAACAGCTCCCTGGCCATCGGGCTCCTCCCTGGGCAGGGCGGACTCGCGACCGTCTACCAAAACCGGAGCAGCACCGGCTACTTCGAGCAGGCCCCTTCGATCGACGGCTACCCGGCGGTATTCACCAACGTCCTCGACAACCGTTCGGACGGCGGCTGTCAGGTAGCTGTCGGCGTTCGCGCCGACGAGGCATTCACCAGTTCAGTCATCCTCTTCAAACAGTCGCCG
This sequence comes from Amycolatopsis sp. NPDC114503, assembly GCF_055633655.1. Classification (NCBI taxonomy): domain Bacteria; kingdom Bacillati; phylum Actinomycetota; class Actinomycetes; order Pseudonocardiales; family Pseudonocardiaceae; genus Amycolatopsis; species Amycolatopsis sp. NPDC114503. The sequence goes on along the minus strand of NZ_JBVKDT010000008.1, from coordinate 51,663 downwards.
TCCTACGGCGACCCGTGTTCGGTCGCGCTCAAAGCAGCCGGAGCGGCTTTAGCCACGATCAAGGCGGGTGCGTGATGGGAACGGCTTACACTCCTCAGCAAATTGTCGATCTGGTCAAGAACGGAAGCGGCTCCGGCGGCATGTTCGCCGGCGGGGGCACGAGCAGCCAGCTTTCGCAATTGCACCAAGACATCGCCAACGAAATGCGCCAGCTGCAGGGCTCGATGAGCGAATACTGGCAAGGAGACGCCGCCGGTCAGGCGTATACCGGGGCCGGGCCGTTGGTCCAGGCCAGCCAAGTCAGCGGCCAGCACTTGCAGCAAGCCCAGGACCTGTACCAAGGCCAGGGCGAGTCCTTCAACACCCTGCAGTCCAAAGTCCAGTCAGTCGGCGACGTCGGCAACAAACCGGCAGGCGACTGGGTTTCCGGAACCCCTCTCTCGTTCCTCTCGAACCGGCAGGACGAGATTGACGAATGGAACCGGAAAGCTCAGGCGGTCACCGAAAGCTACGACGCTTACCACCAGCAGTCGACGGACAATTCGAGCCGCTGGGCAGACCCGTCCCAATACGGTCAACTCGCCATGCCCTCCGCCGGCGGTGACTTCACCGTCACCCAGCCCGGCGGCACCGGCACCGCGCATCTGCCCACTCACTACACCCCGGGCGGCACCGGCGGCACCGCTGGCACGTACTCCGAGGGCGGCTACGTCGGAGGCGACAACACCAGCAGCACCGGCGGCAACACCAGCCACCGCGACCACACCAACGATCGCACTGGGCCGCCGGGAGTGACGCCTCCTTCGGAGACCCACCGGTGGGATCCGGGTCCCTACACGCCGCCGACCGGTAATCCGCCGGAGCCGGGCCGCCACGTTCCGCCGCACGGCAACCCGCCGGACGACACCCGGACGTCCAGCTACGTTCCGCCGGACCTGACGAGCACCAACAACCCCAACACCACCAGCAACCCCAACTCCTGGTCGTACAACAGCAGCAACCCCAACCTCAACGGCGGTGGCAGCAGCAGTCTGTACACCCCGGGGTTGCCGGGAACCGGCGGCGGCGACGTGAGCGGCCGAGGCGGCAGCGCGGGCGGAAACGGCAACGCGGGCAACAACGTCGGCCGAGGAGCGGGTACCGGCACCGGGCCCTTCAGCAACGCCGAGGCCGCCGGGCGAGGCGGAGCAGCAGCCGGAGCCAACGGTCGCGCGGGGGCGTCGGGCATGGGTGCGGGTGCGATGGGCCGCGGGCAGAAGGGCGAGGGGGAAGACGACCTCGTCCACGAGACCGCCGACTACCTGGTCGAACAAGACCCGGACGCGGCGCTCATCGGGGACCTTCCCAAGGCGGTTCCGCCGGTGATCGGGCTCTGACGGATGCTCGTGCTCGCCCGCGAGGTGGTGCTCCCTGCCGATTGCCTTCCCGTCGCGGCGGAGCTGGCTGGGGTTTCGCTCCCGGCGGCGCTCTCGCCTGAACCGATCTGGCGCGACCCCGAGGAGGCGCACGCGTATCGCGAAGCCGCGGTGAACGCCATGGCGGACCAGGGCGTCTGGGGTCGCGGCGGTCCGGACGAGACGTTCGTCCGGACCATGACCGTGTTGTGCCGGGGTGCCAGTGAGTTGTCGGCGACCGTCGAGAGCGGACGGGATCGGCGGTATCGGCTGGTCGTCGCGGCATTGAACAAAGACGCGGTGCTCGCCTGCCACATGCCCTCGACCAGCACGGTCGTGTTGCGCCCGGCTCGGCCGGAGGCGCTGGCGGAGGACTTGATCCGGGAGCTGCCGCGCGTCCGGCCCGCGGAAGGGCAGGCGGTGTCGGTGCCGGAATCGGCGTTGAATCTGGCGATCGACGGCGGGCCAGCCAGGCAGGACGTGCGGCATTTGCTCGACGTCGCGGCGTTGCCCCGCGTCGGTGGCGGGCAGATCACCGCAGCGGTCCGCGACGGGCTTGGCGGGCGGCGGATCAGCGGGCGCGACATCTGCACGTATTACGACACCGAGCACGGCCGCTACCTGTTCTCGTTCTCCGAAACCGACGGCGGCGAGCGATACGTGAACGTCGCACCGGCCCGGCACGAAACGATGGTCCAACGGGTGCGCGCGCTGCTCGATAATCTCGCCTGAGCCTGGGTACCCCTGACAATCAGGAGCTGTGAATCGCGTCGCAGGTGGCGACCGCCACAAGGCGGTACGGTGCGGTTCCAGGTGCCGGTGACGCAGGAGGTCCGCGAAGTGCCCGATCCGCTGTTCCCCGCAGTCGCCGCCGGATCCAGCAAGGAAGCACTGCGCTTCGGCGACCGAAAACTCACCTACGCCGAACTCGGCGCGGTCGCCGGGGCGCTGGCCGCCGAGCTGCCCCGAGACCGCCGGGTCGCGGTCTGGGCGGCGCCGACGCTGCACACCAGCGTCGCGGTGGTCGCCGCGCTGCTCGCCGGGGTTCCGGTGGTACCGCTCAACCCCAAGATCGGCGAACGCGAACTCGGGCACATCCTCGCCGACAGCGAGCCCGCGCTGGTGCTCGCCGAACCCGGCGTCGAACTGCCCGCCGCGCTCGGCCTGCCGCGTCGCGACATTCCGCTGGAGGGCAACGGGAAACCGCCGGCCGGCGAACCGGACTCCGAAGCTCCCGCGTTCATCGTCTACACCTCCGGCACGACCGGCCCGCCCAAAGGCGTTGTGCTGCCCCGCCGGGCGATCGCGACCACGCTCGACGCGCTTGAGGACGCTTGGCAGTGGACCGCCGACGACGTGCTCGTCCATGGCCTCCCGTTGTTCCACGTGCACGGCTTGATCCTGGGCATCCTCGGCCCGCTGCGTCGCGGCGGAACGGTGCGTCACCTGGGACGGTTTTCCCTCGAAGGCGTCACGGAAGAACTCGCGAACGGCGCGACGATGCTGTTCGGCGTCCCGACGATGTACCACCGGATCGCCGAAGCGGTCGCGACCGACGAAGGCCTCGCCGACGCGCTCAAGTCCGCGCGGCTGCTGGTCTCCGGCTCGGCCGCGCTGCCGGTGCACGACCACCAGCGGATCACCGCCGCGACCGGACAGCAGGTCGTGGAGCGCTACGGCATGACCGAGACCCTGATGAACACCAGCGTCCGCGCCGACGGCGAGCGCAAGCCGGGCTCGGTGGGCGTCCCGCTCGCCGGGGTCGACCTGCGGCTGGTCGACGAGGCAGGCGCCGAGATCAGCGAGCCCGACGCGGTCGGCGAGATCCAGGTCCGCGGGCCGAATCTGTTCACCGAATACCTCAACCGGCCGGACGCGACGGCCGCCGCGCTCGACGGCGGCTGGTTCCGCACCGGCGACATGGCCACGCGCGACCCCGACGGCTACGTCCGGATCGTCGGCCGCAAGGCCACCGACCTGATCAAGAGCGGCGGCTACAAGATCGGCGCGGGCGAGATCGAGAACGCGCTGCTGGAACACCCGAAGGTCGCCGAGGCGGCGGTGACCGGCGAACCGGACGACGACCTCGGCGAGCGCATCGTCGCCTGGGTCGTGCCGGACGGCGAACGCCCGGCGCTCGAAGAACTCGCCGACCACGTGTCGAAACTGCTCGCTCCGCACAAGCGGCCGCGCGTCGTGCGGTACCTGGATGCGTTGCCGCGCAACGACATGGGCAAGGTCATGAAGCGAGCGCTGGGATGAACACCACCGCGCGCGAGCTGCTTGCCGCCATCTCCGCCGGGTTCACCGACCTGTCCCTCCCCGACGCTCCGGCGGACGATCCGCTCGGCTGGCCGGGGTATCCGGAGGCCAGGGCGGCAGCCGCCGCGCGCACCGGCGAGAACGAATCTGTGGTCGTCGGAGAGGCCCGGATCGGCGACGTGCCGACGGTGCTGATCGCCTGGGAGTTCGGGTTCCTCGGCGGTTCGATCGGACAGCAGACCGGTGACCGTGTCGAAGCCGCCTTCGCGCACGCGAAAGAGCGTGGACTGCCGGTGGTTTCGCTGGTCGCGACTGGCGGCAGCCGGATGCAGCACGGCATGCGCGCGCTTTCCCAGCTCCAACGAATCGCGCGCGCGTCTGCGGACGCGCGCGCGGCTGGTGTCCCGCAGATTTCCGTTTTGCGCAACCCGTCCACCGGCGGCGGCTGGGCGACGCTCGGTGCCGGTTCCGACGTCGTGTTGGGACTGCCAGACGCGCAAGTGGGCTTCGCGGGCTCTCGCGTACGGCCTGCGACGTCGCCCGCGGAGGCGTACACCGTCGAAGCGAAGCTGGAATGGGGTCAGGTCGACCGTCTCGTTGAGACAGCCGAGCTGGGTGACGTGCTCGCGCGATGGCTACAGCTGTTGGCTTCGCCGTCGACAGAACCCGCGCCGCCGCCTAACGCCCGTCGCGACGCCGCACTGCCCGAAACCGGCTGGGAAGCCGTACGGACGGCGCGCGCTTCTTCGCGAGCGCGCGCACCCGAGTACCTCGACGCGTACTTCGACTGGCGAGAGAACATTCAAGGCGACCGTGCTGGTCACGTCGACGAAGGCGTCCAATGTGGCTTCGGCTGGCGAGAAGGACGCGCGATCGCGTACGCAGCACAGTGCGGCACCGCGACGCGTCCGGCAGGCTTTCGCACTGCAGCACGACTCGTCCGGCTGGCGTCCCGGCTAGGGATTCCGGTGCTGACGCTTGTGGACACTCCCGGCGCGGCAAACGACGCGGAAGCGGAAGAAGGCGGCGTCGGACCAGCGATCGCGGAACTCTTCGAGGCGATCGCCACCGCCGAGGTGCCGGTCACCACGCTGGTGATCGGCGAAGGCGGTTCCGGTGGCGCGCTGGCTTTTGCCGCACCGGGCACTACCTGGATCGCCCCGGACGCCTACTTCTCGGTCACTTCTCCGGAAGCGGCGGCGGCGATCCTGAAGCGCCCGATGACCGATGTGCCGGCCGTGGCCGACCAGCTGCGATTGCGTCCGCAGGATCTGGTCGGCCTCGGCCTGGCAGTCGGAATTGTCGAACCCTAGAGCGCTGGAGCCCTAGAGTCCTGACGGGTCACGCCTCGACGGCGCGGACCCGCCACTTGCGCTGCGCGTAGGACGCGAGGGTGGCCGCTACAGCGACTCCCGCGGTTGCACAGCTTGCGATGGCCACGAATACTGCCGTCATTGCGGCTCCTCCTCACGGGGTGCGCGCGTCACAAAGCCGTCGGCGAATCCGGGTGATCCGCTGGCCGACGCGTGCGAGTTGATGGGGGTTTTTACAGGTATCTACCTGCTATAACGCATGGTCCCCGGTCTGCGTTACCTCCGCTACCCCCGAGCGGGAGTGAGACGTGTCACGTTAGGCTTTGGACCGCTCGCGGTAGGTGATGTCAGGGGCTCTGCGCAGTGAGTCCTGAAAACGCGAAGGGAGCGATGTGACAGAGGCAGCAGACGGGAGGGGGCCGTCGGGCGGCGCCACCGTCACGGACGACGCGACAATGCGCCGGGCGGTCGGCGCGGCCGCGGTCGGCAACATCACCGAGTGGTTCGATTTCGGGGTCTACGGCTACCTCTCCACCACCATCGAGGCGCAGTTCTTCCCGCCCGGCAATCCCGCGCTGGCCCAGCTCGCGACCTTCGCGACCTTCGCGGTGGCGTTCCTGGTGCGTCCGCTCGGCGGCCTGTTCTTCGGCCCGCTCGGCGACAAGATCGGCCGGACCAAGGTCCTCGCGGTGACCGTGATCCTGATGGCGACCGGCACCTTCCTCATCGGACTGATCCCGTCGTACTCCTCGATCGGGCTGGCCGCGCCGATCCTGCTGGTCTGCGCACGGGTCCTGCAGGGCTTCTCGACCGGCGGCGAATACGCGGGCGCGATGACGTTCATCGCCGAGTACAGCCCGGACCGCCGCCGCGGCTACTTCGGCAGCTTCCTGGAGTTCGGCACCTTCATCGGGTACGCGCTGGGCGCGACCGTCTCGTCGGTGCTGCCGCTGGTGTCGACCCCGGCCTTCATGGACACCTGGGGCTGGCGGATCCCGTTCATGGTGGCGCTGCCGCTCGGCATCGTCGGCGTCTACCTGCGGACGAAGCTCGAGGAGACGCCCGCGTTCCAGCAGCTGCTCGACGAATCCGGCAAGCGCGAGGACGCCGAGTCCAAGCACGTGGTCCGCACGATCTTCGCGAAGTACTGGCCGACGATGCTGCTGGCCGGCGGGCTCGTGGTGACCTGGAACGTCACCAACTACATGCTCACCAGCTACATGCCGACCTACCTCAAGGACGACCGCACGATGTCCGCGAACGGCGGGCAGGCCATCTCGGCCACTGCGGCGGAGTGGCTGCAGATCGGCGTGCTGTGGCTGGGCGTGCTGCTGATCCCGTTCCTCGGCAAGCTCAGCGACAAGTACGGTCGCAAGCCGATCCTGTGGGTCGGCGCGGGCGGGCTGATCGTGCTCGGCCTTCCGATGGTGCTGCTGCTCAAGAGCGGGTCGCTGATCTCGGTGCTGCTCGGCCTTGTCCTGATGGGACTGCTGCTGATCTGCTTCTCCTCGACCTGCCCGTCCACGCTGCCCGCGCTGTTCCCGACCGAGGTCCGGTACGGCGGGTTGTCGATTTCGTTCAACATCTTCGTGTCGGCGTTCGCCGGGACGGTGTCGCTGGTGATGAGCGCGCTGGTGCTGGCGACCGGGGATCTCAAGTGGCCCGGGTACTACCTGATGATCGCCGGGGTGGTCGGCGTGATCACGCTGCTGAAGCTGAAGGAGACCGCGCGGAAGCCGTTGCCTGGCTCGGCTCCTTCGCTGTCCACCAGCGAGGAAGCCACGGCCGGGCGGTAATCGCCTAACAAGTCGTGAAGGGCCCCTTGATCTCTCAAGGGGCCCTTCACGGCGTTCAGGCCGCTTTCAGCTCGTCGACCCGGTCGGTCCAAGATCCGTGCGGTTCCAGCACCACGGTCCGGGTGTCGTCGTCATGGCGGGTCAGCCGGACCACCAGGTGGTCTTCCGACAGCCGCTCCGCACTGCCCTCGCCCCACTCGACCACGACCGCGGACGATTCCAGGTCAGTGTCCAGATCGAGGTCGTCCAACTGGGACAGATCGCCGCCGAGCCGGTACGCGTCCACGTGGATCAACGGGACCCCGGCTGCCCCTGCGGCGTGCACTCGCGCCAGCACGAACGTCGGCGAACTGACCCGCCCGCCGACGCCGAGGCCGTCCGCGATCCCGCGGGTCAGCGTCGTCTTCCCGGCCCCGAGCGGACCGTCCAGCAGCACCAGATCGCCCGCGCGCAGTGCCGCGCCCAGCGTCCGCCCGAAGGCCATCGTGTCCTCGGGGGTTTCCAGAATCACCTTGTCCACCACCAGTTTCGCCGGTTCGGCGCGGCGCTGCCACCACAGCGCTGCAGCAGGTCGATGAGATGGCTGTTCACCAGCTCGGGCTGTTCGAGCTGCACCATGTGCCCGGCTCCGCGCACGCGCACCAGCTCGGCGTCCGGCAGCTCGGCGGCGATCCGCTCGGCGTGCGCGAACGGCGTGAAACGGTCCGAGTCGCCGCCGATGACCAGTACCTGTGCGTGTTTCAGCCCGGCCAGTACAGCGTAGCGATTGTGGCTGCCGAGGGTGTCGACGAAGTTGATCAGCCCGCGTACCGGCGTCACAGCCAGCATTTCCAGCATGAAGTCGACCAGGCGCGGCGAGACGTCGCGGCTGCCGAACGCGAGACGTCGCACTGCCTGCCGGGTCAGCTGACCGCCCGCCGCGCGCACGAACTCCACCAACCCGGGTTGCCATCCGGCCAGCTCGCCGACGCCGCGCGTGAGCGGGTTGTACTTGGACAGCAACGGCCTCGGCAACCCGCGCGCGCCGACTTCGCCCGCAGCGGTCGCGATGAAGGCGACGCCGCATACGCGGTCCTCGAAGAGGTCTGGCCGTTGCGCGGCCAGCTCCATGATCACCATGCCGCCCATGGAATGTCCCATGAGGACGATCGGTCCTTCGGGCACCATCGCGCGCAGCACGCTGTCGAGGTCGTGCGCGAGCTGTTCGATGGTCGACGTCTCGGTGGACGCTTCTCCGGACAGACCGTGGCCGCGATGGTCGAAGTAGACCTGTCGTACGCGCGGCAGTCGCAGCGAAGCGACGTCGCGGCGTTGGAAGTGCCACGAGAGCCGCGAAAGCGCGAAGCCGTGTACGCCGACGAGAGTCAGCTCCGGCTTTTCGCCGTCCTCAGGGTCGATTTCCTCGACCGACAGCGGTGTGCCGTCTTCAGCGGCGACAGTGGACGTACGGTCCGGCTTCAGCTCGCCTAACGGTTCGTCGGCGAAGGGGTCTTCGGTCGGTTTGCGTTGCTGCGTCGCGACAACTGCCGCAGCCGCGCCCGTCACCACTGCTCCGACTCCGCCGACGATCGCCCACAGCCGCGTCGAAGGAGTCACGCCCGCTCCCCCACGTAGCGGCGCTGTACGCGCGGCCGATACATCGAGGTGACGATCTCGTAGTCGATCGTGCCGAGCTTGTCCGCCCATTCGCGCGCCGTCGGCTCTCCGGAGCCGCCCGGCCCGAACAGCACGACCTCGTCGCCGACGCGAGGCACGTCCTCGTTGCCGACGTTCACCACGAGCTGGTCCATGCAGATCCGCCCGACGACCGGACGCCGACGCCCGCCCAGCCAGACGTCCATCCGGCCGGACAGCGTGCGCGGCACCCCGTCGGCGTATCCGGCGGGCACGAGCGCGAGCGTGGTGTCCTCCTGCGCGGTCCAGGTGTGGCCGTAGGAGACGGATTCCCCGGCCGCCAGCGGCTTCGTGAGGACCACAGTGGAGCGGAACGTCATCGCCGGGCGCAGGTCGTCGTCGGTGGGCACTGGGTTGAGGCCGTACATCGCGATGCCCGGGCGGACCAGATCGAAGTGCAGGTCGGGCCGGGTGAGCGTGGCCGCAGAGTTGGCCAGGTGCCGGATCGGGTCGAGGCCGGCCGCGCGGGCCGCGTCGTACGCCTCGGAGAACAGCTTCGCCTGCGCGTCGATCGACGCGTGTCCCAGCTCGTCGGCGCAGGCCAGGTGCGACCAGATGGCCACTACCTCGACGCCGCGCGCCTTGGCCGCCGCCTCGACCAGCGCGGGCCAGTCGGCGGGCGGACAGCCGTTGCGCGACAGACCGGTGTCGATTTTGAGGTGTACCCGGGCGCGTTTTCCAGCGCGCTCCGCCGCGGCGTCGACCCGGGCCAGCTCACCGAGGGAGCTGACGCCGAGGTCGATGTCCGCCTCGATGCCGGGCGTGAAATCCAGCTCCGGCACGTCCAGCCAGCTGAACAGCCGCACCGACAGTCCGGCGGCCCGCAGGTCGAGGCCTTCCTGCAGCGAGCAGGTGCCGAGCCAGGTGGCCCCGGCTTCGACTGCGGCGCGGCCTACCGGAACCGCGCCGTGGCCGTACGCGTCGCCTTTGACCACGCACATCACGGCCGCACCGGGTGCCCGGGCGGCCAGCAAGGAAACGTTGTGGCGCACTGCGCCGAGATCGACCACGGTCTCGGCGTGCGGAGAACTGGCAGTCATAACGACTGCCAGTTTCCCACGTCATCGGCTCAGGAGAGACGCTGCCCGGACGTGCCGGAGAACACGTGCAGCTCGTCCGGACGGATCCGCAGGTGCAGGGTGTCGCCCATGCGGGGCGGCGTCCGCGGGTCGACGCGCGCGACCACGTTGCGTGACGAGCCCTCCGCGCTCTCCTCGACGCCCGCGCCGAGCTTGCCGTAGACGTAAGCGTCCGAGCCCAGCTCTTCGACCAGCTCGACCTTGATCGGCAGGGCGCCGTCGGCGTCGGTGGTGACCTCCAGCGACTCCGGACGGAAACCGATGGTGACCGTGTCGCCGTCGGCCGCGGACCGGACCTCGGGCTTGAGCGGCACCTGCACGCCGCCGACCTCGGCACCGTCCGCGGTGAGCTTCGCGGCGACCAGGTTCATCGCCGGCGAACCGATGAAGCCAGCGACGAAAACGTTTGCGGGCCGGTCGTACAGCGCGCGCGGGGTGTCGCACTGCTGCAGCAGGCCGTCCGACAGCACCGCCACGCGGTCACCCATCGTCATGGCCTCGACCTGGTCGTGGGTCACGTACACGGTGGTGACGCCGAGCCGGCGCTGAAGCGCGGCGATCTGCGTACGGGTCGAGACACGCAGCTTCGCGTCGAGGTTCGACAGCGGCTCGTCCATGAGGAACACCTGCGGCTCACGCACGATCGCGCGGCCCATCGCGACGCGCTGACGCTGACCGCCGGACAGCGCCTTCGGCTTGCGGTCCAGGTACTGCTCGATGTCCAGCAGCTTCGCCGCGTCGAGCACCTTCTGCTTGATCTCCGACGCCGGCCGCCCGGCGATCTTCAGCGCGAAGCCCATGTTCTGCGCGACCGTCATGTGCGGGTACAGCGCGTAGTTCTGGAACACCATCGCGATGTCGCGCGAACGCGGCGGCAGCTGCGTGACGTCGCGGTCGCCGATCCAGACCGCGCCGTCGTCGATGTCCTCCAGGCCCGCGAGCATCCGCAGCGCGGTGGACTTGCCCGAGCCCGACGGTCCGACCAGCACCAGGAACTCGCCGTCGGCGATCTCCAGGTCCAGCGCGTCGACGGCGGGACGCTCGGTCCCGGAGTAGCGCCGGGTCGCCTTGTCGTAGGTGATGCTGGCCATCGGTCAGTCCTCTCCCAATTTCGCGGAAACCCCGTGCGCGGCCTCGCGCGCCTCGAGGTGGCGTTGCTGGATTTCGATGCCCGCGGCGCGCTGCGCCCCGGTCGGCTCGTCCAAAACGAGCTGGTTCTTGGTTCCGGTCCACGCGGGCGGCTCGGCGGCACCCGCGAGCGCCCACGCGGCCTGTCGAGCGGCGCCCAGCGCGACGTACTCGCCGACCTCGGGAATCACCACGGGCAGGCCGAGCACGATCGGCGCGATCGCCCGCACCGCGGCGGACTGCGCGCCGCCGCCGATGAGCAGCACGCGCTTCACGGCCATGCCCTGCGCGCGCACCGCGTCGAGCCCGGCGGCCAAGCCGCAGATCATGCCCTCGACGGTCGCCCGCGCGACGTTCTCCGGCGTCATGTTCGCCCTGGTCAGACCGTGCAGCGAACCGGTCGCGCCGGGAAGGTTCGGGGTGCGCTCGCCGTCGAGGTACGGCAGCAGCGTGAGCCCGCCCGCGCCCGGTTCGGCGGCCAGCGCGAGCCGGTCGAATTCGGCCAGCTCGACCCCGAGCATCGCCGCGCCCGCGGTGAGTACGCGGGCGGCGTTGAGGGCGGCGGTCAGCGGGAGGAACCGGCCGGTGGCGTCGGCGAATCCGGCGACCAGACCGCTCGCGTCAGCCGCGCCGGTCTCGGTGACGCCGAAAACCGTGCCGCTGGTGCCGATCGAGATCACCGCGTCGCCCGGAGCCAATTCGAGGGCGAGCGCGGCGGCCATGTTGTCGCCGGTGCCCGCGGAGACGAGCATGCCGTCGCTGGTGTGCCCGGCGACATCGGACGGACCAAGCACCGTGGGCAAATCCGGGGTGCGGCCGCCGAACGCGTGCGCGAGGACGTCGGGGCGATAAGTGTTGTCTGTCGGGGAGAAATAGCCGGTACCCGAGGCGTCGCCGCGGTCCGTCACGGCGGTTTCCGGACGGCCGAGCAGCCGCCAGGTGAGCCAGTCGTGCGGCAGCAGGACGCGCGCGACGCGGTCGGCGTTCTCCGGTTCGTGCTCGGCGAGCCAGCGGAGCTTGGTCACGGTGAAGCTGGCGACCGGCACCAGCCCGACCGACTTCGCCCACACGCCGGGTCCGCCGAGCTCGTCGGTCAGGTCCTTGGCCGCCTGCGCGGAGCGGGTGTCGTTCCACAGCAACGCCGGACGGACTACCTCGCCGGCTTCGTCGAGCGTGACCATGCCGTGCTGCTGACCGCCGACGCCGATGGCCTTGACGTCGTCGAGAACGTCGCGAGTGGCGTCCGCAAACGCTTGCGCCCACGCTGCGGGGTCGACCTCGGTGCCGTCCGGGTGCGGTGCGCGACCGGTGCGCACGACCTCGCCCGTGCGCGCGTCGCAGACCACGACCTTGGTCGACTGGGTCGACGAATCGACCCCGGCCACCAGCTCAGCTGTCATAGGGCTGTCCCTCCTCGACGTACTCCGCGGCCTCGACCGCCGTGCCTTCGTTCAGCGCGGCCTCGATCTCCTCGGTCGGAGTGGCTTCGCTGGTGATCAGGAGGTCGTAATCGCCGACGGTGCCGTGCGCGTACGTCGCGGTGCGGCCGAACTTCGAGTGGTCGAGCACCAGCACGTTGCGGTTCGCGGCGCGCAGCACGGCCTTCTTCAGCTCGGCGTAGTCGCGGACCGGGTGGAACAGCCTGCCGACCGCGACCGCGCTCACCGAGACGAATGCGATGTCCACGCGAATCCGTTCGAGCAGCGCGAGCACGTCGGGGCCGGAGCAGGAGTCGTACTCGGGGTCGTAACGCCCGCCGGCGAGGACCACGTCGACGCCGGTGCCCAGCAGCCGCGCGGCCTGCAGCGAGTTGGTGATCACGGTGAGGCGCTCGATCTGCGCGAGCCGCTCGACCAGCGGGAACAGCGTGGTGGAGTCGTCCACGAACACGGCCTGGCCGGGCTCGACCTGCTGGATCGCGAGATCGGCGAGCGCTTCCTTCTCGGCCGAGTGCAGCGTGAACCGGCTGGCGGTCTCCATGGTGAGCGCCGGGTACGCCTCGACCTTGCCGCGCAGCTTCCGCAGCAGCCGCTTGTCGGCGAGTTCGTCGAGGTCGCGATGCATCGTCATGAGGCTGACGCCGAACCGCGCGGTGAGGTCGTCGATCCGGACTTCGCCCTGGTCAATGACGTAGTCGAGGATCTCCTGGCGGCGCTGCTCCACCGCGGCGTCGGACGGGCGCGTCTTCGGCCGTCCTGGCGTGTCTCGACTCACATCTCGTTCTTACCAGATATTGCGAGCCGAGTTAACACGTAACTCGATAACTATGCGGTCGCGCGGACCAACCGGAGAGCGGCGGGGATGGCATCGACCAGACCGGACGCCGACGTCGGCACGTCCTCGGCGGCGAGCGCGCCCGCCAGCGAATGCACCTGCGCGGCGGCTGCGGCGGCCAGCCACGGGTCGAGTCCGGCGGCGAGCAGCGAGCCGACCAGGCCGGTCAGCACGTCGCCGGAGCCAGCGGTGGCTAGCCACGAACCTCGCGGGGTGTTGACCGCGACGCGGCCGTCCGGAGCGGCGACGACCGTGCAGTGGCCTTTCAACAGCACGACGGCGTCGTACTTCTTCGCCGCCTCCCGCGCCGCCGCGACCCGATCCGCGCCTGGACGGCGGCCCATCAAGCGTTCGTACTCGCCGACGTGCGGGGTGAGCACGAGCGGAGTGTCCGGGTCGCGGGCGTCGAGGACTTCGGGGCTGTGCGCGATGAGCGTGGTGGCGTCGGCGTCCGCGCACACTGGGACGCCCTGGCCGAGGATGTGCCGCAGGATCTCCCGGCCTTCCCCGCCGGTGCCGATGCCCGGTCCGACCACCCACGCCTGCACCCGGCCCGCGTCGGTGATCGAGCCGGTCGCGACGATCTCCGGCCAGCGCGAGCGCACGACGTCCGCCGCGTGCCCGGCGTAGCGGACCATGCCCGCGGTCGCGCGGACCGCCGAGCCGGACGCCAGCACCGCCGCGCCTGGATAGGTCGCCGATCCGGCCGCGATGCCGACGACGCCTTGGGTGTATTTGTCGTCCTCCGGCCCGGGAATCGGCCACGCCTCGGCGACGTCGGCCAGATCCAGGCGTTGCAGATCCGGCTCGTCCAGCCAAGGCCGCAGGCCGATGTCCACCAGCACGACTTCGCCGCATTCCTCCGGGGCCAGCACGTGCACGGGTTTCAGCGCGCCGAACGTGACCGTGCGCGCGGCGGTGACATGCGGGCCGTCGACCGCGCCGGTGTCCGGGTCGACGCCGCTCGGCAAATCCACCGCCACTACGGGCGCTTCTATCTGCGCGACCAGCTCAGCTGCGTCCGGACGCAGCGAGCCGCGGGCGGAAATACCGACGATGCCGTCCACGACGGCGTCCGCCTTTTCGATCCACTGTGGACTATCCGCAATGGACACTACCCGACCGCCAGATCGCCGTAGTGCAGCCAATCCGGCCGGGTGCGCCTTCTCCGGCTTCAGCAATACCGCAGCCACCGCGACCCCGCGCCGACGCAGGAAAGCGCCAGCCCACAAGGCATCGCCGCCGTTGTTGCCCGAACCGACGAGCAAGACGACTCGTCGACCGGAGACGCCTCCGGTGCTTTCGGCCAGCAACCCGGCCACCTCGGCGGCGAGGCCGAAGGAGGCCCGGCGCATCAGCTCGCCGTCCGGAGTGCGCGCGAGCAGCAGGTCCTCCGCCGCGCGAATCCGTTCCGTAGTCCAGATTCCTTGCACGGCGGCCCCCGGCTACTCGACAGTGACGGACTTCGCCAGGTTACGCGGCTTGTCGATGTCGTACCCGCGCGAACTCGCGATCTCCGCGGCCAGCACCTGCAGCGGAACGGTCGAAACCAACGGCTGCAGCAGCGTCGGCACCGCGGGCACCTCGATGAGTTCGTCGGCGAACGGGCGCACGGTCTCGTCGCCCTCCTCGGCGATCACGATCGTGCGCGCGCCCCGCGCCTGGATCTCGCTGATGTTCGACACCAGCTTCGAGTGCAGCACCGCCCGGCCCTTCGGCGACGGCATCACGACGACGACCGGCAGGCCCTCTTCGATCAGCGCGATCGGACCGTGCTTCAGCTCGCCCGCCGCGAAGCCCTCGGCGTGCATGTACGCGAGTTCCTTCAGCTTCAGCGCGCCTTCCAGCGCCACCGGGAACCCGACGTGGCGGCCGAGGAACAGCACCGCGCGCGAGTCGGAGATGCGCCGCGCGATCTCGCGCGTCTGGTCCACAGTGGACAGCACCTTCTGCACCGCGGCCGGCATGGCTTCCAGCTCGGCGAACTCGCGGGCGACCTCGTCCGGGTACTTCGTGCCGCGAGCCTGCGCCAGCGCGAGGCCGACGAGGTAGTTCGCGGCGATCTGCGCGAGGAACGCCTTGGTCGAAGCGACCCCGATCTCCGGCCCGGCGTGCGTGTACAGCACCGCGTCGGACTCGCGCGGGATCTGCGCGCCGTTGGTGTTGCAGACCGCGAGGACGCGGGCCTTCTGCTCGCGCGCGTGCCGCACGGCTTCGAGGGTGTCCGCGGTCTCGCCGGACTGGGAGACGGCGACGACGAGCGTGTCGCGGTCGAGAACCGGGTCGCGGTAGCGGAACTCCGACGCCAGCTCCACCTCGACCGGCAGCCGGCACCAGTGCTCGATGGCGTACTTCGCGACGAGGCCGGAGTGATACGCCGAACCGCAGGCGATGACGAAAACCTTGTCGACGTCGCGCAGGTCCTGGTCGGAGATGCGCTGCTCGTCGAGGATGATCCGGCCGGCCTCGAAGTGGCCGCGCAGCGTGTTCGCCAGCGCCTCCGGCTGCTCCTCGATCTCCTTGAGCATGAAGTACTCGTGGCCGCCCTTTTCGGCGGCTGACAGGTCCCAGTCGACGGTGAACGGCTTGGCCTGCGCGGCGTCGCCGTGGAAGTCGGTGACCTCGTAACCGTCGCGGGTGATGACGACCAGCTGGTCCTGGCCCAGCTCGACGGCCTCGCGGGTGTGCTCGATGAACGCGGCGACGTCGGAAGCGACGAAATGCTCGCCCTCGCCGACCCCGACCACCAGCGGCGACGACCGGCGCGCGGCGACGATCGTGTCCGGCTCGTCGGCGTGCGTCACGACGAGCGTGAACGCGCCCTCCAGCCGACGGCACACCGCGGCGACGCTGGCCGGCAGGTCGCCCTTGGTGTCGCCCTCGGTGTAGGCGAGGGAAACCAGGTGCGCGGCGGTCTCGGTGTCGGTGTCGCTGGCCATCTCGATGCCCGCGGCCTCGAGTTCGGCGCGCAACGCGGCGAAGTTCTCGATGATGCCGTTGTGCACCACCGCGACGCGACCGGTGGTGTCCCGGTGCGGGTGCGAGTTCCGGTCGATCGGGGCCCCGTGCGTGGCCCAGCGGGTGTGGCCCATGCCCGCGGTGCCCGCGAACGCGTCGCGGCCGACCTCGTCGAGCCGGGCTTCCAGGTTGGCCAGACGGCCGGCCTTGCGCTCGACTGTCAGCGCGCCGGCGCCGTCCAGCACCGCCACGCCAGCCGAGTCGTAGCCCCGGTATTCCATGCGGCGGAGCCCACCGAGCACGACGTCCAGAGCCGGGCGGTGTCCGACGTATCCCACGATTCCACACACGCGAACTAGCGTAACGAGACAAGTCCAGTCCCCTACTCCGGTCCCTAGAGCGGGCTTTTCAGTGCCGCTGAGCTGGGCGAGCGACCGCGCGGACAACCGTTGACCGGGTCTTCGCTCAGTGTGGCGGCGGACCCCTAAACCGATCGGGGTGGCGCACCGGGCCGGTGCGGGGCACGGGCAGTAAGGTCACGCGCATGGCCAGCAAGCCCAAGCAGCTGCTCACGGAGCTGTCCCACCCGGGACCCCACGAGGTTTTGCGCGGCAACCTCGCCCTGGTCGGACTGCCCGGCGTCGTGTTCACCCCGCGCCAAGGCCTTGGCCTGCCCGCCGTCGCGTTCGGGCACGGCTGGATGCAGCCGGCCACCCGCTACCGGCAGCTCCTGCACCATCTCGCGAGCTGGGGCGTAGTAGCCGCGGCCCCCGCGACCCAGCTCGGCCCGCTCCCGTCGCACCGCCTGCTGGCCGGCGACCTGCTGACGACGCTCGACGTCATCGCCACGGTCCGCCTGGGCCCGGACGGCATCAGCGTCGACCCGCAGAAGCTTGGCCTCGCAGGCCACTCCACCGGCGGCGGCTCGGCGGTCCTGGCAGCCGCCCAGTCCGCCGGAGCAGGCGACGAAGCCCGCCCGAAGGTCCGCGCGGTGGCGACCGTGGCCGCAGCACAGACTTTCCCGCCCGCGACGGACGCCGCGAAGGTGATCAGCGCCCCCGGCCTGCACCTGGCCGTCGACGGCGATCTGGTGGCCCCGGCGGTGGGCCACGCGGACGCCATCGCGCAAGCTTGGGGCGGCCCGGTCCAGCTGCGGACGCTGGCGAAGTCGTCGCACCTGGCGGTGACGGAGGGGCGGCACTGGAGCCAGCTGCTGCTGCAGGGCAAACCGCAGCGCGCGACTCAGCAGCTGACGAAGGCGCTGTTCACGGCGTTCTTCCTGACGCATTTGACGGGTACGGACAAGTACCTGCCGCTGCTGGACGCAGATGTGAAGCGCGCGCCGATCGAGGTTCCGGAGGACGAGGAACCGGCTGCCTGATCAGCCGGTTCGGCTCAGGTAGCCAGCCAGTCGGTGTTGGTGTAGTCGTCCTCGTCGTGGTGCACGCCGCGTCGATGCCGCCCCGACGCCGGAGCGGCGGGCGGTGCCGGAGCAGGAGCTGGCGAAGGCGTGCTCGGCTGTTCCGGAGCGGGCTCGGCGGGCACGTAGCCGGCGCGACGTTCCTTCTCTGCCTCGTCGTCTTCGAAGCCGAAGCTGACCTCGCCCTTGGGCTTCTCGCCGACGGTCGACTCCATCACCCAGCCGCCGGCCTTCGCCGCGCGGCGAGCGCTCTCCTGCACGCGGACGATCACCTGGCCGACCGTGCGCAGCTGCTTGTCGCTGGCCTCTTTGCTTTCCTTGAGGTCTTTCCGGACCCGGCTGCCGATCAACGCGAGCCGTTCCTCCGCCTCGCGTTCGATCTGGGCCATCTTGTGGCGGAACCCCGCCCCCAGGTCTTCGCTGCTCACCGCGTCCTCCCCCGTCCTAACGGCCAGGCTGATCGTCGTCGAGCAACGAACCGCTGATCCGGTTCGAGTTGGACTGCGAACCGAAAAGACCGCCGTCGACACGGTACGCGCTCGACGAACGTTCCTGCTCTCCTCCGCCGCCGCCCGGCGCACTGCCCAGGCCGCCCATCATTCCGCCGCCCATCATCGCCGGGGTGCCGGAGCCGCTCGCCTCGTGATGCACGGGCGCGGTGCCGAGCTGCGAGGTGTCAGTCGGCGGGGCATCGCCCGCCGAGGCCGCCATCGGGTCGCCGGTGTCGCCGAGGCCGACGTGCGGAGCAGTGCCGATCCCGGGGTCGGAGGAGAACGGGTCGAGCACGGACTGGGCGCTCGTCGACTCGTCCGGTCCCGACGCCGCCGCGGCGGGTGCCGGCTCGTATGTCGCGGGCAGTTCGTGCGAGGGCGGCTGGCCCGGGACGATCCGGTGCTCCTGCGCGCCTGGCTGGTCAGGAACGGCCTGGTGGCTTGGCGCGGCAGGCTGGTCAGGCACCGCTTGGTGGCTCTGCGCAGCGAGCTGGTCAGGCACCGCCTGGTGGCTCTGCGCGGCGGGCAGCTCGGAAACGACCTGGTGGCCCTGCGCGGCGACCTGATCCGGTACGCCTTGGCTGGCGGCAGCGGCGACCGGCTGGCCCGCTGCTGCCGCTGCGTCCGGCACCTGCGTCCCGGGAGGCGTCGGCCCGCCCGGCGTGGCCTGCCCGCCGACCGCGGCTCCACCTCCGGCGTGGTGGCCGCTCGGGTTCAGCGCACCGTCGTCGCCGAGGGTGTACTTCGTCGGGTGCCCGGAGCCGTCGTCGATGGTCACGACCGTCGGGCCATCGGCTCCAGACGGCCGTTCGGCCACGATCGACAGCTTGCCGTCCTGGATGTGGATCTTGCCGTCCGGACCCGGCTGGTACTTCTGCGCGCCGTCCTGGTTCTTCGCGGCGTCCTGACCCGGAGTTCCGTCGTGCCCCTGGCCGGTCCCTTGCGCACCGTCGTGCCCTTGGCCGGTCCCTTGCGCGCCGTCGTGGCTCTGCTGGCCGGGCCCGGTCGCCGGGTCCGGATGCTGCTGGCCTGGCACCGGAGTCCCCGGCGGCTGGGTCGCGCCGGGCTTCGTCTGGTCGCCGAAGTCGAGGTCGTAGGTCTTCTGCTTGCCCGTTCCGTCGTCGACGCTGATCCCCATGTGCCCGTCCTTGCCGGGTTCGGACATGGAGATCTTGTGCCCGTCGTGCTCGACGGTCATCGTCTCGGGTTCTTCGGGCTTGAGCGCCGCGCCCGTCTTCGGGTCGATCGGGTACGGCTGCCCGGTCTTCGGATCGACCTCGAGCGGCTGGTGGGTGACCGGGTTGAGGTTCTCGGCCGGCTGCGGCTGAGTCTGCGGCGTTTCCGGCATCTTGGGTGTCTGCGCCGCGGCCGGGGTCGGCCCGGAGCCGCCGGTGCTCGGCATTCCCGAGTCCTTGCCACCGCCGCCGGAGGACGACGGCGTGGTCTGCTGGCCGCCCCCGTCCGACTGCTGCTTCCCGCCGCCCTGGTCAGCGGGCTTCGACGACGTGGTGAAGAGATCCTCGCGGGCCTTGCCCAGCGAAGCGCCCAGCTCGTTCCACACCTGGTCGACGCTGGTGCGCGTGTGCTCGCAGACCTGCTGCCAGTTGGTGACGTGCTTGTCCATGAAGCCGCAGAACCCGGCGAGCCACTTCTTGGCCCACTCCTGCCCGGCGTCCTTGGTGTCGTCGTTGAGGTCGCAGCTGTCCTCGTTCATCTTGTCCTGCATGTCCTTCGGCATCAGCCGAACGAAATGCTTGAAGTCGTCGTCGCTCGCGTTGCGGCCCATCTCGGCGACCCGGATCAACCGGTCGATGTCGCCGGGCGAGAAGTCGCCCTTGTTGGGGTACTCGGTGATGTAGTAATCCTGCAGCCACTGGCATTTCGCCCGGATCAGCTTCGCGATCGAGGCGATGCTGCGGTCGATCAGGCCCGCCCCGTCCTTCAGGGTCTGCTCGACGGCCTTGGTGCCGTCGGTGATCCCTTTCCAGGACTGCTGAGCCGAATCCCGCGCGTTGCCCGACCAGTTGGCGAACACTGTCGCCATCCGATTGTCCTGGTCGGCCGCGGCGTCCACAATGGACGCGTTGACGTCGGTCAATTCCTTGGCGGCGGCCTTGAATTTGTCGAACGGGATGTCCCGCTGCTCGTCGAACGGATCGCCGACGTGCGGCTGGAACGGATGCTCCGGAAGGTTCTGCGCGACGAGACCGCGGGCGCGGTTGTAGAGCGGCAGAAGGTTCCGGAACGGCTGCAAGCCCGAGACACCGAGATCGAGGATCTCGTTCGAGTTCGCGACGCCCGGGTCGGTGTCGGTGTTCTTGGCCCCCTGGTCTTTCAGCTTCTGCTTGTCGCCGTCGACCGCCTGCTGCTGCTTGTCCTGTGCCGCCTTCGCGCCTTTGTCGGCTTGGTCTTTAGCCTTGCCGTACCAGTCGTAGACGTCGCCTTTGCTCGACCACTCCCAGTCCATGTCTCCTTCGGAGATGGACAGCTTGTCCTTGTAGTAGTCGCGCCAATGATTGCGGTCTTCGTCGCTCTGGAAGCCGTAACTCTGCGCTTCGCCGTCGTCGTCTTCGTCCTCGACGTAGTCGAAGTAGCGAAGCGCCAGACCCCGTTTGGTGTTGCTGTCGATGCTGGGGTCGTTCATCAACTGCTGGAACTCTTGGAAGGTCGGGAAGTTCCCGCTGCGCTCGGCCATCAGCGCTTGCCGCTCTTAGTGATGGAGTCCGAGCTGCTCGCCTCGTTGGACGTGTACTTCTTGCTCGCCGACCCGAGGTTGTTCCCGAAGTCCTCAGACGCCTTCACGTAGCTGTCGACGCATTTGCCGACCGCCTCGATGCCGGTCTTGTACAGCTGGAACGAGCCGTGGTGCTTCCGCCCGAAGTCCGCTTCGGTGATCTGCAGCTGCTTCAACGCGGGCAGCGTCGTCTGCAGCCGGTCCTTCGCCGCGTCCCGCACGAATCCGCCCGCCGTCTCCAGCATCTGCGGATCGACATTCTGTCGGTTCCCCACGCTCGCCCCTCCTCGACTGCCCAGTGCTTCCGGACCTTGGACGCACGGAAGCCGTCGGCGGTGCCGGACACTCGTCTACGGAATGTACCCGGAGAGTGACGAGGAGCGCAGCGATTCGGGCAGTTCGGTCAGGAGACCGCGGACACGACCCCGGCCAGCCGATCCGCCGCGGCCTGAGCCGTGTCGTGAGCCGGGGCTTCCACCATCACCCGCACCAGCTGTTCGGTTCCGGACGGGCGCAGCAGGACGCGCCCCTCCTCGCCGAGTTCGGCTTCGACCTCGCCTACGGCGTCGCGGACCTCAGCCGACCCAGCCACCGCCGCCTTGTCCGCCACCGGGACGTTGACCAGCACCTGCGGGAGCCGGTTCATCACCGCGGCCAGTTCTGCCAGCGGCTTGCCCGTCGCGGCCATCCGGGCCATCAGGCGCATCGCCGTGAGCAGGCCGTCGCCGGTGGTGGCGTGGGCGGGGAGGACTACGTGGCCGGACTGTTCGCCGCCGAGGGCCAGGCCCGACGCGCGCAGTTCCTCCAGCACGTAGCGGTCACCCACCGCAGTCGTGACGACCGTGATGCCGTGTGCCTTCATCGCCAGGTGCAGGCCGAGGTTGCTCATCACGGTCGCGACCAGGGTGTCCTTCACCAGCGCGCCTTCTTCGGCCAGCGCCAGCGCCAGGACCGCCATGATCTGGTCGCCGTCCACCAGTTCGCCGGCGGCGTCGACGGCCACGCAGCGGTCCGCGTCTCCGTCGTGGCCGATGCCGAGGTCGGCACCGTGTTCGACGACCGCCGCGCGCAGCAGATCGGGGTGGTTTGAGCCACAGCTGTCGTTGATGTTGAGGCCGTCCGGCTCCGCGTGCAGGGCGACGACCTCGGCTCCGGCCCGGCGGTACGCCTCGGGCGCGGCCGCGGACGACGCGCCGTTCGCGCAATCCACCACGACCTTCAGGCCGGCCAGCGGATGCGGCGTCGCGGCGAGCAGGTGCTCGATGTACTTGTCGAGCGCGTCCGGGACGTCGGTGACCCGGCCGACGCCGTCGCCGGTCGGGCGGGTGACGCCGGTCGCGTCGAGGCCGGATTCGATCTCGTCCTCGATGCTGTCCGGCAGTTTGTGCCCGCCTGCGGCGAAAAGCTTGATGCCGTTGTCCGGCATGGGGTTGTGCGAGGCGGAGATCATCACGCCGAGGTCCGCGTCGAGCGCGCCCACGAGGTACGCGACAGCGGGGGTCGGGAGCACGCCGAGCCGCAGGACGTCCGCACCGGCCGACGCGAGGCCCGCCACCACGGCGGCCTCCAGCATCTCGCCGCTGGCGCGCGGGTCGCGGCCGACCACGGCCACCGGGCGGTGCGAACGGTCGTGCGCCGCCAGCACTCGGGCGGCGCTCGCCGCGACCGACAGGGCCAGTTCCGGGGACAGGTCGGCATTGGCCAGACCGCGTACCCCGTCGGTGCCGAACAGTCGAGCCATCTCGACCTCCTTGTCTTGATTCACCGGCCTCGGGGCGCGCCGGGCCTCGACAAACCTAGCGCCGGGCCCGGCAAGGGCGATCCCCTGCCCTACCCCAAGAGAGTCGTGCCAGTGGCGAAGAACGCATCACCAGGCCCGGAAAACGCCGGAAGCGCCCATCCGATGGACGGATGGGCGCTTCCAGGGTTGCGCCAGAGCGCGAAAATCAGCGCTTGGAGTACTGCGGGGCCTTACGGGCCTTCTTGAGGCCGTACTTCTTCCGCTCCGTGGCGCGCGCGTCACGGGTCAGGAAGCCGGCCTTCTTCAGTGCCGGGCGGTCGTCGGCGTCGACCTCGACCAGCGCACGGGCGATGGCGAGACGCAGCGCGCCCGCCTGGCCCGAGATCCCGCCGCCCTTGAGGTTGGCGAAGATGTCGAAGGAGTCCGGCTTCTCGACGGTGACGAGCGGCTCCTTGATGAGCTGCTGGTGCACCTTGTTCGGGAAGTACTGCTCAAGGGACTTGCCGTTGAGCTTGAACTCACCGGTACCCGGCACGACGCGGACGCGGACCACGGCCTCCTTGCGGCGGCCGACCGTCTGCGCGTTGCCACCGGCGGCACGCGACGGGCGCGGGGCGGCGGCGGACTCGCTGGTCGCCACTGCCTCGGCGGGGGTCTCGGTCGAAGCGACGACCTCGGTCTCGGTGCTGGTCAACTGTTCCTCACTCACTGCGCGACCTGCGCGATCTTGGTGATCTCGCGCGCCTGCGGCTGCTGCGCGGCGTGCGGGTGCTGCGGGCCGGCGTACACCTTCAGCTTCTTGGCCATGGCGCGGCCGAGCTTGTTCTTCGGCAGCATGCCTTTGACCACCTTCTCAACGAGGTGCTCAGGCTTGGTGTCGAGCAGCTCGCCGAAGGAGCGCTTCCGCAGGCCGCCGGGGTAACCGCTGTGCCGGTACGCGAACTTCTGCTCGCGCTTGTTACCGGTGAGAGCGACCTTCTCGGCGTTGACGATGATGACGAAGTCACCGGTGTCCACGTGCGGGGCGTAGGTCGGCTTGTGCTTGCCGCGCAGCAGCGTGGCGACCTCGGTCGCGAGCCGTCCGAGCACGACATCCTCGGCGTCGATCACGTGCCAGGCACGAGTGACGTCGCCGGGCTTGGGGCTGTACGTGGGCAAGGGTCTACCTCGTCGTCATTGCGTGTGGGTAATGTGCGGGCCGAGCGCTGACGCGCCGCAACGCACAACGACATATGAAGATACCCCTGTGGTCCCGCCTCTTGTGCAGCGGGGGTGCGAAGGCGCCTCGTCGGCCGGTCACAGCGTACCTGACCGCTTCCCGGAACCACCACGCCGCCGCGCGGGTCGTACCAGGATGAGACGATTCGAACGCGCGGCCGCGCGAGCACGACGAGCATCTGGGGACGGCAGTTGAAGACACGAGCGAGGACGATCGCAGCCGTACGGACGGCGGGAGCCGTCGCCGCCGTGCTGGCGCTCGCGACCGCGTGCGGGCAGGCCCGCGCCGGCACCGCGCTGCCCGACGGCGACCAGGCCGCCGCGTACGTCGGCGCGAAGTTCGAGAAGGCCATGGCGAAGCTCGGGGACACGATCGTCGACCCGCGCAATGTGACCAACTCCGCGGACCGGTACTTCAAGTTCGACGACAAGTACCTGCACAACATCGTCACCTCCGCGCGCACCGGCAGCCCGGAGAGCCGCATCGTGCACAACCGGTCGCAGAAGAACCCCAACGAGTTCCTCGACTCGTTCACTCCGGCCGACGGCACCGTCGAGTACCTCTACCTCGGACCGGCCTACAAATCGCTCGCGCCGACGCCGTGGGTGTCGATGCCCAAGCCGGAGGCCGGGCTCGTGCAGCCGTGCGCGTGGGGCGGGGTGCAGATCGCGTGCAAGATGGGCGACTCGGTCGACAGCTCGTACAAGGCGGACAAGAAAGCGCTGCGCGGCGCGAAGAGCTCCGCGGACGGCACTGAGCAGCTGACCGTGAACGTGCCGTTCTCGATCTTCCTCGACCGGCGCGTCGAACTGCTCCCGGACAAGGTGGTCAACGAGGTCGGCCCGGAACTGCGCAAAGCCGTGGTGCCGAGCACGATCACGCTGAAGCCGGACGGTTCGCTCGCCGAGTTCACGATGGCGGCCAAGTTCGAGGGCGACGGGCACAAGGTCGAACTGCGCTACGACTTCAAGTTCACCGGCGAGGCCACCGCCTCGGACCTGCCGACGATCCCGGACGCCTCACAGGTCACCGTGCTCGCGGACGACGCGGCCAAACAGGACTTCTACCGCCGGCTCGGCGAACTGCAGGGACGCTGATGCACGCCCGCACGCCGACCGCCGCGCCCATCGAACCCCGAGGTGACCTCCGATGACCCAGCCTCCCGACCAGCAGCCGCCGGGGCAGCCGCAGTGGTGGCAGCCGGGGACGAACGCTCCGCAGCAGCAGCCGGGCTACCCGTCCGAAGTGGACAGCTCCGGCCGGCAGGGCGGCCAGTGGGCGCAACCTCCGGCGCAGCAACAGTTTCCGCAGTATCCGCAGCAGGGTTATCCGGCCCAGCCGTACGGCCAGCAGGGCCAGCCGTACGGCGGTCCCGGTCAAGCGCACAGCCAGCCGACTCCGGTTCAGCAGCAAGGCCAGCCGGGACAGCAGCCCTCTGGAAACCCTTACGGCGGCGGGTTCCAGCCGTCCGAGTACGGCGGTCTCGGCGCGTTTTCCTCGGCCAAGCCAGGAAAACCGCGGTCGAAGAAACCGTTCCTGATCGGCGGCGCGGTCGTCGTGGTGCTGGCCGCCGCGGCCGGGATCTCGTGGGCGACCGGGGTGTTCTCCGGCGACACTCTTGACCAGAAGTCGTTGCAGGACGGCGTTTCCAAGGTGCTCAACGAGAACTACGGCGAGCCGGACGTCAAGAACGTCGCGTGCCCGTCGGGGCAGACGATCGAGAACGGCGCCACGTTCGACTGCACGGTGCAGGTCGGCGGGCAGCCGAAGAAGGTGACCGTGCGGGTGCTCAACGACAAGCCGGAATACTCCGTCGGCGCTCCGCACTGAGCAGCGGAATTCTTTTCCCGCACACGAAACAGCGGTCGAGGCCAGCCGGGACCATCCTTACGGCGGCTGGCTCAAGCCGTCCGAGCACCGCGGGTTCCCCTCGGCCAAGCCAGAAAGCCGCGGTCGAAGAAACCGTTCCCGATCGGCGGCGCGATCGCCGTGGCGCCGGCCACCGCGCCAAGGTGCTCAACGACCAGCCAGAATATCCCGCCGACGCCCCGCACTAACCGCGAAAATCTTTCCCCGCACACGAAAACGGCGGGCCTGCACCCGAAGGTGCCTGGCCCGCCGTGGTTTCGGAGCGTGGCTCAGAACAGGTTCTGCACCGAGCGGTCCGTCGCCTGGTAGCCGTCCGCGATCTGCGGCAGCACGGCGGCGATCTGCGCCAGAAGCTGGGTGAACTCGTCGAACTTCTGGTCCCACTCGTTCTGGGCCTGGATGTACTGGTCCTTCGCTTCACCGCTCCAGCTGTGGGTCAGCGGGTTGAGGTCGCTCTTCAGGTTGTCGAAGAGGCTCTTCAGCTCGCTACCGGTGGCGGTGCAGTCCTCCGCGGCGCGGTGGATCGTACCCGGGTCTACAACAATGCGGCCGTCAGGCATGTCAAGCTCCTGTCAGAAGAATGAATGAAGATGAAGTCGAATCCGAACGGGAAAGATCCCGATCAGCCAAGAACGCCGAAGCCCTTGTTGAGCGAGTTGATGTGCTCGTGCTGCGCCGCCTCGCTCTTGGCGTACATCGAGCCACCTTCCTGAAGCAGGGTGCCGATGCGGTGCAGAGCGTCGTTCAGGCCACGACCGCAGTCGTCGAAGCGGCGCATGACGTTGTCGAAGGCACGCTGCGCGTCGCCTTCCCAGCCCGCGCGGGTCGCTTCGATGTTGGAGCGCAGGTCGCCCAGGTTCTTGTTCATCCGGCCGGTCGCGTCGACAACGCGCCCCTCGGCCTGAGTGAATTCCTTCGGATCCCCAGTGAAGCCGCCAGCCATGGGAACTACCCCCTTCGTGAGTGGTTGTGCGCGCCGGCTGGTGTTTCCGGCACTGCACCTACGACGAAGACATTGCCAGTTCGGTTCACACTTGTCGCGACTTCTTCTCAAGTAGTTGCTTGCGTGAACGCCGGATCAGGGAACCGCCCGGCAACGGCCGGGTGAACGGCCTCCGCGTGCTCCCGAAAAAACCTTGTCCACCAGCGTGGTTAGCACACGCACAGCCGGTTCCCGGAATATTTCAAGAGTCCCGGCTCATGATTCGCGACTGCGAAAAGTCCTCGTCCTCTTCACTCGTCCGTGTCTGTTCGGGCGAAATCTCGGGACGAACGGGAACCGGCTCGGCAGCGGCGGGTTCCGCGGGCATCGGCAATCCGCGGGCCGCGCGGAACCGGCGGGCGGCCCCGCGCAACGCGGACGGCGCGGGCTCCGCGGCTCCGGAAAGCCGCCGCCTGCCGAACTCCTTCAGCAGTTCCCGGTTTTCGCCGCGGCGCCGTTCGCTGCGCGCGAGCGCGGTGCCCGCGACGCGGCGCGAAAAAGTGACTGCGTCCTGGCCTGCTCGGGTGAATGCCGCCGGCGCGGATTCCGGTTCGGAGGCCACGAGTGCTCCTTCAGCTGGTGATCTTCAACGTGCGCACCACCTGCTCGCACGCGGCGTCGACGCGCTGCTGCACCGCCGGCGATTGGTACTGGCAGCCGACGTGCACCCGGATCCGGCCCTGCACGAGCACATACCAGCGGACGGTAATCCGTTCCGGTTTGCTCTCGACGTAGCCGATCACGCTCCGGCCACCGTAGGTCAGATCAGGGCGGAACGCAGTGTAGTTCGCGTTTCCGGTGACCCCGGACTGCAAAGCGCTGACGAGTTTCTGCCGGTCCGCCGTCGCGTCGTAGTCCATGACGAACTCCTGCGCGAGCACGAGATCGTTGCCCCGCTCGGCGTCCTGCGGGTGCAGGATCACCTGCCGGTCCGCGACCTCGTCGGTGGTTTGGATCCAGTCGTTCGGCGCGACGAGGCTGAAGTCGTATTGGGAGAAGGAACGACCCTGATCGGAGTTGTCCCCGCTGCTGACGAAATACACGACTCCGCCCGCGATCAGCGCCACGACCGCCACCGCCGCGGTGATCAGCAACCACCGGCGGCGTTTCTTCGCCTTGCCTCCGGAACCGCCCTCCGCCCCGGGAGCGGAGAATATTCCGTTCCCGGAACCGTTCTGCCCCAACGCGTTCTTGCCCGGTCCAGTCCGCGGTGGACTCGGGGGCGCCACGGCTCCGAACGGCGCGCTTTGCGGCGCCCTGGCCGGATCGGCGGGCGAGAACCCGCGCGGCGGCGCCGGAACGTTTCGCGGCGGCGCGTTCAGCGCGTTCGGCACCGGCGGCAGGCTGCGCCGGGTCGGCGCGTCCCCGCGGACGATCTCGGTGCGGTGGTCGGGTTGCCCCGGGATCGACGAACCGGGCAGCACGCCGGTGCGGTCCGGTTCCAGCAGCACCGCCCGGAGCGCGCCGCGCGCGACGACCGTCTCCGGCTGGTCCAGGCTCGTCGGCACCACGCCGGTGCGCTCGTGCACCAGCCGGGAGATCATCGGGATCCGGCTCGAACCGCCGACGAGGAAGATCGCCGCGAGCTGCTTCGGGCGCAGGCCGGAGTCGGCGATCGCGCCGCTGGTCAGCTCGACCACCCGGCCGAGCGGAGCCCCGATCAGCCGTTCCAGGTCCGCTCGCGTCACGTGCGCGTCCGCGAACGGCGGCGGCAACGGCACATCGGTGTACGTGTGCCGGGACAACGTCTCTTTCGCGCCGCGGACGTCCTGGCGCAGCACCCGGCGACGGCGGCGCTCGGCCAGCTCGCGGCCCTCGACCAGCTGCCGCCACGCCTGCGGATCCGTGCCGGACACCAGCGACCCGACGTGCTCCAGCAACGCCTGGTCGATGTCGGCCCCGCCGAAACTCGGGTCGCCTCGCGTGGCCAGCACCTGGAACCCGCCCCGCTGCGGCGGCGCGCCCGGCGCCCGGGCCGCGCGCGCGGCCTCCGGCGACCGCTGGACGACGCTGACGTCGACCGTGCCGCCGCCAAGATCAAGCACGGCCAACGCGTCGCCAGGACGGCCGGAGAACTCGACCGTCCGACCGCCCGGCGAAGCTTCCGGAGCGAAGGTGGCCGCGTGGTACACCGCCGCGGCGACCGGCTCCGGCACCAGCGCCACCTCGCGCGCCAGCCTGCCCGCGGCCTGCCGCAGCAGCCGGGTGCGGATCGCGCCCCAGTCCGCCGGGTGGGTGAGCACCAGCAGATCCACCTCGGCGTCGCCCGCGACGCGCCGCGCCTCGGCGACCGCCCGGTCCAGCACCGCGTGCACGACGTCGATGACCCGCAGCACCGAATCGCCGAGCAGCAGATCGCCCTCGTCGATCCGCCGCTTCGGATTCGGCTCGTACCGCGCCGGGTCGACGGCAGCCTGCCGCTCGGCCTCCTGGCCGACGAACAGGGTGCCGTCGGACGCCGCGTACACCGCCGAGGACATCAGCGGCTGCCCGTCGATCACCACGACCTGCGGTTCGCGGCCGTTGACCGACACGACGACACAGGTGCTCGAGGTCCCGAAGTCGATCGCGACCCGCACCGTCACCGGGCACCCCTTCGGTCAAGCGCGCCGGCTCCTCCCCGGCCGGTCAGTCCGGCTGGATCCACGACACCTGCACGAGCTGCTTCCCGTTCTTGCGGCTCAGCATGTTGCCCCGGCCCGGCGGCATGGCGCTCGGCCGGATGTTGCCGATCAGCACGCCCTCGTCGCGGGAACCGTTCATCACCATGCCGGTGGCCGCCAGCTCCTTGAGCTTGCCGATGACCGGGTCGTACGCCGCCCGCGACGCACCACCGGTGCGCCGGACCACGATCAAGTGCAGGCCGACGTCCTTCGCCTGGGCGAGGAACTCCGACAGCGGCTTGAGCGGGTTCGTGGACTGCGTCGCCACCAGGTCGTAGTCGTCGACGATCACGAACAGCTCCGGACCGGTCCACCAGGACCGGGTCTTCAGCTGTTCCTGGGTGACGTCCGGACCCGGCAGCCGCCGCGTCATCGACCCGTGCACGTCCTGGACCATGCTGTCCAGCTGCGCCGACGACACGGCGTAGCCGAGCAGCGAATCGCCCTCGAGGAACCCGAGCATCGTGCGCCGGTAGTCGACCAGCAGGATCACCGCCTCCTGCGGCGTGTAGCGCTCGGTGATGCCGCGCGCGATCTGCCGCAGCAGGTTCGTCTTGCCGGACTCGCCGTCGGCGAACGCGAAGAAGTGCGGATCCGCGTCGAAGTCCAGATAGATCGGCTGCAGGTCTTCCTCGTTGACGCCGATCGGGACCAGCTTCGTGTCCCGCTTCTGGTCGATCTGCAGGACCTCTTCGTAGGTGATCATCTCCGGCAGCAGGCGCACCTGCGGAGCCACCCGGCCGCGCCACGCCCCGCGGATCTTCGCGACCGCGTCCGCGACGCCCGCCGCGACCGTCTCCGGGTCGCTCGACCCGTCGATCCGCGGCAGACCGGTGAGCAGGTGCAGCTTGTCGCGGGTGAGCCCGCGTCCCGGCCGCCCGGCAGGCACGTTGACCGCGATCCGGCGGTCCATTTCGGACTCAGTCGGGTCACCGAGGCGCAGCTCGAACCGCGTGCCGAGCATGTCCTTGATCGCCGGCCGGAGGTCGGCCCACCGGTTGGCCGAGATGATGACGTGCACGCCGTAGGCGAGACCCTGCGTCGCCAGCCGCGTGATCGACGTCTCCAGCTCCTCGAAGTCGTCGCGCAGCGCCCGCCAGTTGTCCACGATCAGGAACGCGTCGCCGAACGGGTCCTGCTCCGGCGTGATCTCCCCGCGGCGCTTCCGGTTGCGGAACTCCGTCATCGAGTCGACGCCCAGCGCCCCGAACCGGCCTTCGCGCTCGGTCAGCAGCGTGGTCAGCTCGGCCACGATCCGGCGGGCCTTGTCCGGCTCGCGCCGGGCCACCGCGACCCCGCCGACGTGCGGAAGGTCCGCGAGGCCGGCGAGGGTACCGCCACCGAGGTCGAGGCAGTAGAACTGCGCTTCCTCGGGGGTGTGGGTGAGCGCCATCGACATGATCAGCGTCCGGAGCATGGTCGACTTGCCCGACTGCGGGCCGCCCGCGATGACGCCGTGGCCCTGCGCACCGGCGAAGTCCGCCCACAGGAAGTCGCGCCGCTGCTCGTACGGCCGGTCGACGATGCCCATCGGCACCTGCAGCCTGCCGTTGCCGAAGAACCCGACCGGGGACAGGCCGCGGTCGTCGGTGGGGTTGAGGTTCGGCAGCATCGTGTCGAGCGAGTTCGGCTCGTTCAGCGGCGGCAGCCACACCTCGTGCGCCGGCGGGCCCTGCCCGATCAGGCGGCTGACGATGACGTCCAGCTCGCTGGGCTCGACCGCCTCTTCGGACTCCTGCTTCTTCGGCGCTTCTTCTTCCTCGACAACCGGTTCCGGCTCGGGTTCCTTCGGCAGCTCCACGAAGTCCGGCACGAACAGCTGCGGCCGTTTGTCGGCGCGCACCACCGTGGCGGCCGGACCGGCCGCCTTGATGCCCGCGGGCCGGTACGGGCCCGAGACGTAGGAAGCCTTGAACCGCACCAGGGTCGAGGTGTCGTACTTCAGGTAGCCGCCACCAGGGACCGACGGCAGCTCGAACGCGTCCGGCACGCCGATCGCCGCGCGGGATTCCGCCGCGGAGAACGTCTTGAGGCCGATCCGGTAGGACAGGTGCGAGTCGAGACCGCGCAGCTTGCCCTCTTCCAGCCGCTGCGACGCGAGCAGCATGTGCATCTGCAGCGACCGGCCCAGCCGGCCGATGGCGACGAACAGGTCGATGAAGTCCGGCTTCGCGGCCAGCAGTTCGGAGAACTCGTCGCAGACGATGAACAGCGCGGGCAGCGGGTCGAGGTCGGCGCCGTTTTCGCGGGCCTTCTCGTACTCCCAGACGTTCTTGAAGTTGCCGCCGTTCTTCAGCGCTTCCTGGCGGCGGTTCATCTCGCCGGCCAGCGCGTCCTTCATGCGGTCGACCAGCGTGACCTCGTCCGCGAGGTTGGTGATGACCGCGGACACGTGCGGGGCCTTGTCCAGCCCCAGGAACGTCGCGCCACCCTTGAAGTCGACGAGGACGAAGTTCAACGTGCTCGACGAGTGCGTGGCCAGCATGCCCAGCACCAGCGTGCGGAGGAACTCCGACTTACCGGAACCCGTCGCGCCGATGCACAGGCCGTGCGGGCCCATGCCCTCCGCCGCGGCTTCCTTGATGTCCAGCTCCACCGGCTGGCCGTACTCGCCGACGCCGAACGGGACGCGGTAGCGGTCGCGGATCGGCCGGGGCCGCCACGCCTGCTGGACGTCGAACGTCATCGGGTCGCCGGGGATGCTGAGCAATTCCAGCAGCGAGGGGTTGGACAGCAGCGGCTCTTCCTCGCTGACGTCCTGCCCGCCGCCCCCGCCGACGCGGTAAGGCGCGAGGAGCCGGGCGAGCGCCTCGACCTCCACCACGCTGAGACTGTCCGGGCGGCCGAACCACTCGACCCCGCCCGCGCTGCGCGCGCCGAGCCGGTCTTCCTCGACCACGAGCCGCAGGCCGCGCCGGGCGGCGAGGTTGCCGACCGAATCGGAAAGGTCGACCAGGGTGACGCCGACCAGGCCCTCCTCGAGGATGATCTGCTCCTCGCGGGTGACCTCGGCGTCGTCCACGATGATCACGACGTGCGGCTGGTCCGGGGCGGGCGTCGCGTTGCGGGAGAACCGCTGCCGGTCGCGCAGCTCCTCGTCCAGCCAGTCTTCGATCTGCTTGAGCGAGCCTGCCATCATGCGCAGCTGGCCGATGCCGTCGGACAGCGTCGGGTGCTGGGTGTGCGGGAGCCACTTCGCCCACTCCCACTCCTCCTTCGCCCGGCCCGCGGTGGCGACCGCGATCATCACGTCGTCCGGGCTGTGGAAGGCGACCAGCTGGGCCAGCATCGCGCGGGTCAGCGCGCGGGTGCGGCTTCGCTCGCCCTGCATGCTGACCGCCGCGAACCCGCGGAGGGTGATCTGGGTGGGCAGGTCCGGCACGATCGAATGCGCGCGCACGAACCGGCGCAGTGCGAGGGTGGCGATCGGTTCCAGTTCGTCCACCGGGCCGGTCTGGGGCGGGACCAGCCGGGTGGCGAGGCGGTGCGAGCTGCGGCCGACACGCAGGTGCAGGAAGTCCTGGTCGTTCTGCCTGCGCTCCCACATCCGGCGGCTGGCCGCGAGCGACCACAGCGACTGCGGATCCGGGTGCACCCATTCGAGGGCGGCGCGCTGGTCGACCATCGCCTCGCGGGCGCGGTCGCGCATCTGGCCGAGATACCGCAGGTAGTCCTTGCGGTCCTCGTCCATCTCGGCCTTCTTCTGGCCGCCGCCCTTGCCGCCGCCTCCGGCGAGCATGCCGACGGTGCCCATCAGCATCATGCCGCTCATCATGATCGTGGTCGGGTTTTTCGCGCCGCCCGCCGTGAACATGAAAACCATCATCCCGAGCGACGCGAAGATCATCACGCCCGGAATCGCCTTGGCGACAATGCTTCCCGGGATCGTGCGGGGCACCTCGGGCGGCGGCTCGAGATGCACCTCGCCGCCGGGCGGGCGCGGCGCGGCCAGCCGCGGCGACTTCTTGAACTGCAGCGTGCTCATCTCGAAGGACCCCTCTATTCCTGCTCGACGCCTGCACCCGGGTGCGCGGGACAACCTATCGAACGTCGCCCCGGAAATCCGGCCAACTCCCGGATCGGCATCTCGCACCCCCTCCGCGGGCCCCCGGCGGGGCCCGTCCTCCCAGTGCGCCCGAGTGTAAGGACCACCACCGACAGTAAACGGACCAGGCGGAGGAACCCGCTGGTCGGTCTGGCCTAACCGGGCCTGTACGGGTATTTTCGCCGACGATTTGCGGACACGCGCTGAAACCTGTCACCAGGTTCGGTATAAGTTCCCCCGGGAGCTGTCTTTCAGAGCGGGGGATCTAGTGGCAACGGGCACGACGGTATTCAGCAGGGTCACGGTGGTCGCACCGACGACACGCATCGACGTCGCGCTTCCGGCCGACGTGGCGGTGGCCGACCTGCTGCCCATGCTTCTGGAGATGGCCAAGGAGGTCACTCCGGACGGCGGGGCCCGGCACGGCGGGTGGGCGCTGGCCAAGCTCGGCGACGCGCCGCTCGACCCGAGCCGGACGCTCGCGTCCCTCGGCGTGGTCGACGGCGAGCTGCTGCAACTGCGCAAGCGGAACGAGAACCCGCCGCCGCCGATGTACGACGACGTGGTCGACGCCATCGCGGAGTCCGACCCGGACACCTTCCGCCCGTGGACGAAGGAGACCGCGCGCCGGTTCGGCCACGTCGCCGGCGGGCTCGCCCTGTTCTTCTCCGCGCTCGCCCTGTTCTTCAGCGGTTCCCTCTACGGCGGTTCCGCACTCGGCCCGGCGATCGCGGGCGGCCTCGGCGCGATCGCCTGCGTCGCGGTCGGCGCCACGCTCGCCAAGGCCTACCAGGCCGAGGCCACCGGCGTGCTGATCGCCTCCGCGGGCGGCCTTCCGCTGGCTTTCGTGAGCGGGTTCTACATCGTGCCGGGACTGTCCGTCCGGGCAAACCTTTTGCTCGGCGCGGTGCTGGTGCTGATCGTCTCGGCGGTCTGCATTCTGGTCGTCGGCGCGGGTATCCGGGTGTTCATCGCCACCGCCACCGCGGGCGTGTTCGGCTCGCTCGCTTTCCTCGTCGCGACGCTCGTGACCAGCGCTGACACCTCGGCGGTCGCGGCGGGCACGGTCGCCGTCGCGCTGGGCTGCATCTCGTTCCTGCCGCGCGCCACCATCTGGCTCGCCAAGCTCCCGCTGCCGTACGTGCCGAGCACCGCGGAAGAACTGAAGGAAGACACCGGCTTCCCGGACTACAAGGCGATCGAGCAGCGCACCGCGGTCGCGCACGACTACATGACCGGCCTGATGATCGGCTGCGGAGCCACCACGGCCGGCGCGGCGATCCTCGCGGCCACCGCCCCGAACGTCTTCGGCGTCATCCTCGGCGTCGTCGCCACGCTTGTCCTGCTGCTGCGCGCCCGTGCCTACGCCAACGGCGCGCAGGCCATCGCGCTGCTCACCACCGGCATGGTCGCCGCGGCGGGCATCCTGCTCGGCTGGCTGTTCTTCTCCGCCACCGCCGAGCAGCGGCTGCTGTACGTCTTCGGCGCGCTGATCCTGATCGCCGCGGCCGCCCTCGTGGTCGGCGTGGTCTTCCCGGACCAGCGCTTCTCGCCGCCGCTGCGGCGCACGGTGGAGATCATCGAGGCGATCTGCATCGCCGTGGTGCTGCCGCTCGCCCTCGGCGTGATGGACCTCTACTCCACGCTGCGCCACCTCAACCTCAAGTGAGCCGCGCGATGGGCTCCCGGCGTTCCTTCCCCCGCAGGCTCGGCCTCCCCGGCCGCGCCGGAGTGGCGCTGTTCGCGGCCGGACTCGGGCTGCTGTCCCCGTTCGCCGCCGCTCCGGCGTCCGCACAGACGGCGGACGCGCCCGCGGGCACCTGGGCCACTCCGCCGCCGCTGGGTCCCGGCGACGCGCCGCCCGCCGACTCCGGCCGCCCGGACACCACGTACAAAAAGAAAAACGACTGTGTCCAGCGCAGTCTCGGGCAAAACGTCGAGATCAAAGGCCGCCCGTGGGGCCAGGACTACCTGCAGTTGCCGAAGGCGCAGGAGATCGTCCGCGCGGCGACCGGATCGGTCGGCGGCAAGCAGAAGATCGCCGTCATCGACACCGGCGTCACGCCGCACCCGTGGTTCCAGGGCCGGGTGGAAAGCGGCGGGGACTACGTCGCGAACCCGGACAACGGCGCGGACCCGGGCCTGCAGGACTGCGACGGCCACGGCACCGAGGTCGCCGGGATCATCGCGGGCAACCCGCAGGACCCGAACGTCGGCTTCATCGGCGTGGCCCCGGACGCGCACATCGTGTCCTACCGGCAGCTGAGCGAGAACTACGCCAAGGACGACAGCCCGCAGCAGCCCTCGTCTCCCCCGTCCGGCGGGACCGGCCAGCCGCCGGCGAGCGGCGACAACCAGAAGCCCCCGCCGAGCAGCAGCAACAACCAGCTTCCCCCGTCCTCGGGCGGCGGCACCGGCAGCGGAAGCGGCACGGCGCCGCAGCAGGACAACAAGGGCGACAACCGGCAACTGCAGAAAGAGGGCACCGCGGGCACGCTGAACACGCTCGCGCAAATCATTCGCGGCATCGCCGACCGCGGCGGGATCGGCGTGATCAACATGTCGGTCGACCACTGCCGCGCCGGTACCGCGCCCGGCGACATCCAGGACGGCGAGCGCAAGGTTCAAGCCGCGGTGCACTACGCGGCTGAGCGCGACATCGTGGTCGTCGCGGCCGCGGGCAACGTCTCGGAAAACTGCCCGCAGAACGACCAGGCCGACCCGAACAAGCCGAAGTCGGTCGTGACGCCGCCGTGGTTCTCCGACGACGTGCTGTCCGTCGGAGCCATCCAGGAAGACGGCGGCGTCGCACCGTTCAGCGTGCACGGCCCGTGGGTCGGCGTCGCCGCGCCGGGCACCAAGATCGTGTCGCTCGACCCGGCGGAGCACTCGTCCGGACTGGCGAACCTGACCATCGCGAACGGCAACCCGTCGCCGATCCAGGGCACCAGCTTCGCCGCGCCGTACGTGGCGGGCGTCGCCGCGCTGGTCCGCTCGATGTACCCGCACATGAACGCGCGCGACGTGGTCAAGCGGCTCAAGGCGACCGCGCAGCACCCGGCGGCTCCGGGCGGGCGGGACAACTTCCTCGGCTACGGCGTGATCGACCCGGTCGCCGCGCTCACCGCGAACCTGCCGGGCGACACCGGAAACCTCGCGCTGCCGAAGCCGGTGGTGCAGGAGGCCAAGCTGCCGCCTGCCGACGGCATCAGCTCGACGCCGATGATCGTCGCGCTCGCCGGCACCGGCGGCGGGGTGGCGGCGCTGCTGATCACTTTGTTCGTGGTGCACACGATCCGGCGGAACCGGTCCGGCGCACCGCCTCCGCGATAACTCAGGCACCGAAGAGGCCGCTCGCCGCGATTGTCGCGAGGAGCGGCCTTTTTGGTTGAGCCGCAAGGGAGGGTGCCCGGTCTCGGGCACGGAAAAGGCCGCTCGCCGCGATTGTCGCGGCGGCGGCCTTCCTGGTCATTTTCCGGGTTTCGGCGGCTTCCCGTCCTTCTCCGGCCGCCGCGCGGGCGGGTCCTGGCCGATCACCGGCGGAGTCACCTGCGCGGGCTCGCCGAAGATCTCGGACGTCTTCGCCGCCGTGCGCTGCCTCGGCTTGTGCTGCGAGCTTCCTCCGCCACCGCCCCCGCCGCCCATTCCGGCGAAGCCCATCATCGGCATCATCGACGTGCCCGAGCCCTGATTCGCCGCCGCGCCCTGCGGAGCCGGGGCGACCGGTTCGACGGGCGGGAGGCCCGCCTGGCCTTGCTCCAGCCGTGGATCGGCGGCGGTTTCCTTGCCGTGGTGGGAAGTCTCCGCGGCGGACGGGCTCACCGAATCGTCCGAAGAGGACGCGGAAGAGGCCGAGGAGGCCACTGTGGACTCTCCGGCGTCGGCCGACGGACTGGTCCCGGACGCAACATTCGCCGGAGCGCTCGCGGGCCCGTCAGCGTCGTGCAGCCGGAACTGTTCCGCCGGATAGTGGTGCCGCAGCTCGATGCTCGACGGGCTCCCCGCCGGAGCGTCCACCCCGGAGCACAGCCGGCCGAACTCGCGCAGCACGTCCTCCGCCGCCTCGTGCAAGGACTTCAGCGACTGCTCGGTCTCCCGCATCTGCGAACGCGCCCGGGAAGCGCCGCCGCTGGGCAGCATCGCCGATTCGGACAGCAGGTCGGCAGCGTCGACCAGCACCTCCTCCGCCGCGCCCGCGATCTTGCGCAGCGATTCGGTGAGCTGGTCGAGCGAACCGGCGAGGGCGTCGAGCGCGTCCTCCGCTCCCTCGCTCGCGGCGCGAATTTCGCCCAGATAGGCGACAAACGCGTCCGCGTCGGGGCCGGACCACGACGCGTCGATCCGGCCGAGGTCCTCCGCGAGATCCGTGGACACCCGGGCCGCCGTGCGGGCCGCGGCGCGCAGGCTCTCGGCCTCCGCGTCCAGTTCCTCCCAGCGGCCGGTGAGCGGCTGGTAGTAGGCGGCGACCGGATCCGTCACGCCCAGCTCGCGGGCGAGCTCGGTCACGTACGCCAAAGACGGCTCCGTCACGAGATCCTCCCGGCGCGCTCGATCCGCTCAGCCGCGTCGGCGTCCCTCTCCGCGTGGCCCGTGGTGAGCTGTTCCAGCGCCGCGGTGACCGACCTCAGCGCGGCGACCCCGGCGGTGAGCTGGCCGCGCAACGCCTGCGAAGCCTGTGCGTACGACTCCGGCACGCCGAGGCGCGCGGCCACCTCGCCGTACGCCTCGGCGGTGGTCGCTCCCGCGCCCACCTCGCCCGCGGCGGTCTCCAGTTCGTCGGCCGCCCGCGCGACTTTCGCCGCGTAGCCGCCGACGACCGCGCCGTCGATCCGCACGGCGCTTGTTCCCGGACTGCTTCCCGGCGCTGCCACGTTCGTCCCTCCGCTCACCCGGTGCGTGTCCGAGTGTGACGGACGGGACCCGCCGTCAGTTCCCAGCGGGTTGCTGCTGTCCGGCCGCCTGCGGTTTGTACGAGCCCGCGTTCGGGTCGATCGGCACCGAATCGAACTGCTTCATCACGTTCTGCACGTTCAGCGACGCCCCGGTCGGCAGCAGGCCGATGATCGACTCCGGCGCCGGCAGCCGGTTGTTCAGCCCCAGCTCCTCCGCGGTCGCCGCGTCCGGCACGCCGTAGCGGATGCCGCGGTCGGAGATCAGCTGGATCGGGCCCTTGTTGAACGTCGCGCTCGATTCGGTGGCCGACTGCACCACCGCGCCGTACCCGGTCGGCATGTAGAAGCCGGTGATCGGCACGCCGTTCGGGCCGGTGTTGCCGACGCTGATGATCTTCGAGGTGCCGTCGGCGTTCTTCTCCACCGGGATCTGCTTGTTGATGTAGACCGAGGTGTGCGCCTGGCTGTGGTCGGCGTTGAGCGTCCAGCCGAGGCACGCCACCGGCGAACCCTGCGTGGCGTCGAGAACGGTCGGGACGACCTGCGGGTAGTTGTCGACCTTCACGTAGCCGGCGTCGCCCTGCTGCAGCACCTTGACGTTGTTGATCTTGTCGAGGCCCAGCGTCGGCGTGGTGGCCGTGCCGCCGCTCTTCGCCGTGCGGACGATGTCCGCGACCGCGGGCGACACCTTCTGGATGCCGTTCTTCGCGATGAGCCAGAACTCCTGCGCCCCGCCGGTCGGCTGGGTCGAGAAGACGTTGCCGACGGTCAGGCCGTCGAAGCTGCTCGACGGCGTCGAACCCTCGTCGGCAACGAGCGGCGGGGTCAGCTTGGTGACCTCGGGGATCGCGTTCAGCAAAGCCTGCGACACCTTGCGCGACTTCGTCGGCAAATGCAGCGCGGACCGCACCGGGTCGTTGGAGCCGGACGGCACCTCGGCGCGCACGGTGTTCGCGTTCTGCCGGCTCTGCGTCGCGGGCAGCCGGTAGATGAGGTAGGTCTTGCCGTTGCCCGCGTCGCCGAGCAGCGCCTGGTTCTCCTGCAGTTCGCCGCCCAGCTTGTCGATGCCGGCGATCACGTCCGTGTTCGTCTTGTTGACGGAGTCCGGCTGCGGCAGCGACGTGTCGAGCACGACCTCGTCGCAGACCGCCCAGTTGGGGGTGATCCGCTGGTCCGCCGACGGCAGCAGCTGCGGCCCGTCCGGAATGCCGGTGAGCTTCTCGCGCGGCATGTTCTTCAACTGTTCATCGGAGACGACAGTCGGGTTCTTCACCTCGGCCGCCTGCTGCTGGCCGCCTTGGCCGCCGCCCGGCTGTCCCTGGGTGCTCTGCTGCTTCTGCGCCATCAGGATCAGCCGCGCCGACGCGAGGTTGAACGTGGGGATCAGCCGTGCCGGATTCCCGGTGACGACGTACACGGTGCCGGACTGCTCGCCGATCACGATGTTGTCCGACGACGGCACCGCGGGCGCGGGGCTCAACAGGCCCCACAGCACGAAAACGACGGCGCCCAGCACGCCGAGGATCACGCCGACCGCGGTCGCGCGCCCGTGCGAGCGCATCGGGTCGTGCAACATCACCGCGTCGCGGCGGACCAGCGCGGACTGCATCCTGCGCAGGACGAACTTGTATGCCTGAACCTGAGACTTAGTCGTGGGTGTTGATGGCATTCTCGACCTACAGTCCTCCCCGTCGCGGTACGGTTCCGCAGGATAGCCGTACGGGGACCGTCTGGTGTGGGGTTTCTACCAACTCCGGTTAGGGTCAGGCATCCCGGGACCGGCTTTCCGGGTACGCAGCACTCACGAGGGGAAGAGAACGCGCGGATGTCCGTCAGCACGCCTCCACGTCCGCCTGGTCCGCAGGGACCGCCACCGCCTCCCGGGGGACGTCCCCCGGGTCCGCCGCAGCGGCCCGGCAGAACCGGCGGACCCGGTGCGGCTCCCGGCGGTCCCGGCATGCCCCCTCGCACTCCCGTTCCCGGCGGGCCCGGTGGTCCTGGTCCTGGCGGTCCCGGAGGACCTGGCGGTCCCGGACGGCCTGGCGGGCCGGTCACTCCCGGGCCCGGAGTTCCCAAGCCCGGCGGCCCCGGCGCGCCTGGGCCCGGCGGACCCAAGCCTGGCGGCCCCGGTGGTCCCGGAGGCCCGGGCGGTCCTAAGCCCGGCGGTCCCGGCGGACCCAATCCCGGAGGTCCTGGTGGGCCAGGCGGACCCGGTGGGCCTACCGGCCCGCGCACTGGACGTCCTGGCGGTCCCCGTCCGGGCGGACCTGGCGGTCCCGGCGGACCGGGCGGACCCGGTGGACCCGGCGGCGGTGGCCCCGGCGGACCGGGCGGCCCTGGCGGCGGCGGACCCGGCGGACCGGGTGGTCCCGGCGGCGGCGGACCCGGTGGCCCAGGTGGTCCCGGCGGCCCGGGTGGCCCTGGCGGTCCCGGCGGACCGGGCGGCGGCCCCGAAAGCAGCGAACCCGCACCGACCGGCGGCGCCGCGACCGCGCTCCGGATGGCCCCGCCCTCGCGACGGCGCTCCGGCGGCATCTCGCTCGGCCCGCTACCCGTGGTCAACCTCGTCGTGCTGGAAGTCGGCGTCGCGATCGGCCTCGTGCTGCTCGCGATCAACATGCAGCTCAAGTACGTCGCGATCGGCGTCGCGGCGCTCGGACTGATCCTCGCGTTCCTGCGCGTCGGCGGACGCTGGTTCACCCAGTGGCTTTCGCTGACGCTGCGGTACCGGTTCCGCTCGCACGGCCGCGTGGCGACCCCTCCGCCGCCGACCAGCATCGAGGAACTCGCCGAGGAAAGCGCCGTCACCGGCCCGGAGGACGCGCGCGTCAGCCTGCTGCGGCTGGCCGTGCCGGACCTCGTGGTGGCGCACGCCGTCGACCACGAACGGCAGGAAGTCGGCATCGCCTGGAACGACGGCACCTGGACCGCGGTCCTGCTCGTCGAGCCGATGCCGGCGATGATCTCCCAGGCAGGCGGCGCGCCCAGCCTTCCGCTGTCCGCGCTCGCGCCGTGCCTGGAAGACCGCGGCGTGCTGCTGGACTCCATCCAGATGATCTGGCACAGCTACCCGGGTTCGGCCGCGATGCCCGCGGACGCCCCGGCGCTCAGCTCCTACCTCGAGGTGCTCGGCCCGCTGCCCGCGGCCGCCCGGCGGACCACGTGGATCGCGGTCCGGCTCGACCCGCGGCGCTGCCCGGAGGCGATCCGGGAACGCGGCGGCGGCGTCGTCGGCGCGCACCGCGCGATGATCGGTGCGCTGTCGCGGGTGCGCAACGCGCTGGAATCCCAGGGCGTGCCGACCCGGCCGCTCGACCCGGACGAGTTGCTGCGCGCCAGCATCTCGGCGGCCGAGCTCACCGCGGTCGCCGGTTCGAACGAGAAGGTCAGCCTGCAGGAGAGCTGGACCGGCGTCACCGCGGCCGGCATCGGGCACTCCAGCTACGCGATCACCGGCTGGCCCAAGGGCAAGATCAGCGGCAGCCTCAACGGGCTCACCAGCGTACGCGCGCTGTCCGCGACGGTCGCCATGGCGATCTCGCCGTCCGCCGACGAGGGCCGCATCGGCCTGCGCGGCGTGGTGCGGCTGAGCGCCCGCAACCCGCGTGAGCTGGACGCGGCCGACCAGCGGCTGCAGAGCATCGCGGAGCGGCTGGACGTCGACCTGACCCCGTTGAAGGGCATGCAGGTCTCGGCGTTCTCCGCGACGCTGCCGATCGGAGGGACGGCATGAGCGCCGCTCGCAAGCGAATCATCGTCATTCATGCCGTCGCCTCGCGGGCAATCAGCGTGAAACTCCTCAAGGAGGCGGCGGCATGAGCGGCATGAGCGCTCGGGTTCGGGACGCTGGGCAAAACGCCGGCGTCGCCCCGGAATTCACGGTCGACCCGGCGATGCTGGACGCGATCAGTCCGTCCGGCGACCGCGGCGGCGTCGTACTCGGCTCCGGTCTCAAGGGCGAACCGCTGACGGTGTCCGCGCTGCGCTCGCAGCCGACCCGCATCGTGCTCGTCGGCGGCCTCTACCTGGCCCGCCAGGTCGCGATGCGCGCCATGGCGACGGGTGCCTGGGTGGTCGTGGCCACCGGACGTCCTGCGGCGTGGCAGGTGCTGCAGCAGGCCGCCGGAAGCCGCGACGGGCGCCCGTCGCCGCTGGTGCAGATCCGCCGGCTTTCGCCGGTCGAACTGCCGCGCCCGTCCGAGGACGCCCCGCTGCTCGTGGTGACCGACGGCGGCCCGACCCCGCAGGACCTGTTCCCGCCCCGGTCGCCGTGGCAGACCACGGTGTACGTGCTGCCGTACCTGCACCCGCAGGCAGGCACCACGGCGAACGCGGCGGATCTCGTGCTGATGCAGCGACTGCCCGCCGGACAGGCCGAATTGGCCGCCCGCATCTGGCGTCTGCCGCCGCAGATGATGCGCCAGCTGACCACGCTGAAGGACGACCAGGTCGTCGCGCTGGGCACGAACCTGTGGCGTCCGCTGCGGCTGGTCACGACGCAGAAGGAACAGCAACTGCTCGGCCCGGTTCGCCGCGGCGACTGAGAACCGTCAGAACATCGAAAAGGCCTCCTTGCCGGAACTTCGGCAAGGAGGCCTTTTCACAGTTTGCGATGCTCGGCCTCGGTCCAGACCTTCACATTCGGCGGGAGGTCGATGGCGCTCACCCATTCCGCCAGCCGGTCAGCAACCGACTGATACGGCAAAGTCCCCGTCGCGGTCGCGATCACCAGGTCGTACGCCTCGTCCTCCGGCGCGTCCAGGTCGAAACCGTTCAGCCCGTAGAAGACGTACACCGACATCCAGCCCAGCCGCTTGTTCCCGTCGATCAGCGGGTGATTCCGGACGATGGATTCCAGCAGCACCGCGGCTTTCTCGTGCAGATCCGGATAGGCGTCCTGCCCCATCAGCGAGGACTGCGGCCGGTGCGCCGCCGCGTCGAGCAAGCCCAGATCGCGCATCCGGGGCACCCCGAGATCGCCCGCCAGCGTGAGCAGATCGTCGAGCGTCAGGTAGTCGATCACTGCGCCAGGCGATCAAGCAGGGAGGCGTAGCGGGCACGGCCTTCGCTGGAAAGGTCGCGAACCCGGTCGTCCCGGACCCGGCGGGCCGCGGCGTCCGCGATCGCCCGCACCACCGCTTCGTGCTTGCTCACCCCGTCCGCCTCGGCAAGCAACGCGAGCGCACGCTCCAACTCGTCGTTCAACCGCAAGGTCATCGCCATGAGGTTGATGATACCACTTTGGTATCATCAGTGACCTGCTCTTTTACCGTCGACCCGGCCTAAAGCTCGGTCGACGACCGCACGTTCCGCGTCTGCTCCGCCCGCGCGGCCAGCAGCTCGTCCGGCGGGTAATCCACCGCCGTCAACGTCAATCCGTGCGCCGGAGCGACCGCGCTGTCCCGCGCCCCGCTCGCCAAAACCTCGCCCGGCCACTCGGTTCCGCGCCGCCCGTCCCCCACGAGCAGCAACACCCCGACCAGGCTCCGGACCATCGAATGGCAGAACGCGTCCGCGCTGACCCGGACTTCCAGCAGGTGCTCGTCGATCCGGGTCCACTCCAGACGCTGCAGCTCGCGGATCGTCGTGCCGCCCTCGCGCTGCTTGCAGTACGCGGCGAAATCCTGCAGCCCCAACAACGACTGGGCAGCGGCGTTCATCCGCTCTGTCGACAGTGGACGGCCCCAGGCCAGAGTGTCGGTGCGCCGCAAGGGATCGACGCCCCACGGGGCATCTGAGACCCGATACCGATAATGCCGGCGAATAGCCGAGAACCGCGCATCGAACCCATCCGGAGCCACGCGGGCCTCGAGTACCCGGGCGTCGGCGGGCAAAAGCTTGTTCCAGCGGCCGCGCATCCGCGTCAGGTCCGGGATTCCCTTTTCGTCCACCGGAATCCGGCCCGGCGCACCGGGCTCGAACGGGACGACGTCGACGTGCACGACCTGACCCGTCGCGTGCACTCCGGCGTCCGTGCGGCCCGCGACGACCACGGACTTCGGCACCGACTCCCCCGGCGGCTGGCGGTGCAACGCCTGCTCCAGCTCAGCCTGCACGGTGCGCCGGCCGGGCTGCCGGGCCCAGCCGGAGAAATCCGTGCCGTCGTAACTGACGTCCAAGCGCAGACGAACGAGCCCGCCCTCCCCGTGGGGAGCGGCGGGCTCGTCCGATGTAGACAGTGTCGGCAGGACTCAGTCCTTCTTGGCGTCGGCGTCGTCCGAAGCAGCGGCTTCGTCCGCGGCCGGGGCCTCTTCGGCAGCCGGAGCCTCTTCGGTCGCGGCGGTAGCCTCAGCGGCTTCCTCGGCGACCGGAGCGGCGGCGACCTCGTCCTTGGCGAACTTGGTGCCGCGGGCCCG
Source organism: Amycolatopsis sp. NPDC114503 (assembly GCF_055633655.1). NCBI lineage: Bacteria > Bacillati > Actinomycetota > Actinomycetes > Pseudonocardiales > Pseudonocardiaceae > Amycolatopsis > Amycolatopsis sp. NPDC114503. The sequence goes on along the minus strand of NZ_JBVKDT010000008.1, from coordinate 7,373 downwards.
CTCGGCCTCAGAGGTCACGGTCTTCTCCGCGACCAGTTCGATGACGGCCATGGCGGCGTTGTCGCCCTTGCGCGGCATCGTCTTGGTGATGCGGGTGTAACCGCCGGCGCGCTCCGCGAAGTGCGGGCCGATCTCGGCGAACAGCTTGTGCACGACGTCCTTGTCCCGGACGACCTTCTGCACCAGGCGACGGTTGTGCAGGTCGCCCCGCTTCGCCTTGGTGATCAGCTTCTCGGCCAGCGGGCGGACCCGCTTGGCCTTGGCCTCGGTCGTCGTGATCTTGCCGTGCTCGAACAGCTGAGTGGCCAGGTTGGCCAGGATCAGCCGCTCGTGCGCGGCAGACCCGCCGAGCCGGGCTCCCTTGGTAGGGGTGGGCATGACTTTCTCCTAGTTCAGCTCACAGCGTCCGGGCACGAGGCCTCAGAGCTGCTCGGTCTCTGCGTAGTCCTGGCCATCGTCGTGGCCGTCGTCCGAAATCCCGCCGCCGATGCCGGCGACCCCTTCCGACCAGCCTTCGCCGTCGTAGCTGGTGGCAGCCGCGGACGGGTCGAACCCGGGCGGGCTGTCCTTCAGCGCGAGGCCGAGGCCGACGAGCTTCAGCTTGACCTCGTCGATCGACTTGGCGCCGAAGTTCCGGATGTCGAGAAGGTCCGCCTCGCTGCGCGAGACCAGCTCGCCAACGGTGTGGATGCCTTCGCGCTTCAGGCAGTTGTACGACCGGACGGTGAGGTCCAGGTCCTCGATCGGCATCGCGTAGGCGGCGATGGTGTCCGCCTCCTGCGGCGACGGGCCGATCTCGATGCCCTCGGCGTCGACGTTCAGCTCGCGGGCGAGACCGAACAGCTCCACCAGCGTCTTGCCCGCCGAGGCCACCGCGTCGCGCGCGGTGATCGACGGCTTGGTCTCGACGTCCAGGATCAGCTTGTCGAAGTCGGTGCGCTGCTCGACACGGGTGGCCTCGACCTTGTAGGTCACCTTCAGCACCGGCGAGTAGATCGAGTCGACCGGGATCCGGCCGATCTCCGCGCCCGCCTGCTTGTTCTGCAGGGCCGGAACGTAACCGCGGCCGCGCTCGACGACGAGCTCGATCTCGAGCTTGCCCTTGCCGTTCAGCGACGCGATGTGCAGATCCGGGTTGTGCACGGTGACGCCCGCGGGCGGCACGATGTCGGCAGCCGTGACCTCACCCGGGCCCTGCTTGCGCAGGTACATGGTGACCGGCTCGTCCTCTTCCGAGGACACGACCAGTTCCTTCAGGTTCAGGATGATGTCGGTGACGTCTTCCTTCACCCCGGGAACGGTGGTGAATTCGTGCAGCACGCCGTCGATGCGGATACTCGTCACGGCCGCGCCCGGGATGGACGACAGCAGCGTACGACGCAGCGAGTTGCCGAGCGTGTAGCCGAAGCCGGGCTCCAGCGGTTCGATGGTGAACCGGGAGCGGGTCTCGTTGACCGTCTCTTCGCCGAGAGCCGGCCGCTGGGAAATCAGCATTTCTTAGTTTCCTTTCCAGACGACGCCCGCCATATGACGTCGAAGGGATGGCGTGACGGCGGCGCACCCTTGGCGCCGCCGCCCCGTAACCAGTCGCAGAGACCGGTTACTTCGAGTAAAGCTCGACGATCAGCTGTTCCTGAACCGGAACGTCGATCTGCGCGCGCTCCGGCAGCTGGTGGACCAGCACGCGGAGGTTCGACGGAACGACCTGCAGCCACGCCGGGACCGGGCGGTCGCCGAAGGACTCCTTCGCGACCACGAACGGAAGCGTGCCGGCCGACTTCGGCTTGACGTCGATGATGTCCCACTTGGTGACCTGGTAGGACGGCACGTTGACCTTGACGCCGTTGACCAGGAAGTGGCCGTGGCTCACCAGCTGCCGCGCCTGACGGCGGGTGCGGGCGATGCCGGCGCGGTAGATCACGTTGTCCAGCCGGGACTCGAGGATCTGCAGCAGGTTCTCACCGGTCTTGCCAGGACGCCGGACGGCTTCCTTGTAGTACCGGACGAACTGGCGCTCGAGAACGCCGTAGGTGTAGCGAGCCTTCTGCTTCTCCTGCGACTGCAGGAGGTACTCGGACTCCTTGATGCGCCCGCGGCCGTGCTGGCCCGGCGGGTAGGGGCGACGCTCAAACGCCTGGTCGCCGCCGATGAGGTCAACCTTGAGGCGACGCGAAATACGCGTCGCGGGGCCGGTGTAACGAGCCATTTCTTAGTACTCCTCCCCGTTCCTCAGACCCGGCGCCGCTTGGGCGGGCGGCAGCCGTTGTGAGGCTGCGGGGTCACGTCCTGGATGGTGCCGACCTCGAGGCCGGCCGCCTGCAGCGAGCGGATCGCCGTCTCGCGGCCCGAACCCGGGCCCTTAACGAAAACGTCGACCTTCTTCATGCCGTGCTCGGCAGCCTTGCGGGCGGCGTTCTCGGCGGCCATCTGCGCGGCGAACGGAGTCGACTTGCGCGAGCCCTTGAAGCCCACGTGGCCGCTCGACGCCCACGCGATCACGGCGCCGGTCGGGTCCGTGATCGAGACGATGGTGTTGTTGAAGGTGCTCTTGATGTGCGCGTGACCGTGCGCAACATTCTTCTTTTCCTTGCGGCGGACCTTCTTGGCCCCCGCAGTGCGGCTCTTGGGTGGCATGTTCTGAGGGTTCTCCTGTTAACGCGCGTTCTCTTGGTGAGCGGCGACCGCTTCCTGCTGCCCGCGCCGGATGATGGATCCGGCGTCGGTGTAGAGGTTGCGCAGCGCCATCGGGCGGGCGTAGAGCGCCTTGGGCGAGACACAAGCCGTGGAGCGACGGACGGAACCGCCCATGCGAACGACCTTCTTGCCCTGGGTGCTCACTTCTTGCCAGCCTTCTTCTTGCCGGCGACCGTCTTCTTCGGGCCCTTGCGGGTGCGGGCGTTGGTCTTGGTGCGCTGACCGCGCACCGGCAGACCGCGACGCCAGCGCAGACCCTGGTAGGTCCCGATCTCGATCTTGCGCCGGATGTCGGCGTTCACCTCACGGCGAAGGTCACCCTCGACCTTGAAGTTTTCGTCGATGTAGTCCTTCAGCTTGACGAGATCCTCGTCGCTGAGGTCCTTGACGCGGGTGTCGGCGTTCAGCTCGGCAGCAGCGATCATCTGCTTCGAGCGGGTACGGCCGATCCCGTAGATGTAAGTCAGCGCGATCTCCAACCGCTTCTCGCGGGGGAGGTCGACGCCAGCGAGTCGTGCCACTGGTGCTCCTTTATCGAGTTTGTCTTCAGGTCTGCTCCCCGTCCGGTTCCGGAACCGACTCGCCTGTCGTGCCCGTGGCTTGCGCCGCGGGTGTCCCGGCCCCGGCCTGAAGTCCGGGGGTGCGCCGGACCGCTTTCACGGTCCGGCAGGCACGGGGAGGTTGGGTAGCCGTCAAGCGGCCTGCTGCAGTGCGGTTCTCAGCCCTGACGCTGCTTGTGACGCAGGTTCTCGCAGATCACCATGATCCGGCCGTGGCGGCGGATCACCTTGCACTTGTCGCAGATCTTCTTGACGCTCGGCTGGACCTTCACGTCTTCCTGCTTCCTGCTCTGCTCAGCTCTGGCGTGATCACTTGTAGCGGTAGACGATGCGACCACGGGAGAGGTCGTAGGGCGACAGCTCCACGACAACCCTGTCCTCCGGCAGAATGCGGATGTAGTGCTGCCGCATCTTGCCGCTGATGTGTGCCAGGACCTTGTGGCCGTTCTCCAACTCGACGCGGAACATCGCGTTGGGGAGCGGCTCGACCACGCGGCCTTCGACCTCGATGGCCCCGTCTTTCTTAGCCATGTCCTCCGCAATCCCTGATGCACGCTTGATGTGCACAGCGTGATCGGCTTTGAGCTCGAGTCCTTGCTTACTGGGTGGTGCTCGGCCACACTCGGCACCGGGTCCATGTGGTTCGCGAGAATTCACGAGCATGTTGGAACCGGCGCATGAGCGCGCCGACTTGACAGTGTACGCAACCCGTGCGATGGCCCGGCGACCGGGGTGGCAGGTCGACCCTTGTGAGTGGCGAAGCCGGTTCTAACCGGGCTAAACGCTCACGAGTCCTCGGGCAGGGTGAGCACCCAGGGACCGTCTTCGGTGATGGCGACAGTGTGCTCCCAGTGCGCGGCGCGCGAACCGTCGATGGTGACGACCGTCCAGCCGTCTTCCAGTTCGAGGGTTTCGCCGCTGCCGCCGGTCAGCATGGGCTCGACCGCGAGCGCCATGCCGGGCTTGAGCCGGGGGCCCTTGCCGGGTTTGCCGACGTTCGGCAGGAACGGCTCCATGTGCATCTCGCGGCCGATGCCGTGGCCGCCGTACTCGAGGATCTCGCCGTACTCGCGGCCGTCGTCCTCGCCCGCCTGGCGCGCGGCGGTCTGCACGGCGAACGAGATGTCGGTGAGCCGGGAACCCGCGCGGACGGCTTCGATGCCCGCCCACATCGCGCGCTCGGTGGCCGCGGACAGCTTGTGGTCCTTTTCGCTGACCTCGCCGATCTCCAGCGTGACCGCGGAGTCGCCGTGCCAGCCTTCGAGGATCGCGCCACAGTCGACCGAGATCAGGTCGCCCTCGGCGAGCACCTGCTTGTCCGACGGGATGCCGTGCACGATCTGCTCGTTCACCGACGCGCAGATCGACGCCGGGAACCCGTGGTAGCCCTTGAACGAGGGCACCGCGCCGGCGTCGCGGATGGTCTGCTCGGCCAGTTCGTCGAGCTCGGCCGTGCTGACCCCGGGCCGCGCCAGTTCGCGCACGGCGGCGAGGGTGCGGGCGACGACAAGTCCGGCCGCCCGCATGGCCTCCAGCTCGCCGCGCGTCTTGACCTCGATCATGCGCCCGCGGCGGAGCACTTGCAGAACACGCAATCCTCCGAGATTCACGTGCGGTCGCGCAGCGCTTTCAGCACGCGGTCCGAGATCTCCTGCACCTCGCCGACGCCGTCGACCTTCACCAGGATGTCGGCGTAGTACTCCAGCAGCGGCGCGGTCTCCGACACGTACACCTGCTGGCGGCGGCGGATCACGTCTTCGGTGTCGTCCGAGCGGCCGCGCGACATGAGGCGGCCGACGACGACGTCCTCGGCCACGTCGAGCTGGATGACCGCGTCGAGCTTGGTGTCGGCCTCGCTCAGCATCTCGCCGAGGACCTCGGCCTGCTTGGTGTTGCGGGGGAACCCGTCGAGCAGGAAGCCCGCCTTGGCGTCCGGTTCGGCCAGCCGCTCGCGGACCATCTCGTTGGTCACCGAGTCCGGCACCAGTTCGCCCGAGTCCAGGTACCGCTTGGCCTCCTGGCCGAGCGGGGTCTCCTGGCCCACGTGCGCCCGGAACAGGTCGCCCGTCGAGATGTGCGGGATCCGCAGCTGCTCGGACAGAGCCACCGCCTGCGTGCCTTTGCCCGCGCCGGGCGGGCCGACGAGAACCAGTCGCGTCACTTCAAGAACCCTTCGTAGTTGCGCTGCATCAGCTGGCTTTCGATCTGCTTCACGGTGTCGAGGCCAACCCCGACCATGATCAGCACAGCCGTGCCACCGAACGGGAAGTTCTGGTTGTTCCCGCTGCCGGTGAGGGACAGGAAGAAGTTCGGAAGGATCGCGATGATGCCCAGGTACAGCGAGCCGGGGAGCGTGATCCGGCCCAGCACGAAGCTGAGGTACTCGGCGGTGGGACGGCCGGGCCGGATGCCCGGGATGAAGCCGCCGAACTTCTTCATCTCTTCCGCACGCTCGTCCACGTTGAACGTGATCGTGATGTAGAAGTAGGTGAAGAAGATGATCAACAGGAAGTAGAGCAGGATGTGCACCCAGCTGCTCTGGTTGACCAGGTAGTTCTGAATGAAGGACTGCCAGCCCGAGTTGCTCTGCGGATTGCCGATCAGCTGGCTGAGCAGCTGCGGCAGGTACAGCAGCGACGAGGCGAAAATGACCGGGATGACGCCGGCCTGGTTCACCTTGATCGGCAGGTAGGTCGAGGTGCCGCCGTACATCCGGCGGCCGACCATGCGCTTGGCGTACTGCACCGGGATCCGGCGCTGGCCCTGCTCGACGAAGATGACGCTGGCGATGATCACCAGGCCGAACGCGAGGACCACGACCAGCGCGACGCCGCCGCCGTTGCTGATGATGTTGGCGCCCTCGGCCGGGATGCGGGCCGCGATGTTCAGGAAGATCAGCACCGACATGCCGTTGCCGACGCCGCGCTCGGTGATCAGCTCGCCCAGCCACATCATCACCGCGGTGCCCGCGGTCATGGTGACGACGATCAGCGTCAGCGAGTAGACGCTGTTGTCCGGGATGATCGGCTGCGAGCAGCCCTGGAACAGGGTGCCGCGGTCAGCCAGCGCGACCACGCCGGTGGCCTGCAGGATCGCCAGCGCAATCGTGAGGTACCGGGTGTACTGGGTCAGCTTGTTCTGGCCGGACTGGCCTTCCTTCTTCAGCTCCTCGAACCGAGGGATGACCACGGTGAGCAGCTGAATAATGATGCTCGCGGTGATGTAGGGCATGATGCCCGTCGCGAACAGCGACAGCTGCAGCAGCGCACCGCCGCTGAAGAGGTTGAGCAGCTGGTACACGCCCTGCTGATCGGCCTGTGCGGTACAGGCCTGCACGGCGGCGAACGAGACCCCCGGAGCCGGGATGGTTGCACCGATCCGGTAGACCGCGACGATGGCTAGCGTGAACAGGATCTTCTTGCGTAGATCCGGCGTCGCGAGAGCCGAGCGGAATGCGCTGAGCACGCGGGGGACCTCCTCGGCGTCGTCGGTCGTCCCAACCGACGATCGGCTTGGCCGGTACGAGACCGGCGGGATGTCTGACTCACTGGCAAGCCAGGAACGCTTCAGGGCAAACAGGCCCGGAAGCGTGCCGCCGACTCTAACAGCTTCGCATGGGCCGCCCGCAGCGCGTGTGCGTTTTACGTCTCAGCGCGAGCCAGCCCGCCGACGAAGAGCCGCAGGTAGGGCCGCCCGGAGCAGAGATGATCACCTGTTCGGCCCGCGCCATTCGGCGGTCTTTGGCTCAACAGCACGGAAAGCACACCGCCACGCCACCGACGAGCGGCTCCGTGAGGGCCACCTTTACAGCCCCTGATTCCCCCAGGGTTCCCCTCGCAGACCGGCATTCCCTCAAGGAGTCCCTCACGGAACCAGATTCCCTCAAGGAGCCCTTCACAGACCACCCGCCGCACCCAACAAGCGAGCCACCCAACCGCACCCACGCACCCAACGAGCGAGCCACCCAACCGCACCCGCCGCACCCAACGAGCGAGCCACCCCGACCGCACCCACGCCCCCAACGATCGAGGCACCCAGCCCCTCCCCCGCACCCCGATACGAAGCCTCCCTGCGGTTCGGGGGTGCTTGTCAAGGCATCTTTCCCGCCTTGACAAGCAC
>NZ_JBVKDT010000007.1:562873-573446 GCF_055633655.1 Amycolatopsis sp. NPDC114503 | reverse complement strand
CCCGGCTCCCGGCTCCCGGCTCCCGGCTCCCGGCTCCCGGCTCCCGGCTCCCGGCTCCCGGCTCCCGGCTCCCGGCTCCCGGCTCCCGGCTCCCGAAGCAGTCTGGACTGCGTCAAGCCACCCGGCGCCAGCAATTCACAAAAGCCGCAGCTGCTCCGCCTCCCCCGCTCGTTGTTCGGGCACCGTCGTCGCATCCGCTGCCCCAACCTCCCCGGATCGGTCCAGCTCCGCCCGGGTTTCCGAGTGCGCCCGAGGCACCCGCGGGTCCAACCCGTGTCGTCGCAGCAGCGGGCCGACCACCGTGGCCAGACGTTGTCGGTAGCCGCGGTCGGCGTAGCTTCCTCGGGCGTACAGGCGGCGGTATCGCGGGGCCAGCTCCGGGTACTCCCGCTTCAGCCACTCGGCGAACCACTCCCGCGCGCCTGGCCGCAGGTGCAGCGGCAGCACCGTCACCCTGGTCGCCCCGGCTTCGGCGAGTTGGGCGAAAAGCGGGTCGAGTGCTTCGGGGGAATCCGTCAGGTACGGCAGCACCGGTGCGACCATCACGGAGCACGGCAGCCCTGCGTCGGCAGCTTTGCGGATCAGGTCCAGCCGGGCTCGCGGGGTCGGGGTGCCGGGCTCCAGGCGGCGCTGCAGGTCACCGTCCAGCAGGGCCAGCGACACCGCCAGGTGCACCGGGACGTCCTTGCTCACCGACTCCAGCAGCGGCAGGTCCCGGCTCAGCATGGTGCCTTTGGTGAGGATCGAGAGCGGCGTCCCGGAATCGGCGAGTGCGCGAATGATCCCGGGCATCAGCCGGTACCGGCCCTCGACGCGCTGGTACGGGTCGGTGTTCGTGCCCATCGCGACCGGTTCTCGTTGCCAGCTCGGGCGTTTCAGTTGCGCGGCCAGCACTTCCGGGGCGTTGACCTTCACCACGACCTGGGTGTCGAAGTCCCGGCCAGCGTCGAAATCCAGGTACGTATGGGTGTTCCGGGCGAAGCAGTTGTGCGACACCATCCCGTCGGCGACGAAATCGCTGGTACCCGTGGTGATGTCGAACAGCGGCAACTCCAACCCCAGCGGCGAGACGCTGGTGACTGTGCGCCGGACTCCGCCGATGACAGTGCCGTCCAGCGAGCGTTTCCATTCGACCGCTGGGTCGACCAGGTGCAGGAAGCGCAGCACTTCGCCGGTGCCGCCGGTGAGACGAGCCTGCCGACGGCCGGGGTGCTGGCGGTGGCCGACGGTGTCGTAGCTGAACGAGAACCGGTCCAGCGCGGCGAACAGCATGTCCACCACTTCGTTCTCGTCGTGGGCGATGGAGAGCGTGCCGCGCCGGTAACCGCCGGCCAGGTCGAACAGGCCGGCCAGGAATCCGCGCGCCCAGTGGGCGTCCGGTTCCCTCGGGATGCGCATGAAACCCACTGACGAGCCGAAATCGGGCAGGTACGCCAGGGCTCGCGAGGCGGCGTCCGATTCGGCGGCGAAACCGCCTGAACGCAGCATTCCGCAGAGGTACCCCGCGCGGTAGCCGAGCGTGTCGTCCGGCGTGCGGGCGAACCGGCCGGCGCCGACCAGTTCCGTGCCGGGTTCCAGGCGCGGCCGTTGCGCGGTGCCGAGTTTGCTGCCGGTGACGTACTTCCAGCCGCGTGCGCTGAGGAACCGGTGGTCCGGTCCGGCGACGATCCGCGTGCCGTCGTCGAGCGTGACGCGGTAGGCCGGGCGCACCGTGGTCCAGTGCGCGAGCACCTCGGTGGGCACGAGCCTGCGCGCGACGCCGTGGCCGCGCGTGCCCATGATCCGGTCGCCCACGCGCAGGTCGGCGATCGGCTTCGAGCGGCCGTCGGCCATCAGGACCGGCGTGTCGCCTTCGAGGCAGTACGTGCACGCGTGCGAACACCCGCGATACGGGTTGACCGACCACCGGAACGGCACCGCGGACGACTCGGGCACACGGTTCAGCACGGACCGGGCGCGCACCTCGTGAAAGGTGACGCCGCCGAACTCCGGCGCCCGCACCGAGCGCACCACATCTCCGAAGGCACCGAGACCGGGGAGAGCCGACCCCTCCTTCCCCGCTCGCAACTGTTCCCAACGCACCCCGACAGTCGAACACATGTTCTAAAGCCGTGTCAAACATATGTTCGAACACCCCTCGAACGAGTCGTCCGGCGGGCTTGGCCGTGCGAAAACCGGCGGAGCTGAATGCACAGGCCGGATACCGTTTCCGCATGACCGCAACCACCTCCTACGACCGGCGGGCCTTCGCGGAGGCGTACCTGCTCGCGCAGGCATCGCCGGCCGACGACCTGGGCGGATACCGCGAGGAGGGACCGACGTACAACACCGCCCTGCACGCCCACCGCCACCAGGTGCTGACCGGTCTGCAGACGTTGTTCGGGCGCACCCTGTCGATGGAGAGCGCCGCGCCCGGCGAAGCACCGCTGCTCATGCTGTTCGCCAGTACCGTCAAGTCCTGTCTGGCACTGCGGACGCCCTGGTCGGACTACCTGGAGGCGGGCCTCGTCCACCGCAGGCTGGCCGAGGCGGGCGCCCGGGTCGACGAGGCGTCCGAGCGCGTCTCGCACCTGGCCGACGAATCCCGCGAGGCCCATCTGGACATCCTCGAGGAGCTGCTCCGCGTCCTGCTCGGCGACCGCGCGGACCTGGTGTTCACCTCTGCCGACCTGCTGGCCGCCGGCGTGGACGACACCCCGCCCGGCAGCCTCGGCTGTCAATGGGACATCGAGAACTACTGAGCCGCGCGGCAGCGTCCGGCTCAGCCGGCGAACCGCTCCAGAGCGCGGATCTTGTTCGTCGCGTCGAGAGCCGCCACCTTGTACGCCTCGGACAGCGTCGGGTAGTTGAACACCGCGTCCACCAGGTAGTCCACCGTCCCTCCGCAGCCCATCACCGCCTGGCCGATGTGCACGAGATCGGTCGCGCCGGTGCCGAAAACGTGCACCCCCAGCAACTTCCGGTCCGCCGTCGACACCAGCAGCTTCAACATCCCGTAGCTGTCCCCGGAAATCTGGCCGCGCGCCAGCTCGCGGTAGCGCGCGATACCGACCTCGTACGGCACCGACGACGACGTCAGCTGGGCCTCGGTCGCGCCGACATACGAGATCTCCGGGATCGTGTAGATCCCGATCGGCTGCAATGCGCCGATGTCGTTCGCCGGTTCGCCGAACGCGTGGTACGCGGCGAGGCGGCCCTGGTCCATTGACGTCGCCGCGAGCGCAGGGAATCCGATCACGTCGCCGACCGCGTACACGTGCTCGACCGCGGTCCGGTAGTGCTCGTCGACCTCCAGCCTGCCGCGCTTGTCCGCGCTGAGGCCCGCGTTTTCCAGCGCCAGCGCGCCGGTCATGCCCTGGCGGCCGGCCGAGTACATCACCGCGTCCGCCGGGATTCGCTTGCCGCTGACCAGCGTCGTCACGGTGGCGTCATCAGAGACCGCGACGTTCGCGACCTTCTCCCCGAACCGGAACGTGACGCCAAGGTCGCGCAGCTGGAACTTCAGCGATTCCACGATCTCGGGGTCGCAGAAGTCGAGCATCTGGTCGCGCTGCTCGACCACGGTCACCCGCGAGCCGAGCGCGGCGAACATCGACGCGTACTCGATCCCGATCACCCCCGCGCCCACCACGACCAGCGAGGACGGGATCGCCTCCATCGCCAGGATCTCGTCGGAGTCGAGCACGCGCGCGGCGTCGAAGTCGACGTGGTCCGGCCGCGCGGGACGGGTGCCGGTCGCGATCACGACGTAGTGGCCGGTGATGGTGCGCCGGTCGCCGCGGTGTTTGCCGTCGACCAGGACGGTGTGCGGGTCGGCGAACGAGCCGATGCCGCCGATCAAGTCGACGTGGTTGCGCAGCAGCTGCGCGCGCACCACCTGCACCTCGCGCCCGATGACGTGCTGCGTGCGCGCCATCAGGTCCGCGATGGTGATGTCCTGTTTCACCCGGTAGCTCGCGCCGTACAGCTCGCGCTGGTTCATCCCGGTCAGGTACAGCACGGCTTCGCGCAGCGTCTTGGACGGAATGGTGCCCGTGTTGACGCACACGCCGCCGACCATGTCGTGCCGGTCGACGACGGCGACTTTCTTCCCCAGTTTCGCCGCCGCGATGGCGGCTTTCTGCCCTCCCGGGCCCGAGCCGATGACGATGAGGTCGTACTCGTATTCGCTCACGGCCCTGAGCCTGCGCATATGCGCCGGTCAGCGCAAGTCCTCACGAACGCAAGGCACCTCGGCGGCGGTGCAGATCGGTGACCGATCCGAGCGCGGCGTCGAGTTCCTCGCGCAGCAAAGCGGCCTGCTGCGCGGCGACGTCCTCCCCCAGCAACGCGGCGACCCGTCCCTCCTCCAGCAGCGACAACGCCTCCCACGGCGACGACGCCAGCAGTCCGCTCAGAGCGCCTGCGTCGGGTGGCGACAGCTGCTCCGCTAGGCCAGCCGTACCCGCGGCGATCAGCGCGGCAACGACGAGATGCGGCTGGGCGTCCGCTCCCGCGAAACGGAACTCCAGCCGCGGCTCGGACGAGGTCCCGCACAACCGGATCGAGGACGTCCGATCGTCCGGTCCCCAGCGCAGTTCGCGCGGCGAGAACGGAGCGGTCCGGAGCCGGACGTAGCTGTTCCATGTCGGAGCCCACACTGCGGACAACGCGCGCGCGTCCCGCAGCACTCCGGCGAGAAAAGCACCCAACGCGAACGGAAATCCAACCGGTCCGTCTGAAGTGGACAGTGACAGGTGGACATGGCAGGAATTCCCCTGACCGGCTTCCGGCGCAGCCAGATAGTCGGCTTGCGCATCGTGCGCGGCGGCCACCCGCCGGGTCACCATCTGCAGCAGCAACGCGTCATCGCAGGCCGCGAGCGCGTCACGATGGCGCAGGACGACCTCGTACTGCCCCGGATGGCACTCCGCCCGCGCCGACTCCACGCCAAGACCGGCCGTCGCGGAGCGCAGATCCGCCAGCAGCGGCGTGAGGCGTTCGGTGCCGCCGACGGCGTAGTCAACACCATGCCCGGTGAGTGGATCCCCTTCCAGAGTACGGAAAACTACCTCGTGCTCGATCCCGATCGACGGAACCAGCCCGTGTTCTTCCAGCCGCGCCAACTGCGTCCGCAACACCGTCCGCGGCGCGAGCCCGGCCGGTTCGCCGGACGGGAACTCGGCGTCCCCGACCACTGCCCACGTCTGGTCCCCGAGCGGAAACGCCGTCGCCGCGTCGAGGTGCACGCGCAGGTCGCCGAACCCGCCGAGATACGGCTTCAGCGGGCCTGTCTCCGGAAGCGGCTCGCGCTCCGGCGTCCAGGCGAAAACGTAGCTGCAGAAGCCGTATCCGCTGTCCAGCACCTCGGCCGCGAAGGGCGCGGCCAGCTCGACCGCCGCGAACCGCGCGTGCGGATCTGGCACCAAAAGCATCAACCGCGCGCCGTCCTCGGCCAGCACTCGACGCAGCACCTCCGCGGCCGCCGAGCCCGCTTCGGCGCGCACGGCCAGCGATCGCGGCCCGACCGGACGGTCGAACGGGCTCACCACGCACCGTCCGGATCGGGCGCGTGCAACGGGTTCGGCACGCGACCCCAGCGGACGTCGAACTCGTCGTCGCGCTCGACCTTGTCGAAACCCTGCCCGGCGAGGTGCTCGCGGTTGAGCGTGACCCGCTCGACGTCCGGCGCGAACAGCAGGCAAGCGTCGAATCGCTCGGCCACCTCAGGGTTTTCGTCGCGGTAACGGCCGACTACTTGACGCACCAACGCCCAGAAGTCGCCGCGAGCCAGGTCAAGATCGTCCAGCAGCAGCTCCGCCCAAAACCGCAGCTGTCCGGAGAAAACCGAGCTGAACAGCGACTGGGCGAGCAAGTGCGCGGGCCAGCGCAACATGTCGGCATCGGCGTCCGGCGGAAGGTCCGCGTAACACGGCAGTTCCTCGTCCAGCAGGTCGACACCTTGCGCGAAGTCCTTGATCGCGACACGCAGCGGACGGCCGTCCGAGTCCACCACCAGCACCAGATTCTGACCGTGCGGGCAGAATCCGACGCCGTACTGGAGCAGCCAGTGCAGCAACGGCGTGAGCAGCAGATCGAACAGCCGCGACAGCCATGCCTCCGCACCGTCGCCGGACTGCGCGATCAGCCCGGTCAGCGCGGTTTCCCCGGCTGCGTCGCGGTACGGCAGCGCGGCGAACGAGATCGCCTGCTCCCCCTCGGCGAGCCGGGCGACGAGCGGCTCGCGCCACAGCGCGCCGAGCGTCTCGTGGAACCGGTACGGCAACTCCTCCAGCGAGCCGAACAGCGGATGCCGCACCGAAACGCTCGCGACCTCGCCGAGCAGTTCGAAGCGGTACTTCTCGGACAGCAACGGGTCGGCCGCGTCGATCCCGCGCAGCCATTCGGTGACCGACGGGCCGGCGAGCGTCGCCGCGGAGTTCAGGCCGCGGTAGACGAGCGTATTTCGCACGGACACGGCGGTTTTCACGTCACGGCGGTCGGGCCGGGAACGGTTGGCGAGCGTCCGTACTGTCTGATGTGGACGGTAGACGTCGCTGCTCTCCCCCAGCTCGGCCATCCGGCCGGTCGCCAGCTCGGCGGCGTAAAGCGTGCCGATGATTTCGTCGGCCTGCCAAGGATGCACCGGCACCCAGACGTAGTCGGCGAGCGCGCCGAGACGTGCCGTGCGGGCGGTGAACTCGGCGCGGGTCTGGTCGTCCAGTTCCTCCCGCAGCAGGGTTTCCGCGTCGAGCCCGGCGACGCTGCGGAACTGCGCAAGGTCGCGGTGCACGGCGTACCAGCGCAGCCGGATGTCGGCACCGGACTCGGGCGCGTAACGCGCGCGGTCGCGGGCCGAAAACCCGACGCGGCCCTTGTTGAGCACCAACCGGGGATGGCCGGTGAGGTGTCCGTCGGCAAGGTTGTAGTCCATCGTGGACAGTTCGGCGGCGGTCGGTGCGCGAAGCAGCCGGGTCGCCTCGTTGGCGACCGTCGAGGTCAGCTCGGCGAGGACGTCGGCCAGCCGGAGGCCGGTGAGGCCAAGGCGTTCACGTGCGTCGACGATCAGCGCGCGAGGGTCGTCCGCCGGAGCTTCCACACCGCGAGAGACCCGGATTGCACTGCCGGGCAACACTGTCCACGATTCGAACGCGCCTCGGCGTGCCTCGAAGCGGTACGAAACGTCGCTAGGCAGCTCGAGCCGCCAGCTGCGGTGCCCGGCCCGCGTCGGTTCGCCGGGCGTCGGCACCAGCATCGCTTCGTAGGACAACTCGCCGAGCATTTTGTGCGTGACGAGCGAGCCCGCGGCCCGCCAAGCGGCGTCGTCGGTCAGGGTCACTGGTCCTCCGTCTGGTCGAGGCCGAACGTGGTGAACGCCGTCCGCTCGGGCAGGTCGTACACCGGTTTTCCGCATACCGCGTTGAGAATGGCCGCGGCCCGCCACGCGCCGAGCCCGAGATCGGGCGCGCCGGGGCCGTGCGTGTGCCGTTCCGCGTTCTGCACGAACAACGGCCCGGGGACGTCGAGTTCGACGCGATAGTCGGCACCGATCACGAGCCGTCCTTGCGCGTCGCGGCGCACCGCTTCGCCAAGACCTTCCAGCAGCGGCCCGGTCGGCGTTTCCGCGTAGCCGGTGGCAGTGACCAGAGCGGACGTCCGGTGCACAGCAGTTGTTCCTTGCTGGACATGCCGCAACCCCAGCTCGATCTCTTCGCCGACGGTAGCGGACACCACCTCGACGCCCGGCGTCAGCACCGCGCCCGGCCAGCCGCCTCCGATGCTCCGGCGATACAGCTCGTCGTGAATCTCGGCCATCGTCTCGGCGTCAATGCCTTGGTACAGCTGCCATTGCGCCGGAAGAAGCCGGTCGCGCACCGGTTCCGGAAGGCTGTGGAAGTACGCCGTGTAGTCCGGGGTGAACTGCTCCAGACCGAGCTTCGAGTACTCCATCGGCGCGAAAGAAGTCGTGCGCGCGAGCCAGCGCAGACCGTCCACAGTAGACCTCGAACGCAACAGGTCGAGAAAAACCTCCGCTCCCGATTGCCCCGAACCGACGACCGTCACCGAATCCGCAGCGAGCAGCTCGGTTCGGCGGGTGAGGTAGTCGGCGGAATGCAACGCGAGCACCTCCGGTGCAGAAACCAAGGGCCGCAACGATTCCGGCACACTCGGCTGCGTGCCGACCCCGAGCACGACGGCCGCCGCCAGCACCGGTTCCACGCCATCGACGGTCAGCTCAAACGCCTCTTCGCTGTCGACCCAGCGCAGCCCGGTGACCTCGTGGCCGAACCGGCACGACGGCAGCCGCGACGCCGCCCAGCGCCCGTAATCGTCGTACTCGGCGCGCGGCAGATGGAACCGCTCGGCGAAGTAGAACGGCAGCAGCCGGCCGCGTTCGCGCAGGTAGTTGAGGAAGGAATGGCGGCTGGTCGGGTCGACGAGCGTCACCAGGTCGGCGAGGAACGGCACCTGCAGCGTCGCACCGTCCAGGAGCAGCCCAGGGTGCCAGCGGAACTCAGGACGTTCGTCGAACAGCACGACCTCCAGCTGGTCGAGCGGATCCGCCAGCGCGGCCAGCGACAGGTTGAACGGCCCGATCCCGACCCCGGCGACGTCGTAGCGCCTCATGAGGCGACCGGACTTTCCCGCGCGACAGTCGCACGCAGGCCAGCCGAAACTGTGGCCACCGCGTCGAGCAGCGCCGAGTAGTCGGCGGGTTTGGTGTGCGGGTGCAGGAGGGTAAGCTTGAGCCACAGCTGCGAAGCACCGTCCGCACCAGTCGGCAACGCGCCGCGACCGATGACCGCGGTGCCGTCCTCCAGCAACGTGCGCCGTACCTGCGCGACCAGGTCGTCTCCAGCCAACCCCGGCAACTCGTCCGCCGCCACCGGCCGGAAGACCACTGTGGACAGTTCAGGCGCGCCCCACGACCGCAACGCCGGATGGTCCTCGACCATCGCGTGCACGCCGGAAGCGTTGGCACAGCAGCGTTCCACGAGCGCCCCGATCCCGGACGTGCCGAGCGCGCGCAGCGTGACCGCCATCCGGAACGCGTCCGGACGCCGGGACGTGCGCAGCGAACGGCCGAGCAAATCGGGCAGTCCGGCTTCAGTGTCGTCGTCAGCGTTGAGGTACTCGGCGCGGACGGTGAGGGCTTGCAGATCGGTCTCCACGCGCGCGGCGAACACCCCGGCGGCAACGGGTTGCCAGCCGAATTTGTGCAGGTCAAGCGCGACCGAATCGGCTAACTCCAGGCCTGCGACGCGGGAGCGAAGGCTTTCGCTGCAGAGCGCGAGACCGCCGTACGCGGCGTCGACGTGCAGCCGCGCTCCGGTCCGGCGGCAGATCTCGGCGATCTCCGGCAACGGGTCGATCCGCCCGGTGTTCGTGGTGCCAGCGGTCGCGACGACCACGGCCTGCGCACCGAGCGGTGCCAACGCTTCGGCCAGCGCGGACGGGACCATCCGGTCGTCAACGCACGGCACCACGACCGGTGCGGGCAGCCCCAGCAGCCACGCCGCGCGGGCGACGCTGTGGTGCGAATTGGCCCCGCACACCGGGCGCGTGACACCGGATTCGCGAGCGAGCAGGAGGCCGAGGAGGTTGGATTCCGTGCCGCCGGAGGTGATCACGGCGTCCGGACGGGCGGCGTCCGGGTAGCAGAGCCGGGCGAGGCCGGTGGTGAACTCGCGCTCGATCTCGCTCGCGACCGGGGCCTGGTCCCAGGAGTCCATGGACGGGTTCAGCGCGGAAGCGACGACGTCAGCCGCGACGGCAACCGCCAGCGGCGGGCAGTGCAGATGCGCGGCGCACGCCGGGTCGGCCGGATCGGCGGATCCCGCGGCGAGCAGGGCGGAAAGCTCTTCCAGGGCTTGTTCGGCGCCCACCCCGTGCCGCGCGAGCCCGGAGGCCTGGCCGCGAGCGAGTGCCGCCGCCACCGCGACCGGACCGCCCGCCGGAACCGGACCACCGCGTTCGGCCGTGCCCGCCGCCATCCCGCGCAACGCCGCAGGCAGCAACTGGGCCAACCGGTCCGCTCCGCCGACACCTCCGGCCAGCCACTCCACCGAAGCCACGCCGACCCCGGGCCCGAAGGCCGCCGGCACTGAGGCCGCATCCGCCATGGAACCGCCTTTCTTAGGGTAACCTTGCCTTACCCTGCGCAACAATACGGATACCCACCGACAGCCCGCGAGCGGGGCCACACCCGCACCCAGCATGCTGGGCAAACAGCTCTGACGCGTCGCCCATCCAGGAGACCCGCGCTCCCCCGAACGCCGCACGACAACAACACCCGCCCAACCCACGCACCGCACCAAACGGCCGGTGCCCCTCCGAAAGAAGCACCGGCCCGTTCCCCGGTAAAGATCAGCGCACCGAAGCCAGCCCCCGCCCCCGCCAGAAGACATCGCCGCCGATCGTCAGCACCGCCGCCGTCAGCCCACTGCCCCCTAGGCCTACCCCCGCTCACAGCCGAACTCGACAACCTCGCCAGGAATCACCTCGACTGTTCCCTCCCGACCGAAACGCGGGATCGCGTCGGCGTGTCGAGGAGCAGCGTGCACGGCCCCCGGGCCGGGCGCGCTGCTCCTCG
>NZ_JBVKDT010000007.1:406794-562863 GCF_055633655.1 Amycolatopsis sp. NPDC114503 | reverse complement strand
ATTTTGGTGGGGTGGGGAGAAGAAGTGTACACTCCCCCCGGCCCGGCCCCGTTCCCCCCCACCACGCCGACTTAAAGGCGATCCCGCCCGCGACGGCGAAGCCGGCGCCATCAAACACAGCTCTGCCGCACCACCAAACACAGCGGGACTTCAGCCCTCCTACCCAAGAGCAGCCAGCTCCCCATGAATCCACTCAACCTGCGTCCGCATGAGGTTCTCCGCGACCTCCTCCGCCTGCGGCGTCATGTGCGTCGCGCCCGCAAGCGGCAGAAAACCGTGCGCGCGCCCCTTCGCCAGCAGCGCGGAGGAGAGCCGGAGCGCGTGCGCCGGGAAGACATTGTCGTCGGCCAGACCGTGCACGATCAGCAGTGCTCGCTCGAGCGAACCGGCACTCGCGATGAGCGAGTTGTGCTCGTAGCTTTCCGGTTCGTCGTCCGGCTTTCCGAGGTAGCGCTCGGTGTAGTGGGTGTCATACAGCGACCAGTCGGTGACCGGCGCGCCCGCGACCGCCGCGTGGAACACGTCCGGCCGCCGCAGCACCGCGAGCGCGGAAAGGTAGCCGCCGTAGGACCAGCCGCGGATCGCGACCCGCTCCAGGTCCAGCTCGGGGTGTGCCTCGGCGGCCGCGTGCAGGGCGTCGACCTGGTCGGCCAGCGTGACGTCGGCGAGCTTGCCGGCGATTTCCTTCTCCCACGCCGGTCCGCGGCCGGGCGACCCGCGACCGTCCACGACCAGCACGGCGAAACCCTGGTCGGCCAGCCACTGCGGCGTCAGGAAAGCGTTGCGGCTCTGGAGAACCCGCTGCGCGTGCGGGCCGCCGTACGGGTCGAGCAGCACCGGCAGCTTGCCCTCGTCGGGCTCATATCCGCGCGGCAGCACCAGGGCCCCGCGCAGCTGGCGTTCGCCGAGGGTGAGCCAGGTCAGGTTCGGCACGATCTCGGGGTCCACAGTGGACGATTCGATCGAACCGACTTCGATGCCGTCCCGCAGCACGGTCACCTTCGGTCCGCTGTGGTCGAGGCTCCACGAGGAAAGCACAGTGAGCGCCGCGCTGCCCGAACCGACGTGCACACCGTCCGTTGTGGACAGTCGGCTCACCGTGTCGCCTTCGGTGCGGTACAGGTGGATCTGCGTCGGGTCGTTCTCCGAAGCGGTGAAGAGGATTTCCTCGCCGACGTGCAGCACCATCCGCAGCTGCATCCCCGGCGGCGTGACCGGCTTGCCGTCCACCACGAGACGGTGATCGCCGTCAGCCGAGCTTTCCACCACCAGCTTGCCGTCCGCGGTCCACGCGGGCACGCCCTGGAAGATCTCGACCCAGTGCTCGTCGGTTTCGGTGTGCACCTCGGCGACCGAGCCGTCGGCCGGGTCCAGCGCGAGCACGGTGAGCTTCTTCTGGTCTCGCGGCTGCACGGCCAGCAGCGGCTGTCCGCCCGCCGACCAATGCACGGTGACCAGGTACTCCCAGTCGCCTTGTGCCACATCGACGCGGCTGCCGTCGAGGCCCAGCACGGCCAGCGACACCTCGGCGTTCGGCGAGCCTGCCGACGGATACGCCACCACGTTCGCCGGCTGCTGCGGGTTCGCCGGGTCGCCGATCGTCCAGCGCGGCACCGGCCCGCGATCCGCGCGCTCCACGATCACGCTGCGCCCGTCCGGCGCCCACCAGTAGCCGCGCGTGCGGTCCATCTCCTCGCCCGCGATGAACTCCGCGAGGCCCCAGGCGACGTCCTCGTCGTCCTCGCCGACGAGCACGCGGTCCTCGCCGGTCGCCAGCTCGATCACGTGCAGCCGGCGCTCGCGCACGTACGCGACGTGCGTGCCGGTCGGATTCGGCCGCGGGTCGATCACGGACTTGTCGACCAGGATGCGCGTCTCGCCGCTCGCGAGATCGAGCGTGTAGAGCTTCCCCGACAGCGTGAAGGTGACGACGGTGAACGCGTCGTCGACGCCGAAGGCCACCACGCCGCCGCCGATCTCCCTGGCCCGTTCGCGGCGCGCCCGCTCCTCCGGCGGCAGGTCCTCGTCGCCGGACACCAGCTCGGCGGCGTCGATCAGCTTCGTCTCCTCGCCGCTCGCGAGGTCGAAGGACCACAGGCTGTGCCGCGGATCAGTGCCGGTGGCGCTGCGCAGGAACAGCACCCGCGAACCGTCGGGGGCGACCCGGAACTGCTTGGGCGCGCCGAGAGTGAACCGCTGGGTGCGGGCCTGCTGGCGGAGGAACGGAACGTCGTCGAGTGCGAAATCGGTCACGACCAGCACTCTTTCAGATCATCAGCCGGGCGCGCCAACACCCTGCAGCGCGGCCCGCTGCTCGTCGACGTCGTAGGCAGGCTCCGGGAACTTCGGGTCCATCTCGGCCAGCGTCTCGACCAGCAGCTCGGCGACCGCCCAGTTCCGGTACCACTTGCGGTCGGCGGGCACCACGTACCACGGAGCGTGCTCGGTCGACGTGCGCTTCAGCACGTCGGCGTACGCCTTCTGATACGCGGGCCACTGGCGGCGAGCTTCGATGTCCGACGGGTCGAACTTCCATCGCTTCTCCGGCCGGTCCAGCCGCGCGGTGAGCCGGTTGAGCTGTTCCTCCGGCGAGATGTGCAGGAACACCTTCACGATGGCAGTGCCGCTGTCGGTCAGCTCCTTCTCGAACGCGTTGATCTGCGTGTAGCGCTGCCGTCGCTCGGCGGCGGGGAGCTGTCCGAGGACTCGCGGCACCAGGATGTCCTCGTAGTGCGAGCGGTCGAACACGCCGAGGTGACCCGGCGTCGGGAGCTTCTTGCGGATGCGCCACAGGAAATCGTGCTTGCGCTCGGCGGCCGTCGGCTTCTTGAACCCGGCGTACTGCACGCCCATCGGGTTCACCAGGCCGAGCACGTGGCCGACAGTGCCGCCCTTGCCGGACGTGTCCATGCCCTGCAACACCAAAAGCACGCTGCGCGCGCCGCCGCCGATGCCCTCCGCGTACAGCGCTTCCTGCAATCCGGCGAGCTGTTCCCCGGCGGACTCGAGTTTCTTGCCGCCCTTCGCCTTCTTTTCCGGCCCCACGGGCGACGAAGCCGGGTCCGGCAGTTCGTCGCCCGCCCGGAGCGCGTCGCGGACCCGGTTTCCGTTCTGCTGCTTCTTCGCCATCTCGGGACGATAACCGCACCGCCCGCCGATCCCGGGGACTTCTCCGCCGGTGCGGGCGGGTGTCATCCGGTCGAGCGAGCCGCGCAGCAAATCGCCGGGCAGACCCCCCGATTGCGCAACGAACGACGAGGGAAAGCAACGTTTCCCGGCTGAACTCCCCGCGAACGGCCTCTAGCCTGAACGCATGACAGCGTCCGTCCAGCCTGCCGGCACCGCGCGTCCCACCTCCTCCGACGGCTTCATCGCGCTCGACGAACAATGGAGCACGCACAACTACCATCCGCTGCCGGTCGTGATCGCCGAAGCCGAGGGCGCTTCGGTGACCGACGTGGCGGGCAAGTCCTATCTGGACTTCCTGTCCGGCTACTCCGCGCTCAACTTCGGCCACCGCAATCCCGAGCTGGTCGCCGCCGCGACCGAGCAGCTGCACCGCGTCACGCTGACCTCCCGCGCGTTCCACCACGACCAGCTCGGCCTGTTCTGCCGCGAGCTGGCCGAGCTGACCGGCACCGAAATGGTGCTGCCGATGAACTCCGGGGCCGAGGCCGTGGAGTCCGCGGTGAAGGTCGCGCGCAAGTGGGCGTACCAGGTCAAGGGCGTTCCGGCGGGCACGGCGGAGATCGTGGTCGCGGCATCGAACTTCCACGGCCGCACCACCACCATCGTCTCGTTCTCCGACGACGAAACCGCGCGCGCCGACTACGGGCCCTTCACGCCGGGCTTCGTCCAGGTGCCGTACGGCGACGCTGAAGCGTTGAAGGCGGCTATCACGCCGCGCACCGCAGCCGTGCTGATGGAGCCGATTCAGGGCGAGGCGGGCGTCGTCGTGCCGCCTGAGGGGTTCTTCGCCGCAGTGCGACGGCTGTGCGACGAGAACAACGTGCTGATGATCGCCGACGAGATCCAGTCCGGTCTCGCACGCACCGGCACCGTGCTGGCGCTGGAGCACGAAGGCGTCCGCGCGGACCTGTACACGCTGGGCAAGGCCCTCGGCGGCGGCATCGTCCCGGTGTCCGCAGTGGTCGGCAGCCGTGCCGTGCTGGGCGTGCTGAAGCCGGGCGAACACGGCTCGACCTTCGGCGGCAACCCGCTCGCGTGTGCCGTCGGCCGCGCTGTCGTGCGGATGCTGCAGACCGGCGAGTATCAGAAGCGCTCCACCGAACTCGGTGCGCATCTGCACGAGCGGCTGGCGAAACTGGTCGGCGACGGCGTCTCGGAGGTGCGCGGACGCGGGCTGTGGGCGGGCGTCGACATCGCGCCGGGCGGGCCGACCGGGCGGGCGGCGTCCGAGGCGCTGGCCGGGTTGGGCGTGCTGTGCAAGGAAACGCACGACCGCACGCTGCGCGTCGCGCCTCCGCTGGTGATCACCGAGGCCGAACTGGACCGCGGCGTCGACGCGATCGCCCAGGTCGTGCGCGGCTGACCCCTGCTCGGTGACCGCCGTTTTTCCGGGCGGCGGTCACCGGGTGGGCATCACCGCGACCGTCGACCCGTCCGGCGAGGCGGTCACGTCGATGCCGCGGCCGTAGTCGTCCTGGACGGACGTGCTCAGGCTCCACGCGCCGTCGCTCTCCCGCAGCGCAACCGAAACCTTGTCGCGCGGGAAGCCGGGCATGCGCTCGTTCACCTTCGCGAGGATCGCGGGCAACGCCTTCGGCGACAGCTCCGACAACGTGAACAGCGGCGCGCCCGGATCCGGCTGGATCGGCGAGGGCCGGTGTTCGACGAGACGCCCGCGATGCCATTCGTAGTCGTCCGAAGTACCCCGCCCAGGGCCTGGTACCTGGAACTCGACGTGGTCGGTGCGGATGATCGCTTCGTACGCTTCCTGACGGCCGCTCAGCTTGATCAGCAGCGCGGCCACCTCCCGGAAGCCTTGCTCGGTGAACGCATCCGTCGTGAGCGCCGGGACGCCCTTCGCGTCCGCGACCAGCTCGCGGTTGCTGTCCTTGTCCGACCGGACGGTCATCGTGATCCCGACGTCCTCGCGGCTGATGCGCACGCGCGTGTCCGCGGGGTCTTCACCGAACCGCGCGACGAGGCCGGGTATCGCGGCGAAATTGACCTCGCTCGCGGCGAATTGCTTCTCTCGGGGACTGGCGGTGGTCGAGTCGCGCTTGACGGTCCCGCCGCGATAGCTGAGGTACGCACCGGGAATTGTCGCGCGCAACTGGCCCGATTCCACTGTCAGGTCTTCGAAACGCTCGCTCTCGGCGGACAGTTTCGCCACGCCGGCACGCAAATCGTCCGCGGTGAACAGATCCGGCGGCGAGAGAAGCTGGCCGAGGACGTCGTCGCGAATCGGCACCAGCAACGCCGCCGCGATAACCAGCGTGCTCACTGCTGTCATCGCCAGCCGCCCGGAAACTTTCCCTTGCCGCGCTTCAGGTTCCGGCGTTCGATCCTCGCCGATGACGCCGACCTTCCACGGCCGCTCAGTCCATTCTCGCGGCGGATCGGTGTCCACCACGACCACGCCGGGATACCGCGAACTGTGCTTGACCACGACGACCGTGCCCGGCTGATACGCGGCGGAGCGGAGCGGATGGATCAGCTCCCGGGCGGTCGCCCGATACGCGGTCTCCTTCGACGGCGCGACGACCAGCTTCAGCTCGGTGACGTACGCGTCGTTGATCTGCGTCCCGGTCGTGCTCAGGCGCTCGATCTTGGCGAGCGCGCGGTCGCCGTCCTGCTGGACGAACCGCATGCCCTGCGGGGAGGCGGTCCCACGCAGCGAGCGGGCGGTGCTGCCGAGCATCAGCACCATGATGGTGAGACCGAGGCCGACTGACCCGGCCGCGATGTACCAGCCGTAGTCGAGGACGAAGCCGCCGACGATGCCGGCGATCGCGAGCCCGAGCGGCAGCGCGTACACCAGCCGCAGGAACCGGATCAACCGGATCGCCGGAGACCGCCGCGGTTCTGGTGAATTGAGCACAATTGGTGTGTTTACTGCACTCCGCGCGAAGCCACCAGACGGGGGTGCTCACCTACAGCGTCCCATTCAGGCCGACGTCACCTCGACGCCGCTCAGCGCCGTGTTGTCCTGCTGCTGTCCGTCACCGCCCGGCACGGTCGGAATGTCGCCGGTGCTGAGGCCAGAAAGGTAAAGCCCGGCCTCGGCACCGGCTTCCGCGGACTGCCGCTTGCGGCGCGCCGTCTCGATCCTCGTCACCACGACCTCGCGGGCGCCGCCGGGCAGCTGCACCACCGCGTTCGCGCCGACCTGGACGGTGCCGTCGGTGACCGTGCCGGTGACCACGACTCCGCGCGTCGGGATCTGGTAGATCTCGGAGATCCGGAAGCGGAACGGGCCGGACGGGGTTTCAGCCGGACGGCGCGAGAACAGCGACATGGGACAAGCATCGCATCACGGCGGTTACCCGGCTTTCACCGGCTGACCGCCGCGTGGACTGCCCCGGCCAGCCGATCGTGTTCCGGATAGGACCAGGTGGCGGAGAACTGCCGCCGCGTGTACCCGAAAGCGAGGCCGCTGAGTGGGTCCACGAAGGACTCGGAACCGGCGGATCCGTTGTGCCCGAACGCATTCGCGCTGAGGAACGGATACTGCAGCCCCTTCGCCTGAAACCCGAGCGCGTACTGGCCCGCGTCGCCGGTCACCAGGTCGCGACCGGTCGAATGGAGCATGGCGAACTCGCCGAGCGTGCCAGGTCGCAGCAGCGGCGGCCGTCCGTCCAAACCGGACACCGCGGCGGCATACAGTCCAGCCAGCCCGCGTGCGCTGCCGACGCCACCAGCGGAAACCTGGCCGAGCGCCCGCACCCGCCGCGTGTTGACGAACGCCACCTGATCGAGAGGCGGCGTCGAGTCGAGCCCGTAGCCGATGCCGCCCAGACTGTGCGGCCCCGGAACGTACGCCTGGAACGCCGCCAGTTCCTCCGCGCTCGCCTCCCCCGCCAGCACCTCGCGGTACCGGTGTTCTTCCTGTTCGGGAAGTCCTAGGTACAGATCGAGACCGTACGGCTCGCGCACCCTCTCCTCGAAGTGCTCCTGCACCGACCGCCCGGTGCTCCGCCGGACCACCTCCGCGACGACGGAGAACCCGGCGAATCCGCTGTAGCCGTAAGCAGATCCCGGCCGCCAGAACGGCCGCTGCCCGGCCAGCCTTCGGGCGATCACCTGATCGTCCGCGAGTTCCTCGGCGGACAGCCCGCCGTCCGCCCCGATCACGCCGGAACGGTGGCTCAGCACGTCCCGCACCGTGATCCCGCCCTTGCCCGCGGCGGCGAACTCCGGCCAGTGGTGCGCGACCGGCGCGTCCAGGTCAAGAACGCCGTCCTGCACGAGCAGTGCTACCACCAGCGCCGTCGCGCCCTTGGTCGAGGAGTACACGCCGGTCAACGTCTCGCCCGTGACGTCACCAGCCCAAAGATCGACCACCAGCCGCCCACGCACGCGGACCGCCAACTGCACGCCCGCGGTCGCCTCGGCCGCCGTGGCGAACTCGTCGCGGACCGTCTCGAAGCCGCCCGCGACAGTCCCGTGGATTTCGATGTCCCCCATTGGTTCTCGTCCCTCCGATCGTCAGTTGTCGAAAGGAGGACCCGCGCGCCGCCGTGAATGTGACTAGGCTTCGCTCCGTGACCGCCAGGCGGACTCTCGCCCTCTTCTCCGCGCTCTGCGCACTCGCCACCCTTGTGCTGGGACTGCTCGTCGCGCCCTACGCACCCGGCACTGTGGACCAATGGGCCGACAGGTCCGCCTCCACGCTGAGCCCCGGCCTGCTCAACACACTGGTGCTGCCCACCGAGCCGTACGTGCTCATCCCCGCCGTCGCCGTCATCGCCGGAATCTGCCTCTATCAGCGCAACCGGCGCGACGCATTGCTAGCCGTAGCAGGCCCTTTCGTCGCCATCGCCCTCAACAGCTGGGCCCTGAAACCCGTCTTCGACCGCTGGAAAGGCGGCACGCTCGTCTACCCGAGCGGCCACACCGTGAGCCTGGTAGCCGTGCTCACCGTCGTGGTGCTGCTGGTCCGGTTCAAAGCGATCGCTGTCGCAGTGGGCGCGGTGCTGGTCGCTTGCGCGGCCGTCGGCATGATCGGCCTCGGCTACCACTACCTCACGGACATCGCCGGCGGCGTCTGCTTCGCCCCCGCTGTGGTCACCGCGCTGCGGGCGGTGCTGTCACCGCGTCGCGCGCCAGAGCCGTCAACCGGCTGATCGCGCGCAGGTACTTCTTGCGGTAGCCGCCGTTCAGCATCTCCTCGCCGAACAGCTCGGGCAGCGGCACGCCGGACACGACCACCGGGATCGCCCGGTCGTACAGCCGGTCCGCCAGCGCGACCAGCCGGAGCCCGACCATCTGGTCCGGCACCGGCGTCACGTGTTTGAGGTGCACGCGCCGCACGCCGTCGAGCAGCTTCCCGTACCGCGAGGGATGCAGCCGCTCGAGATGCTTCGTCAACGCACCGAATTCGTCCACAGTGGACCCTTCGTGCGCGGTCGCGGAGGCGTCGATCTCGTCGTCGCCGACCGGCGGCGGCGCATCCGGCAGCCCGCGGTGCCGGTAGTCCGGCCCGTCGACCCGCACGACGCCGAACCGCCGCGACAACGCCTGGATCTCGCGCAGGAAGTCCTCCGCCGCGAACCGCCCCTCGCCGAGCTTGTCCGGCAGCGTGTTGGAAGTCGCCGCGATGTAGACGCCCGCGTCGGTGAGCTCCTGCAGCAACCGGCTGACCAACGTGGTGTCGCCGGGATCGTCGAGCTCGAACTCGTCGATCGCCAGCAGCCGATGCTCGGACAGCCGCGCGACCGCGTTGGCGAACCCCAGCGCGCCGACGAGGTGGGTCAGCTCGACGAACGTCCCGTACGCCTTGGGCCCCGGAGTCTCGTGCCAGGTCGACGCGAGCAGGTGGGTCTTGCCGACGCCGAACCCGCCGTCGAGGTAAAGCCCCATCGGCCCGTCCGGAATCGCCGCCCCGCCGCCGAACAGCGACCGCAACCGCGACTTCTTGGCCTTGGCCGCGCCGATCCGCGAAGCGAACGCAGAACACGCCTCGACCGCGGCCGCCTGGCTGGGCTCGTCCGGGTTGGGGAGGTAAGTGGAAAACCGAGCCTCGCCAAACCGCGGCGGCGGCACGAGGGACGCGATCAGCTCGTCGGCCCCAAGCTCGGGAAACCGGTCGGTCAGCGCAGCTGCGGGCATGGTCGAAGAGCCTATCCGGCCCGCACCGGCGGGTTCGGCTCGCCTCAGCGTCGGCAGACGCGGCAAATCCCCCGGTCGGGGCCTGCTTTTGTCCGGGGACGGGACGGGCGAGGCGGGGCGCGTGTGGCGACTGTCACCGGGCTGCGGCGCTGGTCTTGCGCTGCGTCGTCTAGGCGAGGGGACGGCATTGGCCTGGAGGTGCCTCGGGGATCGTGCGGTCCGCAGTTGGTCCCGGTGTCACCTCGGCGGTCGCGGGTTCCGCGCTCGGTCCGGCAGTATCTCGGCGGTCGCGCGTTCCGAGGTCAGTCAGGCACTACCTCGGCGGTCGCGCGTTCCGCGGCCGGTCCGGCAGTATCTCGGCGGTCGCACGTTCGCGGTCGGTCCGGCACTACCTCGCTGGCCCAGTGTTGCGGGGCAGGGGCGAGACTTCGGTGTTGGCCCGGCACCAGCGGCGAAGTGGCTGGCCCGGCACCGCGCCGAACTGCATCACCGGCCCGCGCAACTGGGTCGAGCGAGGCCGATGATCGGCATGCGGACCAGCGTCATTGGCACCAGGCAGCCAGCGCATGGTGACTCGGGGCCGCTGCCGCCGGTCGAGTCCGACACTTTGCGGCACGGACTGCCAGCGGTGCGCGTCGTCGAACCGCCGTCAGCGAGCCCGCTGCTGAACGACAGGTCATGTCTATGCCGTCCCGTCTGCACCAGGCACCGTCTCCGGTCCGCTCCATCCGCACCACGCGCCGCCTCCAGTCCGCCCCGCCTGCACCAGGCGCCGCTTCCAGTCCGCCCCGCCTGCATCACGCACCGCCCCTGGTCCGCCACGTCTGCGTCGAAGGGCGCGGGTGGCCCTGCGGTGAGCAGGCGAGCCAGGCGCGGGCCGACCGTCGCGGCCCCGGCGGCTCGGCTGTCGCGTCGTTGGCCATCTGCCGACTCACCCGTTCGAGGGATGCCGCGTGAGTTTTCGCCCGGTCGGGAGGTCTTTTGGGCGAGCACGTCTCCGGCGCCGCGGGCCGCTCGCGGTGACACTGGACGCGCCATGTCCGCATACAGGGAGCGAGGAACCATGCCGACCCCGAACCGGCCCGATGTCCCCACTGCTGTTCCGTCTGCCGCGCTCACGTCGGTCGAGCAGACGGACACCGCTGGGCGCACGACGATTTCGTCGCTGGTCGTGCAGAAGATCGCGGCGCTGTCGACGCGCGAGGTCGCCGGCGTGCACGCGCTCGGCGGCGGGGTCTCGCGGGCGATCGGGGCTCTCCGGGACCGGATCCCGGGTTCGGGCGCGACCTCCACCGCGGGCGTCTCCGTCGAGGTCGGCGAGAAGCAGGCCGCGATCGACCTCGACGTCGTCGTCGAATACGGCGCGCGGATCGCGGAGGTCGCCCGCGACGTGCGGCGCAACGTCATCACCGCGGTCGAGCAGATCACCGCGCTCGAGGTGATCGAGGTCAACATCTCGGTCAACGACATCCACCTGCCCGGCGAGGAGGACGAACCCGAATCGACCAGGGTCGAATGACCGGGTGATCGCCGATGCCTCGGCCGGAGGCTGGTTGTCCCGCGACCTCGACAGCGCGTCGGTCCCAGAGGGCCAGGCACGCCAACTCAGAGCGGCGGGCAGGGCGTACCGCGTCGCGTCTGCTGAGCACCGGCGCTGCGGCGCTTCAGCTGGAACGCCTCGGACCGCAGGGCACCGACGTCAGCCGGTCAGGCCGGGCGGCGCGGGTTCCGAGGAAAGGCCCAGCGGCAGCTCCGGGAAGCCCGAAGCACCGCGTGAACCGCAGCCGCACGGGACCCGAACGCACTCGCCGACCCACTAGCAGCACGCCGCACCAGTTGCGAACCTCAACACCGCAGCACGTCAGATCACGCAGCAACCCAACGCACCGCAGCACGCAATCCCAGGAGGGCGCACGTTGAACGCAACGCAGACCGGGATCCTCGCCGGACTGATTCTCGGCCTGGCCGCCACTCAGGGGTTCACCGCCTTTCTGGTGACCTTCGCGGTCGGCATCATCGGGCTCGTGGTCGGCCGGGTCCTCGACGGCGAACTCGACCTCGGCGACCTGTTCGGGAAGGGCCGAGACAAGTGACCCGGGCGGTCGAGGCAGGGCCGTCCCGCAGCGACCTTCCGGAGCCCGCCGAGCGCGGTTCGCTGACCATCGCCCAGGCCGTCGTGCGCAAGGTCGCGCAGCACGCCGCCGACCAGGTGCCCGGGACGATGTTCACCGAGCGCCGCGTCGCGGGGGTCAGCACCGGGACTTCCGGTGCGTCCGCGAAGGTCGGCGGATCGGACAACGACGTCGAACTGTCCCTCGATCTCGCACTGCGCTATCCGGCGCCGGTGCGGGAAGTGACCGGGCAGGTGCGCGCCAAGGTCGTCGAAGAGGTCGAACGCATCACCTCCTATCACGTGCGTTCGGTCGCGGTGACGGTCACCGCGCTGCTGCCGGACGTGCCGCCGAGGGTGCGATGATGCGCGTCCTCGTCCGCCTTCTGTCCACTTTGCTCGGTTTGGCCGTCGCAGCCGGAGGCGCGCTGCTGGCGCTCGAGGTGGGGTGGGCTTGGTGGCAGCCGGGCAAGGCGCCGCTTCTCGTGCCGTGGCCGCGGTGGAAAACCGAAATCGCCGACCTGGACTGGAGCAGCACGCCTGTGCGGATCGCCGCCGGGATCGCGGTGCTCGCCGGGCTGGTGCTCCTCTTGCTGGCGCTCGGTGCGGGCGACCGCGCGGTGCGGATGACCGATCCCGCCGACGGCATCACCGTGAGCACCTCGCCGCGGGCGCTCGCGCGGTTGGTCGGGCTGGCGGTGCGCGCGGAGGACAACGTGCGCGGCGCGTCTGTGACGGCAAGCTCCCGCAGGGTGCGCGTGCGGGCGACGAGCCGTCTGGAAAACGAGGAGCAGCTGCGGCCGCGACTGTTGGAGACCGTCTCCGGGGTGCTGGACGATCTCCCGCTGCAACGCCGCCCGAAGGTGTCTTTGGTCGTCGACTCTCCGAAGGACCGGTGATGAGTGCTTCCGCGGCGCGTCGCGCGCAAGGTCGTTCGCACGGTGCCGAGCGCACGCTGACCTCTTTGGTCGGCGTGCTCGGACTGCTGGCTGGTGCCGGTGCGCTGGTGGTCGGCATGGGGTGGCTAGGGCAGTTCCGCGGGCACCGGCCAGTGCTCGACCCGATCGCGGTCGGCTGGCTCGGCGACCACGCGCTGTACGCGCGGATCGGTGCAGTCGTGCTCGGGGTGGTGCTGCTGGTGTTCGGGTTGTGGTGGTTTTTCCGTTCGCTGCGCCCGGAACGCCGTCCGGACCTGAAGCTCGACGAGACGATCGGCTCGGAGCTGACCGTCACGGCCGGGGCGCTGGCCGGGGCCGTGCAAACGGACGTGGAGAGCGTTGACGGGGTCACCCGGGCTCGCGTCCGATCGGTGGGCACGGTGGCCGAACCGGCGTTGCGGATCACGGTCTGGCTGGCGGAGGGCACGGAAGTCCGGCGGGTGTGGGAAGACCTCGACGCGTACGTGCTGACCCGGGCCAGGGAGTCGCTCGGCGTCGAGACGCTGCCGACCGCGGTGCGGCTCGAACTCGACACGACCGGCTCGGCACGCGTGCGCTGATCCCGCGTTTCGCCCAGAATGCCCGCATGGCCCTCCCCGTGCAGGCACCGATCAAGCCCATGCTGGCGAAGCCGGCGAAAGCGATCCCCGATTCCGGCGGCCTGCTGTTCGAGCCGAAGTGGGACGGGTTCCGCTGCCTGGTTTTCCGCGACGGCGACGAGATCACCCTGCAGTCGCGCGCTGAGAAGCCGCTGAACCGGTACTTCCCGGAGGTTCTCGCCGCCCTGCGGGAATCCTTGCCGGAGCGGGTCGTGCTCGACGGCGAACTGGTGGTGGCCCGCGACGGCAAGCTCGATTTCGACGCGCTGACCGAGCGCATCCACCCGGCGGAGAGCCGCGTGCAGCTGCTCTCCGAACAGTCTCCCGCGCAGTTCGTGGCTTTCGATGTGCTCGCGCTGGGCGATGAGTCGTTTGTGGACGAGCCGACGTCGGCGCGCCGCGAAAGGCTCGAATCGCTGCCGGGCATCGCGCTGACGCCGGCGACGACCGACCCGGAGACCGCGCGGCGCTGGTTCGAATTGTTCGAGGGAGCCGGGCTGGATGGCGTGATCGGCAAGCCTCTGGACGAGCCGTACTCGCCGGGCAAGCGGGTTTTGTTCAAGTACAAGCATTCCCGCACCGCGGACTGCGTGCTGGCGGGCCTGCGCTGGCACGTGGACGGCGAACCGGGCGAGGCGGTCGGCTCGTTCCTGCTGGGGCTGTACGACGAGAACGGGCTGCTGCACCACGTCGGCGTGGTCGGTTCGTTCCCGGTCGCGCGTCGCCGCGAGCTGGCGCAGGAGCTGGCCCCGCTGATCACTGACGGCGAAGGACACCCGTGGCTGGGCGACGCGGTCCGCGAGGGCCAGCGGATCCCGGGCGGCATCACGCGCTGGCGGTCGAAGGAGCAGCCGTGGGTGCCGTTGCGGCTGGAGCGCGTGGTGGAGGTTTCGTACGAGCACACGGAGGGCGGCTATCCGTCGCGCTTCCGGCACACCGCCCAGTTCGCGCGCTGGCGGCCGGACCGCGAGCCGTCGTCGTGCGGCTACGCGCAGTTGGACGAGCCGGCGCGCTACGACCTGTCGGCGGTGTTCCGGGGCGAGGTCGTACGGACCCGCTGACCGGGCCGCCCGGACCAGCGCGAGCCGGACACGCCGCAGGACCCGCTCACTGGCTTCCCACACCAGGCGTGCCAAGCTCGTCCGAGAGTTCCGCCGAGCAGACGTGAGGACCAGCCCGTGCACCGCCCTTCCGCCAGCCGTTTCCGTTCGCGCGCCCGGCTGGTGGCGGCGACGCTGGGAGTGCTCCTGCTGGCCGGCTGCACCAGCGGGCCCTCCGTGCGGCCTGCGGTGATCGACAACGACGGGCGCGCCGCCACCGCGCCGCCCCCGAGCGCTGCCGCGGTGCCGCTGCCGCCGCTGGCCGAGCCCAAGAAGTCCAGTCTCCGGTGGGCCAACTGCGACGCGGACACCCGTCAGCGGACGGCCGCTCCGGCGCTGCCCGATTCGCTGCACGTCAGCTGCGCGCGCCTGACTTCCCCGCTCGACGCGCCAGACGACTCGCAGCATCTGCTCGCCCGCATCCTCGTGCTCAAGGCGGGCGACGGTCCGATCCCGCTCGTGGTGGTCAACGACATCGGCGGCGAGCCGGGGTCGCTGTTCGCCGCGCGCCTGGCGGCGAAACTGCCGCCGGAGTTCCTCAAGAAGTTCTCGCTGATCGGCGTGGACCGGCGCGGCACCGGGCTGTCCGGCGGAGTGCAGTGCGTGCCGCTGGAGGTGCGTTCCGACCTGCTGGGCGCGGACCCGGCCGACGGCGGCCTCGGCGAGGTGCTCGACGCGGCTCGCCGGGCCGGTCAGCAGTGCGCGCTCGACCTCGACACCGCGCAGACCGCGCTGGACAGCTGGCGCACCGCCGGAGACCTCGACCAGCTGCGCAAACAGCTGGGCCTGGACCGGCTGAACGCGCTCGGCCGCGGCGACGGTTCGAAGGTGCTTTCGGAGTACGCCGTGCGTTATCCGGCGCAGGTGGGCCGCATGGTGCTGGACGGCATCCCGGACCCGGGCGCGGACCGGGCGGCCGTGCTCGACGCGGTGGCCGCTGGAGCCCAGGCGACGTTCGACGCCTTCTCCGCCGACTGCGCCGCCCGCAACTGCCCGATGGGCGATGCGAAAGCCGCGCTGAAGACGGTGACCGACCGACTCCGTACGTCCCCTGTGGACACTGACGACGGCGTGACGATGAGCCCGGGCGTGGCGACCTACGCGGTGTTCCAAGGACTCGCCGACCGTTCGAACTGGCCCGCCCTCGCCGACGCGCTGAACGCCGCGAAGAACGGCGACATCACCGCGCTGGCCGGCTTCGCGAATCCGATCGTCGCGGACGTCCGCGGACGCACGTCGCGCATCGGCGGCACCATCGCGACCCGCTGCAACGACTCGACCACCCGGCTGCCCGCCGATCAGCTCGACCGCGTCGCGGCGGGAATGCGCGCGAAATACCCGCAGTTCGGCGCGGCGGTCGCTCAGGAACTCGCCTGGTGCGGCGCTTGGCCGGTCCGCCGCGAGGCGCTGCCTCCCGCCGGCGCGCCCGGCGCCCCGCCCATCCTGGTGGCCGCCACCGCCACCGACCCGGTGACGCCGCAGATCGGCACCACCAGGGCCGCGGATCAGATGCCCAGCGCCGTGACCGTCACGTGGCAAGGCGTCGCGCACGGCGCGGTCGGCCAGTCTCCCTGCGTCACCTCCGCCGCGCAGTCCTTCCTGATCGACGGCAAGATCCCGGACAACGGCACTCTCTGCCCCGCCTAGGAATCGACCATTCCTGCGCCTCGCGGTTTCCGCGGCGACGCAGCTGCCGAGCGATGCCAGCCGACCGAGACATCGCCGCCATCCGACGCGCAGCACCCGGCCGAATCGTTCGCCCCGCTGTGGTCTGAGGTGGCGGGACCGGGGCTGCCCCGCCGAAGTCGTTTCGAACACCTCACCAGTATCTCGAACGCTTGTTCGAGAGTGCATCACTCAGCCCGGCCGGATCACCTCACCCACACGAGACGAAAGACCTCACCGCGAGTGCCGAAAACCTCGGCAGCGCACCAAATTCCGCCACTCGCAGCCGGGAACTAAGCAGGGCCAGTCAGGATCTCCAGACCGTCCTAATGGGACACGGCGGGACTGGCCGCCGCCCAAGCCGCCTCGATCATCCGGAAAACCTCGTCCACCGCGGCTTCCGGATCAGCCGCCTCGCGAGCCACCGAATAGGCGTCGACTACGAACCGGGCGATCGCGCGGCACGCCGTCAGAGTCCGTCCCAGCCCGGGATCGGCCACCATCGCGTCAGCGAGCGACTCCGCGTGCCGCAGCCGCATCGATTCCTCGTACTCGCGCAGCGCGGGCGACCCGTCGATCATCCGCCAGACCGGCGCGACGCTGTCCGCCGTGCAATGCCGCACCAACGCCTGGATCTCGCCCCGCAACGCCGGGATCAACGACTCCTCCGGCATCCGCCCGGAGACCGCCCCGCGAAGGCTTTCCTCGAAGTTCGAGTCCTGCTCGAAGACCAGCGCTTCCTTCGAGGCGAAGTGCGAGAAGACCGTGGTCACCGCGACGTCGGCCTCGGCGGCGATGTCCCGGATGCCCACCTCGTCGTACCCGCGTTCGAGGAACAGCCGAAGCGCGGTGTCGGCGATCTTCTGGCGGGTCGCAGCCTTCTTGCGCTCGCGCCGCCCGGACGGCTCAGTCATCCGCGGATGCTATCAGCCACAAAACCTGGCCGATTACCAAAAGCTAACAGTTAGCTTTTAATCGAGCGGAGAGCTACTGCCGGTACCCCTCGACCTCGCCCACCGACCGCACCGAAGCCTCGTCCGGGTCGTCGTCGAACTCGACCCGCGCCCGCCGCTGCCGCAGCAGATCCCAGCACTGGTCCAGCTCTTCCTCGGCCCGGCGCAACCGCTCGCGGTCGTCCGAGGACAGCCCGACCCCGATCGCCCGGTCGCGCAGCTGCTTCTCCTCCGCGATCAGCTCGTCGATCCGCCCCAAGATCCCGTCAGCCACATCTACCTCCAAGACAGCGTCGGACACCCACCAGGACGCTACCCCGCCCCGGGGAATTCCCCACCCGGCTCGTTCGTTGAACCGCGCATGAGCACAGTGGAACTGACCGCGGACAACTTCGACCAGACCGTGACCGACAACGAGTTCGTGCTGATCGACTTCTGGGCAAGCTGGTGCGGCCCGTGCCGCCAGTTCGCACCGGTGTTCGAGAAGGCGTCGGAAAAGCACGGCGACATCGCCTTCACGAAGGTGGACACCGAAGCCGAACAGCAGCTCGCCGCGGCGTTCAACATCCGCTCGATCCCGACGCTCGCCGTGATCCGCGACAAGACCCTCATCTACTCCCAGCCCGGCGCCCTTCCGGAAGCCGCGCTGGAGGACCTCATCCGCCAGGCCCGCGAGGTCGACATGGACGAGGTGCGCAAGGCCGCCGCCGCGCAAGAAGCCGAGCAGGCCTGAGCCCAGCCACCGCAGGCGCACAACCCGGGGAAACGCGAAGGCCCGGCACCCACCAGGGTGTGCCGGGCCTTCGCGGTGGTTCAGGACCGGGTGACGAGCCCGCGCAGGAAGAACGCGAGGTTCGCCGGCCGCTCGGCCAGCCGTCGCATGAAGTAGCCGTACCACTCGTCGCCGCAGGGCACGTACACGCGCACAGTCTCGCCTTCGCCGGCGAGCCGCTTCTGCTCCTCCGGCCGGATGCCGTACAGCATCTGGTACTCGTGGTCGCCGGTCGTGCGTCCGGCGTCGGCCGCGAGCTTGCCCGCGATCGCGATCATCCGCGGGTCGTGCGAAGCCACCATCGGGTAGCCCTTGCCCGCCATCAGCACGCGCAGGCAGCGCACATAGGACTTGTCCACTTCGGACTTGTCCTGGAATGCCACCGATTCCGGCTCGGCGTAAGCGCCCTTGCACAGCCGCACGCGCGACCCGGGACCGGACAGGTCGCGACAGTCCTGCTCGGTGCGGTGCAGGTAGGCCTGCAGCACCGCGCCGACCCACGGGTACTCGGCGCGCAGCTCGCGGAGAATGCCGAGCGTCGAGTCCGTGGTGGTGTGGTCCTCCATGTCGAGCGTCACCGTCGCACCGACCGCGTCGGCCGCCGCGCAGATCTTCCGCGCGTTCTCGAGCGCGACGCCTTCGCCGTCGCCCGGCAGGAACTGCCCGACAGCGGACAGCTTCACCGAGACGTCCGCGCCCTTGGCGAGGCCCTGTTCGGACAGTGCCGTCAGCAACTCCTCGTACGCCTGCACGGTGGCGGTGGCCTGTGAGGCGTCAGTGGTGTCTTCGCCGAGGTGGTCGATGGTGATCTTCCGGCCGTCGGCGGCCAGTTCCCGTGCGGCGCGCACGGCGTCGGCGGTAGCCGAGCCGGACACGAACCGGCGCACTACGGACCGGGTCACCGGTACCGCTTCGATCAGCGCACGCATCCGCCGCGAACGAGCGGCGGCGAGCAACGGGGCACGCAGCATGGCGGTCTCTCCTTCTCAGCCCTGGTGCGGGTAGCGCACGGAGGTCGGCGGCACGAACGTCTCCTTGATCGAGCGCGGGCTCGTCCAGCGGAGCAGGTTGAAGACCGAGCCGGCCTTGTCGTTCGTGCCCGAGGCGCGCGCCCCGCCGAACGGCTGCTGACCGACGACAGCACCGGTCGGCTTGTCGTTGACGTAGAAGTTGCCCGCGGCGAACCGCAGCGCCTGAGACGCCTTCGCGACAGCCGTGCGGTCATTGGCGATCACGGCACCGGTGAGGGCGTACGAAGCGGTCTCGTCGACCAGCCTCAGCACGGAGTCGAACTCAGCATCCTCGTACACGTAGACCGACAGGATCGGCCCGAAGTACTCAGTGCTGAAGATCTCGTGCTTCGGGTTCGTCGACACGAGGACGGTCGGCTGCACGAAGTAGCCGACGCTGTCGTCCGCCGTGCCCCCGACGAGGATCTCGACCTCGCTGTCGTTCTTAACGCGCTCGAAGAGCGAAGCGTGCTTGTCGAAGGCGCGACGGTCGATCACGGCACCGCCGAAGTGCGACAGGTCGGTGACGTCGCCGTAACTGAGCGCGGCGGTCTCGGAAGCAAGGCCGTCCTTCAGCTGCTCCCAGAGGCTTCGCGGCACGTACGCACGCGAAGCGGCGGAGCACTTCTGACCCTGGTACTCGAAGGCGCCGCGGACAAGCGCAGTGCGAAGCACGTCGATGTCGGCCGACGGGTGCGCGAGCACGAAGTCCTTGCCGCCGGTCTCGCCGACGAGACGCGGGTAGCTGCGGTAGCCGGCGATGTTCGCGCCGACAGTGCCCCACAGGTGCTGGAAGGTCGCGGTAGAGCCGGTGAAGTGGATGCCCGCCAGGTCGCGGTGCGTCAGTGCGACCTCGGAGACAGCCTTGCCGTCGCCCGGCAGCAGGTTGATCACGCCCGGCGGCATGCCGGCCTCTTCGAGCAGCCGCATGGTCAGGTGCGCGGCGAAGCTCTGCGTCGGCGACGGCTTCCACAGCACGGTGTTGCCCATCAGCGCGGGCGCGGTGGGCAGGTTGCCGGCGATGGCGGTGAAGTTGAAGGGCGTGATCGCGTACACGAAGCCCTCGAGCGGACGGTGCTCCATCCGGTTCCACACGCCCGGCGAGCTGACCGGCTGCTGGTCGAGGATGCTGCGGCCGAACTCGACGTTGAAGCGCCAGAAGTCGGCGAGCTCGCACGCGGAGTCGATCTCAGCCTGCGTAGCGGTCTTCGACTGGCCGAGCATGGTGGCCGCGTTCAGCGTCGCGCGCCACGGGCCGGTCAGCAGGTCGGCGGCGCGCAGCAGGATGGCCGCACGGTCGTCGTAGGACAGCGCGCGCCACTCCGGAGCGGCCTTCGCGGCTGCGGCGATCGCGTCGCTCGCGTCCTGCTTCGTGGCGCTCTGGATGGTGCCGAGGACGTGGCCGTGGTTGTGCGGCTGGACGACGTCGATCTTCTCGCCGCCGCCCGCGCGCTGCTCGCCGCCGACGGTGACCGTCAGGTCGACGGGACCGGCCTGACCCAGTTTCTTCAGCGCACCCTCCAGCTCGGCGCGCTCGGCGCTGCCCGGCGCGTACGTCAGCACCGGCTCGTTCTTCGGGGCGGGGGTCTGGGTCACGGCGTCCACGGCGGCTCCCTCGTTGGCTTACTCGTCGGTTGCCCGAAAGATAACGCTGCGCGGCGTCCAGGGGGTTGTTCAACCGGCTAGAATCGCCCATATGGTTTTGTCCGATCGGCCTACGCGATGACGACCGCCGAACCGTTCGCCGGCGCCTCGCTGCGGCACGTGCTCGCGACCCTCGGCGAACCCCTCGTGCGAGTGCTCGTCGCGCCGCGCGGACTGGGCGTTCCGGTACAGGACGTGGTGATCCTCGACCCCGAGGACCCGCCCGAAACGCATCCCGGCGACCTGGTCCTGGTGATCGGCGCGCGAGGCCGGTCAGCGGCTGCAGCAATCCGGGCGGCAGGACGCGCGGGAGCAGCCGCGGTGGCGGTGAAGGGCGAAGGCGGCACGGACGTCGCGGCGGACGCTGGCGTCGCGCTGCTGACGGTCGGAGCGGAAGCGCGGTGGGAGCAGGTCGAGGCGCTGGCGCGCGGGGTGGTCGACGCGGCCCGAGCGGGCGGTGAGGCGGAAACCGGCGAGGTGCTCGGCGACCTGTTCGCGCTGGCCCAGACGGTCGCGACGCTCACCGGCGGCCTGGTCAGCATCGAGGACACCGCGAGCCGTGTGCTGGCGTACTCGCGAGCCGGAGACGAGGTCGACGAGTTGCGGCGGTTGTCGATTCTGGGTCGCGAAGGGCCGGAACGATACCTCGCGATCCTTCGCGAATGGGGCGTCTACCAGAGGTTGCGGGCTGGCGAAGGAATCGTGCGCGTCGACGAGCGTCCGGAGTTGGGGATTCGCCGCCGCATCGCCGCCGGAATCCACGCGGGATCGCAGCCGCTCGGCACGATCTGGGTGCAGGAAGGCGCGCAGCCGCTGACCGAGCAAGCCGAGGTCGCGCTGCTCGGCGCGAGCCGAACGCTTGCCCCGCAACTGATCCGCGCGCGAACCCTTCCCGATCCGCAACTACGGCTGCGCGAGGATTTGCTGGCCGGACTGCTGGAAGGACGCGTTGACGCCGAATCGGTCGCGGACGACATTGGTGCCGATCCGGCGCGTCCAGCGCAGGTATTGGCGTTCACTCTCTCTCGACAGCAGTCGAGCGCCGCTTCGGACCGGTTGCTGCGCCGGGCGGAACTGGTGCACCTGATCGCCGTGCACACGGCGGCCTATCGGCGGACCGCGCTCGTGAGCGTGCTCGGCGGTCGGGTGTACGCGTTGCTCCCGGATCTGCCGGAGCACTCGGATGCCCCAGTGCTGGCTTTGGCGAAGGAAATCGTTGGTGCGGCACGGAAACACCTCGACGCACCGGTCCGCGCCGCGCTCGGCGGGATCGTCCCGAGGCTGTCCGACGCAGCGTTATCGCGAGGCGATGCCGACCGGGTGCTGATGGCGATGACGCGCGGTCATTGGCCGTCCGACGTCGCGTCGCTGGCCGACGTCCGGGCCGACGTGTTGTTGTCGGAAGTGTTGTCCTACTTGGGAGATCAGCCCCGGCTGCGCGATCCCCGGCTCGCGGAACTGCGCGCCCACGACGCCGACCACGGCGACATTCTGGTGCCCGCGGTGCTGGCGTACCTGAACGCTTTCGGCGACGTCCGCACAGCCGCACGATCGCTGAACATCCACCCGAACACCGTGCGCTACCGGGTGCGGCGGGCGTCGGAGGTGTCCGGGATCGACCTGACCGATCCGGCGCAACGGCTGCTCACCGAGTTGTTGCTGCGACTGTAAAACCGGATGCCGAGGGGGTTCGCGATCGCTAAAGTGCCGTCGTGGACCTCTTCTTCCGCTCCTGGAACGCACTTCAGAATGCCGTGAAATCGCTCGAAGGCGGGCAGTGGCTCGCTCCGTCGGGCTGTACCGGCTGGCTGGTGCAGGATCTGGTGTTCCACCTGGTCATCGACGCGCAGGACATCCTGATCACGCTCGCGACCCCGTCGGAAGCCGAGCCGACGCACACCGCCGCCGAATACTGGGAAATCGGCACCGACCTGCCGACCGGCATGGATGCGGAAACCCTCTTCACTCGCCGCGCGGCGGTCAGCTACGGCACCACCGCCTGGCTGGCGCACCACTTCGACGACCTGGCCCAAGCAGCCGGACGCGCCGCGAAACTGGCGGACCCGGCGTCGAAGGTCGAAACCCGCGACTACGTGCTGACGGTCGCGGACTATTTCGAGACCTACGTCGTGGAAGCCACGTTGCACCACCTTGACCTGGTCATGCATCTGTCCGGAGTGGACGGTCCGGACGCGGACAGCTTGGCAGCGACCCGCCGGACGGTGGAAGCCGCGTTGGGTTCGCCGCTGCCGTCGTCGC
Organism: Amycolatopsis sp. NPDC114503; assembly: GCF_055633655.1. Taxonomy (NCBI): domain Bacteria; kingdom Bacillati; phylum Actinomycetota; class Actinomycetes; order Pseudonocardiales; family Pseudonocardiaceae; genus Amycolatopsis; species Amycolatopsis sp. NPDC114503. Next base: position 540,516 of record NZ_JBVKDT010000007.1, on the reverse strand, counting down.
TGGACGACCGAAGCGCGCTCCTCGTAGCAACCGGCCGCCGAGCCGCAACCGACGACGAAAAAGCGGCGCTCGGGTCGTTGGCGGAGAAGCTGCCGATCGTCCTCGGCTAGACCGAAAGCCGTTCCGCCGCAGGCAAATCAGCAAGCCGAGCCAGCGCGGCGAACGATTCGACGCGCGCGACCGGGTCGTAAGTGCTGGTGCTGATGAGCAACTCGTCCGCACCAGTCGAGGCGACCAGGTCCTGGAGACGCGCGCCGACCTCGTCCGGAGTGCCGCTGATCTGCCCGGCCAGTGTGTCGTCGAGACGTCGGCGTTCCCGGTCAGTCATCGGCAGCGCCAGAATCTCGTCCGCAGGCGAAAGCGGCGGGAACACGCCATGGCTGCGCGAGTACACAGTGGACCAAGCCTCGGGCACCAGCAGCCGCCGAGCTTCCGCTGCGGTGTCCGCCACCGCGACCGCTGTCGACACGACGACATAAGGATCGTCCACATCGGACCGGAACGCTTCGCGGTACCGAGAAATCGCCTCCACCATCGCACGCTGACCATGCGCCGGCGCGATCACCAGCGGCAACCCCAGCGCCGCAGCGAGATCCGCGCCCGCACCAGTCGCGAGCAGAAACACCGGCACCGACAGCCCCTCTGCAGGGATCGCGTGCACACCCTCGTGCTCACCGCGGAAGAACGCGAGAAGGTCGCGAACCTGGCCATCGAAGCCGTCAGCCGCGTCCTTGCCCTGCCCAAGCGCCCGGCGTACCGGCTCGATGAACCCGACCGACCGCCCGATCCCGAGGTCGATCCGCTCCGGGAACAAGGACTCCAAAACCCCGAACTGCTCAGCAACCACGAGCGGCCGATGATTGGGCAACATCACACCGCCAGACCCGACCCGAATGCGCGAAGTCGCCGACGCGACGGCCGATGCGAGCACCGCGGGCGCGGACCCCGCGACCCCCGGCACGCCGTGATGCTCGGAAACCCAAAACCGATGGTAGCCAAGCGCTTCGATGTCGCGTGCGAACGCGACCGTGTCCCGGATCGCCTGCGCGGTCCCCCGCCCTCGCCGCACAGGCGAGCGGTCCAGCACGGAAATCGGAACGTCCACGCTCAGGCCAACGCCGTCCACCCAGCCCGAATTCCCGCCCCGACATCCGTGAGGGCCACCTTCAGGGCCCCTGATTCCCGCAGGGTTCCCCTCACGACCAACGCCAGGCCGTGAGGGGCCCCTTCACGTACTTAGATTCCCTCAAGGAGCCCTTCACAGCCACCCAACAGACACCCGCGAACCCAACCCACAGCACCCCCCCCAAGCCCCGCGCCCACCCCCACAACCGCCACCGACACACCCCACTGACCCAGGCAGCCAGCCCCCACCCTGCACCCCGATACGAAGCCAAAACGCGGCGCGGGGGTGCTTGTCAAGGCATCTTTCCCGCCTTGACAAGCACCCCGATCTGGGTTTTTTTCTCAGGCCCTCTTCCCCCCCCCAAAAACCCCCCCCGCGCCGTCGTCACAATCAGCTTCGGGGTGCCCAACCAAGAAACGAGGCGCAATGTCGCCCCCAGGCGACGAGCCGCAGCTACCTCACGGCCTCCACCGCTCGCTGTAATCCGGATGCTCCGCATACGGCAACGCCAGCAACCGCAACGTCAAACACCAGTTGGACCCAGCCTCGTCCGCGGGCACATGGCACGTCTCGCACCAATACTCACTGCCGTACAACGGAAACCCGGGCACCTTCTCCGACACCGTGGTCCGATGCGCGAGCATGATCCGCCGGGTGGCCTCGATCTCGTTGATCATCTGATTGACCACGTCGAGCTCGAGATCGCCGAGCGAACGGACCCGCTCCTCCAGCCCGACCTTGGCCTCTCCGCGGTTCAACGGCTCTCCGGCCTTGCCCTTCTGCACCGCCTGCATGATCAGCGCCTGCCGCTGTCCGACACGCGCGGCGAGAAACGCGATCAGGTCGTCCACGACGTCTCCCTCCTCCGGGTCCCGGCTCCCCCTCCGGCCCCGGCAATAGTCGCACCTCGACCCCGGCGCGTTACCAGCCAGCAGCGCACCCCATGGTAATCGACCTCGAAAAACTCAGTGCGACCTGCGGAAACATCACAGAAATTCCCCGCGATGTTGATCACCCAGAGTGATCACGCCCGGCAATCGGACGATCACGCCTGGTCGGATCGGGCCTTGCTCGGCTGCACCCGCTTCGGTTCGCCGGGCATCTTGGGATAGTCCGGCGGGTACGGGAGCTCCGCGCCGCCGAGGTCGCGGTCGTCGCGCTCGTACCACTCCAGCAGCGCCTCCAGGCCGAACGCCGTCTCGTCCATCGGCGCGTGCAGGTCGCCGTGCTCGGCGAGGAAATCGGGGACGGTCAGCACGTCGAAGTCGTCCGGGTCGACGTCGGCGAGCAAATCCCAGGTCAACGGCGTCGAGACGGTCGCGCGCGGGGTTCCGCGCACCGACCAGGACGACGCGACCGTCCGGTCCCGAGCCGCCTGGTTGTAGTCGAGGAAGACGCGGCCGCCGCGCTCCTCCTTCCACCAGGACACCGTCGCCTTGTCCGGGAGCCGCCGTTCGACCTCGCGGCCGAGCGCGATCACCGCGTGCCGCACCGCGATGAAGTCCCAATCCGGGCGGATGCGCACGAGGACGTGCACACCGCGGCCGCCGGAGGTCTTCGGGTATCCGGTGAGCCCGGCGTCGGCGAGCACCTCGCGGACCATGCCGGCGACCTCGACCGCGTCGGCGAACCCGGCGCGTTCCGGCGGGTCGACGTCGATCCGCAGTTCGTCCGGACGGTCCAGGTCAGGGCGGCGGACCGGCCACGGGTGGAAGTCGAAGGTGCCGAGATTGGCCGCCCAGGCGAACACCGCGGGTTCGGTCGGGCACACCTCGTCGGCGGTGCGGCCGGACGGGAAGGTGATCCGCGCGGTCTCGAGCCAGTCCGGCGCGCCCTTGGGCACGCGCTTGGCGTAGAACCACTCGCCGGCGACGCCGTCGACGTAGCGTTTCAGCGTGGTCGGCCGCTCCCCGATCGCCCGCAGCAACGGGTCGGCCACGGCGAGGTAGTACTCGACGACTTGCCGCTTCGTGATGCCGCGTTCGGGGAAGTAGACCTTGTCCGGGCTCGACACCCGGACGGTGCGCTCCCCCACCTGGTATTCGACCGGATCGCCGTTTTTGGGCATGCGGCCACCGTAGCCGCGAGTGCCGTACCGTGGCGGGGTGTCCGGGAGAACCAAACTGATCGTCGCCCTGGTCGTGTTAGCTCTTCTCGGCGCCGCCGCGCTGTGGCTGCCGATCCCGGGACCGGCGCAGCTGCGCGCCTGGGCGGCCGCGACCGGATCGATGACTCCGCTGGTACTCCTCGTGGCTTACTCGTTGCTCACCGTCGCGCCGATCCCGCGCACCGTGTTCAATCTGGCCGCCGGATTGCTCGTCGGCAGCGTCGCGGGAGTGCTGATCGCCTTGGCGGCCACCACTATCGCCGCCGCACTGGCGTACGGGCTGGCGCGGCTGCTCGGCCGGGATCTGATCCTGCGCCATCTGCACCGCGCGCCGGTCCGAGCCGTCAACGACCGGCTGTCCGACGGCGGCGTGCTCGCCATCACATCGCTGCGGTTGATCCCGGTCGTCCCGTTTTCGGCGATGAACTACCTGTGCGGCGTTTCGTCCGTGAAACTCGTTCCGTACCTTGCCGGAACGGCGCTCGGGAGCGTCCCCGGAACCGTCGCGGTGGTCGTTTTCGCGGACGCGCTGACCGGCGACACGCCGCCCGCTTTGCTGGCCTGCTACGCGGTCTTCGCGGTGCTCGGCGCGGCAGGATTGGTGCGAGTGCTGCGGAAGCGCGTCCCAGCCGCCGAGCCGGAGGCTCCCGTGCCGTCGGCACCGGCTGGCTGACGGCGGGCAGGTACTTCCGACCGCTACACTCGTCCGGGTGCGCGAGGGGCATCCGTGCTGCGCACGAACACGATCACGGGACTTTCGTCAGGAGCGGGCGTCATCGACACCGGGCAGCTGATCGCGGGGCACTACCGCCTTGTCGAGCACATTGGTAGCGGTGCCATGGGCGTGGTGTGGCGTGCCGTCGACGTGCGCCTGGAGCGGTCCGTGGCGATCAAGCAGATCCTGCCGCAGCCGGGCGTCTCCGAGGCCGAACGCGACAACATGCGCCAGCGCGCCATGCGCGAGGCGAAGAACGCCGCCCGCTTCCAGCACCCCAACGCGATCGTCGTGTTCGACGTCGCCGAGCACGGCGGCGACCCGTGCCTGGTGATGGAGTACCTCAACGGCCCGAGCCTGTCCGCGGTGCTGTCCGAACAGGGCACGCTGCCGGTCGGCCAGGTCGCACGGATCGGCGAGCAGGTCGCCGCGGCGCTCGTGGCCGCGCACCGCGCCGGGATCGTGCACCGGGACGTCAAGCCCGGCAACATCCTGATCGACGAAACCGGCACCGCGAAGATCACCGACTTCGGCATCTCCCGCGCGGCCGGCGACATGACGCTCACCCAGACCGGCCTCATCGGCGGCACTCCCGCGTACCTCGCGCCCGAACTGGCCCGCGGTGCCGACCCGGTTCCCAGCTCGGACGTCTTCGCTCTCGGAGCGACGCTGTACCAGGCGATCGAGGGACAGACGCCGTACGGCAACACCACGAACCAGCTCGCGCTCCTGTACGCGGCGGCGAACGGCCAGGTCAACCCGCCGACGCAGGCCGGTCCGGCCACCGCGTTGCTGATGAGCCTGCTGCGCAGCGAGGCTTCCGAGCGGCCGAGCATGGCCGAGGCGCGAGAGCGGCTTGCTTCGCTGGCGACCGGGGAACCGGCTGCGCCGCAGCAGTTGCTGTCGGAGAATCGCGGCCCGGGGAGCAACGGGTCCCGGCCGCCGTGGGCCCGTGAGGCTGCTCCGGCTGCGGCGGCGGCCGCGCCGAAGGCTCCGTCGAACCCGCCGCGGACTCCTACTGCGGCGTTCATGCCGATGAACGCGCCTTCGCGTCCGGCTCCTCCGCCGAACACTCCGCCGCGTCCGCAGCCCGCGGTGCGGCCGACGCCGACTGCTGCTGCACCGAACTACTCCGGCTCCGGGACCGGAGAGCGGGTTTCGCCTGCGGCGGCTCGGAAGAAGAAGATGGCGTTCCTCGCCGGCGGGGTCGCGGCGGTTGTCGTGGTGGCGTTGGTGGTGTTCCTGGTGTTGAGCAGCAGCCGGGACAAGGGCGGGGCTTCGTCGAACAACGCGCAGCCTCCGGCGTCGAGCTCGTCCGCTCCGGCGTCTCCGTCGAGCACGCCGAGTTCCTCTGCGCCGCCGGTAAAGTCCAGCGGCAACGTCGAGTGGGGACCTGCGGGCCTGTTGGCCGTCAACTTCTACAAGGACGCCGGGTCGCCCACCGCATGGGCGGTGCTGACCCCGTCGGCGCAGGCGGTCTTCGGCGATCAGACTGCGTTCGCCTCGTACTGGGACCAAAACAAGCCGACGTCCTATCGGGGTGCGAACGTTTACAAGCGCCAGAACAATCCTGACGGTTCTGCCGACGTACAGATCACCCTCACGATGCGGGACGGCTCGTCGATGCAGAAGGTCGTGCAGGTCATTGCCGGGCCAGACGGCACGCTGATGATCAACAGTGACCCGCGCATCGGAAACGGCGCGCCCGCGCAGTGACACTCGCCGCAGAGGTGGGTCCGGCGGGACGAATGGCCTACCTTTGAGGCATGGCCGAGAACGGAGCTCTGCCGCCGGGCTGGAATCCTCGGTTCCACGAGGATCTGGTCGGGCTGGATCCGTACGACCCGGAGGCCCGTGCGTTCGCCGCTCATCTCGACCGGATGGAGCGCACCGGGCCGACTTTCACCGTCGAGGCGTGCCTGGACCAGGTCGCCGACTTCGCCGACTCCAGCAGTCGCACCGGCGGGCTCCGCTACTGGGTGTCCGCACTGGTCGTGGTGCTGATCGTGCTCGGGCTGCTGGTCACCGCCTGGGACATCGCGCTGCACACGGTCGCTTTTCTCTCCAGGTAACGTGGGAAGGGTGAAAGGTATGAAACCCGTCGTCGGCACCACTCCCCGCGTGGTGAAGTCCGACCAGGAATGGCGGGAGCAGCTGGGCCCGGAGGAGTACGCGGTGCTCCGGCAAGCCGGCACCGAACGGCCGTTCACCGGCGAGTACACCGACACCAAGACCACCGGCGTGTACGAGTGCCGGGCTTGCGGCGCGGAGCTGTTCCGCAGCGACACGAAGTTCGAAAGCCACTGCGGCTGGCCGTCGTTCTACGACCCGGCGGACTCCGACGCGGTGCTGCTGCGCGAGGACCGCACCATGGGCATGCGGCGCATCGAGGTGCTGTGCGCTTCGTGCCACAGCCACCTCGGGCACGTGTTCGAGGGCGAGGGCTACGCCACCCCCACGGACCAGCGCTACTGCATCAACTCGATTTCCCTGAAGCTCGTCGAGGAATCCGGCGACTGACGCCCGGGTCCCCCAAGGCCGCCCTTCCCGTTCCCGGGGAGGGCGGTTTTTCGTCCGGCGGCAACCCGGGCCGGGCAGGTAGCGTGGATTGTTCATCCGGAGGGGGTCCGTGATGGAGTGGACGATCGAACGCGCGATGCCGGCCGCGCTGGTCCTGGTGCTGGCGCTGGTCTGCTGGTGGCTCGGGCTGCGGACCGCCGCCCGGTTGCGCCGCGGCAGGCATCCCGAAACCCGGCTGACGTCCGCGGCGCAGGTCGCGTTGCTGACCAACGGCCCGATCCGCGTCGCCGAAACGACAGTCGCCTCGATGCTCGAGCGGGAGCAGCTGCGGGCGGATTCCGTGGGGCGGCTGTATCGCACGCCGACCGAACCGTCCGACGATCTGAGCCGCGAAGCCGCCGAGCTGACCGGCACGGGGGTCGGGATCGCGACCGTGCTGCGCGGCCTCGTCTGGGGCGACGCGGTCCGCGAGCTGGTCGAGGACCTGACCAAACGAGGTCTGCTCGTCGACGGTCAGGCGCTGCAACGGGTGTGGAAGTGGACCGCGGTCGGAGAAGCTGTGCTGACGGCGGCCGGGGTAGCGGCGTTCGTCGGCGGACTGAACGGCTTTGTGCTGATTTCGCTTCTGCTGCCGGGGTGGTTCGCGTTCTCCGCGCTGTCCCGTCGCCGGGCCGCCCGGCGGATCCGGCCGACCGAGGCCGGGCGTGCGGCCGCCGAAGCAGCGTGGCCGGACCAGAGCCTGATCAGCGGCTTGACCGGGAACGTCGCGGTCGGCGGGCTTTCGAACCATCCGGATCGCGAGCTGCGGGTCGCGCTGCTCCGAGGCCTCCCGGCGACCCGGCAAGCACGGGCTGCCATCGCGGGTACGGGCGTCGCGGGCGGGTTCGCCGGAGGAGTGGGGTACTGGGCCGCGGGAGCGGGCTGCGGTTCGGGCTGTGGCGGCGGAGCGGGCTGCGGATCCGGCTGTGGCGGTTCGGGGTGTGGCAACGGGTGCGGATCCGGGTGCGGCGGGGGCTGCGGCGGCGGGAACAGCTGAGCCGGGAACGAATCGGACACCGGCTGCGTCAGTTCTGCCGTCAGCCTCCGGAGACGGTCCGGTTAGGGTTCCGGCAAAGCGGAAAAGAGGGGGTAACCGTGGACGAACCGTGGGGCATTTCCGGCCCGCAATTCCTGCTGATCTTCGGCCTGGCGCTGGCCGTCGTGCTGCTGGTGCAGCTGAGCTGGCCGTCGATCGCGCGGTCCCGGCAGCGGAACGCGCCCGCTGCCGTCGAGGCCCCGCTGCGCCCGGACGTCTACCAGCTCGCCTACCTGGCCGGCGGCTCGGACCGCACGGTCGACACCGCGATCGCGACGCTGCTGGAGCAAGAACTGCTGCGGGTGAGCAGCAAGGGCAAGCTGAGCGCGATCGGCAAGCGACCGGCTCGCAAGAGGCTGGAACGAGCGGTGCACGACGCCGCGCAGAGCGGCACGGCGACCGTCGCCATGGTGCGCAGGTTGCCGGCGGTCCGGGCGGAAGTGGAGAAGATCCGCGAGGACCTCGAGCGGCGCGGGCTGGTGACCGTCGTCGGCGACGGGCTGGACGGCTTCCGCGGCGGCATTTTGGCGGCGTACGCGGCGCTGTTGCTGATCGGCATCGTCCGCGCGGTCAACGGAGCGCAGCTGGACCGGCCGATCGGCGGGTTGGTCGGGCTGCTGGTCGTGGCCGGGATCCTCACGTTGATCGCGTTCACGTCCCGAAAGGGCAAGAAAACGTCCCAGGCGACCGACGCGGGCCACGCCGTCGTGGTGCGGGCTCGCGAAGACGCGAAAGCCGCCCAGGAACGGCCTGAGGAGTTTGCCGAGACGAGCAGGAACGGCGGCGGAATGTTGTTGTTCGCCGGGGCTGCGGGCGTGGTCGCGCTCGGCGGGATCGCGCTGTATCCGGACGACGAGATGAGCACGGCGCTGCTCAGCGGCGGCGGGACCACCTGGGCCGGGGGCGGCGGATCGAGCGGCGGATCGTCGTGCAGCAGTGGTTCCTCCTGCAGCAGCGGGTCTTCGTGCGGCGGAGGCAGCAGTTGCGGCGGCGGGGGCGGCTGCGGCGGATAGACGCAACGAACCGCGCGGTCCGGGCGTCAGCAGGACATCCGGACCGAGGAGGGAGACGCCGTGCACGAACCGTGGGGGATCTCCGGCCCGCAGTTCCTGGCGATCTACGGAGCGGCGCTGGCCTTGACGCTGGCGGTGCAACTGGCCTGGCCGCGCGTCGGGCCGAGAGCGCCTGCGGACCTGCACTGGCGGCTCGACGTCTATCAGCTCGCCTACCTCGCCGGCGGGCACGATCGCACGGTCGACACAGCGATCGCGGCGCTGCTGGAGCGCGGGTTGCTGCGGGTCGACACCAGGGGTCAGCTCACCGCTGTCTCCGGAGCGCCGACGGGGCCGGTTGAGCAGGCGGTCTACGAGACAGTGCGGAATCGGCCTCAGACGACCGCGACGCTGCGTAGAGCGGAAGCGGTTTCCGCGCCGGTCCGGAGCATCGGGAACGGCCTCCGCCAGCGCGGTCTGGTCGCGGTCGCTTCCGCCCGGTTCGCGACGGGAGTGGTTCTCGTCTACGTCGCTCTGCTCCTGGTCGGTCTGGCGCGCTGGGCCAACGGCTCTGCACTGCACCGGCCGACAGGCGGGCTGACGGTGCTGCTGGCGGTCACGGCGATTCTCCTGGTCTTGGCGGTGACCAGCCGCAAGCGGCCGAAGGTCCAGCTGACCAAGGCCGGGCGAGCGATGGTCGCCGCGGTGCGGACTGATCCGGCGGCCCAGCGGGCGCAGTCCGGCGCGCTGATCGGCGGTGCCGCCTCGCTGGTCGCGCTGGGCGGGTTCGCGCTGTATCCGGACCATGCGACAAGCTTGGCGCTGAAAAGCGGCGCGGGAAGCTCGTCCGGCGGCGGATCGTCCTGCGGCGGTGGCGGCGGATGCGGAGGCGGAGGTGGGTGCGGTGGCTGACCGGCTGGGGATCGGCATCGGCTGGCGGCCGGAACTGGACCTGTCGATCGCGCGGCTGCCGGGCGTCGACTGGGTCGAGGTGGTCGCGGAGAACCTGCACGCCCCGCACCTGCCGGAAAGCCTGCTGGCGCTGAAGGATCGCGGGATGCCGGTGCTTCCGCACGCGGTGTCGCTGTCGCTGGGCGGGGCCGAGCCGCTGGACACCGCGCGGGTGGAGCATCTGGCCGAACTGGCCAGGGTCCTCGACGCGCCGTTGGCCAGCGACCACGTGTGCTTCGTCCGCGCGGGCGGGCTCGACTCCGGGCATCTCATGCCGCTGCCGCGCACCCGCGAGGCGCTGGACGTGCTGGTGGACAACGTCCGGCTCGCTCAGTCCATTGTGGACGTGCCGTTGGCGCTGGAGAACATCGCCGCGCTGCTGGAATGGCCGGAAAGCGAGCTGACCGAGGAACAATTCCTCACCGAACTGACCGAACGGACCGGCTGTCTGCTGATCATCGACGTCGCGAATCTGTACGCGAACGCGCGCAACGTGGGCACCGACCCGGTGGCGTTCCTGGACGGGATTCCGTGGGAGCGGCTGGCGTACGTGCATATGGCGGGCGGCGTGGAGCGCGACGGGGTTTATCACGACACGCATGCGCATCCAGTGCTTCCGGAGGTGCTGGATCTACTCTCCGAACTGCGTCGGCGCACGGACCCGCCGGGGGTTCTTCTGGAGCGCGACGACGACTACCCGACTGATTCCGAACTCGCTGCCGAACTGGTCGCGTTGCGGAGCGCGGTGACGCAGTGAGCCGGGAAGAGTTGGCTGCCCGGCAGGCTGCATTGCTGGACAGCCTGTTGACCGGGTCGGAGGCGCCGTCCGGGTTCGATGCCTCGCGGTTGCGCATCGAGGCCGACGTGTTGCTCGCCAAGCGGCGGCGGCTAGTGGCGTACCTGCGGCCGGACCTGCCTGAGGCGCTCGGCTCGCGGTATCGGCCGTTGTTCGACACCTACGCGGCGGAGCGTCCGAAGACGACTTCAATCCGGGCTCGCGAGTATGCCGACGCGTTCGCCGAGTGGCTCGTCGCCCGCGGTGACCTGCCCAAACCCCGGTGGAGATGGTTTCGCCGCTGAACCCGTTCCGGTTTTGTCGGTGGTGCTGGTTACGCTGGCGACATGTCTGGTTACGGCGGTGTTACCCGATCTCTGCCGGACCGGGAGGGAGGGAACCTGTCGTGAACGGATTCTGGGCTGCCTTGAGCCCGATCTACCTGGTCTATGCGGCCACCGCCGTGGGCATGGTGAGCATTCTGGCCACTGGCAAGGACAAGCTGGCCACGCAGGCGTCCGCGCCGGAGTCGGCCGCCGTGTCGCGAGATGCCTACGACGTCGCGTACTTGGCCGGCGGGCGGCCTCGGGTGGTCGAGACCGCGATCGCGGCGCTGCTCGCGCGCGGCCAATTGCAGGTCGGACCACGGGGCGAGGTCGTCTCCGCCGGTCCGCCACCGGCGTCGCCGCCGCTCGAACAAGCCGTGCACCAGGCGGCCGGTCGAGGTCTCCTGGCGTCGTGGATCGCGCGGTCCTCGGCGGTCAAGCCTGCGATACGGACGCTCGAAACCGATCTGGTCCAGCGGCGGCTGGTCAGCCGGCGCCGGCCGTTGACGCCCCTCGGGTACACGCTGACCGCGATCGCCGTGGTCGTGCTGGCGATCGGCGTGGCGCGTCTGGTCTACGACGTCGGCCGGTCTCACCTGAACGTCATGGTGCTGCTGGTTTTCATCGAGATCGGACTGACGCTCTGGCTCTGTCTCGTCGGCAGTCAGCGGATCACGAAGATGTTCGGCGAGCGGAAGGTCAATTCGCTGCCGCCGACGACTGCTGGGGCGACTGTGCTCGCGCAGGCCGAACAGCAGGGTGCTGGGGGTCGTGGCTGCGGACCGGCGGAACTCGTCGCGGTGGGCGGGCTGGCGGCTTATCCGGACAAGCGGGTCGCGGGAGGGCTTATGCCGATTTAGCCGGTGCGACGGGAGCGGCGTTGGGGTGGACGGTTTCGCGAGGTTGCTTGGCGCTCACGGGGCAGGCGTGGTCCCGATGGGACTGGCGTGGCGCTCGCGGTCCGGTGGCGCTCACGGGACTGGGTGCGCGCAGACCAGCACGACGCTCATCGGCCGGGGTGCCTGTGGGCCTGCCTGCGCTCACGAGACTTGCGGAGCTCGCTAGACCCGCGCGCATTCGCCATCCGGCGACGCTCACAGAACTGGGCGCGCTCATTGACCGGCGGGGCGCTCGCAGGCCAGGGCACCGTGAACCTGCCTGTGCTCACCACACCGACGGTTCACACGAGACTCACCATTCGGTGGGGCTCGCGGAACCAGTCGCGCTCACAGAACCGGCATGGCACTCACGAAACGGCTGCGCTCGCGGAACCAACAGCGCTCACGAGACCGGATGCGGCACAACAGGAGCCCACACCGCGGTGTCCGCGCCAGGCTTGTGCGACGGGTGGTCCCAATGCGGCTGCGCACCCGGCAGTTCTCCGGCCATCCGCACCCGGGTCATCTGGCCGAAGTCGCTGTCGACCGTCTCGAGTACGTCCGCGTAGTCCACTTCGGACGGTTCCGGGTCCTTGCGGCCCAAGGAATCCAGCCACCGTCCGGTGCCGGCGAGGGACAGGCGGGCTTGCCAGCTGCCGCCGTCGGTGACGGTGCGGCGGATGGCCGTCATGATCGCGGCGGCGGTCAGCCAGCCGGTGGCGTGGTCCAAAGCCTGCGCGGGCAGCGGAGCGGGAGCGTCACTGGCGTACTCCTCGGCGATGCCGGACGACATCTGCACGAGGCTGTCGAAGCCGCGGCGGCGGGCCCACGGGCCGGTCCAGCCGTAGGCCGAGATGTCCGCCACCACGAGGCCGGGTCGCAATTCGGCGAGTTGCTCCGGGCCGAAGCCGATCCGGGCGAGTGCGCCGGGGCGGAACGACTGGACCAGGACGTCCGCGCGGGCGATGAGCTTCTTCAGCTTCGCGCGGCCGCCCTCGGTGTCGAGCGCGACGAAGGCGGAGCGTTTGCCCTGGCCGGTGTCCATGGTCAGCATGGGGATCCGCGGCAGGTGCGCGGCGCCGACGTGCAGCACGTTCGCGCCGTGCGCGGCCAGCACGCGGCCTGCGACGGGGCCGGCGAGCACGTGGGTCAGCTCCAGCACGCGGACGCCGCCCATCGGGCGGTCCGAATCGAACAGCGTGCGCTTCGGCGCGTCGCCGATCCGGTCCAGTTCGACCAGCGGCAGTTCCGCGACTGCCTGGCCTTGCGGATGCGCCAGCCAGTCCTCGCGCGAGCGCATCAACGCCGCCGCGCCGCCTGCGGTCACCACGGCGGATTCGACCTCTGCCACGGATTTCGCGGCCACGGTCTTGGTCACCGCTTCGCGAGTCGCCGGGACGCCGAGCGCCCAGCAGACCGCCGCTTCGTGCCGTGAAGTGTTGCAGTGCAGCTTGATCCAGCCGTCAGCGGCGCGGTAGTCGCCCGCGATGCGGCCCCACGGGCTCGGCGCGGGCTCGCCGTCGATGCGCAGCAGTTGCTCGCTGCGGAACGCGGCGGCGGCATGCCGGGTGTCGACCGACACCGTGCCGGGGTCGATGCCGCGCAGGCGCAGCAGTTCACCGGCGGACAGCGTGGCCGCGGCGATGCTGGCGGTCGCCATGGCGGGGACCCGGAAATGCCCGGGCAGCACGGATTCGTCGCCGGTCAAGGACACGGCGGGCAGCGGTTCCCCGGCGAGCGACTGCCAGGCCCCGGCTAGTACGTCCTGCACCGGCGGTTACGGCAGAGCCGCGACGAGTTCGGCGGGCGGCACCTTCGTGCCGGTGTAGAACGGGATCTCGACGCGCACGTGGCGACGGGCCTCGGTGTTGCGCAGGTGGCGCATCAGGTCGACGATCCGGTGCAGTTCGTCGGCCTCGAAGGCGAGGATCCACTCGTAGTCGCCGAGCGCGAACGACGCGACGGTGTTGGCGCGCACGTCCGGGTAGTCCCGCGCCTCCTTGCCGTGGTCGGCCAGCATCTTGCGGCGTTCCTCGTCGGGCAGCAGGTACCAGTCGTAGGACCGGACGAACGGGTACACGCAGATGTACTTGCGCGCCTCTTCCCCGGCCAGGAACGCGGGCACGTGGCTCTTGTTGAACTCGGCCGGCCGGTGCAGCGCGGTCTGGCTCCAGACCGGCGTCGACGCGCGGCCCAGCGGCGTGCGCCGGAACCCGGTGTAGGCGGCCTGGACCTGCTCGATCTCCTCGGCGTGCCACCAGATCATGTAGTCCGCGTCGGCACGGAGGCCGGACACGTCGTACACGCCCCGGACGACGACGCCCTTGGCCTCGAGCCCGTCGAGGTACTCGGCCGTCTCACGGCCCGCGGCGCCGCGGTCCTCCCCCAACTTCCCCGGTTCGATCCGGAAGACCGACCACGTGGTGTAGCGGATCGTGTCGTTGAGTTCGTTGTAATTCAGCCGCGCCATGACTCCATCCTGGCACTCCTCGCGCGGCGATCGCCATGGGGCTCCGTCACACGAAGAGCTGCTCCGCGATCCGCCGGGCGGCGGCATCGGCCGTGGCCACGCAGGCTGGCAGCCCGACACCGTGCAGCGTGGCGCCCGCCACGGCCAGGCCCGGGACCTCCGCCACTGCCGTCTCGATCCGCGTCACCCGCTCCAGGTGCCCGGTGCCGTATTGCGGGAGGCCGCCGCCCCAGCGCGTCACCAAGGTGTCGATCGGCGTCGCGGTGACGCCGGCGAGCCGGGCCAGGTCCGCGCGGACCGCGGCGACCAGCGAATCGTCGTCTCCGTTCAACGCGCCAGGTTCGCCGAACCGGCCGACCGAACCGCGCACCAGCACCGGGCCGGGGCCGCCGAAGTGAGCCCACTTGTTCGACGAGAACGTGAACGCCTTAGACGCGTACGGCACGCCTTCCGCATCCCGCTCCCCCGCGCCGATGAGGATTCCGGACGCATCAGGCAGCTCAGTGCCCGGCGGGAACGCGAACGCGACGACCGCCATCGACGCCAGTTCGACCTCGCCGAACGCCGTCGAAGCCGCCGGGACCACGCCGTCGAGCAGCTTCCGCGCGGCCGGGGCGGGCACCGCCAGGAGTACCGCGTCCGCGTCGACTGGGCTGTCGGCGGGCGCGTGCGCCGGGGCGGCAGCGCCGAATTCCAGACGCCATCCGGACGGAGTCCGCGTCAGGGCGCGGATCGTCGATGAAGTGCGCAGTTCAGCCCCGGACAGGTCCAGCAGCCGGTCGAGCAATCCCCGCAAGCCACCGGTGAGACTGCCGAAAACCGGTGCGGTGCCTGGCGTTTTCGGCATCAGCGAGGAAGCGGCCTCGGTCAGCGAACCCGCGCCGCCCTCGATCGCATCGGCCAAGCCGGGCATCGTCGCGCGGAGGCCCAGACCATCGGCCCCGCCCGCGTACACGCCGCCCAGCAGCGGGTCGACCAGCCGGTCCACCAGCTCGTCCCCGAACCGCGCGCGCAGCAGCGGGCCGAGCGGCACGTCGCCGTCGCCCAGCTCGACCGGGCCGAGCGAATGCTCCTTCTCGACCGCACGCAGCCCGTCGTCGGACAGCACGCCCGCGACGGAATCCGCAGACGCCGGAACTCCCATCACGGTGCCGGGCGGCAGGCTCTGCACGGAACCGCCCGCGTGGATTTTGGCGCGCGCCTTCGTCGGATGCACCAGGCGATCGGCGAGACCGACCTCCTCGACCAGCGAAACCATTTCGGGCCGCCGGGCGAGGAATGCTTCGGCGCCGACGTCGTAGCTGACTCCGCCGACCTCCGCCGTGCGCAGCTTCCCGCCGATCGCGGCCGTGCTCTCGAAAACGGTGATCGTCACCCGGTCGCCGAGAAGCCGGCGCAACCGGTACGCCGCGGCCAGCCCGGAGATCCCGCCGCCGACGACCGCGACGTGTTTCACAGCGAGTGCACCAGGTCGACGACGCGCTTCAGCACCTCCGGGTCCACCCCCGGCAGGACGCCGTGGCCGAGGTTGAACACGTGCCCGCGAGCGGCACGGCCCTCCTCGACGATCCGGCGCACCTCGGCCTCCAGTACCGGCCACGACGCGTACAGCAGCGCCGGGTCGAGGTTGCCCTGCACCGACACCTTGCCGCCGAGCCGGTGGACCGCGACGTCGAGCGGAATCCGCCAGTCGACGCCGACGACATCCGCGCCCGCCTCGCGCATCGCGCCGAGCAGCTCGCCGGTCCCGACGCCGAAGTGGATCCGCGGCACCTCGTACTCGCCGGCCACCGCCAGCACCCGGGCCGAATGCGGCAGCACGAACTCGCGGTAGTCGCGCTCGGACAGCGCGCCGGCCCACGAGTCGAACAGCTGCACCGCGTCAACGCCCGCGTCGAGCTGGGCGCGCAGGAACGTGGCGGCGATGTCGGCCAGGCGCGCGGCGAGGTCGTGCCAGACCTCGGGCTGCGAGTGCATCAGGGCCTTGGTGTGCTCGTGGTTGCGGCTCGGACCGCCCTCGATCAGGTAGCTGGCCAGCGTGAACGGCGCTCCGGCGAACCCGATCAGCGGCGTCTCGCCGAGCCGGTCCACCAGCAGCCGGACACCCTCGGCGACCTTCGCGACCTGCTCCGGTTCGAGCTTCGGCAGCGCGCGCACCGCTTCCGCATCGCGGATCGGCGAGGCCACGACCGGGCCGGTGCCGGGCACGATGTCGATGTCGACGCCGGCCGCCTTGAGCGGGACCACGATGTCGCTGAACAGGATCGCCGCATCGACGCCGAGCCTGCGGACCGGCTGCATCGTGATCTCGGCGAGCATCTCCGGGTCGAAGCACGCGTCGAGCATCGGGACGCCCTCGCGCAGCGCGCGGTACTCCGGCAGCGAGCGACCGGCCTGGCGCATGAACCACACCGGAACGTGCGCGGGCCGCTCCCCGCGCGCGGCGGCGAGGAAAGCCGAGCCGGGCAAGGCGCGACGGGGCGAAACGGACGGAGCGCCGACGGGCGCGGACGAAACCTGAGGCACGACCCCCATGGTCCCACGCGGGTCCGACAGTCCTGGGCCGCCCCGTGCTCAACGTCCGCCGACGCCGCAGCCGGTGGCCGCGCTTGCTCAGGGATCCCACGCGCCCCGACACTCGGATCCGCATCCGCCTGCCGGTGCCAATGCCGTATTCGTTGCGCATTGAGCAACCGGACGCAGCAATCAGTGCAGGTGTCCAGCGCACCGTTGCGGCGTCGGCTGCGTCTGGCACACCCGACGTGGAGTATCGGTGCGCGCGACGCAACCAATACGGCATCAAGGACGTCCTCCACACCGACACACCCACGACCAGCCCTGCCGCCGCCTCGCGCACCCAGGCGCACGCGCCGCGCGGGACCTCGTCGGCACCGCGGCGGGAGCGGGCACGGCAGGAGAGGCGAAAGGGCAGCCGGAGCCGTTCCCCGGGTCGCGGCTGGGTCTCGCTCGGCGCGCCTGCGTCCGCAACTGGGCGTCGCCGCCCTACAGTCGGTGCGTGACCGCGATGACGCCAGTGCCCGATCTCTTCCGCGAAGCCGTCGCGGCGCTGCAAGCCGTCCGGCCGCGCCCGGAGATCCGCCTGGAGACGATGCGCGCGCCGCAACGGCTCGCGCCGTGGTCGTACGCGTTGAGCTGCGAGGTCTCCGGACCCGCCGACGTCGAGGCGTCCGGCAGGCTGGTTCTGCTGCACGACCCGGACGGCCAAGAAGGCTGGGACGGCGTGATGCGCCTGGTCATGTACGTGCGCGCCGAACTCGACCGCGAACTCGCCACGGACCCGTTCCTGCCCGCGGTCGGCTGGTCGTGGCTCACCGACGCGCTGGAGGCCTCCGGCGCTTCGTGGAAGGCGCTCGGCGGGACGGTCACGGAGACGTCCTCGGCCCGGTTCGGCGACATCTCCGGCCCGGCCCGCACCGACGACCTCGAACTGCGGGCCTCCTGGACCCCGACCGACGCCGCGCTCGGCCCGCACGGGCTCGCGTTCTGCCAGGTGATGGCGAGCGTCGTGGGGCTGCCGCCGGTCGGCGTCACGCTGTTCGAGCAGCGCCAGAGCTCCTGATTTCCCAAGTTCACCCGGTCGGGCAGCCTCTTCTTCGCGCTTGCACGCGCACGAACGCGCCTTCCCGGGCGGATTCGCGCCCTCCCGGCCCTCCGCCGAGATCTTGGGCGGGGCTTCCGGGCGTCCGCCGCCGACCGTCCATCGTGGACCGCGGAGGCCGCTGCTCCGGATGCCGCACGTTCGTGGCCGGGCGTGATCACAGGCAGTGAACCCCCGGTAACCAGCTTCGACGCGGTTCCGGAGCCCTTTCCGGCGCTTTCGCCAGGACGCCGACGGCCGGGCCGAGCGCGCGGCGAAACGTGAAAGAAAATGATCTTGCCCCGGCCGAGGCGCATTTCCGGATCCGGGCCGCCGGGGCGGCGGCCCCGCTCCGCCAGCACCCGCAGGTGCACGGGCCATCTGCACGCCCGTTTCAATGCCGGTAACTCAGGTGCATCGCGGCCGGGTCGCCAGTCGTTAACAAGACTCCGATCGTTAGTCCGATCGTGTTACAGCGACCTCGCTGAGTGACGAACTGTTTCGGATAGATACCCATTCGATCCCCCCGCAACGGCGTCCGGACGGCTACAGTGCCTGGGACGACACCACTTTCGGTCTAAAGCTGGCGCGGCTGAACGGCCGAAGGTCCCGGTGCCGGTCGGGGGGCACGACCGACTCCAGGGAGGTAGTGACGTGGCTACCGTCGGCTTATCTCAGGCCGTCCGATCCACGCCAGCCGGTGCTTTGCCGGCGAGCATGGTTCCGCACCCGCGGGAAGAGCTTTTTTCCGTGTTGGTGGTCGATGACCACCCGCTGTTGAGGGAGGCAATCGCAGCACGACTCGCACAGATGGGTGCGGGCACTGTCCACGAGGCCGCCACGGTGGCCGAGGCGAGGGCGCGAGCACAGGCCACCGGCCCGTGCGATCTGGCGATCCTCGATCTCGGACTGCCGGACGGCAGCGGTATCGAGCTGGTTACGGAACTCCGTAGCCACGGCTGGCCGCGCGTGGTGGTCCTGGCATCCTCCGACGACCCGTACGCGGTGCGCTCCGCGTTCCAGGCCGGAGCACAGGCGTACCTGCTGAAGTCGGCGTCGCCGGTGGTAGTCACCGACGGCGTGCGCCGGGTTCTCGAAGGCGGCGTCTACGCGGATCCGAGCGTGGCCCCGGTCCTGGCGACCGGCACGCGAGTGGCGGGCACCGACAACACCCCGCGCGAGCTGTCGGCTCGCGAGGTGGAGGTGCTCCAGCTCGTCGCGGACGGGCAGTCGAACAAGGAGATCGGGGAGGAGCTTTCCCTCTCCGCGCTCACCGTCAAGTCCCACCTGTCCCGCATCGGGCGCAAGCTCGGCACGGGCGACCGGGCGCAGATGGTCGCGCTGGCGATGCGAGCCGGCGTGATCCGCTGACGACGACGAACCACGTCCCTGCGGGGCGGGCGGACCAGGCGCGGTCCGCTCGTCCCGTAGGGTCGTCGGACATGGGAACTGCACAGGCGGACGGAGCCCGGACCGGAGACGAGACCACCGAGAACCCCGGTGCCTCCGAAACGCCGGTGCTGCTCCGCGAACCGGCGGAAGGCACCCCACCGGTGGTGACCGATCCCGCTGCGCTCGCCGAAGCGTGCGCGCGGCTCGCCGCGGGCACGGGCGCCGTCGCTGTCGACACCGAACGGGCGTCGGGCTACCGGTACTGGCCCAAGGCCTATCTCGTCCAGCTGCGCCGCGAAGGCTCCGGCACGGTGCTGATCGACCCGATCGCGCTCGCCGACGACCTCGCCCCGCTGCGGGACGTCCTCAACGACACCGAATGGGTGCTGCACGCCGCGTCCCAGGACCTGCCGTGCCTGGCGGAGCTGGACCTGCGTCCGCTGTCGCTGTTCGACACCGAACTGGCCGGACGGCTGGCCGGGTACGAACGCGTCGCGCTGGGCACGCTCGTGGAGCTGCTGCTCGGGTACACGCTCGAAAAGGGGCACAGCGCCGCGGACTGGTCGAAGCGTCCGTTGCCGATCGACTGGCTCAACTACGCGGCCCTCGACGTCGAACTGCTCAACGAACTGCGCGCGAAACTCGAGACCGAGCTGGCGGCGCAGGGCAAGCTGGAGTGGGCGCAGCAGGAGTTCGAGGCTGTCCGCACCGCTCCCCCGCCCGCGCCGCGCGCCGAACCGTGGCGCCGGACGTCCGGCGTGCACAAGATCCGCAGCCCGCGCGGCCTCGCCGCGGTGCGGGAAATGTGGCAGGCCCGCGACGAACTGGCCCGCAAACGCGACCGCGCGCCGAGCCGGATCCTGCCCGACAGCGCGATCGTCAACGCGGTGACCTCGGACCCGAAGACGGTCGAGGAACTGCAGGCGCTGCCGGTGTTCAGCGGACGCGTGCAGCGCAAGTACACGGCCAGCTGGCTGCGGCACCTGCAGGCGGCGAAAGCGCTGCCGGCGAGCGAACTGCCGAGCCCGAGCCAGCCCAACGACGGTCCGCCGCCGGTGAACCGCTGGGCCGACAAGGACCCCGACGCCGCCGCCCGGCTCGCCGCCGCGCGGGCCGCGCTGGCCGCGATCGCGGAGGACCGCAAGCTTCCGGTGGAGAACCTGCTGCTGCCGGATCTCGTCCGGCGCACCTGCTGGCGACCGCCCGCCGACCTCTCGGAGGATTCGGTGGCGGACACGCTGCGGGCAGGCGGGGCGCGGCCGTGGCAGGTGGAGCTGACGGTGGCAGCCTTGAGCAAGGCGTTGCACAGCACGGCTTCCGAATGACGAGCCGGGTGGTTTAGACCTCAAGGTGAGATTTAGACCTTCGGACGCAAGCCGCGAGGTGCCCTCTTGACCAAGACGGCACTCACCTAAACCCGACCACAACGCGGGATCGCGCCCGCGTTTGGGGGCTGCCCGGCGTGACAGGCCGAAGGCCCCTCACGCCGGGCAGCCCCCAAACGCCGGCTTAAAAGCGATCCCGCCCGCGGCGGCGAAGCCGACGCCAAAAACACAGCTGACCTGCCAAATCAACCCCGACGACGAGCCGGGCGGCGATAACCGAGCGACCGTGCCACCCCGGTAGCCGTCGTGACCACGGCGGGGACCAAGTGTGCCACCGAGGTCGTCTCCCGGCGGCCCACGACCGCGACCGCCGCGGTGACCCGGGCCGAAGCGTCGCGGATCGGGGCGGCGACGGCGACCGCGTCGTCCGCCAGCTGGCGGTCGGCGACGCAGTAGCCGGTGCGGGCGATGTCGGCGAGTTCGGCGCGCAGCGTTTCCGGGTCGGTCGTGGTGTGCGGGGTTTCCGCCGCGATCGGGCTGGTCAGCGCGGATTCGCGGGTGTCGGCGGCGGCGTGCGCGAGCAGCACCCGGCCGGTCGCGGTGGTGGTCGCGGGCAGGCGGCTGCCGGTCGTGGTGAGGATGCCGACCGAGCGGTGCCCGGCCAGCCGGGCGAGGAACACGACGTCAGTTCCGTCCAGGACCGAGAGGTGCACGTTTTCGCCGGTCGCGTCGAAGAGATCGCCCAGATACGGCAGGGCGATTTCGCGGATGGAGGCCCTGGCCAGCGAGAGCGAGCCGAGTTCCCACAGCTTCAGGCCGAGGTGGTAGCCGCCGTGGTCGTCGCGCGCTAGCGCTCCCCATTCGGCCAACTCGCCGACCAAGCGGTGCGCGGTGCTCAAAGGCAGGCCCGCGGCCTGGGCGATCTCGGTCAGGGAGAGCACCGGCGTCTGCGCGCTGAAGCAGTCCAGCACCGACAGCAGCCGGGCCGCCGCGGTGGGTCTGGCTTCCATGTGGCGGAAGTCTGATTGAGGCGGGGCCGCGACGCAAGCGACACTGCGGGCGTGGGTCGGCCAAGCGAGAAACACAGCGAGTCGGTTTTGATCACGGGCGCGGGTTCGGGTCTCGGGCTGGGAGCGGGATTGACGCTCGCGGCGCGCGGGCACCGGGTCTTCGCCACGGTCGAACGGGACGATCAGGTCGAGCCGGCACGGGCGGCGTTCGCCGAGCGCGGGCTCGTCGCGGAGGTCTCCCGGCTTGATCTGCTCGACCCGGCCGATCGTGAAGCGGCTGCGGCGCTCGACGCGTCGGTTCTGCTCAACAACGCCGGATTCGGGGCCGAAGGGCCACTCCTGCGCACGGATTCCGCGATGGTGCGGAAAACGTTCGAGGTCAACGTCTTCGGCACGCTCGAGCTGACGCGACTGGTCTCCGACCGGCTCGTCGCGGCCGGGCGGGGCGGGCGGATCGTGTTCGTCACGTCGGTGGCGGGGCTGTTCGTCGCTCCCGGCGCGGGTGCGTACGGGGCCAGCAAGTTCGCCCTCGAAGCCATGGCACAGGCGGTCCGTCAGGAGCTGCGGCCGCACGGAATCGAAGTGCGGGTCGTCGAGCCCGGGCCGTTTTCCACTGGATTCAACGAGAAACTCGTGGAGAACGCGCCGGCCTCGGAGCACGACTTTTCGGATTTCCTCGCCATGCAGCGCGATCCGGCGGCGGCGATCGAGACGATCGCCCGGGTCGCGGTCGAATCCGGGCCGTACCGGACGATCGTGCCGGGCGAGTTCGGCGGGATCGTGCGCGAGCAGCAAGATCGGCTTTGGGAGCAGACCGACCTGGTCGGCCCGTGAGAAAGTGCGACAGCACACCAGCACTAGACAGGAGCACATGACAGTGAAGATCGCGGTTCTCGGGGGCGGGCACGGTTCCTGGGCCACGGTGGCGGAACTCGCCGAGCACGGCCACGAAGTGCGCTGGTGGCGGCGGAACGCCGAGGCGCTGGAAGCGTTGCGCGCGACCGGGGCGGTGAGCGTCCGTGATTACCGGGGCTCCCGTTCGGTGCCGGTGGGCGACGGAGCCGGGGAGATCAACCCGGTGGCGGACCTCGCCGAAGCGGTGCGGGGCGCGGCTCTGATCGTGATCCCGCTGCCGTCGACCACGCACGACGACCTGGCTCCCCGGCTCGCGCCGCTGCTGACCGAGGGCCAGGTGGTCTTCCTGCCGCCGGGCACGTTCGGCTCGATGGTGTTCGCCAAGGCCGTCGCCGCGGCGGGCGGGAGTTCGGAGATCGCGTTCGCCGAAGCCGGGACGCTGCCGTATCTCGCCCGCCGGCACGGGGACGCGGAAGTGGTGATCAGCGGGTACGCGACCCGGCTGCCGACCGGGGTTTTCCCGCTGCGGCTGGCGGAAAGCGCGTTCACGACGCTGCGCGAGGCGTACCCGAGCGTCGAGGACGCGGGCGACGGGCTCAGCGGAGCGCTGATGAACGCGGGCCCGATCATCCACCCGCCGCTGATCACGATGAACGCCGGTCCGCTGGAGCATTTCGCCGCCTGGGACATCCACAACGAGGGCACGCAGCCGTCGATCCGCAGCGTCACCGACGCGCTCGACGCCGAGCGCGTCGCGCTGCGCGAAGCATTCGGCTACAGCGCGCCGCACTTCCCGCTGGCCGATCACTACGCAGCCGACGGCGAGGAATGGATGTACGGCCGCTCGGCGCACGAAAGGCTGACCGACAGCGGCGACTGGCGCGAGAAGATCGACCTCCACACGCACCGCTACATGGTGGAAGACACCCGGCTCGGGCTGTCGCTCCTGGTGTCCGCGGGCCGGTGGGCCGGGGTGCCGACGCCGGTCGCGGAAGGCCTGCTGGCTCTGGGTTCCGCGATCACCGGCCGCGATTTCTACGCCGAGGGACGGACGTTCGAGAACCTCGGCCTGGCGGAGCTCGACCGCGCCGGGCTGACCACGCTGCTGCAGGACGGAGTCCAGTCGTGATCGCCATCGTCGGCGCCGGGCGGATGGGCGAGGGCATCGCGCTGGCCTTCCTCGCGGCGGGACATCCGGTCCTGCTCGCGGACGTCAAGGACCGCACCGAGGAAGAACGCCAGCTCCGGCGCGACGAGGTCCGCAAGCGTCTCGCCGACCGGCTGCGCGCGATGTTCGGCCACGCCGACGCGCTGGAAAGCCTGACGCTGGGCGACCGTTCGGCGAAGGAACTCGCCGACGCGACCGTGGTGTTCGAGGCCGTGCCGGAGGTCATGGACGTCAAGCGCGAGGTGTTCGGCTGGCTCGGCTCGCAGGTGCCGGAGTCGGCGGTGCTGGCCTCGACGACGTCGACCTTCCTGGTCACGCAGATCGCGGAACTCGCCGGTCGGCCGGAGCGGGTCGTCAACGCGCACTGGCTCAACCCGGCCGAGCTGATGCCGCTGGTCGAGGTCAGCCGGAGCGACGACACCGATCCGGCCGCGGTCGAGCGGCTCGTGGAGCTCCTGCGCGAAATCGGCAAGGTGCCGGTGGTGTGCGGGCCCGCCGCCGGGTACATCGTGCCTCGGCTGCAGGCGCTGCTGATGAACGAGGCCGCGCGGATGGTCGAGGAAGGGGTGGCCGGAGCCGCCGAGATCGACCTCGCGGTGCGCGCCGGTCTCGGGCCGCGGTTCTCGGTGCTGGGCCCGCTGGAGTTCATCGACTGGGGCGGCGGCGACATCCTGTACTACGCCTCGCGCTACCTGACCGGCGAACTCGGCGAGCGGTTCCAGGCGCCCGCGATCGTCGAGGAGAACATGACCGGCCGGCGGCGAGGTCTCCAGGACGGGGCCGGGTTCTACCGCTTCGACGCGGCCGGGGTGCCGGAGTACCGGGCGGCGCGGATGCGGGAGTTCGAGGAGATCTTCCGGCTGCGGGAACCGCATTTGCGGGACGGGACGCCGGTTCCGGAGCGTCCACAGGAGTGACTTCCGGTTGGCGGCTGCGGGTTCAGGCCCGCGGCCGTCAGCACTCCGCAAGCCAGCCGGTTGCCTGGGCGACGCGCGGATGGGCTGCGCCGAGGACTGCTTTGAGCCCGGCCACCACGGATTCCAGCTCCGCCGCCGCGCCTGTTCGGTCGCCTCGTCGGGCGGCGGCTCGGGCCAGCGTCGCGCGGAGGCCGAGCACCATCGGATGTCCCGCTGGCCAGGCACCAGCGGCCAGCACCGCCCGCGCCGCTTGCTCGGCTTCGTCCAGGTTTCCGCTCTCCACGCAGGCTCGCGCGAGCGCGGTGCGGATGATCAGCGCGCCTCGGCCCCGCGCTTCGCCCAGTGCCTGGCGGAGCAGGTCGGCTGCCTCGGGCGCTTGCCCTGCCAAGAGGAGAACGAGTGCCAGGGACTCCCCCCGCTCTGGACGCTTCTCGAACAGTTCGCGCATCGGAGCGATCGCCGCCTCCGGATCTCCGATTTCGGCTCGCACCACCAAGAGGAGCGCGTCTCGTTGCTCGTCGGTCTCGCAGAGCGCGTCCTCGGCCGACAGCAGTTGTTCGGCCGTCTCGTAGCGGGCCAGCGCGCGCAGCATGACGACCTTCCGACGTCGTCCGGCTCTCGTCAGGGCGTGCGCCGGGCCGAGTTCGGCGGCGCAGTAGTCGACGTGCGCGTCCAGCACCGCCAGCGCGTCTTCGTACTGCGCTGCCACGCCATAGGCTTCCGCGAGGAGCAACTGGGTCTTGAACGTCCCTGGCTGGCGCGCGCCCCAGGTTTCCTCGAACGCCTCCGCGGTGCGTTCCAGCAGCGGGATCGCCTCCGCCGGACGGCCTTGCGCCGTCTGGCAATACGCCAGATTCGCCCATGCCGCAAGGGTGTTCGGCTCGCGGGGACCGAATTCGTCCGTCAACGCGGGCACGAGATCCGTGTAGTGCCGCTCCCCTGCCGCCCAGTCCTCGTTCTTGAGCAGCAACTGACCCAGCCGAAGCCGCCGACGCAGGTTCGGCACGCTCTTCGGGTTGCGCGCCTTCGCGAGGGCGGCCTGCAATGCGGCGATCTCGTCGACCGGCTCTGGCTTCGTGCGGAAGAGTCCCACCTGGACAGTCTGCCCGCCCCGGCGGATCAGTCCTTCTTCAACCACCCGGAAACTTCGACGACATCCGGATGCTTCGGACCAAACGCCTCCGTCAACCCCGCCGCAACGGCAGTCAGCTCCCGATCCGCCTCCGCGTCCCGGCCGCGTTCCCGGGCCACCCGCGCCAACGTCGCCCGGGCGCCGAGCTTCAGCGGGTGTCCGTCCGGCAAGCCATCAGCCGCCGCGATTTCTCCGGCCAGCGTCTCCGCCGCGTCGAGCTGGCCGCTTTCCAGGTACGCGCGGGCCAATTCCCCGGCCGGGCCCCACTGTTGCGCCGCCGGTTGTGCGGCCAGCACGGCGCGGTACAGCTCCGCCGCTTCCGCGGGCTCCCCAGCCCGCAACAGCACTGCCGCGAGCACCTCCACGAACTCCGGCGTGCGGTACTGCTCGGCGAGTTCCCTTGCCTTGTGCTTGACGATCTTCGCCTCGCCGCGTTCCGCTCGGATCAGCAGGCCGACCGCGGCGGCCTGGTCGCGTTCGAGGTCGTCTCGCGGCTTGCGGGACAGGCCGGAGTTCAGACCGGCTGCCTCGTCGTAGCGGCCCAGCGTCCGCAGCACGCTCACCTTCCGGCGCGCGCCCGCGATCGTCAGCTCGTGGTACTCCCCGAACTTGGCCACGCACGCGTTCAGGTGCCGGGTCAGCACAGCCAGCGCCTCGTCGTACTCCCCGGACACCGAATACATCTCCGCCAACAGCAACTGCGCCTGCATCGTGGCCGGGTCGTCAGGACCGACTGCCTCGTAGATGTCCACTGTGGACTCCATGAGGTGCACCGCGTCCTCGGTCTGGCCCAGCGCGGCTTTCGCCATGGCCAGGTTCAGCCACGCGCCCAGCGTGCCCGGGTGCTGTTCGCCCTCGACGCGTACCTGGGCGTCGGCGAGTTCGGTGTAATGCTCCTCCGCCGCGGGCCAGTCGCCGGTTTCCACCAGCAGCACGCCGATCCGGTGCCGCACCGCGAGATTCTCCGGGAGATCCGGATCCGCGGCTTTCGCCAGTTTTCTGCGCAGCTTAGCGATTTCGGTCGCCGGGTTCGCCCGGAAAAGCCCCATTGCCGTCCCCCGTCCGGTTGGTGCGTTCCCGCCAGTGTGCCGCATGCCACAAGACCCCGGGAGTGTGCCGTCCCCCACTCGACCGGGCCACTCCCCTGGTTACCCACGGGTAACAAGGGCTAGGGTGCGGGACAGGAACACTCTCTACTTCAGGAGCATTCGTGGCCGCACCAGCAACGCCGCCGCTCGCGCCCACCGCGCGAGGGGTGCGCAATGTCGTCTTCGTCGAAGGGGTACGCACGCCCTTCGGCAAGGCGGGCGACAAGGGCATGTACGCCGGGACCCGGGCGGACGACCTCGTCGTCAACGCCATCCGCGAGCTGCTGCGGCGGCATCCGGAGCTGCCGCCCGAGCGCGTGGACGAGGTGGCGATCGCCGCGACGACGCAGATCGGCGACCAGGGCCTGACCATCGGCCGCACCGCCGCGCTGCTCGCCGGGCTGCCGAAATCCGTGCCGGGCTTCGCGATCGACCGGATGTGCGCGGGCGCGATGACCGCCGTCACCACCACCGCGAGCGGCATCGGCTTCGGCGCGTACGACATCGCCATCGCCGGCGGCGTCGAGCACATGGGCCGCCACCCGATGGGCGAGGGCGTCGACCCGAACCCGCGGATCGTCGCGGACAAGCTGGTCGACCCGACCGCTCTCGTGATGGGCCAGACCGCGGAGAACCTGCACGACCGCTTCCCGGAGATCACCAAGGAGCGCACGGACGCGTTCGCCGCGCGCAGCCAGGAGCGCTACGCCGAGGCCGTGAAGACCGGCAAGATCGGTCCCGAGCTGGTTCCGGTGGCGACGAAGTCGAAGGAACTCGGCTGGGGTCTCGCGACCGAGGACGAGCCGCCGCGCCCGGGCACGACCGTCGAGCAGCTGGCGAAGCTGAAGACGCCGTTCCGCCCGCACGGCCGGATCACCGCGGGCAACGCGGCCGGTCTCAACGACGGCGCCACCGCGGCGATCCTCGCCGACGAGGACACCGCGCGCGAGCTGGGCCTTCCGATCGGGATGCGGCTGGTCGGCTACTCGTTCGCGGGCGTCGAGCCGGAGGTCATGGGCATCGGCCCGGTGCCGGCCACCGAGAAGCTGTTCCAGCGCACCGGTCTGTCCATTGAGGACATCGGCCTGTTCGAGATCAACGAGGCGTTCGCGGTGCAGGTGCTCGCGTTCCTCGACCACTTCGGCATCGCCGACGACGACCCGCGGGTCAACCAGTGGGGCGGCGCGATCGCGTGCGGCCACCCGCTGGCCTCGTCCGGCGTGCGGCTGATGACGCAGCTGTCGCGTCAGTTCGCCGAGCGTCCGGACGTGCGCTACGGCCTCACCACGATGTGCATCGGCATCGGCATGGGCGGCACCGTGATCTGGGAAAACCCGGCCTACAACGGCTCTGAGGGGGCGAAGTAATGACTTTCACCGCTGAAGAGGCGAAGGCCGCGTTCCCGGACGAGGTCGTGACCGACGCGGTCACCAACCTGGTCAAGGTTCCCGGGCTGGACAAGCCGGTCGCGCTGATCACTTTGGACAACGGCCACGACCACACGCGGCCGAACACCTTCGGCCCGCAGGGTCTCGTCGCGCTGAACACCGCGCTGGACAAGGCGTTCGCCGCCGAGCCCGCCGCGATCGCGGTCACCGGCAAGCCGTTCATTTTCGCGGTCGGCGCGGACCTTTCCGGCGTCGAGGCTGTGTCGGACCCGAAGCTGGCGCGCGAGATCGCGCAGACCGGGCACGACGTGTTCCGCCGGCTCACCGAATCGAAGATCCCGACGTTCGGGTTCGTCAACGGCGCGGTGATGGGCGGCGGGCTCGAACTCGCGCTGTCGTGCCACTACCGGACGCTGTCGGAGAACACCGCGGCGATCGCGTTCCCCGAGGTGTTCCTCGGCCTGTTCCCGGGCTGGGGCGGCACGCAACTGCTGCCGAACCTGATCGGCCCGGACGCCGCCGTCACCGTGATCATCGAGAACGCGCTGGCGCAGAACAAGATGCTGAACGTGCGCAAGGCCGCCGAACTCGGCATCGTCGACGAGGTCTTCGGTTCCGCGGACTACCTGGAGCAGTCGCTGCTGTGGCTGGCGAAGGTCGTCAACGGCGAAATCACCCCCGCCCGCCGGGAAATCGACCGCGGCGCGGAGTGGGACGCGGCCGTCGCGCGCGCCAAGTCCGTCGTGGACGGTCGCACGCACGGTGCTTCGCCGGGCGCGACCAAGGCTGTCGAGCTGCTGGAGCTGGCGCGGGAGAACGATCTCGACCGCGGTTACGCGGCGGAGACCGACGGGCTCGCCGAGCTGCTGATGTCGGACGTCCTGCGCGCCGGGCTGTACTCGTTCAACCTGGTCAACAAGCGGGCGAAGCGACCGGCCGGCGCGCCGGACAAGTCGTTGGCGCGCAAGGTGAACAAGGTCGGCATCGTCGGTGCGGGCCTGATGGCCAGCCAGCTGGCGCTGCTGTTCGTGCGCCGCCTCAAGGTGCCGGTGGTGCTCACCGACGTCGACCAGGCGCGCGTCGACAAGGGCGTGGGCTATGTCCACGAGGAGATCGACAAGCTGCTGGCCAAGAAGCGCGTGTCGCCGGACGGCGCGAACCGGCTGAAGGCTTTGGTGACCGGCTCGCTCGACAAGGCCGCGTTCTCCGACGCGGACTTCGTGATCGAGGCCGTTTTCGAAGAGCTGGGCGTGAAGCAGCAGGTGTTCGCCGAGCTGGAGCAGCACGTCTCCCCCGAGACGATCCTGGCCACGAACACCTCGTCGCTGTCGATCACCGCGATGGCCTCGAAGCTGCAGCACCCGGAGCGCGTGGTCGGCTTCCACTTCTTCAACCCGGTGGCCGTGCTGCCGCTGCTGGAGATCGTGCGCGGCGAGAAGACCGACGACGCGGCGCTGGCGACCGCGTTCTCGGTCGGCAAGCAGCTGAAGAAGTCGAGCGTGCTGGTGAAGGACGCGACGGCGTTCGTCGTGAACCGGCTGCTGCTGCGCTTCCTCGGCGAGGTGCTGGTGGCCGTGGACGAGGGCACGCCGTTCGACGTGGCCGACTCCGCGCTGGAGCCGCTCGGGCTGCCGATGTCGCCGCTGAACCTGATGCAGCTCGTCGGCCCGGCGATCGCGCTGCACGTCGGCGAGACGCTGCACGGCTCGTTCCCGGACCGCTTCACCGTGAGCGAGAACCTGGACAAGTTCGTGAAGGCGGGCAAGAAGGGCGTGTGGACCTGGGACGCGACGGGCACGCCGTCGGTCGACCCGGAGGTCGCCGCGCTGTGGACGCAGGGCGACCAGCCGTCCACCGCCGAGCAGGTCCGCGACCGCGCGCTGAACGCGATCGCGGAGGAGGTCCGGATCATGCTCGACGAGGGCGTGGTCGCGGAGGCCCAGGACATCGACCTGTGCCTGATCCTCGGCGCGGGCTGGCCGTTCTGGCTGGGCGGCATCACGCCGTACCTCGACCGGGCGGGCGTCTCGGAGCGGGTCAACGGCAAGCCGTTCCTCTCCCAGGGCGTCGCTTCGGTTCCGGCGTAAAGCCTTGGCGGAGCCGCCCTGTTCCACGGGGCGGCTCCGCCGTGAACCCGGACACATCGAGCGCTTCGTGACCTTCCAGGCACCAGCCGTTCACTACTGCCCCATAGCGTCCTGCCGAATCTTCGGAGCAGGTCAGGAGCAGGATGAACACCACGGACCCGGGCGGCGTCGGCCGTCGCGGCTTCTTCAAGCGGGCGGGGCTCGTCGGCGCCGTCGCGGCCGGGGCCCCGGTGCTGGCCTCGGGCCAGGCCGACGCCATGGACCTCGATCTGGGGCTCGACCTCGGGATTGATCTCGACTGGCTGTTCGGCCGCCGCTACCAGTGGGTCGTCGGCGATCACCACACGCACAGCCAGTACTCCTACGACGCGATGTACACCATCGACCGGATCGCGGCCGGCGCGCGCGAGCACGGCGCGAAGTGGATCGTCTTCACCGACCACGGGCACGCGACGCACGAGAAGTCGTCCGTGGAGCCGACCAGCCGCGACGTGCTCGCCGCGCAGCGGAGGCATCCGGATCTGCTGCTGTGGCAAGGCATGGAGTGGAACGTGCCGGGCGCGGAGCACGCCACGCTGTTCTTCCAGGCCGGGCGCGACCAGGCGAGCGTGCTGCGCGAGTTCGAGCGGAGTTTCGACTGGCGGCTGACCGGGTCCGAATCCTCCAGCCCGGAGCACGAAGCGTTGGCGCTCAAGGGTTTGCGGTGGCTGGCCGAGCAGGAACGCACACGCCGGATCCACGCGCCGGTCGTGCTGATCAACCATCCGCTGCGCAACGGCCGGGTGTCGCCGCACGAACTGCGCAACTACCGCGACACCGCGCCGGGCATCGTGATCGGCATGGAAGGCGCGCCCGGCGCGCAGGCCGACGGATTCCCGAAGCCGCAAGGCAATGGCGGCGCGCGAGGCGGCTACGGCAACAGCCCCGGCGGCGACTCGTGGCCCGGCTTCCCGGCCGAGGCGTACCGGACGTTCGGCGGCTGGGACTGGACCACCGCCAAGGTCGGCGGGCTGTGGGATTCCTTGCTGGCCGAAGGAAAACCGTGGTGGATCACCACGAACTCCGACTCGCATTACAACCGGGGCGACCAGCTGGTGCGGCCGTCGGTGCCGGACGGCTGGTACGAGCAGAACGGCAAGTACCCGGACCCGGTCGACAGCGGGGTGCCGCAATTGTCCGCGCCGTACGCGGATTTCTACCCCGGCGAGTTCAGCCGCACCGTGGTCGGCGTGCGTCGGCCGGGCTTCGAGGGCGTGCTGGAGGGTCTGCGCGCGGGCCGGATTTGGCTGTCTCACGGCGGTTTGGTGCAGCAGCTGGAAGTCGGCGTGCTCGGCGGCGGGGACTGCGCGACGTTCGGCGGACGGCTGCGCGTGCGCCGTGGCTCGACCGTGACGGTCGTCGTTTCCGCGGTGACTGCGTACCGGCCGAACGGGTCGGGTTCGGTGCCTCGGCTGGGTCGGCTGGACCTGATCTCGGGCCCGGTCACCGGCCCGGCGGCGGATCGCGACGCGATGACTGCGCCGGGTACGCGGGTCGTGGAGTCGTTCACGCCTTCGCGCGGATATGCGGGACGGCGGGTCATGTTCAAGCACACGTTCCGCAACGTGCGGGAGCCGTTCTACGTCCGGGTGCGCGGGACGGACGGGAAGCGGCACGTCGCCGGCGGGATCGAGCCGGCGATGGACGTGATCGGGCAGGCGAATCCGTACGAAGACCTGTGGCTGTACGGGAATCCGACGTTCGTGGACGTCTACTGAGGACAGTTCGACGGCAGGCGCGGACCGATCCGCGCCTGCCGGCTTCAGATCTCGACGACGGTGAGCAGCCGGTCCAGTCCCACGAAGTCCTTCAGGTTCCTGGTCAGCAGCGGAATCTGCTGCGCCGCCGCCGTCGCCGCGATCTGCAGGTCCGTCCGGCGGGGTCGCGGATCCCGCCCGAACCGCCGGACCAGCGCCGCGCCCGTGCCGTACATCTTGGCCTCGTCGACGCCGAACGGCAGCACTGCGAACTGGTCGAGCACGCGGCGGTAGCGCTCGACCCGCTCCGCGAGCCGGACGGGATCGTCGGCGGCGAGGCCGTAGGCCAGCTCCGCGATGGTCACCGAACTGACCGCGGGCACCGCGGACGCGTACGGGCCCAGGTCGAGCCGTTCGAGATCGATGACCACCGAGGTGTCGAGCAGTACCCGGGACGGAGCGGTCACCGGTCTTCGCCGGGCTCGCCGAGGCGGTCCGGCCCGAAGACGGCGTCATCGGCTTCCCGCTCGCGACGCCATTCGGCGCTGTCCATCGGCGGCAGCCCGCGGAAAGCTTCCTGGATCTCGCCGAGCGTCCGGGCTTGCCGCGGCTCCTCCGGGGCACGGTGCGGCACCAGATCGGCTACCGGCTTCCCGTTGCGGGTCACCACGAACGACTCGCCCGCCGCCACGCGTCGCATGATCTCCGCGTTGTCGTTGCGCAGCTCTCGCTGGCCGATTGCGTGCCCCATAGACACCACTGTAGCACTTTTGCGCGAAAGTGCTACAGTTGTGCTACACCGCAGGCAACCGCACCGTCACCGCCAGCCCGCCCCCGACCACCGGCTCCGCGGACACCGTCCCGCCGTGCGCCTGCACCGCCGCGCGCACGATCGACAGCCCCAGGCCGGCTCCCGAACGCGCCGTCCGGGCCACGCCCGCGCGGCGGAACGGCTGGAACAGCTCCGGCACCGCCGCCGGGTCCAGCAGGCCGCCCGACGAGCGCACCCGCAGGATCGACCACTGCGCGCCCGGCTCGGTCGTCACCTCGATCCAGCCGCCGTCGACGTTGTGCCGCACCGCGTTCTCGACCAGGTTTCCCGCGATCCGTTCCAGCAGAGCCGAATCCCCGATCGCCGGGGACGGCTGCATCGCGAAATCCGCGCGCAGGCCCCGTTGTTCGGCTTCGCCCCGGACCGCGGACCAGGCCCGTTCCACGAGCGCCGTCAGGTCCACCAGTTCCCGCGTCACGAGACCGGCTCCGTCCGTCCGGGCCAGCAGCAGCAACGAATTCACCAGCTGCCCCGCCCGGTTCGTCGCGTCCAGGACCACCCCGGCCATCCGGCGGAACTCGGCCTCGTCGGCGTGTTCGTCGGACAGCGTGACGTCCAGTTCCGTGCGGATCACCGACAGCGGCGTGCGCAATTCATGGCTCGCGTTGGCCACGAAATGGCGCTGCGAGTCGAACGCGTCCTGCAAGCGGTCGAGCATGGCGTCGAAAGTCCGGGCCAGCTCGGCGAGCTCGTCGCGCGAGCGGATCTCGCCGATGCGCTCCCCCATCGACTCGATCGACAGCCGTTGCGCGGTCCCGGTGATCTCGCGCAGCGGACGCAGCACGCGGGAGGTGAACGTCCAGGCCAGAATCGCCGCCGCGGCCACCACGAAGCAGAACGCCAGCGAGCCGAAGATCAGCACCCGGGTGACGGCGTGCGTGCGCAGATGCTGCGCGAGCGTGGACGCGTCCACGTCGATGCCGTCGACCCGGACGATGGTGCCCGGCGGCATGTGCGGCACGGCGTCGACCGCATCGCCGACGAGCGTCCAAGCCAGCCACAGCAGCAACAGCCCCGCCGCGGCGACCAGGACGGTCGCCAAGACGGTGACGCGCACCCGCAGGCTGCGGGCGCCGGGAAGCTTCACTCGGAACCGGCGACCGACACCCGGTAGCCCGAGCCGACCACGGTCTCGATGATGCCCGGCTCGCCGAGCTTCTTGCGCAAGGTCATCACGGTGACCCGGACGGTCGTGGTGAACGGGTCGGCGTTCTCGTCCCACACTCGTTCCAGCAGTTCCTCGCTGCTGACCACGGATCCGGCCGCCGACAGCAGCACCTCGAGCACGCCGAACTCCTTGCGGGTCAGCTCGACCGGCCCGCTCGCCCGCCGGACGGTGCGCTTCGCCGGGTCCAGCTCGACGTCGCCCGCGGTGAGCAGCGGCGGCGCGGCGGGCGTCGCGCGGCGGCCCAGCGCCCGCACGCGCGCGACCAGCTCCGGGAAGGCGAACGGCTTGGCGAGATAGTCGTCCGCGCCCAGCGACAGCCCGTCCACCCGGTCGGACACCGAACTGCTCGCGGTCAGCATCAGCACCCGCGTCAGCTCGCCGGACGTCACGATCTCGCGGCACAGGTCGTCGCCGGACATCCCGGGCAGGTCGCGGTCGAGCAGCACCACGTCGTACCGCGTGACGGACGACTTCTCGTGCCCGTCGTCGCCCGTGAGCGCGATGTCGACGGCCATGCCCTCCCGCCGCAGCCCGCGGGCGATCGCGTCGGCCAACGGCTCTTCGTCTTCGACTACCAGAACTCGCACCAGACCACAATCCCATAGTTTCCTGAGAGCACCTGAGAGACCTGAATGGACACTCGCGCTCACCCCCACCGCAGCGCGAACCACAGTCGCATCCGCGTTTCCGGATCAGCCAGTTCCGCCCCCAGCGCTCGTTCCACCTGCCCGATCCGGTGCCGCACGCTGTTGCGGTGCACGCCGAGTTCGGTCGCGGTGCGGTCCCAGCTGCCGTGGTTCGCCAGCCAGGTCCGCAGGGTCGGCACCAGCTCGCGGCCGTGTGCCCGGTCCAGTTCGCGCAGCGGGGCCAGCAGACGCTCGGCGAACGCTCCTGCCGCGGCGGGCGGGATCAGCTCGTCGAAACCGAGCGGATCGGCGCTGGCGGCCAGCGGGCGGGCCAGCGCGCGGGCGCGGGCGAGCAGCAGTTCGGTTTCCGCGACGGCAGCAGGGAGGTCCGCGGCCGGGTGCGGAGGACTCGCTACCGCCAGCCAGCCGTGTTCGAGGAGGCCGTCCAGATCGCCGAGCTCGCCGGTGATGGCATAGAACCGCGGGCCGGGCAGGACCTGGACCAGCGGGGTGTCGAGCCGTGCGCGCAGCCAGTCCGGGCGTCGAGCCAGGGCGTCCGGACCGCGTCGGTGGGCGATTCCGGCGACGAGCCGGGCGTGATCGCTGCCGACGACTCCGGCGAGTGCCGCCGCGCCGGGGCCGCCGAGCAGCAACGCGGTGGCCGCGGCGCCGAGTTCCGCGCTGTCCGACCCGGCGCGGCCGACGAGTCCCAGCAGCGCCGCGCCGACGGCCAGGATCGCCCGGTCCCCGCTGTCGAACCGCTGCGCCCGGCCGACCACGACCAGGTGCGCGGCCGTCGCCTGCGGGTACACCGGCTGCGCGACAACGTGAATGCCCTCAGGCAATTCGGTGGAGGCGATGCGGATTCCGGAGCGGGCACGCAGGGTCGCGAGCAGTTCCTTCACCGGCGACGGCAAGGGCTGCGGTGCGTCGTAGCCCGCCGCCAGCACGTCTCCGGCACCGACCATCGCGACCCACCCACGCAACCGTCCGGCAAGCGCGGCGACCAACTCCCCCAGGCCGCCGCCCGCGGCTCGCGTCAAAGCCTCTCGGCCTTCCGCCAGCCGTCGTTCTTCGTGCCGCCCAGCTTCGGCCAGCGCGACTGCGACAGCGCGGTTGATCGCCAGGAACGGCGTCGCGGGCGGAACCACCAGCAGCGGCAGGCCGTGCTCCGCGCAGGCATCGCGCAGCGAGGACGGCAGGGTTTCCGAGACCGTCGGGGTGAGGCCGAAGCCGAGCGCGGTGACGCCCGCGTCGCGCAGCCCCCGGACGTAGCGGTCGGCATCCTTCGGCAGGTTCACGCCCGCGGTCAGCACGAGTTCGGCGCCCACCAGGTACGGCGCGGGGTCGGCCAGTTCGCTCACGTGCGCCCACCGCACCGGCCGGTCCAGCGCGCCCGGGCGCAGCGTTTCGGGCACGACGTCGAGCGCCAGCTCCGGGTTGCCCGCGACGGTGCGTAGTGGAACTGTCACCTCCGCGGGCAACAGCACGTCGTGGTGGGTCATTTCAGCCAATCTTCCGCGAAGTCCTGGATACATCGTCCCATGCCGCCGCGGGGTCGCCCGACTCTACGGTGTCCCGCAAGAACCCCACCCCGTTTCAAGGAGGACCCGTGGGCGGCGACTATGCGGTGATCGCGCTGTACATCGCGGGCATGATCGGGGTCGGCTGGATCGGCCTCCGGCTGGCCAAGACCAAATCCGACTATCTGGTCGCCGGACGGCGGCTCGGCTGGTTCATGTACTCCGGCACGATGT
Source organism: Amycolatopsis sp. NPDC114503 (assembly GCF_055633655.1). Classification (NCBI taxonomy): domain Bacteria; kingdom Bacillati; phylum Actinomycetota; class Actinomycetes; order Pseudonocardiales; family Pseudonocardiaceae; genus Amycolatopsis; species Amycolatopsis sp. NPDC114503. The sequence goes on along the minus strand of NZ_JBVKDT010000007.1, from coordinate 504,502 downwards.
CGGCCGTCGTGCTCGGCGGCGCGTCGACCGTCGGCGGCGTGAAGCTCGGCTACACCTACGGCATCTCCGGCGCGTGGCTGGTGATCACGATCGGCGTCGGGATCCTCGTGCTGCACGCGGTGTTCGCGCGGCGGCTGGTGAAACTGCGCGTCTACACCGTCGGCGAGATGCTCGACCTGCGCTACGGCGGCCGCGCGAGCGCGGTGTCCGGCGTGGTGATGTGGGGCTACACGCTGATGCTCACGGTCACCTCGACGCTGGCGTTCGCGTCGATCTTCAAGGTGCTGTTCTCGATCCCGAGCTGGGCCGGGATCGCGATCGGCGGGTCGATCGTGGTGCTTGTGCTGGGCATCGTGGCCATCGGAATCGCAATGCTCGTGGACGACGTCGTCAACGCGCTCACCATCGCGTACGACATCCTCGTCGGCGGCCTGCTCGTCACGATCATCGGCGCGCTGTTCTGGAAGCGCGGTACTCGCGAAGGCGCGTACGCGTCGATGGTGGCCGGCACGGTGTCCGTCATCGCTTTCATGATCATCGACGGAGTTGCGGCCAACAGTCCGATCTATTGGGGTCTCGGCGTCAGCCTTGTCGTGTACATCGGCGTCAGCCTCGCGACACCGCGTACGCCGGACAGCATTCTTTCTGTGTGGACACAACGTCTTCACGGTTCCGAAGCCGCTGAAGATCTCAGCGCATCCGAAACCCGACAGGAGTTGACCCAGTGAGTGAACAGCGTCCGGTCGGCCCGCTCGACTCGTCGCAGATCCCGCGTTTCGCCGGCTTCGCGACCTTCGCGCGGCTGCCGCGGATCGACGAAGTGCCGAGCGCCGACGTAGCCGTGGTCGGCGTGCCGTTCGACTCCGGCGTGTCCTACCGCCCCGGCGCGCGGTTCGGTCCTTCGGCGCTGCGCGAGGCGAGCCGGCTGCTGCGGCCGTACCACCCGGGCCTGGACGTTTCGCCGTTCGCGGAGAAGCAGGTCGTCGACGCTGGCGACATCGCGGTCAACCCGTTCCACATCGGCGAAGCGATCGAGAAGCTGCAGCAGGAAGCCGAAGCGCTTACTGCGGGCGAGACGAAGCTGGTGACCGTCGGCGGTGACCACACCATCGCGCTCCCGCTGCTGCGCGCGGCCTCGAAGAAGCACGGTCCCGTTGCGCTGCTTCACTTCGACGCCCACCTCGACACCTGGGACACCTACTTCGGCGAGCCGTACACGCACGGCACGCCGTTCCGTCGCGCGGTCGAAGAAGGCATCCTCGACACCAGCGCCGTGTCGCACGTGGGGACGCGCGGCCCGCTGTACGGCAAGCGCGACCTCGAAGAGGACCGTCGCCTCGGCTTCGGCATCGTCACCTCCGGCGACGTACTGCGCCGCGGCATCGACGAGACCGTGGACGCGCTTCGGCAGCGCATCGGCGACCGTCCGCTGTACGTGTCCGTCGACATCGACGTGCTCGACCCCGCGCACGCCCCCGGCACCGGCACTCCGGAGGCGGGCGGCATGACCAGCCGCGAACTGCTGGAGATCCTGCGCGGACTGCGCGGGCTCAACCTGGTCGGCGCGGACGTCGTGGAACTGGCCCCGGCCTACGACCACGCCGAGATCACCGCTGTCGCCGCTTCGCACGTCGCCTACGACCTGGTCAGCCTGCTGGCGCTGGGACGCGACGCATGACCCGGATCGGCGGCGACGTTGTCGTAGAGACGCTGCGGGCGCTCGGTGCGGACACCGTGTTCGGCCTGCCCGGACAGCACGCGCTCGGCCTGTTCGAGGCGCTGCGCCGGGCCGACGACCTGCGCGTCGTCAGCTCGCGGGTGGAGAACAATCTCGCCTTCGCCGCGGACGGTCACGCGCGCGCCCGGCTCGCCGCCGATCCGCACGGCCCGGTGCCGGTCACGCCGATGATCGTGTCGACCGGCCCCGGCGCGCTGCTCACGCTGGCGTCGCTGCAGGAATCGCGCGCGGCCTCGGTGCCGGTTCTCGGTATCTCCAGCCAGATCCCGGTCGCCGGGCTCGGCGGCGGACGGCACGGTTACCTGCACGAATTGCCGGACCAGCAGGCCAGCTTCCGCGATGTCGTCAAGTCGGTGCACGTGGTCCGGTCGATCAGCCAGATCCCGACCGCGCTGCGCGAGGCGTGGGAATCCGCCGCGACCGCGCCGTACGGGCCGGTGTGGGTGGAAATCCCGCAGGACGTGCTGCTTGCCGAGACGAACCTGCCGCAGCTGACCACCGTGACCGCGGCTGTCGCACCGCTCGAACCGCTGCCGGAACTGGTGGCCGAAGCCGCGAAACTCCTTGACGCAGCGAAGAATCCGGTGATTCTCGCCGGTGGCGGCGCACTGCGTTCGGGGGCGCACGACGAACTGCGCCAGCTCGCCGAAACCCTGCGAGCGCCGGTGGTGTCGACGTTCGGCGGCAAGGGCGTTTTCGCCTGGGACCACGAGCTGTCCGCGCAATCGTGGATGGAGGACTGGCACACCACGGAATTCCTCTCCGCCGCCGACGTTCTGCTGGTGCTCGGCTCCGGGCTGGGCGAGCTGTCCAGCAACTACCGCGAGTTCGCGCCGCGCGGGCAGGTCGTGCAGGTGGAAGCGGATCTCGGGAAGCTGGAGTCGAACTACCCCGCGCTCGGCCTGCACGCCGACGTCCGGCACACCCTCCGCGCGCTGCTGGACCAGCTCACCCCGCGTTCCGCGGACGGTCGTGCCGAGGCAGCGGTGAAGGATCTGCTCGCGCGCGTGGAGTCCAGGTTGGACAGTCAGCCGCTCACCGCGGAGCGGAAGCTGCTCGACGACATCCGCGCCGCGCTCCCCGACGGCACGCAAACCTTCTGGGACATGACAATCGCGGCTTACTGGGCGTGGTCGGTGTGGAATCCGGACGGCGCGCCGATCCACACCGCGCAAGGTGCGGGAGGCCTCGGCTACGGCTTGCCCGGCGCACTCGGCGCCGCTGCGGCAGGCGTGCGGTCGCTGGCGGTGTCCGGCGACGGCGGCGCGATGTACGGCCTCGCCGAGCTGGCCACCGCCGTGCAGCACCAGCTCGACGTGACCTGGCTGATCGTCGACGACGGCGGCTACGGCATCCTGCGCGAATATCTCACCGGCGCGTTCGGCCAGACCACCGCGACCGAACTGCCGCGACCGGATTTCGTCGCGCTGGCCGAGTCGTTCGGCATCCCCGCCCGGAAGACCACTGTGGACACTGTCCGCGCCGACCTCGCCGACGCGCTGCGCACCCCCGGCCCGTCCGTCGTCGTTCTTCCCGCGCTGCTGAAGATGTTCGCCCCGACCCACTTGGAGCATTCGTGACCCACATCCGCAACTTCGTCGGCGGCGCTTTGGTCGACATGCGCGACACCGAGGCGACCCTCGAGCTGACCGACCCGGCCACCGGCAAGGTCTTCGGCACGAGTGTCCTTTCCGGACGGAACGAAATCGACCTCGCGATGGAATCGGCGGCGCGGGCGTTCCAGTCGTGGCGGCGCAGCACTCCCGCGCAGCGCCAGGAAGCCCTGCTCAAGATCGCCGACGCGCTGGAAGCCCGCGCGGAGGAATTCGCCGACGCCGAGGTCCGCGAAACCGGCAAGGTCCGCTCGGTCGTGCTGGACGAGGAAATCCCGGAGTGCGTGAGCACGCTGCGATTCTTCGCCGGTGCGGCGCGGCAGCTCGAAGGAACTGGCGCGGGCGAATACCTGGCCGGGCACACTTCGGTGATCCGCCGCGAGCCGATCGGCGTGTGCGCGCAGATCGCGCCGTGGAACTACCCTCTGATGATGGCCGTGTGGAAGATCGGCCCGGCGCTCGCCGCGGGCAACACCGTGGTGCTCAAGCCCGCGGAAACCACGCCGTCCACCGCCGTGCTGCTGGCCGAAATCGCGGCGGAATTCCTGCCGCCGGGCGTGTTCAACGTCCTGTGCGGCGACCGCGAAACCGGCCGCGCGCTGGTCCGGCACCCGAACACCGACCTGGTGTCCATCACCGGCTCGACGCGCGCCGGCATCGACGTGGCCACCGTCGCCGCGGCCGACCTCAAGCGCACCCACCTGGAACTGGGCGGCAACGCTCCCCTGCTGGTCTTCCCGGACACCGACCTCGCCGACACCGCCGAGCGGATCGCCGACGCCGCGTTCTACAACGCCGGCCAGGACTGCACCGCGGGCAGCCGAGTGCTGGTACACCAGAGCGTCCACGACGAATTCGTGGCGGCACTGACGAAAACCGCCGCCACCCGTCGCCCGGACGTCGACTACGGCCCGCTCAACAGCCGCGCCCAGCTCGACCGCGTGCTCGGGCTGCTGGAACGGCTGCCGTCGCACGCCCGCGTCGAAACCGGCGGCACCGCGACCGGGCCGGGCTTCCAGCTCGCGCCGACCGTCGTGTCCGGTCTCCGCCAGGACGACGAACTGGTCCAGGAAGAAGTCTTCGCTCCGGTGATCACCGTCCAGTCGTTCGCCGACGAGACGGAAGCGCTGAAGCTGGCTAACGGTGTCCCGTACGGCCTGGCTTCTTCGGTGTGGACGAACGACGTCGCCCGCGTCGCCCGGGTGTCACGCGATCTCGATTTCGGCTGTGTGTGGGTGAATACGCACGGCCCGCTGACCGCCGAGATGCCGCACGGCGGGTTCGGCCACTCCGGGCACGGCAAGGACCTCTCGGCGTATTCGTTCGCCGAGTACACCCGCGTCAAGCACGTGATGACGAGGTTCGAGTAATGAGCGACAAAGTCACCGAGGTCGAACAGCACGGCATCGCGCCGATCCCGCCCGCCGAACAGACGTCCCGGCCGCGCGACCTGTTCCGGCTCGCGTTCGGCGGGGCCAACACGTTCGCCACGATCATCCTCGGCACGCTGCCGATCGCGTACGGGCTGAGCTTCTGGGCCGCGCTCGCGGCGACTGTCGCAGGTGTGGTGCTCGGCGCGCTCGTGCTGTCCCCGATGGCTCTGTTCGGCCCGATCACCCGCACCAACAACGCGGTTTCGTCCGGCGCGCACTTCGGCGTGGTCGGCCGATGCGTCGGTTCGTTCCTGTCGCTGCTCACCGCGATCACTTTCTTCGCGATCTCGGTGTGGGTGAGCGGCGACGCGGTAGCCGGTGCGGCACAACGGCTTTTCGGCATCGACGGCGGCCCCGTCCTGCGCGCGATCGCCTACGGCGTGATCGCGATCGCCGTCCTCGTCGTGTGCATTTACGGCTACCGCTTCATGCTGCTGGTCAACCGCGTCGCCGTCACCCTCGGCACGCTCATCATGCTGGTCGGGATTTTCGCCTACGGCGGCTCGTTCGACCCGTCGTTCACCGGCAGCGGCAACTTCGCCCTCGGCGCCTTCTGGCCGACGTGGATCCTGGCCGTGCTGACCGTGATGGCGAACCCGATCTCGTTCGGCGCGTTCCTCGGCGACTGGTCGCGCTACATCCCCGCGACCCACTCGCGCCGTTCGCTGCTGGCCGCGCCGTTCCTCGCGCAACTGGCGACGCTGCTGCCGTTCGGCTTCGGCATCGCGACCGCGACCCTGGTCGCCGACCCGGCCGACTACGTCACCGGCCTGACCGCGATTTCCCCGCTCTGGTACGCGATCCCGCTGATCATGGTCGCCCTGATCGGCGGATTGTCCACCGGCACCACCGCGTTGTACGGCACCGGACTGGACTTCAGCTCGATCTTCCCGCGCCTGTCCAGGGTGCGGGCAACGCTGCTGATCGGGACGCTGAGCGTGCTGTTCATCTTCGTCGGCAACTTCGTGCTCGACATGGTGTCCAGCATCAACGCGTTCGCGACACTGATCGTGCTGTGCACGTCGCCGTGGATGGTGATCATGATGATCGGCTACGTGCAACGCCGCGGCTATTACGACCCGGCCGACCTGCAAGTGTTCAACGAAGGCCGCACCGGCGGCCGGTACTGGTTCCACCGGGGCGTGAACTGGCGCGCGATGGCGGCCTGGATCCCGGCGACCGCACTGGGCCTGCTGTGCGCGAACACGCCGATGATCACCGGACCGCTGGCCGGGATCGCGGGCGGGGTGGACATCAGCCTGGTGGTGACGCTGTGCACGGCGGCGGTGGCGTATCCGGTGCTGGTGAAGGCGTTCCCGGAACCGCGGGAGGTCTTCGGTCCTTCTTCGGCTGTCGCTGCGGAAGCGGTGGCTGCCGAGGCGTGATTCGTCACGGGGCGAAGCCGTCGAACAGCATTCGGAGACCGACGGTGAATTGTTCGTCCCAATCCCGGGCGGCCTGGTCTGCGGCGAGTGCTTCGGTCAAGGGGAAGCGCGCGTCCGCAGCCGGCCGCCACTCGTCCTCGGACCGGGAAATCGACTGCTGTTCGAAGACCAGATAGCCGAACAGGTAGCTGCCCCAGGTGCGGTGGGCGTCGAGGAGTTCAACGCCGCGCAAACCCGCGGCCGCCAGCGCGGCGTACTGCGCTTCCCTTGCCCGGTCGGCATTCTCCGCGCGCACCGGCCTCGACAACAGTTCGGGCAGCATCGCCGGATGCGCACGGACCTCGTCGCGCAGCAGGTGGCTCAACGCGAGCAGGTCCTCGCGCCAGTCGCCGGTCGGCTCGGGCGGCGCCCGGTAAAAGCTCTCGACCAGCGCGTCGAGAAGTTCGGCCTTGCTGGCGAAATAGTGGTAAAGCGCCATTCCCTCGACGCCCAGCTCACGCCCGAGCCGCCGCATCGTCAGCGCGCCGAGCCCCTCCCGATCGACGACGCGCAACGCCGCGGCAAGGATGCCCGCCCGGTCGATCACGTGTTCCACGCGACTACTTTACAACATAAGATCACTGTTTTACGCTGTAAAAATGCGCGCACGGTACGGGGTTGACGCCCCGAAGGTGATGCTCGCGTTCGGAGCGCTGTGCCTGGTCGCCACGGCGGCGGTCCGCCCGCTCGCGAGCGCGATCCGCGGCTGGGCCGGGAATCAACCCGGCACCGTGGCGTACTGGCTCCTGAGCGCCTACGCGGCCTCGTGCTGGGGAATGCTGTTCTGGAGCGGATACGGCAGCATCCGCGGAAAACGCCGGAAATGGGCTCGGCTGCTGGACGAACTGCACCCGAGCGGGGACGAGCGAATCCTGGAATTGGGCCCGGGCCGAGGCGCCGTGCTGATCGAAGCGGCGCGGCGCGTGCCCCGGGGATGCGCGGTCGGCATCGACCTGTGGCGCACGCAGGACCAAAGCGGAAACACCTCGGAGCACCTCCTGGCCAACGCCGAGGCGGCAGGCGTCGCCGGGCGCGTCCGGGCGGTCACCGGCGACATGCGCTCGCTGCCCTTCGAAGACCACGCGTTCGACCTGGTCGTGGCCAGCCTCGCAATCCACAACCTGCCGGCCGGGGACGCCGGCCTCGCTTTGGCGGAAGCAGTACGAGTACTGGCCCCGGACGGCAGGATCGTCATCCTGGACTACCGCGACACCGACCGCTTCGCCGACCTCCTCCGCGCCGCCGGAGCCCAGGACGTTGTCCACAGTGGACGTTCCTGGTTGCTGTACCCGCCGGTGCGGGTCGTGCACGCGAGAAGCCCTCAGGCCCCGCAGCGCAACGCGCCGGTGGCGACCCCGGCGGCCCAGAGCGACGCGGCCGTGAACCAGAGAAAACCGTCCCGATGAAGGTTGACCGAATGCCCGGATCGCGGCAATACGATCGCCTGCGGGCACGCCTTCGGCCCGTAGTAGGGGCCTTCCGCGGCGAGCACGGACGCCGCGGAGGAGCAATCGGCGGCATGGGGGCCGCAGTAAAGCCGGTCGTGCTCGCCGACGACCAGCAGCACGGGCACAGTGATCTGCTTGGTGAGCTGGTTCGCGGTGCCCTGGGTGATCAGCTCGTAGAGCCCGAAGGTTTCCTTGCGGGCGATGTCGTCGGCGATCACCGCGGCGTCGGCGAACTGCCGGTCGTAGAAGAAGCGGCGCGAGTCGTCGGTCAGCGTGAAGTAGAGCGGCTCGTCCGGCGGCACCTCGGCGGCGAGCCGGGGCACCTCGCGCGGATCCTGCACGAGCGCGGCGAATTCCTGCGAGATGTCGGGGTTCACCACGTGCAGGCTGTCGGTCAGGATGACGCCGTCCACGTCGGCGTAGGTCGCCGCCTCGGCCTTGACCACATCGCCGCCGTAGGAGTGGCCCGCCAGGAACACCTTCCGCTGCGGGGAGCCGAAACCGCCGAGCCTGGCGCGGCTGACCAGCTGGTGGAGAACGGCGGCGTCGCTCTGCACGGTGAGCAGCTTCGCGGGCGGATGACCGCTCAGCCCCACCCCGAGCCGGTCGATGTCGAGAGTGTCGAATCCGCCCGCCGCCGCGAACCGCACATAGGAGTAGAACTCCGGCTGATGCGGGAAATCCCAGTAGTTGTGGTCGTAGGTGTAGCCGTGAACCAGAATCTGCAACCCCAGCGACACTCCGGCGGCGTGGCAGTACCGGCCCCACAGCGGATATTCGGCCGACGATCCGGGAACGGTCACCGGTACCGTGGTGACCGTGCACCGCGGCCCGCCCGCCGCCGCGGGAGCGGACAGCATCTGAAGCAGGACCGTCGCCGCCGCCAGTGCGGCAAGTTTCACCCGCAAGGCATTCATGGTTTCCCCCTCTTCCCCTTGGCCGGGCAAGCGAACTTCCGGACGAGCCGTTCAGAGCCCCAGCTCGCCTGCCCGGATGACAGCCTCGACGCGGTTGCGCACGCCGAGCTTGTAGAACACTTTCCGGAGGTGGTACTCGACAGTGCGGCCGCTGATGTGCAAGTGCTCGGCGATCATGTGGTTGCGCAGGCCCCGGCGGACCAGCTGCAGCACTTCCCCTTCCCGCGCGGTCAGCGTGGTCGCCAGCGGCGTGGTGAACGAGGTGAACGCGCCGGAAAGCGGGTCGACCACCACCAGCCCGTCGTCGGCGAGGTCGATCGCCCGCAGGAACCGGCTCAGCGGAGCGGTTTCGGCGAGGTACACCGCGCACCCGCGGCGCAACCACCGGTCCGCCCGTTCCGGATCGCTGTCCGGCCCGAGGACCGCGAGGCGCACGTCGGAAAGCCGGACCCTCGCGGTGTAGAGCAGCTCGACCATCGACTCGTCGTCGAGGCCGCTGCCGAGCACGAACCACGCGGGGAACGCCCGCACGAGAAGATCGTGCAACTCGGCCCGGTCGCTGCCGCAGCAGTGGATGGTCGCCCGTCCCGTGCGGAACTCGGCCGGCCGTCCCTCGAGCACCGTCCAGCCGCCGACCACCACGACCGAGCGGAGCCCCGGGTCGCACCGGAGCTCGGCCCCGGCCATTCTTCGCCTGATCATTTCTCTCCCCCAGCCGGACGCGATTAGGGCGATGGGCCAGGGCGGAAAACACCGCATGCCAGCACGAAACAGGCATGCCGGCGCAATCCGTTTGTCCGTCGGGTGCGAAATCGCCGCACGCGGCCCACCCCCAGGTCAGTGCACTGTACTTTACACGGTAAACCTGCTGTCCACCTCCTTCGGAACGCACCACCCGAACGGCGGATTCGCCCGAACTCCCCGCAGCGGGGCTGTCCGCCGGAAACGGTTTCGAGCAAAACCGGCGGCCGGGCCGGATCGCCGCTGTCCTGGCTCAAAGCTGCGGCAAGACCTTTTCGACGAACAGGTCGAGGGTGCGCATCGCGACGTCCCCCGGCATGGTTCCGCAATCGATCTGCCACAGCAGCGTGTCGATGCCGAGCAGTTCCCGGAGCCCGCCGATCTGGTCGACGACCTCGTCCGGGCTGCCCACGACCGCCGCCCCGCGCGCACGCATCCGTTCGGGCGAGTCCTCCGCGAGCGCCTGGCCGAATCCGCTGTAGCGCGGGTAGTCCGCCGAACTGGCTCCGTCCCAGGCACGGGCGCTGGCGGCCCAGACGTCGAGGTAACGGCGCAAGTGCACATCCCCCTCGGCCACCGAGGTTTCGTGGTCCGGGGCGATGAACACGGGCAGGCTCAGCGCGATCTCCGGCGCCGCGTCCGGTTCGAGCGGCGAAGCCCGGAACGATTCCCGGTAGATCGCGAGGAAATCGCGCTGGGTTTCGAATCCCCGGATTCCCGGGGTGACCAAGAGCCGGAAACCCTGTTCGGCAATCCACGCGAAACTCTGCCGCGATTGCACCGCGGCGATCCATACCGGCGGATGCGGTCGCTGAGTGCATTTCGGCAAGTTCGACGCCTCGTGCAAGGCGAAAAACGGAGTTTCGACCGTCACCCGGTCTTCGGTCCACAGCCGGCGCACCGTCTGCACGGTCGCGACGAACCGCTCGCGGCTCCCGTCCATGGGCACCCCGAACGCGGCGAACTCGTACGGCAGGTAGGCCCGCGCGAACCCGATGTCCGCCCGCCCCGCGCTCAGCGCGTCGAGCATCGCCGTGTGCGCCGCGATCTGGAGCGGGTGGTGGAACGTCGCCATGATCCCGCCGGTCATGAGCCGGATGCGGCTGGTGCGCGCGGCGACCGCCGAGAGGAATTGCAGCGGGCTCGGGCAGTAGCCGCCGTAGGCCCGGAGATAGTGCTCGGTCATCTTGACGTAGTCGAGACCCGCTTCGTCCGCGGCCTCGCACAACCGGATCGCGTCGCGGTAATAGTCGACCGGCGACTGGGTCCCCGGGTCGCCGTCGGGCAGGAAGGACAGGCCGAAACGCATCGCACACATCCTTTCGGGAGTGCCTACCAGGTGGACATCACCGTGACGACGGCGTGGGCTACGACGAGCGGGCGCACGTCGGGATTCGCGATGAAGAGCAAGGTGTGGACGGGAACCGTCACCGCGGCGGCGCTGAGCGGCATCAGGAACCCTCGCCACGAGGTCGGCGGCAACAACTGCGCGGCCAGCCCGAAACCGATGGCGCAGAGCGCGGCCCAGCCGAGCCCGAGGGGACGCGCGGCGGCGACCGGGACGACTCGCAGAAGGTATTCTTCGGCGAGCGCGAAGCCCAGGATTACCGCCGCGGTCCGGAGCCGGCCCGCCCCGGGCAACGATCTGCCGAGACCGCGGATCCAGCCGGAGCCGCGCGGCCAGTCGTCGCATCGGGCCAGACGGGAAACCAGAAAACAGACCATGCCGGAGGTTCCGGCTTCGGCGAGTCCGAGAGGCGCGCCGAGCGCTGCTTGCCACCAATCTCCGCGCGCGAAACCGGCAGCGGCGAGAAGATCGACGCCGACGAGGAAAAGCAGGAGCGTGAGCAGGACGGCGCTGCAGAGCCAGACGATCACTCCGGCTTGAGTCCTCACCAGCGCCGCCAACTCGGCGTGCGGGCGCCTGCCCGCCGCACGCAGCCGCCGGGCGATCAGCTCCGGCCAGCGGGCCAGCCATTTGTCCGCGTAGGCGTACTGGCCGGCTACGCCGGTCGCCGCGAGCGCGGACATCAGGCCCGCGATCACGGTGTCGCCTGTCGGGCGCGTGCCTCCGACCAGGTGCGGAGGTTGAACCAGAGGTGCGCGGCGACCGCGGCGGCGACGGTGCCCGTGCCGAGCACGACGGTCGTCGCGAGGAGACCGAGCGGCATCTTGCCCGCGACATGCGCCCAGCCGAAGGGCAGGTGGAGGAGCCCGAACCAGCAGGTTGCTCCGAGCAGGGCGAACGCAGCCAGAACCGGCTGCAGCCGCAGGCACTCCGCGAGGACAAGACCGCGGTAGGCGAGCTCTTCGAGCACAGCGAGGAGAAGCGTCCAGCCGAGGCCGAACGCGGTTTCCGCGGCCCGGCCCGCCTCCGCCAGCCGACGCGGTCCGGCGGCCCGGTCCGAGGCCGGAGCCGAGGCCGCCGCACCGACTCCGGCGGGCCGCACGCCCGTCAACCGGTTCGCGCCGTCCTCGACGGGGGCCGTTGCCGTCCGGAGCCGGAGCGCGTGCCGGACCACCGCGCGGTCCGCGATCCGGGCGGCTTCGCCTGCGACCAGGCCGACCGGCACCGCTGCGAGCAGCGACCACCAGTACCGGTTCCACGCGATCGGCTGCACGAGAAGGCCGGGCGCCACCGCGCAGGCCAGCACGACTGTGTAGACGAACAGAAACGGACGCGTGCGCAACGCCGCGAACCTGGCACTGAGCGCGACCGCGAGACTTCCCGAACCCATACAGCCCAGAACGACAGTCGCCGGGACGTAGGCGGTCATGCGTAGGGATGGGGGTCGGCGTTGCGCGCCGTGCCGTAGTCAGACAGCCGCCGATGGGCAAGCATCGGCACGCTCGGCAGCGTCAGCGGCAGCAGATCAGGCGACCAGACCCGGAAAACGCGGAAGCCGAGCTGCACGCAGTCCACTGTGGACACATCGAGAGCGACGAGTTCCTTTCCGGACGCGCGGAACGCGTCGACGAGGAAGCGGTTCTCCGCCGCAGGCGAAAGCACGACGTCGGCCGGAAGGTCGCTGGCGGCCAGCGGAGGTCCGCTGGCATAGCGTTCCTGAAGCGCCTTGCGATGTTGCGGAAGGGCGTAGTACGCGATGTTGGCGTCGAGATCGAACATGCCGCCGACGTCGAGATCGACGGCACGCCAGCGATCGGCCTTGTCGTCGATGGTCGCCTCGAGCAAGGTGGCCTTCCCCAAACCGAAAACTCCCGCGGCCTCCACGTACGCCTTGTACATCGATCTGTTGAGCCGCAATTCGCACCCGATCCCGACGGCGGCCGCGGGCACCTGGCCGTTGCGTTCCCCCAGCACGCAGGCGATCGTGTGTCCCGGCAGATCGGCACTGGGCAGCCAGTAGAACTCGGCGGACGGGCCGTTGGCGGGCAGGCTCCTGGCCAATACCGCGGCCAGCGGCGAGGTGCGCTCGTCGAGTTCGATGCGATGCGCCGCACCGCCGGCGCACCAATGTCCCATCGCCGCGTCCAATTGCACCGCTTCGAGCAGCGCACTGCGCAAGGCCAATTCGGGGACGACGTGCGCGGCGCCGCCGGTCGTCACCCCGGGCACTATGCGGGGCTCGCCCTGATCGCAGCGAGCCGCGTAGCCGAGCAGAATCGATTGCGCGGGCACCCAGACGGGCTTGCCGTCGATCAGCGACGGCGCCTCGATCCAGCCGAGGGGTTTGCCCGGCGAGTACTCCTGGAAGAGGAAATTCGCGGCCGCGTGCTGGTCGGCGGTGAAAAACCGGAGAACCCGCGCGTCGACGACCCGGCCCTTGCCCGGCTCGAGTTCGTCCGCCGGGCACAGCCGGATGCGGCCGGCGGCGCTGACTCCGGACAGCAACTGGCAGTATCTCTCGACGGTCTCCCCCAGCGACCGGATCAGTGCCTCGTCGAGGCACAAGCCGGCACCGCCGATGTGGTAGGGCGAGACGCCCCGGGGCCGAGGCTGCTTCTGCAGCAAGTGCACCCCGGTCAGCTCTGCCCCGGAGACGACCACCCGCGGCCCGTACCGGCCCGGGAGCAGCGAGGAGATCTGCAGATCCAGCCCGCAGAACGGGCCGAACATCCGGTCGAGCAGCCGACGGGTTCCGGTGGACATGCGCTGCTCGGCGATCCGCTGCTTCAGCTGCATCTGGCTACCTCTCGTTCGTGCGGACTTCGTCGAGGACCAGCTCCCGGATGTCGAAGAACAACTCCCGGTCGTCGCGTTCCAGCGTCGCCCCGCAGGCAGGACAGCCAGGCAGCCGGAGCACCTCGGTGAACGAGATCTCCATCGTCGGCAGGTAGACGCACAGGGCTTTCTGGTCGGTGAACCCGCTGCCGGTCAGATGGTGGTTGATCGTTTCCATCGCCAGGTGCGAAGCCAGCAAGCCGGTCAGCGCGGGCTCGAGCGGCGCTCTGCCGTGCCTGACCCGGCTCTCCGCCAGCGCCCGCTTGTACCGCAGGTAGCTGTCGGCGTCCCGCAGGTTCATCGTCACCCGGGTCTCGAAGCACTCGTAGCAACTGGTACGGCCGGGCAGGAACATCGGGCCGGCGATCACCAGCGGTCCGTCCAGAGAGCCGTGCAGCCAGGGAATCCCGAGTTCGAGCGCGACCCGGTTGAACACCCGCGCCGACGCCGGATCCGGCACCGCGGTGACGAACACGGCGAAGTGGTCCTGCCAGGATTCGAAGACCGGCAGCGTCTCCTGGAGAGCGATGCCGTCGAGCAGCCAGGCGGGATCCCGTTCGGTCACGGCGAGCCATGCGGGATCGTCGGGCGGCACCCTCCGCACCCCGGTTTCGCCCAGAGAGCCGGACAGGGAAGCTTCGAGCTTCCCGGTGAGCTGTTCGTCGCCGAGCAGAAGGACGGGGAGAGGCCGGTGTTTGCTCTGCTGGCTCGTCCGCAGAGCGGGGGTCGCCAGATCGGCGTAGTGCTGCAGCGCCGAGGTCGGCCCGGACTCCTCCAACGCGCCGAGCCCTCGCAACTGGTCCATGACGACTTCGACGTCCGACCGCGGCATGTCGAGTTCGCGCGCGATTTCCGACACCGCGCGGGTGCCGTCGAGGCGCAGCAGCACCTGCGCGAGGGTGCCGGTGCCGGCGTCGTCGTTGAGCGAGATCGACACCGGGTTCCACACGCCGTACCGCAGCTCGACCGAATCGCTGCTGTGCGGCACAACGGAATAGTGAGGCATCAGTCGTGGGTTCACCGTGGCCACAGTGGCTTCCCTTCCGCGCATGAGTGTCCGTTGTGGACTCTCGAACCGGCTCAGGCGGGATCGCCGAGCACCATCGTGTGCACGAGCATCGTGTAGGTGCCGTCCATCCCCAGGACGGCGTGCGCTTCGTCGTCGTAGACGGACGAACAGTCGACGCTTCCGATTCCGAGCGCGGTCGCGGCGAGGTGGATGTTCTGCGAAATCTGCCCGGCTTCGAGGAACAAGTGCCGGACCCCTCTCGCCCCGTATTTCCGGATCAGCCGCCACGGCCTGCCGGTGAAGACGAGCACGGCCGCGGCTTTGTCGTAGGTGATCGTCGTGACGTCGTCGCCGGTCGCGAAAGCACCGAGAAGACGGTCGACGAGATCCGGACCGCCGGCTCGCAGCAGCCGGTCGGAAAGGGCGTCGTAGCGGTACATCCCGCGGGCGAGTCCCTGCACGTTCAACGCGGCCACCTGCAGTTCGGTGGCGTGCAGCGCGCCGCCGGACGGCGTGAACCGCAGGTGCAGCCAGGTCTTCCCGCCGCGCGGATGCGCGACCTCGCCTTTGGCGCTGATCCCGCCGCCCGCCCGGACCACCGTCGCGAGGCCGGTGAAGCCGATCGGCTCGCCGCTGTAGCGTTGGACGCTCCGCCTGCGCAGCATCGTCTCGCCTGCCGAGAGCTCGAGGGCGAACCCGGCGGGGAGTTCCACCGCGTCCTCGACGTCGGGCTCCTCGCCGTTGAGCGTGGCCATGACGCCCGCGGCGTCGATGAAGAAGCCTTGCTGGGACTGGTGCTGTTCGCGGTCGTCGAATCGCACCCTGCTGTTGATCAGGAACTCCTCGGCCACCCTTGCGTCGCGGTGGTGGCTGTGCGAACGGTGCCGCAGCCCGAACGGCCGGAACGCGGTGGAGGAGACCGACGGATACACCGCGGTGAAGCTGTTCTCGAACACGGCGTCCCGGATCAACGAGGGTGCGGGCCGTTCAGTCATCGGGTCTTTCACGGGACCTCCTCGCTCCGGCTGCGGCGGCCGGTCATCGGCCGGCCTGGGTCCCGTCCTGGACCCGGTCGTGCTGGATCTCGTCCCCGAGCGTCTCCAGCGACTTGGTCAGCGCCAGTTCGTTCTGCCACTTGAGCCATTGGGCGTGGCTGAGCCCGATCTTGAAAAGACCGGTCTTGAACGCGTACTGGGAATGCGGGGCCGGCTCGAGCAGGTTGATCACGTTGCCCGACGGGTCGCGGAGCCTGGCCATCGTGCCGACGCTGTGGGTGATGGAGCCGGGATGCATGCCCCGGCTGGTCAGGAAGTTCTCGTACTCGCTGAACTTCTCGTCGTAGATCGGCAGCTCGAACCGCTCCCCGACCTCCTCGCCGCCGAGTTCGCACAGCTCGCGCATGGCGGTTTCGAGATCGTCGACGGCGATGACGGGGAACGGGGGCCGTCCCGCGTCCTCCCATTCCTCGTTCTTCCGGTACTCGACGGAGAACATCGTCGCGTCGATCGAGACGGGTGCGTAAAAGACCCGGACGACATCGGTCCAGGTCCGGCTGAACTCGATGGCGAACATGTGGGAGTAGAACCGCGCGGTCGCCTCGCAGTCGTCCCGGCCGGCAGGCATGACGACGATGGCGAGCTTGGCTTCGAAAGGCATGGACAACCCCTCTTCCGGCAGTACGGATTTCGGGCAGTTCCGGATCGGCCGGGCCTGCTGACGGCAGCAGTGCGGCACGACGCGGGTTCGGCGCCGTGCCGCCTTCGGCCGTGCTTCGCAGGCCGGCCGATCGTCACTCGGTGAAGGTCGAAGCGCTGCAGCAGCAGCAACTGCACGAGCTGCTGACGCCGGGCACCAGGATCCGCCAGCCACCCGAGCTCAGGGTGGAGGCCAGGTCCAGCCCGGATTGGGCGCGGTGGTCGACGAACGCGGTCGTGGTCAGGCGCATGGGTGTCTCCCTTGTCCGTGGCGGATGCCCGGCTCGAACACCAGTCGCGGCGAACCGATTCCGGGCAAGGGAAAGTATTCAACCGGGCGGTCTCGCGGGCCGACAGGTGAAACCCCTGTTCTGGACTGGGGTTTCCCGCAGGCAGGCCGGGCCGCGATTCGCCTTGCCGCGCAACGAAATCAGTGCGCGCAGCTCCACCGGGCCGACAGAATCGTATCCGCCAGCGCGGCCGTCGAACCCCGCGCGGTCCCCCGGTGGCTCAGCACGAACGTCACCGATCCCGGATCGGGCAGCCCGGCGACCGGGACCAGCCCCTCCGGCACCACCGACTCCGCGAACAGGCCGACCCCGAGCCCGGCCTGGAGCGCGACCCGCAGACCGTTCAGTCGTTCGCTGACGCAGCCGATCCGCCACTGGATTCCGTTGCGGCGCAACGCGTTCAGCGCGCGGGCCCGGGTGACGCTCGGCTCCGGGTAGAGGACCAGCGGAACCGGCTCGCCCGGCGCCAACTCCAGCCCCGGCGCGCCCACCCACACGAGCGGATCCCGCCGCACGCCCTGTCCGGAGTCGCGTTTGGCGAGCACCAGGTCGAGGTCGCCGTCGGCGAGCCGGGAATGCAGCACCTCGCTCAGCTCGACCGACAGTTCGAGGTCGATCCCCGGATGCGCTCCGCGGAACCGGCCGAGGACGTCCGCGGCGTGGCCGAGCAGGAAGTCCTCGCACACCCCGAACCGGACCCGCCCGCGCGGGCCCGGCCGGGAGAAATAGCGCAGTGCGCGGTCCTGCTGGTCGAGGATGCCGCGGGCGAAGCCGGTCATCGTCTCGCCGTCGCCGGTGAGCCGCACGCTGTGCGTGTCGCGCTCGAACAGCACGCTGCCGAGCGCGGTCTCGAGGCGGCGGACGTGCTGGCTCACCGTCGACTGCCCGAGAGCCAGCCTGCGGGCGGCCTCGGAGAACCCGCCCGCCTCGGCCACGGCGAGAAAAGTGCGCAGCAGCACCGGATCGATCACTACTCCGGAGTACCACTCTCGGTACGCGACCGTGTACCAGGTGTGGGCACTGCCACTACCGGCGGCGGGTGATCACCACCGGCTTGAGGTCCTTCGGGATCGCGGCGAACGCGGACACCGGAACCCCGAACGAGGCGGCGAGAATCTCGCGCGGCAGCGAGTTCAGCGTCCCGACGATGCCGATGTCGTCGTTCGGCTCCCCGGTGCTGGTGTTGAACATGACGAGCACGTCCAGGCCTTCGGTGGTGCTGGAATTCGCGAAATAGTGGAAGAATCCCTGCGGGGCGAAAACGAGTTCCCCGGCTTTCGCACTGAAAACCTCATTGTGGTAGCTGCCGTCCTCGTGCGTGCCGAGAATGCTCCAGTCCGCTTTGCCGGAAATGATGTAGTTCAGCTCCCACGCGGACGGGTGCCAATGCGGTTCGCGCACGCCGCCGGGGTCGAGGTGCACCAGGTACACCGAGCCCTGCTGACCGGCCAGCACCTTGAAGTTCTTCTCGTGGGCTCCGCGCAACGTCCCGCCGTCGTGGACAGCCGGCGCGGATTTGGCGAGCGGGAAAACATACTCCGGATTCGCTGGCGCCGCAGTGCTCGCCCGCGCGGTTCCGGTCGCACCCAACGCGGTCGCCGCGGCAATTCCCGCACCCGCCCCGAGCGCACCACGCCTGCTGATTTCCGACATTCTTTCCGCCTTTCCCAGAAACTGAGGAAGATCTGCTGCCTCAGATTCTTCCGAGAACGCGAGAATCGGAAAGGGCCCCGCGCGGATCACAGCTATCGCGCGCCGCGATGAGCGAACGCGGTACGGGCCGGCGGCGGCTGTGGGACGATCGCGATCCCCGAAACCCCCTGTCCTGGAGGCGATTCGTGACGTTCGCAGTCGGCATCTTCGACCTGTTCAGCTTCGCCGTGCCCGGAGCGGTCCAGTTGTCGCTGCTGGTCTACGTGCTCGACCGGCTGGGCGTGCTGCACGTCGCCGCACTGACTTCCGCGCCGGGCGCGCTGCTGGTCGCCGGCGCTGTGGTGGCGAGTTATCTGCTCGGACATCTCTTCCACCCGCTGGCCCGGCAACTGGACCGGCTGCGGCCCAGGCAGGACGCGGAAGAAGCCCGGAGGGAATTCACCGCCGGGGTTCCGCAAGCACGCGACCGCGCCTACGTCCAGGCCAACCCGGCGCTGCTCGTCGCCGCGGCCGAACTGCACGACAAGGACGCTGCCGGAGAAATCGTCCGGATGCGCGCGCAATCGGTCATGCTGCGCAACGTCTCCTTCGCCTTCGTCCTGGCCACGGTCGTCGCGCTCGTCCAGACCGCGACCGGACCGCACCGGCTGATCGCCGCCGGGGCCACGGTTCTTTCGCTGCTCGGCGCGGCCGGGGCGCTGGGCAGTGGGCGGAAGGTGTGGCAGATGTCGAGGATGAAGACGCTCGAAATCTGCTACTGGATCCCGGACATCGACGAGACCTTCGCCGCCGAAACCCCGGCTGCGGATTAGCGACCCGGGAGGACGGCCCGCACCGGATCTGGGAGAAATGGCGGGCCTCCGCTCCGGAGACCCGCCGTTCAAGCTCTCAGGCGCGGGGGTCTTTCGCTCAGCCGAGTCCAGTTCGCTCCGGTGCGGAGCTTCCTCCGACTGCGACGACCCGCTACCGACTCGTCGCCGACCGGGTCGCAAGCCCGGCCGGATCGCGGTCCACTCGGCCAACTCCGCTCAGGCGCGAAGCTTCCCCCCGACTGCGACGGCCCCTACCGGTTGGTCGCCCACCGGGTCGGCAAGCCCGGCCGGATCGCGGTCCACTCGGCCAACTCTGCTCAGGCGCGAAGCTTCCCCCGACCGCGACGACCCCTACCGGCTCGTCGCCGACCGACTCGGCAAGCCCGGCCGAATCGCGGTCCACTCGGCCGACTCCGCTCAGGCGCGAAGCTTCTTCCGCCTAGCCCAGTCCACACCGCTCAGGCGCAAGGCTCTTCCCCAGCCGTCGCCTTCACGTCGAAGCCCGGCCGTCCCGAAGCCCAGTCCGCCCAAGCTCGAAGCGCAAGACTTCTCCCCAGCGGCCTTCACGTCGAAGCCCGGCCGCCCCGAAGCCCACTCAAGCGCGAAGCATCCTCACCCAACGCGCCTCCCCTCAGGCGCGCGGCTTCTCCCCCGCGGTCTCCTCCACGTCGGAACCCAACCGCCCCGAAGCCCACTCCGTGATCCGCCGCGCCACGTCCTGGGCGGTCAGGCCGATCCGGTCGAGCACCTCGGCTCGGGTTCCGTGGTCGTGGAACGCCTGCGGCACCGCGAGATCGCGCAGCGGAACGTCGCATTCGGCGTCCCGCAGCACCGCCGCCAGCGCCGAGCCGAAACCGCCGTGCCGTCCGCTGTCCTCGACCGTCACCACGAGTTTGTGCTGCTCCGCCAGCGCGACCAGCTCCGCGGGCACCGGGACGACCCAGCGTGGGTCCGCGACCGTCACGCCGATGCCCTGGTCCGCCAAGCGGTCCGCGGCCGACAGTGCCAACTGCGCGAACGGACCCACCGCGACGAGCAGCACGTCTGTCGAGCCGGAGGGGCGGCGAAGGAGGTCGACTGTGCCGACCCGTTCCACTGCGGGCACGTCCGGGCCGACACTGCCCTTCGAGAACCGCAGCGCGGTCGGGCCGTCCTGGACCGCGACCGCTTCGCGCAGTTCCTCGCGCAGGGTTCCCGGGTCGCGCGGCGCGGCCACTCGCATGCCCGGCACCATGCCCAGCAGCGACAGGTCCCACATGCCGTGGTGGCTCGGGCCGTCCGGGCCGGTGATGCCGGCGCGGTCCAGCACGAACGTCACCGGCTGGCGGTGCAGCGCGACGTCCATCAGCACCTGGTCGAACGCCCGGTTCAGGAACGTCGAGTACAGCGCGACGACCGGGTGGCAGCCGCCCATCGCGAGCCCGGCCGCGGACGTCACCGCGTGCTGTTCGGCGATGCCGACGTCGAACCAGCGGTCCGGGAAGCGCTCGGAGAACTTCTCCAGCCCGGTCGAGCGCAGCATCGCGGCGGTGATCGCCACGACGTCCTCGCGCTCCTCGCCGATCTTCGCCAGCTCGTCGCCGAACACGCCGGTCCAGCTGGGGCCCTTCACCGGCGGCAGGCCGGTCTCCGGGTCGATCGGGTCGGTCTGGTGCATCTGGTCGGCCTGGTGGTTCACCGCGGGCGCGTAGCCGTGGCCCTTCTCGGTGACCACGTGCACGATCACCGAGCCGCCGAACGCCCGCGCGCTCTGGAACGCCTTCTCCAGCGCGACCAGGTCGTGCCCGTCCACCGGGCCGAGGTACTTCAGGCCGAGGTCGGAGAACATCACCTGCGGGCTCAGCGCGTCCTTGATGCCCGCCTTGGCCGCGTGCAGCGCGGCGTAGATCGGCTTGCCCACCACCGGGGTGCTGCGCAGCAGCTCGCGCCCGCCGTCCAGCAGCCGCTCGTAGCCCGGCTGCAGCCGCAGCGACGCCAGGTGATCGGCCATCCCGCCGATGGTCGGCGAGTACGACCGGCCGTTGTCGTTGACCACGATCACGACCGGGCGGTCCTTGCGCCCGGCGATGTTGTTGAGGGCCTCCCAGCACATGCCGCCGGTGAGCGCGCCGTCGCCGACCACCGCGATCGCGTGCCTGCGCGGGCCGCCGGACAGCTCGAACGCCTTCGCCATTCCGTCCACATAGGACAGTGCGGTGGACGCGTGGCTGTTCTCGACCAGGTCGTGCTCGCTCTCGCCGCGGCACGGGTACCCGGTGGGCCCGCCCTGCTGGCGCAGCTTGTCGAAGTCGACGTGCCGCCCGGTGACGATCTTGTGCACGTACGCCTGGTGCCCGACGTCCCACACGATCGCGTCGCGCGGCGAGTCGAACACCCGGTGCAGCGCCAGCGTCAGCTCGACGACGCCCAGGTTGGGGCCAAGGTGCCCGCCGCTGCGGCGGACCTTGTCCACGAGGAAGTCCCTGATCTCGGCCGCCAGCTCGCCGAGGTCCTCGACGCTCATGCGCTTCAGATCCGCCGGTCCGTGCACCGAGTCCAGCATGGTCACCGCTCCACCTCGCCCGTTTCTTCCTCCGCCGGTTCCGGCCAGTCTACGGACGGCCGCCACCTCGGTCCGGCCGCCCGCGTCCCGGATCACAGCTTCGGGGAGAACGCAACTCCACGAGCGGGGAAGATCACCTGCCCGGTCAGTCAAGTCGCGGTCACCCCGCGTGGCCGTGATAATCCCGGACGGACCCCCGAGCTCGAGAGGACCCCATGGCGGACTTGTACATCGGCGGCGAATGGGTGGACGCGCGCGCAGGCGGGCGACGCGAGATCCGGTGTCCCGCGGACGGCAGCCTGGTCGCCGAGGTCGCCGAAGCGACCGCGGAAGACACCGAGGCCGCCATCGCCGCGGCGCGCCGGGCATTCGACACCGGCCCGTGGCCCGGCACCCCGGCCGGCGAACGCGGCAACCTGCTGCTGCGCGCGGCCGACCTGCTCGACCGCGACGCGGAGGAATTCGCCCGCGCCGAATCGCTCGACACCGGCAAACGCCTGGTCGAGAGCCGGTACGACATGAGCGACATCGCGGCTTGCCTGCGCTACTTCGGCAAGCTCGCGGGCAACGACGCGGGCCGGGTCGTGGACACCGGCAGCGCGGATTCCTTCAGCCGGATCGTGCACGAACCGGTCGGCGTGTGCGGGCTCATCACCCCGTGGAACTACCCGCTGCTGCAGACGGTGTGGAAGATCGCCCCGGCACTGGCGGCGGGCAACACGTTCGTGCTCAAGCCGAGCGAGCTGACCCCGCACACCTCGATCCTGTTCATGCGGCTGCTCGCCGAGGCCGGGCTGCCCGGCGGCGTCGCGAACCTGGTGCTCGGCGCCGGTCCGGCGGCCGGAGCCCCGCTGTCGGAGCACCCGGACGTCGACCTCGTGTCGTTCACCGGCGGGCTGGCCACCGGACGGGTGATCGCGGCGAACGCGGCGGCGACGGTGAAGAAGGTCGCGCTCGAACTCGGCGGCAAGAACCCGAACGTCGTGTTCGCCGACGCGGACTTCGAGACGGCTGTCGACTACGCGCTCACCGCCGTGTTCCTCCACTCCGGGCAGGTGTGCTCGGCCGGTGCGCGGCTGATCGTCCAGCGGGAATGGCACGACGAGTTCGTCGACGAACTGGTGCGCCGCGCGGAGCGGATCCGCCTCGGCGGGCCGTTCGACGAGAACGCCGAGACCGGGCCGCTCATCTCCGCCGCGCACCGCGAGAAGGTGGAACGCTACGTCGCGACCGCCATCGAGGAGGGCGCGGTCCTGCGCACCGGCGGCAAGCGCCCGGACGACCCGGCGCTGCAGGACGGCTTCTACTACCTGCCGACCATCCTCGACAACGTCCAGCAGGGCAGCACCGCGGTCGTCGAGGAATCCTTCGGCCCGGTGCTGACCGTGGAGACGTTCACCGACGAGGACGACGCCGTCCGCATCGCCAACGACACCCACTACGGACTGGCCGGCGGCGTGTTCACCCAGGACGCCGCCCGCGCCCAGCGCGTGGCGAACCGGCTCCGGCACGGCACGGTGTGGATCAACGACTACCACCCGTACCTGCCGCAGGCCGAATGGGGCGGCTACAAGCAGTCCGGCTTCGGCCGCGAACTCGGCCCGACCGGGCTGGCGGAATACACCGAGGTCAAGCACATCCACCAGAACCTGAAGCCCGGCCCCCAGCACTGGTTCTCCGGCTGATTCCCCTCCCCCACCGAAAGGAACCGTGCCCTTGAGCGACACCGGCGATCGCGAACTCGGCGAATTCGGCTACACCAACCAGCTCAAGAGAACGCTCGGCAGTTTCCACACCTTCGCTGCCGGCATCAGCTACATCTCGGTGTTGACCGGGGTGTTCCAGCTGTCCTACCTCGGCCTCTCCGAGGGCGGCCCGGCCTACTGGTGGTCCTGGCCCGCCGTGTTCGTCGGGCAGCTGATGGTGGCTCTCTGCTTCGCAGAACTGGCCGCGCAGTACCCGGTCGCCGGGTCGGTCTACAACTGGGCGAAGAAACTCAGCAACCCGCACATCGCGTGGATGGCCGGCTGGATGATGCTGCTGGCCTCGATCGTCTCGATCTCCGCGACCGCGCTCGCCTACCAGCGGACGCTGCCGCAGATCACGTCGTTCTTCCAGTTCATCGGCGACGGCACGGGCACCAGCGACGCGGCCAACGGCGTGCTGCTGGCCACCGTGCTGATCGTGTTCACGACGCTGGTCAACGCGTTCGGCGTGAAGCTGATGGCCCGGATCAACAGCGCGGGCGTGTTCGTCGAGCTGCTGTTCGCCGTGCTGCTGGTCGTTTTCCTGGCGTTCCACTTCGTGCGCGGCCCGTCGGTGGTGACCCAGACGAACGGCACCGAGGCCGGGCATTCGTCCGGCTACCTCGGCGCGTTCCTGATCGCCGGCATCGCCTCCTCCTACGTGATGTACGGCTTCGACACCGCCGCCTCGCTCGGCGAGGAATCGCTGAACCCGCACCGCAACGCGCCGAAGGCGATCCTGCGCGCGCTGGTGGCGTCCTTCGTGCTGGGCGGGCTGATCATCCTGTTCGCGCTCATGGCCGTGGGCAACATCAACGCACCGGAACTCGGCACAGTCGGCCTGCAGTACGTGCTGACCGACGCACTCGGCCCGGCGATCGGCCGGGTGTTCCTGTTCGTCGTGTTCATCGCGATCACGGTGTGCGTGCTGGCGGTGCACACCGCGGCGATCCGGATCGCCTTCGCGATGGCGCGGGACAACGCCCTGCCCGGCGGCCGGAAACTGGCGCGGGTCAACAAAACGACCGGCACGCCGGTGCTGCCCGCGATCGTGATCGGCGTGCTCGCGGTCGCGCTGCTGGTGCTGAACATCAACTCCACGCAGATCTTCTCGGCCGTCACCAGCCTCGCGATCATCCTGATCTACCTGTCCTACCTCCTCGTGACCGTGCCGATGCTGATCCGCCGGCTGCGCGGACGCTGGCCGCGCGAGGGCACCCCGGCGGGCCGGTTCTCCCTCGGCCGCTGGGGCCTTCCGGTGAACGTGCTCGCGGTGCTGTGGGGCGGCGCGATGACGATCAACCTGGCCTGGCCCCGCAACGAGATCTACAACGCGTCCCCTCCCTACCACTGGTATCTGCAGTGGATTTCGGTGTTGTTCGTCGGCGTCTTCGCCGCCGGCGGCTTCGCCTATTACTGGTTCGTGCAACGGCACAAGGTCGGGGTGCTGGCGGACCACGCCGCCGCCCCCGCGCCCGACGAGGAGGTTTCCCGGTGAGCGCAAGCGAGTTCGACTACGTGGTGGTCGGCGGCGGCACGGCCGGATCGGTGGTGGCCGCCCGGCTGTCGGAGGATCCGGACGTGACGGTCTGCCTCCTCGAAGCCGGACCGTCCGACACGGACGTGCCGGAGGTGCTGGAGCTGACCCAGTGGATGGGCCTGCTGGAATCCGGCTACGACTGGGACTACCTGGTGGAGCCGCAGGAGGCGGGCAACTCCTACCTGCGCCAGGCCCGCGCCAAGGTGCTCGGCGGCTGCTCGTCGCACAACTCGTGCATCGCGTTCTGGGCCCCGGCCGAGGACCTCGACGAATGGGCCTCGATCGGCCTGCCCGGCTGGTCGGCCGCCGACGTTTTCCCGCTGTACAAGCGACTCGAGACCAACGACGGCCCCGGCGAGCACCACGGCCGCTCCGGACCGGTCACCATCCGGTCGGTCCCGCCGCGCGACCCGGCGGGCGCGGCGCTGCTGTCCGCGTGCGACCAGGCGGGCATCCCGACGACGGAGTTCAACTCCGGCAAGACGGTCACCCACGGCGCGAACTGGTTCCAGATCAACGCCCGCGAGGACGGCACCCGGTCCTCGGCATCGGTGTCCTATCTGCACCCGATCATGGGCAAGCGGCCGAACCTGGAGATCCGCACCGGCGCGCGGGCGAAGCGGCTGCTGTTCGACGGCCGCCGCTGCACCGGCGTCGAGGTGCTGGACCCGGACCTGATCCACCACAGCACGATCACCGCGCGCCGCGAGGTCGTGGTCAGCTCCGGCGCGATCGACACGCCGAAACTGCTGATGCTGTCCGGCATCGGGCCCGCCGAGCACCTGCGCGAGGTCGGCGTCGAGGTGCTCGTGGACTCGCCGGGCATCGGCTCGAACCTCGAGGACCACCCCGAGGGCCTGGTGATGTGGGACGCCCTGCAGCCGATGGTCACCGAATCCACGCAGTGGTGGGAAATCGGCATTTTCACCATGACCGAGGACGGCCTGGACCGGCCGGACCTGATGTTCCACTACGGTTCGGTCCCGTTCGACATGAACACCGTCCGGCACGGCTACCCGACGACGGAGAACGGCTTCTGCCTCACGCCGAACGTGACGCGCAGCCGATCGCGGGGCACCGTGCGGCTGCGCACCCGCGACTTCCGCGACAAGCCCCGGGTGGACCCGCGCTACTTCACCGACGAGTACGACATGCGCGTGATGACCTACGGCGTGAAGCTCGCCCGCGAGATCGCCGCGCAGCCCGCCCTCGACGAATGGGCAGGCGTGGAACTCGCGCCGGGCCGCGACTGCACAACCGACGACGAGATCGCCGATTACCTCCGCAAGACGCACAACACCGTGTACCACCCGGCGTGCACGGCCCGGATGGGCGCGGACGGCGACCCGGAGGCGGTCCTGGACGCCCGCCTGCGCGTCCGCGGCGTCGAGGGCCTCCGGGTGGCCGACGCTTCGGTGATGCCGTTCCTCGTCACCGTGAACCCGTGCATCACGACGATGGCGATCGGCGAGAAGTGCGCGGACATGCTGAAGGAAGACCGGGGTTGATCTTCGAGCGGGTGGTGGTGTCCCAGCGGGCGCAACCACCCGCTCGCCCCGGACGACGGGATCGGCCAGCCCGCCGGATCCGGTTCTCGGACGGCTCGCCGCCAGAGCACGTGCCGCTGCCGGCATTTCGCGCAGAATCATGTCCGCCCCTCGCTTCGTCCTCCGGCCGTTGCCGGAGAGCGCACCTCCTCGATGCACATAAGGTCAGTCGCCAGCGAGAGCGTGAAGGTTCTCGTGTAATCAAACCGTTACTAAAAGTCACTGCCGCTCGCCCGCGGGAACGGCAACGGGGCGTTGCCCAGGGCGCGGATTTCGTTGCGGGACAAGCGATTTAACGACCAGATGAAGTCGAGTGCGCCTGCAGCCTTGCAGAGAGGGGGAACCGCGCGGGATCGCGAAGCAAAGCACTGCGGCAGGCGACGCGCCGGACGTAGACTTCCTTGTGTGGCAGGAAATCGGGCGCTCGCGTGGGCAGGAGCAATCGCCGCGGTGGGAGGCGGCGTCGGGCTTGCCCTGCCGACCGCGCATTATCTTCCGGCGCATCTGCCGCTGGGCGCGACGGAACCCTACCTGGACCTCGGCCTCCGCCTGGCCTGCGCCGGAGCGCTGGCACTCGCGTTCGCGCTGGCGATCCTGGCTCTCCGCAGGCGTCAAGCGAAGCCCCTGGCCTTCACCGCCCTGACCGGCATCGCGGTAACCGGAATCCTCCTGCGCTACCTCGTGATCACGCTCCCCAGCGTGGACTATCTCCCCCCGTCCGCCGCCGTGCGGCCAGCGGCCGGGGCTTGGGTCCTGCTCGCATCGGGACTGGTCTTAGCCGCGACGGGGCTCGCCGCGGCGGCGAAAGTCCAACGGGCGCAATAAAGTCACTGCAGCAGCGCGACACACTCCACGTGGTGCGTCATCGGGAACGCGTCGAACGCCCGCAGATCCGTCAGCGAATACCCGTGCTCGGAGAAGAACTGCACGTCCCGCGCCAGCGCCGCCGGGTCGCAGGCCACGTAGACGATCCGGTCCGGCTCGCCGGCCGCGATCGCGTTGACGACGTCCCGGCCGGCCCCCTTGCGCGGCGGGTCGAGGACCACGACGTCGACCGGCGTCGGAGCGTCCCCGATGAGGTGTTCCACCCGCCCGGAACGCCAGCTGACCTGCGGCAGGTCGGCAAGATTGCGCTCTCCGTCGGTCACCGCGCGCCGGCCGGATTCGATCGCCAGCACCTGTCCGTCCGGACCGACCTGCTCGGCCAGCACCGAAGCGAACAGCCCGACCCCGGCGTACAGATCCCAGGCGACCCCGCCGAGAGGTGCGTCCGCCCAGTCCCGCACGAGCTCCGCCAGCGTGTCCGCGGCGAGCGGGTGGACCTGCCAGAATCCGTGCGCGTCGAACCGCCAGTCCCGCCCGGCCGCGTGCTGGATCGCCATGCCGCCGGACAGCTGCTTGCCCTGCGTACGCCCGCGCACGGTGGCGAGTTCGCGCAGGTGAAGGTGGCCCTCGCCGTCGCTGGTCGTTTCCAGTTCGACGCCTGGCCGCCACCGCTTGCTCAGCGCGGCGTCGAGCGATCCCGGCACCGCGATCGGGCAGTCGTCGATCGGGATGACGCGGTGGCTGTGGTGCGCGCGCAGCCCGGCCTGGCCGTCGCGTCCGGCGACCAAACGCACCCGGCTGCGCCAGCCGAGCGGGCTGTCGTCGAGCGGTTCCACGACCACTTCGCGCGTGATTCCGGCGAGCCGCTGCAGCTGCTCCGCCACCACCGCGGCCTTCAGTTCACGCTGGTAGGCCGGTTCGGCGTGCTGCCAGTCGCAACCTCCGCAGCCGCCCGGCGCGGCGAGCGGGCACGGCGGCGTCACCCGGTGCTCGGACCCGCTGAGCACCTCGATCGCGTCCGCCCGGCAGAACGAACCGCCCTTGTCTTCGGTCACTTCGGCCCGCACGCGTTCACCGGGCAGCGCGTGCCGCACGAACAGCACTCGTCCGTCCACACGCGACACACAATGCCCGCCGTGCGCTACCGGACCTACTTCCAGTTCCAGTACGCGGCCTAGCCAGCTGTCGGTCATTCAGATGATTCCTTTGTTGCAGGGGCTGGCTTCTTGGCATCCGCCGGTCGAGCGGTGCCGGGGGTGAACCCGCGCCGGACGTCACCGGCGGACGGGCGGGCCTTGCGCATCCGCGCCGCCGCCTTCTGCGACGACTCCAGCTGCCACGGCACGCTCGCCACGACCACGCCCGGCTGGAACAGCAGCCGTCCCTTGAGCCGCAACGCACTCTGGTTGTGCAGGACCTGCTCCCACCAGTGTCCCACGACGTACTCGGGAATGAACACGGTGACGACGTCGCGCGGGTTGGCGCCGCGAACGCGCTTCACGTAATCCAGCACCGGCTTCGTGATTTCCCGATACGGCGATTCGACGACCTTCAGCGGCACCTTGAACTTGTGCGCTTCCCATTCGTGGGTCAGCGCCCGCGTGTCGGCGTCGTCCACGTTGACCGTGACCGCCTCGAGCACGTCCGGGCGCATCGCCTTGGCGTAGGCCAGCGCGCGCAGCGTCGGCCGGTGCAGTTTGGACACCAGCACGATCGCGTGGTTGCGCGAAGGCAGCACGGTCGGCGCGTCGCCCATGTCCTTGAGCTCTTCCGACACCCGGTCGTAGTGCTTCCGGATCGCCGTCATCAGGGCGAAAATCGCCACCATCGCGGCGATCGCGATCCACGCGCCGAGCAGGAACTTGGTGATCAGCACGATCACCAGCACGATGCCGGTCATGGTCAGGCCGACCGCGTTCACCGTCTGCGAGCGGCGCATCCGCCGCCGCGCCGCCGGGTCGGTCTCCTTGGCCAGCAACCGGTTCCAGTGCCGGATCATGCCCGCCTGGCTCACCGTGAACGACACGAACACGCCCACGATGTACAGCTGGATCAGCCGGGTGACCTCCGCGTCGAACGCGATGATCAGCACCAGCGCGAAGATCGCGAGGAACAGGATGCCGTTGGAGAACGCCAGCCGGTCGCCGCGGGTGTGCAGCTGCCGCGGCAGGTAGCGGTCCTGGGCGAGGATCGAGCCGAGCACCGGGAAGCCGTTGAACGCGGTGTTCGCGGCCAGCAGCAGGATGATGCCGGTGGAGAACGAGATGTAGTAGAACGCGGGCGGGAAGTTCTCGAACACCGCGTGCGCGATCTGCGCGACGATCGTCTTCTGCTCGTAGCCCGCGGGCGCGCCGGCCAGCTGCCGTGCCGGGTCCTCGGCGAAGTTCACCTTCGTGACGACCGCGAGCGTGATGATCCCGACGAGCATCGTCACCGCGAGCACGCCCATCAGCAGCAGCGTGGTGGCCGCGTTCTTCGACTTCGGCTTGCGGAACGCGGGCACGCCGTTGCTGATCGCCTCGACCCCGGTCAGCGCTGCCGCGCCGGAGGAGAACGACCGCAGGATCAGGAACACGAACGCGACGCCCGCCCAGCTGCCTTCCTCGTGCAGCGTGAAGCCCGCGCTCTCGGCGCGCATCTCGGTGCCGGTGAAGGTCTGGAACAGCCCCCAGACGACCATGATCAGGATGCCGGCGATGAAGCCGTAAGTGGGAATGGCGAACGCTTTGCCCGATTCGCGCACGCCGCGGAGGTTGAGCGCGGTCAGCACGGCGACGATCGCCACCGCGGTGATGACCTTGTGGTTCGCCACCCACGGGATCGCCGAGCCGATGTTGGCGACACCGGACGAAGTGGACACCGCGACGGTCAGCACGTAGTCGACCAGCAGGGCGCTCGCCACTGTCAGGCCGAACTTCCCGCCGAGGTTGGTGGTCGCGACCTCGTAGTCGCCGCCGCCGCTCGGATACGCGTGCACGTTCTGCCGGTACGACGCCACGACGACGAGCATGACCAGCGCGACCGCGATGCCGATCCACGGCGCGAAGGCGTACGCCGACAGACCGGCGACGCTCAGCGTCAGGAAGATCTCCTCCGGCGCGTAGGCCACGCTGGACAGCGCGTCGGAGGCGAAAATGGGCAGCGCGATGCGCTTGGGCAACAGGGTGTGGGAGAGACGGTCGCTGCGGAACGGACGCCCTAGGACCAGCCGCTTCAGCACTGTCGGGAACTTCGACACCACGAGAGCGTAACCGGGTGGCCGCAAGGTAGGTTCGGCGCTGGTGTCCGAGGGTACCTCCGGACGTTATCCCCACCCCCTTCGAGGAGGCTAAGCGTGCACGTGGTGATCATGGGATGCGGCCGCGTCGGCGCGTCCCTGGCCGCGGCGCTGGAGCGGCTCGGCCACGACGTGGCCGTCATCGACAAGAACCAGCAGGCGTTCCGCAGGCTGGGCAGCGACTTCCACGGCCAGCAGGTCGTCGGGGCGGGTTTCGACCGCCGGGTGCTCGTCGAGGCCGGGATCGAGCGAGCGGGCGCCTTCGCGGCCGTGTCGAGCGGCGACAATTCCAACATCATCTCCGCACGGGTCGCGCGCGAGAACTTCGGCATCGAGCACGTGGTCGCGCGGATCTACGATCACAAGCGCGCCGCGGTGTACGAACGGCTGGGCATCCCGACCGTCGCGACCGTGCCGTGGACGACCGACCGGTTCCTGCGCACCCTGCTGCCCGACGGCGTCGCCTCCGCGTGGCGCGACCCGTCCGGCAACGTCGCGCTGCTGCAGCTGCCGCTGCACGAGGGCTGGGTCGGCCGCAGCGTGCGCGAGCTGCAGGAGACCACCGGCGCGCGGGTGGCGTTCATGATGCGCTTCGGCACCCCGGTGCTGCCGGACGCGAAAACCGTCGTGCAGGCCGACGACGACGTGTGGGTGGCGGCGCGGTCGGGCACCGTCGGAGACGTGTCGAGCCTGGCCGCTCGCGCCCCCGAGGAGGAGAACTGATGCGGGTCGCGATCGCGGGCGCGGGAGCCGTCGGGCAGTCCATCGCCGCCGAGCTGATCGACGGACGCCACCAGGTGATGCTGATCGAGCGCGACGCCGACCAGTTCGAGCCGGAATCCGTTCCGCAGGCCGACTGGGTGCTGGGCGACGCGTGCGAGGTGTCGATCCTCGAGGAGTCCGGCATCGAACGCTGCGACGTCGTGATCGCGGCGAGCGGCGACGACAAGGCGAACCTCGTGGTGTCGCTGCTGGCGAAGACGGAGTTCGCGGTGCGCCGCGTGGTGGCGCGGGTGAACAACCCGGCCAACGAATGGCTGTTCACCGACGCCTGGGGCGTCGACGTGGCCGTGTCGACCCCGCGGATGCTCGCGGCGATGGTCGAGGAGGCGGTGAGCGTCGGCGATCTGGTGCGGCTCATGACGTTCCGGCAGGGGCAGGCGAACCTGGTGGAACTCACCCTGCCGGAGGAGACGCCGCTGGCGGGCAAGCCGGTGAGCGAACTGGCGCTGCCGCGCGACGCGGCGCTGGTGACCATCCTGCGCGGCGACCGGGTGATCGTGCCGCAGCCGGAGGACCCGCTGGAGGCGGGCGACGAGCTGCTGTTCGTCGCGACCTCGGACGTCGAACCGGAGATCCGCTCGGCGCTGGGCTACTGAGACATCCGAAAAAGGGGGCGGGCCCGCGCTGGGCCCGCCCCCTTTTCGCGGGTCGGATCAGGTCTCGGGGGTCGGCGTCTGCGCGTACTTCTCCCGCAGCCGCGCCTCCACCTGCGCGTCGGTTTCCGGCTCCGGCTCTTCCTCGGCGAGCGCCTTCAGCCGCTTGTCCGAGCGGCGCACCGCCCAGACGACCACCAGCAGCCCGATCGCGTACAGCGGGTAGCCCATCGCGATCTTGGCGAACGCGAGCCAGCCGGTCTGGTTGCCGTCGTACAGCCAGCGCTGCACCACGAACCGGGCGGCGAAGATGACGGCCATCGCGAGCGTCGCGACGTCGTAGCCGTAGCGCGAGGGCTTGTCCTTGCGCCAGGCGGTGCCGTTGCCGTTGAGCGCGTTCCAGACGACGCCCGCCAGCGGCCAGCGCACCGCCACCGAGATCACGAACACGGCGCAGTACGCGAGGCTCGCCCAGATGCCGAAGAGGAAGAATCCCTTCGCGGACCCGGTGCGGAACGCGATGAACGCCGCGATCGCGACGCCGAAGAACCCCGAGATGGCCGGCTGCAGCGGCTCCTTGCGCACGACGCGCAGGACGGTGATCGCCACCGCGCTGCCGATCGAGCCCCAGATCGCCACGGTGAGCCCGAAGAGCGCGTTCAGGAGGACGAACACGATGACCGGCACCGAGGAATAGAACAGGCCGGAAACCCCGCCCATCTGCTCTATCAGCGTCGGCTGCCGCTCTTCGTCGTCCCCGTTCCCGGGAACGTCCTTCTTGTCGCGGGGAGCAGCGGGTTCAGTCACGAGCGTTGATCACCCTACCGGGCTCTGGAGTTCGTAATACGGGTTGTAGAGCACCTTCTGCCCGTCCCGTTCGGCCATCCGGCCGCGGACCTTGACGGTGCGGCCGGGCTCGATGCCGGGAATCCGGCGCCTGCCCAGCCAGATTAGCGTCACGCCCTGCGTGCCGTCGAACAGCTCCGCCTGCAGCGAGGCTGGCCCGTCGGTCGGCGACAGCTCGACGCTGCGCAGCCTGCCGAGCACCGTCACCTCTTCGCCGGACCGGCAGTCACAGGCGCGCTGCGCGCCTTCGGCACCCGACCTCTCGGACATCTCGTCGGCGTCGAGGTCCTCGACGTCGCTGGTCAGCTTGCGAACCAACCGGCTGAAGTAGCCGCCGTCCTTGGCGGACATGGTGTGCTCCTGTGCTCCGGGGCCCCCGACTTCGTTCGGCCCGTGCGTGTTCCAGCGTAGCTGTGGTCCCAGCCAGGGAAACGGGTTTGCGGCAAGATCGCAACGTGACGTCCGCAATCCGTCTCCCCGTCGCCGTCCTGCTGCCCGGCACCGGCTCCGACGAGGTCTTCGTGCGCTCGGTGTTCGGGGGGCCGCTCGCGGCGCTGGGAGTGCCGCTGATCACGCCCGCGCCGGTCGCCGGGGCGGGGCTTGCGGAGGCGTTCCTGGCGGAGCTGGACCGTCTCGCCGAACGGCACGGGACGGTGCTGGCGGGCGGGATTTCGTTCGGGGCGCATCTCGCGGCGGAGTGGGCGGTGGCGAATCCCGGGCGTTGCGGGGGGCTGCTCGCGGCGCTCCCGGCTTGGAATGGGGAATCCGGAGCAGCACCCGCCGCGCTGGCTGCGGGCGTTACAGCGGATCTGGTGGCCGCTGAAGGGGTCGACGGGGCGGTAGCTTCGGCTGCCGCGGGGAGTCCGGGGTGGCTCGTGGAGGAGTTGGGGCGGGCTTGGCGGCGGCATGGAGACGGGTTGGAGGCCGGGCTGCGGGTGGCGGCTGGGCGGGCCGCGCCGACGGTGGAGGCCTTGCGAGGGCTGGACGTTCCGGCGGGCGTCGGCGCTTGCGTGGATGATCCGGTTCATCCCGCTTCGGTCGCCGAGGAGTGGGCGGAAGCGTTGCCCCGGGGGCGGTACGGAGAGACGTCGCTCGGCGCGCTCGGCCGGGAACGAGAAGCGCTGGGAAGGGCGACTGTTTTGGCGTTTTTGCGGGCGTTGTGAGGATGCGCCGAAAAGGCCCTCACGGAATGGTGTCCGTGAGGGCCTCCTGGAGAGCGAAAGCGGTCAGCCCTGTTGTTCGGCGATGTGCTGGGCGACCGCGTCGGGAAGGGTGATCGGGAGCGGGGTGCGCACCGGCATCGGGGAGTTGCCTCGGTCCACGACGGTGCGGCGCACGATGGCCCGCAGCACCTCGGGGGCCTGCGAAGCAGCCGATTGCGGGCCGGCGATTACGCCGCGCAGCATCCAGCGCGGGCCGTCCACGCCGACGAAGCGCAGCGCTACGTCGCCGACGATCGCGGACAGTTCCATGCCCCATTCGCCGCGGCCGATGTTGACCTTCGCGCCGTCCGCGCGCAGCTGGTCGGCGAGTTCGTTGCTGACCTCGCGCCACAGGCCGCCGGATTTCGGGGCCGCGTAGGCGCTGACGGTGATCTGCCCGACCTCCGTCACGACGTGCACCGCTCGCACGCCGCCTTCCTCCGGGTCCATTTCGACCTGCACCTGCGAGCCGTCCGGGACCGGTACGCGCACCGAGCCCAGGTCGATGCGCGGGATGCCGTCTTCCTCCGCTTCGGTGGCGTCGAACGGACCGTCGGTCGTTTCCGACAGCTGGTCCTCGGGTTCGAGCGCGTCGTCGGCTTCGGCGCTTTCGCCGCGCTGGGAAGCGACGCCCCCGGTCTCGTCGTCGCCGGACCGGCGCTTGCGTCCGAAAATCCCCACTATCGTTCCGTTCCTTCCCCGGTGCCCGCGCCGGTGTCTCCGGCGCCGGGTGCCAGTGTGGCGTGCCCGCCGGTCGAGCCGTAACCTCCCGCGCCGCGTTCGGTCTCCTCGAGTTCGGCGACCTCGACGAATTCCGCGTGCTCGACGCGCTGGATCACCAGCTGCGCGATCCGGTCGCCGCGCGCCAGCACGATTTTCTCGCGCGGGTCGTGATTGACGAGGCAGACTTTGATCTCGCCGCGGTAGCCCGAGTCGATCGTGCCGGGAGTGTTGACCACCGACAATCCGACGCGCGCCGCGAGCCCCGAGCGAGGGTGCACGAACCCGGCGTACCCGGAAGGCAGCGCGATCGCGACCCCGGTGCCGACGACCCCGCGCTCGCCGGGTCCGAGCACGATATCCGAGGTGGTGACGAGATCGGCC
The DNA here is from genome assembly GCF_055633655.1 of Amycolatopsis sp. NPDC114503. Lineage (NCBI taxonomy): Bacteria > Bacillati > Actinomycetota > Actinomycetes > Pseudonocardiales > Pseudonocardiaceae > Amycolatopsis > Amycolatopsis sp. NPDC114503. The sequence continues at coordinate 469,543 of NZ_JBVKDT010000007.1, read as the reverse complement.
CCGGCGTCGCCGGGCCGGGCATAGGCGGGCGGCGGGACTTCGGGGTCGAGCCGCTGAAGGAGGACCTGAACGCTGGACACGGGCGGCGAGACTACCCTTGATGTGTGGCTGACCGCGTGAACACCGCCGCGACGGGCGTCGTCGCACACTCCGAACGCCTCTACCTCCCGTGGTGGGGCTGGCCCCTGCCGATGGCCGGAGCGATCCTGCTGGGCGTCGAAGTCCACCTGGGCTACCCGTCGATCCCCCTGTGGATCCCCCTCGCGATCGCCGTGCCCGTCATGGCCGCCCTGCTGCTCTCGCTGGGCAGGGCAAAGGTCAAGATCACCGCGGGCGACGACCCCGAACTCTGGGTCGGCGAGGCCCACCTGCCCCTGCGCTACGTCGGCGAAATCACCGTCGTGGAAAAAGACGCGAAACGCCACGCCCTCGGCCGCGACGGCGACCCCGCAGCCTTCGTCCTCCACCGCGGCTGGGTAGGCCCCGCCGTCCGAATCACGCTGACCGACCCAGCCGACCCCACCCCGTACTGGCTCTTCAGCACCCGCAAACCAAAGCGAGTAGCAGAACTTCTCCGCACCAACGCCTGACCCACGCCCCCCACCCTCACGACCGCCAAAGTCCGTGAGGGCCACCTTCACAGCCCCAGATTCCCCCAGGGTTCCCCTCACAGCCTCTCGGCCACCCGCGAACCGCCGCGGTCTCGGCCACCCGCGAACCGCGGCGGTCTCGGCCACCCGCGAACCGCCGCAGTTTCGGCCACCCGCGAACCGCAGCAGACGCACCCAACGCGTCCAGGCAGCCAGCCCCCACCCTGCACCCCGATACGAAGCCTCCCCTGCGGTTCGGGGGTGCTTGTCAAGGCATCTTTCCCGCCTTGACAAGCACCCCCGAACCGTCAGCACAATGGACTTCGGGGTGCCCCACGCAGAACCACGGCAACGTCGCCGCCAGGCGACGAGCCGCCCCCCCAACACGAGTAAAGGGGCCGACCACAACGGCCGACCCCCTTGCTTACCCGGTCTGTCCCAAGACCGCGAAAACGCTGTCCCCGTGAATCTCCCCTGGATCTCCCCTGGAAAATCCCCAGGTCAGGCGCAATCGCGGCAGATCAGCCGGCCGCCGTTGTCCTCGGCGAGCCGACTCCGGTGGTGCACCAGGAAGCAGACCGAGCAGGTGAACTCGTCCGCCTGCTTCGGCACGACCTTCACGGTCATGTCTTCCCCGGAGAGCCCGGAGAGGTCCGCGCCGGGAAGTTCGAAGTTCTCCGCGGTCGCGTCCTCGTCGACGTCGACGACGCCGGACTGGTTCTCGTTGCGCCGGGCTTTCAGCTCCTCCAACGAGTCTTCGGCCAGCTCGTCGGCTTCGCTGCGGCGCGGAGCGTCGTAGTCGGTAGCCATGGTGTCCCTCACCCCTGCGATTCAGCGTGTCGTCCTGCACCGGTTCCGGAGGCGCCCGATACCGGTCGTGCCGCTGGTCAACGTTCCAGCGCCCCTGTTTGTGCCCGGCCTGCGAGTGACCCAGGTCTCAACCTGGTTGACCTCGTCCGGCGGCCGGAGCCCGGGAAGGGTAGCTCACCGCCGGGCGCGCCTCGCACCGAGTCGGACATTGCCGCTCCAGCGTCACCCGGGAGGGGGAACGCGCAGGTGAGACGCCTGTCCTCCGTTCGGGTTGCCCCGGCGTCGCGAACGTCACCTCGCGGCCGTGTCCGCTTGCTCCCGCGGAGCCGTCCGTGGTGCGATCGCCACGGAGGGGCATTACGCGGAACGGGTGAAGGTGACCCGCGACACCGCGCGCGGCGGCGAGCGCCTAGGCTCACCGGCTACCACGCCGGTGCGTACGCTGGCGGTTACCGCGAGGCGCGGCGGGGTTACCGCGGCCGGTTCTGCGAGGGGAAGGGACGGGGCAGGTGGCGTCGGGGAACGGGTCGGGGAACCGTGGTGCGCGGCCTTATCGCAAGCACCGTCCGCTGCCCGCGTTGATCGTGATCGGCGTGCTCGCGCTCGGCGCGGTGTTCGTCTGGGTCAATGCCGTCGTGGGCCGCGGAGACGTCGACGAGGCGGTGCGCTGCAGTCCCGAGCCCAAAGCCCCGCCGGGAATCACCTACACCTCGGTGCCGCACAACGGCCTGGACGACCGCTCGCCGATGCCGCCGGACAAGGTCGCGCTGAAGGTGCTCAACGCGAGCAGCACGCGCGGACAGGGCAGCATCGCCACCAACGCGCTGCGCGACCTCGGCTTCACCGCGATCGGCGACCCCGGCAACGACCCGGCCTACCCCAAAGGCGACGCGCGCTGCCGCGGCCAGATCCGCTACGGCGACAACGGAGCCGCCGCGGCCCGCACGGTCAGCCTCGTGATCCCCTGCGCGGAGCTGGTCCACGACACCCGCAAGGACGCCACCGTCGACCTCGCCACCGGCAAGCTGTTCACCGACATCCAGCCGCGCCCCGAGGCGGTCAAGATCCTGAAGGAGCTCACCGCCTGGTCGCAGTCGCACCAGGGCGGCGGCAGCAGCGAGCAATCAGCCACTCCTGGCGCGCCGGTCATCGACCAGACGCTCCTGGCCTCGGCCCGCGCCGTCACCTGCTGACCTCGTCCGCGACGAGATCAGCAGGCACGACCCGCGGTCACACCTCTGCCGCACCGCCCTCGGCCAGCGCCGCGCGCAACTCGGCCGCGATCCCCGGCGACGCCGCGAAGGTCGAGTCCTCCCCCAGCTCCGCCGCCTCGCCCGGCAGCAGCACCGTCGCGCCCGCCTCCCGCGCCACCAGGGCCCCGGCCGCCCAGTCCCAGCGGTGCAGGCCGTGCTCGAAGAATCCGTCCAGCCAACCGGCCCCGACAGCGCACAGGTCCAGCGAAGCGGCTCCCCCGCGGCGGATGTCGCGCACGCGCCCGACCAGATCCGCCGTCAGCTTGCCCTGCCGGACCCGGCGGTCCTGCGCGTAGGAAAACCCCATCCCCACGAGCGCCAGGTCCAGCCGGTCCGCCGCGGACACCGACAGCCGGACGCCGTCCAGCCACGAACCGCCGCCGCGAACGGCCGTCCAGCGCCGCCCGCTCACCGGCTCCACGACCGCTCCCGCGACCGACACCCCGTCGATCTGCGCGGCGATCGACACCGCGAAGCCCGGCAAGCCGTAGAGGAAGTTGACCGTCCCGTCGATCGGGTCGACCACCCAGGTGACCCCGCCCGCAGCGTCGTCGGCGGAACCGCCGCCCTCCTCCCCGAGCACGTGTTCCCCGGGCCGGATCCGCGCCAGCCGCGCGCGGACCAGTTCCTCCGACTCCCGGTCCACCGCGGTCACCACGTCGGTCTCCGCCGACTTCGTGTCCACCGCGACCTCGCCGCCGGACTGCATCCGCACCCACGCCGTCCTGACCAGGTGCGCGGCCTCGACCGCGACCTGCTCGGCGGTGTCCTTCAGGTCGTTCAGCATCGCCTCGTCAACTCCCACGCCCGCCATGTCATCACATCCGGTTAAAGTCTCCGCAGCAGACTTCTGAATCGTGCGAGAAGGGACCACGTCAGTGACGGCGACCCGAGGTTTCGGAATCGACATCGGCGGCAGCGGGATCAAAGGCGCGCTGGTCGATTTGGAACAGGGACAGCTCATCGGGGACCGGCACCGGATCGAAACGCCGCAGCCGTCGACGCCGGACGCGGTGGCGGACGTCGTCGCCGAGATCGTCCGCGCGGCGGAGTGGGACGGCCCGGTCGGCGTCACGCTCCCCGCGGTCGTGAAGAAGGGCACCGCGCACACCGCGGCCAACATCGACCGCAAGTGGATCGGCACGGACGCCGAAGCGCTGTTCGCGAAGCGGCTCGGCAAGGGCGTCGAGGAAGTCACGATGCTCAACGACGCCGACGCCGCGGGCCTCGCCGAGATCCGCTTCGGCGACGCGGCCGCGCGCGCCGGCGTGACCGCGCTGCTCACCTTCGGCACCGGCATCGGCAGCGCGCTGTTCCACGACGGCAAGCTCGTGCCCAACACCGAATTCGGCCATCTGGAGGTCGACGGCCACGACGCGGAGAAGCGCGCCGCCGCCTCGGTGAAGGACAACGAGGGCCTGTCGTATCCGGAGTGGGCCAAGCGGGTGCACCGGTACCTCTCGGTGCTGGAGAACCTGATCTGGCCGGACTTGTTCATCGTCGGCGGCGGCGTCAGCAAGAAGGCCGAGAAGTGGGTGCCGCTGCTGGACATCCGCACGCCGGTGGTCGTCGCGTCGCTGCAGAACAACGCGGGCATCGTCGGGGCCGCCGCGGCCGCCGCGGAGGGCGCCGGGCGCTGAACGAGGGGTCCGCGCCGGGTCTCGGACCGGTCACCGGGAGGCGCCGGGCAGGGGTCGGAGGGTGATCGCTTCGCGACGCAGTGGGCCGGCGTCGTTACAATGGAACACGGCGCAGGAGCTGCGGAGGTAAAACCGCAGGCCGAGGCGTGTTCCCCGAATGTGAGGCAGCCGAGGTGGCGACATCTCGGCTCGTCATGATCGACCGCTGCGAAAGGGCGTAAGTGGCAGCCGCAAGAACCGCAACCCGAGGCGGGACGAAGACAGCGACCGAAGCCGGCGAGCCTGCCGACGAGGCGGCCACCGGAGCGGAGAAGTCCCCGGCGCGCAAGACCGCCGCGAAGTCGGCAGGCGCGAAGAAGACTCCGGCCAAGAAGGCTCCGGCGAAGAAGGCCGCCGCGAAGGGCGCCAAGACCGAAGACGGCGATCCCGACGGCCCGGTCGACCTCGACGAGGCCGAACTCGACAGCCCGGATCTGTCCGATCTCGAAGAGGTCGAGGTCGACGTCGTCGACGAAACGGTCAACGACGAGACCGACGACGATGACGACGACTCCGACGACGCGGACGAGGCCGAAACGGCCGAGGGTCCCGCGGGCGCGCCGGTGTCCACCGCCGCGCGCCGCCGCGCGGCCGCGGCGGACAAGGGCGGCAAGTCCTCGGACAACCCGGACTTCGTGTGGGACGAGGAGGAGTCCGAGGCGCTGCGCCAGGCGCGCAAGGACGCCGAGCTCACCGCGTCGGCCGACTCCGTCCGCGCCTACCTCAAGCAGATCGGCAAGGTCGCGCTGCTGAACGCCGAGGAGGAGGTGGAGCTCGCCAAGCGGATCGAGGCGGGGCTCTACGCCGCCGAGCGCGTGCGCACCGCCGAGGAGGAGGGCGAGAAGCTCGTCACCCAGATGCGCCGCGACCTCAAGTGGATCGTGCGCGACGGCGAGCGGGCCAAGAACCACCTGCTGGAGGCCAACCTCCGGCTCGTGGTGTCGCTGGCCAAGCGCTACACCGGCCGCGGCATGGCGTTCCTGGACCTGATCCAGGAGGGCAACCTCGGCCTGATCCGCGCGGTGGAGAAGTTCGACTACACCAAGGGCTACAAGTTCTCCACGTACGCCACGTGGTGGATCCGCCAGGCGATCACCCGCGCGATGGCCGACCAGGCCCGCACCATCCGCATCCCGGTGCACATGGTGGAGGTCATCAACAAGCTCGGCCGCATACAGCGCGAACTCCTGCAGGACCTCGGCCGCGAGCCGACGCCCGAGGAGCTCGCCAAGGAGATGGACATCTCGCCGGAGAAGGTCCTGGAGATCCAGCAGTACGCGCGCGAGCCGATCTCGCTGGACCAGACCATCGGCGACGAGGGCGATTCGCAGCTCGGCGACTTCATCGAAGACTCCGAGGCGGTCGTCGCGGTCGACGCGGTGTCGTTCACGCTGCTGCAGGACCAGCTCCAGTCGGTGCTGCAGACGCTGTCCGAGCGCGAGGCGGGCGTGGTCCGGCTGCGCTTCGGCCTCACCGACGGCCAGCCGCGCACCCTCGACGAGATCGGCCAGGTCTACGGAGTCACGCGCGAGCGGATCCGGCAGATCGAGTCGAAGACGATGTCGAAGCTGCGCCACCCGTCGCGCTCGCAGGTGCTGCGCGACTACTTGGACTGAACCGCTTCGGTTCTCGCGACAAACCCCGCCCCGCACTACGCGGCGGCGGGGTTTTTCGCGTTTACCGACAACAACGCGACGGGCGCCGTCCTGACATTTCCGCGAAATCCTTCCTTCGCCTGACCACAGTGGACACCGGCCGGTCCGGAAAACCCGGCGACGCGGGAGCCCGAGGCGAATTACGCTGCGGCACAACCGGAATCCGCCGGCCCGTTTCCGCCGCGGGAACACGCATCCGCACGTGCGACTCGGCGCGCCGCCGAGCAGCGGACGTTCCGTGCGTGTCCGTTCCCCGTTCACAACCGTTCACCCGGAACCCCCGGAACCGTTCCGGAATACTCATCGCCGGTGCACAGTCGCGCACCCACCGCGACACTGGGACCCGAACAAGAGGCTAAAGTCGGTTGTTCTCCGCCGAAGCGCGGAAATCGTGATTGTTTGGTTGCCTGAAAACGAAGATCGCAACGGCTGATCGCCATTAGGCTGCGCCCACAACGAGCGTCAGTATTGGAAGGCAGCACCGCCCAGTGTTTTCGACGAAAACTCAATCGCGAGCGAGCCAGGGAAGCCCGGCGGCGCGGAGCGGATCCTCCGGCCCCGGCGAAGCGAGGCAACTGTGATCGGGTTCCTCCTCCGCAGACTCGTCAACTACATCGCCCTGTGCCTCGTCGCGACCTTCGCGGCGTTCTCCTTGGCGTCGCTGTCGTTCAGTCCGCTGGACGCGCTCAAGCTGCGCAACCCGCCGGCTCCGCAGGCGACCATCGACGCCAAGGCCGCCGAGCTGCACCTGGACCAGGCGATCCCGCACCGGTTCTTCACCTGGCTGGGCGGCGTCATCCAGGGCGACTTCGGCCGCACCGTCGCCGATCAGGCGATCACCGACGAACTGTTCCGCCGCGCGGGCGTCAGCCTGCGGCTGTTCCTGCTCGGGATCACGATCGGCATCATCATCGGCGTGCTCGTCGGCGTGGTCAGCGCGATCCGGCAGTACAAGATCAGCGACTACATCGCCACCACGTTCTCCTTCGTGGTGCTGTCGACGCCGGTGTTCGTGATCGCCACGATCCTCAAGGCGGGCGCGCAGTCGGTCAACGACAACCTGCTCGACGGGTACCAGTTCTTCATCGTGCAGGGCGAAGGCGGCGCGATCGACGGCGGTTTCGGCGACGTCCTGCTCGACCGGCTGCAGCACATCATCGTGCCGACCCTGGCGATCGTGCTGACCCAGGTCGCCTACTACAGCCGCTATCAGCGTTCGGCGATGCTCGACGTGCTCGGCTCGGACTTCCTGCGCACCGCGCAGGCCAAGGGCCTCACCCGCAGGCGCGCGCTGTTCAAGCACGGCCTGCGCACCGCGCTGATCCCGATGGCGACGCTGTTCGCGTTCGGCTTCGGCCTGCTCATCACCGGCGGCGTCTTCACCGAGAAGATCTTCGGCTGGTACGGCATGGGCGACTGGCTGGTGACCGGCATTCAGAAGCAGGACACCAACATCGTCACCACCGTGACCCTGTTCATCGCGATCTGCGTGCTGCTCGCCGGCTGGCTCGCGGACGTGCTCTACGCCGCGCTCGACCCGAGGGTGAGGATCTGATGGCCGCCCCATTGAACGAGGCCGACCTCGCCGATTCGGCCGTCGCCGTCACCGAAACGGAGACCGCGCAGCAGGGCGGGAAGTCCTCCAGCCGCGGCAAGCTCGTCGGCCGCCGGTTCTTCCGCAACAAACTGGCCCTCGCCGGGCTGGTCGTGATCCTCCTGTTCTACGTGCTGGCGTTCACCTACAGCTGGTATTCGCCGTGGGGCTACGACGACCTCGACCCGACGTCGACGCTGATGCCGCCGGACGGCACGCACTGGTTCGGCACCAACCAGATCGGCGGCGACATGTTCGCGCAGACCATGCGCGGGCTGCAGAAGTCGCTCACCATCGGCCTGCTGGCCGCGCTGTTCTCCACCGGCGTGGCCTCGATCGTCGGCTCCGCGGCCGGGTACTTCGGCGGCTGGACCGACCGGGTGTCGATGTGGGTCGTCGACCTGCTGCTGATCCTCCCGCCGTTCCTGATCATCTCGATCCTGTCGCCCGCTTTCCGCGGCAAGACCTGGCTGATCCTGGTCGGCCTGATCGCGCTGTTCCAGTGGATGATCACCGCCCGCATCGTCCGCGGCATGACGCTGACGCTGCGCGAACGCGAGTTCGTGAAGGCCGCCAAGTTCATGGGCCAGTCCCCGTGGCGGATCATCTTCAAGCACATCGTGCCGAACATGGCGTCGCTGCTGATCATCGACGCGACGATCAACGTCGGCGTCGCGATCATCATGGAGACGTCGCTGTCGTTCTTCGGCTTCGGCGTGCAGGCGCCGGACGTTTCGCTGGGCACGCTGATCTCGTCGGGCTCCGACGCGGTCCGCACGTTCCCGTGGCTGTTCTACATCCCGGCCGGCTTCCTGGTGTTCACCGTGCTCGCGGTGAACTTCGTCGGCGACGGCCTGCGCGACGCGCTCGACCCGTCGTCCAGCCGTTCTCGGCGCAAGGAACGCAAGCGGATCGAAGAAAAGACGAAGTCGACCACGTCGACGCAGACCGTGGGAGCAGAAGCATGAGCGCCGCACTCGAACTGAGCGCGGAAACGGGCAAGCCCACCGGCACCGTGCTCGAGGTTTCCGACCTCGAAGTGTCCTTCCCGTCCGAGTCCGGCCGCGTGCACGCGGTGCGCGGCCTGAATTACCAGGTCGCCGCGGGCGAGGTGCTCGGCATCGTCGGCGAGTCCGGTTCGGGCAAGTCGGTGTCGTCGCTGGCGGTGATGGGGCTGCTGCCGCCGCAGGCGCGGGTGTCCGGCTCGATCCGGTTCCAGGACAGCGAATTGATCGGCAAGTCCGACACCGAACTGTCGAAGATCCGCGGCAAGAAGATCTCGATGGTCTTCCAGGACCCGCTGTCCGCGCTGACCCCGGTGTACACCGTCGGGGCGCAGATCGCCGAAGCGCTTCTGGTGCACGGCAAGGGCACGGTCACCAAGCAGCAGGCGAACAACCGCGCGGTCGAACTGCTCGACCTGGTCGGCATCCCGAACGCGGCGGCGCGGGCGAAGGCGTTCCCGCACGAGTTCTCCGGCGGCATGCGCCAGCGCGCGGTGATCGCCATCGCGATCGCCAACGACCCGGACCTGATCATCGCCGACGAGCCGACCACCGCGCTCGACGTGACGGTGCAGGCCCAGGTGCTGGAGGTGATGAAGACCGCGCAGGAGGTCACCGGCGCCGGCATCGTGATCATCACGCACGACCTCGGCGTGGTCGCCGGGTTCGCCGACCGGCTGATGGTGATGTACGCCGGGCGCGCGGTCGAGCAGGGTCCGGTCGACACGATCTACGCCCAGCCGCGGATGCCGTACACGCTGGGCCTGCTCGGTTCGATCCCGCGCGTCGACGCGCGGGAGAAGCAGCCGCTGGTGCCGATCGAGGGCCAGCCTCCGTCGCTGGTGGGCCTGCCGCAGGGCTGCCCGTTCGCGCCGCGCTGCCCGCTGGCGATCGACGCCTGCCGCGAGGCCGAGCCGGAGCTGTTCACGATCACGCCGGGCAATCCGAACGCGCCGGTCGACACGACGCACCGGGCCGCCTGCATCCGCACCGAGGAACTCGCCCGTCCGGAAGCGGACGCCGCCGAGGTCTACGGCGCCGAGGTGATCGAGGAGGCCGCGGTCGCGTCCGTGCCGCGTGCCCAGCGTTCGACCGTGCTCGACGTGCTGGACCTGCAGAAGCACTACGCGGTCAGCAAGGGCACCATTTTCAAGCGCAAGGTCGGCACGGTGCGCGCGGTCGACGGGATCACCTTCGACATCGTCGAGGGCGAAACCCTGGGCCTGGTCGGCGAATCCGGCTGCGGCAAGTCGACCACGCTGATGGAGATCCTCGAGCTGGCCGCCCCGGCGCACGGTTCGGTCGCGGTGCTCGGCAAGGACGTCGCGAAGCTCGCGGGCAAGGACCGCAAGTCGATCCGCCGCGACCTGCAGGTGGTCTTCCAGGACCCGATGGCCGCGCTCGACCCGCGGCTGCCGATCGGCGACATCATCGCCGAACCGATGGTCACGCACGGGTTCTCGAAGGAGCGCATCGCGCAGCGGGTGCCGGAACTGCTCGGGCTGGTCGGCCTGCGCCGGGAACACGCCGACCGGTATCCGGCGGAGTTCTCCGGCGGGCAGCGCCAGCGCATCGGCATCGCGCGGGCGCTCGCGCTGGAGCCGAAGCTGATCGTGCTCGACGAGCCGGTGTCCGCGCTCGACGTGTCGATCCAGGCGGGCGTGATCAACCTGCTGGACGAGCTGAAAGCCAAGCTGGGCCTGTCGTACCTGTTCGTGGCGCACGACCTGTCCGTGGTCCGGCACATCGCCGACCGGGTGGCCGTGATGTACCTCGGCAAGATCGTCGAGATCGGCGACGTCCGCACGGTTTTCGAGGCGCCGCAGCACCCGTACACGCAGGCGCTGCTGTCCGCGATCCCGATCCCGGACCCGGCCAAGGAGCGCGAGCGCGGCCGGATCATCCTCACCGGGGACCTGCCCAGCCCGGCGAATCCGCCGTCGGGGTGCCGGTTCCGCACCCGGTGTTTCGTCTTCTCCCAACTGTCCGAAGAGGACAAGAAGAAGTGCGTCGACGTCGAGCCGCCGCGCGAATCCCGCGCCGACGACCACGACGTGGCGTGCCACTACGCCAAAACCCGCGAAGTTGTGTAGCCACAATCCGTTGGCACACCAGAAGAAGGAAGGTACACACATGCGACGGAGAATGGCCGCACTCGTGGCCCCCGTTGCCGCTCTGGGGCTCCTGCTCGCCGCTTGCGGCGGCGGCAGCGGCGGCGGCGGCAACGGCCTGCAGGACGCCGGCACAACGGGCGTCAAGACCGCGGACATCAACGAGCAGCCGCTGGACAAGCTGAAGGACGGCGGCGACTTCAAGTGGCCGGTCGACCAGCTGCCGGACAACTGGAACTACTACCAGGTCGACGGCACTAACCTGGACGGCGCCAACATGTTCGGCGCGATCCTGCCCTACCCGTTCCCGCAGAACGCGGACGCGACGGTCGGCATGGACAAGAACTACCTGACCTCGGCCGAGATCGTCAGCCAGGACCCGCAGGTCATCGAGTACAAGATTAACCCGAAGGCCAAGTGGAGCAACGGGCGGCAGTTCTCCTGGGAGGACTTCGCCGCGATGGCGAAGGCGCTGACCGGCAAGGACACCTCCTACCAGGTCTCGCAGACGACCGGCTATGAGGACATCGCCAAGGTCGAGAAGGGCACTGACGACCTCGACGTCAAGGTCACCTTCGCGAAGAAGTTCGCGGAGTGGAAGTCGCTGTTCTCGCCGCTGTATCCGAAGGAAGCGATGGCCGACGCCAACACCTTCAACAAGGGCTGGGCGCAGAAGGCGCAGATCACCGCGGGTCCGTTCAAGATCAAGAACGTCGACTACACCGCCAAGACCGCGGTGTTCGAGCGCGACCCGAACTGGTGGGGCGACAAACCAAAGCTGGACACCGTAACCTATAAGGTCGTGGACCGGCCAGCGCTGGCGGACGCGTTCGCCAACGGGCAGATCGACTTCTACAACCTGAACAACGACATCAACGCGTTCAAGCGGGCCCAGTCGGACCCGAACTCGGTCGTGCGCCAGTCGACCTACCCCGACTACATGCACATGACGCTCAACGGAGCCTCGTCCTCGATCCTCGCGGACAAGGATCTGCGGCTGGCGGTCATGCGCGGCGTGGACACGGTGACCATCGCGAAGTCGATCCTCGGCCAGATGCAGAAGGACACGACGCCGATCGGCAACCACCTGTACCTCAAGGGCTCGAAGACCTACGAGGACAACAGCGGCCCGTACAAGTTCGACCAGAACGCGGCCAAGGCGGAGCTGGACAAGCTGGGCTGGAAGCAGTCCGGTGACCTGCGCGCCAAGGACGGCAAGCAGCTGAAGCTGCGCCTGGTGATCCCGTCGGGCACCCCGATCAGCCAGCAGACCGGCCAGATTCTGCAGTCGCAGCTGAAGGCGATCGGCGTGGGCATCGACATCGTCGCGGTCCCGTCGACCGAGTTCTTCAAGAACTACGTGAACGTCGGCAACTTCGACCTCACGCTGTTCCGCTGGATCTCGAACTCGTTCCCGATCGGCGGCAGCAAGGGCATCTACTACCTCGACCCGAAGAACGTCAACCAGAACTACGGCCGGATCGGCAGCGACAAGGAAAACCAGCTGCTCGACACCGCCGCTCAGGAACTGGACGACACCAAGCGGGCCGCGGACATCAACGCCGCGGACAAGGAGATCTGGGCGCTGGGCCACCAGCTTCCGATCTTCCAGTCGACCGGCGCCTTCGCCGTCCGCAAGACGCTGGGCAACTTCGGTTCGCCGGGCTACGCGAACGTCCCGTACGACTACGGCAAGATCGGGTTCGTGAAGTAATCCTCCCCTAGCGGGAATCGAAGGAGCGGCGCGGACTCCCCGCGCCGCTCCTTCCTTTTTGGACAGTTAAGGTGAGTTTTGTGCGGAATTTCCTGCGGTTGCGGCCGGTGCGGCACATTCTGGTGACGAGTGCGGTCGTGTTCGTCGCGTGCGCGGTCGTGTTCGTGGTGCAACTGCTGGAGTTCACCAGCGCCCGGCCGCAACTGCAGGGGCTCACCGCGAACGCGACCGGAATCGTTTCGCGGGTCGACGACGCCACTGTCACGGTGCGGTTCCCGGTGCCGAATCAGCCGGAAGCGAGCGCGGCGGTCGAGCTGGACACCACTCCCCCGAAGCTGGGCGTGAAGGTTCCGGTGCGGTACGACCCGTCGGCTCCGTCGCGTGCGGTCACGACCGGCGCTTCGGCGTTGGTGACCGCGGACCGCGCCTCGACGTACGCGACGGTCACGGTGGTGGCGGTGCTCGCGATGCTGGCGGTGGACGGGTTCTTGCTCTTCACCCGCTTCGTGCAGCCGTCGCGACGCAAGGCGGGCTCCTCCGTGCCCATGCGCCGGGTGAAGGTACAGCGCGGCTTGCTGACGCGGTCGTGGCTGGAGACTGACACGGCCACGCCGCGGTGGATCCCGGTGTACTTCTCGCCGACGCTGATCGGCCTGCCGTCGCCGTCTCGGGTCGAGGTGCTGGGCAATCTGCGCACGGACCGCCACGTCGCCGTCCGCGTCGACGGAGAGGTGCTGTACCCGGCTGGTTCGGTGCGCACAGGAGAGCCTCGCGGCCGTCGGCTGGACAATCCGTCTGCGCCGGATGAGGAACGCACGCTTGCCGCCGCCACGCCGGTTCGCCTCGCGCGACAGTTCCGCGCCGACCTGCCAGTGCTGGCCGTCGCCCCGGTCGTCGGCGCTTTCTGGGCACTCGTCGACGGCAGCGGCTTCGCCGGCTGGCTGACCGTCAGCGTCCTGATCGCCGCATTCGGCTTCTGGTGGGCCGCGCTGCGCGGCTCCGACCCCTCACTCTGACTCCAGCGCCGCCAGAATCTCCGCCACCTCCGGATACGACTCCTCGACCTTCCCCTCCTTGCCCAGCCGGTACCGCTCCAACCGCACCGCGCCGAGGTGCCGGGCCTCGTAGTACAACGCCCGCCGCCTCGCCGCCGGGGACTCGTCGGGACGTCCGTAGGTGTCCCAGAACGCATCCCGCTTCGAGCCCGTTTTCACCGACGCCATGCGGATCGTCCAGTCCGCCGCCGGGTCGCCCCACCAGCTGCGGTCGTGGTCGAAGACTCCGACGATCTCCAGCTCCGGCGTCAGCATCACGTTCACGTGCCACAGATCCCCGTGCATCAGGCGCGGTTCGGTGATCTCGTCGAGCAGCGCGGCGTCGCGCCTCGCCCACTCGGCCATCGCGCGCAGGTCCGCCCCGTCGAGGCCGAGGTCTTCGACGTCAGCGGCGTTGTCCTCGAAGTACGCGATCAGCGCTTCGCTCCAGGTCGCGAAATGCGGTCCGGCTACAAGACCGAAACCGGGCCCGCCTACGTCGTGGATGGCGCGGGTGATTTCGCCGAGCTGGCGGAAGTACGGCGTCCGCTCCTCCGGCGAGACCGGGGACAGGATTTCCGGGCCGGGCTCTCCTGGCAGAACTGCCTGCAGGACATAATCCCGGCCGATGACCTGATGCGTGAAGTCGGCCGCGAGCGTGCACGGCATCAGCGGCGCGATCGGCGCGAAGTACGGCGCGGCAAGGTATTCGTTGCGCATGAACTGGTGCTCGATCCGGGTCTGCCGCGCCGGTTCCGGTGCGACGCGCAGGATCGCCGGGCCGTCAGCCAGCTCCACCCGGTAGGTGTTGTTGTACCCGCCCCATCCGATTTCGACGGCGGACCGCACGGTGGTGCCGAGCGCGCGGCGGCAGAGCAGTTCGATCTGTTCGGCGGTGAGGGCTTGCTGGAACGCGTCGGAGGTCCGGTCTTTCGGCTGGAAGTCCACGCGCGCATCCTGCCACTCCGCTCAGGACAGCACGAATCCTTTACGGCTCAGCGAATCCTCGATCCGCAGCCGTTCGAGATCGCGGTCGGCTCCCTCGCGCAAGCCGTCGAGCCGATGTTCGACGCCGATCTCGCGGCAGGCGGTGACGAGCAGTTCGTCGTACGCCTGCCGGGTGCCGATCCGGCGCGCGGCGGGCGTGCCGGCGGGAAGCTGGGCGAGCGTCCGGCGAACCCGGCGCAGATCGGCGGCCACCTGCTCGACCGGCGGTTCGGACGGAACTGGAGCGGCGCGTCTCCGACCAAGCCGGCGGCAGAGGGCGGGGAGGCGGAGGGCAGCCCAGAACAACGCCGAGGGAGCCACGCTGACCACGGCGAACAGCACAACCGGGCCGACCGCCACCCGGTCGAGTTTAGCCGCGGCGGCGTTTGCGCGCCCGGTTCGCGAACAGCACCGCCGCGCCCGCCCCGAGCAGGACGATGCTGGCGGCGATGTGCAGCTGCGGCGGCAGCACGTGCAACTGGACGAACCAGCTCGGGTGCCCCGCCCCGGCGAGCCGGTTGATCAGCCCGCCCGCGCCCTGGACCACCAGCAGAATTCCCAGCAGCTCGATCATCGCGACGCCTCCTCTTTCGGCGCGGAGGAGCCGAAAAGCTGCTGCCACAGCGGTCCGAAGACGAACCACACCCCGGTGAGCGTGCCCAGCCTCGGCAGCCAGCCCCACAGCGGTTCGACGTGGCCCGATGTGCCGACCACCACGATCGCGAGCAACAGCAGTCCGGCGCTGATCGCGGACGCCAGCACGCATTTGCCCCATTCGCGCCATTCCTTGCGGGCCTTCGCGCGGCCGTACAGCTTCTCCGGCCGCGGCCCGCCGGCGAACCGGTGCGCGAACCGGACGTCGGCCCACTCCACCATCGACGGCCCGAACACCACCGAGAAGCCCAGGTACACCGCCGCCAGCCCGTGCGTCACGTTCGGCTTCGCACCGTTCACCAGGTCGATCACCGTGATCACCAGCAGCACCAGGTCGACCACGGGCACCAGCGCCAGCAGCACGGTGCTGGCCTTCTGCTTGCGCAGCGCGTACCGGGTCAGCAGCCCTGCCGCGATGAAGACCCAGAACCCGATCTCGCACGCCACGATGGCAGCGGTCATCGGGCTGTTCAGAATCTCGTCCATGCGTCCACTTTCGCGGCCGCGGGCGTCCGCGCGCGTCAGCGGACGGCACGATCGGGGGGTCATCATTTCGTAGGACGACCGGGCCGCCCCGGTGTGCTGTCATGGTCGGGTGCGCTTGCGAGACCTGCGCTCGGCCCTCCCCCGGCCGAGCGAACTGCCGCCGTGGCAGCAGAACGGCCTCGTCGCGCTCGCGGTGTTCGCCGGCGGCTCGTTGCTGTACCTCGCCGACGTCCACCGGCTGCAGCCGAGCGGCGACCCGTACCCGCTCTGGGTCCGGTTCGCCGAACTCACCGCGATCTGCCTCGCCTCGTTCCTGCGCCGGAAGGTGCCGTGGGGGCTGCTGATCGCCACGGGGATCGTCGGTGTCGATGTCGCGCTGGGCCTGTCGCTGCCGATCGCCATCGCGTACACGGATTTCCTGTACTCCGCCATGATGCACGGCTCCCGCCGGACGACCCGGGTGCTGGTCGGAGCCACCGCCACCGCGGTGCTCGCGGTGGTGGTCGTCTTCCTGGCCGTCGCGGGCTGGCGGGCGGCGGCGGTCGGTGCGTTCAGCCTGCTGTCGTTCCTGCTCGTCCCGGTGTGGTGGGGCGCGAATGTGCGCCAGCAGAGCGATATCGCGGCGACCGAACGCGCCAACGCCGAGCAGCTCGCGACGATCGCCGCGCTGGACCAAAAGGCGGCCGTCGCGGCCGAGCGCGCGCGAATGGCCCGCGACCTGCACGACGTCGTCGCCGGGCATCTGTCGGCCATCGCCATCCAGTCGGAGGCGGCACTGTCCATGGCCGACGATCCGAAGACCGCGCAGACCGTGCTCGTCGCGGTGCGGGAGAACAGCGTGCGCGCGCTGGAAGAAATGCGCGCGATGATCGGTCTGCTGCGTTCGGAATCCAGCGAGGACGAGGTGACCGCTCCCGCCCGGCTGGCAGAACTGACCAGACTGGTGGAGTCGGCCAGGGCGGCGGGCATGACGGTTACTGTGGATTCCACTGTGGACGAAGAACTCGCGCTGCCGACGGCAGTGGACCTCACCGCGTACCGGATCGCGCAAGAGGCGCTGACCAACGCGGTCAAACACGCGCCCGGCAGCCAGACGACGGTGCGGCTCCGGGCGGCCGACGGCACGTTGACCGTCGAGATCGGCAACGAACTGCTCGGCGCGCCGACCCAGGCCGACAGCGGCGGGCACGGCTTGCTCAGCATGCGCGAGCGCGCGCACGCCGTCGGCGGCACTCTGCGAGCAGGTCCGTCCGGGCCGCGCTGGCTCGTCCACGCTGAACTTCCCCTCGCCGGAGAGACACCATGACCATCCGAGTCCTCGTCGCCGACGACCACGGCGCCATCCGCGCCGGGCTCGCGCTCATCCTCGGCAACGCCGAGGGCATCGAGGTGGTCGGCGAAGCCGCCGACGGCGAGGTCGCGCTGCGCCAGGCCCGCGCGCTGCGGCCGGACGTCGTGCTGATGGACGTCCGGATGCCGGGCACCGACGGGATCACCGCCACCCGCCAGCTCATCGCCGAAGGGCTCGCCGAAGTCCTGGTCCTCACCACCTTCGACCTCGACGAGTACGTGCACGCCGCGCTACGCGCCGGAGCCGCCGGGTTCCTGCTGAAGTCGGTCGAAGCGCCGCGGCTGATCGAGGCCGTCCGGCTCGTCGCGGCGGGCGAGGGCGTGCTCGCGCCGCAGGTCACGAAACGGCTGATCGCCGCCTTCGCCAGCACCCCGGCCGAGCCGTCGCCCGCGCCAACCGGGCTGACGGACCTCACCGAACGCGAGCGCGAGGTGCTCGGATGCCTTGGCGCCGGGCTCTCGAACGCCGAAATCGGCGCCAGGCTGTACATCGGCGAGGCGACGGTGAAGACGCACGTTTCCCGGGTGCTGGCCAAGCTCGGCCTGCGTTCCCGGGTGCAGGCCGCGATCCTGGCCCAGGACCACGGCCTCACTCCACCCGGATAGCCGATCTGCGCATCGGGCCGTCACCTTCTAACGTTCCCCCATGGGTGTGCGGAGAACTCTCGACGTCGACGAAGTCCTCAAGCGGCAGAAATCCGGCGAGCTGAAGCGGCGGCTCAGGGGGCGCGACCTGATCGGTTTCGGCGTCGGCATCATCATCGGCACCGGGATCTTCACCCTCGCCGGGGTCGAGGCCAAGACGCACGCCGGGCCGTCGGTGACGCTGTCGTTCGTGATCGGCGCGGTGGTCGCCGGCCTCGCCGCGCTCTGCTACGCCGAGCTGGCGTCCAGCGTGCCGACCGCGGGCAGCGCCTACACCTACGCCTTCGCCACCCTCGGCGAGATCTTCGCCTGGATCATCGGCTGGGACCTGCTGCTGGAGTTCGCGCTCGGCGCGGCCGTGGTGTCGCGCAGCTGGTCCGGCTATCTCGCCAACCTGCTCGGGCTGTCGCCGGACTGGTTCGGCGAGGACGCGAAGGTCAACATCGGCGCGGTGCTGATCATCGCGGTGCTGACGGTCGTGGCCGTGGTCGGCATCAAGGAGTCCTCGTGGCTCACGAACGTGCTGGTGCTCGTCAAGGTCGCGGTGTGCGTGCTGATCCTCGCCGTGGGCGTGTTCTTCGTGAAGGGCTCGAACCTCACCCCGTTCGTGCCGCCCGCGCAGCCGCCGTCCGGCACCGCGAACGCGTTGCACCAGCCAGTGGTCCAGGCCGCGCTCGGGCTCGAGCAGTCGGTGTACGGCATCGCCGGCATGGTCACCGCCGCGGCCGTCGTGTTCTTCGCCTACACCGGTTTCGAAGCGCTCGCCAACCTCGGCGAGGAGACCATCAACCCGCGCAAGGACCTCCGCGTCGGCATCCTCGGCGCGCTGGCCGTGTGCGCGGTGCTCTACATCGGGGTGTCGATCGTGCTGACCGGCATGGTCCACTACACCGACATCGACTCCGGCGCGCCGCTCGCGGACGCCTTCGACCGGGTCGGCCAGCACTGGGTCGGCGCGCTGATCTCGCTCGGCGCGGTCACCGGGCTGACGTCGGTGATGATGGTCGAACTGGTCACGATCGGCCGGATCGGCTTCGCGATGGGCCGCGACGGCCTGCTGCCCAAGGCCATCGGCACGGCGCACCCGCGCTGGGGCACGCCGCACCGGATGACCATCGGCGGGGCCGCGCTGATCGCCGTGCTGGCGGCGTTCGTGCCGATCTCGGCGCTGGCCGACATGGTCAGCATCGGCGCGCTGTCGGCGATGATCATCGTCGCGGTCGCGGTGCCGGTGCTGCGCAAACGCCGCCCGGATCTGAAGCGGCCGTTCACCGTGCCGTTCTCGCCGGTGGTGCCGATCATCGCCGCGGTGGCGTGCTTCTACCTGATGCTGAACCTCGACGTGATGACCTGGATCCGGTTCGCCGCGTGGCTCGTGATCGGCCTGCTGATCTACTTCTTCTACGGCCGCAAGCACTCCCGCTTCGCGAAGTAGGGTCAGGCCACCGCGAAGTGCACGCGGCGGTGGCGCGGGTTCTCGATCTCGTCGAGCAACGCCACGGCGAAGTCGGCGTACGAGATCTTGGCCGTGAGGTCGCCGTGCTCGCCGATTTCGTAGCGGCCGGTGCGCTTGCCGTCGTGGTCGAAGTCGCCGACCGGGCTGACATACACCCAGTCCAGCCCGGTGCCTTCGGTGCGCAACACTTCGAGCCCCGCCGCGTGCGCCAGGCAGAACGGCCGGAACTCGGGCGGAATCGAGTCCAGCGCCTGGGTTCCGTCAGCGGTGGGCAGCAGCGTGGACAGCCCGACCGCGACCAGCCGACCCACCCCAGCCTGCGGCAACCCGCTGACGAGAGCGCGTGCGGCACCGGTGAAGAACGCGTCCGGGTCGGTGCCTTCGCCGTAGACCGCGGCCGCGTTGACGGCCGCATCGTGCCCAGCGGCGAGGGCCGCGACGTCTGCCGCGCTGGTGACGTCGCCAGCGACGACGTCGGCCAAATCTCGGTAGCGCGCGGGATCCCGGACCACCGCGGTGACTTCGTGTCCGCGCCGCCGCGCCTCGGCGACTGCCTGCCGTCCGGCCCGGCCGCCCGCGCCGAAAATGACGATCTTGCTCATCGTGGGAATACCTCCTGAAGCGTCGATGCTCTGGAAGGTAGCCAGGGGGCCGGTTCCCTCCGGGATACTGAGAGGAGACCGCGATGACCGTTCGGCAGCCATTGCCTCCAGACCTGTTCGAGGAGCTGTGCCCGTCCGCGATGGTGCCGTTCCGCTTCGGGGACAAGTGGTCCGCGCTGGTGATCCGCTGTCTGGAAGACGGGCCGCGGCGGTTCTCCGAACTGCGGGTGCCGTTGCATCGCGTCACGCCGAAGGTGCTGACCCAGACACTGCGCGGCCTCGAACGTTCCGGGTTGGTGTCCCGTACGGCGCATGCCGATCCGGCGTCGGGGGTGGAGTATGCGCTGACGCCGCTCGGCCGCAGCCTGTTAGAGCCGATGCGGGTGGTGTACGGCTGGGTTGCCGAGCATTGGGAGGAATTGCTGGACGCGCAGGAGCGTTACGACGCGCCGCCGCTGCGCAACCCCGCGTAGGAAACCGCCTGCGTCAACGCCCCCGCATGCCCGGCGTCCGCCACCAGCAGCACCGATTCCAGTCCCGCCGCGACCCATTCCACCGGCTGGTCGTGCACGCCTTCGTCGCCCAGTTCGCGGTAAGTGTCCACAACGGACAGCAGCGTTCCCTCCGCACCGAGCCGTACCCCCGCGATCAGCACGTGATGCGGCGCCGGCGGACGCCACCGGTTCGTCCACAGTGGAGGGATTCCGGTGTCGAGATAGTCCAGCAGCGCGCGTTCCGGCGTGTCCGGCGCGCCCAGTTCCGCCGGGTCGACCCGCGCCAGCACCGCCACTCGCGGCAATTCCCACAGGCCAAGCAACAAATCCGAGACTGTCGAAGAGCTCCACTCCCCCGCTGCCGGAACCACCGCCAGCCGCTCCCCGGACAACGTCCGGATCGCCGAGGCCAATCCGTCCAGCGATGTGCCCGCAGCCGTCTCGTCGAAGGGAACCGGAAGCCGGAAGTCGTTGCGGGACAACGCACCTGCCGGACGGCTGGCCGACGCGCGCACCGTCCCGGCAGCGATCGCGACCTCGTCCTGGTCCGGCACCGCGATGTCCGCCGCACGCAACGCCACCAGCGCAGTGAAGGCCGCCGCCAGCCCGTCCTTCTGCGGCAGTTCCGCCCGGGCTTCGGCGACCAGGCGCGCACCGCCGGGAAGCCAGTGGACGTCGGAAAGCCCCGTGTTCAGTACCGCCACAGATGCGCCGCCACGATCTCCTCGGGCGCCCGCTCGGCGGCCCACGCCGCGTCCGAGGCGCGCACCGCGCGGAACGCGCCGAGCAGCTCGTCCCCCAGCGCCCCGGACACGCGCGGATTCGCCAGCAGCGCAGTGTCCTGTTCGGACGGACTCGCCGGCAGCGGCAGCACGCCCGCGGTGTTCCGTGCCCCTTCGCTCCAGCCGCCCGGATCCTCCGCGATCGGCTCCGGCAGGACCGCCGAATCCTCGATCCCGGACATCCCGGCGGCGAGCACGACCGCCAGCGCGAGATACGGATTGGCCGACGCGTCCGACGTTTTCAGCTCGACATTCGCGTGCTCCGTCCCGAGCAGCGCCGTGCCCGGGACGTACCGCAGCGGCGCTTCGCGGTTCTCCACACCCCAAAACGCATAGGCGCCAGCGAAAAACCCCGGCCGCAACCGCATCGTCGACGGCACGCTCGGCGCCGTGATCGCTGTCAGCGCGGGCAAATCCCGCAACAGCCCGCCGACGTAGGCCGCACCTTCGCCCTCCGGCACGCCGTCGCCAGCGAGGAGGTTGCGGCCCTTGCGGCGGACCGAAGTGTGCAAGTGCCAACCGTTTCCCGCGGCTCCGAGGCCGATCATCGGCGCGAAACTCGCCACGAGTCCGTGTGCGTGCGCGGCCGCGTGGATCGTCTGGCGCGCCAGGAGCTGATCGTCCGCCGCGGACACCGGATCCGTGGCCGGGAGCGACAATTCCAGCTGCGCCACGCCGTATTCCGCGTGCAGCTGGCCGATCTGCAGGCCGTTCGCGGCGAAATCGTGCAGCAGCGCGGCGACGAACTCGTCCAGGCCGATCAGCGCGTGCGGACTGTACGCGGGACCGCGATGCCCCGGTGCGGACACGATGTCCTCGCTGCCCGCCGGCGCGACGGAGAACTCCAGCTCGTACCCGGCCCGGAACTCGAGACCGCGCTGCGCCGCCTCGGCGACGCGGCGCTCCAGCACGGAACGTTGGCAGTACGGCCACGGCGAACCGTCCGCGGCGAGCTGCCGCACCGGAGCCCAGGCGAGCGCAGGCTGTCCGGCGAGCCGGCGGAGCCGTTCCAGGACCGGCACGAGCCGGATGTCGCCAGACGGCGTACTGAGGCCGGAATGGGCGTAGGTGATGGCGTCGTGGCTGTCGAAGACCGCGAACAGCGAGGTCGCGCCCACGCCGCGGACCGCCGCGTCGGCCAGTCCGCCGACCGGGACCACGCGCGAACGCGGGATGCCGTTGTTGTCCGCCCAGGCCAGGTGGACGCCACCGACCCCCGCCGCGGCCAGGTCCTTCGCCGCCGCCGACGCCGCCTTGGTCATGGCAACCTCCTCGGGATCAGTATCGCGGGCCGGGGCCGCCCGGGCCATCCGCGAGTGTTCACCCAGGCGGCTCAGTGACCGGTCCGGCGTCGTCCCGGCTGCGCAACGCCACGCCCGCGACGACGGCGAGCGTCCCGATCGCTTCGACCGCGCTCGGCACCTGCGCGAGCACCAGGAACCCGACGACCCCCGCCGTCACCGGCAGCAACGCCAGCAGCACCGCGAACCGAGCCTGCCCGAGCCGGCGCAGGACCACTTGGTCGAGCGCGTACGGCACAACGGTCGACAGCACCCCGACGCCGATCCCGAGCAGCAGCATGCGTGGCGAACCCCACATTCCCCCGGTGCCGAACGCGAGCGGCGACAGCACGACGGTCGCCACCACGAACCCGACCGCCAGCGAATCCAGCCCGTCCCCGCCGATCGCGACCCGCTTGCCGAGCACGATGTACCCCGCCCAGGCGGCCGCCGCGGCCAGCGCGAACACGACGCCGAGCGGACTGCCCGCGATGCGCACGTCCGCGATCGCGACCACGCCGAGGGCCACCAGGACCAGCGCGATCAAGTCCCGCCGCGTCCGAGAGCCGACCGCGGCTACGACGACCGGCCCAGCGAACTCCAGCGCGACCACCGTGCCCAGCGGCAGTCGTGCGATGGCCTCGTAGAAGACCACGTTCATCCCAGCCGTCACCACGCCGAAAGCGCCCGCGAGCAGCAGCCGCTTGCCCCGCCAGGCCGCTTTCGGCGGCCGCCGCCACACCAGCAGCACGACGGCCGCCCCGAGACAGCGCAGCCACGCAACCCCGGACGGCGTGGCGTGCCCGAAAAGGTCCACCGCGATGGCCGCACCGGCATACATCGAAATTCCGCTGAGAACGAACAAGACCGGTGCCGGAATCGCGTTCACGCGTTTCCGGGAGAGTGCAATGCCCACTCCCGCATGGTGCCTGACCACGGAAAACACGCCGATCCGGGTGGTCTGGTCCTAGGGAATGAGACGCCGTTGCGGCATCCGGGCTAATTCGGCGTGACGCACCTCCCACCGGCGCGGGAACACTTGCGGGCCGCCAAACGTCTGCAAGAGTGGAAGCACGAACACCGCGGAGCCGGAAGCGATCCCCGCCGAAGGCATCGAGACCGAAGTGGGCGTAGCTGGATCGAGGCACCGGGCGACCGGTGCCGGGACGGAGGGAGACCCCCATGACAACACCGACGCTCACCCGCCCCGAATTGACCGCAGCCGACCGATGCGACCGGTGCGGAGCAGCAGCTCAGGTACGCGCTGTCCTCAGCTCCGGAGGCGAGCTGCTCTTCTGCGGGCACCACGCCCGCGAGCACGAGGCCAAGCTCAAGGAACTGGCCGCGGAGATCCAGAAGTAAATTCGCTCACCGACAGATTCGATCCGGAGGCGGCAGGCGCGAGTGCGCTTGCCGCCTCCGGTGTTTTCGGGGCGAGGGAGCCGGTGCTCTGGGTTCGAGGGCCTCGGTTCCTTCCCGGTGTGGTGACCAGGCGCGTGTCGTCCAACGCCCGCAGCCCCCGCATCGGTACCGGCCGACCGCGACCAGCAGCGTCGTGGACCGCCAGCCGAGCGGCTCAGGGGCCAGCCGCTGGGGTCCCCGGGTCCCTCCACCCGCCGCAGCCGCGACTGCGCCCCGCGATCACAGCCGATGAAGGAACCTGATGCGCATCAATCGGCTGTCAGCCCAGTCTTCGACCCGGGTCGGCCGGACGGTGCCGGGGTCGTGGGGCTGATTGAGATCCGCCACGATCTCCGCCAGCACGGCCTGGCGTTCGGCCGGGTCGGTGACCGGCGTGGCCCGCGCGGGCAGATCTGCCCGGATCCCGTTCTTGAGGTGGAAAGTGAAGTCGGGATGGGCGAGAAGGTTCGCGTGCCAGTCGGTCGCGGTGCCGCCCGCGCCGCTGCACAGATACGTCGCGCCCGCGGCTCGGTAGAAGAAGATCTCGATGCGGCGTGCCCGGCCGGTGCGACGCCCCAGCGTCGTGATGTCGACGATCCGTTCCCTGGTGCCCGCCGCGGGGGTGATCTCGATGGCTTGCCGGATGTGGTCCGGGGCGCTCATGCGCTCTCGGCCTGAAGGGCGGGGCCGAGGAGGAGCCCGCCGTCGACGACGTACTCCGATCCCGTGACGAACGACGCGTCCGAGGACGCGAGGAACAGCAGAAGCCGGCTGACGTCGGCCGTCTCCCCGAGCCGGGGGATGGCGAACGGCTCGGGTGAGTAGAAATCGGCGATTGCCGCGGTGGCACCGGCTGCCGGTTCGTGGATGAAGGGCGTCGAGATCACGCCGGGGTGGATGGTGTTCACGCGGATGCGGTCGCGGCCGAGCTCGAGTGCGGCCGTTTGAGTGAGGCCTCGCACGGCCCACTTGCTGGCGACGTACGGAGCGTAGTGAGCCGTGCCGCCCAGGCCCATGGTCGAGGCGATGTTGACGATGGCTCCCCCTCCTGCGCGGCGCAGAGCGGGGGCTGCGGCCTTGATGCCGAGGAAGGTCCCGGTGAGGTTGACGTCAAGGATGCGAGACCACGTCGCCTCATCCGTGTTTTCGATGGTGGCAGGCGGATTCTGCACGCCCGCGTTGTTGACGAGCACGTTCAAGGCTCCGAAGGCGCTCTCAGCGGCCAGCACAGCGGCGGACCACGAGCTCTCGTCGGCAACGTCGAGGCGGACGAAGCGGGCGCGGGTCCCGAGCTCATCGGCGAGGGCGGTGCCGCGTCCGGCATCGATGCCGCCGATCACCACGTTCGCTCCCTCCGCGTGAAAGGCGCGCACGTGGCTCGAGCCCTGGCCACCGGCCCCACCGGTTACGAGCACGGTCTGGTTGTCGAAGCGGGGCATCAGATGTTCCTTCGGTACGAGGGGAACGGCCGGGAGCGTCGGTGATGCACGGCGGCCAGTGGTGAGTCAGTCGACTCACCACCGCCGACCCTAGGTCGGCTGCAATGGCGAGTCAAGCCACTCACCTCGTATGCTCGGCCCATGAACAAGGTCGTGCCGACGTATCACCAGCGCGTCGCCCAGGAGAAGCGCGAACTGATCGTGAAGGCCGCGACCGCGCTGTTTCTCGAGCTGGGCTACGACCGGACGTCGCTGGCGCGGATCGCGGAGTGCTCGGGCGTTTCGCGGGCCACCTTGTTCAAGCAGTTTCCGACCAAAGCCGCCCTGTTCGACGCCATCGTCACCGAATCCTGGTCGACCGCTGACGAGGAGGAACCTCCGCCGGCGGGCAACGTCGTCGCCGGACTCGACATCATCGGCCGCCGTTACGCCGAACTGCTGGGCCGGGCCCAGATGACCGACCTGTTCAGGATCGTCATCGCCGAGCTGCCGCGGTTCCCCGAGCTGGCCCATGCGCAGTTCTCGCACGGGAAAATGCCCTATTTCGAGTCCGTGCGCAGCTATCTCCTGGCCGAGCACGAGGCGGGAACGGTGCGGATCGAGGACGCGGACCTCGCCGCCACCCAGTTCCTGGGCATGATCTCCAACTACGTCTTCTGGCCGACGCTCCTGGTGCCGGGCTGGGAGGTGAGCGCCGAACGCGTCGCCCAGGTAGTCGACGAGGCCGTCTGCACTACCGCCGCCCGGTACGCCGCGGCTGGATCAGGGGCGTCCGCCGACAACTGAGTCCCGCCGCCGCAAACCCGCGGCTCACACCGTGTCCAGAACCACCTCGAACGCCACCTCAGCCGCCCCCAGCAGCTTCACGTCCGCCCCCAGCGCCGAACTCACGATCCGCGTCCCCCCGACAGCCCGGGAAACCAAACTCCTCCGCCGGACTTCCTCGGCGATAGCCCGGATCACCGACTCCGGCAGCACAGTCAGCAAATCCCCCAGCACCACCAACTCCGGCCCCAGCAGATTGACCACGTTGACCAACCCCAACGTGAGCCACTCCGCGTACTCCTCCAGCCGGGAAGCGGCCGCGACCGCATCCGACCCCAACTCGCGCAGCTCGACCAGGATCGCGCCGCGCGGCGTGTCCTCCGGCAGCCCCAGCGCCCGGCACAACGCCGCCTCGCCGATCTCGGTCTCCCAGCATCCCCGGCTCCCGCAATAGCAAGCCCGCCCGCCGGGCCGGATCGCCATATGCCCGATCTCGCCGACGTACCCCGCGCCCCCGCGCAACGAAGACCCCTGCGAAATCACCCCGCCGCCGACCCCGACGTCCGCGGACACGTAAACCGAATCCGAAGACCCCCGGGCCGCCCCGCGCAGATGCTCGGCGACCGCCCCCAGCTCAGCGTCGTTGGCCACCAGCACCGGAATCCGCAGCACCGCGGACAACCGGTCCCCCAGCGCCACATCGGTCCACCGCAGGTTGGGCGCCTCGTGCACCAGCCCGTCGGCCCGCCGCACCACGCCGGGCACCGACACCCCGACCGCCACCGGCTCCACGCCGAGATCCCCGGCCAGCACCCGGGTCGACTCGATCACGTGCGTGATGACTTCGTCCGCGGTCCGCGTCCGGGCATGCAGATTCCAGCTGTTGCGCCCGAGAATCTGCCCGCCGAGCCCGACCAGCGCGATCGCCACGTGCTCGACCTGCAGGTCGACCGCGAGCACCACCGCGGCGTGCGGCTGCGGCAGGACCAGGAGCGAGGGGCGGCCCGCCCCTCGTCCCGGCCTCGGCACTTTCTCCTCGACCACTCCCGCCTCGGCGAGGCCGTCGACGAGAGTCTTGATCGTGCTCCGGTTGAGCCCCAGTTCGGTGGCCAGGGCAGCCCGCGTACTGGGCCCGCCGACGTGCAGCAGGCGCAACAGAGTTGTGCGGTTGTGCCGGCGCACCTCGTCCGGGCGGGCGACGGGCGGGCTGCTCACCGCGTCATCTTCCCATCAGCCCTCAGCGGGCCGATGCCTCAGCCCGCCGTCGCGAGAGCGCGTCGACGGTCGCGGCCAGCAAAAGCACCAGACCGGTGATGATGTCGACCACCGCGGCCTTCTGCTGGAGCAGGCCGAGCCCGTTGTTCACGATCGCCAGCACCGCGCCGCCGATGACCGCGTCGATCACGCGGCCCTTGCCGCCGAACAGCGACGTGCCGCCGATGACCGCCGCGCCGACCGCGAACAGCAGGGTGTTCAGCCCGCCGGACTGGCCGCTGACCGAGCCGACCTTCGAGGAGTAGACGATCGCGCCGATCGCCGCGAACGCCGAGCTGATCACGAACACGCTGGTGCGCAGCTTCGGCACGTTGATGCCGGCCCGGCGCGCGGCTTCCTTGTTGCCGCCCACCGCGTACAGGTGCCGGCCGTAGCGGGTGCGGTTGAGCACGTAGGTGCCCGCCACCAGCAGGACCAGGACGATCGGCACCACGTACGGCACGCCTTCGATCACCACGAGAGTGTTCGGCGACCGGTTGACCGAGAGCAGCGCGGTCGCGACCGCCGCCACCGCCGCGATCGCGGCGACCTTGGCCAGCACGATCGGCGTCGGCTGCACCACGAGCCCGCGCTTCAGCCGCGAGAAGTGCTGGCCGAGCGCGATCACCGCGTACCCGCCCGCCGCGACCACGCAGAGCACCCAGCTGCCGAGCACGGACAGGTTGCCGTTGGCGACCGCGCTGAGGACGTCGCTGGTGCCGATCGGCAGCGTGCCGCCCTCGCCGACGAACTGCAGGATGACGCCCTGCCACACGATGAACAGCGCCAGCGTGACGACGAAGGACGGCATGCCGATCTTCGACACCAGGAATCCGGTGATGCAGCCGATCGCGGTGCCCGCGCAGACCGCGATGAGCATCTCGACCCAGGCGTTGACCGGCACGCCGATCATGATCACCACGATGCCGAGGAGGGAAATCACCGCCCCGGCCCAGATTTTCTGCAGCACCGCCAGCACCACGGCCAGCCCGAGCACCGCGATGAACGTGATGAACACGCCGGTGCCCATGGAACCCAGCAGGTTTCCATTGTGGACATAGTGCAGCGCCATCAGCGACGCGCACACCCCGGACGCGGTGCCCGCGGACAGGTCGATCTCGCCGAGCAGCAGCACGAACACGATGCCCATCGCGATGATGGTCTGGCCCGCGCCCTGCTGCAGCAGGTTCGCGATGTTCGACAGGGTGAAGAAGTCGCCGGACAGCGCGCTGAACAGGATCGCCAGCACGATCACGCCGAGCACGGCGGGGACGGAGCCGAGCTGGCCGTCCT
This sequence comes from Amycolatopsis sp. NPDC114503, assembly GCF_055633655.1. Classification (NCBI taxonomy): domain Bacteria; kingdom Bacillati; phylum Actinomycetota; class Actinomycetes; order Pseudonocardiales; family Pseudonocardiaceae; genus Amycolatopsis; species Amycolatopsis sp. NPDC114503. Next base: position 441,211 of record NZ_JBVKDT010000007.1, on the reverse strand, counting down.
TCATCCGCGCGAAGTAGTCCTTGATCGCCTCGCCGGTGGACATCGAGGTGGTGTCGATGCCGAAGTCGGTGATCGCCCCCGCGGGGGCCTCCTGCTTCTCCGGCTTCGCGGAAGTTTCGGTCATGGCGGGTTCTTTCTCGCTGCTCACTGCACGACGGCTTCGGGGCGGGCCAGGCCGAGATCGCCGGAACGGCCCGCGGTGATGAGTTCGACGACCTGGCTGTGCGTCACGTCCTTGGTCTGGACGTCCGCGACGAGCCTGCCGAGGTAGAGGACGTCGATCCGGTCGGCGACCTCGAAGACGTCGGCCATGTTGTGGCTGATCAGCACGACGCCGAGGCCCTGTTCGGCGAGCCTGCGGACGAGGTCGAGCACCTGCCGGGTCTGCGCGACGCCGAGCGCCGCGGTCGGCTCGTCGAGGATGACGACTTTGCTGTTCCACAGCACGGATTTCGCGATCGCGACGGTCTGCCGCTGCCCGCCCGAAAGCGCGGAAACGAGCGTGCGGACCGATTTCACCGTGCGCACGCCCAGCGACGCCAGCGTCTCGCGCGCGGCCTTCTCCATGCTGGCCTCGTCGAGCAGCCAGCTGCTGCCGCGCTCGCGGCCGAGGAACATGTTCTGCACGATGTCGAGGTTGTCGGCCAGCGCGAGGTCCTGGTACACGACCTCGATGCCGAGTTCGGCCGCGTCCTTGGGGCCGCGGATGTGCGCGTCCGCGCCGTTGAACCGGACGGATCCGGTGTCGTACGGGTGAATGCCCGCGATGCATTTGACCAAAGTGGACTTGCCGGCCCCGTTGTCGCCGACGAGCGCGGTCACTTCGCCCGCCCGCACGGCGAAGTCCACGTCGTGCAGGACGTGGACCGGGCCGAAGCTCTTGTTCAGGCCGGTGATGTCGAGAATGGGCTCGCTCATGGGATTCGCTTGTCTCTCGCGTGGATACCGGGCCGGGACGCGCGTCGGGGGAACGCGTCCCGGCCCGGCTGCTCTTGCGGACGGTTACGGCGTCAGGAGATGCCGTTTTCGGTGCACTTGGCGGCGAGGTCGCCGGTGCAGATGTCGGACGCCTTGACGTAGCCCTGCTGGACCACGGTCTTGATGTCCTTGATCGTGATCAGCTGCGGCTGCAGCAGCACCGACTTCAGGTCGCGGTTGTTCTTGGGGTCGTGCAGCGTGCCGGTGGCGATCGCGTCCGCGGCGGCCTTGTCGCCCTTGGCCAGCGCGGCGGCCAGCTTCGCGGTGTTCTCGGCCTCTTCCTTGATCGGCTTGAAGATCGTCAGCGTCTGGTCGCCGCGCAGGATCGCCTGCAGACCGGCCGGGGTCGCGTCCTGGCCGGTGACCGGGACCTTGCCGTTGAGGCCGTTCTTCTTCAGCACGGTGATCACCGCGCCCGCCAGCTCGTCGTTCGCCGCGACGACGCCGTCGACCTTGCCGGTGACGCGGGTGAAGATCTGCTCGAACGTCGTGCCGCCGACCTGGGCGTCCCAGTTGTCGATGGCCTGCTTCTGCACGAGGTTCAGCGCCTTGGAGTCATACAGCGGCTTGAGGACCTTGTCGTGGCCGTTGCCGAACAGCGTCGCGTTGTTGTCCGTCGGCGCGCCCTCGATCTGGACGACGTTGGCTCCCGGCTTGCTCTTCAGCGCGTCGGCCAGGCCCTGCGCCTGGATCTCGCCGACCTTCTCGTTGTCGAACGAGACGTAGTAGTCGGCCGAACCGCCGAGGCTGGGACGGTCGTAGTCGATGACCGGGATGCCCGCCTTCTTGGCCTTGGCCTCGATCGCCGCGCCGACCGCGGGGTCGGACGGGGCGATGACCAGCACCTTGACGCCCGAGCTGATGAAGCCGTCGGCGAGGGTGGAGAACTTCTGGTTGTCGCCCTGGGCGTTCTGGATGTCGGCGCTGAAGCCCTGCGCGGAGAGCGCGGCCTGCAGCATCGGCTTGTCGAAGGCTTCCCAGCGGGCCGAAGTGGCGGTCTCCGGCAGGATCACGCCGACCTTGCCGCTGGCGCCGCCGCCCGCCGGGGCGGAGGCGGAGCTTTTGCTGTCCCCGGAGCTGCCGGAGCCCGCACTGTTGGCGCCGCACGCCGAAAGCGCCAGGCCGGCGCTCACCGTCGCGGCGAGGAGGGTAAGGGTTCTGCTGCGCATCCTCGTTCCTTCTCCGATCATGCTCGCGGGGTGATCGGAGAAGGTCCCCGGTGCACCGTCGCAGATATGTTGTGGCCGACAACATATGCCGCGGAGCGGCTCTGCGGAAGATGGCGGGATCGAGTAACCGACACCAAATGGACACGGTTCGGCAACGCAGCCCTCATCAACGCCCTGCTATGACGGAGTGATCCCTGACACGCACCGAGCGTAACGAGAAGTTGTCCGGTCTTGTCCGGTCCGGAGGACAGGAGTGCCCGATCGGGCGCCCGGACTGAACCGGGCACGCGGTTCTACCAGGACGAGGAGGGTGCTCTGGACGCTCGGACTCGGCGCGCGCCCCGCCGCGCTACCAGGAGCGCAGCGTGACAATCCGCTCTTCGAGCTGCTCGACCGTCGCCATCGCGGTGGGCGGCCCGCCGCACTGGCGGCGCAGTTCGTTGTGGATCGCGCCGTGCGGTTTCTTCGTGCGGTGGTGATAGACGCCGACCAGCGCGTTGAGCTCCTTGCGCAGCGCGCCGAGCCGTTCGCTCACCGACTGCGACCGGACCGGCGGCGCGGCCGGTTCCTCGGTCTTCGGCTTGCGCCGCTTCTCGTCGGTGATCTGCTCTTCCTGCCGCTTGCGCAGCAGCGCGCGGACCTGGTCCGGCTCCAGCAACCCGGGAAGGCCGAGGTACTCCTGCTCCTCGTCGGAGCCGGAGAAGACCGCGGTGCCGAACGAGTTGCCGTCGTAGATGACCTGGTCGAGCTCGGCCGAGGCGTGCAGCGAGGTGAACGCCTTCTCCTCCTCGCCCGGTTCGTCCTCGGTGCGGTTGGCCTGGGCGAGCAGTTCGTCGTCCCAGCCTTCCTTCTCCCGGTGCGGTTTGCCGAGCACGTGGTCGCGCTGCGCTTCCAGCTCGCTGGCCAGCTCCAGCAGCACCGGGACGCTCGGCAGGAAGATGCTCGCCGTCTCGCCCTTTTTCCGGGCCCGCACGTAGCGGCCGATGGCCTGTGCGAAGAACAGCGGAGTGGACGCACTGGTCGCGTACACGCCGACGGCCAGCCGCGGGACGTCGACGCCCTCGGACACCATCCGGACCGCGACGATCCAGCGTTCCTTGGTCTCGGAGAACTCCTTGATCCGCCCGGATGCCTTCGGGTCGTCGGACAGCACCAGCGTCGGCGTTTCGCCGCAGATCCGCTCCAGGATCTTGGCGTAGGCGCGCGCGGTTTCCTGGTCAGTGGCGATCACCAGGCCGCCCGCGTCCGGGATTCCCTGGCGCACCTGGCTGAGCCGCGTGTCGGCGGCCTGCAGCACCGCCGGGATCCACTCGCCCGCCGGGTCTAGCGCCGTACGCCAGGCGCGCGCGTTCTGCTCCGCGGTGAGCGGCTCGCCCAGCCGCGCGGTGAACTCCTCGCCCGCGCTCGTGCGCCACGACGCCTCGCCGGAGTAGGCGAGGAAGACGACCGGCCGGACCACGCCGTCGGCGAGCGCGTCGGAATAGCCGTAGGAATGGTCGGCCTTGCTGCGCTGGAACCCGCCGCCGTCCGGTTCGTAGGTGACGAACGGGATCGGCGAGTCGTCGCTGCGGAACGGCGTCCCGGTGAGCGCGAGGCGGCGCACCGCGGGCGTGAACGCCTCGCTGGTCGCGTCGCCCCAGGACTTCGCGTCGCCCGCGTGGTGGATCTCGTCGAGGATCACCAGGGTCTTGCGGTTCTCCGTGCGCACCCGGTGCAGCGTGGGGTGGGCGGCGACCTGCGCGTAGGTGACCGCGACGCCGCGGTAGTCCGACGACGTGACGCCGGTGGTGTTGCGGAAGTTCGAGTCGATCGGGATGCCCGCCGCCGCGGCCGCGGACGCCCACTGGTGCTTCAGGTGCTCGGTGGGGGTGACGATCGTGACGGCCTCGACGGTGCGGTCCGAAAGCAGTTCGGCGGCGATCCGGAGGCCGAAGACGGTCTTGCCCGCGCCCGGCGTCGCGACCGCGAGGAAGTCCTTCGGCCGGCTCGACAGGTACTTCGTGAGCGCTCGGCGCTGCCAGGCGCGCAGCGGGCGCGCGGTGGAGTCCTTCTCTGCGGGCGGCGCCCCGAGGACCGGCTGGGTCGTCTCGGACAAAACTCGGTTCACCCCCTCCTCGGGCCGCTCGGCGCGGCCGTGACGTGCGAAAACCCCCACTGTGGCACCGGCTTCGCCGCCGGGCGCCGCGATGAGGGCACGTCGGCCAGCTTACCTTCCGCGCCCGCGGGCGCCGGGCACCGCCACGGGTGGTGTCCTCCGACACGCCCCTTCTCGGCGGGGGTGACGAGCCAAAACCGCGCGCATGGACCATGCTGGGACACACCATGGGCGAGGTGACACCGGACGCCGGCGAGGCAGAGCCGAACGGCGAGACAGTGCCGAAGACGAGCGTGCCGGAGAAGACCGCGCGCAGGGGGCCGTGGCGGCTGTTCACCCGCACCCTCGCGAAAGCGTGGGAGGGCAACATCTTCTCCGAGGCCGCCGAGGCGGCCTTCTGGCAGACGCTGTCGCTTCCGCCGCTGCTGCTCGGGCTGCTCGGCAGCGTCGGGTTCATCGGCGAGTGGTTCGGCCAGAACGTGGTCACCGCGGTGCACGACCGGATCATCACCTTCAGCCACACCATCTTCAGCGCCAACGCGGTGCAGGAGATCATCGAACCGACGGTGAACAGCATCCTCACCGTGGGCAAGGGCGAGATCGTGTCCGTGGGCTTCGTCATCTCGCTGTGGGCGGGCTCGTCGGCGATGTCGTCGTTCGTCGACGCGATCACCGTCGCGCACGACCAGTACGGCGTCCGCAACGAGGTGTGGCAGCGGATTTTCGCGCTGCTGCTGTACCTGTGCGCGCTGATCGGGCTCGTGATCGGGCTGCCGCTGCTGGCGATCGGGCCGGACCTGCTGCCGGAGTTCTTCCCGGTCGACTGGCGTCCGACGGTCTCGTCCTGGGTCGGCACGCTGTACTACCCGGTGCTGGGCGTGATGATCGCGCTCGCGCTGACGACGCTGTACAAGCTCGCGCTGCCCCGCCGGCTGCCCTGGCACCGCGGGCTGCCGGGCGCGATGCTGGCCGGCGTGGTGTTCCTGGTGTCGAGCATCGGGCTGCGGATCTACCTGAACTGGATCACCAAAACCGGGTACACCTACGGCGCGCTGGCCGCGCCGATCGCGTTCCTGCTGCTGATGTTCTTCATCGGCCTCGCGGTGGTCGGCGGCGCGTATTTCAACAGCGCGATCCAGGAGCTGTGGCCCGCCAAGGCGACCCGGCGGCAGCGGCGCAAGTGGCGGCGGCTGGAGATGGAGCGCGCGACCGAGCGGATGCGGGCCGAGGAGGGCCGCAAGCTGTGGGACCGCACGACGATGCCGTTGCGCCGGCCGAAACGGCACACCGAAAACGACCTCGCGGCCGAACCCGACGAACAGAACGGTGCCGAGGCGAACCGCACCGAATCGGAGACCGTGCAGCTCGCCAGGCCCGAGCGTGCCTCGGACAAGCGCGGTTCCGAGTCTTCTGGCTCAGAACCGCGCTCGCAGCAGGGCTGATTCAGCCCTGGCGGAACCGCCACGTCTTGCTGTCGAAGGCGATGCAGACGCTCGGCGACATCACGACCACGCGCAGAGTGCCGTCGCGCTCGTCGTAGTCGATGCCCTCGACCTCGAAGTTGCCGCTGCAGCCGCTCTGCAGCGGAAGCTGGCCGAGCGAGGTGACGTGCCCGGTGACGTCGGAACCGGAGACCGAACCGGAAAGATCGACCTGCAGCAACGGTTTGGTGGTGCCGAAGAGGCTGCCGTCCGGGTCGTCGGAGGAGCACATCATCCGGGTCGCGGACACGAAATCGCAGCCCTGGACGTCGCGCACCGGGTGGTCGAGCCGGATCGCCGAGGCGTACGGCAGGTTCTGGCCGGGATCGGTGGCCGCGACGCCGGGCATCGGGTAGACGAGCAGGCGGTCCATCGTGCCCCACTCGCCGGACACCAGCCAGCGCGCGTCAGGCGACACCGCGGCGAACGAATTGTTGTTGGCCTCCCACGATTCCAGCGCGTGCTGGTAATCGGCGCGGGAGCCGTCCGGGGCCTCGACGCGGAAGAGCTTCGCGCCGCGGTCGTCGCGCTGATAGGGCTCGACGTACCAGCCCTTCGCGGACCCCGGGTCGCCGATGTGGTTCCAGCCCTTGGCGGCGAGGCCGGCGTCGATCGTGCCGATGCCGGTGTAGCGGATGCTGGTGCCGGACGGGCGCTCGACAGTGGCGAGGCCCTGGCTTTCGTCGAGCGGACGGGCCCGGTCGGACCCGACGGCGGTCCACCCGGTCACCGCGTTCGCGGCGCCCGCCGCGACGGCGCTGAAGGCGGACAGCAGGACGACGAGGGAAAGCACGATCCCGGTTGCGCGCATGCGGGGACACTCCTGCGGGGAGGCGACTGGCCGGACTGAGGTCTACCAGTTCCTCCCCGGGTGCACAGCCACCGAGTGAAGGATTTTCACCTTTGTTCCCGCGCACCGGGACGCGCGGGAAGGATCAGTCGTCGCCGCCGGGACGGAGGCCCTCGTAGATCTTCTGGCACTTGGGGCAGACCGGGGACCCCGGCTTGGGCGACTTCGTGACCGGGAAGACCTCGCCGCAGAGCGCCACCACGTGCGTGCCCATGACCGCGCTCTCGGCGATCTTGTTCTTGCGCACGTAGTGGAACATCTTCGGGGTGTCGTCGTCGGTCGACTCGGTGCTGTCGGTCTCCGGCTTGGTCAGCGTTTCGGTGCTCACCCCACCATCATGCCTCAGCGCCCCGCTCGCGGTAATGCCCGGCTAGGCTCGCCTGACCTGCCAAGGGACCCCTCAGGAGCCCGGATGCCGCACGAGCCCGCACCCCGGTGGCACAGCGCGCTCGCCCGCCTCGGCGGCGACCACCACGTCGGCCACGGCGCCTGGGCCGACCTCGAAACGCGCTACACCGAACCGCACCGCCGCTACCACGACCTCGCCCACGCCACCGCCGTCGCGCACGATGCCGAGGAACTGGCGGCCGACCTGCCCTTCCACGAACGCGCCGTCGTCGTGCTCGCCGCGTGGGCGCATGACGTGGTCTACGACGCCGTACCCGGCCAAGACGAACAACGCAGCGCGGAATGGCTTCGGCACTGGCTTACTCGCGCAGGGGTTGGTGCCACGCACATCGACCAGGCCGAAGCTCTCGTACTCGCCACCGCGGCCCACGAAGCACCCGAAGGCGACTTCGCCGCAGCAGCCCTCCTCGACGCCGACCTGGCCATCCTCGGCGCACCGCCTGCTGTGTACGCCGCGTACGCAGACAATGTTCGCCAGGAGTACGCGCGCTACCCCGACGACGCCTGGACAAGCGGCCGCGCCGCCGTACTGGAAAGCCTCCTCGCCCGGCCCGCGCTGTACCTCACCGAAAGCGCCCGCTCACGCTGGGAGACCACTGCGCGGCAAAATCTGCAGGCAGAGCTGACCCGATGCCGCAGCGCACGCGGCGATCACAGATGATGTCCGTTCGTGACCACCCAGACCACTCCCCTGTTCGTCCACGAGGAAGTCGCCTCGGCGTTGCGCGACGGTCACCCCGTCGTCGCCCTTGAGAGCACGATCCTCTCGCACGGCCTCCCGTACGGACGGAACCTCGACGTCGGCCGCCGAGTCGAGCAAACCGTGCGAGACGGCGGCGCCGTGCCGGCCACCATCGCCGTACTCGACGGACGCCCAGTCATCGGCCTCTCCGCCGCCGAGTTGGAGCGCGTCTGCGCCCCGGACGCGGGCCTGGACAAGCTGTCCCTGCGCGACCTCGGCCCAGCGGTCGGCCTAGGCCGCTCCGGCGCCACCACCGTCGCCGGCACCTCCGCCCTCGCCGCAGCAGCCGGGATCGGCGTCTTCGCCACCGGCGGTCTCGGCGGCGTGCACCTGGGCGCGGCGCAGAGCTGGGACGTCTCGGCCGACCTCGGCGTCCTCGCCAAGGTGCCGACCGTGGTCGTGTGCTCCGGCGTGAAATCGGTCCTGGACATCCCCGCCACCCTTGAGGTCCTGGAAACGAACTCGGTGCCAGTCCTCGGCTACCGCACCGACGATTTCCCCGCCTTCTACCTCCGCTCCTCCGGCCACCCCGTCGGCTGGCGCGTGGAGGACGCGAAACAAGCCGCCGCGGTGATCTCCGCCCACCGCCGCTACGCGAATTCCGGCGTGCTGCTGACAAACCCGATCCCCGCGGAGTCCGAAATGGACCGTTCCCTGCACGACCGCCTGCTGCAGGAGGGCCTGGCGAAACTGGCCGACGCCGACGTGCACGGCGCGGACGTGACTCCCGTGCTGCTGGAGCATTTCCACACCGCCAGCGAAGGCGTCAGCATCGACGCGAACGAGGCTTTGGTGCTGTCCAACGCCAAACTCGCGACCGAAGTAGCGGTGGCCCTGTCGTGACCGGAATCGTGGTAGTAGGCGACGCAGGCCTGGACGTCGTCGCCCGGCACGACCAGCCCCTCCCCCACGGCGGCGACGCCCGAGCAGCAATCCGCTTCACCGGCGGCGGCGCAGGCGCGAACACCGCCCTGTGGCTGCGCTCCCTGGGCGCGGAAACCACCCTGGTAGCCCGAATCGGCGACGACTCCGGCGGCCGCCTGATCCGGGCCGAGTTGGAAGCCGCAGGAGTCCGCTGCGCCTTCGCCACCGACCCGGAAGCCCCCACCTGCTGCGTAGTCGTCCTGGTAGACGGCGAAGGCCAACGCAGCATGCTCGCCGACCGCGGCGCGAACAAACGCTTCGCCCCCGAGGACGTCACCGCAGACGCACTTGCCGGCTCCACCCACCTGCACCTGTCCGGCTACGTCTTGCTGGACCCGTCCTCCCGCCCCGCAGGCCTAGCCGCACTAGCCGCCGCCAAAGAAGCCGGGCTGACCACCTCCGTGGACCCCCAAGCAGCCGCCCACATCCACGACCCCGCAGCATTCCTAGACGACGTACGCGGCACCGACCTGCTCATGCCGAACACCGAAGAACTAGTCGCCCTAACCGGATCCGCAGACCCCGCCTCCGCCACCGAACTGCTGGACGCAGTCGGCGCGGTCGTAGTCACCGCCGGCCTGGACGGCGCAAGCTGGATCGACGCGACCGGCGTCGCCTCAGTCCCCGCAGTGGAAACAACCTGCGTCGACTCCACCGGCGCAGGCGACGCCTTCGACGCAGGAGTCCTCACCACCTGGCTGGCCGGAAAGTCCACAGTGGACATCCTGCGCGCAGGCACCCAACTGGGCGCACTGGCAGTAAGCCGCATCGGCCCCCAACCCTGACCCAAAGTTCCGTGAGGGGAACCCTAAGAGCCCCTGATTCCCTCAGGGTTCCCCTCACAGACCAACATTTCCCAGGGCTCCCCCACGGCTACCACCGCTTTTCAACCCACCTGCCCAACCGCAGCCCGCGCACCCAACCCACCAGCGCAGCCAGCCCCCACCCTGCACCCCGATACGAAGCCAAAAACGCGGCGCGGGGGTGCTTGTCAAGGCATCTTTCCCGCCTTGAGAAGCACCCCCGCGCCGTCGTCACAATCAGCTTCGGGGTGCCCCCGCTAAACAGGGCGCAATGTCGCCGCCAGGCGACGAGCGTCACCCGTCAATCACCCGATGCTTCCGCCCCTCAATCTGCTTCGCATCCCGCGCATACCGATTAACCTTCTCCGACTTCCTCGGCGGCCGATCATTGGCGATCAACACCGCAATCCAAGGCAACGGAATGGAAATCACCAAAAACAAAATCGCCAGCCACCACGTGTGATAAGTCAACCCCGCCAAAACCAGGCAAGGAATCCGGCACACCATCATGATGACGTACTTCCGCTTCCGCGCCGCCAGCTGATCGTCCAGCGACGGCTCGGCCTCGGTGATCAACACAGGCTCGGGGCGGGGATCCGGTCCGTGGGGTGCGTTCACAGCACCACCTCCGCGTTCCATCGTCTCACTCACCGCCCTTCCGCGACACCCGGACGGCCGAACCGGGACAAAGCCGCGACGACCAGCGTCTCCACCCCGGTCCGCAACGTCGGATGCAACACCGGCGCGAACTTGGACGAGTGATTCGACGGCACGTCGGTCTCAAACCGCCCCTCCGTCATCGCGGTGATCACCTGCTGCGCGTCAAACCCTCCGACCAGCCAAAACACCGACGGCACCCCAGCCGCCCGGCCGAACTCGCTGAAGTCCTCGCTGCCGGTGACCAACGGCGCGGGCATGGTCGCCTCCGCACCGAAGTGCCCCCGGAAAACCTCGGTCAGCTCATCCGACGCAACCTCGTCGTTCGCAGTGACCGGATAAGACGCAACGACCTCCACCGTCGGCGGCTTAGGCGCACCCGCAGCCGCCGCTTCCCCGTTGACGATCCGCTCGATCGCCTTGCGCAACCGCTCCAGCACAGCGTCGTCGAAGGCTCGAGTGTTGACCTCCAGCACCGCATGGTCAGCAATCACATTCGCCGCAGTCCCGACATGCATCGAGCCGACAGTCACCACAGCAGGCTCTGTCGCGGCAGTCTCCCGCGAGACGATCGTCTGCAGCTTCAGCACCACAGACGCGGCAAGCACCGCCGGGTCGACAGTGGTTTCCGGCCGCGACCCGTGCCCGCCGCGCCCGTGCAAGGTGATCCGCAGCGTGTCGGTCGCAGCCATGATCACCCCGGGACGAGTAAGCACCCACCCGGCCGGACCAGGCACGATGTGCTGACCGAAGACCACGTCAGGACGGCCGACCCGCTCAAAGAGACCGTCGCGAACCATCCCGGCAGCACCGTCCCCAGCTTCCTCGCCAGGCTGGAACACCGCGAGCAGCGTGCCGGACCACTCGTCCCGCGAAGCCGCGAGAAGATGCGCGGCCCCGGACAGCCACGTCGCGTGCATGTCGTGTCCGCAGGCATGCATCAGCGGCACGTCGCGGCCCTCGGAGTCGACACCGCGCGCAGTGCTCGCGTACGACAGCCCTGTCTGCTCCTCGACCGGCAACGCGTCGATGTCCGCGCGAAGCAGCACAGTCGGTCCTTCGCCGTTGCGCAGGACGCCGGCAACGCCAGTGCGGCCGATGCCGGTGTGCACCTCGAAGCCGTCTTCAGTCAGCCGTCGCGCCAGCTCCGCTGCCGTCCGGGTTTCGGTGAACGCCAGCTCGGGATGACGGTGCAGATCGACGTACAGCGCTTCAAGCTCCGGCAGTGCCGCTTCAAGCGGAGCCAGGACACGCTCGGTGGTCTCGGTGGTCACGATGCTCATCGTGGCAGGCTTACCCACCGTGAGCACGAACACGCCTCTTCCTGACCTTTCCGACGACGTCTGCGCGCGGCTGCGCGAAGCGTTCCGACGCACCGGCTACGACGCTGACGGCGTCGTCGACGCGCTCGGCGGCGCAGCGCACACGGCGCTCGGCCGCGGCGAGCCCGAACCCGCCCGCCGCGCGAGCCTCGACGCCGGAGACCTCGGCGTCTTCATCCGGCTGTTCCTGCTCGGGCTCGCCGAGCCGGAGAAGACCGTCTCGTCGGCGTTCGCGCCGCTCAGCGCGGACGACGCGGTGGCCGCGGGCATCCTGCGGACGGTCGGGGACGAGTTCCGCGCCGCGCTCGACATCCGCCCGCACGGCGACGACGACGGCTCGTGGTGGGTCGTCTCCGACCTCGACGCCGACATGCTCGGCCACGTCGTGCCCGAGGACCACGTACTCGGCGTCGGGCACGCGTCGCTGAGCCTGATCCGCGCGACCAGCCGCCGCCCGGTCGGCACCCTGCTCGACCTGGGCACCGGCAACGGCGTCCAGGCGCTGCACGCGACCCGGCACGCGCAGCGGGTGACCGCGACCGACGTGTCGGCCCGCGCGCTCGCACTGGCCGCGGGCACGTTCCGGCTGAACGAGCTGGACGTCGAACTGCTCCGCGGCGAGTGGTTCGCGCCGGTCGCGCGCCGCCGCTTCGACCAGGTCGTGTGCAATCCGCCGTTCGTGGTCGGCCCGCCGCGCGTCGACTACACCTACCGCGACTCCGGCCTGGCCGGCGACGACGCGAGCGCGCTGGTCGTCCGGCAGCTGCCGAGCTTCCTCAACGACGGCGGCACCGGTCAGCTGCTCGCTTCGTGGCTGCACCGACGCGGCGAAGACTGGGGCGACCGCGTCGCGCGCTGGCTGCCGCCTGAGACCGACGCCTGGTTCGTACAGCGCGACGTCGCCGACCCCGGCCTGTACGTCGGCACCTGGCTGCGAGACGAAGGCATCGACCCGCGCTCGCCCGAAGGCCGCGCGAAAGCCGCAGCGTGGCTCGACTGGTTCACCGAAAACGACGTACAGGGCATCGGTTTCGGCTTCGTGACACTGCGGCGCGCAAACGGTCAGACGCCGACTGTCGTCTGCGAAGACCTGCGACAGGCTTACGACGACCCGCTGGGGCCCGAAGCAGCAAACTGGCTCGACCGCGTCGAGTGGTTGCGTACGCACGGCGACAATGTGTTGGACGTAGCGTTTCGGGTACCCGAAACAGTGCTGCTCGAACGCGTCGATTCGCCCGGTGACGAAGGCTGGGAAACGACCGTGCGCCGGCTGCACCGCACTGACGGCCCGGGTTGGCAGCACGAGGTCGACGAACTCACTACGCGGCTTCTCGCGGGTTGCCGCGGCGCGCTGCCGTTGTCGGATCTGCTGGACCTGCTGTCCGCCGCACAGGGCCTCGATTCGGCCGAACTGACCGCCTCGGCGTTGCCGATCGTCCGCGAACTCGTGCGGCACGGCATGCTCGTGCCCGGTTCGCCGCAGTGAGGGCGGTGGCGGCGCGGGTCACCCGCGCGAGCGTGACCGTCGCGGGGGAGATCGCCGGGGAGATCAAGGAACCGGGCCTGCTCGTGCTGCTGGGCGTGCACCGTGACGACGATCTCGGGAAAGCCGAAACGATGGCGCGCAAACTGCACGAACTCCGGTTGCTGCGCGACGAAGAATCCTGCGCGACGACCGGGGCTCCGCTGCTCGTGGTGTCGCAGTTCACGCTCTACGGCGACACCCGCAAGGGCCGTCGCCCGTCGTGGACCGCCGCCGCCCGGCCGGAAATCGCCGAACCCCTGGTGGACGCCGTGGTCGCGGAACTTCGCGGCCGCGGCGCGACCGTCTCGACCGGACGGTTCGGCGCGGAGATGGCGGTGGAAAGCGTGAACGACGGTCCTTTCACCGTTCTCGTTGAGGTCTAGACCACATTGGATCAGCACGCGTAACATCGAAGACACGGAGCGCGATTCGAGCGCATTTCCCGGAGCGGCGCGGTTCTCAGGAAAACCTCAGTTTTGGTGGAGCAACCGAGAGGCGGGTACGCCCGTCCTCATTTCAGCGAGCCGGGAACGTTTCACCTTCCCGGAGCGTTGAGACCGGTGTCCAGCCAAGCCGGCTGGGCCCGCGGACACGGGATTCCACAGGCCCCGTCCCGCAGGCGCCGGCGAGACACGTTCAGCCCGTGACCGGGGAGGCAGAATGTCAGTCCAGACTCTCGAACGCGAAGCGCGCGGGATTCGCGAGCGCGGGATTCCAGCACAGCAGTCCGAGGAGCGTCCGAGCGTGGGGGCGCTCACCGACGCCGACCTCGACGCCCAGAGCCCCGCCGCCGACCTGGTGCGCGTGTACCTGAACGGCATCGGCAAGACCGCGCTGCTCACCGCGGCCGACGAGGTCGAGCTGGCGAAGCGGATCGAAGCCGGGGTCTTCGCCCAGCACATGCTCGACACCGCCGAGGACCTCACGCCGCAGCGCCGCAAGGAGCTGCGCGCGCTGATGCGCGACGGCCACGTCGCGAAGAACCACCTGCTGGAGGCCAACCTCCGGCTCGTGGTGTCGCTCGCGAAGCGCTACACCGGACGGGGCATGCCGCTGCTCGATCTGATCCAGGAGGGGAACCTGGGCCTGATCCGTGCGGTGGAGAAGTTCGACTACTCCAAGGGATTCAAGTTCTCCACGTACGCCACGTGGTGGATCCGCCAGGCCATCACCCGCGGCATGGCGGACCAGGGCCGCACGATCCGGCTGCCGGTCCACCTGGTCGAACAGGTGAACAAGCTGGCGCGGATCCGCCGCGACCTGCACCAGCAGCTGGGCCGCGACGCGACGCACGAGGAACTGAGCTCGGAATCGGGCATTCCGGTGCACAAGATCTCCGACCTGCTCGACCAGTCCCGCGACCCGGTGAGCCTCGACATGCCGGTGGGCACCGAGGAAGACGCCCCGCTGGGCGACTTCATCGAGGACTCCGAGGCGACCGACGCCGAGAGCGCGGTGATCTCCGGTCTGCTGCAGGACGACCTTCGTCGTGTCCTGGCGACGCTGGACGACCGCGAACAGCACGTCATCCGGCTCCGCTACGGCCTCGACGACGGCCAGCCGCGCACGCTCGACCAGATCGGCAAGCACTTCGGCCTGTCCCGCGAACGCGTGCGGCAGATCGAGCGCGAGGTCATGGCGAAGCTGCGCCAGGGCGAGCGAGCCGACCGGCTGCGGGCATACGCCAGCTGAGTTTCTTCCCTCTCCGGGGCCGAGGTTCGGGGCCAGGGTTCCGGAGAGGGAGGAGAAGCCTGCCGGCGAGCTGATTCGGGCTGCCGCAGCCGGCTGACCGGGCGTGGGGTCCGGCGAGCCGGGTCGCGGCAAGCACGCGGGCAGGCAGGTCGGGGCTTTCCGTCGGGGACCGGGTGGGGCCCGGTCGAGCGGGGCGGAAATCTTCGGCCGGATCATCATTTCGGTGGGCAGCGGGTGGTGCAGCTTGCACACCACTTCGGTGGGCAGCCGGTGGGCCGCTGCTCACCCAACACTTCCAGCGGGCACCGGGCGGTGCCGCTGGTTGCGCAGAACCCTCGGTTCGATGTCCGGACCGGGGGTTTTGTCGTGTCCAGACCCGGATTTCGCCCACCCCGGCCGCCTCGACGACCGCCTGGCAATTGCCGACAAATCGCCTCATCAACACCACCAGCCTCACCAGCCCCTTGAGCCCCACCAGTCCCCTGAGACCCAGCAGAGCGCACGATCCTCCTTCCGTGCCCCAATTCCTCCTGTTCGCCCGCTTCCCGCCGACACCCACCGCAATCCCGTCACCACTCTGTGCACCCGATCGTGGAAATCGCGCTTCGTTCGCGTTTGGCGGTTCCGGGCACTGGGTAGCAAGCGTTCGCGACCCCCGCTGTGCGGCGTCCGGTCAACGCGCCGGCGGGGGTCCCGTTAGTCACGCGGGGCGGATGTGTGCGCATCCGGTCCGCTTTCCCCGGGAGGTCGGGTCCGTCGGGGTGGGCCCGGCCTCCCGACCATGCCTGCCCGAAACCCGCGGCGAGCAGCGTCGGCGTGCGCTATCCCACAGCGTCCCCGCACCCGTGCGACCGGGCGGAACCCGCTGAGTACCGTGAGCCAATCCCGATCAGGGCAAAGGAGCCTCGCTGTGCCGCCCACCACGTTCCAGCACACCGAAGTCCTGCCGCTCGGCAAGGACACCACCACCGAGTACCGGCTGGTCACCGCCGACGGCGTCGAGACCGTCGAAGCCGCCGGGCGGAAGTTTCTGAAGGTCGATCCGGAGGCGCTGACGACGCTCGCGCGCACCGCGATCACCGACATCCAGCACCTGTTGCGTACGTCACACCTGCAGCAGCTGCGCGCGATCGTCGACGACCCCGAAGCCAGCGGCAACGACCGTTTCGTCGCGATGGACCTGCTGCGCAACGCGGCCATCTCGGCCGGCGGCGTGCTGCCGATGTGCCAGGACACCGGCACTGCGATCGTCATCGGCAAGCGCACCGAAGGCGTGCTGTCCGGCGGCGACGACGAGCGAGCCCTCTCGCAGGGCATTTTCGACGCCTACCAGCAGCTCAACCTGCGGTACTCGCAGATGGCCCCGATCAATTTCTGGGAAGAGCGCAATACCGGCACGAACCTCCCGGCGCAGGTCGAGCTGTATCACAAAGACAGCGACGCGACGGATCCGTCGTACGAGTTCCTGTTCATGGCCAAGGGCGGCGGCAGCGCCAACAAAACGTTCCTGTACCAGGAAACCAAGGCGGTCCTGAACCCGAAGCGGCTCGCCCGGTTCCTGGACGAGAAGCTGCGCAGCCTGGGCACCGCCGCGTGCCCGCCGTACCACCTGGCGATCGTCGTCGGCGGCATGTCGGCCGAGTTCAACCTCAAGGTCGCGAAGCTCGCCTCCGCGCGCTACCTCGACAACCTGCCCGCCGAGGGTTCCGAGCTGGGCCACGCGTTCCGCGACCGCGACCTCGAGCAGCAGGTACTGGAGATGACGCGCCAGTTCGGCATCGGCGCGCAGTTCGGCGGCAAGTACTTCTGCCACGACGTCCGCGTGATCCGCCTCCCCCGCCACGGCGCGAGCTGCCCGGTCGGCGTCGCGGTGTCGTGCTCGGCCGACCGCCAGGCGAAGGCGAAGATCACCGAAGAGGGCGTGTTCATCGAACAACTCGAACGCGACCCGGCCCGCTTCCTCCCGGACGTCACCGAGGACGACCTGTCCGACGAGGTCGTGTCGGTCGATCTGAACCAGCCGATGGACCAGATCCGCGCACAGCTGGCGCAGCTGCCGGTGAAGACGCGCCTGTCGCTGACCGGCCCGCTGGTCGTGGCGCGCGACATCGCGCACGCCAAGATCGCCGAGCGCCTCGACGCCGGCGAGGAGATGCCGCAGTACCTCCGCGACCACCCGGTCTACTACGCGGGCCCGGCGAAAACTCCGGACGGCTACGCGTCCGGCTCGTTCGGCCCGACGACCGCAGGCCGGATGGACTCGTACGTCGCCCAGTTCCAGGCAGCGGGCGGCTCGCTGGTGATGCTGGCGAAGGGCAACCGCTCGAAGCAGGTCACCGCCGCGTGCAAGGAACACGGCGGCTTCTACCTGGGTTCGATCGGCGGCCCGGCCGCGCGGCTGGCGAAGGACTGCATCAAGAAGGTCGACGTCCTCGAGTACGCCGAACTCGGCATGGAAGCAGTCTGGAAAATCGAGGTCGAAGAGTTCCCGGCGTTCATCGTCATCGACGACAAGGGCAACGACTTCTTCTCCGAAACCAGCGAACCGGTGCTGCAGATCAGCTTCCGCTGAGACTCCGGCGCAACGCCGAGGTCATCCGGGAAACATCCCGCCCAACCGGGCGAGAGTCTTCTCGATGGCCTCGGCGTTGCGCTTGGGAAACCCCAGCAACCGAATCGCGAGCGGCGACCGAGCGGTAGACCAGTCAAAGGTCTCGGTGACCTCCGTGCGCCCGTCCCCCGCCGGCTCGAGCAGCCAACGCCACCGATGCCCGGCGAAGTGCCGCCACGCGATCAGCCGATTCTCCTCGAACTCGACCACGGTGTTCTGAATCCGGTACGGCGCCCCCATCCGCATCTCCATGCCGAACTGCGCCCCCAACGACAACCGATCCGGCGCCGCCCCACGACTGGCGCGCACGGTGCCCGATCCATCGATGAGCGGATGCTGAGCCGGATCAGCAAGCAACGCGAAAATCCGTTCCGGCGCAGCAGCGACAACCACGCTGCGCGAAACCTGGCGAGTTCCCATAACCACAGAGCCTAGGGCCGCAGAAGCTCCAAGGCCATCGACGCCTCTCCTCCCGTCGCCGCTGCCGTCCACTGTGGACTGCCCCGCTCACGAATCTGTGAGGGGAACCCTCGCAGCCCCTGATTCCCTCAGGGTTCCCCTCACGACCAGCCAAAGTCCGTGAAGGGCTCCTTGAGGGAATCTGATTCCCCCAAGGGGTCCTTCACGGACCACCCGCCCAACCCGCACCCGCGGAACCAACTCACCACACACCCAAGCCCCGCCGCGCCCACCACCCAACCGCCGCGCGCGAAACCACCGCACCACCACACCCAAGCCCCGCGCCCACCACCTCAACGCGACCCGCGCCCCCAACCCACCACGCCCTCAAACCCCGCGCCCCCACCACCCAACCGCAACCCGCGCACCTAACTCACCAAGGCACCCAAGCCCCGCGCCCACCTCCTCAACGCGACCCGCGCACCCAACCCACCAGCGCACCCACACCACCCCCGCACCCCGATACGAAGCCAAAAATGCGGACGGCGGGTGCTTGTCAAGGCATCTTTCCCGCCTTGACAAGCACCCGCCGTCCGTCATCACAATCGGGCTTCGGGGTGCCCCAACCCACCCGGGCGCAATGTCGCCCCCAGGCGACGAGCCGCCCCCGCCGAATGACCCCCCGACGAAGCCATCCGGCAGCACCACTACCGAGGAGCAGACTGCTTCAAAACCACAGTCCTCTCCCCAATCGGAGCCCCCAACGCCACCGAAATCACCGGATGCCGCAAATCCATAGTGCACATCTGCCCGGTCTGCGCCTTGGTCTCGCTCAAATCCACCACAACCTTCTGGGCACTCTGCTCGACAGCCTCCCCGAGCGCATGCCCACACCCCCCTTCCTCAGCCCGCACCACCAGCACAGTCCCCCCGTTGTCCGAATAAACCTCCTTCGGAAACGTCTTGGGCAACGCAGTCCCGTCCACCCGGTTGTCCGGAACCCGCACCGCCCCCTGCGGAGGGTCGAACTGGGGCTTGCCCGGCGGCGGCACCGAGGTCGAGGTGCTGGCGCTGCCGCTCGGCGGCGCGGTCTCGGTCCCGGACGCTGGTGCGTTCGCCATGCTCGTCGGACTGCCGCACGCGGCTGCCATCGTGAGCACCAGTGCCGCGCCCGCCAGTCGTTTCGTTCCGATCAGCTTCGTCGAGTACCTCATGATCCATGGACGGATCGACCGCCCCGAGGGGTTGCACCCGATCTTCACGGACCGGGCTTCAACACCAATTCCCGCCCGCCGAGCGGCGCGGCAAGCCGCACGGGCAACGAAATCTCCCGCACGTGCATCGGGCACATCTGCCCGTGTGGCGCCTTGGTAATCGTCACCAGCACGACAACCTGGGCAGCCGTCTGCTCCCCCGCCTTCGCACTGAGCTTGTCGCACCCGCCTTCCTCGGCCTGGATCACGACAACCGAGCCGCCCTCAGCGAGCGTGACGTCGTGCGGATATCCAGCCGGAAGGGCTGAAGCATTGACCTGCCCGGCAGCAGGCGCAGTATCCCCAGGCCGCACGCCCTGTGTCGGACGGCTCTTCGGCGGCCCCGACGCCGGCGGCGGCGCGACCGACGGCGAAGAAGAGGACGGTGGCGGCGAGGAAACCGACACCGAACTCGACGCCGGGCCGGAGGAAACCGGCGCGGCTGTAGTCCCGTTGCTCCCGCACGCCGCGACCGTCAGCAGCAGCGCGCTCGCTCCCACGATTTTCCCTGTTGTCCGCATGCATCGCGGACGGAATCGAGACCCCGGAGGTTGCATCAGCGCGCGAAAACTATTTCACCGGGCGGAAGCCTTCCCCCGCACCAGCCCCAGCAGCACCACCCCGGCCAGCGTCACCACCAGCAACAGCACCGTGCTCGCCGACGCGAGAAACACCTGTCCCCGGTCGGTAAGGGAGAAAATGGTCGCCGGGAGCGTCCGCCAGTCGGGCGGATAAAGCATCATCGTCGCGCCCAATTCGCCCATCGACATCGCCAGCGCCAAACCGGCCGAAGCCGACATCGCGGGCAACAGCACCGGCAACCGGACCCGCAGCAGCACCCGCAACGGACGCGCGCCGAGACTCGCCGCGGCCTGCGCGAGCAGCGGGTCAACTCGTTGCAGCGCGGCGGAAACCGTGCTGTACGCGAAGGGCAGCAGGATCATCAGGTGTCCGGCGAGGACGATCCAGCGCGTGCCGTTGAACGCCACCGGCGGACGGCTGAACGCGATCAGCAACGCCAGCCCCAGCACCACCGACGGCACCGCGATCGGCAGATGGAACAGCGAATCCGCGATCCGGCGCAGCCGCGGCGGCGCGTGGTCGACGGCCAGCGCGGCCCAGGTTCCGATCACCACCGAGACCAGCGACGTGATCACGCCGGTCTGGATGCTCACCGACAGGCTCGCGAACGTCTCGCCGGACAGCGCTTCGGCGTAATGCGCCCCGGTCAGCCCGCTGGGCAGCACGCCCGTCCAGCTCCCGGCGAACGACGCCAGCACGATCATCACCAGCGGCGCGGCCACTACCCCGAGGAAAACCACGCCGAAGACCAGCCATACCAGCAACCGGCTACGCCGCGTCCACAGCAGCACGACGGCCTCCTCTCCCGACCACTCGCCGGTACACCGTGTAGAGCACCAGCGACAGCACCACGTTCACCACCGCGACCACCGAAGCCGCCGGGAAGTCGAACGTGACGATTCCCTTGCCGTAGACCAGCATCGGCAACGTCGATACGCCCTTGGCACCGAGGAACAGTACGATGCCGAACTCGTTCATCGTCAGCAGCAGCACCAGGCACGCGCCGGATGCGAGCGACGGCAACGCTTCCGGCAGCACTACCCGCCACAGCACCCGGCCCGGCCGTGCTCCGAGACTCGCCGCAACATCTAGTTGTGCCGACGGAACTTGGCTGAACGCGGCGAGTGCGGGCCGCATCACGAACGGTGTGTAGAAGGTGATTTCAGCCAGCAGCACGCCCCACGGCGAGTACAGAAACCCTGCGGTACCAAAGACTCCCGCGCCGCCGTAAAGGAACGTGAAGGCCAGCGCGATCAAGAACGACGGGAACGCCAGCACCGTGTCGACCAGCCGGGCCAGCAGCGTCGCGCCGGGGAACGGGACGAACGCGACAACCAGTGCGAGAAAGCCACCGAGCAGCACGCAGCCGACGGTGGAACCCAAGGCCAGCAACACCGTCTGCCACACCGCTCGGCCGAATTCCGGCGACGACAGCACTTGCGTCCACACCGAAAGGCCGAAACTGCCGTCCTGCGCGGTGAACGACTGCAGAATCACCAGCACCAGCGGATAGCCGAAGAACCCGGCGACCACGATCGCTGGCGGGAGCAGCCAGCCGACCCGGTACCGGCGGGGCCGCGTGCCGCGACGCGCTGGGGCGAGCGCGGCGGTGCCGAGGGCGAGGCCGGTCATCCGCCCACCCCCACCAGCGGGCAACCGTCCGGAATGGACACTCCGACGCGGTCGCCGACCGCGGGCAGCACCGGGCTGTCGGGCACCTCGGCGCGGATGTCGCAGACCTCATCGGTGAGCCGCAGATCGAGCCGGTATCCGGAACCGCGCCACTGCACGCCGCGCACGAGTGCCGGAAAGGTGTCCGGCCCGGGTTCGCCGACCGAAATCCGGTGCGGTCGCACGCCCAGCGCCACCGGCCGCTCCGGCTGGAGCGTGCCGGACGGTTCGGCGGACAGCTCACGCCCGGCCAGCCGGACCGTCGCGACCGACCCGTCCGCGCGCACCAATTCGACCGGGATCAGGTTCGCCGCGCCGAGGAAGCTCGCGGTGAACTCGGTGGCCGGACGGCGGTAAAGCTGTTCGCACGGACCGAGTTCGACCAGCCGGGAGTCGCGCAGCACCGCGATCCGGTCAGCGAGCGCGAGCGCTTCGCTCTGATCGTGCGTGACGTAGATCAGCGTGGTGTCCGGCAATTCGGCGCGCAGCCGCAGCAATTCCACGACCATGTCCTCGCGCAGCGCGGCGTCCAATGCGGACAGCGGCTCGTCGAGCAGCAGCACGTTCGGCCGGATCGCCAGCGCCCGCGCCAACGCGACCCGTTGCTGCTGCCCGCCGGACAGCTCACGGGGATACCGGCGCGCGTACTCGCTCATCCCGACCAGTTCCAGCACCTCGCCGACGCGCTTCGTCACGTCCGTCCGGCGCATCTTCCGCGCCCTCAGTCCAAACGCGACATTGTCGGCGACCCGCTGGTGCGGGAAAAGCGCGTAACTCTGCACCACCACGCCGAGGCCACGCCGGTGCGGAGGCAGATCGGTGACGTCCTGGCCGTCGAGCAGCACCCGTCCGGCGCTCGGCCGGAGGAAACCGGCGAGCGCCTTGAGCGCGGTCGACTTGCCGGAGCCGGACGGTCCCAGCAGCGCCAGCGTTTCGCCGCGCGCTACCGAAAGATCGAGCGGGGCAAGCGCTTGCGTCGCTCCGAAGTGGACGGATACGCCGCGGAACTCTACTGCCGGAGTCACTGCCCGGTGGCCTTCCGGTACGCGGCGAGGTCGGCGTCGAGACGGCCGAGGACGGAGTTCCAGTCCGGGGTCCACATGTCCACTCCGGACATCGCGGCGGTGATCTTTTCCGCCTTGGGACCCTGCGGCTTGACGTCGGAGCGGGCCGGGATGCCGTACGCGTCGCTGGCCTTCGCCTGGGTTTCCGGCGAGAACAGGAAGTCGAGCAGCTTGCGGGCGTTGTCCGAATGCGGCGCGTTGTTGACCAGACCGGCGAAGTACGGCAGCGCGAAGGTGGAGCGCTTTCCCTGCGCGTCAGCCGGGAAGAACACCGAGAACCCTCCGCTCTTGTCGATCTCGGCGAGGTTCATCTGCAGGTCTCCGTTCGCGACGAGCACTTCGCCCTTCGCGACCTTCGGCTGCAGCTTGCCGGTGGACGAGGACGGCCCGACGTTGTTCGCCTGCAGCTTGCCGAGGTATTCGAGCGCGCCCTGGTCGCCGAACACGTGCTGGGCCTGCAGCAGCACCGCGGTGCCGTCGCCCGCCTCGCCGGGCGTCGAGTACTGGAGCTTGCCCTTGTACTTCGGGTCGAGGAGGTCGTTCCAGGTCTTCGGGGCCGGGTTCGCCTGCTGCGGGTTGTAGATGAAGCTGAGGTAGTTGTTCATCATCGCGTAGTAGCGGCCCTGCGGGTCCTTCTGCGCGGCCGGAACCTGGTCGACGCCCTTCGGCGCGGACGCCGCGAGCAGGCCTTCCTTCGCCGCCTGCTGCACGAACGGCGGGAGCGTCACCAGGACGTCGGCCTGGGTGTTGGCCTTTTCCTTGCCCACCCGCGAAACGACCTCGGCGGACCCGGCGGTGACCGCCTGGACGGTGATCCCGGTCTGCTGCTTGAACTCGGCGAACCGCGCGGTGTACCAGTCTTCAAGGCCATCCGCGGTGTACACGGTGACGGTCTGGTCGCCGGACGCGCCGCCCGCCGTGCCGCCGCACGCGGACAGCAGGCCGGCCAGGGTAGCGACAAGAGCGACGACGGTCGCTTTCCGGATTCTCATGACTGGGTGGCTCCTTCGAGATCGAGCACGGAGGGGAGGGCGGAGACGGAGTCGAGAACGTGGGTGGCGCGCGCGGCTTCCAGTTCGCCGCGGTTGCCGGCGCCGGTGAGCACTCCGGCGACGATTCCGGCGCCGGCAGCGAGGCCGGTGCGGACATCAGTGGGGGTGTCGCCGACTACCGCGATGTTGCGGACATCGGTGACTTTCAGCTTCAGTGCGACAGCGAGGATCAAGTCGGGATACGGACGGCCGCGCACGCCGTCGCCGGGCGCGAGCGCGAGGTCGGCGAGGTCGTGCCAGCCCAGCGCGTCCAGCAGCGCGCGCTGAGTCGTGGGCGCGAAGCCGGTGGTCAGCGCGACGCGGACGCCCTTCTCCCGCAGGCCGCGGATGGTTTCCTCAGCGCCGGGGATCGGCTTGCACTCCCCCGCCGCGACCAGACGTCCGTACGAGCCTTCGAATTCGGCGTTCGCGCGCTGAGCGAGGTCTTCGTCGCCCAGCAGCGCGCGGAACACGGTGATCTTCGACTGGCCCATGGTTTCCCGGACGTAGTCGAGCATTCCGGCGTACCGTTCGTCCTCTTCGGACACTCCAGCGGCAGCGATCGCGGCGGTGAAGGCGCGTTCGACCAGTCCGTCGTCCGCGACGGTGGTTCCGGCCATGTCGAGCACGACGAGTTCGGTGGTCACCAGTCCAGCTCCTTTGCGGTGTCTTCGGCGATTGCGGGCGAGCAAGTCATCCCCCGGCCGCCCGGGCCAGTGACGAGGAAAGCGTTGCCGGACAACCGTTCCCGGTGCACCACCGCGGTTTTGTCGGTTGCCTGCGCGTAAACGCCGGCCCAGCGGCGGCGGATCCGCGGCAGCGGACGGCCGAGCAGCGCGCCCGCCACTTCGGCGAGGTGTTCATAGGGGTCTTCGGTGACGTCGAAGGAGAACGGCTGCGCGTACTCGTGCGTGTCGCCGATGGTGAGCGAGCCGTCGCGACGCTGCACCATCAGCAGCTGCATCGCGTTCTGCGCGGCGATTTCGCTCTGCGGCTGGCCTTCGTTCATCGCGTCGAGCGCCGCGCCGCGGTAGGCCGGGTAGTACCGGAAGCTGTCGCCGTCCGCGACGCTGGTGGGCAACGGCTCGTCCAGCGGTTCGGTCTGCGCCATCTGCAACCGGACCCGCCGCACCGGGATCTCGCCCGCGATCTCGCGGACCAGCCCGCCGAGCCACGCGCCGGTGCAGAACACCACGACGTCGCCATAGTGGCGCTCGCCGTGGTCGTCGACGACGCCGTTCTCGGTCAGGTTCCGCACCTCACGGCCCGGCAACCACTGGTAACGGCCACTCGCTTTGAGCGCTTCGCGGAGCGCAGGCTGTGCGGTCCGAGGTTCGACCGCCGCGTCGCGCTCGCACCACAACGCTCCAGCGAAATTGCCGCGCAAAGCTGGGTTCAGCGCCCGGGTCTCGTTCGCGTCGAGGAGTTTGAAGCCGCGCTCAGCCGCCTCCGGCCCGGAGACCACCTCCTGCGCCACAGCCAGCTCGGCGTCTGTCCGGACGACCGTCAGCGAACCGTTCGGCCGAAAACCCAGCGCGGGCACGCGTTCGCCGATTCGCTCCCACAGCTCCCGGGCGCGCACCGCCGTCTCCAGCTCCGGACCGGCAGCGCGGCCGCCGACCCAGACCAGCCCGAAGTTCCGGACGGACGCTCCGCGCGCCTCCGGCTCCCGTTCGAGCTGGAGCACTTCGTGGCCGCGTTCCACGGCCTGCCAGGCGTGCTGCGTGCCGAGCACGCCGCCGCCAACGATGATGATTCGCACGGCCGCAACAGTCGCCGCCCGCGCTCAACGGAGCCTGTCGGCACGGGGAACGCCAGGTGAAGCAGCCTCGAATATTGGACCGGATGAGTTACTGTTCTGTTATCTTCACAACCGGCCCGCGGCGACGAACACGCATACCGCCAGGATCACGACATTCGCCGCGACGTTGCGGTACTCCGCCGGCCGGTGCTCAGTGACGGCCAGCCGCCAGTGCCCCGCCATCGCGCCCACCATCACCACCGCCAGGCCGACCGCCGCCCACCCGGTGAGCACCGGCGCGATCCCGGTCAGCCTCGGCAGGATCAGACCGGCGACCGCGGCGAGTTCGCAGATCGCGGCGAAGCGCACGACCGGCATCGGATACGCGGCCACCCCGGTTTGCCCGGTCTCGATCAGCCGTTCCCGCGACATCGTCGACTTCAGCACGCCGGACAGAGCGAAGAGCAGGGCGAGAGCCGCCTGGGCGGTCCACAGTGCGATGTCCATGGTTGTCCCTCCGTTCGATGCAGAGGGAACGAACCGGCGGCGCCGGATGTGACAGCTACTCGACGCGGCTCAGTCGCGTGACGAAACTCAGCCGGTCACCGCGGTAGAGCGACCGGACGCGCTCGAACGGCTCGCCGTCCGGACCCCACGACACGCGGTGCATCAGCAGCATCGGCAGAGCCGGGTTCGTGCCGATGAGCAGCGCCTCGCGGGGTGTCGCGAGCACGGTCTCCACGCGCTCTTCCGCCCCCTCGAAGACCACGCCCAGTTCGTCGCGCAGGAACGCGTACAGCGACTGCTCCGGGTCGAAATCCTCCGGCAGCGTGGGGAACTTGTCGGCGCGGAGGAAGGTCGATTCGAGGCCGACGCGCTCGTCGTCGGCGAGCAGCACGCGCTCCAGGTGAATCACCTCGGCGGCCGGTTCGATGTGCAGGTCGGCGGCCAATCCGGTGCCCGCGGCACGGCGTTCGAGCGTGATCAGCGTGCGACCGGGCCGGATGCCTTGGCGGCGCAGGCCTTCGGTGTAGCTGACGAGCGCGAGCGGCTGGACCAGCTTCGGCGCGGCGACGTACGTGCCGCTCCCCTGCCGTCGCGACAGCCTGCCTTCGAGCACCAGCTCGCCCACGGCCTGCCGGACTGTCGCGCGGGACACCTCGAACCGCTCGCACAGCTCGCGTTCCGTCGGCAGCGCGCTGCCTTCGCCCAATTCGGCGATGACGGCCAGCAGTTCGACCTTCACGGCGTAGTAGCGCGGCACTCGGCCGTGATCCGGGATGCCGTCGCGGACCGGTCCGTCGGCGGACAGGCGGGACAGCGGCGAAGGCGTGGGCACGAGACCCGAGCCTATGCCAGACGCGCGGCGCGTGGTTCGCTGTGTCGCGAACTGAACCCACGGGAGGACCCCCGCAATGCCTTTGGCCCGCCGGTTAGGCCTCGCTGACGCCGTATTCATCGGACTCGGTTCGATGATCGGCGCGGGCGTTTTCGCCGCGTTCGCTCCCGCCGCGCGCGCCGCGGGTTCGGGATTGCTGCCCGCGCTCGCCGTGGCCGCGTTAGTCGCCTACTGCAACGCGACTTCTTCCGCCCGGCTTGCCGCGCTGTATCCGGAATCCGGTGGCACTTATGTGTACGGACGCGCTCGGCTCGGTGAATTTTGGGGATACATAGCGGGTTGGGGATTCGTCGCCGGGAAAACGGCGAGCTGCGCGGCGATGACGCTGACCGTTGTCGCGTATGCCGCTCCCGGACTCGGGCAGCCTTGGCGGAGCTTGCTCGCGGTGGGCGTGATCGGCTTGGTCACCGGCGTGAATTACCTGGGTGTGCACCGGTCCGCTTTGGCGACTCGGGTGATCGTCTGCATTACCCTGGTGGTGCTCGCCCTGGTCGCGGTTTTCGGTTTTTCCGGCACGCACGTTTCCCCGTGGACTCCGTTCCACGGCGGCGGGGTGCTCGAAGCGGCCGGATTGCTGTTCTTCGCGTTCGCCGGTTACGCCCGATTGGCCACTCTCGGGGAAGAGGTCCGCGACCCGGCCCGCACGATTCCGCGGGCGATTCCGCTCGCTTTAGGGCTGACTCTCGTGGTGTACGCCGTCGTGGCCGTGGTGCTGCTGGTGACATTGGGGCCGGCCGGGATCGGCGAGAGTCCCGATCCGCTCGCTTCCGCCGTGCCGTGGCTGTCGCCGGTGGTTCGCGTCGGCGCGGTGGTGGCCGCGTTGGGATCTTTGCTGGCGTTGGTGCTGGGCGTTTCGCGGACGACGCTAGCGATGGCGCGGGACGGGCATCTGCCGCGGTTTCTGACCGCGGTGCACCCGCGGTTTTCGGTGCCGCACCGGGCTGAGCTGACGATTGGCGCGGTGGTCGCAGCGCTGGCCACGACGACGGATTTGCGTGGTGCGATCGGGTTTTCGTCGTTCGCGGTGCTCGCGTATTACGCGGTGGCGAATGCTTCCGCGCTGACGCTGCGCCGGGACGAAGGGGCCGCGCCGAAGGTGGTCGCGGCCGGCGGGTTGGCGGGGTGTGCGGTGCTGGCGTTCAGCTTGCCGCTCGCTTCGGTGCTCAGCGGGTGTTTGGTGCTGGGGCTGGGCGTGGTGGCGTACTTGGTGCGTCGCCGAGGGGCTGTGCGCTGAGTTTTCGTTCTCTGGCACGGGTTCCAGCCGGTGCCGCTGCGTCCGGTGCGCGAAAGTCCCCCTCGCTCCGCACTCGACCGGTTACTCCGATATTCACACGCCCCCAGGTCAAGGCTGCTTTTTACCGTCGCGATACGCGGCGAAATCTGCCGGATCCGGTGAAGAATCCGAAAGATCCGAAGAAAGTTGGTTGTCCACTTACCGCCGCTCTGGTGTAGTCGATTCGTCACCGCACGACACCTCCCCGCCCCAGGGAGCGGAAGCTCCACAGTGGACACCGGAAGGACAATCCCCTTGGCCGACAAGCGAAACTTCAGCATGCTCACGCGAGTCCTGGCAGGCGCGGCAGCACTCGCGGCCGCCGCCGGGTTCGCGACGCCAGCCGTGGCGTCGACGCCGACGCCGGGCGCGGAGCCTCAGGTCGTCGGCGGAACTCGCGCCAGCCAGGGGGAATTCCCGTGGATGGTCCGGCTTTCGATGGGCTGCGGCGGTGCGCTGTACACCGATCAGCTCGTGCTGACCGCCGCGCACTGCGTTGACCGCACCGGAGCAGACTCGTCGATCACCGCGACGCTCGGAGTGGTCGACCTGCAGAGTTCGAGCGCGAAAAAGGTGCGCTCGACCTACGTCTACCGCTCCCCGACGTACGACTCCACCGGCGGCGACTGGGCGCTGATCAAGCTGGCGAGCCCGGTGAGCGGCATCCCGACCCTGCCGATCGCGAAGAACGCCGACAACAACTCCGGCACCTTCACCATCGCCGGCTGGGGCGCGGCCCAGGAAGGCGGCGCGCAGCAGCGCTACCTGCTGAAGGCCGAGGTCCCGTTCGTGGACGACTCGACGTGCCAGTCCCAGGGCGGCGACTACGCCGACCTGAAACCGGACGCGGAACTGTGCGCGGGCAAGCTCGACACCGGCGGCGTCGACACCTGCCAGGGCGACTCCGGAGGCCCGATGTTCCGCCGCGACGGAGCGGGCGAATGGATCCAGGTGGGCATCGTCAGCTGGGGAGACGGCTGCGCCAGGGCACACGCGCCCGGCGTGTACACGGAGGTGAGCTCGTTCGCCTCGGACATCGCCGCGGCGGCCGGGAAGATCTGACCTAGCGCCGAGCCGGGTGCGGGACTCCGCTGGGGTTTCCGCATCCGGCTTGGTGCGGGGTTTCCGGCGCACTTGGATGGAGTCGGATGAAGTCGGATCGGGAGAACGCCGCGCGCGAAACACCGGCAGGCGTGCCTCGGGGACGTTCTCCGGGATGCGGCTGAGGTCATCCGGGCCGGGTCGCACCACTGAGCCGTGCCGCCGGGCAGAGCCGAGCCTCGCACCACTAGGCCGCACCATTACGCGGTGCCGCCGGGCCTCGCCGCGCCGCGTCGCCGAGCCGCCTCGCGCCACTAGGCCGGGCCACTGGGCACCGTCGCGCTCTGGCCCCCAGCGCGCCTGACCGCGACAAGGACCGATCAGCTCCAGATCCCCACCGCCAGAACCCGCACGGCCATTCGCCTAACCCGCCGGAAGCCCGACGTTCCGCTCCTCCAACGCCCCCCGCAACGCAGCCAGCACCGAAATCACCGTCTCGGCCTGTTCCTCGCCCACCACCGAGCCGATCAACGCCTCGAGCTGCGCCCGGAAAGTCTCCTCCGCCGCCCCGGCCAGATCCCGCCCGCTCGGCGTCAGCTCGACCAGCGACGACCGCCGGTCCTCCGGGTTCGGCACCCGGCGCACCCAGCCGCGCGCTTCGAGCCGGTCGATGCCCTTGCTCGTCGCCCCGATCCCGATGGCGAAGTTCACCGCGATGTCCGCGACCCGCGACTGCGGATGCTGCCCCAGGTACCGCAGGAACTCGAACTGCGACGCGACGATCCCGTGCTCGGCCTTGAGCCGCTCCCCCAGTGCGTTGTAGATCCGGGTCTCGCACCGCACCAGATGGTCGAAGAGCTGCTCGTTTGCCGAAGTACCTTCCACGGCATATAGTCTAGCATTACATGCCTCGGAATATACTTCCGCAGAATCTTCAGGGGAGAGCAGATGAGCAGGGAACAACGCCGCGCGCTGGACCAGCAGCTGCGACAGGCGCCGCAGGGGTCCGAACCGTTGTCGGTCGAGCAGATGCGGGCCGGGTTCGCCGCGATGATGAGCCAGTTCCCCGTCCCTGCCGGGCCGCGGCAGACTAGAGCCACGCTCGCCGGGCGGCCGGCCGTTCTCGTCGAGCCGCCGACCACCCCGCGGCCGGGCACGATCCTGTACTTCCACGGCGGATCGTTCTCGCTGGGCTCGCCGCACACGGCGATGGCGCTGACGGCGAACCTGGTCCAGCGCACCGGAATCCGCGCGCTGTCACTGGACTACCGGCTCGCGCCCGAGCACCCGTTCCCGGCCGGGATCGAAGACTGTCTCGCCGCCTACCGCAGCCTCCTGGAAGACAACGACCCGGCCTCGATCGTCTTCGCCGGCGACTCCGCGGGCGGCGGCCTCTCCGTCACCACCACCCTCGCCGCGCGCGACGCGGGACTGCCGATGCCCGCCGGGATCGTCGCGTTCTCGCCGGGGCTCGACCACACCCGCTCCGGGGCGTCCATGGTGACGAAGGAGGGCGTCGACCCCTTCTTCACCAGGGAAAGCATGGGCCACACCGGCGAGCTGTACCTGGCGGGCGCGGATCCCGCCCAGCCGCTGCTCGCCCCGGCGGTCCACGCGGACCTGACCGGCTTCCCGCCGATCCTGCTGCAGGTCGGCGGGAACGAAATCCTGCTGGACGACTCAGTCCGGCTGGCGGCACGCGCGCGCGACGCGGACGTCGACGTCATCCTCGACATCACCGCCGACGTCCCGCACGTCTTCCCCGCCTTCACCGACACCCTCGACGAAGCAGGGCAAGCCCTTGACCGGGCCGCCCTCTTCATCAAGCAGCGCCTCGCCTGACGCTCAGCGGATCTTGTCCAACCGGGACACCGTCTCCTCGAATCCCTGCACCAGATCCGCCATCACCTCGGCCACCGGGCGGACCCGGTTCATCCTGCCGACGATCTGGCCCACCGGCATCGACACCACCGACGGGTCCGCGGCGGCGTGGATCCGGTTGTGCGCGTGGGAAACCAGCAGGTTCTGCAACGGCATCGGCAACGGTTCCGGCGCGCCCGGCGCGGCCCACGCTTCCGTCCAGCGGGTCTTCAGCAGGCGAGCCGGTTTGCCGGTGTAGATCCGGGTCCGCACGGTGTCCGCGGAGGTCGCTTCCACCAGGGCGTTCTGCATCGCCTCCGATTCGGGCATCGTTTGCAGGTACTCCTGCGTCGCGAGCCAGTACGAACCCATCCACGCGCCCGAAGCGCCCAAGGCCAGTGCGGCGGCGACCTGGCGGCCGGAGCCGATGCCTCCGGCCGCCAGCACCGGGGCGCGGTCGCCGACGGCGTCGACGATTTCCGGGACCAGCACCATGGTCGCGATTTCGCCGGTGTGGCCGCCTGCCTCATGTCCTTGCGCGACAACGAGATCCACGCCGTTGTCGACGTGGCGGGCGGCGTGCGAGCCCTTGCCCGCCAGCGCCGCCACCGGGACGCCCGCGTCGTGGGCGCGGGTGATGACGTCGGTCGGGGGCGAGCCCAGCGCGTTGGCGATCAGGCTGATCCGGTGGTTCAGCGCGACATCCACATGGGACCGGGCGACTGAGTGCAGCCAGCCGAGAACGCCGGCTCGTTCGTCGGTGTCGTCGGGCAGCGGCGGGACCGCGAGGTCCTTCAGCACTTTATCGACAAACGCGCGGTGTCCCGGCGGGATCAGCTCGTTCAGGTCGGTCTGGGTGCCTTCGGAAGGGATCTTCGCCGGCATCACGATGTCGACGCCGTAAGGCTTCCCGTCGGTGTTTTCGTCCATCCAGGACAGCACCGAGTCAAGCTCGGCGGCGTCGTTGAACCGGACGCAGCCCAGCACGCCCATGCCGCCCGCACGGCTGATCGCCGCCGCGACGTGTTCCGACGGGGTGAATCCGAAGATCGGCACCTCGATGCCGAACCGGTCGCACAACGATGTGCGCATGCGCCCTCCTAGGCGGGTTCGTGTTCGGCGGCGTACCGCTGGGCCCACGGATAATCCGGCTTTCCGCTCGGCGAACGGCCGATTTCCTCGGCCAGCCACACCGTTCGCGGCACCTTGTACCCGGCGACTTCGGTCCGCACGTGCGCTTCCAGGGCAGCCAGATCCGGCTGCACGCCGGGGCGGGGCTGGACGACGGCGGCGACACGCTGGCCGAGCCGGTCGTCCGGGATGCCGATGACCAGAGCGTCGAAAACGTCCGGGTGCGATTTCAGCGCGCCCTCGACTTCTTCCGGATACACCTTTTCGCCGCCGGTGTTCACGCACTGCGATCCCCGGCCCAGCAACGTAACCGTGCCGTCTTCCTCGTAGCGTGCGTAGTCGCCGGGCACGACGTAGCGGACACCGTCGATCTCGGTGAAGATGGTGCGGCTTTTCTCCGGGTCGCCGTAATAGCCGAGCGGAACGTGGCCGCGGCGGCCGATCAGCCCGATCGCGCCGGGTTTCGGTTCGACCAGCTTGCCGTCGTCGTCGAGCAGGATGGCGTCCTTGCCGAAGTTCACGCGCGGACCCGCGGAATGGTCGGAATCCTTGCCCACCATGCCGATTCCGGTGAACCCGCTCTCCGACGAGCCGATCGCGTCGGTGATCACGACGTTCGGCAGCATTTCCAGGAATTCCTGCTTCACCGAATGCGAGAACAGCGCCGCATGGCTGGACACGGCGACGAGCGACGACGCGTCGTAATCGCCGGAGCGGTAGGCGTCCACGAGAGGCCGCGCCATCGCGTCTCCGACGATCGTCAGCACCTGCACCTTGTGTTCCTGCACCGCACGCCACACGTCGTGTGCGTCGAATTGCGGGACGAACACCACCGGGCTGCCGGTGAACAGCGCGCCGAACGCGGCCCACTGCGCCGCTCCGTGGATCAGCGGCGCGGCGGGCAGGCGCACGAGCGAACCGGATTTGCCTTGTTCGCTGAGCGTCCACTCGTCGGGCACGTACTCGCCGGTGACGAAGTTGATGCCGCCGCCCAGCGCGCGCCAGATGTCCTCGTGCCGCCACAGCACGCCCTTGGGATAACCGGTGGTGCCGCCGGTGTAGAGGATGTACAGGTCGTCGGCGCTGCGCTCGCCGAAGTCGCGTTCGTCCGACTCGCCCGCGAGCGCCGCCTCGTACTCGACGCCCGTCTCGTACGGGGTGTCAGAACCGTCCTCGACGACTACAACGTGTTTCAGTTTTGGCGTTTCTGGGAGCACCGCTGCCACCCGGTCGGAGTAGCGCCGCTCGTGCACCAGCGCCACCAGGTCGGCGTTGGTGAACAGATAGCGGAGCTCTCCGTGGACGTAGCGGTAGTTCACGTTCACCGCGATCGCGCGCAGCTTGTACGCGGCGAACATGACCTCCAGTGCCTCGATGGAGTTGCGGGAATAGACACCGATGTGGGAGCCGGGTCCCACGCCGTGCGCGGCCAGATGGTGCGCCAGCCGGTTCGCGCGCTTCTCCAGTTGCGCGAAGGTGACCTGGCGTCCGCCGCACACGACCGCGACGCGTTCCGGCACGGCGTCGACGGCGTGCTCGAGTAGATCCGCGATGTTGAGTGCCACGCACCCAAAGTAGAACATGTTATCGTTCTGGGCAATGACCCCGGCCCGTTATTAAGGAGGCCCCGGTGGCCGAACCCCACGCACTCGTCAGCCTCGAAGGCCACACGCTCGTGGTGACGATGAACCGCCCGGAAGCCCGCAACGCCCTCACCGGCGAGATGCTTTCGATCATGGTCGAGGCCTGGGACCGAGTGGATTCGGACGACCAGGTGCGCAGCTGCATCCTGACCGGCGCGGGCGGCGCGTTCTGCGCGGGCGCGGACCTGAAGTCCATGTCCCGCAACGCTCCCGACAAGTCGTTTTCGAACGGTTCCTTCGACCCGAGCCGCATCGAGGGCCTGCTGAAGGGCCGGCGTCTCACGAAACCGCTCATCGCCGCCGTCGAGGGCGCGGCCATCGCGGGCGGCACGGAAATCCTGCAGGGAACCGACATCCGGGTAGCCGCGGAAAGCGCGAAGTTCGGCGTCTCCGAACCCCGCTGGGGCCTGTTCCCGATGGGCGGCTCGGCCGTGCGGCTGCCCAGGCAGATCCCGTACACCGTCGCCGCCGACCTCCTTCTCACCGGCAGGCACATCACCGCCGCGGAGGCGCGCGACATCGGCCTCGTGGGCCACGTCGTCCCCGACGGTCAAGCGCTGGCTCGCGCGCTGGAACTCGCTGAACTGATCAACGACAACGGCCCGCTCGCGATACGCGCGATCCTCAAGACCATCCGCGACACCGAGGGCATGCACGAGGAGGAAGCCTTCAAACTGGACGCCAAGTACGGCATCGAAGTCTTCGCCTCCGCCGACGCGAAGGAAGGCCCGAAAGCCTTCACCGAAAAACGCAAGCCAAATTTCCAAGGCCGCTGACTCGCACCACCCGCCGAACGTCCGTGAGGGGAGCCCTGGGGGAATCTGATTCCCTCAGGGCTCCCCTCACGACCAACCCCCGCCGCCGCAACGCACCCACGGTGACATTGGGGCGCCAGCCCCACCGTCCAACCGCAGCCAACGCACCCAACCCCGTCAACGCACCCAACCCCGTCAAGGCACCCACACCCCCACAACCCCGATACGAAGCCAAAAACACGGCGCGGGGGTGCTTGTCAAGGCATCTTTCCCGCCCTTACCAACACCCCCACCCCGTCTGTACCACCGATCCTGGG
>NZ_JBVKDT010000007.1:344129-406784 GCF_055633655.1 Amycolatopsis sp. NPDC114503 | reverse complement strand
GAAAAAAAAGCCGGGGGGGGGGTCCTCGCAAGTCCCTTTCCCCCCCCCCAAAACCCCCCCCCGCGCCGTCGTCACAATCAGGCTGAGGGGTGGTGGCCCGCCTCAGGACACGTACTGCTCCCGCAACTTCCGCTTGTACAGCTTCCCGTTGGGATCGCGGGGAAGTTCGGGCAGATAATCCACCGACCGAGGCAACTTGAACCGAGCCAACCGAGTCTCCGCATACGCGAGCAGCTCAGCGGTCAACTCCGCCGACCCCTCGACCCCGTCCGCAGGCTGCACCACCGCCTTGATCTCCTCGCCCCAATCCTCGTGCGGAATCCCGAACACCGCCACATCCGCCACCTTCGGATGCATCACCAGCTCGCCCTCGATCTCCGCCGGATAGATATTCACCCCGCCGGAAATGATCATGTCCGCCTTGCGGTCGTGCAGGAACAGGTACCCGTCCTCGTCGAGATGCCCGACGTCGCCCAGCGTGAACAAATCCCCCACCCGGGCCTTCTCCGTCTTGGCCTTGTCCCGGTGGTACTCGAACTTGGAGTCGCCCATCTTCATGTACACCGCACCGGTCTCGCCCGTCGGCACCTCTTCCCCGGCGTCATCGAGAATCCGGATCGTCGACCCCGGCCACGGCAACCCGACAGACCCCGGCTTGCGCAACCAATCCTCGCCGGAAATCACCGTCCCGCCGCCTTCGGTGGCCGCGTAGTACTCCGTGACGACCGGCCCCCACCACTCGAGCATCTGCCGCTTGACTTCAAGCGGGCAAGGCGCGGCCCCGTGAATCATCACCCGCAGCGAGCTGAGGTCGTATTTCGCGCGCACGTCGTCCGGCAAGCCCAGCAGCCGGCGGAACTGCGTCGGCACCATATGGCTGTGCGTGACCCGATGCCGCTCGATCAACCGCAGCATTTCCTCGGCGTCCCAACGGTCCATCAGCACCGCGGTATGCCCCAGCTGCAGCGAAATAGCCACGAAATTCAGCACCGCCGTGTGATACAGCGGCGACCCGCACAAATGCACGTGATCATCGAACGGCCGCAGCCCGAACACCCCGAAGAACCACGTCGACGCGGCGGGCACCTGATCCGGGTCCGCCCCGGTCAACGGCCGCTTGACGCCCTTGGGCCGCCCGGTCGTGCCCGAGGTGTAGAGCATCGGCGACCCAGCGGTCCGGTTGTCCGGCCGGCCGTCTCCCAGCCCCGCGCCCAATTCCTCAACGCGGCGGAAGCCAGGCACCGAGCCGACAGCGAACCGCGCCGAAGCAGGCAGTCCGGCCTCGTCCGCGGCAGCGACCGCGACATCAGCGAACCGCTCATGCGCCAGAAACGCCTTCGCTCCACTGTCGGAGAGGATGTACGCGACTTCCGGCCCGACGAGATGCCAGTTCACCACCACCACGTACAGCCCGGTCTGGATCGCCGCGAAGTACGCCGCGACCAGGTCGTCGCCGTTCGGCAGCAGCAGCACCACCGAATCGCCGACGCCGAGGCCCAGCTCGCGCAGCCCGGAGGCATACCGGTTGGCTTTGGCCGTCAGATCGCCGTAGGAAATTTCCCGCCCGTCCGGATCCACCAGCGCCACCCGGGCGGGCTCGGCCGCGGCGATGGTCCACAGTCCCAGGTCCATAGCTCCCAAATCTAGAACGCGTTCCACATAGACACAACAGGTTCCTTGCCTCGGATTCGAGAACGTGTTTCACTCGGAGCCGTGACGGTTTCGGATGCCCCTCTGTCGGCGCCGCTCAACGTCGGCTTCGACTACACCCGTTCCACCGGCCCGGTGCTCGGCCGGTTCGTCAACGCGCTGCGCGAACGCCGGATCGAAGGCGTGCGCGGCAGCGACGGACGCGTGCACGTGCCGCCGGTCGAGTACGACCCGGCCACCGCGGACCCGTTGACGGAGTTCGTCCCGGTCGCCGACGAAGGCGTTGTCGTTTCCTGGTCCTGGTGCGCGGGTCCGCTCGACGGCCAGCCGCTGTCGCGTCCGTTCGCCTGGGTGCTGGTGAAACTCGACGGCGCGGACACCAGTCTGCTGCACGCCCTCGACGCCGGTTCCCCGGACAATGTCCACATCGGACAGCGGGTGCGCGTGCGGTGGGCGGACGAGACCGTCGGCCACATTCGCGACATCGCGTACTTCCTGCCCTCCGGCGCGCAGGACACCACGCCCACCGAGGCCCCGCCGCCGGTGGCGGAACGCGAGGAGGGCGCGCCGGTCAGCGTGATCATCACGCCGGTGCACCTGAAATACCAGCATTCCGCGTCCCCGGAGGAAAGCCGGTATCTGCGCGGCCTCGCCGAAGGACGGATGCTCGGCCAGCGCTGCCCGGTGTGCGAAAAGGTCTACATCCCGCCGCGCGGCGCGTGCCCGGTGGACGGCGTGCCGACCACCGACGAGGTGGAATTGCCCGACACCGGCATCGTCACGACGTTCTGCATCGTCAACGTGCCGTTCCTCGGCCAGCGCATCAAGCCGCCGTACGTCGCGGCGTACATTCTGCTCGACGGGGCCGACATCGCCTTCCTGCACCTGGTGCTCGGCTGTGCCGCCGAGGAGGTCCGGATGGGCATGCGCGTGCGCGCCAACTGGCGGCCGCGCGAGGAATGGTGGACGTCGCTGGAGAACATCAGCCACTTCGAACCCACCGGCGAGCCGGACGCCGCGTACGAGACCTTCGCCCACCATCTGTGAGGAACCATGCCTGAAGTAGCCGTAGCCGGTTTCGCGCAGGCGCCCAACGTCCGCAAGACCGAGGGCACCACCAACGGCGTGGAAATGCTCGTGCCGATCCTCGCCGAGGCGTTCGCCGCCACCGGACTGTCCAAACAAGACATCGGCTTCTGGTGCTCCGGATCGTCGGATTACCTTGCCGGACGCGCGTTTTCGTTCATCGCCGCGGTCGACGCGCTGGGTGCGTTCCCGCCGATCAACGAGTCCCATGTGGAAATGGACGCCGCGTGGGCGCTGTACGAGGCGTGGCTGAAGATCCGCACCGGCGAGGTCGACACCGCGCTCGTGTACGGCTTCGGCAAAGCCAGCGCCGGACAGCTCCGCCGCGTCATGGCGATGCAGCTGGACCCGTACCTCGTCACTCCACTGTGGCCGGACTCGCTGGCGATCGCCGGCCTGCAGGCCAGGCTTGGCCTCGAAGGCGGGTTGTGGTCCGAAAAGGACCTAGCCGAAGTGGCTGCCCGATCACGCGCTGATGCTGCCAACAATCCGGCCGCACAGCTGTCCGGAACCGTGGACGTCGCCGATCTGCTCGACACGCCGTATGTCGCCGATCCCCTTCGCGCACATGACATCGCACCGGTGACGGACGGCGCGTCGGTGATCATCCTGGCGTCGGAGGAACGGGCTCGCGATCTCGTCGAGCGGCCCGCGATCATCTCCGGGCTGGAGCACCGCATCGACTCCCCCGTCCTGGGCGCGCGCGACCTCACGCGCTCCCCGTCCACCGCTTTAGCCGCGGCACGGCTGGATCTCGACGGCGTCGAACTGGCCGAACTGCACGCGCCGTTCACACACCAGGAACTCATCCTGCGCCGCGAACTCGGTTTCGCCGACGGCGTCCGGATCAATCCTTCCGGCGGCGCGCTCACTGGTAATCCGATGTTCTCCGCAGGTCTCGCGCGAATCGGCGAAGCCGCCACGCGGATCCATCGCGGCGAGGCGGCCAAGACGCTCGCCCACGCGACCAGCGGACCGGCCCTGCAGCAGAACCTCCTCGCCGTGCTGGAGGCACGATGACCAAGCAGCTCGCCGCGGTGCTCGGGACCGGGCAGACGCACCACCGCGCGAAGCGCACCGACGTGTCGATGGCCGGTCTGCTCCGCGAAGCGATCGACCGCGCGATGGCGGACGCCCAGGTCGGCTGGGACGACATCGAGGCTGTCGTCATCGGCAAGGCGCCGGACCTGTTCGAGGGCGTCATGATGCCCGAACTGTTTCTCTCGGACGCGTTGGGCGCGAACGGAAAGCCGTTGATCCGCGTGCACACCGCGGGTTCGGTGGGCGGGTCGACCGCGTTGGTCGCCACGTCGCTGATCCAGTCCGGCGTGCACCGGCGCGTGCTGACGGTGGCGTTCGAGAAGCAGTCCGAGTCGAACGCCATGTGGGGCCTGTCGATCCTGCCGCCGTTCCAGATGCCGGTCGGCGCTGGAGCCGGCGGGTATTTCGCGCCGCACGTGCGTTCGTACATCCGCCGTTCCGGTGCGCCCGAACACATCGGCGCGATCGTGGCGGCGAAGGATCGGCGCAATGGCGCGCTGAATCCGTTCGCGCACTTGCAGCAGTCCGACATCACCGTCGAGTCGGTGCAGGCGTCGCAGATGCTGTGGGACCCGATTCGGTACGACGAAACGTGTCCGTCCTCCGACGGCGCCTGCGCGATGGTGCTCGGCGACGAAGCCGCCGGGGACGCTGTGCCGGGCGGTGCCGCCTGGATCCACTCGACGGCGATGCGGACCGAGCCCACGACCTTCGCGGGACGCGACCAGGTCAGCCCGCAAGCCGGACGCGACGCCGCTGCCGCCTTGTGGCGGGACGCCGGCATCACCGATCCGCTGTCCGAAGTGGACGTCGCGGAGATCTACGTGCCGTTCTCCTGGTTCGAGCCGATGTGGCTGGAGAATCTCGGCTTCGCCGCCGAAGGCGAGGGCTGGAAGATCACCGAAGCCGGCGACACCGCGATCGGCGGACGGCTGCCGGTGAACCCGTCCGGCGGCGTGCTGTCGTCGAATCCCATTGGCGCGTCCGGGATGCTGCGGTTCTCCGAAGCGGCGAAGCAAGTGATGGGCCGCGCTGGCGATTACCAAGTGGACGGTGCCCGAGTCGCGTTAGGACACGCCTACGGCGGCGGCTCGCAGTACTACAGCATGTGGGTCGTCGGCTCGGAAAAGCCCTCGTGAGTGTTCCGGCCGGTTAGAACCGGCCGGAACACTCACGAGTCCTTTCGCCGCCCCCGCAAGGCGAACAGCGTCCCCAACGCGCCCACTACCGCGCCCAGCACCGCGGCCTTCGTGCTGTTCTGCTTGGGCGCGATGATCGGCCGCAGCTGTGTCGCCGCCGGAGGCTGGATCGGTTTGCGCGGAGCGTCGCGGGCGGTGGCGGTCCAGGCGGTGATGTAGATGAGCATCCGCGCGATCAGCGAGATGAAGAACAGCAAACCGATCACCGAACCGAACGCCACCCCGGACGGCGATTTGCTGATCAAGTTCAGGTAGAACCCGCCGGCCAGTTTGAGCAGCTCGAATCCCACCGCGGCGGCGACCGCGCCGCGCATCGCGCTGCGCCAGCCGACGCGTTCGCGCGGCAACCGGGTGAGCACCCACAGAAACACCATCCAGTCGGCGAGCAGCGCCAGCGGCACCGAGACGAACGACAGCAGGTTGTGCCCCCAGCTCGTGTCCTCGACGCCGACCAGCCCCAGCAGCGAACGGCCGACCGCGGTGCCGGACACCGAGATCCCGAACGACACCAGCAGCGCCGCGGCGAGGCCGAGCAGCGCCAGCACGTCCGTCAGGATCGTGCGCAGCAGCGGCCCCTCGGACCGGTTCTGGCCGTACATCGCGGTGAGCGCGTCCCGCAGCGCGTTCATCCAGTTCCAGCCGGAGTACAGGCCCACGACCAGACCGGCGACCCCGACGCCGGTGCGCTGTTCCACGAACCCGGTCAGGATCGACGACACCTGCGTCCCGATCGGGCCGGGCAGGGAACCGGAAATGCCGCGTACCAGCGCGTCGAGCAGATGCGGCTGCGTCGCGAGCACGAACCCGGCCGCCGACGACGACAGCATCAGGATCGGCACCAGCGACAGCAGGCTGAAGTAGGTGATCGACGCGACGTAGTGGTAGCCGCCGTAGTCGATGTACCGGTTGGTGGCGCGGGCGATGTGGTCCAGCCATCGATACCGGGCACGCGCGCGGGCCCATCTGCTCGGCCCAGGAGTCTTGCGGGAACGCTTCACTGTCACTGTCTACCCAGCGGACGCGCTGTTTGTCGCAAAAGACACGCATTCAGGCCAGTACGACCGGGGCGTGCCCGTCGTCACGCGGCAGCGGCCCGTCGGTCGTGGCGAAGACGGTCGCGCCGAGGAAGTCGAGTTCGCAGCCCAGCGTCGCGAGGAACGGGGTGTCCGCCGCGTCGCGTCCGGTAGCGATGCGGAGCATGGTCTGGCGCGGGGCAAGCCGGGTGGCGTCGAAGACGTACCAGCGGCCGTCGATGCCCGCTTCGAAGACCGCGTGAAAGTCCATCGGCTGCAAGCCCGGCGCGTACACCGAGGTGTAGCGCGCGGGGACATCCACGATTCGGCAGAGCGCGACGCATACGTGCGCGAAGTCGCGGCACACGCCTTCGCCGGCGAGGAGCGTGTCGATGGCATCGTGGGTGGGGCCGCCGGAGCCGACGACGTACGCGAGCCTGCGGTTCACGTGCTCGACGATCGCCTGCACCCGCTCGCGCGCAGTGGCGAGATCGCCGATGCCCAGCGGAAGGAGCCCGCCCATCCGGTCGGACGGGCAGTACCGGCTGGGCCGCGTGTAGCGCGCGACGTCGGCGAGCGTGACGGGTTCGGCGTTGCCGCGATGCAGCACGCGTTCGCCGTGATAGGTGACGCGATGCTCGCCCTCGGAGAGGTCGTAGACCTCCGCGCGAGTGCCGTGCTCGAACTCGGCGGTGCGCGCGGAACCGGCGTCGGACACGGTGAGTTCGCCGGCGTCCGCGCGCACGGCGGCGACCGAGATCGCGGCGAGGCCGGGTTTCGTCACCCGGACGCCGAATTCCGCGTCTACCGTCGTGCGCACGGGGCCATCATGCCGGTGCGCCGCGCTCCTTGCCGATCAGGCGGGACGCCTGGGCGTTTCGCCCGCTCAGGCGTAGCGGACCTGGTAGTGCTTGATTCCGTTGAGCCAGCTGGAACGCAGCCGCTCGGGAGCGGCGGCCTCGGCGATGTTCGGCATCACGTCGGCGATCGCGTTGAAGATCAGGTCGATCTCCAGCCGGGCCAGGTTCGCGCCGATGCAGTAGTGCGAACCGGTGCCGCCGAAGCCGACGTGCTGGTTGTCCTCGCGCGTGATGTCGAACTTGCCCGGCTCGTCGAAGACGTCGGGGTCGAAGTTGGCCGAGCTGTAGAACATCCCGACGCGGTCGCCCTTGCGGATCTGCGCGCCGCCCAGTTCGGTGTCGCGGGTCGCGGTGCGCTGGAACGCGACGACCGGCGTCGCCCAGCGGACGATCTCGTCCGGAGCGGTCTTCGGGCGCTTCTCCTTGAAGAGGTCCCACTGCTCCGGGTGGTCGAGGAACGCCTTCATGCCGTGCGTGATGGCGTTGCGGGTGGTCTCGTTGCCCGCGACGGCCAGCAGGATCACGAAGAAGCCGAACTCGTCGGAGCCGAGCGATTCGCCGTCGACGTCGGCCTGGACGAGCTTCGTGACGATGTCGTCCATCGGGCAGCGGCGGCGGTCCTCGGCCATGTTCCAGGCGTAGCCGACGAGTTCCGCCGACGCGGCGATCGGCTCGAGGTCGTATTCCGGGTCGTCGTAGGCGATCATCTGGTTGGACCAGTCGAAGATCTTGAGCCGGTCCTCCTGCGGCACGCCGATCAGCTCGGCGATCGCCTGCAGCGGCAGCTCGCACGCGACGTCGGTGACGAAATCGCCGGAGCCCTTTTTCTTGGCCTCGTGGACGATTCGCTCGGCGCGGTCGCGCAAAGTGTCCTCGAGCTTCGCGATCGAGCGCGGGGTGAACCCCTTCGACACGATCCGGCGGAGCTTGGTGTGCTGCGGCGCGTCCATGTTCAGCAGGACGAGCCGGTTGGCGTCGAGGCCCTCGGCGGTCATCTGGTCGTCGAACCGGATGATCGCGGTCTTTTCCCTCGACGAGTAGAGCTCGCTGTCGCGCGAGACCGCCTTGACGTCGGCGTGTCGCGTGACGACCCAATAGCCGTCGTCGCCGAATCCGGCGGTGTTGTGCGGCTGCGGGTTCCACCAGACGGGCGCCGTGCGGCGGAGTTCGGCGAACTCCTCCAGGGGCAGCCGGCTGGCGTAGAGGTCCGGATCGGTGAAGTCGAAACCGGCGGGCAAAAGCGGGGCTGCCACGGCTTGGCCTCCTGCGCGGGATCGGCGGTGATACCCAACTGCAACGCGTTCTATGACCCCAGTAGAGCATACGGTGTTAACCAACGGAACCCGCTTGAGTGAAACCTGTTTACTTTACCGTTCCAGAACCAATTGACGCAGGTGAGCGCTTGCTCAGACTCCGGTGATCGACTTCCGCTTATTCATGGGCCCGCTTGTGTTGAACAGGAACGTGTTCTAGTTTTGCGAGGTACGGAGCTCGGAAAGGGGACACTCGTGGGCGAACCGGTGATCGTGGCCGCGGCACGCACGCCGATCGGCAAGCGCGGCGGCTGGCTGTCCGGCCTGCACGCTGCCGAACTGCTGGGCGCGGCCGTGCGCGGGGTGGTCGACCGGGCGGGCATCGACCCGGCCCAGGTGGAGCAGGTGATCGGCGGAGCGGTCACGCAGGCGGGCGAGCAGTGCGGCAACCTGACCCGCACCGCGTGGCTGCACGCGGGCCTGCCGGAATCGACCGGGGCCACGACGATCGACGCGCAATGCGGTTCGGCGCAGCAGGCCGCGCATCTGGTCGCCGGCCTGATCGCGGCGGACGCGATCAGCGTCGGAGTGGCGTGCGGCGCCGAGGCGATGAGCCGCGTGCCGCTCGGCGCGAACCGCGGCGAGGGCGTCGGCTCCCCCAAGCCGGACGCGTGGTCGATCGACATGCCGGACCAATACGGTGCGGCAGAACGGATCGCGGCCCGCCGGGGCATCACGCGCGAGGACGTCGACGCTTTCGGGGTGCGCTCCCAGGCCAACGCCGCGGCGGCTTGGGCGGCCGGGCATTTCTCCCGGGAGATCGTGCCGGTCACG
Source organism: Amycolatopsis sp. NPDC114503 (assembly GCF_055633655.1). Taxonomy (NCBI): domain Bacteria; kingdom Bacillati; phylum Actinomycetota; class Actinomycetes; order Pseudonocardiales; family Pseudonocardiaceae; genus Amycolatopsis; species Amycolatopsis sp. NPDC114503. The sequence continues at coordinate 397,848 of NZ_JBVKDT010000007.1, read as the reverse complement.
ACGGAAGCCGGTGTGGTGGACCGGGATCAGGGACTGCGAGAGACCACAATGGAGGGTCTGGCGCGGTTGAAGCCGGTGGTGCCGGACGGAATCCACACGGCCGGATCGTCGTCCCAGATCTCCGACGGCGCCGCGGCGGTGCTGATCATGGACGCCTCGCTGGCCCGCTCGCTGGGCCTGCGCCCGCGCGCCCGGATCCGGCGGCAGGCACTGGTCGGAGCGGAGCCGTACTACCACCTGGACGGCCCGGTCCAGGCCACGGCGCGGGTTCTCGACGCGGCCGGGATGAAGATCGGCGACGTGGACCTGTTCGAGGTGAACGAGGCGTTCGCGTCGGTCGTGCTTTCGTGGCAGCGCATGCACAATCCGGACGAGTCGCGGGTGAACGTCAACGGCGGAGCGATCGCTCTCGGCCATCCGGTGGGGAGCACCGGGGCGCGGCTGTTGACGACTGCGCTGCACGAACTGGAACGCCAGGACAAGACGACGGCGCTGGTGTCGATGTGCGCCGGCGGGGCGATGGCTACGGCGACGATCTTGGAACGGATCTGAGCTGCTGGCCCGGGTCTCGGATCCGGGCCGGTTTTCGCCGTGCTGACACCGCGCCCGGCGTGATCTCGCGGAAGTTCTCCGGTGGCCGCTGACCCGGCCGGGCTCGTCAGGGCCGGTCGCCAGGGCCGGTCGTCAGTCCAGAAACAGAACGGATGCCCGGCCGGGTCCAGCAACACCCGCACGTCCCGTTGCGGCTGAAACTCCGCCAGCCGGGCCCCCGCACCGACCGCCTTCGCGACCGCGTCCTCCAACGCCGCGCGCCCGTCGACCTCGAAGTCCAGATGCAGCTGCATCTGCTGCTCCCCGGGACCGGCTGGCCACGTCGGCGGCACGTACTGGGTCTCCGCCTGGAACGACAGCCCCGGCCCTCCTCCGGGCGGACGCAAGGTGACCCACTCCGGCTCGTCGGCGCCGATCGGCCACCCGAGCAGCGCCCCGTAGAACTCGGCCAGCGCCCGGGTTCGGGTGCGTCGAGCACGGTGGACGTGAGTTTCATCAGCCCAGGTTAGAGCTTCGGCCGGTTCGTCCGAGCCGGTCAGGCTCAGCGCCGCTCCCGGCTGCTCGGCTCTCGAGCGCATCCGATCAACTCGCTCGACAAGCCAGGCCCGGCCGCCCCGCCTTGCCCAGGCAGGCTCCCCCGCACCACCCCCGCCAACCCACCCGGCAACTCGCGGCCGATGCACTCACTATCGAGGCACCCAGCCCCTACCCGCACCCCGCGCACCCAAACCATCGAGGCACCCAGCCCCTCCCCCGCACCCCGATACGAAGCCTCCCTGCGGTTCGGGAGTGCTTGTCAAGGCATCTTTCCCGCCTTGACAAGCACCCCCGAACCGTCAGCACAATCAAGCTTCGGGGTGCCCCACGCAACCACCCCGGGCGCAACGTCGCCCCCAGGCGACGAGCCCCAACGAACCTCACCGCCCCCGCCAACCAGCCTGACCAGCCAACCTCCTCAAGCCACCCGTCCCCTCCCCTCCCCTTCACCCCAGCCAGACCGCTCTCGAGCTTCCCGGCTCTCCGTTCCCGCCGCCTCCGTCAAGCCGTGCTCCGGTTGCCCAGCGCTGCCTTCACCTCCGACCGCGCCGCGCCCCACCACGCGACCCGGCAGACCCGCCTCAACCGAGCACCCTCACCATCACCCCAGCTCCAACTCCAGCTGCGTCCGCACCGCCGGACCGTTGTCCGGCCTCGCGAAGCGCACCCAGCTCCCCGGGTGCCACGATTCGATCCACAGCGTGTTGTCCTCCACCCACGTCACCACTGCCTCCCGCAGGTCCAGCCGGAACAGGTGGCTCTCCTGTCCCTCCTGGATCCGCGCTGCCTCCGCCGGGTCGGTGATCTCCACCGCGCGGCCGGCGATTTTCGCGTCGCCGCCCTCCTCGATGCCGGGGTAGGCGTGCAGGGCGAAGCGGTCGTCGCGCTGGAGGTCGCGGGCCTTCAGCGCGTCAAGCATCGATCCGATGTAGGCCTCGCCGTCGCGGAAGTCGATCTCCGAACCGCTTACCCGTGGCGAACCGTCGCTTCGGAGGGTGGCCAGGACGTGCGAATCCGCGGCGGCGAAGCGGGCTCGTACGCGCGAGGCCAGCGACGGGGCGGCGGCACTGAACTCATCCCAACTCGTCATTCCCGGAGTTTCGCACCCGCCACCGACAAAAACCGGCGTCCCGGAAGCGATCGGGTGACCCGGGTTGTGCTTGACTCTCGGCATGATCGCGGAAGATGCGGAGACTGCCGAGCATCGCTGTCCGGTCGAGGGCGGCGAACTGGCCGTCCGCACGACCGGCGAAGGACCGCGGCTGTTGCTGGTCCCCGGCGGGACCGGCGCGGCGGACTCATTCCGGGCGCTGGTCAAGCTTTTGCGCACCGACTTCACCGTGATCGCCTACGACCGTCGCGGGCATTTCGCCAGCACCGACACCACGACCGGGCCGGTCCCGGTGTCCCTGCAGGCGGACGACGCGCTCGCTGTCCTCGACCACGTCGGCGGGAGCGGGCCGGTTTCGATGTTCGGGACCAGCGCCGGTGCGCTGATCGGGCTGGATCTCGTCGCGCGGTATCCGGATCGGGTGACGACGTTCGTCGCGCACGAACCGCCCGCGATCCAGTTGATGCCGGACGCCGCGGGGATTCTGGAGGCCGCGGCGGCGCAGGTTCGGCTGGCCCGTTCAGGTGATCTGATGGGCGCGGTCACGCGGTTCGCGGACGGCATCGCCGGAGCCGCTCTGCCCGACCTGCCGCATCTGCGGTTGCCGAACGAAAGCGACTGGCTCCGGTTGTTCGACCGCGAGCTGACCGAGTTCTTCGACTACCTGCCGGACTTGCGCGCGCTGCGCCGCACGAACACCGAGATCGTGCCGGTCGCCGGGGAGGCCAGCCGCGGCCGGTACCACTACCAGCCCGCCAAAATCCTCGCCCTCGAACTGGGGCTGCCGTTCACCGAGACGCCGGGCGCGCACCTGGCGCCGCAACGCAATCCGGCGAAATTCGCTGCCGCGCTCAAGGATCTCCTCGCCAACGACTGAAAGCCGTGAAGCAGTAGACGTCCGTGAGGGCCACCTTCAGGGAATCTGATTCCCTCAGGGTTCCCCTCACGACCTACGAGGTCGTGAGGGGAACCTTCACGGACGCGGAGGTCTTCAGGAAGCGGAAGCTGCGGCAGCAGCCTGCCTCCGCCGCGGGAACTCCCGCACCAAACCCGGGAGAAGCGCCAAGAGCAGCAACCACAAGAACCGCGCCGGAGTCAGCGCTTCGCCGGCGAGTCCCAGCGCGGCCGGAATCCCCAACCCGGCGAGCGCGCCGACGAAATCCCACCGCTTCCACTTCCCGGAAGCCACCCGCGCGACCACGCCCACCACCGTGAACGCCGCGACGCAGCCGCACAGCAACCACCTCGTCCCGGCGGCGACGTGGCCGTGCGCGACGGACTCCACCACGTCCCCGAACCCCGCCGCCGACGCGGCCAGCAAACCCGCCACCAGACAGTGCATCGGCAGCAAAACCCTCGGCCCCCAAGCGGTCTGGGACAGATACGGAATCCCGCCGAACCCCTGGAACAGCGCCGCTCCCCACAAAGCCGCCAGCAGCGCCAGAACCCCGAGCACGGTCGAGAGCAACGACCAATCCCAGTCCGAGATCTCCGTCATCGCGTCGGTGACCGTCAGCACGCCCTCGCCCAGCACGATGATCGTGAAAAGCCCCAGCCGCTCGCCGAAATGCGCGAGATCCAGATGCGCGAAGGCCAGCCCGGGCACCGGCCGCTTCGACTGGGTCGCCCGTTCCGCCACCTTGGCCGCGATCTGCTCCCCCGACATGGTCAGCCCGGCCACCAGGTCGATCCCCAGCCCGAGCGCCCACAGCGCGTACTTCCACGGCGCGTCGACCCAGAACGAGACAAACCACGGCACGACGCCCAGCCCGGCGTGCACGATCGGCCATTCGACGATGATCCGCGTGTTTTCCCGGCCTTCCCACACCCGGCTCGCGAGGCCGCGCACCGCGACGTAAGCAATGGCGAACCCCTGCGCGTGCTCGCCGATGTCATGCACCGAGCCGGCCATGAAGACCAGCCCGGCCATCGCGAGCAGCAGCGGCATGGTGCGGGCCGCCGTACCGGTGACATTGCCGTACACGGTGAAGCACATCCACGCGGTCCAGAACGCGAGGAAGCACACGACGTAGAGGCCGGCGTCGCTCCAGGAGGTCGTTCCGCGCACGAGGTGCGAGAGCTGGGCGACGCCGGCGACCGCGACCAGGTCGAAGAAGAGCTCGAGCCAGGACGCGTGGCGTTCCTCGGTTTTCACGATCACGGCGCACAGTATGCCGTGATCATGAAACCGCCACCTAAACCGCGCGCGCTCCGTCCTGCCACACTTCCCTAACGTTCCCCGCCAAAGACGGGAAATCGTAGATATCGCCCGAAACGACCACGAGGTCCGCGCGGTACCCCGGAGCCAGCCTGCCGAGTTCGGCGTCCTTGCCCAGCAGCCGGGCGGCCGACGACGTGGCGGCGACCAGCACGTCCGCGGGACTCATCCCGGCCGAGCGCATCAGCTCCAGCTCTTCGAGGTTCGTCCCGTGCGGGCCGACGCCGCTGTCGGTGCCCATCGCGATCCGGACCCCGGCCGCGACGGCCCGGCGCACCGAATCCAGGTGCACCTCCGCGACCTCTTTCGCCTTCTGCACCACCGCATCCGGCAGCGCCGCGCCCGCGGCCGCCGCGCGGATGACGTTCACCGGAGCCACCAGCGTCGGGACCAGCCACGTGCCGCGCGCGAGCATCAGTTCGATCGCCTCGTCGTCGAGGTAGATGCCGTGTTCGATCGACCGGATCCCGGCGCGGACGGCGTTCTTGATCCCCTCCGAGCCCTGCGCGTGGGCCATCACCGCCCGCCCCTGCATGGTCGCTTCGGCGACCAGGACGTCCAATTCCTCAGGCGTGAACTGCGAATGCCGGGGATCGTCCCGCGGCGACAGCACCCCGCCGGTGGTGCAGACCTTCAGCACGTCGGCCCCGGCCCGCAGCAGGGTGCGCGCGACCCGGCGCATCTCGTCCGGGCCGTCGGCCAGTGCGCTCGGGCGGCCAGGATGCGGGAGCGACAGCGGAACGCAATGCCCGGACGGCATCCAGCCGTCGCCGTGCCCGCCGGTCGGGCTGATCAGGCCGACCGCGATTTCCAGGCGGGGCCCGGGAATCAGGCCGTCCGCGACCGCCTGTTTGATGCCGAGGTCGGCCCCGGCGGCGTCGCGCACCGTGGTGATGCCGAGCTTCAGCGTGGTCCACAGATTCCGGGCCGCCTCGTAGAACTGGTACGAGAACGGCTTCTGCACCCGCTGCAGCAACCCGAGATCCGACACCGTGACGTGCACGTGGCAGTCGAACATCCCGGGCAGCAGCATCGCGCCGGTGCAGTCCACCGCGCGGTCGCCGTCGAGGCCGGTGCCGACCGCGACGATCCGGCCGTCCTCGACCACGACGTCCGCGGGCGCGGGCGGGCTGCCCGTCCCGTCGAACACCGTGCCGCCGGCGAAAAGGGTCCGCGTCATACCGGTTCTCCTGTCTGCACGACATCTCCGGACCGGGTCACGGCCCGTTCGATGGCTGCCGCGATCGCGAGCACGACCACGTTAACCGCCAGCCCGACCAGCCCGACGTTGACCGTGCCGACGAGCTTGGTGTCCACAAAGGTCAGCCAGATCACCACGACCTCGCCCGCCAGCAGCCCGGCGAACACCGGGGCCTTGCCGACCGGGACCTTCTTCAGGAAGCCCAGCAGGTTCGCCGGGGCCAGCTGCACCGACCCGGAATAGGTGAGCAGCAGCAGGTTCGCCAGCAGATCCGGCCGGAAGATGCCGAGCACCAGCGCGAGCGCGCTGGCCAGCACGACCGTCCCGTGATTGATCCAGAACTGCTTGCGTTCGCTGCGCACCCGGGCGATGTTGCGGGCCACCAGCGAAGAAATGCCGATCAGGATCCCCGCCGCGGGCACCATCGCGGTGGCCGTCGCGGCGACGACCACCAGCCCGGTCACCCAGCCCGGCAGCGCGTCCTTGCTCAGCGTCAGCAGCACGCCGTTCGGGTCGCTTCCCTTGGGCACCACCAGGATCGCCGCGAACCCGATGATCATCGGCAGCAGCAGGCACAGCTCGTACACCGGCATCCAGGTGTAGTTGCGGCGCAGCACCTTCGGATCGCGCGCGGACATCAGCGCGGGCCAGGTGTGCGGCAGCGTCATCAGCCCGACGCCGATCGCGCTCACCAGCATGCTCGTGACGAACCACGTGTGGTCATTGGCCCCGGCGTGCACGAACAGCTTCTCCGGATGCAGCTGGTCGATCTTGTGGAACACCCCGGACACGCCGCCGGCGAAATGCGCGGGCACCGCGATGATCAGCACCACCAGGACGACGAGCATGATCGCGTCCTTGAAATACGACGTCGCCGCGACGCCGCGCAGCCCGGCCCACAGCACGAACGCGACCACCAGCACGCTGCCGGCGACCATGCTGAGCGTGCCGGACGCGTGGTCGCCGGTCACGAGCCGGACGATCAGCCCGAGCCCGGTGATCTGCAACTGCAGGTACGGCAGCACGAACACGACGCCGAGGATCGCCGACACCGTGCCGAGCGCGCGGCTGGAGAACCGGTCTTCGAGGAAGTCGCCCTGGGTCAGGTAGCCGCGCTCCTTGCCCATCCGCCAGATCCGCTTGGCGAGGAAGAACAGGACCACGTAAGCGATCGGCACATACGGCAGCGCGTACATCGCGGCCACGCCGCCGGAGAACGCGAGCCCGGCCATGCCGAGGAAGGTGAAGGTGGTGAAGACTTCGCCCGCCTGCAGGAACCACATGGTGAGCGCACCGAACTTGCGGCCGCCGACGGTCCATTCCGCGAGGTCCGCGGCGGGACGGCGGCGGCCGACGAAACCGAGCACGCCGATCAGCACGATGCCGGCGAGAGTGAAGGCGAGGATCATCGTCAATCCTCCTGTCCGCGGCGGGACATGAGCCGTTCCGACACCAGCAGGGCCGGGGTGAACATCAGGCACCAGAAGGCGCCCCAGACCATCATCTTCGGAAGGCCCAGCCAGAGGCCGGAGGAGTTGACGAAGGGGAGGAACGGCATCAGGACGAGAGCGACTACGGGGACGATTGGGGGGAGGTAGTAGCTGCGCATGGGGACACGGTGTCAGAAGGAGGGAGGGTTGGCAGTGTTCGGAGGGTGGAGTGGGAGGGGGGATGGGGCGGCTTGGGGTTGGTGGTGCGGCAGGGCTGTGTTTGATGGCGTCGGCTCCGCCGCCGCGGGCGGGATCGCCTTTAAGTCGGCGTGAGGAGGGGCAGTGCGCCCGGCCCTGGGGGCCGTGCACACTGCCCCTCCTCACGCCGACGCGATCCCGCGGCTGGGTCGGGAAAGGGGGGCGCGGCGAAGTGGGTCTGGGTGCGCGGGGGGTGTGAGCTAGAGGGGGATGGCGTGTTGGGTTGTGTAGTGGTGGATTAGCGACTCGACGGTGCGGCGGAAGGTGTCTTGGCGGGTGTCGCTCAGGGTTGCCGCCAGTTGGCCCAGTTCGGTGTCGATCGCGTCGCGCACTCGGTGCACTACGGCTCGGCCGGCTGGGGTGACTGTTGCGTGTACGGCGCGGCGGTTGCCGGGGACTGCGGTTCGTTGGACCAGGCCTCGGCGTTCGGCTCGGTCTACCAGGCCGGTGACGCTGGACTTTTCCAGTTCCAGGATTCCGGCCAGTTGCCGCATGCCGATCTCGCGGTCGTCCAGGACGGCGAGCATGCGCAGCTGGGTGACTGACAGTCCTTGTTCTCCGGCCAGGCGGCCCAGGACGGCTTGCACGATGAACGACAGCTGGACTAGGGCGTCGGTCAGGTTCAGTTCCGGCGGCGGGGCGTCTGCGGGCGGGGAAGCGGTCACGGGGGTCAGGTTAGCTTGACTTAGTTCGTGACACCAACTATTTTGGTTCGTGACACCAACAGTCCGTGAGACGAACCAAGGGGAATGCGCCTGTGACAGGCAAGAAACGCGTTGCTGTCGTCGTGGGCAGCACTCGGCCGTCCCGGATTTGCGGGGGTATCGCGGACTGGGCGCGCTCCCGTTTGCAGGAGGACAGCGAACTTGGCTACGGATTGATCGATCTCGCGGAGATCGCGTTGCCGTTCCTGGACGAGCCCGTCAAGGCCGCGGCGCAGCAGTACGAGCACGAGCACACGCGGGCCTGGAGCGAGCTCGTGCAGAGCTACCACGGCTTCGTTTTCGTTTTCCCGCAATACAATTGGGGCTATCCGGGGGTGCTCAAGAACGCGCTGGACTTTCTCTACCAGGAGTGGCGCGATCGGCCCGCGAGCCTGCTCACCTACGGCTCCCACGGCGGAGGCAAGGCCGCCGAGCAGTTCGTCGGCGTCCTGCACGGATTGCACATGCGAGTGCTGGACACGCACGTCGAAGCCGTCATCACCGACGCGGACGTGGACGACAACGGGCAACTGCTCGACCTCGACGGCACGCTGCGCCCGAATCGTGCGCTGCTGCGCGAGATCGACGAGGAAATGACCGAAGCGCTGAACCGTCAATGAACCGGATTACGAACCGGATTACGGAGGAATGACCATGGCTGAACCATCCCGCCGGGCAGGTTTCATCGGGCTCGGGAGAATGGGCACCGCCATCGCCGGACGCCTGCTCGACGCGGGCTACGACGTCACCGTGTGGAGCCGCAGCGCGGGCAAAGCGGACGACCTGGCAGCGCGAGGCGCGACCGTGGGCGCGACTCCCGAGGACGCGATCGCCACCGGGACCGTCTTTTCCATGTTGAGCAACGAAGACGCGGTGCGGCAGGTGTTCACCGCCGAGCGGATCCGCTCCGCTCCGGAGGGCTTCGTCCACGTCAACCACGCGACGATCAGCCCGGCGGCCGCCCGCGAGTTCGCCGCGCTGGGCGGGCGATACCTCAGTGCGCCGGTGGTCGGCCGCCCGGAAGCCGCGGCGGCCGGGAAGCTGGCCGTGCTGGTCTCCGGCGACGCGGACGTCCGTGCCGAAACGGCGCCGATGCTCGCCGCGATCGGACGGCGGGTCTGGGAGTTCGGCGACTCCGTGGACGCCGCGCCGACGGCGAAGATCTCGGTGAACTATCTGATCATTCACGCGTTGCAGGCGCTGTCCGAGTCGATCACCATGCTGCAGCACTCCGGGCTGGACGCCGGGCGGTTCGTCGACATGATCACCGATTCCGTCTTTCCCGGCGCGGTTTACCGAGGCTACGGGGACGCCATCGCCGCCAGCTCCTACACCCCGCCGGGGTTCACCGCCGCGCTCGGCCTGAAGGACCTGGACCTCGCGCTCGGCACCGCCCGCGAGCTGGGCGTCGAACTGCCCGCCGGACCGGTTCTGCGGGACGTCTTCGCCACCGCGGTCGAGCAGGTCGGCGCGGATCTGGACTGGGCGAGCATCGCGGAGGTGACCCGGCGGCGGTCCGGCGGCGAGCCGCACTGAGGACATCTGGAGGCAAACCGGACCGCGGCGGGATACCGGCAACCGGCCGTACGGGGCGTTGGGCCGGTTGCCGGGCGCCATAGGCCGTTCGGAGGGTGTTGCGCCGGTGAAATTCCGGGGCCCGGGAAGGCCGTCCGGGGGCCCGCCACCTGCTTGAACTGCACTGCTTCGGGGATGCACAGGCGGGGGGTGGGGGCAACCCCAGCACGATTCGTCGGGCCTGCAGGTTTCCCGCCGGGGCGCCGCGCCGCAATACTCCCCCCGTGACCACCGAAAAACTCGCCCTCCCCTCGCCCCCACGGCCGGGAAGCGACTTCGCCCGGCTCTGCCGCCGGATCACCGACGCCGGTCTGCTCGACCGCCGCCCCGGCTACTACACCGCTCGAATCGCGCTCGTGACCGTGCTGTTCGCGGGAGGCTGGGTCGCGTTCGCGCTGCTCGGCGACTCGTGGTGGCAGCTCGCCGTGGCCGCGTTCCAGGCGTTCATGTTCGGGCAGATCGCCCTGCTTTCGCACGACCTGGCGCACCGGCAGGTGTTCCGGACCCGCCGTTCCGCCGAGATCGCCGGGCGGCTGGCCGGGAACCTCGGCATCGGCATGAGCTACGGCTGGTGGATGGACAAGCACACCCGCCACCACGCCAACCCGAACCACGAGGAGCTGGACCCGGACGTCGACCCGGACGTTCTCGTCTGGTCCCAGCGCCAGGCCCGCGAAGCCCGCGGCGTGCCCCGGTTCATCGGCCGTCATCAGGCGCTGCTGTTCTTCCCGCTGCTCACCCTCGAAGGCCTCAACCTGCACGTCTCCGGCATCCGCGCCGTCGCGCGCCCGGGCCTGCGCCGCCGCGGGCTCGAAGCCGCGTTGCTGTTCACCCACATCGCGGTGTACCTCGCCGCGCTGTTCATCGTCCTTCCGCCGGGTCTCGCGCTGCTGTTCTTCGCGGTTCACCAGGGGCTGTGGGGCGTGTACATGGGTTCGATCTTCGCGCCGAACCACAAGGGCATGCCGACGCTGACCGGCAAAACGGAGCTGGACTTCCTGCGCAAGCAGGTGCTCACCTCGCGCAACGTCGCGGGCGGACCGGTGATCGACGTCCTGCTCGGCGGCCTCAACCACCAGATCGAGCACCATTTGTTCCCGAGCATGCCGTCGGTGCACCTGCGCCGGGCTCAGCCGATGGTGGAGGCGTACTGCGCCGAAATCGGCATCTCGTACCTGCGGACGGGCCTGGTGTCTTCGTATCGGCAGACGCTGCGGCACCTGCACGAAGCTGGGGCACCTCTCAGGAAGGCTTCGTAGACTTGGTGGCATGACGTTCCAAGCACTGACTCCGGCGGCCTTCGGCGCGAAGGCGGCCGGAGCACGTGCGGAGCGGATGCGCCAGTCTCCGCAGTACGCCGACGGCGTGTTCCACAACGCCGCCTCCACTCGCGCGACGCCCTCCTCCCCCGGCGGGCTCGTGCGCGAATACCTCTTCGGCGAAGACCGTGCCCGCCGCCGGCCGGGCGGTGCGGTCCCCTTGGTCTCCTCGCCGGCCGCGTCCTCGGACGACGGTCTTTTCCTCACCTGGTACGGGCACGCGTCCACGCTGGTGGAGATCGACGGCGCCCGGGTGCTGTGCGATCCGGTGTGGGGCGACCGGGTTTCGCCCGCCGCCTTCGCCGGGCCGCGGCGGCTGCACGCTCCCCCGGTTTCGCTGCGCGAGCTGGGCAGGCTGGACGCGATCGTGATCTCCCACGATCACTACGACCACCTGGACCTGCCCACCGTCCGCGCGTTGATCGCGCTGACCGACGCGCCGTTTCTCGTTCCGCTCGGCGTCGGGGCGCACCTCGAGCGGTGGCACGTCCCGGCCTCGCGGATCATCGAACTCGACTGGCACGAGGACGCGTTCGTGGCCGAGATCCGGTTCGTCGCCACTCCCGCACAGCATTTCTCCGGCCGCGGTCTCGCGAACGACAGCACGCTGTGGGCGTCGTGGGTGCTCGCCGGTCCGGAGCATCGCGTCTACTACAGCGGCGACACCGGGTATTTCGGCGGTTTCGCCGAGATCGGCGCGAAGTACGGCCCGTTCGACGCGACGCTCGTCCAGGTCGGCGCGTACGCCCCGCACTGGCCGGACATCCACATGACGCCGGAGGAAGGCGTCGCCGCCCACCTGGACGTGCGCGGCGGGCTGCTGGTCCCGGTGCACTGGGCGACGTTCACGCTCGCGACGCACAGCTGGTCGGATCCCGCGGACCGGGTGTGGCGGGAGGCCAAGGCGAACGACCTCGCGCTGGCGATCCCGAAGCCAGGGCAGCGGATCGACGCGTCCGCCCCGCCGCCCGTGGACGGGTGGTGGCAGACCCTGGGCTGACGGACGGTCTCCCCGTCCGCCAGCGTCAGGACCCGGCCGCGCTCGTCCACGCCGTCACGCACGGACCCGACTGGCGCGCCGACGATCTGCTGCGCGCGTCCGAACAGACCCAGCTCCGGGTAATCCGGACCGGCGGTCCCCCGGATGCCTTGACCGTGCTGGGATTGCTCGACCGCACCGACCGCGTGCGCCGGTCCGCGCTCGCGTGCCTCCGCTAGACCGAGGTGCGCGAGGACGCGAACTCGATCCGGTGCCGATGCAGGTCGCCGAACATCTTCTCCGGCGTCATCACCGTCTTCATCATCACGGGCATCAGCAAGTCGCGCACAATCCGCGCCGCCGGGCCCGCCGCCTTGTCGTTGTTGGTCTTCGCCGCCTGGGCGATGATCCGCTCGACCCGCTCCCGCCGGGCCACCTCGTACTGGGCGAAAGCCGTTGCCACGTCCGGAGAGTCCCGCAAAGCGCGAGCGAGTTCGAGCGAACTCTCGATCGCCTGCGAAGCTCCCTGCCCGGAACTCGGCGACGTCGGATGCGCGGCGTCGCCGACCAGGACGACCCGGCCGCGGCTCCAGGTCCGCACCGTCGGGATGGATTCCAGGATCCCGGGCTGGAGAACGTCTTCGGGCTTCAGCAGGGCGATGATGTCCCGCGCCGGGGTGTCGTCCGCGTGCCGTTCTCGCAGCACCGAGAGCCAGTGTCCCGGAGCGGCTGTCTTCGCCTCGGCCGGATCGGCGGCGGGGACGTTGCTGAACCAGAGAATCTCGTCCGCGTCGATGAAGTAGCCGAAAAACGCCCGCTTGCCGAAGGCGAAATGCTGATAGTTCCCGGTGACCGGCAAGCCCGGGTTGCGGATCCAGCCGCCGAGCCCGAGCAACCCGGCGTAGCGCGGCGCGGGCGCTGCCGGGTCCAAAGCGGACCGGACCGCCGAGTTGATGCCGTCCGCGCCGATCAGCACGTCGCCTGCCGCGGAGGAACCGTCCGCGAAATGCGCGATCACCTGGTCCGGTTTGTTCTCGACGGACTTCAGGCGTTTGCCGAATTCAACCGCGACACCCCGGCTCAGCGCTTCGTCCATCAGCGCGCGGTACAGCCGGTCCCGGCGCAGCAGCAGGCTCGACGGCAGGCCCGGCAGCCCGTCGAATCTTCCGACCACGCGGCCTTTGTGGTTCTGCATCACCATTCCGGGCACCTCGACGCCGACCGCGGCCACCGCGTCGTCCGCGTCGATTTGGCGCAAAGCGTTGCGGCCGTTGGGAGACAGCGTCAGCGCGCCGCCGATTCCGTCCGCCGCCTTCGGATAAGCCTCGTACACGACGGCCCCGATTCCGGCCCGTTGCAAGGCCATCGCGGTCGTCGCGCCGGCGATGCCGCCGCCGATCACTAATACGTTCATGTTCTCCCCTTGAAATAGGTTTCCCGCACCTGCCGGTAGTCCTCCCCGGCGACCGACTGGGCGAGCCGTTCGACGAAGCCGCGCTCCGCCTCGGCTTTCACCAGCCGGTAGTCCTCCTCGACCAGGAACCACCAGGCGAGCCCCTGCTCGCGCCCGCGTTCGATCGCCGCGCGGATGTCCTCGGCGATCGCGTCGAGCGCGGCGAGCCGTTGCCCGAGCAGCTCGCGGACCTCGTCCGCGGGCAGCACCATGAACAGCGACAGCGCCGCCCCGAACAACGGGTATTCGGCGGCCGGTTCGGCGACGAGTTCGCGCATCCAGTCGAACAGCTCGAGCCGGCCGGTGGGCGTGATGGCGTAGACCGTCCGCTCCGGACGCGCCGAATCGCGCAGCGTCTCCTGAGCCGCGATGAACCCGGCCTTCTCCAACTGCCCGACCACCATGTACAGCGAGCTGCGGGTGTACTTGAAATCCCGCTCCTTGCCGTACTCCACCAGCCGCCGAGCCATCTCGTACGGATGCATCGGCTCCTCGAGCAAGCCCGCCAGCACGGCCAGCCCGAGCGGATTCCCCACCACGCGTCGCTTCACCACAGCTCCTTAGTCAGGATCGACTATACGCAGAAGAGTAGTCGATGTCGACTATGAGGGCATGGGGTAGGAAGAAGGCATGAAGCTCAAGCTCGACCTCCACGACATCTACAACCGCGGCGGGGAGATCGACCGGGCGCTGCGCGCGGTCATCGACGAGGCGGTCGCGAAGAAGGCGCCGCTCGTGGAGATCATCCCGGGCAAGGGGTCCGGGCAGCTGAAGAAGCATGTGCTGCGATTTCTGGAGCGCAAGGACGTCAAGGCGCTCTACCACCGCGTCGAGAAGGACAAAGACAACTTCGGGCGGGTGTTCGTGCACTTCCGCTGGAAGTAGCACGAACACCCGCGCGAAGTCAGAGCCAGTCGTCCGGGCGGGGCCAGGGCATGAGCGCGGTGAGCGCGTCCGGCACCGGTTCGGTGACCGTGTACCGGCCGCGATGGAACAGCAGCGGGCGGGCGTCGGACGTCTCGCCCAGCGCGGTCACGCGGCCGACCACCACGTAGTGGTCCCCGGCCGGATGGACGGCCTGCACTTCACAGTCGACCCAGGTCAGGGCTCCGTCCAGCAGCGGCGCGCCCGAGGGGGCGGGCCGCCAGGACACTCCGGAGAACTTGTCGCCGCCGCGGCGGCCGAACTCGGCGCAGACCGCTTGCTGGTCTTCGGCGAGCACGTTCACCGCGAACGTGCCCGCCGCGGCCAGCGCGGGCCAGGTGCGCGACGTCCGGGCGACGCAGAACAGCACCAGCGGCGGGTCCAGCGACAACGCCGCGAAGGACTGGCAGGCGAAACCCACCGGTCCGGTCGGCGCGGGCGAACTGGCGTAATCGGCCAGGCTGGCGGAGCCCTCGACAAAGCCGGTCACCACGGTTACGCCGGTGCAGAAGTGGCCCAGCACCTCGCGAAACCGGTCCGGCACTGCCTCCGGAACGGCGGCTGTCATTGTGATCCCACCGAGAAATCGTGACCCCACAACGAAACCGCGGTACTTTCGCGCGCGATCCAGTCCTCGTCCTCGACCTGACGGCCCTCGCAGCCGAACTCGACGTCGAAGCCGCCGGGGGTCTTCATGTAGAACGACAGCATCAGGTCGTTCACGTGCCGGCCCAGCGTCGCGGACATCGGGACGTTCTTGCGCTTCGCGCGGTCCAGGCACAACCCGACGTCGTCGGTCTCCTCGACCTCCACCATCAGGTGCACGATCCCGCTCGGCGTCGGCATCGGCAGGAACGCCAGGCTGTGGTGGCGCGGGTTGCAGCCGAAGAACCGCAGCCACGCCGGGTCGCCGTCGGCCGGACGGCCCACCATCTGCGGCGGGAGGCGCATCGAGTCGCGGAGCCGGAAGCCCAGCACGTCCCGGTAGAACCTCAGCGCGGCCTCGTCGTCGTGGGTCGACAAAACCACGTGGCCGAGGCCCTGCTCGCCGGTGACGAAGCGGTGGCCGTACGGGCTCACCACCCGCCGGTGCTGCAGCGCGACGCCGTGGAACACCTCCAGGGTGTTGCCGGACGGATCGGTGAAGCTGATCATTTCCGCGACGCGGCGGTCGGCCAGCTCTTCGGGCGCGCCTTCCTTGTACGGCACCGAAGCCGCGTCGAGCCTGGTGCGGACCTCGTCCAGTTCCGCGGCGTTGGCCGCTTCCCAGCCCGCGACCGCCAAGCGGTCCTTCTCCCCCGGCACGATCACCAATCGCGCCGGGAAATCGTCCATGCGCAGGTAAAGCGCGTTCGGGTCGGTGCCCGAACCCTCCACCATGCCGAGCACCTTCAGCCCGTAGACGCGCCAGGCGTCCATGTCCGTGGCCTCGATGCGCAGATAGCCCAGCGAACGGATAGCCATCACGAACTCCCGAGGAAGTCGAGGGCGAGTCGGTTGAACTCGTCGAACTTCTCCAGCTGCGCCCAGTGGCCGCAGCCGCCGAACACGTGCAGTTGCGCACGCGGAATCGTCTTCAGCGCCAGCAACGCGCCGTCGAGCGGGTTGACCCGGTCCTCCCGGCCCCACACGAGCAAGACCCGTTGGCGCAGGCGGTAAGCCTCGCGCCACAACATGCCTTCCTCGAAGGAATCCGGCAGGCTGAACGACTTGCCCATCGCCCGCATCGCGGCGAGCGACTCCGGCGAACGCGCGATCTCGAAGCGTTCGTCGATCAGCTCGTCGGTCACCAAAGCCTGGTCGTGCACCATGATCCGGAGGAACGCTTCCATCCGCTCCCGGGTCGGATCCCCGGCGAACTTGGACAGCAGCCGCACGCCTTCGGTCGGATCCGGGGCGAACAGGTTGACGCTCAACCCGCCCGCGCCCATCAGCACCAGCCGCCCCGCGCGTCCCGGATGGTTCAGCGCGAGCCGGACCGCCGCGCCCGCGCCGAGCGAGTTGCCGACGATGTGCGCTTTCTCGATGCCGAGCCGGTCCATCAGGCCGACGACCGCGTCCGAACTGTGCCGGAAGTACTGCGGGTGCTCAGTCGGCTTGTCGGACCGGCCGAAGCCCGGCTGGTCGATCGCCAGTGTGCGGTAAGACTTTCCGAACACCGGCAGGTTCCGGCCGAAGTTGCTCCACGCCGAGGCACCGGGGCCGCCGCCGTGCAGCAACAGCACTGTCTCGGCGTTTTCCGCGCCTGCCTCGTGATAGTGCAGGCGAAGGCCGCCCGCAGTGTCTACATAGGAACCTTCGGGTGCCATCAGACCATCGCATTCTCGACGGGCAAGCCGAACTCGCCGGTGCCGAACATGACGTACGCGCGCTCCGCGTCGTTCGCCGCGTGCACCCGGCCCGCGTGCGCGTCGCGCCAGAAGCGCTGGATCGGCGTGCCTCGCTGCAACGCGCGGCCGCCGGAGTTCTCGAAAAGCCGGTCGATCGCGGAGATCGCCCGCTCGGTGCCGCGCACCTGGTCCCGGCGCACCCGCAACCGCGTGCTGAACGGCAGCTTCTCGCCTTTGCAGGCCAGCTGGTACAGCTCGTCGATGTTGTGCGTCAGCTGCAGCCAGGCCGCGTCGATCTCGCTGCTCGCTTCCGCGATCCGCACCTTCGAGAACGGGTCCTCTTTGGACTGTTCGCCCGCGTACGCCGCCCGCACCCGCTTGCCCTGGTGCTCCACGTGCGCGTCGTACGCGCCCTGCGCCATCCCGATGATCGGCGCGGTGATGGTGCTCGGGTGCACGGAGCCGTAGGGCAGCCGGTACAGCGGACCCGGGTTGACTTCCTGGCCCGGGGTCTTGCATTTCGACGTCGCCATGAAGCTCAGCGCGCGGTGCTTCGGCACGAACACGTCCTCGACGACGATGTCGTTGGACCCGGTGCCGCGCAGCCCGACCGTGTCCCAGACGTCCACAATGGAGTAGTCCGAGATCGGCACGAGATACGTGCAGAAGTCCACCGGCTTGCCGTCGGCGAACGCCGGCCCGCCCAGCAGCACCCACGTGCAGTGGTCGCTTCCGGACGAGAAGCTCCATCGCCCGGACAGCCGGTAGCCGCCCTCGACGACAGTCGCCTTGCCCATCGGCGCGTACGAAGAAGAAATCCGCACGTCGCGGCCCTCACCGCCCTCGCCCCACACGTCCTCCTGGGCTTGCGCGTCGAACAACGCGACGTGCCACGGGTGCACGCCGAGAATCGACGCGACCCAGCCGGTGGACCCGCAGGCGCTCGCGATCATCTTGACCGCGGTGTAGAAGGTGACCGGGTCGGCTTCCAAGCCGCCGTACGGTTTCGGTTGCAGCAGGCGGAAAAATCCGGTCTCCTGCAGCGCTTTCACTGATTCGGCGGGGATCCGACGGGCGTCCTCGGTCTCCTGTGCGCGTTCCCGCAGCACGGGAAGAAGGTCGCGCACCCCCGCGATCACGGCAGCCAGCTCGCTCATCGGCCGTCCTCTCTCGCTCGACACGCTCAAGACTAGAACACGTTCTCGTTTTTGTCGACGCGGCCTTCCCCACGCGCGCCGTGCAATCCCGCCCGGCGGCCGGAAAACACGCAGTCGGCCAGCGAAAGGCCGCTCACATACGACCTGGAACAGATTCCTACCGCGGTGCGTCCGGCGGCGTAAAGACCGCGTACGCCGGCCACCGCGCCGGTGTCCTCGTCCACCACGAGACCGCCCAAAGTCAGCATCGGGCACGGGTAGCCGAGGTTCGGTTTCACCGACACGTCGATCAGCGAGTACGGCGGCGTGTCCAACGGTCGCGCGAAGTCCTCGGGCTTGCCCGCTGGGTCCGGGCCGCGCTGGTATTCGGCGCAAGTCACCGCCAGCCCGTCCGGGTCGATTCCGGCGCGCATGGCCACTTCTTCGATCGTCCCGGCGGTCACCCGGCCTTTGCCCAGCAGGTAGCGCAGCTGCAGCGTCGCGAACCATTGGCCTTGTTTTCGCCCGTCGCGCCGGGCTTCGGAGACGATCGGCTCGTCGACCAGCAGCCAGCCGCGTCCGCCGTGCTCGGCGATCATGCGCTCGCCGATCGCCGCGCCGTACCGGGATTCGTCGATGATCCGGCGCCCGTCCGCGTCCACCAGCAGCCCGCCGAGAAACGCCGACGGGGGCGTCAGAAACCGCCACGCCGACACCCGGTCCAGCTCAGCCGTACGCCCGCCGACCTCCACGCCCATCCGGATGCCGGAACCGTCATCGGCGGAGGTCCCGAGATCCAGACCGCCTCGATACGCGGGCGCATGCTCGCGCACCATCGCCCGGTTCACGATGAACCCGCCCGCCGCCAGCACAACACCCCGGCGCGCACTGATCCGCAGCTCACGCGCGTGCTTGCGCTCAATCCTCTCGACCCGCCGATGCAGCGACCGCCGCATCGGCGGCACGTAAATACCCGGCTTGGCCGCCCAATCCGCAAGCCGCGCATGCCGCGCCCGCACCCACGAAGGCGCGTCCCGCAAACTGTGCGTGAGCACCCCGGTGACCGTGCCGGAGTCATCCGTGATCAGGTTCATCGCCTGCGTCTGCGGCAGCACCTTCACCCCGCGCTCGCGAGCCGCCGCCAGCAACTGCTTCATCAGCAGCTTCCCGGAAGTACCCGGCCCCTTGACCCGGTGTCCGCGCGGCGCGGGCTTCGCCACATCGCGGAAGCCGCCGGACAGTTCGCTGCCGGAGTAATACAGATAGTGCTTGTTGCTGGGATACGAGGTCTTGTAGTCGCACATGCTGCCCTCGAACGGCACGCCTTGCCGTTCCAGCCAGGCCACCATGTCGACGCTTTCCTCACAGAACCGCCGCAACGTCCGTTCCGACACGACGTCGCCGGTTTCCATCCGCAGGTACGCGTACATCGCGTCCACGCTGTCGTCGACACCCGCGGCGCACTGCTGCGGCGTCCCTCCCCCGGCGTAGACCACGCCGCCGCTCACGCGACTGGCACCGCCGCCGGAGAACCGGTCGACCAGCAGCACTTCGGCGCCCGCGTCGGCCGCTTCGATGGCCGCGCACACGCCGGCCGCGCCGGCTCCGATGATCACGACGTCCGCCCCGAGCTCGTCCATAGTCCGCCACCCTAGAACTGGAACACGTTCTCGTCTATGGTGACGGAAGTGGCCCCGAGCAGGCCAGCTTTAGCCGATAACACGTTGCATGTGAGGTGGCATGTCGGACGAGTACGACGTGGTGGTGGCCGGCAGCGGCGCCGCCGGGATGACCGCCGCGCTCGCCGCCGCCCATCGCGGCCTTTCCGTGGTGGTGCTGGAAAAGGCAGCCTGCTTCGGCGGTTCGACCGCCCGCTCCGGCGGGGGCGTCTGGCTGCCCGGCAACCACGCGCTGCGGGCCGCGGGCATCGAAGAACCCCCCGAACGGGCGAGGCAGTACCTGGAATCGATCGTCGGCGACGTCGTGCCGGAGCAGTTGCGCACGACCTTCCTCGACCACGGCCCGGAGGTGCTGGAGTTCGTCACGCGGAACACGCCGCTAAAGTTCCAGTGGGTGCCCGGATACAGCGACTACCACCCCGAAGCACCCGGCGGGCGTCCCGGCGGCCGGTCGGTGGAGCCGAAGCCGCTCGACGGCAAACTCCTCGGCGACGACCTCGCGCGGCTCGAACCGCCCTACAGCGCGCCGCCGCTCGGCGTTCCGATCACCCAGTCGGACTACCGCTGGCTGAGCCTGATCGCCCGGCATCCGCGCGGCTTCGCCCGGATGCTGTCGCTCGGGATGAAATGGCTGGTCGGACGCGTTCGCGGACAGCAGCCGCTGTCCATGGGGCAAGCGCTTGCGGCCGGGCTGCGGAAGGGTCTGCGGGACGCGGGCGTCGAGGTCCTGCTGGACACGCCGCTGGTCGATCTGCAGGTGGAAAACGACGTCGTCACCGGCATCGTGGCCCGCCGCGACGGCGAGGAGACACTGTTCCGCGCGCGCCGCGGCGTGGTGTTGGCCTGCGGCGGCTTCGAGCACAACGAAGAGATGCGCACCAAGTACCAGCGCGCGCCGATCGGCACCGAATGGACCGTCGGCGCGGAGGCGAACACCGGCGACGGCATCAACGCCGGGCTCAAGCTCGGCGCGGCGACCGACCTGATGGACGACGCCTGGTGGGGCCCGTCGTTCCCGCTCACCGGCGGCCCGTGGTTCGCGCTCGCCGAGCGTTCGCGGCCCGGCTGCCTGATGGTCGACGCCGACGGCACGCGGTTCGTCAACGAATCCGCGCCGTACGTCGAGGCCGTGCACGCGATGTACGGCGACGGCGACGGCCCGGGCAAGCACGTCCCCGCATGGCTGGTGTTCGACCAGCGCTACCGCGACCGCTACCTGTTCACCGGCCTCGGCCCGCGGCAGCCGCTGCCCGGGCGCTGGTACAAGGCCGGGATCGTGGCGAAGTCCGCGACGCTGGCCGGGCTCGCCGAGAAGATCGACGTGCCCGCCGAAGCGCTGGAACAGACCGTCACACGGTTCAACGGCTTCGCGCGCAAGGGCGTCGACGACGACTTCCAGCGCGGGCTCAGCGCCTACGACCACTACTACGGCGACCCGCGCAACCGACCCAACCCGAGCCTCGGCGAACTGGCCAAGGCCCCGTACTACGCGGTCCGCGTGGTGCCCGGCGACCTGGGCACCAAGGGCGGGCTGCGGATTGACGAAAACGCTCGCGTCCTGCGAGAGGACGGCACGGTCGTGCCCGGCCTCTACGCGGCGGGCAACACCGGCGCGCCGGTGATGGGCCGGACCTACGCCGGACCGGGCGCGACCATCGGCCCGGCGATGGTGTTCGGCTACCTTGCGGCACAGGCGCTGGCGAACGAAGATCAGACCGGCACGGGAGGCAGGCAGTGACGCCGAAGACCGATGGATCCGAGATCCGCACGATCGACGCCGGGGCGCCCCCGGCGCGGTACGCCCGCGGCTGGCACTGCCTCGGGCTCGCCGACAGCTTCCGCGACGGCAAGCCGCACGCGGTGCAGGCGTTCGGCACGAAGCTGGTCGTGTTCGCCGACACCGCCGGGAAGCTGAACGTGCTCGACGGGTACTGCAGGCACATGGGCGGCGACCTGACGCAGGGTTCGGTGAAGGGCGACGAGATCGCCTGCCCGTTCCACGACTGGCGATGGGGCGGCAACGGCAAGTGCAAGTCGATCCCCTACGCCAAGCGGGTCCCGCTGCGGGCGCGCACCCGGGCGTGGCAGGTGCTGGAGGAGAACAAGCAGCTGTTCGTCTGGCACGATCCGGAGGGCAACCCGCCGCCCGAGAACGTCGTGATCCCGCGCGTCGAGGGCGCGTTCAGCGACGAGTGGAGCAACTGGACCTGGGACTCGATTCTGATCGAGAACGCCAACTGCCGCGAGATCATCGACAACGTGGTGGACATGGCGCACTTCTTCTACATCCACTACGCCTTCCCCACGTATTTCAAGAACGTGTTCGAGGGCCACATCGCCACGCAGTACCTCAACACCAAGGGCCGCCCGGACATGGGCATGGCGTCCAATTACGGCGGCGAGGAAAACCTGCTCCGCTCGGAGGCGTCGTATTTCGGCCCCTCCTACATGATCAACTGGCTGGTGAACTCCTTCCAGGGCTTCGAAATCGAGAACGTGCTGATCAACTGCCACTATCCGGTTTCGCCGACGTCGTTCGTGCTGCAGTGGGGCATCATGGTCAAGAAGATGCCCGGGATCTCCGACGAGCACGCGGACAAGATCGCCCAGAAGCTCGCGAAGGGCATCGGCGTCGGATTCCTGCAGGACGTGGAGATCTGGAAGAACAAGACCAAGATCGACAACCCGCTGCTGTGCGAGGAGGACGGCCCCGTCTACCAGCTGCGCCGCTGGTACGACCAGTTCTACGTGGACGCCGCGGACGTCACCGAGGACATGACGCGCCGGTTCGAGTTCGAAGTGGACACCACGAAGGCGAACGAGGTGTGGGCGGCCGAGGTGCAGGAAAACCTGGCGCGCCAGCGGGCGGAGGCCGAGGCGGCGGCTCAGTCGGAGGAGGCTGGGGTGTGACCGCTGAAGCCACCGAATTCCTCACCTCCGGGCTGCGGCCGCACGAATGCCGCAGCTGCGGAACCTGTGTGCTGGTCAAGAAAAACAGCCTGAAGCACACCAGCATCCAGTGGACCACCGACGCCGCGACCAGCTGTCCGGTCTTCGCCGCGCACGCCGCTTCCGGCGGCAACACCGCGTTGCTGGACACCTGCGAGAAACTCGCGGACAGCATCGACAGCGCGGTGCGGGACGGAAATTTCGGGCAGGTGCGCAATGACTGACGTCGTCACGCTCACCGTCGCCGAGGTGATCGAGGAAACCGCGGACGCCCGGTCCATTGTGTTCACCGTCCCGGAAGAACACGCCGCGCGGTTCGCCTACTCCCCCGGGCAATTCCTCACGCTGCGGATTCCCAGCGACCAAACGGGTTCCGTCGCGCGGTGCTATTCGCTGTCGAGCGCACCGCACGAGGGCCGGGTGCAGGTCACGGTGAAACGGACTGTCGACGGCTACGGCTCGAATTGGGTGTGCGACGAACTGCGGGCGGGCACGACGATCGACGTGCTGCGGCCGTCCGGCGTGTTTTGTCCGTCCTCTTTGGACTCGGACTTCCTGTTGTTCGCCGCGGGCAGCGGGATCACGCCGGTGATGTCGATCCTCAAGTCCGCGCTGGAAAAGGGCGACGGGCGCGTGGTGCTGGTCTACGCCAACCGCGACGAGCAGTCGGTGATCTTCGCCGCGGAATTGCGCGAACTGGCCGAGCGATTCGGCGATCGGCTCACCGTGGTGCATTGGCTGGAAAGCCTGCAGGGACTGCCGACCGTCACCGCGTTGCGAGCACTAGCCAAGCCTTACGCGGGCCATGAAGCGTTCCTCTGCGGCCCCGCACCGTTCATGGCCGCCGCGCAGGACGCGTTGCGCGAACTAGGCGCACCACGGGAACGCGTGCACGTGGAGAAGTTCCACTCGCTCACCGGAAATCCCTTCGCGGACGAGCCCGAACCAGAAGAGGACACCGGCGGCGAGACCACCGCGCTCACCGTCGACCTCGACGGCGAGACCCGGCAGATCACCTGGCCGCGGCAGCGGAAGCTGCTCGACCACCTGCTTGCCGAGGGCCTCGACGCGCCGTATTCCTGCCGCGAGGGCCAATGCAGCGCGTGCGCGTGCCGCATCGTCTCCGGCGAAGTGAAAATGCTGAACAACGAGGTGCTGGACGCCGACGACATCGCCGAGGGGATCGTGCTGGCCTGCCAGTCGGTACCGTTGACCGACGAGGTGTCCGTCAGCTACGAGTGAGTGGAGAGCCCGTGCCCATCGACCCCGCGGTCGCGATCGGAGCCGATCTCGGCGAGGTCGCTTTCGCCTGGACGCCGTCCGACGTGCTGCTGTACCACCTGGCCGTCGGCGCGGGTGCGGATCCGGTGGCCGAGCGCGAACTGCGCTACACCTACGAGCGCGACCTGCGCGTGCTGCCGACTTTCGCCACCGTCGCGGCGAACCTGCGCACCTTCGAGCCGCCTGCGCTGAAGTTCCCCGGCGTCGACGTCGACCTGGCGAAAGTGCTGCACGGCAAGCAAGAGATCGAGTTGCACCGGCCGATCCCGGTCGAGGGCAAGGCGGTCGCGCGGACCCGGATCGCCGACGTCTTCGACAAGGGCAAGGCCGCGGTGCTGGTGCAGGAAACCGAGGTCGCCGACGAGTCCGGCGCTCCACTGTGGACAGCCCGGTCCAGCATCTTCGCCCGCGGCGAGGGCGGCTTCGGCGGCGAACGCGGGCCGTCGGACAAGATCGAGTGGCCGGACCGCGAACCGGACGCCGTGCTCGACGTGCCGACGCTGCCGCAGCAGGCGCTTTTGTACCGGCTGTGCGGCGACCGCAACCCGCTGCACGCCGACCCGGCGTTCGCCAAGGCCGCCGGGTTCGACCGGCCGATCCTGCACGGGCTGTGCACGTACGGGGTGGTCGCGAAGGCCGTGGTCGACGCGTTCCTCGACGGCGATCCCGAGCGTGTCTCGGCATTCGGGACGAAGTTCGCCGGAGTCGTGTTCCCCGGCGAAAACCTGCGCGTGCGGGTGTGGCGCGAAAACGGACGTCTGCTGGTCACGACCACCGCGCCGGAGCGCGACGACGCGCCTGTGCTGGCCGACACAGTGCTGACGCCCCGCTGAGCATCGGGACCGTTATACGGTTGTCCCATGGCGGACGAGCGAGACGGCACCTTCTTCGTGGTGCGCGGGCCAGTCGAGCCGGGCGACAAGCGCGGCCGTGAGCTGGGCTTCCCCACCGCGAACATCGCGCTGCGCGACCAGCGCGGCGAACTCGGCGACGGAGTGTGGGCCGGCTGGGCGGAGCGCGCGGACGGCACGCGCGTGGCCGCCGCGGTGTCCGTGGGCCGCCGCCCGACCTACTACGGGGCCGACGGCTACCGGCTGGTCGAGGCCTTCCTGCTCGACTTCGAGGGCGACCTGTACGGCGAACGCCTCACCGTCTGGCTCGGCAAGCACCTGCGCGACCAGCAGGGTTTCGGTTCCGCGCAGGAGCTGATCGACGCACTGGGCCGGGACGTCGCCGCGGCTCGCGAGTGGGTCGCCGCGCATCCGGCGGACGCGCTGCCGACGCTGGCCGAGCTGCCTCCGGACGGCGAAGTCCAGCGGCTGGGCTGACTCGCACCACTGCGGGTGACACGCTGGACGGCGACCTCGCCACGGAGGCACTGCAGAAACTCGCCAAACTGCCGCCGGACGGCGAAGTCCAGCGGCTCGGCTGATTCCGCCGGGGCTCGTCCACCGAGCTGATTCGCCGGGCTGATTCGCCGGGGCTCCTCCACCAAGCTGATTCCGCCGGGGCTGATTCGCCGGGCTGATTCCACCGGGTTCGAGTCACGCTGGCTGGTTCACCGGGCTGATTTGCGCTGGCCGACGCGCCGGGTTTGATTCGCCGGGTCGAGTCAGACCACGGCGAGCAACCCAACTCCCGCGCCCGTCACGACGCTCTCCCACCAGACAGCGAAGCAGCTCACACCGCGGCGAGCAGCATGACCCCCATGCCCGCACCCATCGCGGCGCGGCACAGCGTGCGCGACGCGTGCCCCGGCACCGCCGTGCCGCGCGACCGCATCGCCACCACGCCCGAGCGGACCGCGTCGAGCGCGAAGTACGCCGCCGCGGCCAGTGCGACCACCGGCCACGCCAGCCGTGTGTCCATTGTGGACATCGTGAGCCACGGCCCGTGCACCATGCCGCCGTGCGGCATCGCGGTGACCATGTACAGCATCGCCGCCGCCGACAGTGCGTGGTGCGCACAGCTGTGCCCCTCGGCGCGACCTCGCCAGGCAGAGAAGGCGAACCAGCCCGCGGTCAGCACCAGCACCGCCTGCCAGCCCGCGGCCGGGATCGGGCCGCCGACCGGGGACAGCATCGCGACCATCGCCACCACCAGCAGCAGTTCGGCGAGGTCGCCGTTGCGCACCCGATGGCCGAGGCTGACGTAGTCGAGTTTCACCAGCCGCAGCACGCACGGCAGCGCCAGCAACGCGAACAGCGCGGTGAACAGCCAGGCCAGCGGGACACTCACCTCGGCACCTCACTCCTCCGGACACGCTGCGTCACACGGGCCTTACCACCGTGACACGCGCGAGGCGGGAGGCACCAGCCAGCAATGAGGTGATCCGCGTTGACCCACAAGGGCTATGCGCGGGCCGACAAGCCCAGCTCAGGCCGCTACTCTCGGTCGATGCGCCCTCTCCGCTACTCCGTCAACGTCACGCTGGACGGTTGCGTCGACCACCGCGCCGGCATTGCCCCGGACGAGGAGATGCACCTGCACTCGGCCGAAATCCTCGCGCGCGCCGACGCTCTCCTGTTCGGCCGCGTTCTCTACGAAATGATGGAAGAGGCGTGGCGGCCGTCCGCTCGATCCGCGGAGCGGCCGGACTGGATGCAACCGTTCGCCCGGACGATCGACGCGGCGAAGAAGTACGTCGTGTCCAGCAAGCTCGAACGCGTCGACTGGAACGCCGAACTCGTGCGCGGCGACCTGCGGGAAGCGGTGCTGCGGCTCAAAGACCAGCCCGGCAAGGGGCTGTACACCGGCGGCGTGCAGCTGCCGCTCGCGCTCGCCGCGATGGGGCTGATCGACGAATACGAGTTCGTCGTGCATCCCCGGATCGCGGGACACGGGCCGACCTTGTTCGCCGGGCTGCCGGAGCACCTCGATCTGAAGCCCGTGGACCGGCGGGAGTTCGCTTCCGGCGCCGTGGCGACGCGTTATGTGCCGAAGACTCCTCAGCGGGCCTGAGTCAACACCAGCCCGCTCGTCGGGACGCCGGTTCCGGCCGTGACCACCGCCGTACCGGCGTCAGCGACCTGATTCGCCGCCGTGCCGCGCAGCTGCCGGACGGCCTCCGCGATGCCGTTCATGCCGTGGATGTACGCCTCGCCGAGCTGGCCGCCATGCGGGTTGAGCGGCAGCTTCCCGTCGAGAGTCAACGTATCGCCCGCGATGAAGTCCTTCGCCTCGCCGCGACCGCAGAACCCCAGTTCCTCCAGCTGCATCAGCACATACGGGGTGAAGTGGTCGTACAGCACCGCGACGTCCACATCGGACGGTCCGATCCCGGACTGGCTCCACAGCTGCCGGCCGACCACGCCCATTTCCGGCAGCGCGGCGAGATCGTCGCGGTAGTAGCTGGTCATCACGTACTGGTCCGGCCCGCTCCCCTGCGCCGCCGCCGACACCACCACCGGCGCTTGCCGGAGGTCGCGCGCGCGTTCGAGGCTGGTGATCACCAGCGCGACGCCGCCGTCGCTTTCCTGGCAGCAATCGAGCAGGTGCAACGGTTCCGCGACCCAGCGCGAAGCCTGATGCTCTTCCAGCGTGATCGGCCTGCCGTGGAACCACGCGTTCGGGTTGGTCGCCGCGTGCGCCCGGTCGATGACCGCGATCTTGCCGAAATCCTCGCTGGTGGCCCCGTATTCGTGCAGATACCGCTGCGCGACCATGGCCACCGTCGCGGCCGGGGTCGCGATGCCCATCGGGTAGTGGAACGCATTGTCCACACCGGACGTATTCACCTGCTGAGCCGCGGCCGCCGACACGCGGCCGAACCGCATTCCGGAGCGCTCGTTGAACGCCCGGTACGCGACCACGACGTCGGCGATCCCGCTGGAGACCGCCATGGCCGCCTGCTGCACGGTCGCCGCTGCCGCGCCGCCGCCGTAATGCACGCGGCTGAAGAAGGTCAGCTCCGGGATGCCCAGTTCTCGGGCGAGCGCGATCTCCGCGTTGCCGTCCATGGTGAACGACACCATGCCGTCCACATCGGACGGTTTCAGCCCGGCGTCGGCAAGCGCGTGGCTCACACACTCGGCCGCCAGCCTCAGCTCGCTGCGTCCGGAGTCCTTGGAGAACTCCGTCGCGCCGATCCCGGCGATGGCGGTGGTTCCGGTGAACGTCATGCGTCCTCCTCCGGCAGCGTCAGCGAAACCGTGCCGGTCACGTGCGCACCTAGACTGTCCACAGCGGACACTTCAAGCTCGATGTCGTTGCCGTCGCGGGCAGTGACCCGGCCGGAAAAGGTGAGCGTGTCCCCGGCATAACACGGCACGCCGAGCCGGATCTTGATCGAGCGGATGAGCGCCTGCGGACCGGCCCATTCGCTTACGTACCGCTGCACGAGGCCGGTATCAGTAAGAATATTGAGGAAGATGTCCTTCGAACCGCGCGCGACCGCGGCGTCCCGGTCGTGGTGCACGTCCTGGAAATCCCGGGTCGCCAGCGCGGTGCTGATCACGAACGTCGGCGTCGCCTCGAGCACCATCGGCGGCAGTTCGGTCCCGACTGCGGCAGTCATCGCGCCACCTTCCACGCGGGCAGGGTCAAATCGTCGTCCACGCGCACGAACGCGGCGGTCACCGGAAGTCCGATGTGGACCTCGTCCGGTTCGGCGTCCAGCAGCTCAGCCATCACCCGCACGCCTTCCTCCAGCTCGACGAGCGCGACCACGAACGGCAGCCGCTTGCCCGGAACCGCCGGATGGTGGTGCACGACGAAGCTGTAGACCGTTCCGCGTCCGCTGGCGACGACGTAGTCCGGAACCGTGTCGAGCGATCCGTCCGGCGGCATCGGGCCGGGCGGATGCCGCAGCACGTCGCCCCAGCGCTGGATGCGTAGTTCGCCCTCGCGCAGGCCGTCCCAGAAGAACTTGGTGTCATGGCTGATCACCGGCCGCAGCACGGGCGACGGCGGCGGTTCCGGTTCGCGCGGACGGAACTTCAGCACGCGGAACACCATGTCCGCCACCAGTTCCCCGCCGACGTACCAATTCGTCCGAGTCGTCACGAACCAGCCCTCGCCGAGCCCGGTGCGCTTCGGGCCGGTGACGTCCTCCAGCACGTTCGTGGTCGACACGTGCTCGCCGGGCCGGAGGTAGCGGTGGTAGGTCTGCTCGGAGTTGGTGGCCACGATGGACGTGTACCCGGCGTCGTCGAGCACCTTCAGGATCAAGCCGAGCGGGTCGTCGTCCCCGCGCACGCCGTGCAGCCCCGGCATGGTCCACACCTGCGCCATCGCGGGCGGCGCGACGAGTCCCTTGTGGACACTCGTCTCGGCGAACTCCGCGTCGGTGTAGACCGGATTGGCGTCGCCGATCGCCTCGACCCAGTTGTTCACCATCGCCTGGTTCACCGGATCGCGCGCATACCTCGGCGCGCTTTCGCCCTGTGCGGCGATTTTCGCGGCGGCTTCCTCGATCGTCATCGCGGCACCCTCGGCAGTTTCAGTCCGGCGGAGGCGATCAATTCGCGCTGGATCTCGCTGACGCCTCCGCCGAACGTCAGCACCAGGTTTCGTTTCGCCAGCACGTCGAGCCATTCGGCGAGTTCGGCGGTGTCCGGGTCGGCGAGATCGCCGTGCCGCCCGACCAGTTCCTCCAGCAGCCTCCCGATCCGCTGGATTCGCTCGGAGGCGAACACTTTCGTCGCCGAAGCGTCGGCGATCTCGACCGACCCGTGCGCCGCTGCCGCCGCGACCTGCCAGTTGAGCAGTTCGTTGACCCGCGCGACCGCGAACGTTTCGGCCAGCACCGCGCGCACGTCCGGAAGATCGAGCAGCGCCGCGCCGTCCGGGGTCCGGCGCGCCGCCGCCCACGCCCACACGCGGTCGTGCAGGCCGCCGATGCGCCCGGCCGGTCCGAGCATCACGCGCTCGTGGTTGAGCTGCGTGGTGATCAGCCGCCAGCCGCGGTTTTCCTCGCCCACCAGCATGTTCGCCGGAACCCGGACGTTCTCGTAGAAGGTCGCGTTGACGTGGTGCGCGCCGTCGCAGGTGATGATCGGCGTCCACGAATAGCCGGGGTCGCGGGTGTCGACGATGAGGATCGAGATGCCCTTGTGCTTCGGCGCGTCCGGATCGGTGCGCACGGCGAGCCACACGTAGTCCGCGTCGTGGCCGCCGGTGGTGAAGGTTTTCTGGCCGTTGATCACGTAATCGTCGCCGTCGCGGACCGCGCGCGTGCGCAGCGAAGCGAGGTCCGTCCCGGCTTCCGGCTCGGTGTAGCCGATGGCGAAGTGCACTTCCCCGGCCAGAATCTTCGGCAGGAACAGGGCTTTCTGTTCCTCGGTGCCGAATGCCTGCAACGTCGGCCCGACCGTCTGCAGCGTCACCGACGGCAGCTGGACGTCCGCGCGGGCGGCTTCGTCCACGAAGATGTGCTGTTCGATCTCGCCGAAACCGCCGCCTCCGTACTCCTTGGGCCAGCCGACGCCGAGCTTCCCGTCGCGACCCATCCGGCGCACGACGTCGCGGTACACCTGGCCGTGCCGCTCCCGCAGCAACGCCCGGCGCTCGTCGGCGGTCAGCAGGCCCGCGAAGTACTCGCGCAGCTGCGCCCGCAGTTCCTGTTGCGCGGCCGTCAGTTCGATGTGCATGCTCATCCCGCCACTCGTTCGCCCAGCCGGCCGAGCCGGTGCGCCGCTCCCCCGACCGCGCGGCCGAGGTCCTTCACCGCCGAGGAATACCGATGCAGCGGATAAGTGCGGTCGACGCCGACGCCGCCGTGCAAGTGATGACAGATCGCCAGCGCGGACGGCGCTTCCTCGGTCAGCCAGTACGCCGCGATGTCCAGCTCGGTGTCGGCGTCCAAACCGGACGCAAGCCGCCACACCGCCGAAAGCGCGGCAAGGTGCACGGTGCGGGAGGCGACATAGACGTCCGCGATTTGCT
Organism: Amycolatopsis sp. NPDC114503; assembly: GCF_055633655.1. Classification (NCBI taxonomy): domain Bacteria; kingdom Bacillati; phylum Actinomycetota; class Actinomycetes; order Pseudonocardiales; family Pseudonocardiaceae; genus Amycolatopsis; species Amycolatopsis sp. NPDC114503. The sequence goes on along the minus strand of NZ_JBVKDT010000007.1, from coordinate 367,327 downwards.
GAGCCACCGCTTGGAAAGTCGCAAGTGGACGGCCAAATTGCGTGCGCTCGCCAACATGCTTGGCTGTCAACGCCAGCGCCCCGGCGAGCAGTCCGTCGCCGAGGGCGAGCGCGCCTGCCAACGCGTAGCGGTGCAGCGTCTGCAACGCATGCCCCGCCGTGCGGTCGCGCAGGAAGTCCGCTTCGCTCACCCTCGCGCCATCGAACCGCACGGTGTATTCGGGCGTCCCGGTCGCGTTGTACGCGGGCAGCACTTCGACGCCGTCGGCATTTGGATCCACCAGCGCGACACCGGTGCCGCCCGGCAACGCGATCGGCGTGAGAATCCGGGTCGCCTCCGCCGCGTACGGCACGTGCGTCTTGACGCCAGTCACCGCCCACGCGCCGTCCGCCGCCGCACCGCTGGTCCCGGGGATGGAGGTCAGCGGTGCGGACGGCTCGTGCAAGGCGGCAGTGAGAATGCTCTCTCCCGCTGCCGCGGGCGGCAGGAACTCGGCGCGCTGCGCCGGGGTGCCCAATGCTTCGATCGGCAGGATGCCGAGCGCCAGCACGGCGTACGCGGGCACCGCCGCCGCGGCCCGGCCCACCTCGGCGAGCACCGGGGCGACGTGGTCGACGCCGAGCCCGTCTCCGCCGAGGTCGGCGGGCAAGGGCAGCGCGAGCAGGCCCGCGTCGGCCAGCGCTCGCCACTGGTCCGCGGGCTCGTCGGCCTTCCCGAGCACCTGCGCGGCGAGCGAGGTGATCTCGCCCTGCGTATCGTCGGGGGTGAAGTCCACTCCGGTCTCCCTCCACCTAGGTGGAACACGTTCTATTTTTAGCCGGAATGGGCTGGCTCGGCAACCCCCAGGACCCGGGGTCCGGGCAGTGGATCGACCGCGAAGCGGAGAGGGGCGGCACGCCGACGTGGGTGCGGAACAAGTTCTCAAATCAGCGCTGGGCGACGTCGGCTGGCAAGCAACGAGGAAGCTCGCGACCATCCCGCCCACCGCGGGCGTGCCCGACCCGAAGCCGCTGTCCCTGCCCGGCCGCGGCCAGACGGTCGTGGTCGACGTCGGCCCGCGGCACGCGCCCGCGGTGATCCTGCTGCACTCGGTGGCGTGCACCGGCCTGCTCACCTGGTATCCCGCGCTGGAGCGGCTGTCCAGGAACCACCGGGTGGTCGTGTTCGACCAGCGCTGGCACGGCCAGGGCATCCGCTCGCACGAGTTCAGCCTCGACGACTGCGCGGACGACGTGGCGGCGGTCGCGGACGCGCTGGGGATCGACGAGTTCCTGGTCGCGGGCTACTCGATGGGCGGCATGGTCGGCCAGCTGGCCGCCCGCCGCTTCCCGGACCGCGTCACCGGCCTGGTGCTGTGCTCGACAGCGAGCAACTTCCGCCGGGGCCTCCGGCAACGCGTCGCGCTCGACGTATTCGGCCGCACCCTGCACCTGCTGCGCGACCAGGCCCGCATCGGCCTGGTCCCGGGCGAACCCCGCCGCGAACGCCTCGCCCGGCTGGAGGACCACCGGTGGGCGCTCGAGGAATTCCGCTCGACGAGCCCGTGGGCGATCGCGGTCGCGCTGGACGAGATCGGCCGCTTCGATTCGACCCCGTGGCTGCACACGCTGGACCTGCCCGCGGCGGTCGTGGTGACTTCCCGGGACGGGTTCATCGCTCCGGCGCATCAGCGGAGCCTGGCGCGGCGGATCCCGGGAGCGGCGACGTATGAAATCCCGGCTGGGCATACCGCGTGCGTGTTCGCGGCGGACCAGTTCGTGGCAGCGTTGATGGCGGCGTGCACGTCGGTCGAGGCGGCGATTTCGGGACAGGAGCGGGCGGCGGAGATCGCGGATTCGGCTTAGGACCGGGTTCTCGTGAGTGTTGATGCCGGAACACTCACGAGTACGTCGAAACCAGATCCGCGGGCCGAAGCTCCAGCCGGTACGGCGCCTCCAGCCGCACCACGTCGTCCCCCGTCGCCTCGCCGTCCAGCACGTACTCGCCGTCGGACAGCCGGAAGCAGCTCAGCGTCGGCTCGGTCGGCTCGATCACCCAGTAGTACGGGCAGCCCGCGAGCGCGAGCCGGGCCGGTTTGAGGAAGCGGTCGATGTGCCTGCTCGACGGCGAGACCACCTCGACCGCCAGCACCGGGACGCCGACCAGCGCGCGTTCGGTGAACGTCTCGCGCAGCCCGACCACGACGTCCGGGATCATCACGGTGAACTCGTCGAGCACCACGTCCACCGGCGCGGGGAGGACCTCGCAGTCGGCAGGGCACACCGGGGTGAGCGCGGCGAGAAGGCGCGCGACCACCCGCTGGTGCAGCGGACGCGGGGACGGGCTCACCAGAAGCGTCCCGTCCACCAGCTCGTACCGGCGGCGTTCATCCGAGATCGTCTCCAGGTCCCGACGCGTGAGACGGTCGCCGTGCGCGAACATCGGGACTGTCATCATGCTGCCCCCGCAGGCGGGCCGACCGGAAACGACTCGGCCAGGGTAGTCGGGCACGCGCGGCAGCGCGAACCGTCCCGCGGCGGGTCGCCGACCCGGCTAGCCCATTCGCCGCGGGGCTCGTCCGGCGAATCGCTCACCGTGAGTCACCGAAACGCGGAGACACCGCCCCGGACAGCGCAGTCGTGCCCAGCGAACAGGTTCTTTCGCGGAAGCCGGACGATTTATCGAAACCGCAATTCCGCGTCCGGTAAACGGCCATCACGGGATCACCTGCCCGTTGCCTGGCCTCGGAAAACCCGCCGTGGCACATCCGCCAAGGAAACCCTATCATCAGCCGTGCCCGCGTCCCGTGAATGGGTGATTCAGCGGAATTTCACCATTCCGCACGCCATTCGCGCTCCGTGATTAACCGGCCGGACCGATGCGCCGCCTAGGCTGATCGGACGTCCTCGAATTCTCCTCCTCCGGTGGTGGTCATGCCTGCCCCCAGCCGTCCGGCGTCCCTCTTCCGCCTCGACGGCTCCGCGGCGGAAACCGACCTGCTGACCTCGCTGTCCCCCGAACAGATCAGCGCCGACCGCCCGGTCGACCTGCCCGGCGCCCGCGCGCGACTGGTCGCCGGCGCGTTCCGCACCGAGGCCCCGCAATGGCTGCAGCACGCCGAAGCCCTCGGCGGCGGCCCGCTCGACCTGCCCTCGACGCTGCCGTTCGCGGTGCTCTTGGTGCCGCGCCCGCCGTGGACGTACGCGGTCACCTGGGGCGCGGGACACCTCGTGCTCAACGACGAACACGTCGAGCAGGGTTTCGGGCTGCGCTTCGGAATCCGCCGTCTCGACCCGTTCGATCTCGGGCTCGTCGCGAGCGCCGCGCTGGACGTTTCCGCGCGGGCCACGCAAATTTCGATTCCGGGCGGCGGCGAACTGTCCGCGTTCCGGCTCGAACCGTACGGCGATCTCGTGCACCGCCTCGCCGGTTCGGCGGATCTCGCCGACCTCACGTACGGCCGGGTGACCGGCAAGCGCTACCGCATCCGCGTCGGCACCTCGCTGTGGGCACCGCTGGCGAAGGATCCCGAAGCGTTCCTGGCCGATCTCGACGCCGTCGGCGCCGTCGTCGACGAACCGGACGCGGATTCCGCGCTGCGCTTCATCGCCCAGACCCGCCCGATGGACCGGCACCATCCGCTCGTGCCCGAGCTGGAACGGCAACTGGCCGAAGCACTCGGCGGCAGCGACGCGCTCGGCCTGGCCTGGCCGTCCAGCGCCGCGAACGACGCGGAAAACGCCGGTTCGTTCCGGATCGTCGGCCTCGGTCCGGGCGGTCCGCTGCTCGTCCGCGGCCGGCTGGACCTGGAACACCTGACCGCGCGGCTGGCCGGGATCCCGGCGGAGCGGCGACTGAAAGCCTTGCGCGCCGGGCGGATCACCACTTGCGCCGACGACGCCGGGGTCGAACCGACCGGCGCGCAGCTGCCCGCCGCGCGTTGGCTGGTGTTCGAGACGACTGTCGAGCACACCCGGTATGTCTTCCACCAGTCGCGCTGGTACCGGATCGGCGAGAGCTATGTCGCGCAGATGCGGGAGCAGGTAAGCGATCTGCTGGCGCGCAAGCACAAGTGGCCGGATCTCACGTGGAAACCGAGCGGCCAGCCGGACGACGAACACCGGTACTGCAAGCTGGTCGCCGCCCACGCGCCGGGATACCTGTGCCTGGACAAGGATTTCGCGAGCACGCCGCTGCATCCCCGGTTCGAGCTGTGCGATCTGCTCGGGCCGGACGACGAGCTGATCCACGTCAAATGGCTCGGCCGGGCGACCGCGGCCAGCCACCTTTACACGCAGGCCCTGGTTTCGGCGGAAGCGTTGCACGACGAACCCGACGCGCTGGCTCAGCTGGCCGGGAAGGTGTCTGCATTGGACCCTGGCCGGATGCTGGGCGGCGCGCCGGACACCGTCGTGCTCGCGGCCGCCGGACGGGCGTGGAACGCGGACGAGTTGTTCACGCTCTCCCAGGTCGCCTTGCTGCGGCTGGACCGAGCGGTGCGCGGCCTTCGGGCCGAGTTGCGATTCGCGGACATTCCGCATACCCGGAAAAAGAAAGCCCGGGCGGTGCGCCGCTAGACCGGCGAGGCCTTGCTCAACTCGTCCAGCGCCTCCGGCAACGCGTCCGCCAGCGGCCACAAATCCTTCACCAATTCCTTGGCCCCCAACAACCCCACGCCCACCTTGCCGTCATTCGACAACACCGTGATGTTGAGCCCCGCGCCATGGAACACCGGCCCCAGCGGATACAGCCCGGTGATCCGCGCGCCCAGCAAATACAGCGGCATCGGCGGCCCGGGAACGTTCGAAATGATCAGGTTGTGCACCACCGGATGCCGTTCGGCCAGTCGCAGCGCCGAATACGCGCGCACGCCCAGCCCGAACATCGTCGCCGGGGAGAATTGGGCCCAGTCGGCGAGCATGTCGGCGTCGATGTCGTAATGGTGGTCCTTCGCCCGCCGGTTCGCCTCGGCCAGGAAGAACACGCGCGCCGCCGGGTCGGGCAGATGCGTTGGCAACGAAGCGAAAAAGGCGGACACGCGGTTGCTGCCATGATCGCGTTCCGTGCGTTCGTGCACCGACACCGGAACCGTCGCGACCAACGGGTCGCCCGGCAACTCGCCGCGGCCGAGCAGGAATTGCCGCAGCGCGCCGGAAACCAGCGCGAGCACCACGTCGTTCACGGTGACGCCGAAAGCGTCCTTCACCTGCTTCACCGCATCAAGGTCCAGCTGCGCGAACGCGACCGAACGGTGTCCGGTGATCGTGCCGTTCAGCGAGGTCCGCGGCGCGGTGAACGGCACCGGCATTCCCTTGCCGCGCAACGCTTTTCCGAGCCATCGCGGGACCAGTTCAAGCAGCTCCGGCAGCAGCCGGGCGACCTCGAACGGCCGGTGCAGCAGCGAATCCGCGCTCTCGCGCAGCAATCGCAGCCGGGTGGGCAGGCCGTCGTTGTGCTGTTCGTCCGCGGGAAGCTCCGGCAGCGGCGCGTCGGGTTCGAGCCCGGCGAGGTAGCCGATCAGGCTGGCTCCGCCGACGCCGTCGACGCTCGCGTGGTGCATTTTCAGCAGCACCGCCAGCCGTCCGTCGGACCGGCCCTCGATCACGTAGCACTGCCACAGCGGATGCGCGCGGTCGAGCCGCTGCCCGGCGATGTGCGCGCACATCTCGGCGAGTTCGCGGTCGTCGCCCGGCGCGGGCAGGCCGATCCGGTGCACGTGGTTGTCGAGGTCGAAATCCTCGTCCTCGACCCACACCGGATGGTTCAGGTTCCAGAGTGGATTGTGGAGTTTGCGGCGGAACGCCGGGATCAGCGCGACGCGTTCGGCGAGCCGGCGCTTGAACTCGGGGAACGTGTAGCCGCCGGGCATGGTCGAACCGTCCAGCGTCAACAGGCCGCAGACGTGCAGGACCTGCGAGGGCGTCTCCAGGTAGAGGAAGCTCGCGTCCAGCCCGCTCAGTCGCTGCATGCCTGCCAGCGTAAGGCAGAACCCTGGCCGGGGCGCTCGGCGGAGGTAGCATCGGGCAGGTGAAACCGGACTTCGTGACCCGCCGGGCGGCGCAGCTCGGCCTCGCCGCGCTCGCGCTGCGGCCGCCGAAACCGCGGCCGACCTCGATCCCGGTGTTCTTCGCCGGCTGGCTCACCGGCGAGCTCGCGCCGCACCTGCTCGCCCTCACCGCGGCCGACACCGTGCAGCACGTCGCGCGCCACGGATTGCACAGTCGCCGCGACCGCGCCGGGCTGGCGTTGGCGGCACTGTCCGCGGCCGGTTTCGCCTCCCTGATCGCGACCTCGCAGAAGGCGCGCGTCGAGGTCGAGTCCGCGCTCACCGAGGCACTCGGCGAGGACTACGCCGCCCAGCTCGCGAACCCGTCGGACTTCTCGACACCGTGGGGACGGCTGCTGATGCCGTTCCGGATCCACGAACCGGACGTCGTGCGCGACCGGAATGTCGCTTACGCCCCTGGCGGCAAACGCTTCCTGCTGGACGTCTACCGTCCCCGCGAGACCGTCCGAGACGCGCCGGTGCTGCTGCAGATCCACGGCGGCGCGTGGACGATCGGGAACAAGGAACAGCAGGGCCTGCCGCTGATGCGCCACCTCGCCAGCCGCGGCTGGGTCTGCGTGGCGATCAACTACCCGCTCTCCCCCGCGTCGCGCTGGCCCGCGCACATCGTCGCGGCCAAGCAAGCGCTCGCCTGGATCCGCGAGCACATCGCCGAGTACGGCGGCGACCCGCGCTTCGTCGCGGTGACCGGCGGTTCGGCGGGCGGGCATCTGGCCGCGCTGCTCGCGCTGAGCCAGAACGACCCGGCGCTGCAGCCCGGTTTCGAGGAGGCGGACACGAGCGTGCAGGCCTGCGTGCCGCACTACGGCGTGTACGACGTCGCCGCGTCGACCGGCGAGGAGGAAAGCCGGTACCGGCTGGAAAGCCTGATGGCGCGGCGGGTGTTCGCCCCGGAACACCGGCTGGACGACTACCTCGCGGCGTCCCCGATGGACCGGGTCGCCCACGACGCGCCGCCGTTCTTCGTGATCCACGGCAAGCACGATTCGCTCGTGCCGGTCGCCGAGGCGCGGGAGTTCGTCGCCCGGCTGCGCGCCAAATCCGCCCATCCGGTGGCCTACGCGGAACTCGCCGGCGCGCAGCACGCGTTCGACGTGTTCCCGTCGATCCGCAGCACGCACGTGGTGCGCGGCGTCGAGCATTTTCTCGATTGGGCCCGGTTCGACTGGGCTCGCGCTCAGGCGTTGACCCCGGTCAGCGAGAAGAACTCCTGACGCGAGCGGGCGTCCTCGCGGAGCGTGCCCATCAGCGCGGACGTCACCGTGGACGAGCCGGTCGCCTGCACGCCGCGCAGGGTCATGCAAGTGTGCTCGGCCTCGATCACCACACCGACGCCCTTCGGTGCCAGCTGGTCTCCGAGCCAGCCCGCGATCTGCTTCGTCAGCCGCTCCTGCACCTGCGGACGGCACGAGAAGTATTCGACGATCCGCGCGAGCTTCGACAGCCCGAGGATCCGCTCGCCCGGCAGATACCCGACGTGCGCGACGCCGATGAAGGGCAGCAGGTGGTGTTCGCAGACCGACCGGACCGGGATGTCGCGGGCCAGCACCAGCTCGTCGTAGCCCTCGTCGTTGGGGAACGTGGTGAGGTCGAACTCGCGGGGCGTGAACAGCTCGGCGTACGCGCGGGCCATCCGGCCGGGAGTGCCGCGCAGGCTCTCCGAGTCGAGGCTGACGCCGAGCGCGCGCAGGAAGTCCCCCGCCGCGCTTTCGGCCGCGGCCAGGTCCAACCCGGGATCGGGCTCGTGGACGACGCGGAGGGCGGTTCCGGACGACTGCATGGGCGATCCTCGGGCGGTCGGAGCTGGCAGGACGGTTTTCGCCTACAAATCTTGGTCTTATCGCCCGGCGGAGTCAATGTGACCAGGTGAACAAGCCGGGTAGCGGGTTCGGAGAACCTCGCTGGGCGTTATCGTGGATGTGTGACGAGTGACCTGGCGACCATCCGCGCGGTAGCGGCGCTGGACGAGGACCTGCGCCGGGGGATGTACGCCTTCATCCGCGGCGCCGGCCGTCCGGTGACGCGCGAGGAAGCGGCCTCGGCGGTCGGCATCTCGCGCAAGCTGGCGGCGTTCCACCTGGACAAACTCGTGACGGCCGGCCTCCTGCGCGCCCGCTACGAGACAGTCGGCGGCGTCCGCAAGGTGGGCCGCGCCCCGAAGGTCTACGAGCCCGCCGCGACCGACTTCGCGATCACCATCCCGCCCCGGCATCCGGACGTCCTGGCCGCGATCCTGGTGGACGCGGTCGCCTCGGCGGCCCCCGGGGAGCCGGCCTGGGACGCCGCCCTGCGCGAGGCCGGGCAGCACGGCGCCGCGGCCGGCGCGGCCGAGCGCGAACGCTCCCGCCCCGGCCGGCTCGGCACCGAACGCGGCCTGACGCTGACGAGCGCGGTCCTGGCCCGGCACGGTTTCGAGCCGAACCGCGAGACGCCGGTGTGCCTGCGGATGCGCAACTGCCCGTTCCAGCCGCTGGCCGGGCGCGCGCCGGAGCTGGTGTGCGGGATGGCGGACCGGTTCCTGACCGGGGTCGTGGAGGGGCTGGAGGTGCCGGGGGTGTCGACGGCCCGGGTCGCGCCTCGCGACGGCGGGTGTTGCGTGGAGCTTCGAGGCACCGAGTCAGCCGGGTGACCGGGGCTGGTTCAGCCTGCGAGCGAGGTAGGCGGGGACTTCTTCGAGCTTGACGTGATCGTCGAAGACGCCGGTGTCGTCTTCGAAGGCGGCGGTGGAGAGATCGTGGGCGACGAAGGCTTCGAATTCAGTCCCGTCGAGGTCGAAGGCGAGAAACCAGTTCCAAGGGGTGGTCGGTGCCGGTACCGACTCCGGGTGCAGCTCCACGACGACGTCTCGCGCCGGGACGCGGGCTTCCAAATCGGCTTTGCAGACTCGGCAAAGGTCGAGCATGAACGGGCGCTGCCGAGCCCACAGGCCCGGATCGGGTCGCGCAGTCTTTCTTGCCACGTTCGCAAAGCTAGCCGAACGAAACCGCGCGCAGCACCCGCTCCACGTGGGCCGCCGGCCAGTTCTCCGCGAACGGCCGGGTGCGCAGCAGCCAGCGGTGGAAAACCGCACCCAGCAACAGTTCCGCGCCGTCCTCGGGACCTTCGACCCCGGCGCGGGCCAGGCGGTCGGCGATCGCGCGCAGTTGCGGGCCCAGCAGGCGGTCCAGGACTTCGGAACCGATGGCCGGATCGGTTTGCAGTTCAGCGGTCACCGCGCGGAGCAGGCGGTCTGTCGCGGGATCCGTCAGGTCCGCGATCATGCCGCGGACCAACGTTTCCAAGTCCGCCCGCAGATCACCGGTGTCGGGGATGGCGACTTCGCCGGAAGCGTCCAGGCTTTGCTCCAGCAGCGCGTCCAGCAGAACCGCGGCGGGCGACGACCACGTGCGGTACAGCGTTTGCTTCCCGGCGCCCGCGCGGGCCGCGATGCCCTCCATCGTCAGGCCGCCGAAACCTGCCTCGGCGGCCAGGGAGAGAACCGCGGCGTGCACGCGGGCTCGGGTGCTGGCGCGTGCCATGTCAGATCTCCGCGTCGGAGAAACGCTTGTCCTGACGGTAATCCGTCAGGCGTCCCGACAGCGCGGTCGCGACCATCGCGGGGGCATCGGCACCGGCCAGTACGCGCAGCCGTTGGTCGGCAGGGTCGTTGACGTGGCGCAGGATTTCGGCGGCGATGTCCGCGGGAGGGGTGCCGCCGCCGGTGCCGGTCGTGGCCCACGGAACGGCCGTCGTGCCGAACATCCGCTCGCGCAGCCCGTCGTACGCCGGGTTCGGGGCGGCGAACCGCATGCTGCCGGTGGCCCATTCGGTGTCCATCCCGCCCGGCTCGACGATGCTCACCCGCACGCCGAATTCCGCGACCTCTTGCGCGATCGCTTCGCTCATTCCCTCCAGCCCCCATTTGCTCGCGCTGTAAAGCCCGAATCCCGGCACCGAACCGGCGCCGCCGACCGAAGAGATCTGCACGACGTGGCCCGACCGCTGCTCGCGCAGCACCGGCAGCGCGGCTTGGGTCAGCCACAACGCGCCCAGCAGGTTCGTCTCCAGGATGTCTCGCGCCTCGTCCTCGCTTACTTCTTCGGCCATGCCGACCAGCCCGTACCCGGCGTTGTTCACCACGACGTCCAGCCGGCCGAATTCGGCCACTGCCCGGTCCACGGTTTCCCGCGCCGCAGCCGAGTTACGCACGTCGAGCACGTGCTCGACGACATTCCGGTGCTCCGGCGCGCTGCCCGGCGTGCGGACGGTGGCCAGCACCCGGTCTCCCGCTTCCGCGGCGGCGATCGCCAACACCCGGCCCAGGCCGCGGCTTGTTCCGGTGATCACCCAGGTTCTCGTCATGCCGCGACGGTAGCACAAAACGAGACGGATCGTCTCGTTTCACTGAGCGTCGGTGATTCAGGCCTCCGCCGGGTAAGCGTTTCGCCGAGCGTCACGGACCGTCTCGTTTTGCTGAGCGCCAGCGATTCAGCCCTCGGCGGGGGTAGGCGAGATCGACCGGCGTCAGCGATTCAGCCCTCCGCCGGGTAGGCGAGATCGACCGGCTGCTCGGCCGGAGGCCCGTCCGGCCACCACTGGCCCGCGACCCGCACGAAGCGGTACCACCGGCTGTCCCGTCCGTACCGGAGCTGCACCGGCCCGGCCGTCACCCGGTTGCGCCACACCTTCACCTCCCCTGGCAACTCCGCCAGTTCCGCGCGCGCCACCGCCAGCGGCCCGGGCCCGGGACTCCACACGTCCCGCAGCGCCGCCAGCCCGCTCCGGCCCGCTTCCCGCCACGCCTGCGCGGACACGATCAGCTCCGACGGCGCGACCTCGGCAGCCGCGGCCAGCCCGAACACGTCCGCCCCCGGCCGGGCGGCGCGGCGGGCCAGGTCTTCGGAGAAAGTCAAGTCCGCCAAGGCATCCCGCGTGTGCAGCAGATCGAGCGCGAGCGACGCGGCGTCCGCGGCCAGAGCGGTGAGCGCGGCGGACGTCAGGCCGGTGCGGGCGGGCGGATCGAGGTCGAGCACGGCGGGCGGACCGGGTTCGCCGGGGATCGCGGGCAGCGGCGGCAACGGCGCGATCCGCCGCGAGTACGCCTTTTTCGGCGTCAGCCCGACGTCCGGCGCGCGAGCGGGCCGGGCGGCGCTGGGGGTCCGCAATTCGCGCAGCTGAGCCAAAACCTCGTCCCGGCCGCGGCCGCGCAGGGTGAACAGCACGAACGGATCGGCGTCCACCTCGTCGGCGACCAGGTAGTACACCGCCGCCACGTGTTTGCACGGATTCGCGCTGTCCGGGCAGGAACAGCGCGGCCGAAGATCGCCGGGGCCGGGCAGCAGATCGGCACCGGCTTCGCGGGACTGGACGGCCAGCTCCTCCGGCAGTTCGCCGTCGAGCAACGCGGCGGCGTGCCCGAGCCGGCGGCCCGCGACGTCGAGCAGCTTGTCCCATTCCTCCGCGCTGAACTCGCGCATCCGGATGGCGACGCGGTACGGATCCGGGCGGCTCCCCCGCACCCACGCGGTGATCTCGCCCGCGCTGATCGCCAGCTGGTCCACGACGCCCTTGCGCGCGTACGTCCTCCCGCGCGGCAGCCGGTTCGGGTCCAGCTTGGCGCGCTGCTCCAGCGCTTCCACCCACGCCCGGCCCCACCACCGGCGCCCGAACGTCCGCCGCGGCGGCATCAGCCGCTCCCGAGCCGGACGAGGTCGGCGAGCTGGTCGTCGGACAGCTCGGTGATCCAGTCCTCCCCCGCGCCGACGACCGCGTCGGCCAGCCCGCGCTTGGTTTCCAGCACGGCGGCGACGCGTTCCTCCAGCGTACCCTCGGCGATCAGCCGGTGCACCTGCACCGGCCGGTCCTGCCCGATCCGGTACGCGCGGTCGGTGGCCTGGTCCTCCACCGCCGGGTTCCACCAGCGGTCGTAGTGGATCACGTGCGTGGCCTGGGTGAGGTTGAGCCCGACGCCGCCCGCCTTGAGCGACAACAGGAACACCGGCACCTCGCCGGACTGGAACGCGGCCACCATCTCGTCGCGCTGGTTGGGCCCGACCTCGCCGGACAGCAGCGCGGTGGGCAGCCCGCGCTCGGCGAGCCGCCGTTCCAGCAACCGGCACAGCCGCACGTACTGGCTGAACACCAGCACGCTCTCGCCCTCGTCGAGGATGACGTCCAGCAGTTCCTCGAACGCCGCGAGCTTGCCCGACCGTCCGCTCAGCACGCCGGTGCTTTCCTTGAGGTAATGCGCCGGGTGATTGCAGATCTGCTTGAGCTCGGTGAGCAGCTTCAGCACCTGGCCGCGCCGCTGCACCCCTTGCGCCTCCCGGATCTGCGCGAGGTTCTCCCGCACGACCGCCTCGTACAGCGTGGTCTGCTCGGCGGTCAGCGGGACGTACCGGTCCGTCTCGGTCTTGCGCGGCAGCTCCGGGGCGATGTCCGGGTCGGTTTTGCGGCGGCGCAACAGAAACGGCCGGACCGTCGCGGCCAGTCGTCCGGTGACCGTCTCGTCCCGGTCCCGTTCGATCGGCCGCGCCACGGTGCGCCGGAATTTCTCCAGCGGGCCGAGCAGGCCCGGCGTGGTCCAGTCGAGCAGCGACCACAGCTCGGTGAGCCGGTTCTCGACCGGCGTTCCGGTGAGCGCCACGCGAGCCGCCGCGGGCACCTGCCGCAACTCTTTCGCCGTGGCGGACAACGGGTTCTTGACATGCTGCGCCTCGTCCGCGGCGACCATTCCCCAGTCCACTTCGGACAGCAGCTCCCGGTCTCGGCGCAGCACTCCGTACGTGGCGAGCACGACCTCGTCCGGAGCCAGGTCGTCGAGATGCCGGCCGCCGCCGTGGAACCGGCGCACCGGCACGTCCGGCGCGAACTTGCCGAACTCTCGTTCCCAGTTGCCCAGCAACGACGTCGGACACAGCACGAGCGTCGGCCCGGCAGCCTGGGCCCGGCGGTGCAGGTGCAAGGCGATGAGCTGGATTGTCTTGCCCAGCCCCATATCGTCGGCGAGGCAGGCGCCGAGTCCGAGCTCGGTCATGGCGATGAGCCAGCCCAGCCCGGCCCGTTGATACGGACGCAGCGTGGCGGTGAGTCCCGCCGGTTCCTCGACCGGCGCGGGATCCCGTTCGCGCAGGCGTTCGGCGAGCCCGGACAACGCCGGCTGCGGAGCGAACTCGACTCGTTCGCCGTCGACCTCCAGCTCGCCGGTCAGCGCGGCGGCCAGCGCTTCGGCCCCGGTGAGGCGCGAACGCCGGGCCCGCATTCGCGCCAGCAACGCGGGGTCGAGTTTCACCCACTGGCCGCGCAACCGCACCAGCGGGCGTTTCGCCTCCGCGAGCGCCGCCACTTCCTCGTCGGTGAGTTCGCTGCCGCCGAGGCTGAGCCGCCAGCGGAATTCCAGCAGGCCGTTGAGCGGGAACGCGGGACCGGATTCGCTCGCCGGGGCCTGCGTGACGCTCGCCTTCGCCCGGACCTCTCCGGAGAAAAGATCCTTGGGCCACAAGACTTCGATCCCCGCGCCGCCCAGGTCCCGAGCACCGGCTCCGAGCAGGTCGACTACGTCGTCGTCGGACAGCGGGAGCGAGGTGGGCGCCGGTTCGGACAGGACCCGGCCCAGCGGCGGCCAGGCTCGCGCGCCTCGCCTGAGCCCCAGCAGAAGCTGCGTTTCCACCTGGTCGCCGAGCCGGTGCAGGACTGCTTCGGGAGCGTCCCAGAGGGTGGCTGCTTCGACCACCAGGCTCGGTTCGAGAGTGGAACGAACGGCTAGGACCCCGGCGAATTCCTCGTCGGTCGCTTCGATCCTCAGCAGCAGTTGCGCACCGTCCGGACGTCGGGCTTCCAGTTCGGTGAGCCACGCCGCGCCGTCCGGATCCAGCAGGGTGGGCTGCGATTCCGCGAACGCCGCCCCGCCGGAACCGACTGCTGCAGCTGGGCTGCGGACCAGGACGTCCGCTGCTGCGTCCCATACTGCGCGCACTAGTGATTCCGGGGAATGCAGGCGGATTCGTTTGACGCCGGACAGCGGGAGTGCGTGTGCTTCGGGTGGCAGAGCTGCGGCGAGCCCGCGCAGGAGTTCCTCGTCGGCTGCGTCGAGGGGGCCGACTCGCCAGGTGCCGAGGCCGCTCGGGGTGGACGCTGGACGTAATCGGCCGCGCGCCACGAGGTTGACTCCGGCGTTGACCACTGCCGACCAGGCTGCGAGGGCCGGGCTGGTTTCGTCCGGCACGACGAGCAGGCGGGGGATGGCGTTCGCCAGTGGTACGAGCCGCGCTACTACCTCGGTGCGGGCGAATTTCCCGCCGCCGGGCAGGACTAGCTGGATCGGGGTGTCCCCCTCGATCTCGTCGCCCCACAGCGCCAGAACTCCCTCTCGCGGGGGATCCGAGGGGAGGTAGGTGGCTTGGGTGGTCTGGTCGAACTCCACTTGGGCACGGTAACGCGCGGGTCTGACAGTTCTGCTCGTCGCCTGGCGGCGACATTGCGGCCGGTCGGTTGCGTGGGGCACCCCGAAGCTTGATTGTGCTGACGGTTCGGGGGTGCTTGTCAAGGCGGGAAAGATGCCTTGACAAGCACCCCCGAACCGCAGGGAGGCTTCGTATCGGGGTGCGGGGGAAGGGCTGGGTGCCTCGATTGTTGAGTGCGCGGGCTGCGGGTTGACGGGTGAGTGGTCGTGAGGGTTCCCCTCACGGACGGCTACTTGTCCAGGAGCAGGTGGACGGAGAGTTCCAGGCGGCTGGCCACATCCGCGGCGGAGGCGCGGCGGGTCACCCAGGCGACCAGGTTCGCCATCCAGACGTCGGCGACCACGTGGAAGATGTCGCGGTCCGCTTCGGTCGGGTCGTCGATGCCCATCGCGCTCGCGAACATGTCCTCCATCAGCCTGCCGACCAGTTCGACCTCGGCGGCCGCGGACGTGTCGGCGAACATGAACGCGCGCACCATCGCCTCGGTGAGGTGCGGATCGCGCTGCATGAGGCGGGTGTTGCGGCCCAGGACGAACATCAAGCGCTCGGCGGGGGTTTCGCCGGGGATCGCGCTGCGCTGGATCTTTTCGTGCGCGGCCTCGAACTGCTGCGCCAGACCCGACACGAGCAGGTGAATCTTCGACGGGAAATACCGGTACAGCGTGCCCAGCGCGACGTCGGCTTTCTCCGCGACCGCGCGCATCTGCACCGCGTCGTAGCCGCCCTTGGAAGCCAGCGAGAGTGTCGCGTCGATGATGCGGCGGCGGCGGTCCCGCTGGGCCGCGGAGCCCAGTTCCTCGCCCATCGCGCCGAGGCCGTTCGCCCGCGTTTTCGCCGCCGGCGTCTTCGCCTTCCCCGGCATCGCCATTCCCCTCTGTCGTCGCGCAAGCAGCCTTGCGGAACTCGTTCCAGTTTCCGGCTTAGCGTACCTGCCCTGGAGAAAGGTTCAACTCTCGACCGCCTGGCGGAAAAACTGTAACACGTTCTACACTCGCCAGTAGCTCTGTACCCCGCGAGGAGGAGACCGATGCCGGTCGCGCTCACCGAGGAACAAACCGCGCTCGCCGCCGCCGTGCGGGACTGGGCGGCGGCACACGATCCGGTCGCCGCCGTGCGCGCGGCCGAAACCACAGGCGCCAGCCTGCCCGACGGATTCGCGGCGCTGGGCCTCACCGGCATCGCGCTGCCCGCGTCGGTGAACGGGGCGGACGGGACTGTCGCGGACCTCGCGGCCGGGCTCGCCGCCGCGGCGGAAGCGCTGGTGCCGGGGGCGTTGCTGAGCACCGCGCTGGCCGGGCTCCTGCTTGCCGAGCACTCGAAAGAACTCGCCGCCGAGATCGCCGACGGGACCGCGCAGGTCGCGGTGCAACTGGACGAATCGGCGACCGTACCCGGCGCGGACGCTGGGTCGTGGTTGCTCGCGCGCCGGGGCGAGCAGTACGTCCTGGTACCGCCGGGGGCAGCGGTGGAACCGTTGGCCCCCTTCGACTTTTCCCGGTCGCTGGGCCGCGTCAAGCCCGAACTGCCGGGCGAGGTCCTCGACCTGCCGGACGTCCGCGATCTCGCGGCGACGCTCGCGGTCGCGGAGGCGGCAGGCGTCGCGCGCTGGTGCCTGACGACAGCCGTCGAGTACGCCAAGGTCCGGGAACAGTTCGGACAGGTGATCGGCGCTTTCCAGGCAGTGAAACACCTCTGCGCGGAGATGTTGTGCCGCACCGAAGCCGCCGAGGCGCTGGCCTGGGACGCGGCTTCGTCGGCAGGCGATCCGCTGGCCGTCGCGAGCGCGGCGGCGGTGGCGCTGGACGCCGCCGTCGAGAACGCGAAGGACTGCATCCAGGTGCTCGGCGGGATCGGGTTCACCTGGGAGCACGAGGCGCACCTGTACCTGCGGCGCGCGCTGGCGCTGCGGCAGTGGCTCGGCGGTTCGCAGCGGTGGCGGAAGCGGGCCGCGGACCTGGCGTTGGCCGGGAAGCGGCGGACGCTCGGGGTGAACGTCGGCGAGGACGCCGAGGTGACCCGGCTGGTCGCGGAAATCGCCGCGCTGCCAGAGGAAAACCGGCGCACCGCGCTCGCGGACTCGGGTTTGCTGGCCCCGCACTGGCCCCAGCCGTACGGCATGGGCGCGGACGCGGCGACGCAGCTGCGGATCGACGCCGCGTTGACCGCCGCCGACCTCCGGAGGCCGGACCTGGTGATCGGCGGCTGGGCGGTGCCGACGATTCTCGCGCACGGCACCGACGACCAGCGTGAACGCTTCGCCAAGCCGACGCTGCGCGGCGAGGTGACGTGGTGTCAGCTGTTCTCCGAACCCGGTGCCGGCTCGGATCTCGCATCGCTGCGCACGGTGGCGCGCCGGACCGACGGCGGCTGGCTGCTGACCGGGCAGAAGGTGTGGACGTCGCTCGCGCACGAGGCGGATTGGGCGATCTGCCTCGCTCGCACCGACCCGGACGTGCCGAAGCACAAGGGAATCACGTACTTCCTGGTCGACATGCGCGCGGCCGGAATCACCACGCGGCCGTTGCGCGAGATCACCGGGCGGAGCGTGTTCAACGAGGTCTTCCTGGACGACGTGTTCGTTCCGGACGCTGATGTCGTCGGCGAACCCGGCGCGGGCTGGAAGCTGGCGCGCACGACGCTGGCCAACGAACGCGTCGCGCTGGGCCGGGGTTCGGCGGTGGGCGAGAACGTCGAAGCGCTGCTGGAATCTGCACCGGAGGACGTGGATCGCGACCGGCTCGGTGCGTTGATCGGCCAGGGCAGCGCGTGTTCGGTGCTCGACCTGCGAGCGACACTGCGGCGACTGGACGGACTCGGGCCAGGCTCGGAATCGTCGGTGGCGAAGCTGCTCGGGGTCCGGCATCGGCAGGAAACGGCCGAGTTCGCCCTCGACCTCGCCCCGGAGCTGGTCGCGGAAACCCCGGCGGCGCAAGAGTTCCTGCTCACCCGCTGCCTGTCCATCGCGGGCGGCACCACGCAAGTCCTGCTGTCGGCCGCCGCGGAACGCGTGCTCGGCCTGCCGCGCTGAGAAGTCCGTGAGGGGAACCCGAAGGACTCCGGGCTCCCCTCACGGAACGTTATTCGGCTCGGAAAGCGGCGGCGAGGCGGGCGTATTCGTCCAGCAGCGCCAGCGTTTCCGCCTCCGGCAGCGTCGGCAGCATGAACCCGTACCGGTCCAGTCCGGCGTCGGCGTACTGCTTGATCGCGTCCGCGTCGGCCGGTCCGCCGAAGAGCGTCGACGGCATGTCCCCGCGCCCCGCCTCAGCGAGCTGCTGACGCACGCGGCGCACCCCGTCCGGCGACACCGCGGGGTTCGGGATCCAGCCGTCGCCGTGCTCGATCAGCCGCTTCAGCGCCGCGTCGCTCGCGCCGCCGACCAGGATCGGCGGATGCGGCGTCTGCACCGGCTTCGGCCACGCGAAGATCGGGTCGAAGTCGATGTGCTTGCCGTGGAACTCGGCCTCCTCCTGCGTCCAGATCGCCTTCAGCGCGGCGATCTGCTCGTTCAGCAGCGCGCCCCGGGTCTTCGGGTCGGTGCCGTGATTGGCCATTTCCTCCCGGTTCCACCCTGCCCCGACGCCGAAGGAGAACCGGCCGCGCGACACCAGGTCGAGCGAGGCCACCTCCTTCGCGGTGTGGATGATGTCGCGCTGGATCAGCAGCACGACACCGGTGCCCAGCACCAGGTTCGAGGTGTTCACCGCGGCGGCGGTCAATGCCACGAAGGGGTCAAGCGTGCGGTAGTAGACCCGCGGCAGCTCGCCCCCGCTGGGGTACGGCGTTTCGCGGCTCGTCGGGATGTGCGAGTGCTCCGCGAGGAAGAGGGACGCGAAGCCGCGCTCCTCCGCCGCCTCGCCGAGCACGTCGGGCCGGATGCCTTCGTCGGTCACGAACGTCGAGATGCCGAAATCCATGCCTCCTTCTACTCCGCGGATCGGGCAAGTATTCCCGCGGACGGTTGACAGATCACCGGCCTCGTCCGCTAGCGTTAAATCATCACCCGTTGAATAGGAGGCCCCGGATGGACGTGACGGACGTCGACTTCGAGGAGATGTACCAGGGCAAGACCCCGATCGGGGAGAAGGTTCCGTGGGACATCGAGGGCCCGCAGCCCGCGGTGGTCGCGCTCGAAGCGGACGGCGGATTCCACGGCGACGTGCTCGACATCGGTTGCGGCCTCGGCGAAAACGCGATGTACCTCGCGTCTCGCGGGCACCGCGTGACCGGTCTCGACGGCGCGCCGTCCGCACTCGCGCGGGCCCGCGAAACTGCCGCGAAGCGAGGCCTGGACCTCACCTTCGACCAAGCGGACGCAACCCGGCTCGAGGGGTACGAAGACCGTTTCGACTCGGTCCTGGACAGCGCGCTCTACCACTGTCTCGACGAAGAACAGCGGCGCGCGTACGTGGCAGCGCTCGTGCGCGCGACCAAGCCCGGTGCACAGCTGAACGTGTTCTGCTTCTCCGACGCGGTGCCGGCGAATTTCCCGGTGCCGTACCGGATCACCGAGCAGAATCTGCGCGAAACGGTCGGCAACGGCTGGACGATCACCGTGCTCGAACCGGCCGTCTACACCACCGCGATGAGCCGCGAGGGCCTCATCGCCGCGGTCGCCGCCGTCTCCCAGGACGAACAGCCGGACCCGACCGCGCTCGACGCGCTGGACGTCGACGAGCAGGGCCGGGTCCTCGTCCCGATGTGGCGGCTGGCCGCGCGGCGCGCGTGAGGCGTCAGACGTTGCGCCGGTACTGGCCGCCGACCTCGAAGAACGCCTCGGTGATCTGACCGAGCGAGCACACCCGCGCGGCATCCATCAGCACGTCGAACAGGTTGCCGCCGCGGGTGGCCGCGTCGCGCAGCGCCTTGAGCGCCTGCTGGGCCTCCTCGCGGTGCCCCTGCTGGAATTCGGCGAGCCGGCGCAGCTGGGACTGCTTCTCGTCCTCGGTCGCGCGGGCCAGCTCCACCTCGACGTCGTCCTCCCCCGCCTTCGGATTGCGGAAGGTGTTGACGCCGATGATCGGCAGCGAGCCGTCGTGCTTCTTGCGTTCGTACAGCAGCGATTCGTCCTGGATCCGGCCGCGCTGGTAGCCGGTCTCCATCGCGCCGAGCACGCCGCCGCGTTCGGAGATCCGGTCGAACTCGGTGAGCACGGCTTCCTCGACCAGGTCGGTCAGCTCGTCGATCACGAACGAACCCTGCAGCGGGTTCTCGTTCTTCGACAGGCCCCACTCCTTGTTGATGATCATCTGGATGGCCATCGCACGGCGCACCGAGGACTCCGAAGGCGTGGTGATCGCCTCGTCGAACGCGTTGGTGTGCAAGGAGTTCGCGTTGTCGTACAGCGCGCACAGCGCCTGCAGCGTGGTGCGGATGTCATTGAAGCTCATCTCCTGCGCGTGCAGCGAGCGGCCGGAGGTCTGCACGTGGTACTTGAGCTTCTGCGAGCGGTCGTTCGCCCCGTAGCGCTCGCGCATCGCCACGGCCCAGATCCGCCGCGCGACCCGGCCGAGCACCGAGTACTCCGCGTCCATCCCGTTGGAGAAGAAGAACGACAGGTTCGGCGCGAAATCGTCGATGTCCATGCCGCGCGCCAGGTACGACTCGACGTAGGTGAACCCGTTGGCGAGCGTGAAGGCCAGCTGCGAGATCGGGTTCGCCCCGGCCTCGGCGATGTGGTAGCCCGAGATCGACACCGAGTAGAAGTTGCGCACCCCGTGCTGGATGAACCACTCTTGGATGTCGGCCATCATCCGGAGGCTGAACTCGGTGGAGAAGATGCAGGTGTTCTGGCCCTGGTCTTCCTTCAGAATGTCCGCCTGCACGGTGCCGCGGACGTTCTTCAGCGCCCACTCGCGCACTTCGGCGGCCTCGGCCGCGGACGGCTCGCGCCCGTGCTCCTCGCGGAACGCGGCGAACTTCTGGTCGATCGCGGTGTTGAGGAAGAACGCGAGGATCGTCGGCGCGGGGCCGTTGATCGTCATCGACACCGAGGTGTTCGGCGCGGTCAGGTCGAAGCCGTCGTAGAGCGCCTTCATGTCGTCCAGCGTCGCGATGGAGACGCCGGAGGTGCCGACCTTGCCGTAGATGTCCGGGCGGGTGTCCGGGTCGTGGCCGTAGAGGGTGACCGAGTCGAACGCCGTCGACAGCCGCTTGGCCTCGGAATCGGCTGACAGCAGCTTGAACCGGCGGTTGGTGCGGAACGCGTCGCCCTCGCCGGCGAACATCCGCGCCGGATCCTCGCCCTCGCGCTTGAACGGGAAGACGCCCGCGGTGTACGGGAAGTAGCCGGGCAGGTTTTCCCTGCGCAGGAAGGAAAGCAGCTCGCCGGACTCGGTGTAGCGCGGCAGTGCCACGCGCGGGATCCGGTTGCCGGACAGGGTTTCCCGCCACAGCTGGGTGTGCAGCTCCTTGTCCCGGATCTTCACCACCAGCTCGTCCTGCCGGTATTCCGCGGCGAGCGCCTGGAACCGTTCGAGGAGCTTTGTCGATTCTCCGTCCACATCGGACTCCGCGGCGGCGAGCAGGCCGTCCAGCGCATCGGTGTTCGCGTCCACTTCGGACAGCGCGGCCTTGGCCTCGGCCAGGTGCTCGTGCTTGCGGACCGCGGCGACCTGCTTCTCGGTCTGCTCGTGGTATCCGCGCACCGTCTCGGAAATGTCGGCGAGGTAGCGCGCCCGGTTGCCCGGGATGATCGTGCTGGCGTCCGTCGAGACCTTGCCCGACACCGCCGGCAGCGTACCGGCCGACACCGACAACCCGCGGTCGGCGAGCATATCGCGCAGGTGCTGGTACAGCGCGGTCACGCCGTCGTCGTTGAACTTCGCCGCGCTCGTGCCGTACACCGGCATTTCCTCCGGCGCGGAGCCGAAAGCCTCGCGGTTGCGCACCATCTGACGCGCGACGTCACGCCGCGCATCCTCGGCGCCGCGACGCTCGAACTTGTTGATCGCGACCACATCGGCGAAGTCGAGCATGTCGATCTTCTCCAGCTGCGACGCGGCGCCGAACTCCGGCGTCATCACGTACAGCGACTCGTCCACGTAGTCGACGATGCCCGCGTCGCCCTGGCCGATGCCCGGCGTCTCCACGATCACCAGGTCGAACCCGGCCGCCTTGCAGGCGAGAATCGACTCGCTCAGCCCCGCCGGAATCTCGCCGCTGGTGGTACGAGTGGCCAGCGAGCGGAAGTACACCGGCGAGCCGTCAAGGCAATTCATCCGGATCCGGTCGCCGAGCAGCGCACCGCCGCCCTTGCGCCGCGACGGGTCCACCGCGAGCACCGCGATGCGCAGCTTGTCTTCCTGGTCGAGCCGGAAACGGCGGATCAGCTCGTCGGTCAGCGAGGACTTGCCGGACCCGCCGGTACCGGTAATGCCCAGCACCGGCACATGCTTCTTCCCGGCGGCCTCAGTGATCGCCGACAGCCATTCGGCAGGCAGGTTTTCGCGCTGCAGCTGGGTGATCACCCGCGCGAGCGAAGGCACGTCGCCCGACAGCAGCTTCTCGACCGAGGCGGGCGGCTGCGCGGACAGGTCGCTGTCGCAGGCCTTGATCATCATGTTGATCATGCCCGGCAGGCCCATCTCGTAGCCGTCTTCCGGCGAGAAGATCCGCGCCACACCACGGGAATGCAGCAGGTCGATCTCCTCGCGCACGATGACGCCACCGCCGCCGCCGAACACCTTGATGTGCCCCGCGCCGCGCTCGTTCAGCAGCTCCACGAGGTAGCTGAAGTACTCGACGTGCCCGCCCTGGTAAGCGGAGATGGCGACGCCCTGGACGTCCTCGGCGATCGCGGCCGTGGCCACCTCGTCGACGGAGCGGTTGTGGCCGAGGTGGACCACCTCCGCGCCCTGGGACTGCAGGATCCGGCGCATGATGTTGATCGAGGCGTCGTGGCCGTCGAACAAGCTGGACGCCGTGACGAACCGGACCGGGTTCGCAGGACGGTACAGATCGCTGCCGCTCATCCTCTCAATTTACTAGGACTTCCTACTATTGGAAACCCGAGCCCGAAGTGACCCGGCTCTCAGGCTGCCCGCCCACTTGGTTTCCCCCTGCTCGGACCCGCCCTGGTCCAGTGAAAATTTCCGCGCCCTATGCCCAGCCCACCAGGCCCGCTCCGACCCCCCTGGTGACCCTCACCCACACGAAAGCAACCCGCCATGGCCGACCTGATCTACCTCGCCCACACGTCGCTGGACGGCTGCGTCGAAGCCCCGCCGGAGAATTCGACTGGCCCCACATGGGCCCGGAACTCTCGGACTACGCGAACGAACTGTCCAACCGCGCCGGAATGTTCGCCTACGGCCGCCTGGAACACCCAAATCGCCGCCGCGACCTAACCGAAGAAGTCACCAAACACAAAGCAGCCGCAGCTGGCGACATCGTCCTGATAGACGGCTACGCCCTAGCCGCAGAACGAGGCCGCCGCAACCTCATAGACGAGTACCTGACCTGCATCCACCCAGTAATCCGAGGCGGAGACAAACGCCCCTTCACCGAAAACACCGACCGCACAGAACTACAGCTAATCGAACCCCGCACCTTCGACCACACGGTCGTCCTGCTGCATCACCGCACGAAGCGCTGACCACTCAACCCGACCCAACCGCGGGATCGCGTCGGGGGTTGGGGGGGGGGGGGGTGTTCGGTGCGCCCGCGCGAGACACACACCTCCCCCCCGACCACCGCCCCGCGTACACCCTCGC
>NZ_JBVKDT010000007.1:195211-344119 GCF_055633655.1 Amycolatopsis sp. NPDC114503 | reverse complement strand
CGGTGTGCTCGGCCCCCAGGCCGTGCACACCGCCCCTCCGCACGCCGACTTAAGGCGATCCCGCCCGCGACGACGGAGTCGGCGCCATCAAACACAGTTCTGCCGCGCCCTACAGCCCAACCCAACCCAGACTAACTACTGATGAGCCTTAGCCGCCCGCAACGCGATCCACTGCCGCATCGCATACTCGACCAGCGTAATCAACGTCTGCTTCGTCGATTCCCGCTCCCGAGCGTCACACCGCACGATCGGAATGCTCGAATCAATGGACAGCGCCTCGCGCACATCATTGATGTCGTGCTCCAGCACTCCGTCGAACGTGTTCACGCCGACGATGTACGGCAGCCCGCGGTCCTCGAAGAAGTCGATCGGCGCGAACGAATCCGCCAGCCGCCGGGTGTCCGCGAGCACGACCGCACCGATCGCGCCGCGCACCAGGTCGTCCCACATGAACCAGAACCGCTGCTGGCCGGGCGTGCCGAACAGGTAGAGGATCAGGTCCGCGTCGAGCGAGACGCGGCCGAAGTCCATGGCGACCGTGGTGGTCGTTTTGTACGGGGTCTGGTCGAGGTTGTCGATGCCGCGGCTGGCGTCGGTCATCATCGCCTCGGTGGTGAGCGGAACGATTTCCGACACCGAACCCACGAAGGTCGTCTTGCCCGCTCCGAAGCCGCCCGCCACCACGATCTTCGCCGATGTCATGGTCGGGGGCGCGGTTTCCCGCGGTGCCTTAAAGCCGACGGAGTCCACTCAAAACCCTTTCCATCAACATCAAGTGTGCTTCGGCGCCGTCCTGGCCCGAGATCGTCCGGTGCACGGTGACGAGGCCGGCGTCGGCCGCGTCGCTGATCAGCACCCGTGCCACCCCCAGCGGCACCGACAGCACCGCGGCGATCTCCGCCACCGAACGCGGGGTCCGGCACGATTCCATGATCGAGATGCTCTCGATCTGTTCCGCCGCCGCCTGGGGGAAGCCCCCCGCGGCGACATGGTCTTTGGTGGAGATCAGAGTCTCCAGTTCGAGCGCGTAGTTCGCCCGGGTGCGCCCGCCGGTGAGAGCGTACGGGCGCACGATCGACGTCTCCTCGGCCGGGTCCACCCGATCGTGGCGCTCGGGGCGGACGATCGCCGACGGCATCGAGAACTCGCCGCTCGGCGGTCCCGGGTCGAAGAGCCCGCCTGGTCTGGGGCCGTCGGAGTCCGTACTGCCCGGTGGAGAGACGAGAGAGGTCACACCATCTCCTTGGTCGGCCGGCGGCACAGGTGCCGGCGGCGGGTCCGCTGCCGCGTGCGCTCCCGCGGCGGGCGGCGCTGGGGACTGGGATTCCTTCGTTTCTTTGCCGCTCTTCTTCCGTTTTCTGCGCGAGCGGCCCGAATCCAGGCTGAACCCGTTGAGGACGTCGGCGAACGTGCCGTCGTCCCCGGCGGCGGGCTCCTCCCCGCGCGGGGGCTCGCCGCCGGCACCGGGCTCTTCGCCGAACAATCCGGACCCCTGGCTCATCGCGCCATCATCCCACCGGTTCGCCGATCAGCGAGCCCCCGGCGCCCTGCAGCTGCGCGCGCAGCTCGGGGGTCAGGATCTGGCCGACGCGGTCGACGAGCATGGTCATCTCGTAGGCGACCTGCCCGATGTCGCAGTTGGGCGCGGCGAGGATCGCCAGGCAGGAGCCGTCGCTGATGGACATCAGCACCATGATGCCGAGTTCCATCTCGACGACGGTCTCCCGCACCGAGCCTGCCTCGAAGCACCGGGCGGCGCCCTGGGTGAGGCTGACGAGCCCGGACGCCACGGCGGCGAGCTGGTCGGCGCGGTCGAGCGGCAGCCGGTTGGAGGCCGTCAGCAGGAGACCGTCGGCAGACACGACGACCGCGTGCGCGACGCCCGGGACGCGGTCGGCGAAGTCGTTCACCAGCCAGCCGAACTGGTTCTGCTGCGGCTGAGCCGCATTCGGCGAGGTCATTCACCCTCCAATGTTTCGTGGTTCGTCTCAGCGGCCTGCGCGGTGCGGTGCCTGCCGCGCTGGATCCCCTGCTGGAAACTGCTCAGGCGACCGCGCACGTCGTGCGCGTCGCGGGACGGACGGGGGCTCGCCGACCCGGCGGGCGGCGGTGCGCTGCCGGGAAGTAGCTGTTCGCCCCGGCGGCGCCGGGGCAATCCTGCCGAAGTGAAGGAAGCGGGCGTCGACTGGGACACCGACTGGACCGTCCGCCACCCTTCGTCGGAACCGAAGTTCCACTCAGCGGTAGCTTCGGCAGGATCTGGGGCGGGGCTCGCCGAACCGTCGGAGCCGGACGGCTCGGGGGGCGCGGACGGCGCCTGCGGGGCGTCCTGTCCGGCGGAGGACTGCCGCGACGGAGCCTGTCCCGGCACCAGCGGCTGACCCCAGAGCCCGGTCTTGGCCGGAGTCGCGGCCTGTCCCGGAGTTCCGGACTGGCTCGGCGACGCGGCCTGTCCAGGCGTTCCGGACTGGCTCGGAGTTCCGGACTGGCTCGGCGACGCGGTCGGTCCCGGCATTCCGGTCTGGCCCGGGAGGTTCTGGCCCGGCGTCCGGGTCTGGCCCAGTCCCCCGGCCAGCCCCTGCGCCGAAGCCGAAGCGGCCGGAGTCGCCGGAGCCTGGTCCGCTGTCGAGCCGGACTGCGCCGCGTTCTCCGTCGGCTGGCCCGGCGCGGCGGCCGGGGACTGCGTGGCGCTGCGCCACGTCGTCAACGGCGAAGCCTTGCCCGGCACCGGATTCTCCGCGGGCGTGCCCCACAGCGACGTCTGCTCCGTGCCCTGCGGCGAAGCAGGCGCGGCCGGTGCGGAAGACGCGGAAGCCGGTCCGTTCGCCGAAGGGCTGTCCGTCTTCTCCGGCGCCGCGGTCTGGCCGTTCGCCGAAGCCTGCGCCGCCTGCGACGCGGGAGTCTGTCCCGTGCCGGAGACCGCCGCTTCGAGCCCGGCCACTGCCGCCGGGACCTGGTTCGGATCGGTCGGCGGAGCGGGCGGGAGGCTGCTTGCGCCCTTGCGGCGGGTCGGCAGGTTGTCCGGCTTGTCCGGCCGGACGCCCCGGTTCGGTTGCGGCGCGGGCAGTTCCGTGCGCGCGGCGGCGGGCTGGCGCGGCCATCCGCCGTCCGGGTCGAACGCAGGGGGCACGGCCGGGACGGGAGCCGTCTCGTCCGGCGAGTCCGCGTCCGCGGGCCGTTCGCCGAAGCCGGCGGGCGCGTTTGTCGCGCCGGAACCCGGCTGGCCGCCGAACAAACCGGCCGAACCCGGGGTGCGCTGCGGCATCCCGCCGGGACGGTTCTGGTCCGCGGGAACGCCGAACGCGCCCGCGACCGTCTGCCGCCGCCGGATCGCCGCGTCGTGGGCGCGAGCCCGCTCCGGCGACGTCGTGGCGCTCGAAGTGTCCGAAGTGTCCGCGGTACCGGAATCCGCGGTGCTGCCCGTGGTTTCCGGCTCCGTCCCGCGAACTTCCTGCCGGCCGCGCGTGACGCCGCGCTGGAAGCTGTTCAGCCGCCCCCGCACGTCCGCCGGGTCGCGGACCGGGAGGTCCAGGAGACCCTTGCCCGGCGCTTCCGCCGGGGGCACCGCCGGTTCCGGCGCGGCGCTGCCCGGCATGAGCTGTTCGCCGCGGCGGCGCCGGGGCAGGCCCGACTTGGTGAACGCGGTCGGCTCCACTTGGGACAGTGCCTGCACCGTCCGCCAGTTTTCGTCGCTCGCGAAATCCCAGTTGCGCTGCTGCTGTTCCTCGTCCGCTTCCTGCTCTGCGGCGGCCTTGCCGGACGCCGAAGTCGCCGACGAAGCGGGCGAAGCGGAGGCGGACGGAGGCTGTGCGGGCGAACGGAACCAGGCCGACAGCATCTCGTCGAAGATCGGCGTGTTCTCGATCGTCGTCTCGGCCGCGGACGGCGGCGGGACCTCCGGCACCTGCTGCGCGGCCTGATTCCACCAGTCGCTCAGCGTCGTCGCGTTGGCCGCGGAGAAAAGGTCCTTGCCCGAGGGCAGTTCGCCGTCGCGCTCGTCGCGGGTTTCCGCGGCCGGTTCCGGTGCGGGCTCCGGGCGCGGCGGCGGGACGTCGACGATCTGCGGCAGCTTCGGCGCGGGCGGCGGCGGGGCGGGCGTGTCGTCGTCGCGCGGGATCGGGCTGAACAGCGCGGTTCCGGACACCTCGAGGTCTGACGGCGGACGCGCGACCTTGTCCCCGGAGAAGCCCGCGAGGTCGCCGGCCGACGGCCAGCGCTGCGTCTCCTCGGAGTTGCTGCCCTGCTGCGGAACGAGACCCGGCACGGCCGACCCGTTGGCCGGACGCTGGCGCCGCGGCAGCCCGCCCGGCGCGACCGGCGGGGCGGCGAGGCTCGCCTTGGGGCCGGGCAGCTGGCCGGGTTCGGACCGGTCGCCCGGCGCGGTGGCCAGGCCGGTCATCACCAGCTCCGGCGGAACCACCACGGTGGCCCGCACGCCGACGATGTCCTTGCCGCCGTGCAGCGAAACGCCGATGCGGTGGCGGCCGGCGAGGCGGCCGACCACGAACAGGCCCATCCGGCGCGAGGTCGCGAGGTCGACCGAGCCCGAGTCGGTGAGCCTGCCGTTGGCCTCCACCACCTCGTACTCGTTCATGCCGATGCCCTTGTCGAGGATGTCGACGTTGAGCGAACCGTCCTCGGCGAGCCGCGTCGCGACCGTCACCTGGGTTTCCGGCGCGGAGAACGCGGTCGCGTTGTCCAGCAGCTCCGCGATGAGCCGCTGGACGTCGCTCGCGGCGAACCCGACGATCTTCACCGCGGGCGGGTGCTGCACCGAAACCCGTTGGTACTGCTCGATTTCCGACACCGCGGCGCGCAGCACGTCGTGCGTGGCGACCGGCTGGCCGGAGCGGCGGCCCGGCTCGGCGCCGGAGAGGACCATCAGGTTCTCGTTGTTGCGCCGCATCCGGGTGGCGAGGTGGTCGAGCTGGAACAGCGTGGCGAGCTGGTCGGCGTCCTCCTCGTCGCGCTCCAGCCGCTCGATCAGCTGCAGCTGGCGCTGCACGAGGCTCTGGCTGCGGCGCGACAGGTTGACGAACACGCTGGAGTAGCCGGCCCGCATCGCGGCCTGTTCGGTCGCGAGCCGCAGCGCCTGGCTGTGCACCTTCTCGAACGCCCGCGCGACCTCGCCGACCTCGTCCTGCACCTGGAGCGGCACCGGTTCGACCTCGACGCTCTGCGCGCGGCCCTCCTGGATGTTGCGGACCGCCTCGGGCAGGTCCTTCTCCGCGACGTCCAGCGCGCTGCGGCGCAGGATCTTCAGCGAGCGCAACAGCTGGCGGGCGATGACGAACACGACCGCGGCGGCCGCGGCGAGCGCCGCGAACAGCAGCACGGCCAGCAGGCCGGCGCTGCTGCCGGCGTCCTCGACCAGCTGGGACGACGCGGCGGTGAGGTCGTTGCTGATCCGGCCCGAGACCTCGCTCAGCTGCGAGACCACCGCGCTCGAGGACTTGTTCCACTCCTGCGGCGAGATCCGCTTGAGCGCGTCGTCGGTGGAGACGCCCTGCCCGCCCAGCACGGTGCCGAGCATCCGCTTGCGGTCGTAGGAGGTGTCCGGCTTGATCGTGCTCTCGAAGTCGAGGCGCTGCGGCGCGGTGGCGGCCGCGTTGAAGTCGGCGACGCGGTCGTCGAAACGCAGTTCCGCGTCGCGCACGTCGCTCAGCTGCTGCGGGGTGAGCGTGCCTGCCGAGATGCCGTAGCCGACCAGGGACTGGGTGACCGACACCTGTTCTTTGGCGGCTTCGAGGTCGTGCAGCGCGCTCGGGGTGCTGCCGAGCGCGTCGGCGCTCGCGCCCGCCGACACCGCGGTGTCGGCTCCGATCAGCGCGCTGGTGACGGCGTTGTAGTCGCCGACGGCCTCGGCCGCGTTCAGCAGGCCTGCCCCGACCTGCTGGCGGATCACCGCGATCTCGTTGACCTGCGCGGTCGCCGAGTTCACCGCGCCGGACACGCTCGAGCCGTCGGCCCCGACCCTCGCGGCCGCCTCGGTGAACGGCGCGACCGCCGCGTCGGTGGCCGCGCGGGCGGACTTCAGTTCGGGGGTGACGCCCGAGGTGCCCGCGATGAGCTGGGCGGCGGTCTGGGTGCGCTCGCGCTGCAGCCCGTCGGTGAGCGCGCGCAGCTGGGTGCTCAGCGCGACGAGCCGGTCGATCCGCTGGTAGTCGCTCGAGCGCGAAACCTGGCCCGCGATGGCGGTGATGCCGAGGACGAGCGCGAGCACGATGGGGACGATCGTGACCGCGGACAGCTTGACCGGCAGGCTCCAGTCCCGCCAGCGCAACGCCGCCCGCCAGCCCGACGACCAGCGCGGCCGCTTGGGCGGGCGGCCGAGCAGCTTCTCCACAGGCACTTGGCCTTCTCCTGCAACGGTCACGAAAGTGACTCCCTGTCCGGCGTCGTGGCGGCCCGTCGGCGGTTCCCGCGGCTGCATCCGCTCCCGGCGCGCTCCGCGCTCCCGGCGCGGAGTCCCGCGGTCCGCCTGCCCGCGCGTCCGACCGGGGGCGGGCACGACCGTGTTGATCCTTCACCGGTCCGGGAGGCGAGCGGCTTCCCGGGACTATGCACGTGCACGACGCAACTTGCGGACTGCACGGCGGTGGTCGAGATCAACTTGTCTGCGCCTTATCGATCGCTGCGGGCGGCTGGGGCCAAAGAATCGTACACCAATCGCCGCCTGCGTTATTGCGTTCCGCATCGGGGTGCTGACCTGGGAAAATAGTCGGACCGCGCGAACTCGGAGCCGGGGATTCGACAAGGATCGCCCGCCGCGGGAATTCCGGTTACCCGGCGCTCTCGGCCTCGGCGTCCGGCCGTCACCCGATTAGCCCACACAGGGTAAGCGACACCCTCGATGGGACTACGCTCCGTGCCCCCATCGGGTGGGTGCCCCCGGAAGTTGAACCCGATGTTGTGGAGATGCAGCGACGCGCCGCTCGACCCGGTGATTTTTGCCAGCCTCCCTTCTCTGCCTGGGAATCCCCGCCGGGCCGCGGACCTGCCCGCCGAAGCGGAGCGGCCGCCCCGCCCGGCGGCTACGACCGGTCACCGTATTGGATCTTGACCGGCCCGTCACTCCGCCATCTGCCGCAACCCGGACCGGACCCGGCAACTCCCCGTGACACGGGTGCTCACTATTCCGAGTGATCAGCCCGTGATCTGCCCGGACACGCCGTTTCGCGCTATTTCCCGGGCGAAAAGGAATTTCCGGCGCCCTCGCGAACCGGCTTTTTCCGCGTTCCGGCGGCGTCGTTACTATGGCCGCCTCCCAGTCCGCAAGGGCGATCCGGGCGCTTTCCCGAACGAGCCCGGCGCCATCCACCGCGCAAGTTGCCGGAGGCAGCCATGCACAACGTCGCGCGCACCACCGGAGCGGCCGCCTCGGCCGAGGACACCGGTCAGATGCCCGCGCTGTTCGACCGCGAAGGAGGCGACGCCGCCCCGCGCGGCAGGCGCCGCAAGCGCGGTCCGGACTACGAGCAGATCCAGCGCAGCCCCCAGTTCCGCTCGCTGCGCAGCCGCTTCCGCAGGTTCGTGTTCCCGATGAGCATCGGGTTCTTCGCCTGGTACCTCGTCTACGTCGTGCTCGCCGCCTACGCGGGCGACTTCATGAGCACGCCGGTCTTCGGCCTGGTCAACGTCGGCATGCTGCTCGGCCTCGGCCAGTTCGTCACCACCGCGGCGATCACCGCGCTCTACGTCCGCTTCGCCGACCGCGAGATGGACCCGCGCGCCGCTGAGATCCGCGCGCAGGCCGCTGTCACGGAAGGAATGCCTCAGTGACCACCACTTCGCTCGCCGAAGGAGCTTCGGCGAGCAACCCGTTGATCAACACCGGGGTGTTTGCGCTGTTCGTCGCGATCACCCTGTTCGTGGTCTACCGCGCGGGCAACCGCCGCTCGTCCACCTCGGGCTACTACACCGCCGACAGCGCCTTCACCGGACGGCAGAACGGCGTGGCGCTGTCCGGCGACTTCCTGTCCGCGGCGTCGTTCCTCGGCATCGCCGGCGCGATCGCGATCAACGGCTACGACGGCTTCCTCTACTCCATCGGCTTCCTCGTCGCGTGGCTCGTCGACCTGCTGCTGCTCGCGGAGCTGCTGCGCAACACCGGCCGCTTCACCATGGGCGACGTGCTCAGCTTCCGGATGAAGCAGCGTCCGGTGCGCGCCGCGTCGGCCACGTCGACGCTGGTCATCTCCTTCTTCTACATGCTCGCGCAGATGGCGGGAGCGGGCGGCCTCGTGGCGCTGCTGCTGGACGTCCACTCCAAGTGGGGCCAGGCGCTGGTGATCACCGTGGTCGGGCTGGTGATGATCTCCTACGTGCTGCTCGGCGGCATGAAGGGCACCACCTGGGTGCAGATCATCAAGGCCACCATCCTGCTCACCGCGGCCTCGCTGATCACCGTGTTCCTGATGGGCAAGTACGGCTTCAACTTCTCGAGCCTGCTGCGCGCGGCCTCCGACCACAGCCCGATGGGCAAGGACCTGCTCTCCCCCGGCGGCTCCTACGGCAAGAACGGGACCACGAAGCTCGACTTCGTGTCGCTGTCGCTGGCCTTGGTGCTCGGCGTCGCTTCGCTGCCGCACGTGCTGATGCGCTTCTACACCGTGCCGAATGCCCGCGAGGCGCGCCGCTCGGTGGTGTGGGCGACCGCGTGCATGTTCGTGTTCTACCTGTGCACGCTGGTGATCGGCTTCGGCGCGGCGGCGATCGTCGGCCCGGACGAGATCAAGGCCGCGCCCGGCGGCGAGAACTCGGCCGCGCCGCTGCTGGCCCTGCACGTGGGCGGGACGGTGCTGCTCGGCGTGATCTCGGCGGTCGCGTTCGCGACGATCCTCGCCGTGGTGGCCGGGCTGACGCTGACCGCGTCCGCCTCGTTCGCGCACGACGTCTACGCGAACATCATCAAGAACGGCAAGGCGGAGCCGGAGGACGAGGTCCGGGTCGCCCGGCTGACCGCGGTCGTGATCGGCGTGTTCGCCATCGTCGGCGGCATCCTCGCCAACGGCCAGAACATCGCGTTCCTCGTGGCGCTCGCGCTCGCGGTGGCGGCTTCGGCGAACCTGTCGACGCTGCTGTACTCGCTGTTCTGGAAGCGGTTCAACACCACCGGGACGCTGTGGAGCATCTACGGCGGGCTCATCGCCTGCGTCGTGCTGGTGCTGTTCTCGCCGGTGGTGTCGGGCGCGCCGGACTCGATCTTCCCGGGCGTCGACTTCCACTGGTTCCCGCTGAAGAACCCGGGCCTGGTGTCGATCCCGGTGTCGTTCCTGTGCGGCGCGATCGGCACGTTCGTCGGCCGCTCGAAGGGCGATCCGTCCAAGCACGCGGAGATGGAGGTCCGGTCGCTGACCGGCATCGGCTTCGGCTCCTGACCCCTGGCACGAAAAAACCGCGGCGCCCGGAAGTTCCCGGGCGCCGCGGTTTTTTTGCTGCTCAGAAGATGTCGCGCCCGGCCTGCACGCGGTGCGTCACCCGGCGTTCGACGACGAACGACACGAACGGGACGCATCCGGCCAGCAGCACCAGGACGGTGCTCTTGATCGACCAGCGGGCCTTGATCGCGAGGTCGATGGTGAGCACCAGGTAGATCATGTAGAGCACGCCGTGGATCGGCGAGTACACCTGAGCGGGCGTGGCGTTGCCGAAACCGTACTCGATGATCATGGTGGCGCAGAGGGCGAGCAGGCCGACGCCGGTCACGTACGCGCTCGCGCGGAACCGGGTCAGCGAGCCGGACACCTTCGACTGGCGGGTCGGGGCGGCACCGTCGGTGCTGGTCGTCATGGGAGCGTCCTCATTTCCGCGGGCGTTCAGGACTGCTGGTCGCGGGCGTTGAGCTCGCGCAGGTAGCGGTTGTAGGCGGCGAGTTCGTCGTCTTCTTCGACGGGTGCCGCGGCCGGTCGCGGAGCGGGCACGCGAACCGGAGCCGGGGCGGGTGCGGTCTGGCCTGCTTGGCTGCGGGCTTCCTCTTCGCGTTCGCGCAGCTTCTTGATGCGCCAGAACATGAACGCGGGGAAGAGTCCGAAAAGCGGCCATTGCAGCACGTAGCCGAGGTTCTGGAAGGTGCCGGTGGCGGACGTGAACCGGTCCCACTGCCACCAGGCCAGCCCGCAGCACAACGCCAGGCTCACGACGCTCGTGGCGACGATCATGAGCCGGCGCCCGAGCGGGGACACGGCCGGGCCGGGATCTGCAGGCACGGTATCGACGCTAGCACTGGCTCGAGAAAGCGTTGCTGAGAGGCGGCGAGGCCGTGACCGGGGCCCCACCCGGCGCTCGCCGCCGGATTCGCCGCTGGTGATGCGGCGGAGCTGGCCTCGAGCGGACCCCGGAAGACTCGCGCCCGTGTCGTGAGGAAATCCAAGTCCGTGAAGGACTCCTTGAGGGAATCTGATTCCCTCAAGGAGTCCTTCACGGACGAGGGTCGGAGAACCAGGACCGGAGAGTGCGAGGTGCGGCGGGCCAGGCGTCAGCCCGCTTGCACCTTCTGCGCGGCCTTCGCGTAACCGTCGGCCAGGCCGAAGACCTTCTGCGCGTACTCCGTCGAGTTGTTGTACGACAGGATCCCCGCCCACCAGCCCGCCGGGCCGGCCATGTCACGGCCGCCCGCGCACAGGTAGCGGGCGGCGGTGAGGGCGGCGTCGTCGATTTGCTGCGGGTCGGCGCGGCCGTCGCCGGTGGCGTCGGACGCCCATTTCCGCCAGGTGCCCGGGATGAACTGCATGGGGCCGACCGCGCGGTCGGCGACCGGGTCGCCGTCGAGCTGGCCGCCGTCGGTGTCGCTGATCGCGCGGACGCCGGAGGAGCCGTCGAGCGGGACGCCGATGATCGGCTTCGACGGGCGGCCGTCGGCGCCGAGGACCGCTCCGCCGTACTGGCCGTGGTTGGACTCGATGCGGCCGATGCCGGCGAGCGTCGCCCAGGAAATGTGGCAGCCGCGGTCGACCTCGCGCATCGCGAGTTCCGCGTTGCCGTACGCGCGCACCGCGCGGGCCGGGATGCCGGTGGCGGGCGCGACCTTGTCCGCCCAGCCCTGCAGCGGGTCGCCGCCGGTCGGGCGCGCCGACTGCGGCGCGGTGCCCTGGTCCGCCGCTCCGCCCGCGGCGACAGCGCTGACCGGAGCGATCGAACCGGGTTTGACGTCGACCGCCTTGACGCTCAGCGCCGGGATGTCCGTCGTGGTGGGACTGGCTTCCGGGGCGGCTGCCCTGGTGACGATCCAGACCCCGCCGCCCGCGACCGCGAGCACCGCGACGACGACGGCGAGCCGCACCGCGAGCGCGGCGCCGTGACCGCGGCGGGCGGGCGAGGGGGCGGCAGCGGGAGCCGCGGTCTCGTCCCCGGTCTGCGCGGTGTCGGGGGTCTGTCCGGTGGCGGGCACGAAACTCCGGTCCTCCAGCATGGCTTGGGGTTCGCAACACACAACGAGCCCGCGCAGGTTAGCGTTACGCACGCATCGCCATGTCCCCCGCCACGCCGGTTCACCCGGCCGGGTAATCCGGGTTCCGTCAGGTGGACGGTTGACGCCACACAAACACCACGAGCCCCACGCCGAGGTGATTGCGGCGTACCGGCCGAAGACACTTCCGCTGCTGCTTCGGTCCGTCGGTCAGCCGTGCGGTGTCGGGCTTCAGCCAGGCAACACCGTCGGAAAAGAATTTCGCCGCACCGCGACAGCCGCTTCGCCGTGTTGCCTGGCCGATTCACCGACCAGGCAACACAGCTGCCAAACAGGCTTCAGTGACCGCGCGAGCCGCGCGAGAATTCAGAACTTCCTCAAAGAGCCGGCCGCCCGGGAATCCACGGGCCGGTCCGGCGAACCGTCAAGCAGGCTTCTGCTGCCGCGCCAACCGCGCGACGCACCACGCGGGCGCGCTGCCGCGGCGAAGGTGCTGCAGCACCGTCATCGGGCCGAGCCGCCGCGCCAGGTCGGACGGCGCGAGACCGGCCGCCCGGTAGTCCAGGGCCCGCTGGTCGAGCGGGCTGATGCCGGCGTCCCACCACTGCTGGGCTTCGGCGACGTCGCCGACCATCTGCCACCAGCCCGCGGCGGCGACGAGCAGTTCCTCCGGGACCTCCGGCAGCCGGGCGCGCATCGCGTCCAGATAGCCGGGGTCGGCGGCCTCGACCGGGGCCCAGCGGGCGGGTCCGGACCGGGCGCGCTGGCCGGGAATGCCGGGCGGAGCGGCCGGCGCGTCGGCCAGCCAGGCCGAGGCGATGCGATCGACCTCCTGCTCCTCAGGGGTCTTCTCGCGCTCGGCCGACCACTGCCGGATCAACGCGTCCACTCCGGGATCTCCGGTCATCCCTGCCTCCTCATCGGTCCCCGACGGGCAGGCCTTTCGACCGCCTGCCCCGCTGCGCGTCCACGACTGGCACCCCACGCGTGACCGGGCCGAATACCCGCCGTGACCCGGTTCCCGGGGGACCGGAGAACCGGCTGATCACGCAATGTGAGCACCGTAGGGCGGCACCTGCTTTCTCCGCCATACCCCGGGCCCCGGAAATTCCGTGACCAGGAGGTTTCAGGGGCCAATCCACCCGGATGGTCGAGCGAAGTGCCCGAATCCCGGGATCCGGTGACAATGCGTGACTAGCTGGCCGGACGGACGCGCGGAGGCGTCCCGGCGGGCAGGAAAAGCCGGGTCAGGCGAAGAGGCTCTTGAAGAAGGTGACGATCGCTTCGGCGCCGTCCTTGAGCCCGCCGAGCACGCGGTGCACGAAGGCCGCGGAGTTGGTGGGCTGCGTGATCAGGAAGAACAGCACGAGCGCGACCACTCCGACGACGACGATCTTCTTCAGGCCGCTCGACATGGTTTCGTTCCCCTCCGCTCACCCGGCCTCCGGTCGGACGCCGGCCCCGCCTCGGCAGAGTCGGCTCCCACTGTAGTGACGACGCGGCGGAATGGCCCGCCGCAGGCCCCGATCCAGCCAGAAAGCTCACGGCCGGGTGACGCCGGTCACCAACGGGTGATCATGTCCCGCGCGGCGCCCCGGTAGGCTCCGCCGATGGACGACGGCGAAGTGACGCTCCGCCCCGTGCGCGAGTCCGACCTCGATCTGCTGGAAGCGCTGACCAACGACCCGGAGACAGTCGGCGAGCACCAGTGGTTCGGCTGGCACGACCCCGGCTACATCCGGCGGCTCTGGCGCGAAAACGGCATGCTGACCACCGACAACGGCATGCTCGTCCCGACGCTCGACGAACGCCCGCTCGGGCTCGTGTCGTGGCATCGCACGCGGACCGGCCCGCACACCTACTGCTGGAACATCGGCATGGTCCTGCTGCCGGAGGCGCGCGGGCACGGCCTCGGCGCGCAGGCGCAGCGGCAGCTCGTGCGCTACCTGTTCGCGCACACGCAGTTCAACCGCGTCGAGGCCAGCACGGAGGTCGGCAACCGGGCCGGGCAGCGTTCGCTGGAGAAGGCCGGGTTCACCCGCGAGGGGATCCTGCGCGGGTTCGATTTCCGCGACGGCCAGTGGCGCGATCACCTCCTCTACTCGGTGATCCGGTCTGACTTGTGAGTGTTTAAGCCGGTTAGAACCGGTTCAACCACTCACGAGATCGCGCCCGCCTCCCGCAGCGCCGCGACCCCGGCGTCGTCGTAGCCCAGCTCCGCCAGCACTTCCGCGGTATCGGAGCCCTTCTCGTGCGGTGCCTCCGGCGTGGCGGCGGGCGTCCGGTCGAACCGCGGCGCCGGCGCGGGCTGCACCGTGCCGCCGATGTCCACGAACGTCCCGCGCGCCGCGTTCTGCGGATGCTCGGCGGCCTCCCACGGCGACAGCACCGCCGTGAGACACGCGTCGGTGCCTTCCGCCCGCGCGAGGAGTTCGTCGCGCGGGAACCGGCCGACCGCTTCCTCCAGGATCTTGCGCAGCCGCGGCCATTGGCTCTGGTCGAGGTGCATCGGCAGGTCCTCGTTCTCCAGCCCGAGCACCTTGACGAGGTCGGCCCAGAACCGCATCTCGATCGCGCCGACGGCGACGTACTTGCCGTCCGCGGTCTCGTAGGTGTCGTAGAACGGCGCACCGCCGTCGAGGAGGTTTTCGCCGCGCTCCCCCGGCCACACGCCTGCCGCGCGCATTCCGTGCAGGCTGGTGGTGAGCAGCGCGGCGCCTTCCACCATCGACGCGTCCACGACCTGCCCGCGCCCGGACGTCGTGCGCTCGTGCAGCGCGGCCAGCACTCCCATCGCGAGCATCAGGCCGCCCCCGCCGAAGTCGCCGACCAGGTTGAGCGGCGGCACCGGGCGTTCGCCCGCCCGGCCGATCGGGTCGAGCGCGCCGGCGACGCCGATGTAGTTGATGTCGTGCCCGGCCGCCGACGCGAGCGGACCGTCCTGGCCCCAGCCGGTCATCCGGCCGTACACGAGCCGCGGGTTGCGTGCGTGCACCTGCTCCGGGCCGATGCCCATCCGCTCCGCGACGCCCGGCCGGAAGCCTTCGATCAGCACGTCGGCGCTTTCGGCCAGCTTCAGCACCAATTCGACGCCCTCGGGCGTTTTCGTGTTCACCCCGACCGAACGCCTGCCGCGAGCGAGCGGGTCGTTCGGGATGCCGAGCACGTCGGCGCCCGGGGTGGCGCGGTCGACGCGGATCACGTCGGCGCCGAGGTCGGCCAGGATCATGCAGGCGAACGGAGCAGGCGCGAGCCCGGCCAGCTCCACCACCCGCAGCCCGGCGAGCGGACCTTGTTTCACGGCGAAGTCCTTTCTCAGTCCGACACCTGCGGCGCAGCCGCTCCGTTGAGGGCGGCGGCGGGGCGGCAGCTGGGGATTCTCAGAGCGTGCGGGAGATGATTTCCTTCATGATCTCGCTGGTTCCGCCGAAGATCCGCGAGATCCGCACGTCCGCCCAGGCCCGCGCGATCGGGTACTCGGTCATGTAGCCGTAGCCGCCGAACAGCTGCAGGCAGTCGTCCACGACCTTGTTCACCCGCTCAGTCGTCCACAGTTTCGCCATCGCTGCGCCCTGCACGTCGAGTTCGCCGCGCAGATGCCGTTCGATGCACTGGTCGAGGAATGCGCGCGAAACCGCGGCTTCCGTCGCCGCCTCGGCGAGCTTGAACTTCGTGTTCTGGAAGTTGAAGATCGGACGGCCGAACGCCGTGCGTTCCTTGGTGTAGTCGATGGTCAGGTTCACTGCGGCTTCCAGGCCGGCGACCGCGGTCACGGCGATGATCAGCCGTTCCTGCGGCAGCTGCAGCATCAACTGGATGAAGCCCTGGCCCTCGGCGTCGCCGAGCAGGTTCGCGGCGGGCACTCGGACGTCGTCGAAGAACAGCTCGGCGGTGTCCTGGCCCTTGAGCCCGACCTTGTCGAGCACGCGGCCGCGGCGGAAGCCCGGGGTGTCGGTCTCGACCACGATCAGCGAGACGCCCTGCGCGCCCGCGTCCGGGTCGGTCTTGCACGCGACCACGACGAGGTCGGAGTGGAAACCGTTGGTGATGAAGGTTTTCGCGCCGTTGATCACATAGTGGTCGCCGTCGCGGACCGCGCGGGTCTTGATGTTCTGGAGGTCTGAACCAGTGCCCGGTTCGGTCATCGCGACCGCGCCGACCATCTCGCCGGTGGCCATCTTCGGCAGCCACTCGCGCTTCTTCTCTTCCGACGCGTAGGCCAGGATGTAGTGCGCCACGATTCCACTGTGGACGGTCACGCCCCAAGCGCTGTCCCCGGCGCGAGCCTGCTCCTCGTACAGCACGGCCTCGTGCGCGAACGTGCCGCCGCCCCCGCCGTACTCCTCCGGGATCGACAGGCACAGCAGGCCGAGTTCGCCCGCCTTGGTCCAGATTTCGCGGTCGAGCTTCTTCTCCGCCGCCCAGCGCTCCTGGTTCGGCACGAATTCCTTCTGCAGGAACGACCGGGCGAGCTCCCGGAGGTCCTCGAGTTCGGTGGTGCTCCACGAGCTCTTCTGGGTCTGCAACGGCACGGCTGGGCCTCCCGCGAACTGGAAAACATGACGCTTGGCAGGTAAGTTCTGAGCGGAATGTACATCCCATCCGTCCGGTACGTAAAGCAGGAGCCGCGATGACTGAGGTCGCCCGGGGACACCGCACCCAGGCCGAACGCCGCGAGCAGACGCGCACCGCCCTGCTGGACGCGACCATCGACTGCCTGGTCGACATCGGGTACTCGCGGGCGTCGGTGCAGGAGATCTGCACCCGCGCAGGTGTCTCGAAAGGCGCGGTGCAGCACTACTTCGCGACGAAAGCCGAACTGATGGCGGCCGCGGTCGAGCACCTCACCACCAAACTGCGCACCCAGCTCGCCGCCTCGCTCGGCTCGCTGCCGGGCGGCGCGTCGGGCGTCGCGGCGGCGATCGACCTGCTGTGGGAGGGCTACTCGGGCACGCTGTCGACCGCGGTCACCGAGCTCTGGGTGGCCGCCCGCACCGACCCGGAACTGCGCGCGGCGATCCGCCCGGTCGACCGGGCACTGGGCCGGGCGACGCTGGGACACATCAGCGAAGTCGCCGGCGACCTGCCGAAAGAGCGCGCGGAGATGCTGTTCTGGCTCACCGTGAACCTCACCCGGGGCCTCGCCCTCGACGCCGAACTGGGCGGCGACCCGCGCCGGCGCCGTCAGCTGCTGGAGGAGTGGAAGCGGATCGCCGTGCTGCTGTATTCGGGCGACTAGTTTCCATACCGCCGGTATGGTGTACTCGTCGGTAACACCCGGCCCCGCACGGAAGAAGGTGCGCTCGATGACGAGTACGACCCCGGCGAACCTCACCGGCCAGCCCCTGCCCGCGACCGTCGGCGGCGTTGCAGGCGCTCCGTCCGCAGCCCGCGCGGCCGCGCTGGTAGCCCGCGTGACCGGAGGCGCCGACAACGCGCCCGTTCAGATGACCGCGCCTTTCACCGGGCAGCCGATCACCTCGCTCCCCCAGGCCGACGACGCCGAAGTACGCGCCGCCTTCGCCTCCGCCCGGGAGGCCCAGCGCGAGTGGGCAGCACTGTCGGTAGCCCGGCGGCAGCAGTTCCTCCTGCGCCTGCACGACCTGGTGCTCGCTCGCCAAGCGGAAGTCCTCGACCTGGTCCAGGTCGAGGCGGGCAAGGCCCGGATCGACGCGTTCGACGAGGTCAGCGCCACTGTCCTGGTCGCCGCTTACTACGGCAAGCACAGCGCGAAGATCCTCTCCCCGCGGCGCGCCCCCGGCGTGATCCCAGGCCTGACCCGAGCCGGCGAACTGCGGCACCCCAAGGGCGTCGTCGGAATCATCTCGCCCTGGAACTACCCGCTCGCGCTGACCGCGATGGACGTGTTCCCCGCGCTCGTCGCCGGAAACGCGGTGGTGCAGAAGCCGGACAACCAGACCGCGCTGTCCGCGCTGTGGCTGCAGGAATTGGCCGAAGAGGCCGGACTGCCGGCAGGCCTGTGGCAGATCGTGCTGGGCCGGGGCTCGCAGATCGGCGACGCGCTGCTGGAGGAATGCGACTACCTCTGCTTCACCGGCTCCACCCCGACCGGCAAGGACCTGGCGGGCCGGATCGCGCAGCGGCTCACCAGCTATTCGCTTGAGCTGGGCGGCAAGAACCCCATGATCGTGCTGCCGGACGCGGACATCGCCAAGGCCGCCGCGGGCGCGGTGACGGCGTGCTTCTCGTCGGCGGGCCAGCTGTGCGTGTCGGTGGAGCGGATCTACGTGCACGACAGCATCCGCGAGGAGTTCACGCGCGAATTCGTGGCGCGGACAGCTGCGCTCCGGCTCGGCGGCTCGCTGGACTACCACGCCGGGATGGGGTCGTTGACCTCGCAAAGCCAGCTGGAAACGGTGTCCGCGCATGTGGAAGACGCCCGGACGAAGGGCGCGCAGGTGCTGACCGGCGGACGGGCCCGGCCGGATCTCGGGCCGTTGTTCTACGAGCCGACAGTGCTGACGGACGTGCGGCCAGGGATGACGCCGTTCGCCTCGGAGACGTTCGGACCGGTGGTGTCGATCTACGGGTTCAGCGACGTCACGGACGCGATTGAGCGAGCGAACGACACCCCGTTCGGCCTGAACGCGAGCGTGTGGACGCGAAACGGCCGAGCTGGCTGGGAAGTCGGCGCACGGCTGAAGGCAGGCACCGTGAACGTCAACGAGGGTTACGCGGCGACCTTCGGAACAGTCGGCGTCCCCATGGGCGGCATGAAGGAATCCGGTGCCGGACGCCGCAACGGCGCTGAAGGCCTGCTGAAGTACACCGAACCGCAGTCGATCGCCGTACAGCGAGGGATGGGATTGCGGCCGCCCAAGGGAGTGCCGGGATCACTGTGGGCCCGTTTCATGACGGTGAGCATGAAACTCCTGCGGCGTCTGCCCGGCCGCTGAGGTGTCCGTGAGGGGAACCTTCGGGGTTCCCCTCACCGCCCCTTACTCGGGGACAGTGAGCAAGCCTCGGTCGTAAGCGATCGCGACGGCCTCTGCCCGGCGGCTCGCGCCCAGCTTCGCCATTACGCGGGACAAGTGCACGCTCACCGTCTTCTCGCTGATGTACAACTCCTCCCCCACCTGCCGGTTGGTCCGGCCGAGCGCGACGCGCTCCAGTACATCCCGTTCGCGATCGGTGAGCGGGTTCAGCTGCGGCCGTGCTGGTGCCGCCGCTTCAACCCCCGACAGCTCAACCCGTGCCCGATGCGCCAAATCCCGCACCGCATCCCGCAGCGGAACAGCCTCGAGCTTCACCGCGACCGAATGCGCCGCCTCCAACGCTTCCGCCGCACCAGGCCGTCCACTGGCCAGCAACGCTTCCGCCTGCCGCCATCGGCAGACCGCCTGTTCGTAGATCGCGCCGTAGGAATACGCCTCGGCCGCTTCCGCCCACAGGTCTGGATCCGCCGGGCCTTCCAGCGCAGACGCGGCGGCCTCCATCCGAGCCAGCCACGCCCGCCCTTCCCGCCCCATGGTCCCGGAGCGCGGATGCCCTTCGGCAGCACAACGCCGCCCGTGCTCCAACAGCCGACGACCCGCAGCCACAAAGCGGTCCGCCGCAGCTTGATCACCCTTGGCCCGAGCCTCAGCGGCCAACGCGGCAGCAGACGGGATCGCCAACGCCACGATCCGAATCCCGCCCAGCAGCGCGGTCTCGACCTTCTCCAGCCACTGCACCAGTTCCTCGGTGATCCGCAACGCCTCGGAATGCTCGCCGCGCCAGACCGCCAGCTCAATCGCGGCGTCCCCGGCCGCCAGCGCGATCTGCAGATCCGCCATCCACTGCTGCCGGAGCCGGGGCAACGCCTTGGCCGCCTCGTCGAACCGGCCGCGGCCCACCAGGAACAGCACCCAGTTGGCCAGAATCCGAGCAGCGACCGCGCTGGACACGCCTCGTCGCGCGCGCCCCGCGGCGTCCTCCTTCGGCCAGTCCCCGCTGAGGTAACGCAAGTAGAGCAACCGGGCGCGCAACTCCAG
Organism: Amycolatopsis sp. NPDC114503; assembly: GCF_055633655.1. Classification (NCBI taxonomy): domain Bacteria; kingdom Bacillati; phylum Actinomycetota; class Actinomycetes; order Pseudonocardiales; family Pseudonocardiaceae; genus Amycolatopsis; species Amycolatopsis sp. NPDC114503. The sequence continues at coordinate 324,718 of NZ_JBVKDT010000007.1, read as the reverse complement.
CCCGTACGTGCTCCAGGTAAGGCCGGTCTCCTCGGCTCGGGCGACTCCGCGTGCGGCGTGCGCGAGCGCGAGGTCCATTTCGGCCTGGTCGTCGTAGCTGAGGGCGAGGAAGTACATCGCGCGGATCTCAACGTTCAACGCACCCGCGTCGTGCGCCTTCTGTTCGGCTTCCCGCAAACGCTCGCGTGCCTCGACGGCGTCGCCCGCGCTGTCGGCCAGCGTGCCGAGCGTGACAAGCGCCGACGCCTCAGCCCCGACCGCACCGACGGCGCGTGCGTCAGCAACCGCGGTGTGCGCGCTGGCCAACGCCTCGGCGTGCTGGTCGCGCAACCGTTGGAACCCGGCCCGCGAAGCCAGCACCCAGGCCCGCGCACCGCTAGGTTCCCGCTCGGCGACCAGTTCCCAAGCGCGCTCGATCGCCTGGACTGCCTCGTCGAACGTGCCTTCCAGCGTGAGCAGCGTTTCGGCCAGCCGACGCCAGACCTTCGCCGCGTGCTCGGGCGACGCGTCCGGCTTGAGCGCTTCGGTCGCTGACCGCGCGTATGCCACCGCACGCTCGGGCTCGCCGGAAGTGCCAGCGAAGTACGAGGCCTCGCTGAGCAGCTTCAGCTCGTCGACGCCGTCGGGACGGTTTTCCGGGGCCACGGCGTCCCAAATGGACTGTGCTTGCTCGATGTGCCGCAGCGCCGCACCGGGTGCGCCGAGTTTTTCCGCTTCGTCCGCGGCCCGGAGCAACGCGGAGAGGGCGGTGTCGAAGTCCCGGCTTTCGAGACTGTGGAAGGCCAGCTTCGCGTCGTGGCCACGGCCCTGCGGCATCGACTGGATCCGCGCGGCGTATCCGGCGTGCATCCGCGTGCGCTCGCCGGGCAGCAGGTCCGCGTAGACCGCTTCCTGCAGCAAGGCGTGGCGGAAAGTGTAGAAACCGTGCTCGATGACGAGGACGTGGTGCTGCACGGCTTCTCGCAGGGCCTCGTCCAGCTCCAGGTCGCCGATGCCCGCCACTTGCGCGAGAGCGGCGTGCGAGACCGACTCGTTGGCGACCGAGATGACGCGGAGGACCCGGCGCGTCTCGGCGGGGAAGCGTTCCAGCCGGGCCAGGAGGACTTCGGCGAGCCCGGCGGGGAGATCTTGACAGTCGGCGCCCGTCGCGAGGAGTTCCTCGACGAAGAACGGATTGCCCTCGGACCGTTCGGCGATGTCCGCGACGACGTCCGGCGACAGCGGTTCTTCGGCCAGCGCCGCGACGAAAGCGCGCGCGTCGGCCGGCCCGAACGGGGCCAGCGCGACCTGTTCGACAGTGTTCAACCGGACCAGTTCGGACAGCAGACCGCGCAGCGGATGCCTGCGGTGGACGTCCTCCTCGCGATAGCTGCCGACGACCAGCAGCCGCTGCGCGCGCAGGCGGCTGAGCAGGAAGGACAGCAGATTGCGGGTGGAGGAATCCGCCCAGTGCAGGTCTTCGAGCAGCACGACCACCGGCTGCTCCTGGCCAACCTCGGTCAGCACCCCCAGCACCGCGTCGAACAACTGGAGCTGGCCAAGGTCCTGCTCAGGCCGCACCCGGCGAACGCCCTCGCGCTCCCCTTCGGACACCTGCCCGTGGTCTCCGGTCGCCGCCGGCTGCGGATCCCCGCCCTGCGGCAGCAGCATCCCCAGCGCGGACCGCGCCCGCACCGCGGCCGAAACCGCGGGATCAGCCGACGACCCGAGCGGAGCCAGCGCCTCGGCGAACGGCAGATACGGCAGACCGCCGTCGCGCACGTCGATGCACCGGCCGGTGAGCACGAGCCCGCCGCAGCCGGCGACGTGCTCCCCGAGCGCGGTGAGCAGGCGGGTTTTGCCGACCCCGGCGTCGCCCGCGATCAACACCGCACCTGCTTCTCCGCGTTCTGCGCGCGCGAAGGCCGCTCGCAGCCGCCGCATCTCTTGCGTACGGGCGACGAGCGGAATACCGGAACCGAGACGAGGCACGAGATGCATTCTCACCTACACCCCCGACAGTTCCGACATGGATTTCCTCGTGGCGGCCGGTTCGGCCAGTGATCTCCGTCCGATCGGCGGACGAAGGGTGTTCTGGGGCGTCTCTTGACGGCCGGTTCGGCCCGGGCGGATCGCCGCGAGCTCCCGGCGGAGAAGGGACCCGGCCGGTTCGCGGCGGCGGTTCGGGGCTGGATGCACCCAGCTCCACTTCGGCTGCGCGCGAGGCCTGGTACGCGATGCAGAGGTCTCTGAGGGGAACCTTGTGGGACTTTGGTTCCTTCAAGGAGTCCTTCACGGACTTCTGCGGGGGGCTTCGTTTTGGCGGGCATCTCGGGCCGGGTGCGACCGGCGGGCGGAGCAGAAGCTTCATCCCGGCAGGCATCGCGGGCCAGGTGCATCCGGCAGGCCGAGCGGAAGCTTCACCCCGGCAGGCATCGCGAGGCGGGCGCGTCCGACAGGCGGAGCAGAAGCTTCACCCCGGCAGGCATCTCGGGCCGGATGCGACCGGCAGGCGGAGCAGAAGCTTCACCCCGGCAACCGTCGCGGGCCAGGCGCGTCCGGCGGACGGAGCGGCCGAACCGGAAACCGTGTCCCGGCCCGTCCGCCCCGCCCGACCCCCTTACCGTCCCTGACCCGGGCCCGGGGCTCAGGCGCTATGTCGCGCCCGGGCCTCCGGTACCGTCGCCGTCCGCCTTTGCTGGCGGGGCACCTCGACGTTCGTGATGCGGTGTGCTCGCACCCAGCGGACCACCCGGTTGCCGCGGCTCAGGCGGGCCTGGCGGGCGGCGCGGCGCAGTTCGGCCATCCGGTAGTCGACCTCGGCGCGGGTGGCGTCCCAGTTGTAGTCGCTCATTTTCTTCTCCCCAGCGGGTCGTGGTTCCTTGACGAAGACCACTTTCGCGCTGAGGGCCCCTGCCGGACATCAGGTGATCGCCTACGCCCGGACGCGAAAAGACCCCTTACCCGCGCTTTCGACTAGGGAACTCCAGGTCGAGCTGGGTAAGGGGTCTTAGTGCAGCGATCAGTCGAGCGAACGGGTCAAGCCTGTCCCCGGCCGCGCACCGCGTCCAGCAGCGCCTGCCACCCGGCGGCGGGCAGGCGGAACGCCCCGCCTTCCGGGTCTTTCGAATCGCGCACCGCGGCGCCGCCTGCGACGAAGGCGACCTCGACGCAGTCGTTGCCGCCGCCGCTGTAGCTGCTCTTGCGCCACTGGGCACCGGAAAGGTCGGCCATCATGGTCCCCACATCCTCACTGTCTCGGGTTGGTGTTCCTCGGTTCCTGAACCGCGGCGGCCCGTTCGGCGAACCGGCCGGCCGCGTCGGTGATCAGAGCCACCGAATCGTCCGGTTTCAGCGCTGCTGCGCGCAGGTGGTCGAACATCAGCGCGTAGCGCCGGACGTCTTCGGGCTGTTCGAGGTACAGGCCGCTGGAAGTGCTGTCGTCGACGTAGACCACGTCGGGATCGGCCTGCTCGGGGAAGCCCATGATGAGGAACGGTCCCTCCATGCCGGGGTGCGCCCCGGCTCCGAACGGCACCACCTGGACGGTCACGTTCGGCTTCTCGGCCATCGTGCTCATCCGGTACAGCTGTTCGGCCATCACCTCGGCGCTGTCGACCACGCGGTGCAGCACCGCCTCGTCGATCACCGCCCAGTACTCGACCGGCGGGTCGTCGGCCAGCAGCTGCTGGCGCGCCATCCGCGCGGCGACCCGGCGGCGGGTCTCGGCCTCTTCGGCGTCCGGGCGCAGGGCGCGGATCACCGAGAACGCGTAGCGCTCGGTCTGCAGCAGCCCCGGGACCAGCAGCGCCTGGAACGCGCGCAGCGAACTCGCGTCGGCTTCGAGGCCGACGAAGGTGCCGGTGAAGACTTCGTTGTACGCGTGCCACCAGCCGCGTTTACGCGCTTCGCGCGCCAGCTGGACGAGCGCTTCCTGCCCGTCGCCGGTGATGCCGTACAGCGCGAGCATGTCCCTCGCGTCGCGCGGGGTGACGCCGACGTGGCCGGTCTCGATCCGGCTCACTTTGGACGCCGAGCACTCCAGCTTTTCGCCGACCTCGTCGATAGTGAGATCGGCGGCTTCGCGCAGCCTTCGCAGCTCGCTCGCGAGGCGCCGGCGGCGAACGGTCGGTCCCTGGCCTCTCGCCACGGCAGCACCTCCGGTCCGTATTGTTGCCCGCACTGCATATCTAACCAGGTGATCGACTTGTCAGTGGAGTAATAACACCGGGGAATTCCCACTGTCGAGGCGGGAGCCGCCGGTCACCGGTTCCGACCTGCATTGTGCAGAGTGCGCTTGTACTCTGGCATCCTGCGGGCCGAGACGCGAATCCAGCCGCGCCGACGGCCCTGAGCAGCGTAGACGACGGTCGTCCTCGACTATTCGCGGACACCGGCCGAATACGACGACCAGGTGTCCGGGGCCGCCCCCCGACCGGTCCCGGGCACCTTCCTTCGCCTCGCGGGTATTACTCAAACGTGTTTTCCCGCGCAATTTCGCCACGAGAGCGTGGCAGTTTCCGGCGATTTCCTTGCAGACAGCCACTCTGAGTGGTCGCCGACGGGGCAGAGGTCCTTATCGGACCCGCAGCAGTCCTTCTTGGACCACGGTGGCGACAAGGAGGCCGTCGCGGGTGAAGAACCGGCCGGTGGCCAGTCCGCGGGCGCCCGAGGCGCTCGGTGACGTGCTGTCGTAGAGGAACCACTCGTCTGCCCGGAATGGACGGTGGAACCACAACGCGTGGTCGAGGCTCGCGCCGAGCACCTTGTCGACGTCCCAGTACACGCCGTGCCGCGCGAGCACCGAATCGAGCAGCGTCATGTCCGAGGCGTAGGCGAGCACGCAGACGTGCAGCAGCTGGTTGTCGGCCAGGGTTCCGTCGGCGCGCATCCAGACCCGGTGGCGGGTGGGGCGTTCGCCGGTGGTGCGGGTGACCCACGGCGGCTCGCCGATGTAGCGGATGTCGATCGGCCGCGGGACCTCGCTGAAGCGCAGGCCGTAGCCGGCGGTCAGCTCGGGGAAGGTCGGCAGCGTCTCCGGGGCGGGCACGTCCTCGGGCATCGGCTCGGCGTGGTCGATGCCCGGCTCGTCCTTCTGGAACGACGCGGACAGCGAGAAAATCGCCTTGCCGTGCTGGACCGCGACCACGCGCCGGGTGGTGAACGAGCGGCCGTCGCGGATGCGGTCCACTTCGTACACGATCGGGACGCTCGGGTCGCCGCCGCGGATGAAGTACGCGTGCAGCGAATGGACCCGCCGCTCCTCCGGGACGGTCCGTCCCGCCGCGACGAGCGCCTGCCCGGCGACCTGTCCGCCGAACACGCGCACCGACGAGTGCGCGGGCGAGACGCCGCGGTAGATGTTCTCTTCGATCTTCTCCAGGTCCAGCAGCGCGACGAGCTTGTCCAGCACCGGCTGCCCGCCGCCACCGGTGCTCGCGTCGAGTCCGGTGGCGGCTTTCCTGGCCATCTCAGTCATGCCGGAACCTTATGCAACCGAGGTCCGGCACGTCCCTTATGCGTGGTCGTCTTCACCGAGCCGGTGGACGTGGATCAGGTTGGTCGACCCGACGGTCCCGGGCGGGGAGCCCGCGACGATCACCACGAGGTCGCCGCGCTGGTACTTGCCCATTTCGAGCATCGCGTGGTCGACCTGCTGGATCATCTGGTCGGTGGAGTCCACGCGCGGCACGATCTGCGTCGTGGTGCCCCAGGTGAGCGCCAGCTGGCTGCGGACGCTCTGCTCCGGCGTGAACGCCATCAGCGGCAGCCGCGTGTGCAGCCGCGCGAGGCGGCGCACGGTGTCGCCGGACTGCGTGAACGCGACCAGCGCCTTGGCGTTGAGCCGCTCGCCGATGTCGCGGGCGGCGTAGGAGATCACGCCCCGCTTGGTGCGCGGCACGTGCGACAGCGGCGGCACGACCGGCGAATCCGTCTCGACGGCCTCGACGATCCGGCCCATCGTCTGGACCGTTTCGATCGGGTACCGGCCGACGCTCGTCTCGCCGGACAGCATCACCGCGTCCGCGCCGTCGAGGACCGCGTTCGCGACGTCGGACGCCTCGGCGCGGGTCGGGCGGGAGTTGTTGATCATCGACTCCAGCATCTGCGTGGCGACGATGACCGGCTTCGCGTTCTCGCGGCAGATCTGGATGGCGCGCTTCTGCACCAGCGGGACCTGCTCGAGCGGCAGTTCGACGCCGAGGTCGCCGCGGGCGACCATCACCGCGTCGAAGGCCAGCACGATGGCCTCGAGGTTGTAGACCGCCTCGGGCTTCTCGATCTTCGCGACGACCGGCAGGCGTCCCTTGCCCACCCGGTCCATGACCTGGTGCACCAGGTCGATGTCGGCGGGCGAGCGCACGAAGGACAGCGCGATGAAGTCGACGCCCAGCTGCAGCGCGAACTCCAGGTCCTCGATGTCCTTCTCGGACAGCGCGGGCACCGAGACGTCCATCCCGGGCAGCGACACGCCCTTGTTGTTGCTGACCGGGCCGCCCTCGGTCACCTCGCACACGACGTCCTGGCCCTCGACGTCCTTGACCACCAGGCCGACCTTGCCGTCGTCGACCAGCAGCCGGTCGCCCGGCTTGGCGTCCTTGGCGAGTCCCTTGTAGGTGGTCGAGACCCGGTCGTGGGTTCCGGCGACGTCCTCGACGGTGATCCGGACGACGTCCCCGGTGTGCCATTCCGCCGATCCGCTGGCGAACGTGCCCAGCCGGATCTTCGGTCCCTGCAGGTCGGCGAGGATCCCCACCGCCCGGCCGGTTTCGGCGGCCGCGGACCGGACCAGGTCATAGACCTGCTTGTGGTCGCTGTGGCTGCCGTGGCTGAAGTTCATCCTCGCGACGTCCATCCCGGCGTCGACGAGTGCCCGCATCTTCTCCGGCGTGGAGGTCGCGGGACCCAATGTACAAACGATCTTCGCGCGTCGGCTCACGTCCGGAGAGCCTAGTCGCTTGGGCCGCTCGCGTCTGTACCGATCCCGAAACTCCGGGGGAAGAACACGGGAAGGATTCAGTTCCGGGCACCGGCGTGCGCTGGGCGACCGCGCCGCGCGCGGGCACCCGGAATCACCCGAACGGGGGAGGCCGGGTTCAGCGCCGCGGTTTCTCGCTCGGACCCACGTGGTCGCGTGCCCATTCGTTGAACTTCCGCAGCTGGCGCCACGATTTCCGCACCCGGTCGAAGGTCTCGCGCTCGTGCAGGAAGTCGTCCGGCTCCCAGGCGCGGACGGCGTACACCGAACGGTGCCGCAGCAGGTCGAGGCGCGGATGGTCCTCGGCGAACCCGCGCGGTTTGGACTTCAGCCGGTCGCCGAGAATTTCCCAGCCCGCCTTGCGCAGGCTCGCGAGGATCTTCTCCAGCGCGGGCCCGTGCAGTTCGGTGTCGACCGCCGTGCGGTAGCGGGCCAGCTGGTCCGAGGCCAGGTGGAAGCAGCCGCCGCCGACGCGCAGCCCGGCCGGGCCCACCTCGACGTAATACGCTCCCCCGCCGCGGCCGGACTCGATCACGCCGCCGCAGTGCGTTTTGTACGGCGTCTTGTCCTTGGCGAACCGCACGTCGCGATACGGCCGGAACACCTTCGCCTCGCCGAAGCCCGCGCCGAACTCCGGCTCCAGTTCGGCCAGCAGCGCCTCCATCGGAGCCCGGACGTGCTCCTTGTAGATCGCGACGTGGTCGTCCCAGTAGGCCTTGGTGTTGTCCGCGAGCAGCCCGTCGTAGAACTCGACGGCGTGCTCCCCGAATCCGCTGAACTTCACCCGCAGCACGATAAACCGGGGCACCGACAGAATCGGCGCCCCGGCGGTATCGAGCTCGACTACTTGGCGAGCGCGGTGATCAGTTCGCCGTTCGAGGTGTCCCCGGACAGCTCCCAGAAGAAAGTGCCGCCGAGGCCCTGCGACCTCGCGTACGACGTCTTGCCCGCGATGGTCGACGGGGTGTCGTAGCTCCACCAGTTCGAACCGCACTTGGCGTACGCGGTGCCCGCGACGGTTCCGGTCGCCGGGCAGCTCGTCTTGAGGATCTTGTAGTCCTCGATGCCCTGTTCGTACTTGCCGGGAGCCGGTCCGGTAGCGGTGCCGCCCGGCGCGCTCTGCGTGACGCCGGTCCAACCGCGGCCGTAGAAACCGATGCCCAGCAACAGTTTTGACGCCGGGACACCCTTGGTCTTGAGCTTCTGGATGGCGGCATCCGAGTAGAAGCCCTGCGTCGGCAGGCCGTTGTACGACGTGAGCGGCGAGTGCGGCGCGGTCGGGCCTTGCGCGGCCCAGCCGCCGAAGAAGTCGTACGTCATCACGTTGTACCAGTCGACATACTGCGCGGCGCCAGCGTAATCGGTGGCGTCGAGCTTGCCGCCGTTGCTGCCGTCCGCGGTGATCGCGGCGGTGACGAGCTTCGACGAGCCGAACTTCCCTCGCACTGCCGCGAGCAGCTTCTTCAACGCGTCGGGGCCGCTGGTGTCACACGTGAGGCCGCACGCGTTCGGGTATTCCCAGTCGAGGTCGATGCCGTCGAACAACCCGGCCCAACGCTTGTCGTTGACGAGGTTGTAGCAGGAGTTCGCGAAGGCTTCCGGGTTCTTCGCGGCCTGCCCGAAGCCGCCGGACCAGGTCCAGCCGCCGAACGACCAGATGATCTTCAACCCGGGATGCTTGGCCTTGAGCTTCTTGAGCTGGTTGAAACTGCCCGCGAGCGGCTGGTCCCAGGTGTCGGCGACGCCGTCGACGCTGCCTGCCGCGTCGTAGGTCTTCTGGTAGTCGGCCCAGGCGTCGCCGATCGCGCAGCCGCCGTTGGTGACGTTGCCGAAGGCGAAGTTGATGTGCGTGAGCTTGTTCGCCGAGCCGGACGTCTCGATGTTCTTCACGTGGTAGTTGCGGTCGTAGATGCCCCAGTCGGTGAAGTAGCCGACCACTTTCCCGGCCGCGGCCTCGGTTCTCGCGGGCGCGGCCGTCGAAGCGGCGGGGACGAGCGCGGCCGCGGCGGCGAACGCCGCGGTCGCCAGGCCGGCCAGTGCCAGCAGGCGTTTTCTGCGCAAGCGAAGCATCGTTGCTCCCTTCAGGAGTCACCGTCGGTGACGAAGCGGTAACGGTGGGGACGAATGCACCGTAAGTGGACTAGACCACCAGGTCAATGGTTTAGACCACAAACCGGACATTCGGCGGTACTCGCATTCCTTGACAGGCATATGCCCCGCGAGGCAGATTTCCGGGGTGATGCAGACCTTCGACGTGCTGGCCGAACCCCGCCGCCGCGCGCTGCTGGACCTGCTGCTCGAAGGCGAGCGGTCGGTCGGCGAGCTGGTGGCCGAACTGCGGCTCAGCCAGCCCGCCGTGTCCAAGCACCTGCGCGTGCTGCGCGAGGCGGGGCTGGTGACCGTGCGGGTGTCCGCGCAGCGCCGCTGCTACCGGCTGCGCGCCGAACCGCTGGCCGAAGTGGACGCGTGGCTCGCGCCCTACCGGCAGTTCTGGGCGGACCGGCTCGACGCGCTCGAACAGCGGCTGGACGAAACCGAGTGAGGAGCACGCCGTGATCCGAGTGGACGGCCGGACCCTGCGCTGCGCCGACGTGGTCGCGGCGGCGCGCACCGAGGGCCCGCTGGCGATCGACGTGTCCATCGCCGCGATGCGCGCCGCCGAGCATTCGTGGAAGCTGGCCGAGGACCTGAGCACCCGGCGAGTGGTCTACGGCCGCACCACCGGCGTCGGCGCGAACAAGGACGACGCGGTGGACGAGCCCGCCGAGCACGGCCTCCGCCTGCTGCGCAGCCACGCCGGCGGCAGCGGCGACCTCCTGCCGGAAAGCCAGATCCGCGCGATGCTGCTGATCCGGCTCAACCAGCTGCTGACCGGCCGGTCCGGAATCAGCCCGGAGCTGATCGGCGCGCTCGCCGAAGCCGTCCGCACCGGCGCGCTGCCCGTGGTGCACCGGCTGGGCGCGATCGGCACCGGTGACCTCGCGCCGCTCGCGGAAACCGCGCTCGCGTTGGCCGGGGAACGCGAGTGGGCGATCGGTGCGGTGCCACCGGTTCCGGTGCACGCGGGCGACGCGTTGGCGTTCATGAGCAGCAACGCCGCAACGCTCGCCGAAGCGACTCTCGCCGCGATGAGCCTGGACACGCTCACCCGCGCGAGCCACGCCGTCGCCGCACTCACGTACGTGGCTCTCGACGGCAACCCCGAGGCGTACGCAACGCCTGTGCACGAAGCACGTCCGCACGCCGGGCAGGTGGCGTGTGCGGCTGAGATGCGTCGGCTGTTGGGCATGCACGGCACGCCTAAGCCGGGGCGTCGGCTTCAGGATCCCTTCGGGTTGCGCGCTTTTCCTCAGGTGCAAGGCCCTGCGCTGGACGCGATCCACTATCTGCGGGATGTGCTCGCGGTGGAAATCAATGCCAGCACGGAAAATCCGATGATCTCTACGGTGCACGGCGATGCGTACCACCACGCGCACTTCCACACCGCGTACGTCTCGACCGCGCTCGACCAAGCCCGCGCGACGGTGCATCAGGTCGCGGAGCTGTCTGTGGCGCGGTTGGGCGACTTGGTGGAACCGGAATTCACCGGGCTGCGGCCGTTTCTCGCGGTCGGGCCGCCGGGGAGTTCCGGGGTGATGATCCTGGAGTACGTCGCGCACGACGCGCTCACCGAACTGCGGCAGGCGGCGCTGCCGGCGACGCTCGGGACCGCGGTGGTGTCGCGCGGGATCGAGGACCACGCAAGCTTCTCGACCCAGGCCGCGCGGGCTGCCACGGCGGCTGCGGCCGCGTATCGGCAGGTGCTGGCGTGCGAGCTGGTGGCGGCGGTGCGAGCGCTGCGGATCCGGAAGGCGGAACTGGTGGATCTGCCGGTACGAGCGGCTTTCGCGGCTGCGGTGGAGGTGTTGGACGAGCGGTTGGAGGATCGGCCGTTGACCGAGGACATCGCGAAGGCAGCTGGGGTTCTGGACGAGCTGGCGCGGATCTGACCGCTCGGCCATACCCCGCGTTTCGCGATGTCCAGTACCAGCGCGGCGATGTTCCACCGCGTCGTCGTCGCCGCGATGGTGACGGCCTTCTAGCGGAAGACCCGCTACGGCAAGGGCTTGTGCCATTCCCAGGCGACGACGCAGGCCGTAGGCCACGGTGAACGCCGCCTTCGCGTTGGTGTGCCGTCCATCGAACGGGTACTCGGTGCCGGTGTGGCGGCATTGCCGGGCGAACTGATTGCGGTCGTAGTCTCCGAGCTGGCCCACGGACCAGTATCCGGTGCTTGGCCGCACGCTCGCCCGCACGCAGATCGACGACCGTCAGCCCGATCTCGATGATCTGGCCGGCAGCGGTTGCTTCTCCCAGCAGGTCGCACCGACATCGACCACGTTCAGGAGGTCCGGCCAGCTGTCCATTCCAACGAGTGTAGAAACCGACGTCCGCCGGGGCACCCGAGTTTTCCGGCGGCGGAACCGACCACAGTGGACACTCAGCCGTCCGCCAAAGCGTCCCGCCGCAAAGCCGTGAACAACTCCTCCGCCCGTCCCCGATCCCGGGCCGCAGCAGCACAGTCACCTCGACGCTCTGACAGGCCAGCGTGCGCGGAGCTCACCCGGGCGATCAGGTACGGCGAAGCCATCCGTTCAGCCAGCGAGCGCGCTTCCTCAAGGCTCTCCTCCGCCGAGGAAAAGGCCCCGCACCGAAGAAAAGCAAGACCCTGCACCCGGAAAGCATCCGTACGGGCAAGGATGTGGTCGATGTGCTCAGTACAAGCAACAGCCTCCGCCGCAGTCTCCCCGGCGGCAACCGGATCGCCAGCCGCCAGTTGGGCTTCGGCGAGGAACGGCAGCGCATCCGTCATCTGCCAGCTCCGCTCCCCTTGCATCGCAAGCAACGGCAGCAACCGGCGCACCCCTCGCTCAGGACGCCCCGCACGCACGTCGTTCTCCGCCAGCTGCGCAGACGCGTTGCAGATGATGTCGGCATTGTCGCTTTCGCGCCCCAACCGAATCACTTGAGTCAGATCGTCGGCCGCCGTGTCGAAGCGCCCGCAGGCTGACCACAGCGCGCCCCGGCCGATGAGGGCCATCGCGCCGCACATGGGCGACCTGCCGTGTCCCGCGAGTTCCAGTGCCTGGCTGAACCGCCGCAGAGCGTCGCCCCAGCGGCCGACGTAGACCGCGCTCGCGCCGAGGTTGCAGACGGCTCGGCTGAGCAGTTCCCGGTCGCCGAGTTCCTCGGCCAGCCGGAGGATTCGCTCGAATTGCCGGTCGGCCCGGGCCAGTTCGCCGCGGTAATGGTGCAGCACCGCGACCCCGGTCAGTGCGCGGACGACGATCTCCCGGTCGCCGCCCAGTTCCGCGGTGGCGGCAGCGGTGTGCAGATCAGCCAGCGCTTCCTCGTTGCGGCCGAGCAGTCGCAACGCCAGGCCTCGACGCAGGTGCCCGCCTGCCAGGCCGTGCTCGTCCCCCACCGCTTCCGCGGCGACGATCGCGGCGGTGGAAACCTCGACGGACTCCCGGTAGCGCGTGCTCTGGTAGAGATTCGCGGCGCGAGCCAGCCGCAGCCGTACGGCCGATCCGCCGGGCCGGTCCTCGGTCAGCGTCGGCGCGATCCGGGCCAGCCCCTCGCGCGGAGTGCCTCGTTGGTAGTGCAGGTAGCCGATCCGGGCGATCACCAGGCGTTGCCGTTCCTCGTCGCCTTCCTTGCGGTACACCAGAAGCGCGCGTTCGGCGGCGGCGAGCGCGGCGTCGTAACGGCCCGCAGCGGCGAGCGCGTCCGCCCAGGCTTCGGCTGCTTCGGCGACGTCGGCCTGGGAACCGGTGCGGTCCAGCAGATCGACCAGTGCGCCCAAGTGCTGCGCGGCCGTGTCGTGCGCGGCTTGTCTGCTGGCTTCGTCCGCGGCGTGCCGCAAGGTTTGCGCGGCCCGTTCGGTGTCCTGCGCGTGTGTGTAGTGATACGCCGCAGCCGCGCCGCCCAGCGCCTCGGCCAGTCTGCGATGCAGCACGTGCCGGCGGCTTGGCGGCAGGTCTCCGTTCATCACCTCGGCGACCAGTTCGTGAGTCAGCCGGACGCCCTCGGCGTTCTCGTCCAGCAGCCGCGCGGTGTGCGCGGGCGCCAGCACTTCGGACAGCTCCGCCGGATCCAGCCCGGCGGCCGCGGCAAGGACGTCCGGGTCCATCCGCTGCTGCCCGACCGCCAGCAGCGTCAGCACCTCGGCCGTGCGTTCGGGCAGCGAACCGAGCTGCCGCCGCACCGCGTGCGCGAGTCCCCACGGCAGTTCCGCGGGCGGTTTGCCCGATCTGCCCAGCACGTGTCCCAGTTGGACCAGGAACAACGGAAGACCGCCGGACAGCCGGAGCACCCGCTCGCGGGCGGACTGTCCCACCTCGGTCCCGGCGCTGTGGTGCAGCAGCATCGTCGCGTCGTCGTCCGCCAGCGGGCCAGGGAATGCTGGGTCAGCAAGCCTTTCCGGTACAAATCGAGCAGGGTGTCGGCCAACGGCTCGGCCGCGGCGATCTCGGTGTCGCGGTAGGCGGCGAGGAAGCGGACGCGGTCCGGCCGGACGTCCTGGACCAGCGACGCCAGCAACGCGAGGCCGTCCGGACCGGCCCATTGAAGGTCGTCCAGGATCACGAGGACGCCGTGGCGTCGCGCCAGCGTGTCGAGAAACCGCGCTGCTTCGGCGAACATCAGCCAGCGCGGCGGAGCCGGTTCGGCGGTGCGCTGCTCGGGCAGCAGGAACGCCAGGCCGGGCCCGGTGGGGTGCTCGGACGCGTGCCGGGCGAACGCTTCGGAGAGCGGCGCGTACGGCTCTCCGCCGTGCCGGGAGCACGCCGTCGAAAGCACCACTGTGCCCCGGGTCTCGGCCAGCGTCGCGGCTTCGGTCAGCAGCCGGGTCTTGCCGATGCCGGTCTGTCCGGCGAAGACCAGAAACGGTTTGCCGGTGCCGGAAATGTGCTTGTCCAGCAAGGCGTGTTCCTCGACGCGGCCGATGAGATCCGGTGCCGGACGAGGCCTCGGGACCGGGGTGTCCGGCGGACGCGGCCTGCCGCGCCGGGCCGCCGCGAGCAGTTCGGCGCGGCCGTCCTCGGGCAGTGCGAGACCGTCGGCGAGCAGCTGCACGGTGACCCGCCGCGGATGCCGCTGCCCGCGTTCGAGATTCCCCACGCCGCGGGTGCTCAGGCCGCAGCGCTGCGCCAGTTGTTCCTGCGTCAGCCCGGCCGCCCGGCGCAACCGGACCAGCGTCCGGTCGAACGTTTCCGCCGCGCCGTCCGGCATGTCCCGCACCTCCTGCCTCTCCATGTTCGCTCGCCCCCGCGCGCGGAACATCCTCCGAAGGTCGGGTTCCTCCTCCCGGCACAACAGCCGGTTGTGCCGGTTGTTCCTGGTTCCGCACCGCCTCGGTGAAATCCAATGACGGCACCGCTTTTCGCCCGTCTTCCGGGCAGCGGCGTACCAGGAAGGACGCGATGATGCGTGCAGGAATGACCTTGAGACGGCTGGCTGCCGCCGGTGCGGCGCTCGCTCTGGGGGCCGGGGTGGCGGCGACCTTCGCCCCGGCCGCCGACGCCGGCCCGCAGCTGAGCCCGGCGTCGTGCGCCAGCGCACCCGAGGGCTACGCGAAATGCCAGGCCGTGCAACTGGTTTCGTCGGGCGCCCGGCCTGCGAACGCGATGAGCCCGGCCGACCTGCAGAAAGCGTACGGCGTCGCCGGGCTGAAGAGCGGCGGGACCACCGTCGCGATCGTCGACGCCTTCGACGACCCCGGCATCGAAAAGGACCTGAACGACTACCGGTCGCACTGGAACCTCGGCTCCTGCACCAAGGCGAACGGCTGCCTGACCGTGGTCGGCCAGGACGGCACGAGCACGCTTCCGACCAAGACCGACTCGGGCTGGGCGACCGAGATGGCCATCGACGTGGACGCGGTCAGCGCGCTCTGCCCGGACTGCAAGATCCTGCTGGTGGAAGGCAACAGCAACGAGGACAGCGACCTCGCGGCGGCCGTCGACAGCGCGGTCCGGCTCGGCGCGAAGATCGTGTCGAACAGCTACGCCGACCACGAAAGCGCGATCCCGTCGGACGCCGAGCAGCACTACAACCACCCTGGCGTCGCCATCCTCGGCGCCACCGGCGACTGGGGCAGCGAAAGCGGTGCGCAGGCCGAATACCCGGCCACCTCGCCCGAGGTGGTGGCGGTCGGCGGCACCACGCTGACCGCGTCCGGCAGCGGCTACTCCGAAACCGCCTGGAACAAGACGGGCAGCGGCTGTTCGAGCAAGTTCAGCAAGCCCGCGTTCCAGAACGGGATCAGCACCGCCTGCGACAATCGGGCCACTTCGGACATTTCCGCCGACGCGGATCCCAACAGCGGCATCACGATCTACGTCAACGGCCAGCAGTCGCAGTACGGCGGCACCAGCCTCGCCACGCCGATCGTCGCCGGCATCTGGGCGCTCGCCGGAACGCCGAAGGACGGCGACAACGCCGCGACCTACCCGTACGCGCACACCGGCGACTTCAACGACGTCACTTCGGGCAGCAACGGCAGCTGCGGCACCGTGATCTGCAACGCGGGCACCGGATGGGACGGACCGACCGGCCTCGGCACCCCGCGCGGCGTCACCGGCCTGACCCCGGGCGGCGGCACCAACGGCAAGCTGAGCGTCAGCAACCCGGGCAACCAGAACAGCGTGGTGGGCAAGGCGGTTTCGCTGAAGGTCACCGCTTCCGGCGGCACCTCGCCCTACACGTACTCGGCTGACGGCCTCCCGGCCGGACTGGCCATCGACGGCAAGACCGGCTCCATCACCGGAACGCCGAGCGCCGAGGGCACCAGCAAGGTGACCGTGACGGCCACCGATTCCGCCGGGGCGACCGCGCAGGCTCCGTTCACCTGGACCGTCACGACGGCCCCAGTGGGCAAGCTGACCGCGAAGTTCACCACCGATTACGACTACGGGTTCGGCGCCTTCGCGCACTTCACGATCACCAACGCGGGCGCGACGACGGCGAACGGCTGGACGCTGTCGTTCGACCTGGCCTCGAACGAGTCGCTGTCGACCACGAACCCGGGCACCGCGTCCGGGTCCACCGGGCACGTCGTGATCACCGGCCAGGACGCCATCCCGGCGGGCGGCAGCCTCACCGTGTCGCAGATCTACCAGGTGTCGGGCGGCTCGTTCACCGCTCCGGCCAACGTTTCCGTCTCCTGACCTGACAGCGTCGCGGTGCCGTGGCTCAGTCACGGCACCGCGGCTGTGTCAGTCCACGCAGAACTCGTTGCCCTCGACGTCCTGCATCGGGATGCAGGACTCGTTCACGCCGTCGGCGCGCAGCACCTGCACGATGGACGCGCCCAGCGCGACCAGCCGCTCAGCCTCGGCCTCCAGGGCCGCCAGCCGTTCGTCGCCCACGAGCCCGGTGCCCACGCGCACGTCGAGGTGCACCCTGTTCTTTACTACGCGGCCTTCGGGCACGCGCTGGAAGTACAGCCGCGGTCCGACCCCGGCGGGATCGACGCAGGCCGCCCAGGCGCCCTGCTCCTCGGGCGGCAGAGAACGGTCGAACTCGGCCCAGTCGGCGAACCCTTCCGGCGGTGGCGGCGGGACGTACCCCAGCACCTCGCACCAGAAGCGGGCGACGCGCGCGGGTTCCGCGCAATCGAAAGTGACCTGGAACTGCTTGACCGACCCCATGCGCTCACCCTACCGGCGGGCGGCGGCCAGCGCCGGGTCCCGCCCGGCGGCGAGATCTTCCGGGGCGAAAACCGGGATCTCGAGGTCCGGGCTGATGCCAGTGCCGTCGTAGGTGCGGCCGTGCGGGTCGAGGTACTCCTCGTTCGGCAGCGCCACCTTCCAGCCCTGTTTCGGCAGCGTCCGCTCCATCATGTCCGAGAACGCGCCCTGAGTGGACTGTCCAATCAGGACCGGACGAGGATGTCGATTCAGCAGCGCCTGCAGGAAAGTCTCCCCCGCCGAGACGTCCAGGCTGCCGGTGAGGACCGTCAGCGGACCGGTGTAGCGCGGCGCCGCTGCAGGCTGCACGAAGAACGGTTGCGGCACGGTGAATCGCGCCGGATCGTCCGGGTCGTTACGCGCGCGTTTGGCGTAGGCGAAGTGCGGGACGTCGGTCAGCCGCGCGGCGACCTGCAAGCCGAGCGGATCGTCGCCGCCGCCGTTGACGCGCAGGTCGAGGATCAAGCCGCGCAGGCTGTGCACCCGGTC
Organism: Amycolatopsis sp. NPDC114503; assembly: GCF_055633655.1. NCBI lineage: Bacteria > Bacillati > Actinomycetota > Actinomycetes > Pseudonocardiales > Pseudonocardiaceae > Amycolatopsis > Amycolatopsis sp. NPDC114503. The sequence continues at coordinate 307,540 of NZ_JBVKDT010000007.1, read as the reverse complement.
GGCGGTGAAGATCTCGTCCAACGCTTTCGCCAGGACCTTGCTGCTGGCGCCGAAAGTGTCGGCGTAGTCGTGGAATCCGCTGATGCGCAGGTATCCACGCCCCTCCGGCAGATCCGCGTATGCGATGGCCCCGTCGGCCCATCGCTGGATCGGCGCGCCGAGATTCGCGTCGGCTACGGCGATCGCGCGCGGGACAGTCGTTTTCAGATCCGGGGTGCCTGGGCGGGGCGAAGAGCAATGCTGGCCTGACGCGAGCAGGCCGACATGAGCGTCGTGCAGCGGGCGGATCAGTCCGCAAAGGACGTCGAAGAGTCGTTCCGGATGGGCAGCCACCTCGCGGCGGGCAGCGTCCCCTTCGGACTTCCAGTCGACGCCTTTCGCCCGGAAAAACGGGTAATTCTCGGCAAAGGTGCGCCAGAAAACGTCGAACAGCTCTGCGGACGGAGCCCGGCACTCGGTCGGCAATCCACTGTGGACGCGACGCAGCGACCGCGCGCCCAGGTTGTTGTCGAAACTCATCCGGCCCGGCCGGATGGTGACGACGGAACCTTCGTTGGTGGAAAACCTTGTGCCGTCGCCGGTTCCGGAAAGCGTGCCGGGCAAGCAACTGACCTCGGTGACGTCGTAGGTCGTCAGCTTGCCGCCGGACACTTGGACCAACTGCCCGTACCCGTCCGTCCGCCATACACCGTCCACAGTGGAGTTCGGCACCACGGCCACCGAGAGCATCGTCAAGCCCGCCAGGAAGATTCGCACGAGCCGAGGGTAGAAAAAAGCCGGGGGCGCGCGGAATACCGCACGCCCCCGGCACCGTAGTGGGGTTGCCCCTACCCGCGGCTCAGCCGAAGAAGACTTCGGCCTCCTGGTACCGCTCCAGCGGAACGGTCTTCAGCTCGGCCGTCGCCTCGGACAGCTTCACGCGAACGATGTCGGTGCCCTTGAGCGCCACCATCACGCCGAAGTCGCCGTCGGCGACCGCGTCCACCGCGTGCAGGCCGAAGCGCGTCGCGAGGACCCGGTCGTACGCGGTCGGGGTGCCGCCGCGCTGGACGTGGCCGAGCACGACCGCGCGCGATTCCTTGCCGGTGCGCTCGGTGATCTCGTCGGCGAGCCAGTTGCCGATGCCGCCGAGCCGGACGTGCCCGAAGGCGTCCTTTTCGCCGGTCAGCAGCTTCTCCTCGCCGCCCTCGGGCAGCGCGCCCTCGGCCACGACGATGATCGGCGCGTACTCCTTCTCGAAGCGCTGCTCGACCCACTGCACGACCTGGTCGACGGAGAACTGCCGCTCCGGCACCAGGATCACGCTCGCGCCGCCGGCGAGGCCGGAGTGCAGCGCGATCCAGCCCGCGTGCCGCCCCATGACCTCGATGACGAGCGCGCGGTGGTGCGATTCGGCCGTGGTGTGCAGCCGGTCGATCGCCTCGGTGGCGATGGAGACCGCGGTGTCGAAACCGAACGTGTAGTCGGTGGCGCCGAGGTCGTTGTCGATCGTCTTGGGCACGCCGACGACGCCGATGCCGTCGTCGGTCAGCCGCTTGGCGACGCCGAGGGTGTCCTCGCCGCCGATCGCGACCAGCGCGTCCACGCCCTGGTCGGCGAGCACCTTGCGGATCTTGTCGACGCCGCCGTCGACCTTGTACGGGTTCGTCCGCGACGACCGCAGGATGGTGCCCCCGCGGGTGAGGATGTCCTCGACGTCGGCGAGGCCGAGCGGCCGGCTGTCGCCGGTCAGCGGGCCCTGCCAGCCGTTGCGGAAGCCGACGAACTCCCAGCCGTGCACTTCGACGCCCTTGCGGACCACCGCGCGGATGACCGCGTTCAGGCCGGGGCAGTCGCCGCCCCCCGTCAGCACACCGACACGCATCTGTTGCCTCCGTCTTTCCTCGCAGGGAGAGTGCAGTCACAGTCCGCGGACAGCGTAGCGGCTTTCATCTGGATCGGTGCAGGGCGGACCACCTGCCGAATCGGTCCTGGCAGGAGTTGTTCCGCGGTGTGTTACCTTGGGGCCGTGCAGCGCTATTTCTGGTTTACGAAGCCGGCCCCGGGTGGGCACGGCGGCGTGAACCTGCGCTGACCTCCACCCCGAGCCGGATCTCGAACCGGCTCGGCAATCCCCCGCGGGTCGGTGTCCACCAGGAAGGAACCACCCGCTCATGAACACCCGCCTCGTCGCCGCCCCCGCCGACGCGAGCACGCTGGACAACCGCCGCACCACCTCGGTCAGTCCCCTCATCTCGCCCGCGTTGCTGCGCGAAGACCATCCCGTCGACGCCGCGGTCGCGAAAGTCGTGCAAAACGGCCGCACGGAAACCGTCGACATCCTCGACGGCCGCGACGACCGTCTCGCGGTGATCGTCGGCCCGTGCTCGGTCCACGACCCCGAAGCCGCCCTCGACTACGCCCGCCGACTGGCAGCCAAGGCCGAGGCTCTGCGCGAAGACCTGCACATCGTGATGCGGGTGTACTTCGAAAAGCCGCGCACCACGCTGGGCTGGAAGGGCCTGATCAACGACCCGGACCTGGACGGCACCTTCGCCGTCAACAAGGGCCTGCGCCTGGCCCGGAAACTCCTCCTGGACGTCTCCGAACTGGGCCTGCCGGTCGGCTGCGAATTCCTCGACCCGATCACCCCGCAGTTCATCGCCGACATCGTCACCTGGGGCTCGATCGGCGCGCGCACCGCCGCCAGCCAGGTCCACCGCCAACTGTGCAGCGCCCTGTCCATGCCAGTCGGCATCAAGAACTCGACGGAAGGCGACATCCAGGTAGCCGTAGACGCGACCCGCGCCGCAGCGGCTTCGCACGTCTTCCCCGGCATCAACGTCGACGGCCTGGCCGCCCTGGTGACGACCTCCGGAAACCCGGACTGCCACGTAATCCTGCGAGGCAGCTCCGCCGGCCCGAACTACGACCCGGCGACGGTCGAGGAAACCCTCGCCCGCCTGGCGAAATCGGACCTGCCGGAACGCCTGGTGATCGACGCGAGCCACGGCAACAGCAACAAGGACCACGTCCGCCAGTCGGAAGTCGTCCGCGACCTGGCCGGCCGAATCTCCGCGGGCGAACGCGGAATCGCCGGCCTGATGCTGGAAAGCAACCTCGTCGCCGGACGCCAGGACCTGGTGCTGGGCCGCTCAGCGGACCTGACCTACGGCCAGTCGATCACCGACGCCTGCATGGACTGGGACACGACGGAAGACCTGCTGGACACCCTGGCCTCCGCCGTCCGCACCCGCCGCTGACCCCCATACCTCACCGCCCGTCTGTGAGGGGAACCCTGAAGGAATCAGAGTCCTTCAGGGTTCCCCTCACGACCAGCCGAAGTCCCGCCCAACCGGCACCCGGCGAACCCAACTCACCAAGGCACCCAAGCCGCGCCCCCACCCGCGAACCCAACTGACCACACCCCCAAGCCACGCGCCCACCTCCTCAAGGCGACCCGCGCACCCAACCCGCCAACGCACCCAAGCCCCGCGCCCACCTGCCCAACCCCAGCCCGCGCACACAACCCGCCAACGCACCCAAGCCCCGCGCCCCACCTGCCCAACCCCAGCCCGCGCACACAACCCACCGACGCACCCAAGCCGCGCGCCCACCCGCCAAACCGCACCCGCGCACCCAACTCACCAGCGCAGCCACACTCCCCCGCACCCCGATACGAAGCCAAAAATGCGGACGGCGGGTGCTTGTCAAGGCATCTTTCCCGCCTTGACAAGCACCCGCCGCCCGTCATCACAATCAGCTTCGGGGTGCCCCCACTAAACGAGGCGCAATGTCGCCCCCAGGCGACGAGCCGCCGCCCCCCTCACCTCCGCCGAAACGCCTCCTCAATAACCTCCCACCGCTGCAAGTTATGCCGAGCATCAGCCAACGCGTCATGCTGATCCCCCGGCGCAGCCGGCAACTTCGGCTTCCCCGCGTCTTCCCACCTCTGACGGAGATCCCGGGTAAACCGAGGCAACTGCCGAGGCAACGCAGGCATCGGCCCCCACAACTGCGCCAACGCCACATGGTCATACGCCGCGAACCAAGCCCACAGCTCGATCCCCCCAGGCGGCTTCCCGAAGAACTCCAGCAGATCCGCCCGGATCCGCTCCCGACTCCGCCAAGCCGGATCCGCGGGCGAAGGCAGCTTGGGCAGCACGTTCTCCCGCACCCAAGCCCCGGCCCTCCCAGGGTCGAAATCAGTGGACACGGCATAGAACTCGCGTCCGCGCTCGTCAACGACACCGATCGACACCAGGTCAATCGTCACGCCGTCCTCGATAAACTCGGTGTCGTAGAAAAAACGCACCGGGGAACTCTAGTGGGGCGCTATCCGGCCTTGCTCTCCGGCACCCGATCGGCGTCAAGACCACTCGGCTGGGCGGGCACCGCGGGCTTGACCCCGGCCGCCTCCGCGGCTAGCAGTTCCTTGGCCTTCGCCGCGTAAATGTCCACGTACTCCTGGCCGGACAGCTCCATCAGCGCGTACATGATCTCGTCGGTGATCGACCGTTCGATGAACCGGTCGCCTGCCAAGCCCTCGTAGCGGGAGAAGTCGAGCGGCTTGCCGAAGCGGATCTCGAGCCGCCGCGGCCACCACATCTTGGAGCCGATCGGATTGACCTTGTCCGTGCCGACCATCGCCACCGGGACCACCACGCCGCGCGATTCGAGCGCGATCCGGGCGACGCCGGTCTTGCCCTTGTACAGCCGCCCGTCCGGGGAGCGGGTGCCCTCGGGGTAGATGCCGAGCAGGTGCCCGTCCTTGACCAGCCGGATCGCGGTGTCGAGCGCGGCCTGCGCGGCGTTGCCGCCGGAGCGGTCGATGGGGAACTGGCCGACGCCGGTGAAGAACCATTTCTTGAGCAGGCCCTTGAACCCGGGCTCGGTGAAGTACTCCGACTTCGCCGGGAAGGTGACCTTGCGCTTGACCCGCAGCGGCATGAAGAACGAGTCCGCGACCGCGAGGTGGTTCCCGGCGAGGATGGCGCCACCCGTCTCGGGGATGTTTTCGGCGCCGACGACCTTGGTGGGCCACAGCGTCTTCAGCAGCGGCCCGATGAAAACCCACTTCATCAGCAAGTACAGCACCGGGTTCCAGTCCTTTCCTGCCCGCGCGGGCCCCGGCAGGTCAGGGTACGGAACAAGCACCGGCCCGCACAACGCGAGAGCGGGCGGTCACCCGGCGGCAGCGACCGATCTCACAGCGGGACCGGAAGGATCCTCGCTTGCGGAGTGGGGCCCACAACCCGGCTCCGTCGTGAGAGCATGGGAGGACTCCACCGCTTCGATTCGGAAGGGCGTTCGTGATGGGCGTGCTCGCCGGCGCGGAACCGTTCTCCCACCCGGGTTCCTCCGGGGCCGGCTTCCTGCTCTGCCACGGATTCACCGCGACGCCCGACGGCATGCGCGCTTGGGGCGATCACCTGGCCGCGGAAGGCTTCGCGGTGCGCTGCCCGCTGCTGCCCGGCCACGGCACGCACTGGCGCGACGCGAACCGGACGACTTGGGAGGACTGGTACGGCACGGTCCGCGAGGCGCTGCTGGCGCTGCGCGCGGAGTGCGACCAGGTGTTCGTCGGCGGGATGTCGATGGGCGGGACGCTCACCCTTCGCCTCGCCGAAGAATTCGGCTCGGACATCTCCGGCCTCGTGCTGGTCAACCCGTCGGTCACGCGGCTGAGCCTGGACGCCAAGGTGCTGCCGCTGCTGTCGCGGGTCGTCCCGTCCATCCGCGCGATCGGCAACGACATCGCGAAGCCCGGCGAGGTCGAACTGGCCTACCCGCGCACGCCGGTGCGGGCCGCGGCGAGCCTCGCGAAGCTGTGGAAGATCGTGCGCGCCGACCTGGCGAAGGTGACGCAGCCGGTGCTGCTGCTGCACTCGCGGGTCGACCACGTCGTGGAACCCGAGAACTCGCGGATCGTTCTGGACGGCATCTCGAGCACGGACGTGACCGAGGTGGTGCTGGAGAACAGCTTCCACGTCGCGACGCAGGACCACGACGCGGAGCTGATCTTCAGCCGCAGTGTCGACTTCGCCCGGCAGCTGCGGGCGGGACAGGTGGGTGCCGGATGAACCGGGGGAAAGGCGCGGACGGACCCGAGGACGTCGACGCCACGTTCGCCGAGATCGTCGCCGACCTGCGGGCCGAGGGCGTGGGCGTGTTCCTGGACGAGGACCCGTTCTCCACCGCGGGCCCCGCGTCCGCCGAGCCCGAGGCGTCCGCCGGAGCCGAACCCGAAGCGGGCAAGGCCAAGCCGAAGCCCACCGCGGACCCGCCCGCTCCGCCCGCGCCGCCGTCGGAGGGCTGGCGCACCGGCGGCACGGACTGGGACGCCACGATGTTCTCCGCCGACCCGGCCGAGGACGACGAGCACTACGTGCCGCCGGAGCCGCCGCCGCTGCCGCGCTGGCGCAAGGGCGCGTTCATCGTGCTGCTGTTCTTCGTCGTCGGGCTCCTGCTGCTGATCGTGCCGAACCTGATCGGGGTCGGGCCCGCGCTCGCCACGCCGCTCGGCATCCTCTCGCTCGCCACCGGCATCGCGCTGCTCCTGCTGCGCGTGCGCCAGGGCCCGCCGCCCGGCGCGGACCCCAGCAACGGCGCCCAGGTCTGACCGGGCGGGCATGCGGATCGACTTCCAGGCGTCCCGGCGGTCCACCGTCGGCGCGGAATGGGAACTCGCGCTGGTGGACCGGCGCAGCGGCGAATTGCGGTCGGTCGCGGAGGAACTGCTCGCCGCGGTCTGCCCGGAGGGCAAGGCCGAGCATCCCCGGATCAAACAGGAGCTGCTGCTCAACACGATCGAGGTGGTCAGCGGCGTCTGCCGCACGGTCGGCGAGGTGAAACACGACCTCGACGAGGCGCTGGACGAGGTGCACCGGGTCGCCGACCCGCTGGGCGTCGAGCTGTTCTCCGCCGGATCGCACCCGTTTTCCTCGTGGTACCGGCAGAAGGTGACCGACAAGGAGCGCTACGCCAAGCTCATCGACCGCACCCAGTGGTGGGGCAGGCAGATGCTGATCTACGGCGTGCACGTCCACGTCGGGCTCGATCACCGGGACAAGGTGCTGCCGGTCCTCGACGGGCTCTTGCGCTACGCGCCGCACCTGCAGGCGCTGTCCGCGTCGTCGCCGTACTGGTCCGGCGAGGACACCGGGTACGCCTCGAACCGGGCGCTGATGTTCCAGCAGCTGCCGACCGCCGGGCTGCCGTTCCAGTTCCGCGAGTGGGCGGAGCTGGAGGGTTACGTCGAGGACATGTTCACCACCGGCGTGATCGACCACTTTTCCGAGATCCGCTGGGACATCCGCCCGGCTCCGCATTTCGGCACCATCGAAATGCGCGTGTGCGACGGGCTGCCGACGCTGCAGGAGGTCGGCGCGATTTCGGCGCTCACGCAGTGTCTGGTGGACGACTTCAGCGCGCGCCTCGACAAGGGCGAAACGCTGCCGGTGCTGCCGCCGTGGCACGTCCAGGAGAACAAGTGGCGCGCCGCGCGGTACGGCCTCGACGCGATCGTCATCCTCGACGCCGCCGGCCGCGAACGCCTCGTCACCGAAGACCTCGCCGAGCTGCTGGACCGGCTGGAACCGGTCGCCCGGCGGCTGGACTGCGTCCGCGAACTGCGGGATGTCGAGAACATTCTCCGGGTCGGCGCGAGCTATCAGCGGCAGCGGGCGGTCGCGAAGCAGTACAACGGATCGTTGAAGGCCGTGGTCGCCGCGCTGGTCACCGAGATGCGCGACGGAGTCCCGCACGCTTAGCTGGTCTGGGAGGCAGCGATGTCGCATACGTTCAGCACGCTCGTCGAGCTCAACGGCAAAACCGCCACCGGATTCCGGGTCCCGGCCGAGGTCGTCGAGGCGCTCGGCCAGGGACGGCGGCCGAAGGTCCGGGTGAGGATCGGCCCGCACGCCTACCGGAGCACGGTCGCGGTCTACTCCGGCGAGTTCATGCTGCCGCTCAGCGCGGCGAACCGGGAGGCGGCGGGGGTCGCGGCCGGGGAGACGGTGGAGGTCACGCTCGAAGCCGATCTCGCCGAGCGGACGGTCGAGCTGCCCGGCGATCTCGCTGCCGCGCTGGCTGACCGGACGGGTGCGCGGGCCGCGTTCGACAAGCTTTCCTTTACCGCGCAACGGGAACGCGCCGAAGCTGTCACTTCCGCCAAGCGCGCGGAGACCCGGGAGCGCCGGATCGCGAAGATCGTCGCCGAGCTGGCCGGGGACGGGCTCCCCTAGCCCACCGTCACCCCTGGTTTGCCGAAGCCGCCCAGCACGGTGTCGACGACTCGGGTCGCGAGCACGTCCGGGTCGGCGGAGTCCTGGTCCTGCGCTGCTTCGTGGATGAGCGCGCAGTAGACGCGGCGCGCCCAGACCAGGTCAACGCCCGGCCGCAGCGTGCCGGTTTCCTCCAGCCGCTGGAAGAAGACGTCGCACTGGGCGACCACGTCCGGGGTCATGACGCCGTCTTCCTGCGGGTGCGCGTTCATCGCGAACCCCCAGCGGAGCTTGACGCCCAGCACCTTCGCGGTCACCTGGTAAAGCGCGACCAGCGGCGGCGTGACGTCGGGCCGGACGCTGGCGAGCGCGTCGTGGAACTGCTGCGTCGCCCAGAGGGTCATGGCGTCGACCAACGCTTCGCGACTGGCGAACCGGCGGTGCACGGTCGTCCGCGAGACGCCCGCCGCCTCCGCGATCTGCTCCATCGTCGCCGCCGGGTTGTCGCTGAGCACCCGTTCGGCGGCCTCGAGGATCGCCTGAGCCGTCCGTTCCGAGTCCGCGCGCAGGGCCCGTTTCTCCATGCCGCTCAGTTTACGCCATGGTTGCCACTCAGTTCATAGTTGCGACATCAGTGTTGCAACTGCTAGCTTAAATGCATCGGACATGACACGACTTTGGGGGTTTTTCGGATGGACATGCAGTTGACCGGCAAGACCGCAGTGGTCACCGGAGCGAGCCGGGGAATCGGACTGGCCACGGTCTCCGCGCTGATCGGCGAAGGGATGCGAGTGGTGGCCGCGGCCCGGACGATCACGCCGGAGCTGAAGGAAACCGGCGCAGTGCCGGTGACGATGGACCTCTCCACCCCGGACGGCCCCGGGCGGTTGATCGAACAGGCCGTCGCCGAGCTAGGCGGCTTGGACGTCCTGGTGAACAACGTCGGCGGCGGCGACAGCAGCGAAGGTCAGGCCGGCGGTTTCTTGTCGCTCACTGATCAACAGTGGACAGACATGGTGGAGCTGAATTTCTTCGCCGCGGTACGGGCTTCTCGTGCGGCGCTGCCGCACCTGATCGAACGCCGGGGCGCGATCGTCACGGTCTCGTCGAACGGCGCGCGGATCCCGCATTCGGGCCCAATCGCTTACACCACTGCGAAAGCAGCGCTGACCGCGTTCGGGAAGGCACTGTCGGAGGAGTTCGGTCCGCAGGGCGTACGGGTCAACACTGTCTCGCCCGGGCCGGTTCGCACTGCGCTGTGGGAGGGGCCGGAGAGCTACGGTGCCGAGCTGGCTTCGTCGATGGGGATGTCGCATGGGGACTTGCTGGCCGCGGTTCCGGCGGGTGCCGGGATGCTGACGGGCCGGTTTGTCGAACCGGCGGAGGTGGCCACGCTGATCACGTATCTCGCGTCGCCGCTGGCCGCTAGCACCACCGGGACGGACCACCTGGTCGATGCCGGGGCGGTGAAGACCGTGTGACGGCTGATCGTCGAGGCTGGTTGCTCCGACGGGGGCTCGGTGGGGCGGTGGAGTGGCAGGGCCGCGCGGTTTGGTTGCTCTAGCTCCCGGCAGCGAGGTTTCTTCCCGCGCACCCGCGCACCCGCGCACCCGCGCACCGAGACCACCTACCCCGCCGCGCAACTCGCGATCAACCCGTCGCCACCACGGCGTGATCGTCCCGGACGCTGCCACGCGACGGCGGAGCAACCAAGCCCGCGCGCAACTCGCTCAGCTCTCGAGTCCCACAATAGGGTCCCGGCTGCCGAGATCACCGATCCGACCTCGTAACTCGCGATCATCGACGACCACGAAACCCTCACCCAGCAACAGCGAAACCGCGACTGGCCAACCCCAGTAAGGAGATTCCCTGCCACCTACACCGCAACGGCGCGCCAAGACCGTGACGAGCGTCTAACCGTCCAGCTCCCGCAACAGCGTCCCCGGCCCCAGCACCCGCGCACCGAGATCACCGACCCGGCCACGCAGCTCGCGATCGGCCGTCACCACCACGACGTGATCGTCCAGACGTTGCCGAGCGGCGGCAGTCACCTCGACGATCTTCGTATCGCCGTCGGTCTCCGCCGAGACGACCTCGACGCCCGGGATCGGCTCCACTCCCCTGGCCTTGCCCTCGACCACCAGCACCACCCGAGGCCACCAGGACCAGGCCGGGCCCGCGCCGATGCCGACCAGGTCGTCGCGCAGGCCGCCCTCGGCCGGGCCGGTCAGCTGGTCGCGGAGTCGTTCCGCGGCGCCGCGGCGGTCGCGCCACCAGCCGTCCGGACGGGAGCCCATCACGTTCGCCGCGTCGACCACCAGGACCAGTTCCCGGCCCAGTTGCTCGCGCAGCACCGGCCAGGCGGTGGCGAAATCGCGGTGAAGGTCGAGCGCGGCCACCTCGTCCGGCGGGACCCAGCGCATCTCGGCGCTTTCCTCGTTCGCGACCTGGGCCTGCAACGCACTGTCGGCCAGCCCGAGCACGGTCGTGTACTGCCATTCGCCGTGGTCCAGCACCGACGCCGACATCGCGCGGAACGCCGACGCGGGGATGGCGGCTTCTTCCCACGCCTCCCGAGCAGCGGCCTCGTGCACCGTCTCGCCGACTTCGAGCGCGCCGCCGGGCAAGGCCCACGTCCCGCCGTTGTGCACCCACCACGCACGCCGCTGCAACAACACACCCCGGCGGGGATCGCACAACAACAACCCGGCCGCGCCGAACGCACCCCAGTGCTGCCTGCCGCAAGAACACCGCACAAAGCGGTTGGCGGTCATCGGCGTCACCCGTCCCAGCCTTCCACAGAACGTCGCGAGTGCCTATGCCGGTCAGAACCCGAAGACCGCTCCGGCCACGGCGGCGGGCTGCGAACCTCGCGCGCGGCGAACCCGGCGAGGGCCTGAATCAGCACAGCCCGGCAAGAGCAACAAGCACGACCCCGCGCCCGCCGGCACCCGCAAGAACCTGAATCAACGCCCGCCGGCACTGCGACGCGTCCACCGCCGACGCCCCGCGCCCATGGCCGCTCCGCCACGAGCGGAGGCCGCAAATCTGCTGTGCGAGGACAGGAGTCAGCATCTGCCAGCCCGGCAACGCACCAATCGCCCACCGGCTGCCGCAGCGCAAGCGGCGGGATCACCAACCTCGCGCACAGCAATCCCAGCCACCACCGGAACCAACACCCGCAAGCCCTACAACGTGTCCATCGCCAACGCAGCCGCCCCCACGATCGCCGTGTCGTCCCCCAGGTGCGCGGTCCGGATCCGCGCCAACGGGCGGTGCCGCGCCCCGGTGATCGCCCCGGCGTAATGCTCCCGGGCCTCGTCCATGAACAACGGCGCGGACTCCGAAACTCCCCCGCCGATCACGATGATCTCCGGGTCGAAGACGTCCGCCACCAGAGCGAGTCCCTCGCCCAGCCACTTCGCGAGCTCCGCCATGGCGCGCAAGGCGATCGGGTCGCCGTCGCGGGCTGCGCGGGCCACCCGGCGACCCGTGACCGACCCGGGGTCACCGGCGATTTCTCGCGACAGCACAGTGGAACGGCCTGGATACCGGGCGAGCAACTCGACCGCAGTCGCGGCCAAAGCTGTACCGCTGCAATACCGCTCCCAGCAGCCGTACTTCCCGCACGGGCAAGCACGCCCGTCGCGCACCACCGTGAGGTGGCCGAGTTCCGGCGCCACTCCGTGGGCGCCCCGATAGATCTCGCCGTCCAGCAGCAAACCCGCGCCGATTCCGGTGCCGAGGGCCACCAGTGCGGCCACTCCGGCCCCGCGGGCCGCGCCGAAGCGGTGTTCGGCGACAACCGCCGAGTTGACGTCGTGCTCCAGCGTCACTGATAGGCCGACCCGCTTGGCGATCCGGTCCGCCACCGGCGCGTTGCGCCAGGCGAGATGCGGCGCGAACATCACCGAGCGCCGGTCGCGGGTCACGAAACCGGCCACGGCCAGGCCGACCGCGGCGACCTCGTGGCGGTTGCGCAGGCTCTCGACGACTCCGGCGATGGCGTCTTCGAGCGCGTTCTCCTCGCTCGGCGTCCCGACGCGCGCCGTGTCGAGCAGGGAGCCGCGCTCGTCCACGACGCCGGCTCGCACGCTGGTGCCGCCGACGTCCACCCCTACGGTCAGCAATCAGTTCTCCCGCTCCGGCTGCCAGTCCGCGCGCTTGCGGACGACGATGTGCTGGACCCGCGACGACGACTCCGAAGACGACGCAGACGCGGTGGCGGCGGGCGGACGCGCGGCGGGCCGGAACCCGGGCATGTGCACGCCTTCGTCCGGCTCCCAGCGGTCCGCGAGCACCGCCCGCAGCAGCGCGACGAGCTGGGCAGCCTGTTCGAGGACCCTGGCCACGAACTCCGGCCGCTCGCCGCGCACGACGGCGACGATCGCACACAGCGGGCACCAACCGCATCCCGAAGTGCTGTCCTCCACACCGGACGCACCCTCGGCGCCCGGTTCCTCCGGAGCGCCGTGCCCGGCGGCCATGACGCCTTCCAGCCACGGCGCGGCGCGTTCGATCACCATCTCGACCAGCAGCCGGATCTCCTCGGCCAGTTTCAGGCCGTCGGCGGGAGACCCCGCCGCGTGGTCGTCGCTGTGTTCTTCGCTCACCCGGATCCCCGGTTCCCGGCCAGGCTGACCACCAGGCCGTCGGCGTCGGATTCCGCGCCGGTGATCCGGCACGGGCGCAGCGTCTCGGGCAGTGCGACCAACCGGCGGAACCCGTCGACGGTGATCGCCAGGTCATCGTCCACGCGGGCGAGGTCGACCGCCGAATCCCGGTCCAGCGGGAGCGCGACCCGCAGCCGGAAGCCGTCTCCGTCGGCAGCGACGGACAACAGCGGCGTGACCGGTTTTCCGTTGCCGGACAACGGATCCCGGCTGCCGTACAGCTCGCGGGCCAGTTCGGCGAGCGCGTCGGCGCCCACCGGTTCGCTCGCCCGGTGCTCGACGCGGGCCAGCTCGTCGGGGCCGAAACCGGCCTCGGCCAGTTCCGCCAGAACCGCGTCCTGCTGATCCCGCCGGGTGCGCAGCCACTTGGCCGCCGAACCGCGCCAGAATCCGGGCGCGGGCATCAGCCGGTTGGCGATCAGGCCGTCGACCGCGATGCCGCGCAGCGCCAGCGACGTGAGCGTCCGGCGGGCCTCGGCGACCACCACTCGTTCCGGCGTGAGCACCAGCCGCACAGTCGTCACGCGCGGGTCGGTGAGCAATTCGCGGAGCGCGTCGAGGTGTGCGCCGAGCTGCCGGACCGACGCCGCGACGCGCCGGTTGCCGAAGACCCGCCCCAGGTAGCCCGACACGGCTTCCGGCAGCGAAAGCAAGCGCAGCGTTTCAGCGGTCGGACCGCAGTCGACCACCACGGTGTCCCACGGACCCTGCGAAGCCAGCCGCCGTACTTCGCTCAGTGCGAGCAGCTCGTCCACGCCGGGAAGCACGGTCAGCTCTTCCGCGTCCAGGATGTCCAGACCGGCTCCGGCCAGCACCTTCCGCAGCTCGCCGCGCAACTCGTGCCAGGTGCGGTCGGCCAGCGCCCGGGAGTCCACCTGCGCCGCCCACAGACCGGCTGGGGCGCCGTCGCGGCGGATGTCCACTTCGGAGGGTTCGGCGCCGAGCGGCGTGCCGAACGCGTCGCCGAGCGAATGCGCCGGGTCGGTGGACACGACGAGCGTCTTCCTGCCGCGGCCGGCGAGCGCGGCAGCGGTAGCCGCGGCGAGCGTCGTTTTCCCGACACCCCCCTTGCCGGTGAACAGCAGGATGCGCATCTAGCCCTCGGCCCTGCGCTTGAGCTCCTTGAGCGCGGTGTCCATGACCATCTTCTCCGCCTTGCGCCGCAGCAGCCCGATCATCGGCAACGCCAGCTCGACCGACAGCGTGTAGGTGACGCGGGTGCGCCCGCCGCCGAGCGGTTCGAGCGCGTACCGGCCGTTCTGCGCCTTCTGCATCTGGCCCTTGACCAGGTGCCAGCTGACGCCGAGACCGGAATCGTCCCAGTCGTACTCGAGCGTGTACACGTCCTTGATCGGCCCGGCGTCGAGGGTGAGCTTCACCTGCTTCGCGCGGCCCGCGTCGTCGGTCGCGAGCACCTCGGTCTCGCGGACCGCCTTGGCCCACTCCGGGTACGCGGGGAAATCGGAGATCACCGACATCACCCGCGCGGGCTCGGCGTCGACCTCGATGGACTGCGTGGACTGCTCGGCCATGGGACGAAGCGTAGCCGGACAGCACAGTCACCAGCGCAGCACGTACGGCTGCCCGGTCTCCTTGAAGTGACCTACGTTACGGCACTCGGTGTGCCCGACCCGGCGCCGCACGGCCAGCGGCTGGTGCACGTGCCCGAACACCGACCAGCGCGGACGCTGCCGCAGGATCAAGTCCAGCAGCGCCTTCGAACCGAGTTCGGCGCGTCGCGCGACCACGTCGTAGGTCAGTTCGGGCACCGCGGGCGGGATGTGCGTGCACAGGACGTCGACCTCGTCCAGCAGGGAAACCGCCGCGTCGAACTCCTCGCGCGCCCGCAGGTACGGCCGCCACGCCGCACCCTTGCGCGGACGCGGGAGCACGCCGTCGGGCAGCACCGCGCCGCCCGCGAAGCCGAACCGCAGCCCGCCGATCGTGACGACCTCGCCGTCGACCAGGTGGACGCCTTCCCCCGCGAACTCCGGCCAGGCCGACGGCGCGTCGACATTGCCGGGGATCGCGTAGGTCGGCGCGGTCATCGAGGCGAAAAGCGTGGAGTACTGCTCCCGGACCGCTTCGTCGACCGCGGCGGCCGGGTCGTCCAGGGTGGCCCACAGCGTGCGCGAGTAGGCGACCGTCTCGTCCCTGGTGCCTTCGCGGCGCAGGCGGGCGAATTCGCCGACTTTCTCCGCGCCGAACAGCACGCCCATGATGCCTTTGTCGTGGTCGTGGTAGTCGACGAAATCGAGCAGGTCGCCGAGCACGACCAGCGCGTCCGCCCCGTCCCCCGCCCGCTTCAGCGCGTCGGCGTTGCCGTGCACGTCCGAAACGACGTGAACCCGCACAAGAGCCTCCTACTCGACGGTCCGGGGCGGAATCCCCGGCTCGCGCCCGTCCTCGAGGATCTCCTTCAGCCCCAGCGCCACGTCCTTCGCCGCGCGCGCCCGCCGGTCGAACTCGCGGCGCAGTTCGCGCGGGCTCAGCTCGCGCGGGACGCCGCCGGGACCGGCCGGCGTGGCCCGGAGGAAGTAGTGCAGCACGGTGCCGTCGAGAACAGGTTCCAGCCAGACCTCCATGGTACCGATCAAGGCGCCCGTGACGGTCCAGCGCAGGCCCTTGTCCCCCCGGTCGGTGTAGACCTGCAACTCCAGGTCGGGCCAGTACCGCCGCCACGAACGCGGGTCGGCGAACGCCGCCGCGACGGTGGACGGGGGCACCACGAGGAAGGTCTCGTCTACGAGATCGAGTGCTGGCGGTTCGTGCACCCGGACACGATGTCACGACCTCGCCGCGCGCCCCGTGCCAGCATGGTCTTAAGGTCTACGGCACGCTAAGTTGACTGGCGGGTAACCGCACGCGTCGAACACGGAGGTCCGAGTGCGCGAATACAGCGCCCCCGCCGGGAAGCCGGTGACCGACGACGAGAATCTGGCCGATGTCGTCTGGGCGAACGCGGAGCGGTTCTCCGACGTGGTCAGCTTCCGGAGGCAGGTCGAGGGCACCTGGCTCGACGTCACCGCGAAGGACTTCGCCGACCAGGTCGCCGCCGTGGCCAAGGGCTTGATCGCGGCGGGCGTCGGGCACGGCGACCGCGTCGCGCTGATGTCGAAGACCCGCTACGAGTGGACGCTGATCGACTTCGCGATCTGGGCCGCGGGCGCGGTCACGGTCCCGATCTACGAAACCTCGTCGCCCGAACAGGTGTACTGGATCCTTTCCGACTCGGCCGCCAAGGCCGTCGTCGTGGAGACCGGCGAGCACGGGAAAGCGATCGACGAGATCAGCGGGCGGCTCAGCACGCTCGAGCACACCTGGCAGATCGAGGGCGGCTCCCCCGCGGTCGACGAGCTGACCGCGCTGGGCGCCGAGGTCTCCGACGAGGACCTGCACACCCGCCGCCGCGGCGTGACCGCGAACGAGACGGCCACCATCGTCTACACCTCGGGCACCACCGGGCGGCCCAAGGGCGTCGAGCTGACCCACCGGAACCTGCTCGCCGAGATCCGGGCGGACATCGAGGCCTTCCCGGAGCTGATGGAGCAGGGCAACTCGCTGCTGTGCTTCCTGCCGCTGGCGCACATCCTCGCCCGCGCGATCGCGATCACCGCGCTCACCGCCCGGGTCACGCTCGGCCACACGCCGGACGTGAAGAACCTGGTCCCGGACCTCGGCACCTTCCGGCCGACGTTCGTGGTCGCCGTGCCGCGCGTGTTCGAGAAGGTCTACAACACCGCCAAGCAGAAGGCGCACGCCGACGGCAAGGGCAAGATCTTCGACGCCGCCGAGGCCACCGCGGTCGCGTACAGCGAGGCGCAGGAAAAGGGTGGTGCCGGGCTCGGCCTGCGCGCGAAGCACCTGGTGTTCGACAAGCTGGTGTACGGCAAGCTCCGCGCCGCGTTGGGCGGCCGTTGCATCGCCGCGGTGTCCGGAGGGGCCCCGCTGGGCGCGCGGCTGGCGCACTTCTTCCGCGGCATCGGCGTGCCGGTGTTCGAGGGCTACGGCCTCACCGAAACGTCCGCCGCGGCGAACGTGAACACCAGCGCGGCGTTCCGCGTCGGCACCGTCGGGCGTCCGGTCGCGGGCACCTCGGTGCGCATCGCGGAGGACGGCGAAGTCCTTTTGAAGGGCGACGTCGTGTTCGGCCGGTACTACAACAACCCGGAGGCGAGCGCGGAAGCCCTCACCGACGGCTGGTTCCACACCGGCGACCTCGGCGAGCTGGACTCCGAGGGCTTCCTCAAGATCACCGGCCGCAAGAAGGAGATCATCGTGACGGCGGGCGGCAAGAACGTCGCCCCGTCCGGCCTCGAGGACACCATCAAGGCCGCGCCGCTGGTGAGCCAGGTGATGGTGGTCGGCGACCAGCGCCCGTTCATCGCCGCGCTGGTGACCGTCGACGAGGAGTACTTCCCGGCCTGGAAGTCCCAGCACGGCAAGCCCGCCGAGGCGACGGTGTCCGAACTCGCCGAGGACGCGGACCTGCGCGCGGAGATCCAGGCGGCGGTCGACGAGGCGAACAAGCAGGTGTCGCACGCGGAGTCGATCAAGAAGTTCACCGTGCTGGCCAACGACTTCACCGAGGCGGGCGGCGAGATCACGCCGAGCTTGAAGCTGAAGCGCAACGTGGTGAACAAGAACTACGCCTCCGACATCGAGGCGCTGTACCGGAAGTAGCCCTAGTACCGCGAAAACGGGCCCGCACCGATTTCCGGTGCGGGCCCGTTTTCGTCCGTCACTCCGCTTCTTGCCCTGCCCGCTCGGCGTCCTTGCGCCGCGAGGAGAAGTACTCGTCGGCGAAGTTCTTCTTGATCTGGTCGGCTTTGTCCGCGTACCGCGGGTCCTCCAGCGTTTCCTTGAGTTCGTCGAACACCTTCTTGGAATTGGCCCGCTGCTCCGGGGGCAGGTGGTCCAGGTCGGCTTCGACGTCCTTCCAGGTGCGCTTGTTCTCGCGCAGGTGGTCGCCCGGCACGCGGTCGTGCATGTAGTCGTGCCGGGGATCCTTGTTCAGCAGGTTCTCGTTCTTCAGCACGTTGTCGTATTCGAGAATCGTGTTCTGGGTGTTGCCGCCGTGATTGCCGTGGAGCTTGTCCTGCTTCAGGTGGCCCATCTCGTGCCCGAGCACGTCGGCCGGATTCCTGGCGTCGACCCCGTGGTGGATCTTGGGGTCGAGGAAGAGGATCTCGCTCTGGTGGTTGTAGGACCCGCTGCCCTGCATGTCGATCATGTGCCCGACCCGGCCGTCGGCGAGTCCCTCCTTCTCCAGATCCTCCCGGGAAATGCCCATCAGGTCGTGGAAGGGCTTCTCCCGGTCCGCGGGCGACAGGTTCAACTGCTGGTCCTCGCGCAGCGCGCTCGCCTGGTCGGTCAGCTTGAGGTCGCTGTTCTTGTCCACGGAGACGATCTTGGGTTTGTCCAGCCGTTCCAGGTTTTCCAGGTACTTCGGGTTCTCGATGCCGTGGTCCTTCTTCAGCCGGTCCTTCAGCGCGTCGACCTCTTTCAGGTGCGCCGGGTCCTTGACGTCCTTGAGATCGTCGACGCCGAACTTCTGCTTCAGGTCCTTCAGATCCTTCATCCCCGGCGCGTCGTCGAAACCCATCTTCTCCTTGACCTGGTCGACCTTTCCGCCCAGCTTTTCCTTGGCGGACAGGTCTTCCCAGTTCTTGGTGTCGGGCAGTTCCTTCCGCTTCGACGGACCGCCGCCGCCCGGCGGACGGCTGCCGGCCGGCCGGAGATTGCCGCCCGGGGGCCGCAGCGGGGGCGGGCCGGGAGGAGGCGGCGGGCCGGGAGGCGGAGGAGCCGCCGGGGGTCCGCCGGGAGCTTTGCCCGGCGGCGGAGGAGGCGGCGGCGGTGGCGGAGGCGCGGACGACGCCGTGGTCGTCTCCGGAGTCGGTTCCCTCGGCGGCGGCGTCGGCTCGCGCGGCGGCGGGGTGGGTTCGCGCGGCGGTGCCGAGGACGGGTTGGTCTCCTGCACGTGCCCGGCGTTGTTCCCGCCGCCCGGGGTTTCGTTCGGGCGCGCTTCGTCGTCCGGGCCGGACTTCTGCCTGCCCAGGCAGTTGCCCAGACCCAGCGGGTCGGCGTCGGCGAGCGGGTTGGGCACGTAGGAGGCCGGGTTCGGGGCCGGGGCGAGGCCGAGCGGGTCCTGGCTCAGGTAGCGTCCGGTGCCGGGGTCGTAGTAGCGGAAAACGTTGTAGTGCAAGCCAGTCTCGTCGTCCGCGTACTGGCCGGGGAACCGCAACGGGGTGCTGCCCGGGCGGGTGCGGCCCCACAGCGAACCGGACGCGCGCCAGGCGACCGTGCCGTAGGCGTCCACCAGCCCCACCGGAGTGCCGACCGGATCGGTGACGAACGAGAAGAACCGGGCGCTGCGGCCCAGCAACTCAGTCTGCGTCACCGGGCGCACGGTGCCGGGCAGGTGGTCCCACGTCAGCGTGAGCGGGGCGGACCCGGCCAGCCGGTGTTCCTGTTCGACCAGGAGCTGCCCGCTCCACGAGAACCGGGTTTCCTCGGCCGGTTCCTCCGCGCCGGGAAGCCAGCGTTGTTTGGCGATGCGGCGGCCCAGCGGGTCGTACCGGTAGCGCCATTCCGCGCCGTCCGGGGTTTCCACTGCCAGCAAACGATCCTGCGCGTCCCAGCGGTAGGTCCAGGTGCGCGAGTTCTCGTGGCGGGCGACGAGACGTCCCTGTCGATCGTGGACGTACCGCACCGAACCGGCTGCGGTGAGCCGGTTTCCGGTGTAGCCGCGCGAACCGGAGTCCGCTTCGGCGAACGGCAGCTGCGCGTGCCGGATATTGCCGGACGGGTCGTACTGATAGCTCTCCTGGCCGTCTCGCCGGGCCACCGCGGTGACGCGGCCGACTGCGTCGAGCTGGTATCGCGTGGAGCCGGACAGCGTGTCGTCCACGCCGACCAGATGGCCGTCCGGGCGGTAGTGGTACTCGCGCCGCTGCCGGATCTGGCTGCCGGCGGCCAAAGTCTGCGCGACCAGCTGGTGTTCGGCGTCGAAAGCCTGTGCCAGCACGGTGTTTCCGCCCAGCACGCGTTCGACCTCGTGGCCCGCTTCGTCGTGCCGGAAAAGCACTTCGTGCCCGGCGGTCGACAGCGCGACTGCCTTCCCGGCGTCGTCGAAACTCCACTCGCTGACCGAACCGGACGGAGTGGTGCGGCGCATTCCGGACGGCTCGTGGGCGTACGAAACCGCGCGTCCGTCGACCGATTCCCGGACTACCCGACCGTCCTCGTCGCGCTCGATCTCCAGCACGCACGAACCCTCGGTGGCCCGCGCGAGGAAGCCGACGGGGTCGTACTCGTAGCGGATGGCGCCGCTGTCCGTGCGACGCTCGATCACGTTGCCGAGCGCGTCGTAGCGGTATTCGGTGACCGCGCCCAGCCCGTCGACCGACTGCACGAGCTGGCCTGCCGCGTCGTAGGCGAACTGCCGCTCGCGACCGTCGAAGTCGCTTTCCGCGATCAGCCTGCCTTCGGCGTCGTAGGTGTAGTTCCAGGTCAGGCCTGCCGGATCGGTGATCCGGACTAGCCGCAGTTCGGTGTCGTACTCGTACGAGGTGCGGGCCCCGGTGGCGTCGATCTTCGCGACCGGCAGGTCGAAGGGGCCGTATTCGAAACGGGCGTCCGTGCGTTCCACGAGGTTTCCCTCGGCGTCGTAACGCCATTCCTCGTGTCGCCCGGACGGTCCGGTCCGGCTGGCCTGGCTCCCGTCGACCGTCCAGCCGAAGCGGGTGCCGTCGGCCACCACGCGCGGGCGGCCGAACTGGTCGCGCTCCACCGGGTCCGGCTCGGCGCGAGGCGGCTCTCCCCCGGTCAGCTGGCGGTCCTGAGCGAACCCGGTCGGCGCGATCCCGGCCTGCGCGGTGAACAGATCCGGCGCGGTGCCCGGCGGGTAGACGCGCCGCCAAACGCGTTCTGCGGTCTCGACAGTGACGGTCAGCGTGCCGTCGGCCGCGGAGCTGACCTGCGCGCGGCTGCCGTCCGGGCGGACGATCGCGGTCAGCAGACCCTCGTCGGTGTACTCGAAGCCGGTGGTGCGGCCGAGCGGGTCGGTGCGCGACAGCAGCCGGTCGTAACGGTCCCATGTGGACACTGTGATCGCGCCGAGCGGGCTGATTTCCCGGGTCAGCTGCGAGGTTTCGGTGAAGTGGAATTCCGTGACGTGACCGAGAGCGTTGGTGTAGCGGGTGATCCGCTGCTCGGGGTCGTAAGCGAACTCGCTGTCGTAGACGCCCCGGTCGCCGACCGTGCGGACGCAGCGGCCGTCGGCGTCGTAGATGTAGCGGAACCAGATCCCGTTGCGGTCCTGCCAGCCGGTGATCCGGCCGTCGGCGTCGTAGTCGTACTGCGTGGCCAGGCCCGAGGAATTGAAGACCCGCGCCAGCCTGCCCCGGTCGTCGTAGCCGAAGCTGCGGACCAGCACGGGTTCCTGTCCCTCGCCGAGCACCCGGATCGCGGTGACGCGGCCCGCCTCGGCGTCGAGTGCCACGCGGTAGCCCGCCGAGTGCCGGATCAGCCGGGGAGCGCCTCGGTCGTCGTACTCGACGTCCATCCGGTCGCCTGCCGCGTCAGTCGCGCTCAGCAGCGGGAAGACGCCGCCGCGGCCAGGGCCGAAGCGCAATTCCGTGCCGTTGACCGGATCCACGAGCAGATATCCGTCGCCGGTCGCGGTGAGCGGACGGCGCGGGCCTTCCAGCGGCAGCACCGGCTCGCCGGCGCCGACGCGCGGGTACACCAGGATCCGGCCGTCCGCGGCGTAGAACCGGACGGTTTCGGAATCGGCTTCGAGGCGCTGGTCCACCGTCGACGTCCAGTTCGGGCCGAACCAGCGGCCGGACCGGTACGACGAGACATGCAGCCGTTCGAGCACCAGCGGGCTCGGCAGTTCGAGGTCGGTCTGCTCGACCACCACGGTGCCGCGCACGACGTCGACCGGGTCGCCCTCGAACCGGCACTCGTCGGTGCCGTTGCGGGTTTCCTTGGCCGACGGGACGTCGCCGTCGCCGGGCCTGGGGTCGCCGGATCGCTCCCCGCCCTGCGGAGGCCCGTCCTCCCGGGGCGGCGGAACGTGGTCGCCCTGCGGTTTGGTCTCGTCCTTGGGCGGCGGGGAATGGTCGCCTCGCGGCTGGGTCTCGTCCTTCGGCGGCCCGGAGTGATCGCCCGAGGCGGTGGTCGAATCCCCGCCCTTTTCGTTCTCCGGCTTGGGCTCCGGTTTAGGCTCTGACTTCGGCTTCGTCTCGAGGTTCTTCGGCGCGCCCGACGGCTTGGCCTTGCCGCCCTTGATGCCCTTCAACGCTTTCGCGGCGTCCTCGAACAGGACGCCCGCCTTCTTCAGCAACGGCATCAGCGCCTTGAGCGCGGAGACCAGCTGCTTGGTGATCTTGGCCAGCTGCGCGGCGGTCTTGGCGACGGCGCCGACCACCTGCGGCAGCACCCACGCCATCCCGATCCCGGCGGTGAACAGCACCTGCAGCGCCCAGCTGATCAGGTGCCCGACGAGCTGCGCGATGATGTCGCGCACCAGCATCCGGACAGCCGCGACGACCTCGCCCGCGGTCTTCACCCCGGACGCCGCGCCCTCGGTGCCCTTCTGCGCCGCGCCGAGCAGGTTCGCGACGTCCTTCGTCCGCTCGCGGTAGGAGTCGGCCGCTTCGCCGGTCCAGCTCTGCAGGTCCTTCTCGACGCAGGCGGTCAGATCCTTGCCGATGCTCTCGAGCTCTTTGGCGACGTTCTGCCACGTCTCGGCCTGCGCTTTGATCTCGTCGGCCTTGCCGGTCAGCGCCTCCAGCGCCTGCTTCAGCGGCCCGACGTGCTCGATCAGCCAGCCGACGCCCGCCGCCAGGATCGACCCGAACGGGTCCATCGCGGTCGACAGCACGTCCAGCGCGACCCCGACCGCCCCCATCGCGATCGACGCCCAGTCGCCGGATTCGATGCCGGACTTCACCATCTCGCCCGATTCGAGCAGCGTGATGCCCGAATACGCCTTGGTCGAGTCCTTCGTCTCCGCGATCAACGGGTTGCTCACACGGAGAACGCTATCCGGGACGGCGAGGGCGTTTTCCGGCCTCGCACGCTAGTTGCCCGTGCATCCACGAAACAGCTGGACGCACGGGCAAGCCTGTCGTGGGGCTCAGGCCTGCGGGGGCTGAGCCTGGTACTGCTGCTGCGGTGCCTGCGCGTACTGCTGCTGCGGGGCGGCCTGCTGCTGCGGAGCCTGCTGCTGCGGCTGCTGCTGGGCACCGTCCGGGACCACGTACACCGCGGTGCCGTACGCGGCGATTTCGCTGGCGGTGCCGGCGATCTCGTTGCAGTCGAAGCGCAGCGCGAGCACGGCGTTCGCCCCGTGCTGCATGGCTTCCTGGCACAGCCGGAAGAGGGCTTCGTGGCGCGAGTCGGACAGCAGCTTCGTGAGGCCCTTGAGCTCGCCGCCTCCCATCGCCTTGAACCCCGACCCGATGTTGGAGAACATGTTGCGGCTGCGGACAGTGAGCCCGAAGACCTCGCCGAACACGCGGACCACGCGGTACCCGGGCAGATCGTTCATCGTGGACAGCAGGATCGGAAACTGCGGCTGCTGCTGTTGCGGTGGCGCGGCTTGAGTCATGCGCGGATCGTATCGTCGGCGACGCGCTCACGCTGTGATTCGCGCACTCCAGTCCAGATGATGCCGGTATGCCCAGCCTCGCTCGCCGCCGACGTCCTTGCCCGCGCTGGCCGCCACGAGTTTCTCGACCCGGGCACGGCGCAGCCGTTCGTAGGCGGCGAACGCGGCGGGCGCGTCCGGCAGGTCGCGCAGGCATTGGCCGAGCACTACCGCGTCTTCCAGCGCCATCGACGCACCTTGTCCCGCCGCTGGCGACGCCGCGTGTGCGGCGTCCCCGGCCAGGACCATCGACGACGTGGACCACACGCGGGTGGTGGGCAGGTCGTAGGAGTGGCCGCCGTGCACGTCGTCGCCGGTCGCGGCCACGATCTCGGCACACGGCAGCGGGTCGTCCGCGAAGGCGGCGTGGGCGAACTCACGCCAGCCTTCCGGGGTGACCGCGGCGATTTCGGCGCGCGTGCGTTCCGTGTCGGGGACGCGGGCGAACCAGAACGTCGCGCCGTCCGGGTCGGTGGTGCAGCCGAAGGCGGCGCGGCTGCCGCGGAACATCCGGTAGATGCCGGGCGCGGCGGGAAGTCCTTCGGCGCGGGTGTAGCCGTAGACCACGGTCAAGCCGGTGAAGCGCGGCGGCTCGGCCCGCGGGTCGATGAGCGTGCGGACGACGGAATGCAGGCCGTCCGCGCCGACGAGCACATCGCCGGACTCGGTGGTGCCGTCCTGGAAAGTCGCGGTGACGCCCTCGGCGGCGGAGACCAGACGTTTGCCGTGGACTATCTGGATGCCCCGGCGTTCCGCTTCCTGTTGCAGCGCACGGTAAAGCGCGGCGCGGGTGAGGGTGCGCGGGCCGTCGAGTTCGCGGTCGAAGTCGTGCGCGCCGAGCGTGGTTCCGTCCGGGCCGAAGACTTCCATGCCGGTCGAGGCGAAGGACGCGTCGATCACCGGGGTGTCGGCGTCGATCGCGCGCAACGCGTTCATGCCGTTGTGCATCACCACGAGGAACGCGCCCGCGTCCGCTCCCCCGCTGGGGTGCGCCTCGAACACGACCGGCTCGTGCCCGGCCAGTTGCAGCGCCATCGCCGTGACCGTGCCCGCGACTCCGCCGCCTGCGATCAAAACCCGCATCGCGCCCCCCTGGATACGACCGTGCCGCCGCCACCGTAGCGGGTGGCGGCGGCACGGAACCTGCTGCCAGGAACTTAAGTGCCTGCCCAGACCGACGATGCCCCGAGCCGGGACGCCGGGTTTGCGGTCTGTGAGGGGAACCCTGAGGGAATCAGATTCCCTCAGGGTTCCCCTCACAGACCTTAAGAAACGGTCACACGACCATCAATCGGGCATTTCGCCACCGCCGACGTCCTTTATGGACAGTCAGCGGGGCCGAAGTCCTGGAACCAGAGATCAGGCGCGCTGCGCGACCGCGAGCCGGACGCAGACGGCGAGGGCGCGGACGGCCTCCTCCACCTCGGCCAGCTCGGGGAAGGTCGGCGCGATGCGGATGACCGCGTCGGCCGGGTCGTCGCCGTGCGGGTGGGTGGCCCCGGCCGGGGTCAGCGCGACGCCCGCCTCCTTGGCCAGCCGCACGACCTCCTTCGCGGTGCCCTCGGGCACGGTCAGCGAGACGAAGTAGCCGCCGGTCGGCTTGGTCCAGGTCGCCAGGTCGCTCAGTTCCTCGGAGAGGATGCGCTCGACGGCGGCGAACTTGGGCGCGATCACCTCGGCGTGCTTGCGCATGAGCGCGCGGACTCCGTCGGCGTCCTTGAGGAACATCGCGTGGCGCAGCTGGTTGACCTTGTCCGGGCCGATGGTGCGCTTGCTGAGCACGCTCTGCCACCAGGCGAGGTTGGCCTCGGACGCGCCGAAGAACCCGACGCCTGCCCCGGCGAAGGTGATCTTCGAGGTGGAGCCGAACACGAACGCGCGGTCCGGGTTCCCGGCCTCGGCGCACAGCGCGAGGATGTCGGCCAGCTCCGGCTCGTCGTCGGTGAGGTGGTGCACCGCGTAGGCGTTGTCCCAGATGATCCGGAAGTCCGGCGCGGCGGCCGGCATCGCGGCGAGCCGTCCGGCGACCTCGGCGCTGAAGGTGACGCCGGTCGGGTTGGAGTACTTCGGCACGCACCAGATGCCCTTGACCGCGGCGTCCTCGGCGACGAGCCGCTCGACGACGTCCATGTCCGGACCGGTCTCGGTCATCGGCACCGGGATCAGCTCGATGCCGAACCGCTCGGCGAGCGCGAAGTGCCGGTCGTAGCCGGGCACCGGGCACAGCATCGCGATCCGGGGCTCGTCGGCCCAGCGGCGCGCGGCGCCCGGCAGGGTGCTGAGCATCGCCTGGGCGATGGTGTCGTGCATCAGCTCCAGGCTGGAGTTGCCCGCGGCGAACAGCTGCTCGACGGGCACCTGCAGCGCGTCGGCGAAAATGCGGCGCAGCTCCGGCAGCCCCTTGAGCCCGCCGTAGTTGCGGGTGTCGGTGCCGTCCTCGGCCTTGTACTGGCCGTTCGGCAGCGTCAGGAGATCTGCGGAGAGGTCGAGCTGCCGGGGCGACGGCTTGCCGCGGGTGATGTCCAGGGACAGGCCGCGCTCGACCAGCGCAGCGTAGTCGCGACGGGCAGTGTCGACGTCGACAGGAGCTGTGGTCATACCACCACGCTAAACCGCTCGCGCAAGCCAGTTCGGGTGACCCCCGGCTCGCGTGGGCTAGCGTGGGGCCCGTGCGGTACCTGGTGCATGCCGAGCAACGGCAGTTCTCCTTGCGGGACAAGGACGCCTGGCGTCCCGGCGACGGCGGATGGACCGACGAGGCGGTGTCCGCGCACCGCGTGGCGGTAGAGCCGTCGTCGCTCTCCGTGGCGACCGCGCGCTCCGATTGGGTCGAGGTCGACGTGGCGGTCGGCACGGCGATACCGCCGGTGCGGCCGGACGCGTCCCACGTCGTGGAAGCCGACCTCGACGTCCCCGGCGGCGAGGCGACGCTGTCCGGTCCCGCCGATTACGCCCGGCAGGAGCACCGGATCGCGGTACCGCCCGGCCGGTACCGAGTCCGAGTGTCCTATGTGGAAAGCGGACCGCCGGACGCCGAATGGCACGACCACGAGTTCGGCGAGCATTTCCGGTACGTGCTGGACCTGTGGCCGTCCGCCGAGGCCGCCCCGGTCGCGGTGCTGCGCCAGGGCGCCGGGGTCTGGGACGGCTGATATCCCGTTGGCGGCGCGCGGCCGGTGACGGCAGACTCGGCGGCATGCAGTGGATCACCACCGAGATCGGCGAAGAGTTCGTGCGCGGTGCACTTGAGCTGGAACGCACGCCGCAGGGCTTGCTGCCGCACCGGCTCGCCGCACGGGCGCGGGCGCAGAACACCGACAGCAGGCTCGCGCTGGCCGAGAGCCAGCCGTCCGGCGTGCGGCTGGCGTTCCGCACTGAATCGACGGCCATCGAACTGGACACCCACCGCACGAAGGTCGGCTACGTGGGCCTGCCGTCCCTGCCGGACGGCGCGTACGACCTGGTGCTGAACGGTCGCCCGGCGGGCTCCGCCACGGTGTCGGGCGGCGACGAACTGATCCTCGACATGATGACCGGATCCGGCGAAACCCGTCCCGGCCCGCCCGGCACGGTCCGGTTCTCCGACCTGCCTTCGGGCGTCAAGGATGTCGAGATCTGGTTGCCGTACAACGAAACCACCCGCTTGGCCGAGCTCCGCACCACTGCCCCGGTTTCTCCGCTGCCGCCCGCGCGGCGCGTCTGGCTCCACCACGGCAGCTCGATCAGCCAGGGCACCGGTGCGGCCGGGCCGTCCCAGACGTGGGCCGCGCTGGCCGCCGCGACGGCCGGGGCGGACCTGGTCAACCTGGGCTTCAGCGGGAGCGCGCTGCTGGATCCGTTCACCGCACGGGCGATGCGGGACACCCCCGCCGATCTGATCAGCGTGAAGCTGGGAATCAACGTGGCGAACGCCGACCTGATGCGGCGGCGCGCTTTCGGCCCGGCCGTGCACGGGTTCTTGGACACGATCAGGGAGGGGCATCCGGAGGTCCCGCTGGTCGTGATCTCGCCTTGGCTGTGCCCGATCCACGAGGACACGCCAGGTCCGGGCGCGCCGGATTTCAGCGACGGGACGCTCCGGTTCAAGGCGATCGGGGATCCGGCGTCGGTGGCCGAGGGGAAGCTGACGTTGAAGGTCATCCGGGAGGAACTGGCGCGGATCGTGACGGCCCGGGAGGATCCGCGGTTGTCTTACGTGGACGGGCTTTCGCTTTACGGGGAAGAGGATTTCGCCGCGCATCCGCTGCTGGACGCGCTGCATCCGGACGCGGCTACGCATCGGTTCGCGGGGGAACGGTTCGCCAAGCAGGTGTTCGGACCGGGCGGTCCCTTCGCGGGCTGAGGCGCGCTGCTAGTTTTCGAACCATGGCGGACCACACTCTCCGGGCGAAGCTGACCGACTCCGGCAGCGGCGTCCTGCTCTTCGGCATCACCCCGCCCCGCCTCAGCACTTCCCCCGAGCGGATCCGGGAGATCACCGCCGCCACCCTCGCCCGGCTCGGCGACCTCGACGTCGACGGCCTCGCCCTCTACGACATCGACGACGAGAGCGACCGCAATCCCGAGGAGCGGCCGTTCCCCTACCTGCCGACCCTCGACCCGGCCGCCTACCACGCCGACTATCTCAGCGAGTGGGACCGTCCGGCGGTGATCTACCGGTGCGTCGGCAAGTACCCCGGGGACGAGCTGCGGGACTGGCTGCGGACCGCCGACACCGAGCGGGTGCTGTCCGTCTTCGTCGGGGCGTCCTCGAAGAACAAAGACGTCCGGACCCGTCTGTCCGAGGCCCAGGAACTGCGCCGCGAAGTACGCCCGGACCTGCTGCTCGGCGGGGTCGCCATCACCGAGCGGCCCGACGAGCACCTGCGGCTGATCGCCAAACAGCAGGCCGGCTGCGCGTACTTCATCTCGCAGGTGGTCTATAGCGCCGACGCGGCCAAGAGCATGGTCTCCGACTACTTCTACGCCTGCCGCGACCAGCAGCTCGAACCCAAGCCGGTCCTGTTCACCCTGTCGGTCTGCGGGTCGGCGAAAACGCTGGCGTTCCTGAAGTGGCTCGGCGTCGGTGTCCCGCGCTGGCTGGAGAATTCCCTGCGCCACGCGGACGACACGCTGGCCGAGTCCTACGAGCAGTGCCTGGCCAACGCCCGCGACCTGGCCGGTTTCTGCCGCAAGCTCGGCATGCCGTTCGGCTTCCTCGTGGAGAGCGTGTCCATCCGCAAGGTCGAGATCGAGGCGTCGGTGTCTCTCGCGAAGGAAGTGAGCGCGTTGCTCGGCCGGACGGCTACAGCGGATCCAGCGCGGTGATCTTCCACTGTCCGTCGGTGCGATGCGCGGTCACGGACAGCTGCCCGACCGACGATTGAGGCGCGCCGCCGCCCGGCAGGATCGTTTGCTGGTCAAGGAAAAGCAGCAGGCTCGCGTCGTCGCCGTGCAGGGAGCGGACTCCGATCGCGCGGACAGTCGTGGTCCGGACGAGTTTTTCGTTCGTCGCGCGTTGGCGGGCCGCGGCGAATTGGCTTTGGTACTGGCCTACTGCCGAGCCGGCGAGGACGTCGCCCGCGGCACGAGCGGTGCGGTCCAGGTTCGCGTAGTCGTAGGAGAAAACCGCCTTGACCGCGGCGCTGACCTGGTCGGTGACCTGAGACGTCGCGACGGGGTCGACCATCGCTTCGTCGTCTTCCG
This sequence comes from Amycolatopsis sp. NPDC114503, assembly GCF_055633655.1. Taxonomy (NCBI): domain Bacteria; kingdom Bacillati; phylum Actinomycetota; class Actinomycetes; order Pseudonocardiales; family Pseudonocardiaceae; genus Amycolatopsis; species Amycolatopsis sp. NPDC114503. The sequence continues at coordinate 278,318 of NZ_JBVKDT010000007.1, read as the reverse complement.
GTTGCAGCAACGACGCTTGCACTCCGAACCACACCGCGCACGCCAGCGCGACCGCGGCCACGCCGGCGGCGATCGTCCGCCGGTTCACGAGCCCACCGCCTGGATGCCGCCGATCTTCCACGCGTCGCCGTCGCGCGCGAAGTCCACGGCCAGGCGGGCCTGTTTCGCCAAGGGCGCGCCGTCTCCAGTGCTCACACGGACATTCAGGACCGCGATCAGCCGCGCGGTGCCTGCCGAAGGGTTCAGGTCGGTGACAGCGGCCTGAACCAAGGAGGCCGTCGACACGGTTTTGGTGCGTTTGGCGCGGTCGATCTGCATCTGCCGGTCGCCGGAGAGGTCTTTGCCGTATTGCCCGGTGGTCACGTCGATCCAGCGGCCTACGTCGACGGCGCTGGTGCGGTAGTCGATTGTGTTGAGCGTGACCAGATCCGTGCTCGCTGCGGCCAGCACGGCGTCCCGGGCCCGGCCGCGGGCGAGGCTGTCGTCCTGTGCCGCGCTCCACCACGACCAGCCGAACCAGGCGGCGGCCAGCACCGCGACGACGGCCAGTGCGGTCAGCACCCGCGCGGTCAGGAAGGGCTGCCCCGCGACAACCTCGTCGGCGGCATCGCCAGTGTCAACAGCCATCACGAACCGCCCAGCAACGCCGCGAGCCCGCCCTTCAGCGGCGCGGTCAACTGCCCCAGCAAGCCCGGCAACAGCTGCTGCGAACCCTGGTCCGAAGGCGCGGAAGCCTTGGGCGCGGCCGGAATCGCGGGCGGCTTCCCCGCGTACGGCGCGTTCTGCGCACCCCGCACCTCAGTCGGGCTGCCCGGCGGCTCCGCGCAGTAAGCGTTCATGTTGACCGGCGCTTCGCTCGTGTCGTTGGCCGGACGCTGTTTCGTGCCCTCGTACCCCTTCGTGCACGAATGCGGGTCGAAGAAGTTGAACACCACGCCCAGATGCCCAGTGCCGTCCGGCGAGGTCGTCGGCGAGAACGCCGAAATCACCGGGTATGCCACCAAAAGCTCCTCGATGGCGTCCTTCCGCATCGAGGTGACCTGCGCGGTCGTGAGCGAGTTCGCGAACAGCACCCCGAGGTCGGTCCCGGACGTCGCGAGCACGTCGCTGATCTGCCGGCTCAGCTGCGGAGCCTCGTCGATCACCTTGCGGATAGCCGGATCCGACGATTTCAGCTGACCGGCGATCGTCTTCAGCCCGGACGCGAACGCCGTGATGTTCTGCGCCTGCCGTTCCTGCGTGGCGAAGACCGTGCGCGAATTCGCCAGCAACCCCTGCGTGTCCGGCACGTACTGCGCGGCCGTCGCGGTGAGAGAACTGGTGCTGTCCAACAGTTTCTGCAGCTGCGGCCCGGAACCGGCGAAGGCGTCGTACGTCTCGTCCACCACGGTCTTCAACGACTCCGGATGGACGCTCGCGACCAGGCCGTCGAGATGGGTCAGCACCGAATCCGGCGTCGCGGGCAGCGACGTGCGGTCCTGCGTGATCACCGCGCCGTCCTCCAGGTACGGCCCGGATTCGCGGTCCGGCAGCAGGTCCACGAACTGCTCCCCCACCGCGGACCGGTTCGCGACCTGCGCGTGCAGCGCGGACGGGATGTCCGGGCCGCCGGAGTCGATGTCGAGCCGGACGTCGATGCCGTGCGGGGTGAGCGTCATGGCCCCGACCCGGCCGACCGTGACGCCGCGGTAGGCGACCTCGGAGTTGACGAAAACCCCGCCGGAGTCGGCGAGCTTCAGCGTCACGTGATAGCCGCGGTTGCCGAAAATCCGGTCGAGACCGGCGTAATGCCCGCCCGCGTACGCCACCGAGACGATCGCGATCGCGAAGAACACCAGCAGCTGGATCCGAACCTTGCGCGTGTTCATCAGCCGCCTCCCACCAGACCGCCGAGCAACCCGCCCAGCACCCCGCCGTAACCCGGTTTCGCTCCGCCCGTGACCGGCGTGTTGGGCAGCGGCAACGGCAGCTGCGGCATCCCTTGGCCGCCGGCGGGCGGAGCGTTCCCGGGCGCCTGCGACGTCGACGGCGTCGGCAGCTGGAACGGCGGCTGCGACGAGTTCGTGAAGTTCTGCACCAGCTTGTCGAGATCCAGGTTGATCCGCGCGTCGACGTTCGCGTAGTCGCCCTTGATCACGTTGCCCGCGTAGTCCGGGAACGGATACGTGAGCAGGATCCGCAGCGCGTTCGGCAGGTCCTTGCCCGCCGCGCTGAGCTGGCGCAGCGTCGGCTCCAGCGCCTTGAGGTTCGCGATGAGCTGGTCCCGGCTGCGGTTCACCGTGTCGACCGCGACGCCGGACAGCTTGTTCAGCGAGTTCAGCATCGCTACCAGCTGGTCGCGCTGATCGGCGACGATCTTCAGCCCCGGCGCAAGCTTGTCCAGCGCGGTGGCGAGGTTCTGCTTCTGCCCGACGAGCGTGGTCGACAGCTTGTCCAGCCCGTCGATCGCACGCAGGATTTCGCCCTTGTGCCCGTCCAGCTGGGTGGCCAGTTCGTCCACTCGGGACAGCAGCGCGCGCATCTGCGGTTCGTTGCCGGACAACGCGTCGTTGAGTTCTCGGCTGATGTTCTGCAGCTGGTCGACGCCACCGCCGTTGAGCAGCAACGACAGCGCGCCCAGCACCTCTTCTATCTCCGGATTGCGGTTCGTGCGCCCGAGCGGGATCTGCGCCCCGTCGGCGAGCTTGCCGGACGGCTTCTCCGCGGTCGGCGCACTCAGCTGCACGAACTTCTCGCCGAGCAGACTGGATTGCCGCAGCTCGGCGCGCGCGTTGGCGGGCAGCTGGACGTCGCCGTTCACCGTCATCGACACGAGCGCGGACCGCGTGTCCGGGGTGAGCGCGATCCGGTCGATCCGGCCGACCGCGACGTCGTTCACCTTCACGTTCGCCTGCGGCACCAGGTCCAGCACGTCGGTGAACAAAGCGGTTACGTGGTACGGATGATCGCCGACGTCCGGGCCGCCGGGCAACGGCGTCGAATACAGCCCGTTGAACCCGCCGTCGCTGCACCCGGCGAGCACCAGCACGCCGGCGAGCACGCCCGCCAGCCGTTTGCGGAGGCGTTTCACTTGCCACCTCCGGGTTTCTGCGTCAGCACGTCCGACAGCGGCAGCGGCAACGGCGGCAACTGGCCGTTCTGCAAGGAGTTCAGCGCCTGCGGAATGGACGGCAGCTTGAGCGTGCCGTCGAGCACCGGCGCGAGCTTCTTGCAGATACTGCCGAGAGTGTCCGGAAGCGGCTTCGGCGTGCCCGCGCTGATCAACCGGCAGATGGTGAGAATCGGCGGGTTGGTGATCTCGTTCAGGTTGTCGCGCACCGCGATCGTGCCGGACGCCGCGTCGTAGGTGTTGATGAAGTTCGTCGCGCCGGTCGGCGCGATGTCGAGCACCTCGGCGAGCGAAGCCCGTTGGTCCACCAGCACCTTCGTGAGCGACGCCAGTTTGGCCACATTGGACGAAAGCCCGTTTTTGTTGTCCGCCACGAACTGTTTCACGTCCTGCAGCGACGTGGACAGCGAATCCAGCGCGGCCCCGACGTCGTGCGAATCGTCGGCGAGGAACCCGCTGACGTCCGCGAGCCGCTGGTAGAACTCGTTCAGCTGACTGTCGCTTTGGGACAGTGCGGAGGTGAAGGAGTTCAGGTTCTTCACCGTGGAGAACAGGTCGTCCTTGGAATCGTCGAGCGTGCCGGCCAGATCGGCCAGCCTGGTGACGGTCGAGTTCAGGTCCTTGCCGTTGCCCTTGAGGTTGGCCGCGGCGGTGTCCAGCAGGTCGGAGAACGCGCCGTTTTTGTTGGCCCCGTTGGGTCCGAGCGCGGTGGACAGCTTGTCGAGGCTCGCGTAGAGGTCGTCCAGTTCGACCGGTGTCGCGGTTTTGTCGCGCGCCAGCACGGTTCCGCTCGCGAGCGTCGGGCCGCTGTCGTACGACGGCGTCAGCTGCACGTACCGGTCGCTCACCAGGCTCGGCGACACGACCACCGCGCCAACGTCTTTCGGGATCGGGACGTCGTCGTTGACTTTCATGTCGACCCGCACCGCTTGGCCTTCCGGCGTCACCGCAGTGACCTCGCCGACCGCAACGCCCAGCACGCGCACGGACGAACCGGCGTACAGGCCGACGGTCTTGCCGAAGTACGCCGAGATTTTGGTGCCACCGGTGTCGCGCAGCACCAGGTAGATCCCCGCGGTGAGCAAAAGCGCGGCCACACAAGCGAATCCAAGCCAGGTAACGAGGCTCCGCCCTGCTCGAGTTTCGACAGTCATCGTCCACCCACCCCCTGGTCAGGTGCGGAGATCGGCGGCGTACAGCCCTCCGGATTGATCGATATCCCGCCCGCCGTGATCGTCGGCGGCAGCAACCCGCACAGGTACCCCTCGAACCAGCGCCCGTTGCCGGTCGCGTTCGCGCCGACCCGGGCGAACGGGGCCATCAGCTGCAGGCTCCGGTCGAGGTTGCCCTGGTTGCGCTGCAGCACGTCGGTGACCTTCCCGAGCGCGGCGAGCGTCGGCCCGATCTGCGTGCGGTTGTCCGCGACCAGCCCGGAGAGCTGCTTCGAGATCTCCTGCGTCCCCTTGAGCAGCGTGCTGATCTGCTCACGGCGCTGCTGCAATTCGGTCAGCAGCAGATTGCCGTCGCTGATCACCTGCTGCAACTGGGCGTTCCGGTCGGACAGAGTCTTCGAGATCTTGCTGGTGTTGGACAGCAGCGCGTGCAGATCGGCATCGCGCGAGGACACCGTCTTCGACAACGCCGACAGCCCGGACAGCGTGTCCTTCAAGTACTGCGGACTGTCCTTGAGGGAATCCGACAACGCGGTGAAACTCTGCGCCAGCTGTTTGGTGTCGATGTCGCCGACGGTCGTGGACAGCTGGTTGAACGCGTCCTGCAACTGGAACGGCGTCCGCGTGCGCTGCACCGGGATCGTGTCGCCGGGCGTCTGCGTGCCGCCGCCCTTCGTGTCCAGCGCGAGGTACTTCTCCCCCAGCAGCGTCTTGATCTCGATCGACGCCGTGGACGCGTCGCCGACCCGCACGCCCTTCACCCGGAACTTCACGAGCACCTGTTTGTGCCCCAGTTCCACCGAAGTCACCTGCCCGACCTTGACGCCGGCCACCTGCACCTCATTGTCCGGCGCGAGCCCGGCGGACTCGGCGAACGCCGCGGTGTAGGTGGTGCCGTTGCCGAACATCGGGATGCTATCGGAAAAATACGTCACCGCGGTGATCAGCACGATGAGCACGAGCGTCACCGCGCCGACGCTGGCCTGGTTCCGGTCCTTGAGTCGCTTCACGGGCCACACCTCGGCGCGCGTTCGGTACCGGGGACCGGAACGATCGGCAGCGTCACGTCCAGCGACGAAATGCCGATGGTGCCTTCGATCCCGCACAGGTAGTAGTTGAACCAGCTGCCGTAGCTCAGGGTCCGGGTGAACTTCTCCAGGTTCCCCGGCAGCACCTGCAGCAGGTGCTCGATGAGCGGCTGCGAATCGTTGAGGTTGTTCGACAGCTTCCCGAGCTGGGCCACGTCCTGCTGCACGACGGGACGGGCGTCGGCGAGCAGGCCCGCGGTCGCGTTGGTCAGGTCGCCCAGCGCGCCCACCGCGTCGCCGATCGGCTTGCGCTGCTCGGCCAGGCCGCTCACCAGCCGCTGTGTCTGGTCGATGAGGTCCCCGAGCTGCGGGCCGCGCGCGTTGACCGTGCTGAGCACCTGGTTGAGGTTGTCGATGACCTGCCCGATCACCTTGTCCTTGCCCGCGATCGCCGACGTGATCGACGCGGTGTGCGACAGCAGGCTGGTGATCGTGCCGCCCTCGCCCTGGAACACCTGCACGATCTCGGCGGAAAGCTGGTTGACCTCCTTCGGGTCCAGCGCCTTGAACAGCGGCTTGAACCCGTTGAACAGCACGGTCAGGTTGAGCGCCGGCTTGGTCCGCTCCGGCGGGATGGTGTCGCCGGGAGACAGCAGGTCGCCACCGCTGACGTCGGTGCCGAGCGAGAGGTAGCGCTGGCCGACGAGGTTGCGGTACTTGATGGTCGCGGTGGCGAGCGAGGGCAGCTTGTACGCCGATTCGACGAGGAACCGCACCTCGGCGTAGTTCTGCTCGCCCTGGTCGACCCCGATCGTCTCGACCTGGCCGACCTTCACGCCGGAGATCCGCACGTCGTCGCCGGCCTGAAGCCCGGACGCGTCGGTGAACTTCGCGGCGTAGGACGCGGTGTTGCCGAAGTTCGTGTTCGCGATCGTGGTGGCGAGGACCCCGGTGAGCAGCACGGTGACCACGGCGAAAATGCCGATCTTGATCAGCGCGGGAACGAACGACCTCATTTCAGCTCCACCTCCGCCCCGCGGTACAGCGGCCCGACCAGCAGCCCCGACCAGCCCGGCACGTTGTCCGGAGTGGTGTTCAGCGTCGGCGAGACCAGCAGGTCGAGCAGCTTCTGCTCGTCGGCCGACCCGACGATGCTCGACGCGCCGCCGGTCGATCCGGACCCGCCGGGCAGCGGGCCGTTGGTGAAGTCGCTGGGCAGCGTGCCGTCCGGATTGTGCGGCGGAGCGGGTTTGCTCGCCCCGTCCTTCACCGCGCCGTCGGGCGGATACTGCGGCCAGTGCCCGGGTTTCGGCACCTGCGGATAGCAGCGCGGGCCGCGTTTGTCGTCGTACTTCGGCTCGTCGACGCCGGGCAGGTACTTGCCGCGGCTCGCCGAGAACTCGATCGTCACGCGGCTGACCTCCGGATGCGCGGTGCCCTTGCCGAACGCCAGCTCCGCGTTCGGCACCGTCCCGGCCAGCTGCTTGAACAGGCACGGGTATTCCGGCGCGTACTTCGCGAGCACGTCGAGCGTGGGCTGCACGGCGGTGGTGAGGCGGATGATGTTGTCCTTGTTGACTTCCAGGAAGCGCGTCAGGTCCGTGGCGGTGCCGGTGACCGAGGAGTACAGATCGGTCAGCCCGCGCTGTTTCTCCACGACGGTCTGCGTCGTCGTGGTGAGGTCCGCGAGCGCCTGCAGCGCGTCCGGCGCGGCCTTGTCGTAGATGCCGGAAACGTTGGCCAGCCCGGTGATGTCGGCCTTGAGGTCGGGCAGCGACGGGTTGAGCTTGCCGAGGTAGTCCGAGAGCTGGGTCAGCGTCTCGCCGAGCTTCTTGCCGCGTCCGTCGAGCGCGGTCGACACGGCGTTGAGCGTGCTGGAAAGCTTTTCCGGCTGCACCGCCTGCAGCAGCGGCATGACGTGGTTGAGCACCTGCTCCAGCTCGATGGCGGTGCTGCTGCGGTCCTGCGGGATGACGTCGCCCGCTTTGATCGGCCGCTGCGCCTGCTCGGGCAGCTGGAGCGCGACGTACCGTTCGCCGAACAGGGTTTTCGGCAGCAGCCGCGCCGAGACGTTCGACGGGATCACGTCGGTCTTGTCCGGCTGCAGCGCCAATTCCAGCTCCGCGTGGTCGCCGACCGGCCGCACGTCGCGGATCTCGCCGACGAGCATGCCGCGCACCTTCACGTCGCCGCCGACGCGCAGCTGGCTGCCGACGTGGTCGGTCTCCAGCTTCACGAGCGTGACCGGCGTGAACACCTTGCGGTAGGCGGCGATCGTGGTGGTGAAGAACAACGCCGCCACGACCAGGAAGACCAGGCCCAGCAGCTGGTACTGGAGCCGTTTGCGCAACTCTCGACGGGTACTCATCCGGATATCCGCACTGTCGTGTTCGCGCCCCAGATCGCGAGGCTCAGGAAGAAGTCCAGCACCGAGATCAGCACGATCGACGTCCGCACCGCACGGCCCACCGCGATGCCCACCCCGGCCGGCCCGCCGGACGCGGTATAGCCGTAATAGCAATGGGAAAGGATCACCAGCACGCTGAACACGATCACCTTGGCGAACGACCACAGCACGTCCTCCGGCGGGAGGAACAGCGTGAAGTAATGGTCGTACGTACCGGCGGACTGGCCGTAGAGCCAGATGGTGATCTGCCGCGACGCGAGATACGAGGACAGCAGGCCCACCGCGTACAGCGGAATCACCGCGGTGACGCCAGCAAGCACGCGCGTGGTGACGAGGTACGGCATGCTCGGCACGGCCATCACTTCGAGCGCGTCGATCTCTTCGGAGATCCGCATCGCGCCGAGCTGAGCGGTGAAACCGCAGCCGACTGTCGCCGACAACGCGAGCCCGGCCGACAGCGGCGCGACCTCCCGAGTGTTGAAGTAGGCCGAAATGAACCCGGTGAGCGCGGCGGTGCCGAGCTGGTTCAGCGCCGAATAGCCTTGCAGGCCCACGATGAGACCGGTGAACAGCGTCATCCCGATCATCACGCCGAGCGTCCCGCCGATCACCGCGAGACCGCCGGTGCCGAAGCAGACTTCGGTGAGCAGCCGCGTGGTTTCGCGGCCGTAGCGGCGGATCGTGCGCGGCGACCAGGCGAGCGCCCGGCCGTAGAACGACAGCTGTTTCCCGAGTCCCTCGAGACTCGCGCCGGGGCGCGCGATGATCTCCAGCGTCCGGTCGGACGCGCGCGTCTGCTCGATCGGTTCGGCCGTCATGTCACAACGCCTTCGGGGGCACGACTTTGAGGTACACGGCGGTCAGCACGACGTTGATCAGGAACAGCAGCAGGAAGGTGATCACCACCGCCTGGTTCACCGCGTCGCCGACGCCCTTCGGCCCGCCCGCCGGGTTCAGCCCGCGGAACGCCGCGACCACTCCCGCGACGAAGCCGTACAGGAACGCCTTGATCTCGCTGATCCAGAGGTCCGGCACCTGCGCTAGCGCGTTGAAGCTGGCCAGGTACGCGCCGGGCGTGCCGCCTTGCAGTACCACGTTGAAGAAGTAGCCGCCGAGCACGCCGACCACGCTGACCAGGCCGTTGAGCAGCACCGACACCACGATCGCGGCGAGCACCCTCGGCACCACGATGCGCTGGATCGGGTTGACGCCGAGCACTTCCATCGCGTCGATTTCTTCGCGGATCTTGCGCGCGCCGATGTCGGCACAGACCGCGCTTCCTCCCGCTCCGGCCACCAGCAGCGCGGTGATCAACGGGCTCGCCTGCTGCACGATGGCGAGCGCGCTGGCCGCGCCGGTGAAGGACTGCGCGCCGATCTGCGTGGTCAGCGATCCCAGCTGCAGCGCGATGACCGCGCCGAACGGGATCGCGACCAAGGCCGTCGGAAGAATGGTCACGCTCGCGAAGAACCAGCACTGCTGGATCCATTCGCGGAACTGGAACGGACGCTTGAAAATCGCCCGCAGGACCTCCCAGGACAGCGTGGCGAGCCTGCCGACCTGAGTCAGCGCCGCGGTGCCCGGGAGAGTGACCGAGCCGCTTCCGCCCACCGCACCTCCCAGTAGTCACCCCCGAGTCTTGCCCATCCCCGCCCGCCGATTTCGGTTAGCGGTGTTCACTCCCGTCCCTTCGCGCCCCAGCCGTCACCCTAGGCTCACCAGCCGCGGGCGATCCTCACAATTTCAACGCATGCGTGGCGGTGGCCCCGCCGTCGGCGACGAACTCGCTGCCCGTGCAGTACGAACTCTCGTCGCTGCCGAGGAACACCAGCAGCGGCGCGATCTCGTCGGCGCGGCCCACCCGGCCGAGCGCGACCTTCTTGCCCACCCAGGACACGTCCACGTCCGCGCCCGCGGCGTCGGACACCATTTTCGTGTCGATCATGCCCGGATGCACCGAGTTGACCCGGATCCCGCGCGCGCCCAGCTCCAGCGCGGCGACCTTGGTCATCCCGCGGATCGCGAACTTGGTCGCGGTGTAGGCGACGAGGAACGGCATCCCGGCCAGACCCTCCACAGAGGACACGTTGACGATGGAGCCGCCGCCGGCCCCCGCCATCGGTTCAACGACCGAGCGCATGCCGAGAAACGCCCCGATCTGGTTGATCCGCACGACGCGTTCGTATTCGGCCAGCGGCGTCTTCGCGAGTTCCGAAAAGTACAGCACCCCGGCGTTGTTGACCAGCACCGTCGGCGCACCGAATTCAGTCACCGTGCGGTCGACCGCGGCCGTCCAGCCGTCTTCGTCGCTGACGTCGAGATGGCAGAACACCGCCGATTCGCCGAGTTCGGCGGCGAGCGCCTTGCCTTCTTCGTCGAGGACGTCGGCGATCACCACCTTGGCGCCCTGCGCGACGAACGCGCGCGCGGCCGCCGCGCCCTGCCCGCGTGCTGCTCCGGTGATCAAGGCGACTTTGCCGGCCAACCGGTCCTCGGTCATGCGTCCTCCGGGTTCAGGGCAGCGAAAGCAGATCGGTCGCGGCGAACATCCGCTCCGGGTCGCGGTCGGCGAAGTGCGCGCCGACTGTCGCAGCGAGTTCGCCGGTGGTCCAGGCGCCGTTGGCGGTATCGAACCGCTCCTCCACCGACGGCGGCTTCAGCAACGCGACCATGCCGCCGTGCACGACGAAAACCTGACCGTTGATAGCGTCCGCGTCCGGCGAGGCGAGGAATGCGACAAACGGAGCAACGTGCTCTACCGACAACGGATCGAGCCCGTCCTTGGGTGCTTCGCCGAAGACATCCGCGGTCATCGCGGTGCGAGCGCGCGGGCAGATCGTGTTGGCGCGCACGCCGTATTTCGCCAGCCCGCGCGCCGCGGACATGGTGAGCGCCGCGATGCCCGCCTTGGCCGCCGAGTAGTTGGGTTGGCCCGGCGAACCGACCAGGAACGCCTCGGACGCGGTGTTCACCAGCCTGCCGTACACCGGCTGTCCCTCCATTTTGGAGCGATCGCGCCAGTACGCGGCGGCGTTGCGGGACAGCAGGAAATGCCCGCGCAGGTGCACCGCGATGACCTTGTCCCAGTCCTCGTCGGACATCGAGAACAGCATCCGGTCGCGGAGCACGCCCGCGTTGTTCACGACGATGTCAAGACTGCCGAAATGGTCGACCGCGGCCGACAGCAGCTCCTTCGCGGTTTCGGCCGCCGAGACGTCTCCAGCCACGGCGAGCGCTTTGCCGCCTTGCTGTTCGATCTCGGCCACCACATCGGTCGCCTCGCCGATGTCGTTGACCACGACGGCCGCGCCTTCGCGGGCCAGCGCGAGCGCTTCGGCCCGTCCCAGCCCCGCTCCGGCGCCGGTGACGACTGCGACTTTGCCTTCGAGCGTCATCGGACCGCCTCAACCCGGTCGTCGCTCGTGTTCCCTACGGCCGATCCCACCCGCGAGCCTCCTCGTCGAAGCCTGCCTGTCGCAGCACAGACTAGAATCTGTTCTCGTATTGAGCAAGCCCCGATCAACCGGTCGTGAACAGGGCGTTCTTCGGGCAGTTCGTCACCGCTTGCGAAACACGTTCTACTTCGTCCTCCGGAACCGGCCCGATCACCAGGTTCTCGTCGTCGTCGAGATCGAAGACCTCCGGCGCGAACCCCACGCACACCGCGTTGGCCTCGCACAGCGTCCGGTCGACACTGACCTCCATGCTTCCTCCCGCTCGCCGCTCCTGGTACAACTAGAACAGGTTCTAGCTTACCGCCGGGGCCCGGTACGACACCACAACGAGACCGGCGGGGTGGAGGTGACGGGTGCGGATCGACTATACGAAGCAGCAGCAGGCGCTGGCCGCCGAGCTGCGGGAATACTTCGCCGAACTGATGACTCCGGCGCGGCGGGAAAGTCTCGCCGCGCCCGGCGGCGAGTACGGCGACGGCTTGGCGTACAAGGAAATCGTCCGGCAGCTCGGCAAGGACGGCTGGCTCGCGCTCGGCTGGCCGCGCGAGTACGGCGGCCAGGACCGGAGCATGCTCGACCAGCTGGTCTTCACCGACGAGGCGGCGGTCGCCGGGGTGCCGGTGCCGTTCCTGACGGTGAACACGGTCGGCCCGACGATCATGCGGTTCGGCACGCCGGACCAGAAGGCGTTCTACCTGCCGAAGATCGCCGCCGGCGAGCTGCATTTCGCGATCGGCTACTCCGAGCCGGGCGCGGGCACGGACCTCGCCTCGCTGCGCACGCGGGCTACCCGCGACGGCGACGAGTACGTGGTCAACGGGCAGAAAATGTGGACCAGCCTGATCGAGTACGCCGACTACGTGTGGCTCGCCGCGCGCACTGATCCGGAGGCGCGCAAGCACAAGGGCCTGTCGATCCTGATCGTGCCGACCTCCGCGCCGGGCTTTTCCTGGACGAAGGTGCACACCGTCGCCGGGCCCGGCACCAGCGCGACCTACTACGACGACATCCGCGTGCCGGTCACGTCGCGCGTCGCCGAGGAGAACGCGGGCTGGCCGCTGATCACCAACCAGCTCAACCACGAACGCGTCGCGCTGACCTCCGCCGCGCCAGTGCGGAAAGCGCTGGCCGACGTCGTGGAATGGGCCCGCGCGGAGTCGCTGACCGACCGCGAATGGGTCCGGACGCACCTCGCGCGCGTGCACGCGTGTGCCGAGTACCTGAAGCTGCGGAACTGGAAGATCGCCTGGGCCGCCGCGGCCAGCGAACTCGGCCCGGCCGAGGCGTCGGCGACCAAGGTGTACGGCACCGAGATGGCGATCGAGGCGTACCGGCTGCTGATGGAGGTGGTCGGCGCGGCCGCCGTGGTGCGCGACGGCTCCCCCGGCGCGGTGCTCGCGGGACGGCTGGAACGGCTGCATCGTTCGGCGTTGATCCTCACTTTCGGCGGCGGCACCAACGAGGTGCAGCGCGACATCGTCGCCGCCACCGCCCTCGGCCAGCCCGTGACGCGTTAAGGAGTTCTCCCGGTGGACTTCTCTCTCACCGAAGCACAAAACGACCTCTCCGCCCTTGCCCGGCGCATCCTCGGCGACCAGGTCACCGCGGAATCGCTGGGCCCGCACGGGTCCGGCGGCTTCGACGCTCCACTATGGACGGTCTTGGCCCGTTCCGGAGTCCTCGACGCCGCCCTGCCCTCGACCGTCGGCGGCGGCGGTTTCGGGTTGCTGGAACAGTGTTCTGTCCTGATCGAGATCGGCCGCGCGGTCGCCCCGGTCCCCTACCTGTCGTCTGTCGTCCAGGCTGGCTCGGTCCTCACCGATCCGTTGCTGGCCGAGCGATGGCTGCTTCCGGTTTCGCGCGGCAAGGCCGTACTCGCTGTCGCTCTGGGCGGATCCTTCGTCGCTTCAGACGGACGCCTCACCGGTACGCAAACCGCAGTCCCCTTCGCAGCCTTCGCGGACGCCTTACTCGTCGAAGCCAACGACGGCGTGTACATCGTCGAGAAGGACGCTGTTGGCGTCTCTATCGAAGCGCAGTCCACCACTGACCACGCCGACGCTGGTTTGGTGACGCTTTCCGACACCCCCGGAGTCGCTCTCGGCGATGTCGGCGAGCAGTTGCGTCTTCGCGGCACTCTCGGTGCTTGCGCGCAACAGTTGGGCGTCTTGGAACGCGCGCTTGAGATGACGGCTGCGTACACGCGTGAACGCAAGCAGTTCGACAAGGTGCTGGGCAGCTTCCAAGCCGTCCGACACCGTCTCGCCGATGCGTACATCGACGTCGAAGCCGTACGGCTGACGCTGTGGCAGGCAGCCTGGAAACTCTCCGAAGGCCTGCCTGCCACCGCTGACGTGGCCACAGCGAAGTTCTGGGCCGCCGAAGCCGGACACCGCGTCGCGCACACCGCTGTGCACCTGCACGGCGGCGTCGGCATCGATGTCGAGCACCCCGTGCACCGCTACTTCGCCGCTGCGAAGCGCCTGGAGTTCACCAGCGGCGGTGCGACCGAACAGCTGTTGGGCCTCGGCGAACTGGTGGTCAGTCCAACGGCGTGATGTGCCGCAGCCGACGCGGTCCGGTATCCGGCCGCGTCGGCGGTGCGCCCACCACCAACCGCGCGTTGGCGACAAACGCCCCGTCCGGCGACGCGAGGATCGGATCCAACGCCAGCGACCGCACCTCGGGGTTGTCCTCCGCGAGCGCCGCGACGCGCAACACCATGTCCTGCAACGCCGCGAGGTCCGCAGGCTCGTCACCGCGATACCCCGTCAGCAACGGCGACGTACGCGGCTCACGGATCAGCGTCGCCGCGTCGACATCTGTCAACGGCACCGCCCGGTACGCGCGGTCCCCGAGCAGCGTGCTGACCAACCCGGACAGCCCGAACGACACGAGCGTGCCGAACGACGGGTCGTCCTGCAGCCCGATCGCGCACGACAAACCCTTCGGTGCCATCCGTTGCACGTACACGTCTTCGTCGCCCGAGACCGCACACAGATCCCGGTACGCACCGCGTACGGAGTCTTCGGACATCAGGTCCAGCCGTACGCCAGCGAAATCGGGCCTTCCGCGCAACCTCTCGTCGACGGCCTTGAGCGTGACGGGATACCCAAGCTCAGCCGCCGCGGCCACTGCTTTCTCTTCGCTGGACGCCACCCGGAACGGCACCACATCCACGCCGTAGCAGCTGAGCAACCGCACCACGTCGTCGTCAGACAACAGCGTCGAACTGCCGTCCTCCGGCAACAACTCGCGCACGATCTCTTGCGCCTGTTCGACATGCAGACCGCCAGGCCGCACCAACGTCCCCTGCGGCCGCTGTCGCCACGCGGCATACCGCACCACGCGCGCCAACGCGTTCACCGCGCGCTCCGGGCTCGAATACGACGGAATCGACCCACGCGTCGGCACTCCGTCGTCGGAGAGCACCGCCAACTCGTCCGGTACGCCTTCCGCAGCGAGGAATGTCGAGACGATCGGCTTCGACTGCTTCATCTCCGACACCGCTTCGCGCAACGCTCGCGCGTACGCAGCCCCAGGAATCGCCACCGGCGGCGCGAAGACCGCTATCAACGCGTCAGTGTCCGGCGAATCCAACGCCTCCCGCACCGCCGTAGCGAACTCGTCCGGCCCAGCCTGCGGCCCGATGTCGACCGGATCGAACGCCAGCCGCAACCCCTCCGCACGAGCGGTATCGGCGGCCAGCAACCCGATCGCACTCGAATTCCCGACAATCCCGATCCGCGGCCCAGCAGGCAACGGCTGATGCGCGAACACGAGCGCCGTGTCGAACAACTGCGCCAACGACTCGACCCGCACGACGCCAGCCTGCTCGAACAACGCCTGCACACTGGCCTCGTCGACCTCCGCCGACGTCGCCGCGAGCTGCGGCCGCACCGCATGCCGCCCGGATTTCACCGCCACGATCGGCTTCGACCGCGCCAGCCTCCGCGCGAGCCGCGCGAACTTGCGCGGGTTGCCGAACGACTCCAGATACAGCAACACCAGGTCGGTATCCGGGTCAGTTTCCCAATACTGCAGCAAGTCATTGCCGGAAACATCCGCCCGGTTGCCCGCCGACACGAAGGTCGACAACCCCAGCCCGCGCGACCCCGCGTCCGCGAGAATCGCCGTCCCGAGCGCGCCGGACTGACAGAAGAACCCAGTCCGCCCGCGCTTCGGCAACCGCGGCGCGAGCGTCGCATTGAGCCGAACGTCCTTCGCGGTATTCAGCACGCCCAGCGCATTCGGCCCGACCACGCGCATCCCGTGCGCCCGCGCCTCGCCGACCAGCCGCAACTCCGCGTGCAACCCGAGCGGCCCGGACTCGGCGAACCCGCCGGACACGATCACGAGCGTCTTGACGCCCTTGGCCAGACAAGCGTCCAGCACGGATTCGACCGCCTCCGCGGGCACCGCCACCAGCGCGAGATCCACCGGATCCGGAATATCCAGCACGGACGGATACGCCCGCACCCCCCGAACCGACCGATGCTCCGGATTGACCGGATAGACGGCCCCCGCGAAATCCGCCGCCAGCATATTGGCGAACGCGACATGCCCGACCTTGGTGGGATCCGCCGACGCCCCGATCACCGCCACCGTGCCGGGATGGAGCAAATTGTGCACGCTCCGCGCCTCCGCGGCTTGCTCCCTCGACCGCGCGACCGCGAGCGATTCCTCTGTGGGGTCGATGTCGAACTCGAGATGCAGCACGCCTTCCTCGATCGCGCGGCTGACCTGGTAGCCCGCGTCGCGGAACACGCGCACCATCGCCGCGTTCTCGCTCAACACCTCGGCGACGAACCGCCGCAACCCGCTTTCCGACGCCGCCGCCGCGAGGTGCTCCAGCAGAATCGACCCGAGCCCGCGCCCCTGATGCTTGTCGTCGACGACGAACGCGACCTCCGCCGAAGGCCCCTGATCGAGCCGCTCGTAACGCCCCACGGCGACCACGTCGTCCCCCAGCAAGGCGACAAACGCGACCCGGTCGTGGTGGTCCACAGTGGAAAACCGCTCGAGATCCCGCGGCGGGATGCGGGGGTAGGCGCCGAAGTACCGGAAGTACCGGGTCCGCTCGGAAAGCCTGCCGTGCAACGCGACGAGCCCGTCGGCGTCACTGGGCACGACGGGTCGCAAGTGGACAGTGCCGCCGTCGGAGAGGACTACGTCGGCTTCCCAATCACGGGGGTAGTCGTAGGGATCGCGCTTCCCGTTTGGGGCAGGGGCTTCCGCCGCGGTGCCGTCGCTGGTCGGGGCGGAGTGCTTTGCCGCAGCTGCGCTGTCGCTCGCAGCAGCGGAATTGCCAGCCGAGGACCCGCTTCGGTGCTCCGCGACGGATGGGTTCCCGCCGCTCGCGGCGCGGCTGAGTTCGTCAGCCGAACCACCCGGTCCAGCAGCACCCGCGGCGGACCCACCGCCAGACCGCGGCGTGCCGCTCGCGCCAGATTCGCGGCCGAGCTCGTCAGCCGAACCACCCGGTCCGGCGGCACCCGTGGCGGACGCACCGCCAGTCGGCTGCGTGCCGCTCGCGCCGGATTCGCCCGCTGGACGGCGGGTGTCGCCGTCCGATGCCGGAGTGCCGGAGTTTTCGCCGGGATGGCGAGGCTGGTCGGGCATGGTCAGTCCCTCGGATCGTCCGGGTCGAGGCCGTGCAGCGGGAAGATCGCGCGGCGGGTGTCGCGGATCGCGATGTCCACCGGGTCGTCCGCGTCGTCGCCCCACGGTTTGAAGGCGGTGTCCGCGCCGTCGGTCATCGCGGCGGGGAGATCGGCCGCCGGGGCAGCGCGTTGGACCGTCGAGACCCAGCCGGGCGGGAGCGGCGTTTCCGCCGGGACGTCGCGGTCCAGCACAGTCGCCATCAGGTGCGTCCACGAACGCGGCACCACGCGGATCAGCTGGTATCCCCCGCCGCCGACGGCCAGCCAGCGGCCGTTCGCATAGCGTTCGGCCAGGTCGCGCAGGGTGGAATAGATGGTGCGGTGGCCGTCGACCGACAGGGACATGTCCGCCATCGGGTCTTCCTCGTGCGAGTCGACCCCGCACTGTGTGACGAGCAGCTGCGGCTGGAACTGTTGCAGCACAGCCGGAACCACCGCGTCGAACGCCCGCAGCCAACCGGGATCCCGAGTGTGCGGCGGCAGCGGGACGTTCACCGCCGTGCCGGCCGCCTTGCCCTTGCCGACCTCGGCGGAGTAGCCGGTGCCGGGCCAGAGCGTGAACGGGTGCTGGTGCATCGAAACAGTCAGGACGCGCGGGTCGTCGTAAAACGCGGCCTGGACGCCATCGCCGTGGTGCACGTCGGTGTCGACGTACGCGATGCGGTCGAAGCCGTGGTCGAGCAGCCACGAGATGGCGATCGCGCAGTCGTTGTAGATGCAGAACCCGGACGCGTGATCGCGCATCGCGTGGTGCAGCCCGCCCGCGATGTTGACCGCCCGCCGCACCTCGCCGTCGGCGATCTTGCGTGCGGCGAGCAACGTCGAGCCCACGACCAGCGCGGTCGCGTCGTGCATCCCGGGGAACACGGGGTTGTCGTCGGTCCCGAGCCCGTGCCCGACGTCCCAACCGACGTTCGGAGCCTCCCGCACGGCGGCCAGGTACTCGGGCGCGTGCACTCGCAGCAGTTCCTCGTCGCCCGCTGCGGTGGGTACGAGCAGTTCGACGCCGTCGAGCACGCCCAGCTCGGTCGCGAGCCGCACGGTGAGATCGAGCCGGACGGGGTTGAACGGATGTTGCCCGCCCAGGTCGTACTTCAGCAGCGACGGATCCCAGACAACTGCAGGCGACGACATGCCCCGCACTGTACTTCCCCGCCGCGCCCCGAGCCGGGTTTCGCGGCGGGGCTCAACTCGACCACACCGCAACTCGAGCCCGGTCCCACGGCAGGGCTCAACTCACCTACACCGCAACTCGAGCCCGATTCCGCGGCGGGGCTCAACTCGACCACGCCAGAACTCGAGCCCAGTCCCGCAGCAGGACTCGACTCGACCACGCCGCAACTCGAGCCCGGTCCGGCGACGGGGAAGCACTCAGCCGCGCGTCCAGACGACGCCGCGCGCTTCGTACTCGAGCATCTCCTCCAGCCCGGCCGCCGCGTCGGAGCCGAGTTCCCGTTTCACCAGCCACAAGGCCAGGTCCAGCCCGCTCGTGATGCCGCCCGAGGTGACCACGTCGCCGTCGTCGACCACGCGGGCTTTCTTGACCGCCCCGCCCTGTTGGACAAGCGTCTCGACGGCACCGTGGTGCGTCGTGCACGGACGTCCGCGCACCAGTCCGGCCGCGCCGAGCAGAAGGGTGCCCGTGCAGAGCGACGCCAGAGTCAGCCCTTTGCGCGGCGCCACGGCAAGCGCGTCCGGCAGCACCTTGCGGTCGATCTCCGCCCAGATGCCCGGTCCTTTCCGCTTCGCGTAACCGCCGCCCGGGACGACGATGATGTCGGCGTCCTGCGGGGACCAGCCGCGCTCGACCTCCACCTTCGTGCCGTACGACGCGCGCACGACGCCTGGCCCGTCCGCGCGCACATACGAAACCTCCGTGCCGCGCTTCGCATGCATGCCCGCCGCGGAGAACACCTCGTACGGCCCGGCGAAGTCCTGCTCCTCGACGCCGTCGAACAACACGACCTGCACCCGCAACGGCCGCCGCCCGGCCGCGGCCTCGGTCGCGACAGCTCCGGTCTCCGCCACAGCCCCGGTCGCCGCAGACCCGGTCGCGGCGGCAGCCCCGGTTGTCGCCGCAGCCCCAGTCGCCGCAGACCCGGTCGCCGCCGCAGCCTCAGCCGGTGCCGCCGAGGCCGTCGCCGCCATCGCCGCTCCGGCCGCCGCCGACCCGCGCAGGAATGTCCTTCGCTCCATGAACGCCGCCTCTCGCCTGGAAAAGCCTTCCGGACGAGAAGTCGGCCCGCGGCGCCGAAAGTTCCGGCGAAGTCAGCCGCGCTCGGGACCGGTGGCCGCCGGACGTTCCGGATCGCGCGACCAGTGCGACCACGACCCCGCGTACAGCGCGGCGGGCTCCGATCGCCCCGCGACCTCCAGCGCGAGCACCACCGACGACGCCGTGACGCCCGAACCGCAGTAAGCGCCGGCCGGAACCCCGTCGGCCAGGCCCAGCGACGCGAACCGCTCGGCAAGCTCGGACGGCGATTTCCAGCGCCCGTCCGCGCCGGCGTGCTCGGACGACGGCGCGCTGACCGCGCCCGGGATGTGCCCGGCCCGCGGGTCGACCGGCTCGGTCTCGCCCGTGTAGCGGACGTGCGCCCGCGCGTCGAACAGCACGCCTTCGCGCGCGAGCGACGCCGCGTCGTCCGCGGACAGCACCGGCATGCCGCCCGGCCGGACCTCGATGTCGCCCGGCTCCGGCGACGGCGCCTCGGCCGTCACTTCCCGCCCCTCGGCCAGCCACGCTGTGTAACCGCCGTCGAGCACCGCGACCTCCGGATGGCCGGCCCAGCGCAGCAGCCACCAGGCCCGCGCGGCGACCGAACCGTCGGCGTCGTCATACACGACCACCGGACGCCCGGCCCGAACGCCCGCTTTGCGCAGCTCGCGCTGCAGCACCGCGGGGTCGGGCAGCGGGTGGCGGCCGCCGTCCCCAGGCGGCGCGGCCAGCGCCGTGTCGAGGTCGACGAACACCGCGCCGGGCACGTGTCCCTCCTGGTAGGACTCCGCGCCGGGCGGTCCGCCGAGCCGCCAGCGGACGTCCAGCACGACGGGACGCTCGCGATCGGGGAACGCGGCGAGCTCAGCGGGCGAGATCAACGGTCGCATGGCCCCATCCTGCAGGTCCGGACGCGGTTCGCGCATCAGGGCAGGACTTTTCGCCGGGGCCGGGCCGTTACGCCGAGGCGAGCCGTCGCTGTCGGGGCCAACGACTACGATGAGCTACGCGGACGAAGGGGACAGCGTGAACGATCTCATCGACACCACCGAGATGTACCTGCGTACCATCTACGAGCTCGAAGAGGAAGGGGTCGTCCCGCTGCGGGCCCGGATCGCCGAGCGGCTGCAGCAGAGCGGGCCCACCGTGAGCCAGACCGTGGCCAGGATGGAGCGCGACGGGCTGGTCGTCGTCGCCGACGACCGGCATCTGCAGCTCACCGACCACGGCCACGACCTCGCCGTCGCGGTCATGCGCAAGCACCGGCTCGCCGAACGCCTCCTCGTCGACGTGATCGGCCTCGAGTGGGAGCACGTGCACAACGAGGCGTGCCGCTGGGAACACGTGATGAGCGAGGCCGTCGAGCGCAAGCTGGTGAAGCTGCTCGACCACCCGACCACGTCTCCTTACGGCAACCCGATCCCCGGCCTCGACAAGCTCGGCGACGGCGATCCCGCGCCGCGTGCCGAGGACGGCCTCGTGCGCCTCGACGAGTTCGCCCGCACCGGCGGCGGCGAGGTGGAGATCCGCCGCATCGCCGAGCACGTGCAGCTCGACGAGTCGCTGCTCACCGAGCTGCGGACGGTCGGGATCGTGCCCGGCGGGCTCGTCACGGTCGGCAAGGCCTCCGGCGGCAGCGCGACCGTCGAGGTCAAGGGCACCGAAACCACGGCGCAGGTGTCCACCGCGGCGCTGCACGCCGTGCTGGCGCTCGCCAAGTGACCCCGGCGACCGACGCGGCGCGCGCGTTCCGGGAGGTCCACGGGCGGGCCCCGGCAGGCGTGTGGTCCGCGCCGGGCCGGGTGAACCTGATCGGCGAGCACACCGACTACAACGACGGTTTCGTGCTGCCGTTCGCGCTCCCGCACCGGCTCGCCGCGGCCGCTTCCCCGCGCCAGGACGGCAAGCTCCAGGTCGCCACGCTCGGCGACGACGGGCAGCTGCAGCACTCCGGGCCGCACGACATCGCGGCGCTCGAACCGGGTTCGGTGCCGGGATGGGCCGCGTATCCCGCCGGGGTGGCGTGGGTCCTGCGCGACCAGGGTTTCGCGGGCGGAGCCGACCTGGTCATCGCCGGCGACGTGCCCTCCGGCGCCGGGCTTTCCTCCTCTCACGCGCTGGAATGCGCGGTGTCGCTGGCTTTGCTGGGCGTGGCCGGGACGGAACTCGAAGACGGCGGAGCCGGCACTCCCACGCGCCCGGAGATCGCGCGCTGGGTGCAGCGGTCGGAGAACGACTTCGTCGGCGCGCCCACCGGGCTGCTCGACCAGACGGCGTCGCTGTGCTGCGAGGACTCGCGGGTGCTGTTCCTCGACGTCCGCTCGGGCGAGATGGAGCAGGTGCCGTTCCCGCTCGGCGAAGCCGGGCTCCGGGTGCTGATCATGGACACCCGCACCAAGCATTCCCACGCCGACGGCGGCTACGGCGCCCGGCGGCGCGGCACCGAGCGCGCGGCGGAACTGCTCGGTGTGAAGGCGCTGCGCGACGTCGCGCTCGACGGGCTCGACGACGCCCTCGCGCGTCTGCCCGAGGATCTGGTTCCGCTGGTGCGCCACGTGGTCACCGAGAACCAGCGGGTGCTCGACGTGGTCGCGTTGCTGCGCGAGAAGAAGCTCGCCGAGATCGGGCCGCACCTCGACGCCTCGCACGTGAGCATGCGCGACGACTACCGCATCTCGACGCCCGAGCTCGACCTCGCGGTCGATTCGGCCCGGGCGGCAGGCGCGCTGGGCGCGCGGATGACCGGCGGCGGGTTCGGCGGCTCGGCGATCGCGCTGGTCCGCGACGAGGATCTGGACGGAGTTCGCACCGCGGTCGAAACCGCCTGCGAGCAGGCCGGGTTCCGCCGTCCGCGGATGTTCACGGCGGTGCCGTCGCGCGGCGCGGGCCGCGACGAAGCCTGATTTCCGGAGCAACCCCCGAAGGGCCCGTCGCGTCGCACTGAGGGGAGACTGTGCCGCACAGTCGCCACCCCTCAGCAGAAAGGCCTTGACGTGACGGACCAGCAAAGCCCCCTGAAGCTCATCGTGACGGGCGGCGCGGGGTACGTGGGCAGCGTGTGCGCCGCCCGCCTCATCGAAGCGGGTCACCAGGTCACCGTGGTGGACGACCTGTCGACCGGGCACGCGGACGCGGTGCACCCGCAGGCGCGCTTCGTCGAGGGCGACGCCGCCGAGGTCGCCGCGGACATTCTCGGCGAGGGTTTCGACGGCGTGCTGCACTTCGCCGCGAAGTCGCTGGTGGGCGAGTCGATGGCCGACCCGGCGAAGTACTGGGAAGGCAACGTGGTGACCTCGCTGCGGCTGCTGGAGGCGATGAAGAAGCACGGCACGCCGCGCCTGGTGTTCTCCTCCACCGCGGCGACCTACGGCGAGCCCGACGTGTCGCCGATCCCGGAAACGGCCCCGACGCAGCCGACCAACACCTACGGCGCGTCGAAGCTCGCCATCGACCACGCGATCACCAGCTTCGCCCGCGCCCACGGCATCGCCGCGGTCAGCCTGCGGTACTTCAACGTGGCCGGCGCCTACGGCGCGTTCGGCGAACGGCACGCCACCGAAACCCATCTCATTCCTCTCGTTCTCCAGGTCGCGACCGGCGACCGCGACCACATCTCCATCTACGGCGACGACTACCCGACGCCCGACAAAACGGCCGTCCGCGACTACATCCACGTGGTCGACCTCGCCGACGCCCACCTCCTCGCCCTGCGCCACGCCGCCGCCGGCGAGCACCGCATCTACAACCTCGGCAGCGGCACCGGGTTCTCGGTGCTCGAGGTCGTGGAAGCCTGCCGCCGGGTCACCGGGCACGCGATCCCCGCCGTCGTGGCCCCGCGCCGCGCGGGCGACCCGTCGGTGCTGGTCGCGTCGAGCGACAAGGCCAACGGCGAACTCGGCTGGACGCCCAAGCTGACCGACCTGGACGGGATCGTCTCGGACGCTTGGCAGTTCACCCAGTCGCGTCGTTCCTGACGGCGATTCCCAGCCGGACCGCGGCGACGCGCCGCAGGCGGTGCCTGGGTTCGGGAGTGGTGTTTCGGGGCGGGGTCCGGATGGATCCTCGCCCCGCATCCCGCGAACGTCGTTCAGACGCGCCCAGGCAGAGCACCTAAGTTCCCACCGACGTCAACTCGGGACCACGGACGGAATCCGGCTCGGGCGCGTCCACGACGGGATGGCGAGGTTCCGCTCGCCGCCCCGCACCGTGCACAGCGGACGCAGCGGCGGAGCTGCCTGACGCGATCGAACACCGCGGCAAGGCACCAAGGCGGAATCCGGCTCGGGCAAGGCTTTCCGGCACCGCGCGGGGCTTCGCCAGAACCCGCCCACCCCGCTGCGTTGAACCGGCCATGGGGGCCGCTCTCCGCCCTTCCGACGCGTGGTTCAGGCCCCGGTCATCTCATCCCTCCCGGCGGCCCCGATCTTCGACCCCGCCCGCCGGCGCTCCCCGGTTCCGGCGGCGGAGCAAGCCCGAGATCCACCGCCGTGCTCAAGTCGGCGAGGCCGGTCAGCTTCGCCGGATCCATGCCGACGTGCCAGGCAGTCTGCAGCAACTGCGCCACCATATGGCCAGGATCGGCCTCGACAGCGTTCGCCAGAGCCATCCCCGCGAGCGCGCCTTCTCCGCGCATCAAAGCGGTGTATCCGAGATGGAGCGCAGCCTCGGCTCGATGCGGCGGCGGCAGTTCACGGACCAGCGTCAGCCACACCTCCTCTGCCTCCCGGGTCAGCGACGTATGCGGCGGGACCGCGAGGGCCATGCACGCGTCCCGGATGGGAGTGAACATCAGCGCATGAGCCAGCCGGACGGCTTGGTCGTCATCAGGCGGGCCTGCACCTCGACGCTGGCGGAGGAACGCTTCGCGGAGTTCGGTGACCGCAGCGTCCAAGACGTCGATCTGCGACATTCCGGGGCGGTACAACGGTTCCGGGGACGATTCCAGCAATTCGGCGCGACGAGTGATCGCTTCCGGGGAACGCGGTTCCAGTACCGCAGCCAACTCTTCACGGCTGCGAAAGACGACGAACCCCGCCTCCGTCGTCGCGGCGGCGATGACGGTTTCCTGCGGATCGGGCACAACGCCGCTGCAGTCCGGATCCAGATAGCACTCCCACTCCGCGCCGGGTTCGATCTCGGAGGCCCACAGTGCGTGGAACAGGCGGAGGCTATGTCGAGCCAGGACACGCTGAATCTCGGCTAAGAATTCCCTGTGCGGTGGACCGTTTTCGTCGGCCGAGCCGCCGACAAGGACGACGGTGACACCGTTGTGCTCGCGATCGGCGAAGCGCGGGATCAGCGCCTCGGCTTGCTCTGCTTGGAGTTCTCGCCGCGGAAGGTCGGCGCGCAGCATCAGGCCGATCGTGGTTCCGGGGACGCGATGTCCCAGCAGCACAAGGGAATCAGCCGGGCGGAAGCCGAGCAGGTACGGGAGGGAGGCGATGAGGTCGGCCGGATTGCGGAGGGTGGCCCGGGAGATGCCGGGCGGCGTCGAGGTGGTCACGCCTCCACTGTGCGCCGGGAATGCGCGAATCGGGACGAACACGGCAAATCTGTGGAGGCGGGAGGCAGTTGTGGACAACCGTGTCGCCGGCGGGGACAACCGGCGGGAATTGTCGGTGGGGTGTGCATCGACCAACACTGTCCACAATAGACAGCTGCTGCCGGAGCCAGTCGAAGGCTCCGGCAGCAAGCGTCAAAAGCACTCAGCCGCAGTGTTCGAACGGACTGGTGTACGACGACGAGCCGACCGAGCCGCCCCACTTGACACACGTGGAACCGGCGGTCTTCTTCACCGGTCCGGCGTAGTAGGTGAAGTTCCCCGAATCGGTCGCCCTGGTCGAGCCCTGCACCTCCAGGAACGCCGAAGCCGCGCTGGCGGTCCCCAGCGAAACCGCCTTCAGCGTCGTCACGCAGTTCTCTTTGGAGGACGAGTTGTACAGCAGGTACGCGGTGCCCGCCGTCCCCAGCGCCTGCTGGTCGATCACCGAGAAGCCCGACCCGCACACCTGCGTCGCCGAGTACGGGTTGCCGCCGCAGCCGTTCTTGCTCGTGAAGTCCTTCTTGCCGTAGTACGGCACCGCGACGCCGTTCAGCACGGCCTTCTGCGTCACGCCGTTCAGGTTTTCCTCGAAGTGCAGATGCGGTCCGGTCACCCCGCCGGTCGCGCCCGCCTTGCCGATCTCCTTGCCCTGCCCGACGCTCTGGCCCACCGAGACTTCCTGCTCGGACAGGTGCGCGTACCGGGTCCGCCAGCCGCCGCCGTGGTCCAGTTCGATCCAGCGGCCGTAGCTGGTGCTGCCCTCGTTCGCGACGCGCGTGACCGTCCCGGGCGCGGCCGCGAGCACCGGCATGCCGGTGATGCCGGACTTCTGGAAGTCGACCGAGTTGGCCGGGTTGTGGCCGCTGAAGGTCGCCGCGGTGACCGTGACGCCGCATTTGAACGGCACCTGGAAGTTGGGGGCCGCGGACGCCGTCGACTGGGCGGCGAGCGTCAGGCCGCACGCGGGCAAGGCCACCGCGGCCGCGACCGCCGCGAACCGTCTCAATCTGGACATGGGGCGTACCTCCTGGTGGGGGAAATGTCCGACGCCCTCCAGCCAAGCCGGAGCCAGTACATTTTCCGTACAAGACGACGGGGAGGACCCATGGGCACACCGGCGGCCTCGCTCGCGAAAGCGCGGCGGCGGTTCGAGGGCGCCGACTGGGTGCGCTGGGGCGTGCTCGCGGTGCCGACCCTGTTCGCGATCCCGAACGCGCGGCCGTGGACGTGGCCGCTGATCGGGCTGGTCCTCGTCTTGTCCGTCCCGGCGCTCTGGCTGACCCGCGAATCGAAGCCGCGCTGGCTGATGCCCGCGACCATGATCGCCGTCGTGACGGCTGCCGGAGCGCTCTGGGTGCTGCAGCCGGGCAGCTGGACCTCGACGACGATGTTCGGCGCCGCCTTCTACACGCTGCGCGTGTCCGGCCGGATCGCGACGGGGATCGCGCTCGCCGTGGCGTCGGCGGCGATCCTCGTCTGGTCGATCACCTATCAGCTCGACTGGCTGAACGTGGTCTCCCTCTTCGCGATCCTCGTCGTGATGGTGCTGCTCGCCGCCAACCGCCGGGGTCGCGCGGAACGGCTGGAGCAGACCGAACTCGCGCTCGCCCGCGCCCAGACCGCCAGCGAGGAGCACGCCCGCGCGGCCGCGCTCGCCGAACGCGCGCGCATCGCCCGAGAGCTGCACGACGTCCTCGCGCATTCCCTCGCCGGTCTCGCGCTCAACCTTCAGGGTGCGCGTCTGATGCTGGTCCGCGACGGTGCGAGCGAAGAGTCTCTCGCGCAGATAGAACGCGCGCAGAAGCTGGCGACAGAAGGTCTCGCCGAAGCACGCAAGGCCGTCGCCGCGCTGCGCGAAGACGCCGTACCCGTCGAACGCTCGGTGTCGGACCTTCTCGCCGCGTACAGGCTCGACACCGGCTCTCGCGCCGACCTGGTGATCGAAGGCGAACCACGCGAGCTGGACGCAGCTGTCGGCACGACGCTCGTACGCGCCGTACAGGAAGCCCTCGCGAACTCGCGCAAACACGCAGGCGGTCCCGCCGTAGACGTCACGGTGGCCTTCAACAACGACGAAGTCGACTTAACGATCATCGACCACCAGGGCCGCCGTCCGCCGGAGTCGCCCTCGCCGGGATACGGTTTGCGAGGCATGGGCGAACGGGCCGCGCTGTTGGACGGGAAGCTCGAATGCGGCCCTGGGGAGGACGGATGGCGGATTCAGCTGACAGTGCCGGCGTGACGCTGCGCGTGGTGCTGGCCGACGACCAGGCTGTGGTGCGCGAAGGGCTCGTAACGCTGCTCGGGCTGCTGCCGGGCGTCGAGGTCGTAGGCGCGGCCGCAGACGGCGTACAGGCACTCGAACTTGTCGCGGAACACCAGCCGGACGTACTGCTCGTCGACCTGCGCATGCCGAACCGCGACGGCGTAGAGACGACCGAATTGGTGCGCGCGCAGCATCCGGAAACCGAGGTCGTCGTCCTCACCACGTACGCCGACGACGATTCCCTGCTCGCCGCGCTCAAAGCAGGCGCACGCGGCTTCCTCACCAAGGACGCCGACGCCGACGCGATCGTCCGCGCGATCCGTTCAGCGGCCGCTGGTCAGTCCACTGTGGACGGCGCACTCCAGCAACGGCTGGTAGCGGCCGCGACGAGCCGCTCGCCGGTGCGCACGAAGGAGCTGGAAGGCCTTACCGCGCGCGAAGTCGAAGTGTTGCGGCTGATCGCGGCGGGCCTGTCGAACACGGAGATCGCGCGCACCCTCGTGGTCAGCGAGGCGACGGTGAAGACGCACGTCAATCACCTGTTCTCCAAGGCCGGTCTGCGCGACCGCGCCCAAGCCGTCGCCTTCGCCTACCGCGCCGGGATCGCCGAGTAGAACGCCTTCTTCCCGCCGACGATCGGCAGCGTCACCGTCGTCCCGGTCAGGTCCAGCGACAGCCCGGTGCCCGGCTCCGGCCGCAGCGTGAAGTCGTGGTCGCTGGAAGCCAGCACGAACTCCAGGCTGTGTCCGGCGGCCACGATGTAGTCCTTCGGCATCAGCGAAACCTCGATGCGGTACCGCTGTCCGGGCGTGATCGGCGATGTGACCGACGGGCTGACGCGGTTCTGCGGATCCGTCCAGCCCCGGCTGATCACATGGGAAGTGCCGTCCGGCGCACGGTCGAGCAGCACCGCGGTCACGTTCGCGGCTGGGCGGTCGAACGACAGCTGCAGCGCGGCCTTCGCGGTTCCAGAGAGCCGCACCGGCTCCGCAGTCGCGGAAGTGCGGTAGCGCAAGCGGTTCCCGGACGAAGCCGCGTCAGCGAGCTGTTCGATCTTCTTGCTCGCGTCGTCGGCCAGCGTTTCGACGGTCGGACGGCCCGGCACGGGCTGCCGGTCGAGTGTCCCGGTCGAACGTCCGCCCGGCCACGGGTGCAGCTCGACGTCCGAAGTGCCTGGCGCGGGCCATTCGGCCTCGTCGACCCACGACTTGTCCTCGCGCTGAATGGTCGCCTTCGGCTCGCGCTCGATGCCGTTGTCGACGCCGTACAGGTAGTGCGACATCCACTTGTTCAGCGTCGTGAGCCAGACGTCGCGGCGCAGCGAAATCGGGTCCGCATGGCCGGATTGGTGCAGCCAGATCTTGTGCTCGACGCCGTGCTTCTTCAGCGCGTCGTACCACGTCGCGACCTGCTCGGTCTTCACGTTCCAGTCGTTCAGCCCGTGCACCGCGAGCACCGAGGCGTGCACCTTGCCGACGTCGTCGCGGTAGTTCCGCACGTCCCAGAACTTGCTGTAATCCCCGGTCAGCCGGTCCTGATCAGCGGTGAGGCCGTCGAGCACCGGACGGCAGACCTGCTGGTCAGCGCGCGAATAGACGTAGCCGGCGAGCACGTCCGTGTCCTCGCCCTGGTATCCGCCGGGGGCCACGACCGCGCCGGCGTTGCGGTAATAGCCGTACCAGCTCGAAATGGCGGCGATCGGCACGATCGTCTCGAGCCCTTCGACGCCGGTGCTCGCCACGGCATTGGGCAGCGTGCCGTTGTAGGACACGCCCATCATTCCGGTCTTCCCGGTGCTCCAGCTCGCCGCGACGGGCGCTCCGGCCTTGTCGTGCGCCTCGGCGCGGCCGTTCAGCCAGTCGACCACCGAACGCGCGCCGATCGTCTCGTTCACGTCGCCGGTCGTCGGACAGCCGGTGGACAGCCCGGTGCCGAGGGATTCGCCGTACACGACAGCGAATCCGCGCGCGGTGAAGTAGTTCTGGTAGCTCCACCCGATCGGTGCCGCGGCGTGCGGGCCAGGCACGTACAGCTCGGTGTCGACGTCGTGGTTCGTTACGTCGTTGCCGCCCGCGAAGTACGGGCTCGCCTCGTACACGACAGGCACCTTCATGCCCTGCTCCGTGGCGCGCGGGCGCACCACTTGCGCGTGTACGAGGTCAGGCTTGCCGTCGTGGTCGCTGTCGACAGGCGCGGTCACCCAGACGTCCTCGCGGATGACGTCAGCCGGATCGAAGACCGGCTGTGCTTGACCGTCTGTGAAAACCGGCGCTGGCGGCGAAGCAGCTTCAGCGACCGCGGGCACGGACAACGTGGCCACTGCGACGAAAACGGCAGCGACCCGAGCGGCAACTCCCACCAGAACCCCCAAGTTGGACGAAGCAGGCGAGCAAGTTGAGACTTCCGTCAACCGCAAGTCGCGTCAACCGACTAACGTCGGAGCCATGGACGCACCGATCGCCACGGTCACGGTCTATCCGCAGAACGCGCGCGTCACCCGTCGCTGTCAAGTCACTCCGGCCGACGGTTCCCGCGTAGAGATCACGGGTCTCCCCCTGTCGCTCGACGCTGCTTCGGTGCGCGTCAGCGGCGCGGGCGACGCGTTGGTCACAGGCGTCGACGTCGCGTACGCGCAGCACGCCGCGCCTGCGGACCCAACACTGCGCGCGCTCGTGGAGCAGCGTCGCACGGACCAAGCGACTGTCGACGAGGTCGCGGACGACGAGAGCGCCGCTGCAGCGCGCGTCGACCTGCTGACCGGAGTCTCGCGACGCAGCGGAGCAAGCTTCGCGAAGGCGTTGGCTGGCGGCGATGCCGAACCGGGACGCGTGCAAGAAGTGAGCGAAGCGCTCAGCACGCAGTTAGCGGCGGCGCTCAAGGAACGTCGCGCGCTCGCCACGAAGCTGGAACGGCTGCGCGAAGACCTCGCTGCGCTTGACCGTCAAATCGAAACTCGCAGCGCACAGTCCGAACAGGACAGTTCGACGATCACCGTGGAGCTGGAATCCCCTGCCACCGCCGAAATCGAACTGTCCTATGTGGTCCCCGGAGCGCGCTGGGAATCTGGGTACGACGTCCGCGTACGCGGCACAGACGTCACGGTCACCTCGTATGGACTCGTAAGCCAGCACACCGGCGAGGACTGGCCGGAGTGCGAACTGACGCTGTCCACCGCCCGCCCGGCGAACACCGTCGTGATCCCGGAACTCCAGCCCTGGTACCTGGATCGGCAGCAACCAGAGCGGCGATCGATGGTCCCGCCCGCGCCCGCGGCCATGGCGTACGGTGCCGCGGCCGGCGGCAGGGACGGCTTCGCCGCGCATATCGCCGAAGTCGAGCAAGGCACCACCGCAGTCACCTTCCGCCCGGCACGCCCGGTCGCGATCCCGTCGGGCGCGCAGGGCCACCGGACGACGCTCGCGCAACTGGACCTCACCGCCGAGCTCGACTACGTGACCGCGCCGACGCAGGCTGAAGAGGCCTACCTGCGCGCGAAGGTGGTCAACACCGCCGAGCACACGCTTCGCGCCGGTCGCGCCGCGGTGTTCCACGAAGCCGAATTCGTCGGCAGCACGCGGCTGGAGCTGTGGGCTCCCGGCGAGGAACTCGAACTCGCCCTCGGCGTCGACGACCGGATCCGCGTCGAACGCGAGCTGGTCAAGCGCAGCGCCGGCAAGGCGACGTTCTCCGCGCAACGCCGCCGCGAAGCCGACTACCGGACGACGGTGACCAACCACAGCCCCCGCGAAGCCGTGGTGGCCGTGCTCGACCAGGCCCCGGTCTCGCGGGACGACTCGATCACCGTGCGGGACCTGCGGCTCAGCCCGGAGCCGGTCGAGCGCACCGAACTGGGCCAGTTCACCTGGCGGCTCACGATCGCGCCCGGGGAGTCCGCGACGGTCTCGCTCGGCTACCGGGTGGACGTCGCGAAGGGCGTCGAACTCAGCGGCTGGCGCGAGTAAGGCGCTTCAGCCCTGCGCGATGTAGGCCTCGAGCTGTTCCTGGCTCTGTTCCAGCTGCTCCATCCGGATCTTCACCACGTCGCCGATGCTCACGATGCCGGCGAGGCGCCCGTCGTCGAGCACCGGCACGTGCCGGATCCGCCGTTCGGTCATCACCACGCTGAGCTGGTCCACCGGATCGTCCGGGGTGCAGCTGGCGACCATCGTGGTCATGATGTCCGCGACCGGCCCGTCGAGGACCGAAGGCCCGTGGTCGTTGAGCCTGCGCACGACGTCGCGTTCGGACACGATCCCGGCGATCCCGCCTTCGGCGTCCACCACGACCATCGCGCCGACGTTGTGCCGGGCGAGCCCCGCCAGCAGCTCGGCGACCGTCGTCCCCGGCGACACAGTGGCGACCGTCGCGCCCTTGCGCTGAAGCAAATCCGCAATCCGCATGGCGATGCCCTCTCCTCGGTGAGTCGGGTCACCACAGGTTAGGGCCCCGCTGCCGTGTGCGAAAGTCCAGCGGGACGCGTCCGTTCGTGGTAACGCGCTCAACCGTCGAGCACTCGGCGCAACCGGGCGAGGCCCGGCCCGATCCGGTCCGTCGCGATCGCGCCGTAGCCGAACAGCAGCCCGTGCCGCCTCGCCGCCACGGAAAAGTCGCCGAGCGAGAACAGCCGGACGCCCGCCCCGGTCGCCTTCCGCGCGAAACCGCGCAGGTCCCGGTCCCCCGACGCGCTCAGGTGCAGACCGGCCGACGCGGGCACCGGCTCGAGCACGTCGCCGAATTCGGCTCGCAGGCCGTCCACGAGGAGGTCGTGGCGGGCGCGGTAGATGCCGCGCATCCGGCGGACGTGCCGGGCGAACCCGCCCTCGGCGATGAACGCCGCGACCACCGCCTGCTCGATGCCCGGGGAATGCCAGTCCGCGAGGTATTTCGCCTTCACGATCGCCTCCGCCAGCGCGGGCGGCGCGGCGAGGAAACCCAGCCGCAGCGCGGGCGACAGGACCTTCGAAAACGAGCCGACGTAGACGACCCGGCCGTGAGAATCCAAGCTGTGCAACGGTTCCAGCGGACGCCCGGAGTAGCGGAATTCGGTGTCGTAATCGTCCTCGACCACCACCGCCCCGTTGTCCTCGGCCCAATCCAGCAACGCTCGCCGGCGAGACGGCGACATCGCGACACCGAGCGGGTACTGGTGCGAAGGCGTCACGTGGACCAGGCGAGTGCCCGGCGGGATCGCGTCGACCACGATTCCCTCGTCGTCCACCGGAACCGGCGCGACGCGTACGCCGAGCGTACCGAGCAGCAGGCGTGGCGGCGGGTAACCGGGATCCTCGACAGCAGCCAGGTCGCCCGGCCGCAGCAGGACCCGGGCGACGAGATCGATCGTCTGCTGCGCGCCCGAGGTGATCACGAGGTGTTCGGGGCGGACGCGAACGTTCCGGGAGACCGCGAGGTGCCGCGCGAGTTCGGTGCGCAGCCGGGGATCGCCTTGCGGTTCGCCGTAAGTCATCAGCTCCGCGCGGGAACTGCGCAACGACTGGGTCATCAGCCGACGCCAGGTGTCGAACGGAAACAGCCGCACATCCGGCACTCCGGCGCGGAAATCGAACTCCGGCGGATCGCTGAACGCTTTCGGCGGCGAGGGCACGTCTGTCCACTCTGGACGCGGCTGGACGCCCTCCGCGAGCCCAGTCGGTTCGACAGGACGAGGCGCGGCACCGGCCCGCACGTACGTACCGGCTCCGACCCGGCCGGCTAGAAATCCTTCCGCGGCGAGGCGTTCGTACGCGGCGGTGACGGTGGTGCGCGACACGGCCAGCTGGTGCGCCAGTTCCCGGGTCGGCGGCAGGGCATCGCCGTCGCGGAGCCGCCCGTCGAGCACCGCTTCGCGGATCTGGCGGTAGATCTCGTCGCGATGGCCGCGGGCGCCGGACAGGTCCAGGTGCAGGTCCACGCGTCCAGCCTAGATTGGTCCACCGCAGTTGGCTCCGCTTTGGCTCTCTTCCTGGACCGATCTGCCGGTTAGCGTGAAGCCATGACCACGTTCGACCTCGACCGGCAGTCCCTGCTCGTCCTCGACCCGATCGTCGCGAAGACCACCGCGGCGGACCTCGACCGGCCCACGCCGTGCGCCGGCTGGACGCTGGCCGACCTGCTCCGTCACCAAGTCAGCGAAAACCACGCCTTCGCCGAAGCAGCACGCAACGGCTCCGCGAAGGACTGGGACAGCGGTCAACTCGGCGAAGACCCGTACGCCGCGTACGCAGCTTCGGTGACCGACTACCTCGCCGCATATGGCGAAGCGGACGTCGCGGAGCGCCAGATCGCCATCAACACCTTCGGTACCTTCACGGGCACAGTCGCGATCGCGATGCACCTCGTCGACACCGTCGCGCACGGCTGGGACCTGGCCAAGACACTCGACGTCGCGTACGACCCGGTGCCGGAAGCGGTCCACGCCGCCCTGCAGTTCGCGCTCATGATCCCGACCGACCCGAAGGCCCGAATCGAGCGCGGAACCTTCGCGCCGGTGGTGCCCGTCAGCACCGGCGAAAGCGAACTGGACCAGCTCCTCGGCCTGCTGGGCCGCGACCCGGAATGGCGGGTCAGCTGACCTTGTCCGCCGGGGCCGACCAGGTGTCGCAGGCAGCGGGGCCGGCTCCGGTGTAGCCGGCCTTCGCCCAGGTCAGCTGGTTCGCGCGGGTGCCGTGGTCGCCGCTGTCGTCGGCGCGGCCGTAGTCGGCGACAGCGGCGTTCGCGGTGGCCCGGCTGATCGACCCGCGATCGGACGCGGCGTGAAGGAACAGCGCGCCGAAACAGTTGGCCTGCAGCTCGATCCGGCGCACGACGGCCTTGTCCGCTTCGCTGGTCGGCTCCGGCGAACCCATCTCGGCGCTCGCCGCGTCGAGAATGCCGCTCTCCCGCTGGACGTGGTGGCCGTACTCGTGCGCAAGCGTCGCCAGGTGCCGGGCACGGCTCAGCCCGGCGTCCGCCAGCATCCAGTCGGTGGGCGCGTAGATCGTGGCGTCGCCGCCGCAGTAGTACGCGACCGCTTCGTCCCGGGACGGCGCGTTGCCGCAGGCGCTCGTTTTCGGCAGCGTGACCGACACCTTGACCGGCAGGTTCGGCTCGTCCGCTTTGTCCAGCGCCGGCTGCCACGCCTGCTTCAAGCAGGCGACCAGCGCGGTGTAGAACGTCTTGAGCTGCTCCGGGTCCCGGCTCAGCTCCGGCAGGTCGCACGACACGGGACCGAGCGCGACCCCCTCGGCCAGCAACGGGTTGCCGCTGAGCTTGCGCACCGGTTTGGCGTCCTGGCGGTCCGGCATCGCGTCGGCGTCCGGAGCCGCGATCGCGTGCCCGGACACCTCGTGCGGCACGACGGCCATCAGCGCGAGCGTGCCCGCGACGATCGCCACCGCGGCGACCGCGCCCAGCGCTCGGCCCGTCCTTCGACGCGGCGGCGGTGGCTGCGGCCACGAGCCTCCGGCGTAATACGTCATTCCTCCCCCTCCCGGCCAGCATACGGAGACCGCGAGCCGCTCTGGATCACGAAACGGGAACGCCGGGCTCCTGGCCTGATTCGCGACAGGCAGCGAGACTGGGCGCTATGACTGTCGAAGATCCGTACCTGTGGCTGGAAGACGTGACGGGCGACGAGGCGCTCGAATGGGTCCGTTCGCGCAACGCGGAGACGCTGGACGTGCTCACCGCGAGCGAGAGGTTCGGGCAGCTGCGGGACTCGATCCGCGAGGTGCTCGACGCGGGCGGCCGGATCCCGTACGTCGCGCGCCGGGGGACGCACTACTACAACTTCTGGCAGGACGCCGAGCACCCGCGCGGGCTGTGGCGGCGCACCACGCTGGAGCAGTACCGCACCGGCGAACCGGACTGGGAGATCCTGCTCGACGTCGACGCGCTCGCCGCGGCCGAAGACGAGAACTGGGTCTGGAAGGGCGCCGCGGTGCTGCGCCCGGGGCACCGGCTCGGCCTGGTCCAGCTGTCGCGGGGCGGCGCGGACGCGACCGTCGTCCGCGAGTTCGACCTCGACGCGCACGAGTTCGTCGAGGACGGCTACACCCTGCCCGAGGCGAAGCACCGGATCGGGTGGATCGACGCCGACCGGGTGTACATCGGAACCGACTTCGGCCCGGGCTCGCTCACCACGTCGGGGTATCCGCGGCTGGTGAAGGAATGGCGGCGCGGCACCCCGCTCGAAGACGCGGTGCTCGTCGCCGAGGGCAAGCCGGACGACGTCGCGGTGATGGCGGTCCACGACCCGACCGAGGGTTTCGAACGCGATTTCGTGCGCCGCGCGATCGACTTCTACCGCACCGAGTACTTCGAGCGCACCCCGTCCGGCCTGGCCAAACTGGACCTGCCCGAGGACGTCGAGGTCTCCACGCACCGCGAATGGCTGCTCGTGCACCCGCGCAGCGCGTGGACCGTCGGCGGCGCCGAGCATCCCGCGGGCACGCTGCTCGCGATCCGCTATGACGCGTTCAAGTCCGGCGACCGCGACTTCGCCGCGCTGTTCACCCCGGACGCGCACACGTCGCTGGACTACTACACGTGGACCCGCAACCACTTGCTGCTCGCGACGCTGCACGACGTCAAGTCGGAGCTGCGCGTGCTGACGCCGGGCCCGGACGGCTGGGCCGAGGCGGAACTGGGCGGCGCGCCGGAATTCGGCAGCGCGCAGATCGTCGACACCGAACCGGACGTCGACGACGAGTACCTGGTGGATTCCTCCAGCTACGTCCAGCCGTCCACGCTCACCCGAGGCGTCGTCGGCGGCGACGTCGAGGTGCTGAAGCAGGCGCCGGCGTTCTTCGACGCAAGCGGGATGGAGGTCAGCCAGTACTTCGCGACGTCGGACGACGGCACGAAGATCCCGTACTTCGTGGTCCGCCCGCCGGGTGCGGAAAACGGCCCGACGCTGCTGTACGGCTACGGCGGTTTCGAGGTTTCGCTGACCCCTTCGTACGGCGGGGTCGTCGGCCGGTCCTGGCTGTCGCGCGGCGGCACGTACGTGGTCGCGAACATCCGCGGCGGCGGCGAGTACGGGCCGGACTGGCACATGCAGGCGGTGAAGGAGAACCGGTACAAGGCGTTCCAGGACTTCGCCGCGGTGGCTCGCGATCTCGTCGCGCGGGGCATCACGACGAAGGAACGGCTGGGCATCCAGGGCGGCAGCAACGGCGGATTGCTGATGGGCGTCATGCTCACCAGCTACCCGGAGCTGTTCGGCGCGATCGTGTGCCAGGTGCCGCTGCTCGACATGAAGCGCTACCACCTGTTGCCCGCCGGGGCCTCGTGGATGGCCGAATGGGGCGACCCGGACGTCCCGGAAGAGTGGGAGTACATCTCGAAATACTCGCCGTACCACAACGTTTCGGCGGACGTCGGCTATCCGCCGATCCTCTTCGTGACCTCGACGCGCGACGACCGCGTGCACCCGGGGCACGCGCGCAAGATGGTCGCCCGGATGCGCGAGCAGGGCCACGACGTAGAGTACTTCGAGAACATCGAAGGCGGCCACGGAGCGGCCGCGGACAACGAACAACTCGCGTTCCGTTCGGCTGTCGCGTACGAATTCCTCTGGTCGAAGCTTTCCTAGACCAGACCCCGGGGCCGCGCCCGCACACGCGGCCCCGGGCGTACCGACGGCTCTCTGCGGACCTCCGCGAGGGCTAGTTCGAACCGTGCCCAGGCGTCGGTGACGAATGCGAGCCACGGCACCCCGAGCCGTCGCAACGCGCGTCCGTGACCGACTAGTACGCCGCCGGTTTCCAGTACTGCTCTGGCTCGCCACTTCACCGTGGCCGCGATTCTCTGCCGCCGCAACCGGTCCACGTGATAGCTGAGCCGCCGTTCCACCCCGGCGAACACACGCGCGGCGACCTCCGCGGTGACGGCGTCGCGGGCGCCGTCCCGCAGCGCGCGGTAGTAGCCGAGCGCGAGGACGTCGGAGACCAGCTGGCCCATCACGTCGCTTTTCCCTGGCCGGCCAGCGGTTTCGAGCAACTGGTCGACCAGTTTTGCCTGGTACCGCTGGTCTTCCGCGGTCAGCTCGTCCGGCGTTTGCCGGAACCGCCGGACGCTGCGCGCCACCACCGGATCCAGCCGCGCCCCGCTCCCCCACGCCGGCTGCGGCCGGATCTTCCGCCGCCGCGCCTCCGCCTCGAACACCGCTTTCCAGTCCACGGCGGTCATGCTGCCGCCTGGATGTGCCGTTGCGGCGGGGAGGTTGTGGAGATTCGGTGGAGCTCCGGAAGAAGCAGCGCGGCGACCGCCTGCCCGGGATCAGTTTCCTCCGCGGTTCGCCCAGATCGTCCGCCGGATCCAGTCGGCGTAAGCAGGAACGCTGCTGTACAGCCCCGGTCCGCCCGCACACGCCGCCCGCGCGGTGCCCGGCCCCGAAGTGACCCCGATCAGCTCCCATTGCCAGCCAGGTCCGCGCCGAATCTGCGGACCGCCGGAGTCTCCGATGCACGCCATCGCCTCCGGCTTCGGGCTGACCGTGCACAACCGCGTCCGCCCCGCATAACCCGGGCCGCATTCGGATTCCGCACCGCGCCGGACGTCCAGTTCCTGCAATCGTTCAGGGAACCGTGCCTGCTTGAAGTCGTACGTGTCGACGGTGGTGCCGAAGCCCAGCAGTCGCGTCGGCGTACCGGGCTCACCCGGCCGCGAAGCCAGCCGGATCGGCTTGTCGGCGACCGGACGGTCCAGTTTGATCAACGCGACGTCGTCGCGGTTGAAGGGATTGGTCTCGCTCTGCAGCGCGTAACCCGGATGCGGGATGACCTGCGCGATCCTCCGGACGGTTCCGCCGGAATGCTGTCGCTCGCTGCCGATCCGGACGGTGCCGTCCGGCGTCACGAGGGACGCGTCCACGCAATGCCCCGCGGTCACGACCCACTGGGGATCGACCAGCGAAGCACCGCACACGCCGCGGTCGCCGGTCTGGTTGACCCTCTCCTGGACGGATGCCATGAACGGGTAGCGCTGCGTCGAATCGCCGCCCTTCACGATCGCCTCGGCAGTGCCGGTCGAAAACAGGGTGGCGCACACCGCTGCGGCCATCGTCACGGCGACCGCCCGGCGGCCGGAAGACTTGATCACGGAGAAGTCCTTTCCTTCAGCTCGCGACCAGCCTGCCGGGTCAAGATCATCCGGACCATGCGGCCAGCCCGCCTCCCCGCGGTAGGGCCCGCCCCCGTTCTTGTCTCTGTACCTACTAGTATGTACGCTGAGGTCATGTCCACCAGAGACCAGCTCATCGCGAGCACTCAGGACCTGCTGTGGGAGCGGGGGTACGTCGGCACCAGCCCGAAGGCGATCCAGCAGCGGGCGGGGGCCGGGCAGGGCAGCATGTACCACCACTTCACCGGCAAGGCAGACCTGGCGCTCGCCGCGATCCGGCAGAACGCCGACGATCTGCGTGCCTCCGCCGAGGCCGCGTTCGCCCAGGGCACGACCGCGGTCGACCGCGTTTCCGCCTACCTGCTGCGCGAGCGCGACGTCCTGCGCGGCTGCCCGGTCGGCCGGCTGGCTTTGGATCCCGAGATCGTCACGAACCCGGAATTGCGTGCGCCGCTGGAGGAAACGTTCGACTGGCTGCGCGGCCGTCTCGCCGAAGTGCTCGCCGAGGGCATCGCCAACGACGAACTGCCGAGCGACCTCGACCCAGCCGCGACGGCGACCACGCTGGTCGCAGTGCTGCAGGGCGGGTACGTCCTCGCCCGCTCGTCGGGGACGGTCGAGCCGTTCGACCAAGCGATCCGCGGCGCACTCGCCCTCCTCGGCAGGCGGTGACCCGTCGATGTACGCGATGCAGTACGAGATCGACCTGCCTGCCGGTTACGACATCGAGCACCGGGTCGCCACCCGCGGCCACCGCACCGACGCGTTCCCCGGGCTGGGCCTCAAGGCATATTTGGTACGCGACAATCGATACGCGCCGTTCTACCTGTGGACCGACACTGCCGGAATGAGCCAATTCCTCTGGGGCG
The DNA here is from genome assembly GCF_055633655.1 of Amycolatopsis sp. NPDC114503. Taxonomy (NCBI): domain Bacteria; kingdom Bacillati; phylum Actinomycetota; class Actinomycetes; order Pseudonocardiales; family Pseudonocardiaceae; genus Amycolatopsis; species Amycolatopsis sp. NPDC114503. Next base: position 239,489 of record NZ_JBVKDT010000007.1, on the reverse strand, counting down.
GCGGCGGATTCGACGGCATAGTCCAGGATTTCGGCCGACCACCCGTGCAGCATTGGACCGGCGCGAGCTGTCTTGCCGGTCCGGCGCGAGCTGTCTCCCCGGGGTTCGCGACCAAACGCACGGGAAAGTTTTCGGAAAGCATCGACCGCGAACTAGCCGAAATCGCGCAACTGTCCCAAAACCCGGCCGTGCACACCACCGCGCTGGCCGTCGACCCGCGGCGCTGGGAAACCGTGCGCTTCACCCTCTGGACCACCACCCCGGACGAGGACAGCGACGTCCAGTACCGGGTGCTTCACCTGTCCCAACCGAATCTCGACCAGCTGAACTGAGAGGTCCCCCATGCCGCTCGTCCGCATCGACGTGCTGTCCGAACCCAACGCCGACCGTCTCCCCGCCATCGGCGAAGCCGTGCACCAGGCGATGACCGAAACCATCGACGTCCCCGGCGACGACCGATTCCAGATCTTGAACAGCCACGCCGCCGACCGCCTGCGGTACGACCCCGGATACTTGGGCGTCCACCGCGACGACGACATCGTGTACATCGCCATCACCTTGCGCGCCGGCCGCACGAACGACCAGAAAACCGCGCTGTACCGGCGGGCGACGGAACTCATCGCCGAGTCGACGGGGATCGAGCCGAGGAATGTGTTCTTCAGTTTGACGGAAAACCACGAGGTGGACTGGTCGTTTGGCGAAGGGGTCGCGCAGATGCTGCCCTGAGCGGTTCTCGGGCTGGCTCGGGAACGGTCGACGGCTCCGCTTCCGAACACCGCCAAAGCACCGCTCGCCTCGACAAACTAATGAAAGACCGCATAGCGGCGTCCAAAACCGCGAGTACGACAAGCTCGAAGAGATCGCGGTGCGACTTTCGCGGTCTTCCATGAAGACCTGCTGCCAGCGCCAGTGGACACTCCTGGGAACGCCCGAAGGGGCGTCTGCTCCATCAGCAGACGCCCCTTCGAGAGCGTGAATCAGCTGCAGCCCGAAGTAGCCCCGCAGCCCTCGCAGGCGTAGCACGATCCGGCGGGCCTCATCTTCGTTCCGCAGGTCATGCAGAGCGGTGCGTCCGCCGCCTTGCCGAGGTGGAGTTCCATCAGCTCGGCCGTGCTGTGCGCGTCAGGCGCCGAGGTGTCCGATGCGGACTCTTCCGCGCGGGCGGGCGACGAGTCCACGCTGCTGCGCAGCGCCTCGATCTCGAGGTTCTGCCCGCCGTAGTTCGCCTCGACCTCCGCGGAGCGTTCGTCCGCGGTGAAGATGCCCAGCTGGGCCCGCTTTTCGTACGGCAGGTAGTCGAGCGCCAAGCGGCGGAACAGGTAGTCCATGACGCTCGTGGCGATCCGGATGTCCGGGTCGTCGGTCATGCCCGCCGGTTCGAAGCGCAGGTTGGAGAACTTCGAGACGTAGAACTCGAGCGGGATGCCGTGCTGCAGGCCGACCGAGATCGACATCGAGAAGGCGTCCATCACGCCGGACAGCGTGGAACCCTGCTTGCCGAGTTTCACGAAGATCTCGCCGAGGCCGTCGTCCGGGTACGAGCCCGCGTGCAGGTAGCCCTCGGCGCCGCCGACGGTGAACGACACCGTCTGGCTCGGGCGCTTCTTCGGCAGGCGGCGGCGCACCGGGCGGTATTCGACGACCTTCTCCGGCTCGGTTTCGGCCGCGGCTTCCTTCTTCTTGCCCGTGGACAGCGGCTGGCCGACCTTGCAGTTGTCGCGGTAGATCGCGAGCGCCTTGAGGCCGAGTTTCCAGCCCTGGAAGTAAATCTCCTCGACGTCCTCGACCGTCGCCGACTCCGGCATGTTGACCGTCTTCGAGATCGCGCCCGAGATGAACGGCTGGACCGCGGCCATCATCCGCACGTGGCCCATCGGCGCGATCGACCGGTCGCCGACCGCGCAGTCGAACACCTCGTAGTGCTCGGGGCGCAGGCCCGGCGCGTCGACCACGTGGCCGTGCTGCGCGACGTACTCGACGATCGCCTCGACCTGCTCGCCCTGGTAGCCCAGCACCCGCAGCGCGCGCGGCACGGTCTGGTTCACGATCTGCATCGACCCGCCGCCGACGAGCTTCTTGAACTTCACCAGCGAGAAGTCCGGCTCGATGCCCGTGGTGTCGCAGTCCATCATGAAGCCGATGGTGCCGGTGGGCGCGAGCACCGAGGCCTGCGCGTTGCGCCAGCCGTTGCGGGTGCCGAGTTCGATGCCCTGCTGCCACTCCTGCGACGCGAGCGCGCGAACCGCCGCGTCGTTGCCGTGATAGGTGCGGACCAGCTCGTTGGCCGCGGCGTGCTTGCGCATGACGCGCTGGTGCGCCTCGGCGTTGCGGGCGTAGCCCTCGTACGGTCCGACGACGCCGGCCAGCTCGGCCGAACGACGGTAGGACACGCCGGTCATCAGGGACGTGATCGCGGCGGCGAGCGCGCGGCCGCCCTCGGAGTCGTACGCGTGGCCCAGCGCCATCAGCAGCGCGCCGAGGTTGGCGTAGCCGATGCCGAGCTGGCGGAACTTGCGCGTGGTGTCGGCGATCGGCTCGGTCGGGAAGTCGGCGAAGCAGATCGAGATGTCCATCGCGGTGATGACGAACTCGACGGCCTTCGCGAACAGCGGCGCGTCGAACGTGCCCTCTTCGGACACGAACTTCAGCAGGTTGAGCGACGCGAGGTTGCAGCTCGAGTTGTCGAGGTGCATGTACTCGCTGCACGGGTTGGACGCGGTGATCCGGCCCGATTCGGGGCAGGTGTGCCAGTCGTTGATCGTGCTGTCGTACTGGATGCCCGGGTCGGCGCATTCCCACGCCGCCTGCGCCATGCTGCGGAACAGCTTCTTCCCGTCGGTGCGGTCGATGACCTCGCCGGTGAGCCGGGCGCGCAGGCCGAAGTCCGTGCCGTTCTCGACGGCGTGCATGAACTCGTCGGAGACGCGGACCGAGTTGTTCGCGTTCTGGTACTGCACCGAGGAGATGTCGGAGCCGGAGAGGTCCATGTCGAACCCGGCGTCGCGGAGGACCTTGATCTTCTCCTCTTCGCGCGCCTTGGTCTGGATGAACTCCTCGATGTCCGGGTGGTCGACGTCGAGCACGACCATCTTCGCCGCGCGCCGGGTGGCGCCGCCGGACTTGATGGTGCCCGCGGACGCGTCGGCGCCGCGCATGAACGAGACCGGGCCGGACGCGGTGCCGCCGGAGGTGAGCAGTTCCTTCGAGGACCGGATGCGGGAGAGGTTGAGGCCCGCGCCGGAACCGCCCTTGAAGATCAGGCCTTCCTCGCGGTACCAGTTGAGGATCGACTCCATCGTGTCGTCGACGGCGAGGATGAAGCAGGCGGACACCTGCTGCTTCGAGGACGTGCCGACGTTGAACCAGACCGGGGAGTTGAAGCTGAAGACCTGGTGCAGCAGCATCCAGGTGAGCTCGTGCTCGAAGATCTCGAGGTCGGACGGACCGGCGAAGTAGTCGTGTTCCGCGGCGGCCTTCACGTAGGTGCGCACCACGCGGTCGATGAGCTGCTTGAGGCTGCTCTCGCGCTGCGGGCTGCCGACCGCGCCGCGGAAGTACTTGCTGGTGACGATGTTGGTGGCGTTGACCGACCAGAACTCGGGGAATTCGACCCCGCGCTGCTCGAAGTTGACGCTGCCGTCGCGCCAGTTCGTCATGACGACGTCGCGGGTCTCCCACGCGACCTCGTCGTAGGGGTGGGTCCCCTCGGTGGTGAAGACCCGCCGGACGGTGAGGCCCTTGTTCGGCTTCTGGTTCTGTCCGGCCGCAGCGCCGGTTCCCACGGTTTCGGTCATGCGGTCCTGTCCCTCGCTCCCCGCGACCCGGTGACGGCTCAGTCGTCGCCGGCGCGCTCGCCTTCCTGGTCCTCCGCAGTTCCCGCCATGGCTTTCCGCAGGTCGGAGATCTCCTTCTCGAAGTCCTCGACCGAGGAGAAGGAGCGGTAGACGCTGGCGAACCGGAGATACGCGACGCCGTCCAGCTCCCGCAGCGGACCGAGGATGGCGAGGCCGACCTCGTGGCTGGGGATCTCGGCCAAGCCGGCGGAACGGATCGACTCCTCCACGCGCTGCGCGAGCTTCTGCAGCGCGTCGTCGTCGACCGGACGGCCCTGGCAGGCCCTCCGCACGCCGTTGACCACCTTGTCCCGGCTGAACTGCTCGGTGGCTCCGGACCGTTTGACCACGGCCAGCACCATCGTCTCCGACGTGGTGAAACGCCGGCCGCATTCGGCGCACGAACGCCGCCGCCGGATCGCCTGTCCCTCGTCCACCTCTCGGGAGTCGACGACCCGAGAGTCCGCATGCCGGCAGAACGGGCACCTCATCCGCCGATCACCTTCCCCTCCGCGCCGGTCGATTCCTGTCCCAACCGGCCCCTGCCGCCACGCTACGGCCTGGACCGCGGTCACCGCGCGCGACCCCGCGCCTGGTGATCGACTTGTGGACATCCGGTGGGCAACTGCCGGCCGGCTGTGGACAACTGCCGCCAGTCTACCCCTACCCGTGGACCAACTACAGCGGTGTAACTACTAGATATAGGGGTAGACCATAGATCGCCTCCGGGGCGGGCGCAAGAAACCCGAGAGGGTGAAAGACCGGTTGCGCAAGATGCGACCGGGTGGTTTCCGACCGTCATCATCCGGCAGAACCCGGTCCTTCGCTCGTTTCGCCCGCCGATTCGCTTGCCGAACCGTTGCCGGACCAGGCGACCGGCACGGTGAGCGGCATTCCGGGCAGCAACGCGGTGTCGTCGAGGTTGTTGAGCTCCTTGATGCGTTCGACGACCGCGCCCTGGTCGGCGTTCGGCGCGAACCGGGCGGCGAGCGCGCCGAGCGAATCGCCGGGCTGAACGGAGACGGACGCGGTCCGCGACGGCACCGGGCCGCTGGACGCTCCCGAGCCGAAAACGCCGAGCCCGGTGACGATCAGGCAGGCCGCGAAGGCGATCGCGAACAGCCACGGCCACCGCACCGACGGCCTGGTCGCGGTCTGGCAGGCCACGCCGCCGCGACGTCCGGCGACGACCCGCGCCCGGGACGGCGGCCGCAACGGCTCGCCGCGCCGCTCGCGCGCGGTGCGTCCGGGGTTGGCCGGGACGGCGGCGGGGATGTGCCGGATCGCGGTGCGTCGGCGAGCTTCGCGGACGGGGGCCGCTTCGGTTTCGACTGCGGCGGCGATGGACCGGACCGCAGTGAGGCCGCGCGCCTCGCGGGACTTGCGGGCGGGGGCTTCTTCGATTTCCACCGCGGAGGGGGCTGACGTCTGGAACCCGGCTCGTTCGGAAGTGGCCGACGTCTGGAATCCGGCCCGTTCGGAGAGGGCCGACGTCTCGAATCCGGCCCGTTCGGAGAGGCCTGACGTCTGGAATCCGGCCCGTTCAGAGGGGACTGATGCCTGGAATCCGGCTCGCCTGGAGGGGGCCGACGTCTGGAACCCAGCCCGCTCGGCGGACCGGACGGCCCCGGAACGCAGTTCGGCGGCCTCGCTCTCCGTCGCCCGCGCACCTCGCTCGTCCGAGGACGCGAAACCGGCGGACTCCATCGCCCGCGCGCCTCGCTCGTCCGAGGACGCGAAACCGGCGGACTCCGCCGACCGCGCACCGGCTCCCCCGGCGCTGCGACCGGCCGAACTGCCCGGCGCGGACCTCCGGGAATCAGCCAACTCACCGCCGGCGAGCCCAGCCTCGGCAGCCGCCCGCCAGGCGCGCCGCCGGCCGGGCTCGCCGCGCGAGCCTCCCCGGAACTCGCCCGCACCCCGGCTCCGCCGCGAGTCGCCGCGACCGGTCTCGCCGCGCGAGCCCTCGCCGGATCGGTCCGCACCAGGGCCGCGCCGGGAACCGGCCCGGCCGCGAAGCTCCACCACCTCGCCGGAACCGGCCGCCAGGCCCGGATCAGCGCCGGAATCCTCCGGAACACCATCCTTTCGGGTGGCATCGATGTTCTCCGTACGCCGCCGCGACCGGCGCGCCGGACCGTCGGACCCAGGCCCCCTCCGGACCGGGACCGCCCCTTCCGACGCACCGCCGCCCTCGGCGGGGCAGTCGGCGGGGACGGGCCGAAGCGGGCGGACGAGCCCGCGATCTGCCAGGATCGACATGACGGAACCTCCTCGTGACCTGCGGATCCGTCCGGTCCGGGCCGTACACCTGCGCCGCAGCGGTCCAGATCGAACAGGCGTTCTATCGAACGTCCGTGCGAAGGTCTACCACCCCGCACCGACAAAATCGAGAGGACACGGCGTGTCGATCGAACAGATGTTTGAAATCGACGCGCGCGGTGGCTAACGTCGGTGACCAGGACATCTGCCGGACCGGCTCCGGCGGGTGCCGCCGGACGGGCGTTCGCGGAAAACGCGGACCTCGGACCGGCGCACGCGGATACGCGCGGGACGCCGACACGGCGACCGCGGGACGGCTGGAGGCGACGCAGCGTTGGAGAAGGACACGGTGAAGGGCACCGCGGCGAAGGGGGCCAAGACGGCCTCGCGAGGCAAGGCGTCCGCACAATCCGCGCGCGAATCCGGCCACGAGAGCACGGGGAAGGTGAGCGCCATGCCGGAGGTGTACGACGTGGACGAGACGCTGACCGTCCGCCAGCAGCAAGTGCTCGACGTCATCCGCACGTGGGTGAGCCGCTTCGGCTACCCGCCGAGCGTGCGCGAGATCGGCGAGGCGGTGGGGCTGACGTCCACGTCGTCGGTGTCGCACCAGCTGCGCGCGCTGCAGCGCAAGGGCTACCTGCGCCGCGACGCCAACCGGCCGCGGGCGGTGGGCGTGCTCGCGTCCACGGACGACAACCCGATGGGCATCGAGATGGACCAGCAGCCGTCCGTCCCGAAGGCGGCGTACGTGCCGCTGGTCGGACGGATCGCGGCAGGCGGTCCGGTGCTCGCCGAGCAGGCCGTCGAGGACGTTTTCCCGCTGCCGCGCGAAATCGTCGGCGAGGGCGAGCTGTTCCTGTTGAGCGTCACCGGCGATTCGATGGTCGACGCCGCCATCACCGACGGCGACTGGGTCGTCGTCCGGCAGCAGCCCGCCGCGGAGAACGGGGACATCGTCGCCGCGATGATCGACGGCGAGGCCACGGTGAAAACGTTCAAGCGCAAGGACGGGCACGTGTGGCTGATGCCGCACAACGAGGCGTACGAGCCCATTCCCGGCGACGACGCGTCGATCCTGGGCAAGGTCGTGGCGGTCCTGCGCCGTCTCTGACCGGCTCGCTGACCCGCGTCTCGTGAGCGGCTATGCCGGTTCTAACCGGCATAGCCACTGACGAGCTCTTAGCCCGGACCAGGACAGGCCCTCAGGTTTTGGTTGATGGCGCGTTCGCCAGCGGGCGTTGCGATTGCGAGCCGGGTCAGGAGCGGCGGCGTTTCCGCGCTAGCAGGAACAAGGCGGCGAGAACGACGACCGCGGCTACCCCTGCGGCAGGAATGAGCGGGAACCCACCGGCGTCTTCCTCAGCTGGTTGCGGAGTAGCGGCACCGCCGGGCTTCGGCGCGGGCGCGTTCGGCGTAACCAAGGCAGTCGCGTTTTTGATCGCCCGCACCGGTTCGCCGACCCCTTCGCTCCCGGACAGCAGAGTGCCGTCCGGTTCGAATGCAATGGCTTCGCCCTGTTTCTCATTCGGCAGCGGAATGCGCACGGGCTCTCGTTGCAATGCTGCCGCAACATCGCCGTCCGGGGCCGCGTACAGGTACGCGTCCGTGTAGGTCCGCAGGGCGATGACTTGGCCGTCCGCGCTGGTCGCACCGCCGGTGATCAGCGCCGAACCGAATGAGCCGACCGGACCGCCCGGCGTGTCGGTGTTGCGGACGCGCAGGGTGCCGACCTGCTCCAGTTTCGTCGGGCCGGGAGCCTCCAGCGGAGCCGAGGGCTTGTAGACCTTGGAAACGCCCAGCAAGTCCTTGGTCACCAGGAACGGCGTGCCGGACTGGTCCAGGACCAAAGCTTCGGTGTCGTGCGGACCGTCCGGATAGGTCAGGCGATGCACGACCGCGGCGCCGCCGGACGGTTTCAGCTCCAGCAGGGCTACCGTTTCGCGTTTCGCGCGGTTGTCGCCGGTGTCCGAGAGCCAGAGAGTGCCGTCTTTGCCTCGGGCGAGGTCTTCGACGTCGTACGGGTCCGTCGGGTCGGTTAGGACGTCCTTCACCTGGCATTTCCGGTCCAGGACGAAGACCTGTACCTGGGTGCCGCCGTCGTTGATGGCGTACCACTGCTCGCCGTCGGAAACCAGGCCGGACAGCTCGTTGAGGCGCTTGTCCTTGACCTGACACAACGGTTCCGGGGCAGGAGCCGCCGCAGCCGGGACCGCGCCCGCGAGCATCAGGACAGCCGTCAGTGCCAGGACGACCCGCACCAGTTCACCTCCGTAGTGCACGACCCGCTCGGGCCGTGCACTACGGAAGACGTTCAGAGCGCCGAGGCGTTGGTCTCGAACGCCCGCAGAGCGGCGGCGAGGTCCGGACGGACCCGCACCTGCAGGCGCGTGCCGTCGGCGACGTGCTCCTCTTCCAGCACCTCGCCCTCCGCGTGCGCCCGCGACACGAGCTCGCCCCGCGCGTACGGGACCAGCACGTCGATCACCGTCTCCGCGCGCGGCAACCGCTCGGCCAGTACCTCGGCGAGGTCGGCCACGCCCGAACCGGTGCGCGCCGAGATCTGCACCGAACCGGCCAGCGCGTGCCGCAACCGGGCGAGGGTGACCGCGTCGGCCGCGTCGGCCTTGTTGATCACCAGCAGTTCCGGCGGGAGCGGCTCCTTGCGGCTGCGGGTGATCTCGGCGAGCACCTCGCGCACCGCGTTGACCTGGTCCTCCGGCGCCGGGTCGGAACCGTCGACCACGTGCAGGAGCAGGTCGGCGTCGGCCGCCTCCTCCAGCGTCGAGCGGAACGCGTCCACCAGCTGGTGCGGCAGGTGCCGCACGAACCCGACGGTGTCGGTGAGGGTGAACGTGCGCCCGTCGGCCGTCTGCGCCCGGCGCGTGGTCGGGTCGAGGGTGGCGAACAGCGCGTCCTCCACCAGCACCCCGGCCCCGGTCAGGGCGTTGAGCAGGCTCGACTTGCCGGCGTTGGTGTAGCCGACGATCGCCACGCTCGGCACCTCGTTGGCCACGCGCTTGCCGCGCTTGGTCTCGCGGATGGTGTCCATCGCGGCGATCTCCCGGCGCAGCTTCGCCACGCGCTTGCTGATCCGCCGCCGGTCCGTCTCCAGCTTCGTCTCACCAGGTCCGCGCAGGCCCACGCCGCCGTTCGCGCCGCCCGCGCGGCCACCGGCCTGCCGGGACAGCGCCGAACCCCACCCGCGCAGCCGCGGGACGAGGTACTGCAGCTGGGCCAGCTCGACCTGCGCCTTGCCCTCCTTGGAACGGGCGTGCTGGGCGAAGATGTCGAGGATCAGGGCGGTCCGGTCGATCACCTTGACCTTGACCTTCTCCTCCAGCTGGCGCAGCTGGCCGGGCGAAAGCTCGCCGTCGCAGATCACCGTGTCGGCGCCGGTCGCCACGACTATGTCGCGCAGCTCGCGCACCTTGCCGGAGCCCACGTAGGTCGCCGGATCGGGCTTCTGCCGCCGCTGGACGATGCCTTCGAGCACCTCCGAGCCCGCCGTCTCGGCCAGTCGCGCCAGTTCGGCCAGCGACGCCTCGGACTGCTGGGCGGTGCCTTCAGTCCACACGCCGACCAGCACAACGCGCTCCAGCCGAAGCTGCCGGTACTCGACCTCGGTGATGTCTTCGAGCTCGGTCGACAGGCCCGCGACCCGGCGCAGTGACGCGCGGTCCTCGAGCTCCATCTCCCCGACCGAGGGGTCGTAGGGGTCGTTGTCGTCGTAAAAGTCTTCGTGTGTCTGTTCTGTCATCGTGCCTCCATGGTCCCACGTTTCGGCGCGGGAGCCGAGCGGATTACCTGCTGGGATAAACCGAGACGTACACGGCGGTGCGTTCCGCGGCCGGATCGCGAGGCCTGGCCTTGAATTCTTCGAGCAGTCCGTCGAGCCGCCGCTTGAACTCCGCGACGTCCTCCGCGCCCACCTGGACCACGAGCCGGGTCGTGTCCGTCGTCGCCAGGTCCGCCTCCGCCATCTCGGCCAGATAGGCCTCGAGCATCGCCTCGTTGACCACGAGGGGATCCGCGTCGCTGTGGTCCAGCTGCCACGAAAGCCCGCTGGACAGGTACGGGATCTCCTTCGCCCCTCGCGCTCCCCGTCGCGGCTCCTGCGGAACAAGAAAACCGGTCTCGACCAGCCGCCTCACGTGATGCAGCGTGGTCGCCGGGTCGCGGCGCAGGCGCGCCGCCAGCTCCTTGTTCGTCATCGCCTCGAAGGTGGTCAACCGGATGATGCGCAGCCGTATTCCGGACGCGAGCGCGGCCGCCTCGGCTTCGGTGGAGGGACGTCGGTTCAGCGGCATCCGAGCAGCCTAGACAAAGTGATTGACTCTTTCCAATCACTCGGCAACACTCGATCGGGTGCGTCGAGACTCGTTGTTCTTCCACGCCGACTTCCGCAGGCTGTGGGCCGGGGACACGGCGAGCCAGCTGGGGATGTTCGTCGGCATCACCGCCATTCCGCTGCTCGCGGCGGTCACGCTGGCCGCCACGCCGTTCGAGATGGGGCTGCTGACCATGGCCGAGACGCTCGGCTTCCTGGTCGTCGGCCTGCCCGCGGGCGTCTGGGTGGACCGGATGCGCAAACGGCCGCTCATGCTCGCCGCCGACCTGGTCCGCGGGATCCTGCTGCTCAGCATCCCGCTCGCCTGGTGGGCCGGCGTGCTCACCATGGCGCAGGTGCTGGTGGTCGTGCTGCTCGTCGGCTTCGCGACGGTCTTCTTCGACGTCTCCTACCAGGCGTATCTGCCCGCGCTGGTCGGCCGCGAAAAGCTGCTCGAAGGCAACGCGAAGCTGCAGGGCGTGCAGTCGTCGGCGCAGATCGCCGGACCGAGTCTCGCCGGCGTGCTCGTGCAATTCGTCGGCGCGGCCAGCACGGTACTGCTCACCGGGCTCGGCTACCTCACGTCCGCGCTGTGCCTGTGGCGCATCCGCACCGTCGAGACCCTCCCGGAGCGCACTGAGCACGACCGTCTGGTGCCGCAGATGCTGGAAGGCCTGCGGTTCGTCGTCGCCGACCGGCCGCTGCGCGCGATCGTCGCCTGCACCGCCACGTCGAACCTCTTCAGCGGAGTGGTGCAAGCCGTCGAGGTGCTGTATCTGACCCGCACCGCCGGACTGAAACCGGCCGAGGTCGGCGGCCTGCTCGCGGCGAGCGGCGTCGGCGGCATCACGGCCGCGCTGTGCGCCGGTCCGATCATCCGGAAAATCGGGCAGGCCCGGTCGATCTGGCTGGTCCCGGTCCTGTTGTGGCCGGGCGGGATCCTGGTCCTGTTCGCCGCGCCGGACTGGCGGATCGTGCTCGCCGGGCTGGGGATGGCCGCGTTCGGGTTCGGCGTGATCCTCTACAACATCGCGCAGGTCTCCTACCGCCAGGCGATCACGCCGGACCGGCTGCTGGGCCGGATGAACGCGAGTGTCCGGTTCATCGTGTGGGGAGCGCTGCCGCTCGGCGGGCTGCTGGGCGGCGGGCTCGGCGAATGGCTCGGGCTCGCCGGAGCGCTGGCGATCGGGACGGCCGGGCCGGTCGCGGGCGCGCTGTGGGTGCTCTGCTCGCCGCTGCGGCGCATGCGGGACCTTCCGACCGGCACGGAAATGGCTGTACCCGCGCCGTAAAGTGCGGGCATGAACGAGAAGATCCCGCACAAAGTCGGCGTCGACGGCCTTGCCGCCAAATGGGTACCGATGTGGGAACGCGAAGGCGTATACCGGTTCGACCGCGCGCGCCCGGACGTCTACTCGATCGACACGCCGCCGCTGACCGCGAGCGGATCGCTGCACATCGGGCACGTCTTCTCCTACACGCACACCGACGTTCTCGCGCGCTACCAACGGATGCGCGGGCGTTCGGTGTTCTACCCGGTCGGGTGGGACGACAACGGCCTGCCCACCGAACGCCGCGTGCAGAACCATTTCGGCGTGCGCTGCGAACCGACGCTGCCTTACGACCCGTCCTTCACCCCTCCGGAGAAACCCGGCAAGAACGCAATTCCGGTGTCGCGGCGCAATTTCGTGGAGCTGTGCCGTCAGCTGACCGAAACCGACGAGAAGGTGTTCGAGGAGGTCTGGCGGAGCATCGGGCTTTCGGTGGACTGGACGCTGGCGTACCAGACGATCGACCCAGCGACCACGGAAATCTCGCAGCGCGCGTTCCTGCGCAACCTCGCGCGAGGCGAGGCGTACCAATCCGAAGCCCCGACGCTGTGGGATGTCACCTTCCGCACCGCAGTCGCCCAGGCCGAGCTGGAAGACCGCGAACGTCCTGGCGCGTATCACGATCTCGCGTTCACCGGCGACGACGGCGAAGTGCTGATCTCCACTACCCGGCCCGAATTGCTGCCCGCGTGCGTCGCGCTCGTCGCGCATCCGGATGACGAGCGGTACCAAGGCCTTTTCGGGAAAACCGTGCGCACGCCGGTGTTCGGCGTCGAGGTGCCGGTGCACGCGCACCACCTCGCCGATCCGGAGAAGGGCACCGGCATCGCGATGGTGTGCACCTTCGGCGACACCACGGACGTCACCTGGTGGCGCGCGCTGCAGCTCGAAACGCGTCCGGTGCTGGGCCGCGACGGCCGGTTCCGCGCCGAGCCCCCGCACGGCGTTCCGGCGGACAAATATGCTCAGCTGGCGGGCAAGACTGTCCACACTGGACGCCAGATCGTGGTGGACCTCCTGCGGGAGGCGGGCGCGCTGCGCGGCGAGCCGAGGCCGATCACGCACCCGGTGAAGTTCTACGAAAAGGGCGACAAGCCACTGGAAATCGTCACCAGCCGCCAGTGGTACCTGCGCAACGGCGGCCGTGACGACGCCCTGCGCGCGAAACTGCTGGCGCGCGGCGAGGAGCTGAACTGGGTCCCGCCGCACATGCAGGTCCGCTACCGCAGCTGGGTCGAGGGCCTGACCAGCGACTGGCTGGTCAGCCGCCAGCGGTTCTTCGGCGTTCCGATCCCGGTCTGGTACCCGCTGGACGCCGCCGGCGAGCCGGACCACGACGCCGTCCTGGTGCCCGACGACGCGAACCTGCCGGTGGACCCGAGCACCGACGTTCCGCCGGGCTACACCGAGGAGCAGCGCGGCGTGCCGGGCGGTTTCGTCGCGGAGGCGGACGTGATGGACACCTGGGCGACGTCGTCGCTGACGCCGCAGATCGCCGGGCGCTGGAGCCTCGACGACGACCTGTTCCGCCGCGTCTTCCCGTTCTCGCTACGACCGCAGGCGCACGAGATCATCCGCACCTGGCTGTTCTCCACCGCGGTCCGCGCCGAGCTGGAGGAAGGCGTGCTGCCGTGGCGGGACGCGGTGATCTCCGGCTGGGTGCTCGACCCGGACCGCAAGAAGATGTCGAAGTCGGTCGGCAACGTCGTCACCCCGGCGGATCTGCTGGAACGGCACGGTTCCGACGCGGTGCGCTACTGGGCGGCGAGCGCGCGGCCGGGCGTGGACACGGCGGTCGACGAAGGCCAGATGAAGGTCGGGCGACGGCTGGCGACGAAGCTGTTGAACGTGAGCCGGTTCGTGCTCGGCCTCGGGATTCCCGCTGAGGAATCGGTCGCGACGGAGCCGCTGGACCGAGCTGTGCTCGCCGAGCTGGCGAAGGTGATCGAGGAAGCGACAGCCGCGTTCGAGGCGCTCGACCAGGCGCGTGCGTTGCAGGTGACGGAGACGTTCTTCTGGACGTTCTGCGACGACTACGTGGAGCTGGTGAAGGGCCGCGCGTACGGCGACCTCGGCGCGGAGGCAGCCGAGTCGGCACAGGTGGCGTTGCGGACCGTGCTGTCGGCGTTGGTGCGGATGTTCGCGCCGGTGCTGCCGTTCTCCGCGGAGGAGATCTGGTCCTGGTGGCACGAAGGTTCGGTGCACCAGGCGTCCTGGCCGACCGCGCCTGACGTCGACGGCGACGGCACGTTGCTGCCGCTGGCCGGTTCCGTGATCGCTGCCGTGCGCCGGGCCAAGACGGACGCGAAGGTGTCCATGCGGACCGCCGTCGAGACGCTGTCGGTCACCGCTCCGGCGGACGTGCTCGAAGGCTTCGCCGGAATCGCCGAGGACGTGCGGATCGCCGGGGTGGTGAACACCGTGACCACTCAGGAGGGCGAACTCTCGGTCGCGGTGACGATCAGCTGATCAAGCGCCCGCGGCGAGCCACCAGGCTTCGTCCAGCTCGCCGCGGGCCACGATCTCGGCCGGTCCGGTCAGCGTCGATTCGCCGCGTCCGACCGTGACCGACACCCGGCCGCCCGGGATGTCCACTGTGGACTCGCCGGTGTCCTTGCCCGCGAGGTGCAGCGAGGCGGCCACCGCGGCGACCGTGCCGGTGCCGCAGGCGCGCGTCTCCCCCACGCCGCGCTCGTGGACGCGCATCCGCAGCGCTCCCTCGCCGAGCACGTTGACGAACTCCAGGTTGACCCCGGCCGGGAACACGTCGTGGTCGAAATCGGGCTGGTCGCGCAGGTCGAGGCCGGCGATGTCGGTGTCGGTGACCGACACCAGGTGCGGGTTGCCGACGTTCACCGCGACCCCGGAAAACGGCTGCCCGGCCACCACGGTGACCGACGTGCCGGTGATCGCCGCCGGGCCCATCTGGACGGTGACCGAACGGTCCGGGTGCACGACGACCGGCCGGTCGCCCGCGCGGGTGCCGATGACGAACTCGCCGCCCTCGGCCAGCCCGGCGTCGACCAGGTAGCGCGCGAAAACGCGGGTGCCGTTGCCGCACATCTCGGCGATCGAACCGTCGGCGTTGCGGTAGTCCATGAACCACTCGCCCGCCGACTCTTCGCCGATCGCCGCCGAACGCACGACGCGCAACACGCCGTCCGCGCCGATGCCCCGCTGCCGGTCGCACAGCGCCGCGACTCGCGCGGGCGTGAGGTCGAGGCGGCCAGCCGCGTCAGGCAGCAGCACGAAGTCGTTCTGCGTGCCGTGGCCCTTGAGGAATTCGATGCCGCCCATGCGTCCAGGCTACTGGTCGAGCACGGCGAGGACCCGCGCGGCCAGGTCCGCCGATCCGCCGTCGAACCACTGGATCCGCTTGTCCCGCCGGAACCACGAACGCTGCCGCCGGACGAATCGGCGGGTGGCCTGCGCAGTCGCCGCCGCTGCCGCCGTGAAGTCGCCTTCGCCGTCCAGTTCGGCCAGCACCTGCTGGTAGCCGAGCGCGCGCGAAGCGGTTTTCCCGTCCCGCAAACCGCGGCCGAGCAACGCCCGTACCTCGTCGACGAGACCGCCCTCGAACATCCGCTCCACCCGCAGGTCGACGCGCTCGTCCAGTTCGGCGATCTCGCGGTCGACCCCGATCAGCACGGTGTCCCAGCGCGCCGGGCCCGGCTTCGGCAGGTTCGCCGAGAACGGCTCGCCGGTGATCTCGATGACCTCCAGCGCACGCACGATCCGGCGGGTGTTCGTGGGCAGGATCGCCGCCGCGGCGACCGGGTCGCGCTCCCCCAGCCGGGCGTAGAGCGCGGCGGTGCCGAGTTCGGCGGCCTCTTCGTCGAGCCGGGCGCGCACCGCGGGGTCGGTGCCGGGGAAACGGAGGTCGTCCAGGACCGCTTGCACATACAGTCCCGAGCCGCCGGTGAGCACCGGAACCCGGCCCGCGGCGAGAATCCGCTCGATCGTGCTGCGGGCATCACGCTGATAGGCGGCGACCGACGCGGTCTCGGTCACGTCGAGTACGTCCAGCAGGTGGTGCGGGACCCCTCTGCGTTCTTGCATAGTCGCCTTGGCGGTACCGATGTCCATGCCGCGGTAGAGCTGGAGCGCGTCGGCGTTCACCACCTCGCCGTCCAGCGCCAGCGCGAGCTCGACGGCCAGTGCCGTCTTCCCGGTGGCAGTGGGGCCGACGACGGCTACCGGACGGGGCCGTTGAGCTGGGCTGATCACGCCGGTGAACGGTACCCGGCGGGGGCGGGACGCGGGCACGGAGCGTCAAGGAGAAGTAGGATCAACGCTTTCGGGCGGCTCACCCAGTACCACGGCGCGCGCTGAGCTGCTTGAATGCCGCTGGGGCCCCATGCCCCCGGCAGAGCACGACAACAGCGCAACCCGGCCCCGCTCACGCGGCGGGGCGCCCGCAGCCGCGGGCGTACAGGCGATAAGGAGCCTGCGATGGCCCAGGAGAACACGTCCCCCGGCACCCCGGCACCGCACCCGGTGCCGCACGCGCACGGCGCCGGCCATGCCGCGCCTCCGGTGCCGCCCGCCGAGCCCGCCCCCGCCACCTGGGGCCGGGTCGACGGGGAAGGCACCGTTTACGTCTTCACCGCCGACGGCGAACGCGAGGTCGGGGTCTGGCAGGCAGGCACGCCCGAGGAAGGCCTGCTGCACTACGCACGCCGCTTCGACGACGTGCGCACCGAGGTCGAACTGCTCGAAACGCGGCTGAACTCCGGAGCGGGAGACCCGAAGCACGCGCTCTCGAGCGCCACCCAGATCCGCGACGGGCTCGGCGAGGCGGCCGTGGTCGGCGACCTCAAAGCGCTCGCCGCGCGGCTCGAGTTCGTGATCGGGCTGGCGGAGAAGGCGCTGGTCAACGTCAAGCACGAGCGCGAGGAAGCCCGGGCCGCGGCGGTCGCGCGCAAGCAGACGCTGGCCGACGAGGCGGAGAAGATCGCCGCCGACTCCACGCAGTGGAAGGCCGCGGGCGACCGGCTGCGCGCGATCCTCGACGAGTGGAAGACGGTCAAGGGCGTCGACCGCAAGACCGACGACGAGCTGTGGAAGCGGTTCTCGAAGGCGCGCGAGGCGTTCAACCGCCGCCGCGGCTCGCACTTCGCCGAACTGGACAAGCAGCGGGCGAGCGCGAAGCAGCGCAAGGAAGAGCTGATCGCCGAGGCCGAGTCGATCGCCGATTCGGACGACTGGGGCGCCACCGCGGGCCGGTACAAGGACCTGATGGCCGAGTGGAAGGCCGCCGGACGCGCGCCGAAGGACAGCGACGAGGCGCTGTGGCAGCGGTTCCGCGCGGCGCAGGACGCGTTCTTCGCCCGCCGCTCGGCCGTGTTCTCCGAGCGCGACGCGGAGTTCGCCGGCAACGCCCAGCGCAAGGAAGAGCTGCTGGTCGAGGCCGAGAAGATCGACGTGGCGGCCAACCTCGAGGCGGCCAAGTCGGCGCTGCGCCGGATCCAGGAGCAGTGGGACGAGATCGGCAAGGTCCCGCGCGAGCGCATCCGAGAACTGGACGGCCGGCTCAAGGCGGTGCAGGACGCGGTGAAGTCGGCCGAGGACAGCCGCTGGCGCCGCACGGACCCGGAGGCGCAGGCGCGCGCCGCGCAGTTCCGGGAACGGGTCGAGCAGTTCGAATCGCAGGCCGCGAAGGCCAGGGCCGCCGGGGACGAGCGGCGGGCGAAGAAGGCTGATGAGCAGGCTGCTCAGTGGCGGGAATGGATGGAGGCCGCGGAAGCCGCGGTCGCGGATCGCTGATATTTCCCGAAACGGCCGGTACCGCTCGGTACCGGCCGTTTTCGCTGTCGGCCAAAGTCCGTGAGGGGAACCCTGAGGGAATCAGAGTCCGTGAGGGTTCCCTTCACGGACGTTTGCCGGGAGCGGTCAATTGCGGGAGAAGGCGGTGCGCATCCAGAGGGTGGCGAGAACGATCGTCGCGATCCACGCCACGATCATCCCGATTCCCGGCCCGTCCCCCGCCGCTCCGCTGGCGTGCGCGGACTGCTGCGACCAGATCGCCAGCAGGCCGTCGACCGAGGCGAACCAGCCGCCCGCGGCGCAGCACCACGCGACCCACCAGCGCCGCGACACGAGTGCGACCGCGCCGATGAACACGCCGACACCAGTGGACGTCACGGCGAACAACTGCGGGACCCCGCCCGCCTCGCCTGCCAGCGTCTCCCAGCCCGCGCGGCCCTGGGCCCACGGCAGGATCTGGGCCACGAGCAGCACGAACATCAGCACCGAGATCGTGAAACCACGCCTGCCCAGCTCGACCGTGCGCGCGGCACGGCGGCCCGCGTCGTCGATCTCGTCGCTGAGGCGCCGGTCGACCTCGGCCGGCGTTCCCGGTTCGCTCATCCTGCACACCCACTCACCGGGGCAGGCTGCGCCGCCGGGGCTCCGAAGCCCGGCAGTCCCAGGGTGACCCCGCTCGTCTTGGGCCGAAGACCGGCTTCGGCGTTGTCGCCCGCTCGCGTGCGGCGATGCGTCAGGAGGTCGCCGTCGGCCACAAGGTGGTGCGGCGCGCCGTAGCTGATCACCGTCTCCACGACGTCGCCCGGCCGGACCGAGCGGTCGACAACCGAACCGGACGGCGTGAAGTGCACCAGCCGTCCGTCGCGGGCGCGCCCGCTCATCCGGTGCGTTTCGGCGTCCTTGCGGCCCTCGCCCGCGGCGACCAGCAGCTCGACCCGGCGGCCGACCAGCTTGCGGTTCTCTTCCCAGGAGATCTCGTTCTGCAGCTCGACCAGCCGGTCGTAGCGCTCCTGCACGACCGCCTTCGGCAGCTGGTCCGCCATCTCGGCGGCGGGCGTGCCGGGACGCTTCGAGTACTGGAAGGTGAACGCGCTGGAGAACCGCGCGGCGCGGACGACGTCGAGGGTCGCCTGGAAGTCTTCCTCGGTCTCGCCGGGGAAACCGACGATGATGTCGGTGGTGATGGCGGCGTCCGGCATCTTGGCGCGGACCTCGTCGAGAATGTTGAGGAACCGCGTCGACCGGTACGACCGGCGCATCTCGCGCAGCACCCGGTCCGAACCGGACTGCAGCGGCATGTGCAGCTGGTGGCAGACGTTCGGCGTCTCGGCCATCGCGTCGATGACGTCCGAGGTGAACGCGGCCGGATGCGGCGAGGTGAACCGCACGCGCTCCAGTCCGTCGATCCCGCCGGTGGCGCGCAGCAGCTTGCCGAACGCGAGCCGGTCGCCGAACTCGACGCCGTAGGAGTTCACGTTCTGGCCCAGCAGGGTCACCTCGAGCACGCCCTCGGCGACCAGCGCCTCGACCTCGGCGAGAATCTCGCCGGGACGCCGGTCGCGCTCCTTGCCGCGCAGCGACGGCACGATGCAGAACGTGCAGGTGTTGTTGCAGCCCACCGAAACCGACACCCAGCTCGCGTAGGACGATTCGCGGCGCGCGGGCAGCGTGGACGGGAACGTCTCGAGCGATTCGAGGATTTCGACCTCGGCCTCGGCGTTGTGCCGCGCGCGCTCCAGCAGCGTCGGCAGCGAGCCGATGTTGTGCGTCCCGAAGACGACGTCGACCCACGGCGCGCGCTTGACGATGTCGCCGCGGTCCTTCTGCGCGAGACAGCCGCCGACGGCGATCTGCATGTCCGGATTGGCGATCTTGTCCGGGCGGAGGTGCCCGAGGGTGCCGTAGAGCTTGTTGTCCGCGTTCTCCCGCACGGCGCAGGTGTTGAACACGACCAGATCCGGCTTCGACGGCCCCGCGGCGGGGACGTAGCCGGCTTCCTCGAGCTGCCCGGCGAGCCGTTCGGAGTCGTGCACGTTCATCTGGCAGCCGAACGTGCGGATCTGGTACGTTTTCGCGTTCATCGCACTCCAGCCTAAACCCCGTGGCCCGAGCCGGACCCGGCACCCGCCTGCCGGGCGTTATGCGGCGGTGCCCGCGATCTGGCTCACGCGGCATTCCGGTAATCGGGAAATGTGCCGTTGACCGGGAACGGAAATGCACCGAACCGGCCATCGCAGAACAATACCGCCGGAATTTTCTCTATTGTTTTCCGCGCGCTCCCGAAGATAAGATCACCGCCATTGTTCCGAATCGGACCGCCGCCGCTCTGGAGGAAAAGTGCGCAAGGTTTTCGCCTGCTCCGCGGCTGCTGTCGCGAGCACGCTCGCCGTCGCGGCCCTGGCCGCCGCCCCGGTCACCGCGGCCCCGGCTCCCCGCTCGGTCACCTGGTCGGCCGACCCGGCCGACGGCGCCAAGGCGTTCAACTCGGTCCAGTGCGCCGACGGCCACTTCAAGACCGCGACGGACGCCGCGAAGGGCAAAGTGTTCGTCGCCGAGCAGCTCGCGAAGGAGGAACGCTGCGAGACGGTCGGCCCTGACCTCGAAGCGGGCAAGACCTTCTACCTCGGCTGGTCGTCGAAGTACCGCATCACCGACTCCACCAGCCGTTACGTGTTCCAGCTGAAATGCAGCCCGAGCACCGGCACCGCGAACCACCCGATCGTCCTCAAGATCTCCGGCGGCAGGCTCCAGCTGGAGGACTGGACGACAGACCACACGAGCATCAAGCTCTGGGACGCGCCGGTCTCGAACGACCAGTGGCACGACATCGCCTTCCGGATCTCGACCGACCGCACCAAGGGCACGATCCAGTTCTGGTTCGACGGCAAGCGGCAGACGTTCTCCGACGGGTCGACCACCTTCACCGGCACCACGATCGACGGAGACCGCAACTACCTGAAGTGGGGCGTCTACCACCAGGCCGACGAGACGGCGACGCAATGGTTCAGCAAGATCCGGATGGGCACGAGCCTGACCGACGTCACCGGCTGACCTCTGGCACCATCGCCCCATGCGATGGAGGCTGACGCTGGCGCTGGCAGTGCTCATGGTGCTGCTGAGCGGGTGCGGGCCGAGCTTCGCGAACCTGCACCTGCGCGTCGCGGCCGGGTCGGTGGGCGGCGTCTACCACGACCTCGCCGGGCCGCTGGCGTCGTCGTGGGCGAGCGAACTCGGCATCGAGACGCCCGAGGTGCTCGCCACCCAGGGGTCGCGCGACAACCTCAACCGAGTGCTTTCCGGGGGCGCGGACGTCGCGTTCGTCGCCGCGGACCTGGCCGCGGACGCGGCGGCCGCGCACCCCGGCAAGCTCGCCGCGCTGGCCCGCATCCACGACGACTACCTGCACATCGTCGTCCGCAAGGACTCGCCCTACAACGCGGTGCCGATGCTGCGCGGCCGCCACATCGCGGTGGGCTCGCCGGAGTCCGGCGTCGAGTACATCGCCGACCGGGTGCTGCAGGTCGCCGGGCTGAAAGGCGCGGTCACGGTCGACCAGCTGAGCCTGGAGGATTCGCTCACCGCGCTGGCCAACCGCAAGATCGACGCGATGTTCTGGTCCGGCGGGCTGCCGACGCCGCTCATCACCGAGTACAACCGCAAGGTCGGCCTGCGACTGCTCGACATGTCCTCGCTGATGCCGGGCATGCAGCGGTTCAGCCCGGTGTACGGCACCGCGACCATCCCCGGCAGCACCTATGACCAGGGCGGACCGGTCACGACGCTGGTCGTGCCGAACTTCCTGGTCGTGCCCACCTCGATGTCCGCCGACGTCGCGGAAGCGCTCACGAAGGGCCTGTACGACGCCCGCCCGGCGCTCGCGGCGGTCAACCGGGCGGCGCTGTCGATCGACGTGCATCCGGGGATCGAGACAGGGCCGTTGCCGCTGCATCCCGGGGCGTTGGCGTATTACCGCGCGGAGAAGGTCTAGATCGACGCCTGGGCACGTCCAGCGGTGACCCCCGATCAGCCACCGGAGCGAAAACCTCGACACTCATCAGCCCGCCACCGGAAAGTCCATCGCGATCCGCAACCCGCCGCCCTCGGGCAGAGACAACTGAATCTCGCCATCGGAATGCCGCACGATCTCGGTCACGATCGCCAGCCCCAACCCCGACCCCGGCACGTTCTGATGCGCCGTGCTCCGCCAGAACCGGTCGACCGCCCGCTCCAGTTCGTCCTCTCGCAGACCAGGACCGTGGTCGCGAACCGAAACCGTCACCCGGTCCTCGACAACGCTCGCGGCCACCTCCACCGAGGTCCCGGAAGGGCTGAACTTGAGCGCGTTGTCCAGCAAAGCGTCGAGCACGACCTCCAGCCCACGCGGCGGCACGAGCACCCGCGCGCCGTTGACGTCCACCGCGCTCTCCAACGCGACCTCACGAGCCGCTCCGACCACCGACCAGTCCGCGACGCGATCGGCGATCACCTCGGCGAGGTCTTCGGAGACCAGCTCGCCGCCCGCGGCTTCGGCGCGGGCCATCGACAGCAACTCGTCGAGGATCTGGTTCAGCCGCTTGGCGTCCACCTGCGCCGCTTCGAGATCGGCGGCCGCGGTTTCGTCGGTCACCTGGCCGTCGAGATTGCCCAGCCGGATCTTCAACGCCGTCAACGGATTGCGCAGCTGATGCGAGGCGTCGGCGACGAACGCGCGCTGCGCGGCCAGCGCTTCCGACACGCTCGCCGCCATCCGGTCGAACGACCGTCCCAGCTGCCGCAGCTCCGGCGGCCCGCCGCTCTCCCCCACCGGCTCTGCTTCCCGGCCGCTGACCACGGACGCGACCAGCGCGCCCGTCGCCTCGTCCAGCCTTCGGACCGGGCGCAGCGTCCAGCGCACCACCGGCAGCGCGACGAGCAGCGCGAGCCCGAACGCGACCAGCGCGCACGCGGCCAGCAGCAACCACTGCCACAGCAACTGGGTGCGGATGTGATCGGTCGCGGACTCCGTGACCACCGCGCCGCGCACCTCGCCGTCGATGAGGATCGGCTCGGCCAGCACCAGCGGTTTGCTCGTCCACGGCATCAGCAGCGGCCCGGCTTCGGGCGGACGGGCGGCGAGCGCCTCGTTCACCGGCACCCGGATCGCGGCCCGGTCGACGCGCCGGGCGTCGGTGCCGCCGGGCGAGCTCAGCACCGGGTCGCCGTCCTGGTTCACCACGACCACCTTCACGCCGTACACCTCGGTGTAGCGGCGCAGTTCGGGCTCCAGCCTGCCGAGCTGGTTGTCGAGCAGCGGGCGCTGGGCGAGCGAGGCGAACCGCGAGGTGTCGGTGAGCCGGTCGAGGAAGAGCTTCTGCTGAAGGCTGCTCGCGATGCTCAGCGCGAGCGGGATGCCGAGCCCGAACACGAGCAGCGCGACGAGCGTGACGACGATGCCCTGCAGCCGGACGCGCACCGGTCAGTCCCGTCCGCTGCCCAGCCGGTAGCCGACGCCGCGCACCGTCTCGATCAGCGCCGGTCGGCCGAGTTTGGTGCGCAGGGTGGCGACATGTACGTCCAGCGAACGACTCTCGGCCGCGCCGCGGTGCCCCCACACCTCGTTCAGCACCTGCTCGCGCGAACACACCGCGCCGCCGGCCGCCGCGACCAGCGCGAGCACCTGGAACTCCTTGCGGGACAACGCGATCGGCTCGCCGGAGACCAGCACCTCGTGCCGGGAGAGGTCGATCCGGACGTCGCCGACCTCGACCACCGGCACCGTCGGCGTGGGCCGTTCGGTGCGCCGCCTGCGCACCGCTTCGACGCGCGCGAGCAGCTCCTCCACGTCGTACGGCTTGACCAGGTAGTCGTCGGCGCCGGCGCGCAGGCCGTGCACGCGGTCGTTCACCTCGCCGCGCGCGGACACGACGATCACCGCGACGTCGCTGACCGCCCGGATCTGGCGGCAGAGCACCACGCCGTCGACGTCGGGAAGGCCAAGGTCGAGGAGGATCACGTCGACGTCGTGGACCCGGTCGAGCACGCCGGCCCCGGACGGCAGCCGCTGCATGGTGAGGCCCCGGCGGACCAGCGCGGGGACGAGCGCGCCCGCGACCCGGTCGTCGTCTTCCACCAGCAGCACGCGCACGCTTCAGCCTCCCCGGTGATCCCGACCACGTTAGCCGGACTTTAGGGCGCCACGCCCCGCGGACACGGTGCGTGGCGGCCGCCACAGTCCCGACTAGGCTGAAAGCCGCCACGACGGCCGCATCCGATACGTAGTTGAAACCCTAAGTATTGCTCAAGCCGTCTTTACAACAGATGTCCCGGTAGTAGGTTTCCGCAAGCGTTGCGGAACCCCGGTTCCGCGGACGCCGACGACCAACGGAGCTCTGGAGGCCACGATGACCACCGAGGTGGCGACGCCGATGATCAAGGCGGCCGCCGTGAACAAGTACTTCGGCGAGCTGCACGTGCTGCGCGAGATCACCCTCGAGGTGCCGCGCGGCCAGGTCGTCGTCGTGCTCGGGCCCTCCGGGTCGGGCAAGTCGACGCTGTGCCGCGCGATCAACCGGCTCGAGCCGATCAACTCCGGCGAGATCGCCGTCGACGGCGTGCCGCTGCCCGCCGAGGGCAAGGCGCTCGCCGCGCTGCGCGCCGACGTCGGCATGGTCTTCCAGCAGTTCAACCTCTTCGCGCACAAGACGATCCTCGAGAACGTCATGCTCGCGCCGACGAAGGTGCGCAAGACCGCGCAGGCCGAGGCCCGCAAGACCGCGATGGAACTGCTCGAGCGCGTCGGCATCGCGAACCAGGCCGACAAGTACCCGGCGCAGCTGTCCGGCGGCCAGCAGCAGCGCGTGGCGATCGCCCGCGCGCTCGCGATGAAGCCCAAGGTGATGCTGTTCGACGAGCCCACTTCGGCGCTGGACCCGGAAATGGTCCAGGAGGTGCTGGACGTGATGACCGGGCTGGCGAAGGACGGCATGACCATGCTCGTGGTCACGCACGAGATGGGCTTCGCCCGGCGCGCCGCCGACCGCGTCCTGTTCATGGCCGACGGCGAGATCGTCGAGGACACGACGCCGGAGGAGTTCTTCACCAAGCCGAAGTCCGACCGCGCGAAGGACTTCCTCGGCAAGATCCTGACCCACTGACCCGTTCGGGGGAATCCCCCGGCGCCCCGCGGCCGAGATGGCTGTAATCGGCCGTGTCCACCGGCGCTAACCCCGACCGGTACCGACGTTCCCGGACAGATTTTTCCCGGACAGATATTGGAGAGACTGACATGAGGATCCGCACCCTCGCGGCCGCTCTGCTCGCCGGCGGGCTGCTGCTCACCGCCTGCGGCAAGGAAGGCACCCCGGCCGGTTCCGGCGGGGACTCCAACACCAACGCCGCGGCGCTGCCGACCTACGAGGTCGCCAAGGACGTCAAGCTCGACGGCTCGCCGGTGTTCACGAAGATCAAGAACGCGGGCGCGATCACCATCGGCGTCAAGGACGACCAGCCCGAGCTGGGCCAGAAGGACCCGAAGACCGGCAAGTTCCAGGGCTTCGACATCGAGATCGCCCGGATGGTCGCGGCGGGCCTCGGCGTCAGCGAGGACAAGATCAAGTTCACGACGGTCGACTCGGCCGCCCGCGAGCAGGCCATCTCCAACGGCCAGGTCGACCTCTACGTCGGCACCTACACCATCAGCGACAAGCGCAAGAAGCTCGTGTCGTTCGCCGGCCCGTACTTCCAGGCCGGGCAGGACCTGCTGGTGCGCGCCGACGACAACTCGATCACCGGGCCGGAGACGCTGAAGGGCAAGAAGGTCTGCTCGGTCACCGGGTCGACCCCGATCCAGCGCGTGCGCGAGAAGCAGCTGACCGACCAGATCGTCGAGTTCCAGAAGTACTCGCAGTGCGTGGAGAAGCTGAGCACCAAGGACGTCGACGCGGTCACCACCGACGACGCGATCCTCAAGGGCTACGCGGCGCAGGACAAGGACAGCTTCAAGGTCGTCGGCAAGCCGTTCTCGAAGGAGCCCTACGGCATCGGCCTGAACAAGGACGACAAGGTGCTGCGCGACAAGATCAACGACCTGCTGCAGGCCGCCGAGACCAACGGCACCTGGAAGAAGATCTACGACGCCACCCTCGGCAAGTCCGGCGCGCCCGCGACGCCGCCGGCCATCGAGCGGTACTGACCTGATCCGGCGGCCGGTGGGCGAAGCTTTCGCCCACCGGCCGCCGCACACCCACTATCGGCACACGGACGCGGGGAAGGCTCCATGGACGTCCTGCTCGACAATCTGGACCTCTTCGGTCCGTTCTTTCTCAGCACGATCGAACTGTTCCTGATCGCGGGAGCGTGCAGCCTGGTGCTGGGCACGATCCTCGCGATGCTGCGGGTGAGCCCGGTCCCGATGCTGCGCGCGATCGGCACGACCTACGTCACCGTCCTGCGCAACACGCCGCTGACGCTGGTGTTCGCGTTCCTCGTGTTCGCCTACCCGCTGCTCGACATCGTCAAGATCGACTACTTCCCGACCGCCGCGGTGGCGCTGACGATCTACACGTCGGCGTTCATCTGCGAGGTCGTGCGCTCGGGCATCAACACGGTGCCGATCGGCCAGGCCGAGGCGGGCCGCGCGCTGGGCCTGTCGTCCGGGCAGATCCTCGGCGGCATCGTCCTCCCGCAGGCGCTGCGGTCAGTGGTGCCGCCGCTCGTCAGCATGCTCATCGCGCTGCTGAAGAACACGACGATCGCCAGCGGGTTCTCGGTCGCCGAGGCCGGCGCGATCCGGCAGTACGTGTCCGAACGAGGCGACAACCAGATGGTCGCGCTGCTGTGGGTGGCGCTCGGCTTCATCATCCTCGTGTCGGTGCTGTCGCTCGTGCAGCGCAGCCTGGAGAAGCGCTGGAGCGTGGCCCGATGAGCACGGTTCTTTTCGACACCCCGGGCCCGAAAGCGCGGATGCGGCACCGGATTTACGCGGTGCTCGGCATCCTGGTGGTCGCGGCGCTGATCGCGTTCGTGGTCTTCCGCTTCATCGACAGCGGCCAGTTCTCCGGCCGCAAATGGGAGTGGCTGCAGTACTCCCAGGTGCAGAGCGACCTCGCGACCGCCGTGCTGGCGACGGTGAAGGCGTTCGCGCTGGGCGCGGTGCTGGCCATCGTGTTCGGCGCGGTGTTCGCCGCCGGACGGCTGTCCGACCACGCGTGGATCCGCGGGATCTGCACGTTCGTCGTGGAGTTCTTCCGCGCGATCCCGCTGCTGATCCTGATGTTCCTGTTCTACTACGGCCTCCCGACCCTCGGCGTGGACACGTCGCCGCTGTTCGCGGTGGTGCTCGGCCTGACGCTGTACAACGGCTCGGTGCTGGCGGAGGTGTTCCGCGCGGGCATCCAGTCGCTGCCGAAGGGCCAGAGCGAAGCCGCGTACGCGCTCGGCATGCGCAAGACCCAGGTGATGTTCACGGTCCTGCTGCCGCAGGCTCTGCGCGCGATGCTGCCGACGATCATCAGCCAGCTGGTGGTGCTGCTCAAGGACACCGCGCTCGGCTTCCTCGTGACGTACCCGGAACTGCTGTACTACGCCCGCTACATCGGCAGCCAGGGCGACTTCGGCCGCCCGATCGTCCCGTCGACCCTCGTGGCCGCCGCGATCTACATCGCGATGTGCCTGCTGCTGACCGCGCTCGCGACGTACCTCGAACGCCGCAACCGCCGCAGCAAGAAGCACATCGACACCGGGGCCAAGGACGCTGTGGAACTCACCACCGCGGCCACTGGCGGCCTGCGCGGAGGCCCTTTCTGACGGTTCGTTCGTCTTTCGCTTGAAGCCCCTGGCGCTGCTTTCGTTGCGGCGCTGGGGGTTTCTTGTTTCAGCCGTGTGCTGTGGGGTGGCGTGGCTGGTACAGCGGTAAGACGCTGCCGCTGGGCAAGCGGATCGATGCTCGTGTGCCCCACGCTGCCGTGGTCGGCTCACCGGCTACTTCGGCTCCCTTTTCGGTGAGCTGCTGGACTGTTTCGTCGAGGTTGTCGCACATCAGGTAGAACTCCTGCTGCGGTTCTCCTTCGGTTGGGTGTACTGCTAGTTCTGTTGGGGGCAAACGGAAAATGAGCCAGCCGTCGCCTGCGTCTACGTGACCTAGGTCTAGGACGTCTCGCAGGAATTCGCGGTCTGCTGCTGCGTTTTTGCTGTAGAGGATCACGTGGGCGCCGGTGATCATGGTTCTGTCCTTTCGGGAAGTTGTTTCAGGGCAACGGGAATCGTTTCTTTGCGGGGTCGAGCCGATCGAGTGATGCCGTCCGGTCGCGGGGCCTGCTAACGTTGGTTTCATCAAAGCAAGTGCGTCTCATGTGATGTAAGCCCACGAGCATCCTCGTAGCGGCCGTCGCGACTTTCCTTTCCCTCCCAGTGTGTTGGCCAGCACGCTGGTCGGCGTGATCTCGTCTGCGCGCGACGAGATCACGCCGACCGGGACAAGGAAACCGCGCGTCGCCCGGCCGCGCACCGACGAGCCGCGCCGCCGAGTCGCGCCGCCGGATCGCCGCACGGCATCGAAGCCAGCGACCGGGGTCAAGCCGCTGGGATCTGCCCGGCGACCTGCCGCCACCACCAGACTCATCGACCAAGGAGGAATCGCCTATCGCCCACCCACAACTGAATACGCCCGCCGGACTGAATACGCCCGCAGGCCACGCGTGCGCGGCCCCACCTGCGCAGCCCCGCGCCCGCAAAAGCGCAGCCCCGGAGCCCCGCAGCCCCGCAGCCCCGCAGCCCCGAATGAGCAAGCCCGCCACTGGCGACCGAGCAAGCCCGGTGCCATGGACAAGCAGGCCCGCCTGCCCGCAAACAAGCAGGCCTGCTTCCAGCGAATGGGCACGCCCGCAGCCTTCACCTCAACAGGTCCGCGCCCGCGAACCCAGCCGCGGCGGCAGACGTCACCGGTTACGGCGGAACAGCTTGTCTCCCAACCAGACAATCGGGTCGTACTTGCGGTCGGCGACGCGTTCCTTCATCGGGATCAGCGCGTTGTCGGTGATGTGGATGCCTTCCGGGCACACCTCGGTGCAGCATTTGGTGATGTTGCAGAACCCGAGCCCGTGCTCGTCCTGGGCGGCGTCGCGGCGGTCGGCGACGTCCAGCGGATGCATCTCCAGCTCGGCGATCCGCATGAGGTAACGAGGTCCGGCGAAGCTCTCCTTGTTCTCCTCGTGGTCGCGGACGACGTGACAGGTGTTCTGGCACAGGAAGCACTCGATGCACTTGCGAAACTCCTGCGAGCGCTCGACGTCCACCTGCTGCATCCGGTACTCGCCGGGTTTCAGCCCCTCCGGCGGGGTGAAGGACGGGATCTCGCGAGCCTTCGTGTAGTTGAACGACACGTCGGTGACAAGGTCGCGGATCACCGGGAAGGTGCGCATCGGCGTGACCGTCACGACCTCGGCCTCGGTGAACGTCGACATGCGCGTCATGCACAGCAGCCGCGGCCTGCCGTTGATCTCCGCCGAGCAGGAGCCGCATTTGCCCGCCTTGCAGTTCCAGCGCACGGCGAGGTCGGCGGCCTGGGTGGCCTGCAGCCGGTGGATGATGTCGAGCACGACCTCGCCCTCGTTCACCTCGACGGTGAAGTCCTGCAGGTCGCCGCCGGTCGCGTCGCCTCGCCACACGCGGAACTTCGCCTGGTAGCTCACGCGGTCCTCCCGGGGTGGGTCTCCAGCTCGCCGTCGGTGAAGTACTTGCCCAGCTCGTCGAGTTCGAACAGCTCCAGCAAGTCCGGCCGCATCGGGACCTGTTCCTTCACGGCCACGTCGACGTCCGGCACGAGCGGGTTGTCGCCCGGCCGCGCGGAGCAGACGAGCAGCCGGTGCCGCCAGTCCGCGTCCATCGACGGATAGTCGTCGCGGGTGTGGCCGCCGCGGCTTTCCGTCCGGGTCAGCGCCGCGCGGGCGACGCATTCGCTCACCAGCAGCATGTTCCGCAGGTCGAGCGCGAGGTGCCAGCCGGGGTTGAACTGCCGGTGACCCTCCACCGCCACCTGTCCCACGCGCTGGCGGATATTCGCGAGCTTTTCCAGCGCCTGCCGGATTTCCCCGGCCTTGCGGATGATGCCGACCAGGTCGTTCATCGACTGCTGCAGCTCGGTGTGCAGCGTGTACGGGTTCTCCGGAGCACCCTCGGCGGGGGGGTTGAACGGCTCGAGCGCCATCGCGGCCGCGGCGTCCACATCGGACTGCGAAACCGCGGGCCGTCCCTTCAGACCGTCCACATAGGACGCCGCACCCAGTCCGGCTCGCCGTCCGAACACGAGAAGGTCCGACAGCGAGTTGCCGCCGAGCCGGTTCGACCCGTGCATGCCGCCGGAGCACTCGCCCGCCGCGAACAGCCCGGGCACGCTCGCCGCGCCGGTATCCGGGTCGACCTCCACGCCGCCCATCACGTAGTGACAGGTCGGGCCGACCTCCATGGCCTCCTTGGTGATGTCGACGTCGGCGAGTTCCTTGAACTGGTGGTACATCGACGGCAGCCGCCGCTGGATCTCCTCGGCGGGCAACCGGCTCGCGATGTCGAGGAACACGCCGCCGTGCGGGGAGCCGCGCCCCTCCTTGACCTCGGAGTTGATCGCCCGCGCCACCTCGTCGCGCGGCAGCAGGTCCGGCGTGCGGCGGTTGTTCTCCTGGTCGGCGTACCAGCGGTCAGCCTCGTCCTCGCTGTCCGCGTACTGGCCCTTGAACACCTCGGGCACGTACTCGAACATGAACCGCTTGTCCTCGGAGTTCTTGAGCACCCCGCCGTCGCCGCGCACGCCCTCGGTGACGAGGATGCCCTTCACGCTCGGCGGCCAGACCATCCCGGTCGGATGGAACTGCACGAACTCCATGTTGATCAGCTTCGCCCCGGCACGGAGGGCCAGCGCGTGCCCGTCGCCGGTGTACTCCCACGAATTCGACGTCACCTTGAACGACTTGCCGATGCCACCGGTCGCGAGCACCACCGCGGGAGCCTCGAACAGCACGAACCGCCCGCTCTCCCGCCAATACCCGAACGCGCCGGCGACCGCGCCGTTGTCCAGCAACAACTCGGTGACCGTGCATTCGGCGAAGACCTTGATCCGCGCCTCGTAGTCGCCGTACTGCTTGAAATCCTCCTGCTGCAACGAAACGATCTTCTGCTGCATCGTGCGGATCAGCTCAAGCCCAGTACGGTCGCCGACGTGCGCGAGCCGCGGATAAGTGTGTCCGCCGAAGTTGCGCTGACTGATCCGTCCGTCCGCGGTGCGGTCGAAGAGCGCCCCGTACGTCTCCAGCTCCCAAACCCGGTCCGGTGCCTCCCGAGCGTGCAACTCGGCCATCCGCCAGTTGTTGAGGAACTTCCCGCCGCGCATGGTGTCGCGGAAGTGCACCTGCCAGTTGTCGTTCGAGTTCGCGTTGCCCATCGACGCCGCGCAGCCGCCCTCGGCCATCACCGTATGCGCTTTGCCGAACAGGGATTTGCACACCACCGCGACGCTGAACCCGCGTTCGCGCGCTTCGATCACCGCGCGCAGACCGGCGCCGCCGGCACCGATCACCACCACGTCGTAGCTGTGCCGTTCGACCTCGGTCATGGAATAAGCCACCTCACGAGCTGGGGAGAACTGCCTTGCACTGCTGGATTTCCGGGGTTCAGCCCACGAATCGCAGGTCCGAGATCGCGCCGCTCGACACGAGCATCACGTAGAAATCGGTCAGCACGAGCGTGCCGAGCGTCGTCCACGCGAGGGCCATGTGCCGGGTGTTGAGCTTCGTGACCTGCGTCCAGATCCAGTACCGGACGGGATGTTTCGAGAAATGCTTGAGCCGCCCGCCGGTGACGTGCCGGCACG
Source organism: Amycolatopsis sp. NPDC114503 (assembly GCF_055633655.1). Lineage (NCBI taxonomy): Bacteria > Bacillati > Actinomycetota > Actinomycetes > Pseudonocardiales > Pseudonocardiaceae > Amycolatopsis > Amycolatopsis sp. NPDC114503. The sequence goes on along the minus strand of NZ_JBVKDT010000007.1, from coordinate 208,130 downwards.
AGTGGCAGGAGAGCGTGTACGCCCACAGCAGCACGACGTTCAGCACGAGAATCACGTTGCCAAGCCCGAAACCGAACCCGGTGGGACTCTGGAAGGCGACGATGGCGTCGTAGGTGTTGACGAGCGAGACGACGCACGCGACGTAGAAGAAGTACCGGTGCACGTTCTGCACGATCAACGGCAGTCGCGTCTCACCGGTGTAGCGCGCGTGCGGTTCGGCAACCGCGCAGGCCGGCGGGGAAAACCACACCGAGCGGTAGTAGGCCTTGCGGTAGTAGTAGCAGGTCAACCGGAACCCGAGCAGGAACGGCAGCACGAGCACGCCGAGTGGCAACCAGGTCGGCATCTCGCCGAACCAATGCCCGAAGTGGCTGGATCCCTCGACGCACGAGGTGGACACGCACGGGGAGTAAAACGGCGTCAGGTAATGGTATTCGGGCACCCAGTACGCGGTGCGCACGAATGCCCGGACAGTCGCGTAAACGACGAAGGTGGCCAGCCCCAGCACAGTGAGCAAGGGCGACAGCCACCACCGGTCGGTGCGCAGTGTCCGGGCGGCGAGCCGCGCCCGCCCCGGCGCCCGAACGCCGGTGGGGGCGCGGCTGACGTCGTTGTCAGCGGGGGCGCTCACCGCTGGTCGCGCTTGTAGCCACCGACACCTTCGTCGTCAGCGCCGCTCCACAGCGCCGGATCGTAGGGAGTATCGGGAACCGGAACGCGCTCGGCGGCTTTCGCCTGCGCGGGCACAGCGGGCGGATGCCCGTCCAGGTCAGCGGTGTCAATGTCGAGCCGCTCAACGTCGTTGGCCAGCCGGCGCACCGCGGACGCGTCGCCGTAGCGCGATCGCAATGCGCCCACGCACTGCCGCAACTGGCCGATGGTGCGCCGAAGTTCGGCGATCTCTGTGGTGGACATCGGAAGCCTCCCTGATGGTGGGGCCGGCAGTTCGGGTGACGATCAACGTCGCCAGGTACGACTCTGCCTCGCGCGGTGCACTGTGACAAGTAGCACATTTACCAGCGTGTTGCCTCCTGACCTCGGATTCGAGGCTCAATCAGGGGTCTCCGGAGGGGTCTGGGCCGTCTCTGGGCCGTCAGCCGCGCAGGTCAGGCCGCCGATGGCAATTCGGCGGTCGGCCGGAAGACGCTGTCGATCGCCGCGCGAGCCCGGTCGTAACTCGTCTCCATAAGATGGGTATAGACACGGAGAGTGAACGCTTCACTCGAATGTCCTAGGTAAGCAGAGAGTTCCTTAATGCTCACGCCACGTGACAGCATCAGCGAGGCGAACAGGTGCCGGAGCGCGTGCATGCCGTCCCGGTCACCGACATAGTCGAGCCCTGCCGCGACGAACGCAGGCAGCCACACGACCATGTGAAATGTCTGGTTCTTGTACGGCATGCCGCTCGGCTTGGTCATGAGCAGCTTGACCGTCTCGAACTCCTGCCCGTCCCGTTCACCCCAGGGAAGCGTGACCGCCACGGGCCGATACTTCTCCAGGTAGGCGTCGATCTTCTCCAGCAGCCCGTAGCCCAACGGGATCTCCCGCACCTTCCGCCCCTTCGGAAGCTTGAACTTCTGGACTCCCTTGACCACCACGAGTTGTCGGGTGCACCGGTAGACCATCTTCTTCCGGTCGATGTTGTCCGGGCTGAACGCCAGCACCTCGCCCGGACGCAGCCCAAGCCCCGCACCGATGGCGACCACTGGCCTGAACCGGGCGTCGACGGCCTTTTCGATGGTGTGAACCCTCTTCTCCGGCCAGACCTGAACCTCCTTGGCAGTCGCCTTCGGCCGCGGAATGGTCGCCTTCTTGAGCGGGTTCGACCGCATCTTCTCGTCTACGACCGCAGCATCCCAAATGGACAGCACGAGGTCGAACACCTGACGCTGGTAGACACCGGAGAGGTTCCGCTCGCTGTCGTTGAGCCATGCCAGCCACTTCCGCGCAAGCCCAGAGCTTTCGCACGCGTCGAGGCTGCGGTCTCCAAAGAACGGGAACACATACTTTTCGAGCTGTGACGTCATCGTGTTCAAGGACGATTCACCGAGCGGACGGCTCTGTAGCACTTCCTTGGCATAAGACCGAAATGCTTCCTTGCCCGCGTTCGGATCCCGGTACACCCCGGCGTAAAGCTCGTTCTCGATCTTGGTCTTGAACTCTTTCGCCGCACCGAGCTTCTTGTCCGGGAAGACCTTGGAACCCTCCGACATATCCGGCTGGGTCCAACGCACCCGGTACCGAGCGCCTTTGCCGTAACGGTTGGTGCGCTCCTGAACCGGCTTGTTCTTGGCATCGAGGACGACCTCGCCCGTTTCGGGGTCGATCTTGTCGCTAAACCAACGATCTTGAATGTGCGCCATCAGAATCCCCCTATGCAGCAGGCATGGTTTCGGGGCCGTCGAGCCAGCCCCGGACAGCGGCCGGGTCGTAGCGGACGTGCTTTCCCATCCGCCGCCACGGCGGGCCGTAGTTCTTGTGCCGCCAGTCCTTGAGCGTGTCCTCCGAAATGCCGAGGTAGGCGGAAAGGTCTTCGGGGCTCCACAAGCCCTCAACGCTGACCAGCCGCACACGCGGGTTGTCGCTCATGTGTCTCCCCCTTTCCAGGTCAGGCCGCCAGCGCCGGAGTTGCCGAAGTTTCTGGCTCAGGCGGTGAGCCAGAAGCCGCGAGTCGGGCCGCTTCGTACTCGGCCTTCCAGACGCGGCGCTCAGCGATGGCGCGCATCACGAGCTGATCCCGGGGCGGACACTGCGGGTCGCCTGGCTCGACCTTGCGCCACGCCAGCTTTTCCGGATCAGGGCGTGGTTTCTCGATCCCGACCGCCGCCAGGGCGGAGAGCACGAACCCGACCCGGTCGGCCTTGTGGTCGGCCACGGTCTTGCCGGACCACTTGCGCGAGACCAGCACCCGACGGCCGGGCAGCCCGAGCGTGGTCCGCCGATGCGCCCGACCCCGGCAGTGCCCAGGAGTGGTTTTTCCGTTGGCCCCCTTGGGGTTGATGCCGTAGAGCAGCCACACCGGGCAGCGCGGCGAGCACGGGGTCACTGCCAGTTCAGCGTGAAGCCGGTCGTGGTGGTCCCGCTGCGCCGAGGTGTCCGCGTCCACGACTTCACCCGTGGATTTGGTGAGGTACTTCGTCAGGTAGCCGATGTGCCGCCCGGCTTCCTCAGTCCCGCCGAGAATGCCCTTCGAGTGCACTTGTTCCCCGAACCGCACGACGTGCGCCGGTTCCTCCACTTCGGACACAGCGTCATCCCACGCCGTCAACGGCTCCCGGGTGTCCGGGTCCACAAAGGAACGAACATCCGGGTCCCACAACGGTTTCCGGTCCCCGTCGTAGACCATCACGTCATGGCTCGGCCACCACACCTGGCGGTAGGTCGCTTCGGTGACCATCCGGATGACCTCGTGTGAGATCGCTCCCCGCAGCGCCGTATGCAGGTGGGGCGCGGCCCGACGCTGGGGTTCCACGGTCGCGAAGTACTGCACCTCGAACCCGACCACCCGGCGCAGGTTCTGCCACCACCTATCCACCAGGGCCGCGAAGTGCACCGCATCCCGCGCAGCCCGCCGGTAGTCATAGCTGGCGGGATCGACTGGGGAGCCGTCCGGCCGGACACGGCCGTAGGTGTCGCAGGTGAGCGTGACGAACATCGACGGCCGGAACCGGCCCGCGAACTCCCGCCCGACCGTAGTTTTCGCGACCTTCTTACGAGGCAGGTTCGCCGCGTCCTGACGCCGCCGGGTCGAACGCTTCACCGGACGTTTCTCCGGCGCGTCGAGAGCCGGGAGCCGTCCCTTCAAGCCGGATTCCCTCAGCTCCGCGTCCACACTGGACACTTCGGCGCGCAGTTCCTCCGCCTCAGGATCGTTTCCGGCCTCGACCGCATCCCGATAGTGCGCGGCCAGATCCGCCCGGTAGGTCAGCAGCTCCCGTTGAGTCTCGGTGGGCTCCGCGCGGGTGATCACGGGTTCTTCGGCGAGGTGCCAGCCTTCGCGGCACTGGGCCTGCCTCAGAGCCTTGGCCTTGCGGGCACAGGACAGGCATACCGATTCCACCGTCGAGCCGCACGGCACCGGGACGTAGCGCAACTCCCCCGTGTCGGTGTCGGCCACTTCCATGGTGAAAGGCCGCACGCACACCCCGTGCTGCTCTGCCGTCGCCTTCACCACGTCGGATGCCAGGGCACCGCGGATTCGTTCCCGGGGCTCCGCAGCCGGCATTGCCTGACCAGCGGTTTCCCGTGCAGAGGTGGTCATGCGGCCTCCTCTCCGGCGCGTGCCCACTGCCGCAACAGCCAGACCGGCATCTCCTGGTCGGTCTGGGGAGGCAGGTCCGGGAAGGTGGCCGGGTCGTACGGCGCGTAGCCCCAGACGTAGACGGGGATGCCGCACGGAGTACGTCCGGTCAGCGCCAGGCGCACTCGCGTCCCGCCCGGTGTCCGCCACAGGCTCACCCGTGCCCCGTCGAGGGTGGCCGACCAGGTGGCCAGGCCGGACACGACGCCAGTCAGGGTGTCGGTGTCCAGAGCGACCGTGACCGGCGAGGACCAGGCGGTGACCTCCACCGAGCAAGCCGGAGGCAACGCGTACGAGTCGAGGTGATCGCGGATTGCGTCGAGGAAGACCATCAGCTGGTTCATGCGGCCCCCTTCCCGGTGCTGTCACGGCGGTTGTGGGCGAGGTTGACCACCTGTGCCCCGCCGTTGGTGACGTAGTCCTCCAGCGCCTTCACCGTCGCGTCCGACACCCATCCGGCACGGATGCGCAGGGGTTCGCGGATGCCTTCGCCCCAGACGTAGCCGACACCGGGGGTGTTCTCGGGGATGCGGTTGGCCCATGCCCCGCGTTCGTACGCGCCGTCGCCGAGCACCATCGACACCTGAGACTTCGACGTGACGCGCAGGCAGACGCGGCGGGTGAACAGCTCCCGCACCGGGACGGTTTCCTTCGTCGGGTCCTGCACATAGCCGCGCACCGAGATCAGCGCCGCCCGCCCTTGCGTGTTCAGCACCGAGATGTGTTCGGTGATCGCGTCGCGGGTCTTGCGGTCGGTGTAGCGGGTCAGCGCGGCCAGCTCGTCGAATTCCAGCAGTTCCAACGGAAAGTCTTGGGAGAGCGGCACTTCCCGCGTCTGCCCCGCGAACGCCCGCTTGCGCCGTTCCAGTTCGTCCCGCAGCGCCTCCAGCACTTCCAATACCTCTTTGCCCGAGACCGCATAGCGGCAGAAGATCCCGCGCCCGTAAGCGAGTTCCATGCCCTTCGGGTCCACACCGGACACCCGCACCAACCCCGAGCGGATCGCCGGAGCAGCCGACACCAACGGCGACCACATCACCGAGTTCTTCCCCGCACCCGAGGCTCCAGCCACGAGAGTGTGCGCACCGCCGCCGAGCAGAGGCAGCCGCCAGGCCGTGCCGTACTCGGTGGAACCGGCGAACACCCGCCGCAGATCCACCGCCGACGCCTCGGCCACGTCCGGCAGCGGGAGGCAGGACACTGCCGAGGCCAACAAGTCCCGGCGCATGAAGTCCACCGAGACGACGTCCGGGGAGATTTCCCGCACCTGCACCCGAGTAACCCGCCGAGCCGTCGCCAGCGCACGGGCAGCCTCGCCGAAATCCTCCGGAGTCTGGCCGGGCACCAGCCGCACCCGCACCTCATCCCACGACGGACCGGAACGGACCCGCAGCACGCGGGGGAAGGCCACGCCCGCGTCACGCCGGGACTGGGCCACCGCTTCGCGCTTGCGACGGCGAGACACCAGGTTGACCGTGACGTCCACCGGGATCGCTTCGTCCCGCACGGTCAGCCCACAGGCATGCAGCCAGCCGGGAAGCTTCCTCCCGTACACGGCCCAGCGCAGCCACCACACCCGCACCCAGCGCCCGCACCACTGCTCGAACCCTACCGGCCAGCCCAGCCGCCACACCAACGCCACCAGCCCGACAGAGCCCGCCACGATGGCCAGCGAAGGCCAGCCGAGCCACCGCCACCACATGCCCAAGGCGAGCAGTGCCAGGCAGGTACGCCAGTGGGCGGCAAGTTGCCGAACAATCCAGCCCGCCGCCCGCATCAGGCCCCACAGAGCCAGGCCGAGGAATGCCAGTGCGGCCAGGGTTTCCGCGATAGCCGCGAGCGCGCGGCCGAGTTTGGCCAGCACCCACAGCACCACCGCGACACCCGCGCCGACGGCGATCACCACGGCCGCGTTCATCGGCGCTCACCGTTCTCAGCCGCGGTGAGGTCAAGCGGCAGCATTCCTTGACAGGCAGCGCATTTCTTCTCACCCGGAACGAGCCGGGCGAATTTCTTGCATGCGGCGCAACGCATCCGGGTGACCCCCGTTGACGCACGCCGTCCAGAACCGGTTATGTTCGTCATTGTTCACTTCCCAGTGGACAGCGCAGAACCGGTGAAGGTTGGCAGCCAGAGGCCGGTTCTGCGTTTATACGGAACAATTCCAAGCACACATGGGCGCGTTGAAGACAGCACACGTCGCCGTGCGCTTTTTTCAGTACTCGCTGAGGTTTTCGGCTAGTCTTCGGGTTCCTCGCCGGTCAGTAGCCGGTTCAGCCCGGCGTCAGTCGCCCGCCGCTGCGCCTTCACCTATTTCAAGAGCTGGTCGACCACGACCGACAGGCGCGCCTGCGATTCCGCCGGGGACAACGCCGCCGCCGAAAGCCGCTCGATCGTCACCTTGTACGAGGCCGCTTCATCGCCGACCAGGAACACGCCCATCGCGCGATGCGGGCAGTACACGACATCCGAGGTGTCCTTCAGCGTGTACCGGCTGAACGCCTCCTCCGTCACCGCCTGACTCGGGGCCAGCCGGATCGTCATCGTCCGCGACAACCCGATCAAGTCCTTAAGGAAGCGCGTCTGCCGCAGCATCACCTCCGCGTCCCCGAAATGGTTCCGCAGCGCCTCCGAGCCGATGAACATCTGCGCCTTGACCGCGCCCGCGCCGAACAGGATCCGGTTGCGGTCCATCCGGCTCTCCACGACCTGCTCCAGCTTCTCCTTGTCCCGCAAATCCGGGCCGAACACCAGTCGCGCGTAGTCCGGGACCTGCAACAGATCCGGGATCAGCAGCGGAGCCCACACCGTCACCGACGTCGCCACCCGCTCGTGCGCGATCAACATCGTGTAGTGCGCCGGGTCCGCCTGCGACCCCACCGACGACCAGCTCGGCCCCGTCACGCCGTGAGCCAGCAGCATGATCCAGGCTTTTCGCTCCCCGGTCACGCCGAGCACGTTCGACACCTCCTCCGGGGTCGGGACTCGCTGCCCGAGTTCCCAGTTCGACAACAACGCCGGGTTCACCCCGATCCGCCGCCCCAGCTCCCGCAACCCGAATCGCGCCTCAATCCGGGCATCTCGCAACGCCGCACCCAAACCACGGGCACGCGGGCTCGCCATATCCGTCCCACGCATCTACGCCGCCTTGCTGTCACCAGTTGCAGACGCAGAACGAGACGGCTTTCCGGCCGCAGCCTTGAAGCCGGTCGCCCGGAAAACATACGTCTGGTACTTGAACTCGCCCTGCCCGCAGACACGCGGCTCAGCCGTCAAACCCTCCAGCTCCACCGGCCGCATGCCCGGCAATGCTTCCGAGGTAGTAGGCACTGGCTGCACGTCCGCCAGGAACGTCACCTCGAACGACGCCCGCTTCGCCTTCGTCTCGCCCGGATCCGTGACCGCAGCCCGCCACTGCCGCTTGCCAGTCGCTTCGTCAATGCGCTGCCGGACCGGCCGACCCGCAGCACGATCCTCCCGCGACTGAAACTCGTTGTCCGGAATCACTTCCCCCACCATCACAAGCCCCTGCGGGAACGCCTCGTCGAAGTCGATCGCAAACCGGTGTCCCTTTTCGATAGCCATGCTGAATTCCCTTTGCTGCTCTGGTTTTTGTGCGCTCAGTCGCACTCTTCCGGCCACTGGTCGCCGAGAGGAGAGGAGTAGGTGCGGGTACGGTTCTGCGTCTCGCACCACTCGCCGAACTCGCCAGCGGCCACAGCGAGACTCCGCGCGAACCGCGCTGTGTCCATCAAGCCGCCGATCCGAGCCGGTACCTGGATCACGATCGCGGTCTCATCGCCCCCGGCCACCAGCTGGCGAACCCCAGGGGAAGGCGACACGACGGCAGCGCCGTATCCGACGAGGGGCTGAATCACCACGTGAATGCCCATGTGTTCTCCCGATGTCTCGGCTTCCGCACGCCCGATCTGGCGCGCTGGGATCAGGAGACACCCGGGTAAGGCAGATCACCCGGACAAACTGTCCGGGTGCATTCGAGCAGGGACTAGCGTCCGGCCGGAACGGCCTTCTCGATCGCATCGAGCATCGCCGACCAGGGCAGATCCCGGCCGGGAGCGCTGCGCGGTTCGTGCAGCGGCCAGACGTCGTCACCGTAGAGCAGATCGACGCCGACGCGCCGCAGGTTCTCGATGTGCATCTCCCAGAACGGCTGACGGGCGTGCGCCGCGTTCACGCGCGGGAAGACCACGACCGGCAGGTTACGCGTACCGATCGCCTCGTTGACCTGCGTCAACGCCTGATTGTCCGCGATGCCGAGCGACATCTTCGCGACCACGTTCGCCGAGGCCGGCGCGACCAGGAAGCAGTCCGGAGCCGGATGCGGACTGCGCTCAGACGGCGACCGCGGCTCGACCCGCACCGGGTAGCCCGTCGCGTCCTCGATCTCCGCCAGCGCACCCGACTCGGCCAGCCAGCGCCCGGCCGTCGGCGTCAGCGTCACCGCGACCGTCCACCCCGCAGCCTGCGCAGGCCGGATCAGCTTCGGAAGAAGATCTTCAACCCCGCCAGCACCGGAACCAACCAGGCCGAGAACACGCGACGTCATCCGCCTACCTCACCGCGCCGCAGCGCTCAGCCAGCGCCAGCAGCGCCGAGGACTTCTTGCCCGCCGACGCCGGGGCACGCCGGTACATCGACCGAACGACCTCACGGACCATCGTGTTGTGCCGGACGACGGTCGGTGCCTTCGTCTCCGCCTCCAGCAGCGCGTCGAGCGCTTCGTCGTCCTTCGCGACGAGGCTTAACGCCCGCGCGAAGTCGATCAGGTGCGTGACCTGGCGCTCCACCGGGAGATGATCGACGTTGACGCGCGGCGCGGACTCGATCACCTGCCCGACGTCGCCGAGATCCAGCGCCGCCGACAACCGGTGCAACTCGACGTTGGCCGGTCCGAACCCGGTCTGCCAATAGTTCGCATCCACGCCGAGCTGATCCGCCGCCCGGCCCGCGTGGCCGAGGAGGTCGTTCGCCGTCGACCGGTCCTGATGCCGAGCCGCGGCCACCGCGGTCCGGAGGTAGAGCATCCCGTACAGGCTCAGCGCCGCCGGATCACCTTCGGCCATGCGCGGCAGCAGCCACTTGGCCGCGACGTCGCCCAGCTCCAGCGCGTCATCGAACCGGCCCACGGCCAGCAGCGCATGCGTCCCCGACCGCGCCGCCGACGCCAGCACCAGAGGATCGTCCGCGTCGTCCGCGGCTTGCATCGCCCGTTCAGCTGCGATCCACGCGAGATCAGCCTCGCCGATCTTGCTCAGCGTGGTCGCGGCCAGGTGGTGGACTCGGGCCGACACCGCCGCGCACGCCCGCTTGTACGTCGCGTCATCCGAGGACGCGGCCTCCATCGCCTGACTGGTCTTGATTAGCCCAGGCAGCGCCGCAACCACCCGGCCGAGTTCGCCGTTCTGGTAGCTGGACCAGGCACCTTCCACCAGCTGCGCAACCGGCGCGGGGTCGATGTACTCGGGCGACATCGCCGAGGAAAACAAGGTCCGGGAGAGCCGACGCGGAGCCATGAGCGCATCCCGGATGGCCGGGACGTCGTCGTTCTTCTCCTGGTCCTCCAGCAGGACCGGTTCGCCCAGCAGATCGCCAAGCGTCACCCGCAGCGCCTGCGCAACCTCCGCCAGGACGTCCAACCGGCGGATATCCCGCTCGCCGCGCTCAATCTTGCTCAGCCAATCCTCGGTGCGGCCCACCAGGTCAGCAAGCACCGCCTGCGCCAACCCACGCCGCCGCCGGTAGAAGGCAATACGCTCCCCGATACTGAGCTGATCACCCGCACCACGCATGCTGCCAGGTTAACAGTCCGCCGAGGACCGCAGCCACAGATTCAATTCGAAAATGTCAGGCCATGAGTTGAAGTTGGCGAACTCGCGACTCGCTGATCCCTGCAGGTGAGGCTACATCTGGAATCTTCAGCCCACTTGAAAAGAACATGGCCTCCGACCCCGACGGAGAAGTGGACGCGCTATATCCGAGCGTATAAAGTATGTTCGAATACCGTTTGTACATATCGATAATTTCTGGGGCTGCATCATACGACACAACCCAGTTAGTGCGAATTTTCGACACAGCATTGCGGACCGCCAAGTGGTCCTCATGCTCATAGAAGTTGTCGTAAAGATGCGCCCCCTTGACGTAGTAAGGGGGATCCAAGTATAGGAGAGTGCGCTTGCTTCTAGTGGTCACACTTCCAAGAACGTCGACAGCATCCAGCCTTGTGAGAGTAATCTGCGAGGAACGCTCTGCGATCCGTTCAATTCTTTCACACAGAGATTGCCGATTGAATCTGGCGTCTATTTTCCAGTTTCCCTTTTGCTCCAAACCGCCGATTACTCCACCACGAGTAATGATACCCGAACGGTTTGTCCTGTTGAGATAAAACGTCGCCCGCCCAATATCTTCCGCAGAACTGTTAGGGTTCTGGTAGATTTCTTTTTGCTTCCGCCATTCATCAACCGATAAGTCGACTTTTTTAATCCACTTAGTCAACGACTTAGTGTCATACAGGGCAAGATTCCAGAAAGCGTGAACCCCCACATTAAGATCATTAATCTTAATGCTCTCAACATAGTTTCCAAGCAAAAGCGCCAGCGCAACACTCGCCCCCCCGGCATAAGGCTCAATATACTGAACCTTTGTAAGCGAGTTATAGGATATCAGGAGTTTCAGGAAATTTGCAACTTTTCCTTTCCCTCCTGGATACCGGAGCGGAGACGGATACCGATCCGCCTCCCGTTGTTGCGCCAATTATCTCACCGATTCCAAACCTGCTCAATGAAGGGCTGCAGCTCGTCCCAGCTGACACGGATCTCAGACGCCTTGGGAAAAACGAACGAGTTGTGAACAAACTGGTTGAGCGTTGTGGTCGAGACCGAAAAAAGACTGCGCCCTTCAGTGATTTTAATGACCGACTGCTCTAACTGAGCTTCAATCTTACCTACCGACTTCAGATGACTAGCAACCTCCTTCAACCGTTTAGCCAGAGGCGTATTACGTCTCGTGTTCTCATCCATTAGGCTTTCGAGGACAATGTAGTCATCAATACTCAACTCCACAAAAACCCGGAGTAGAACCGCACACGAATTAGGGTACTGCTCAACGTCCAGCTTCACGAGTTCGTGATAGATCGACTTAATTCGCGGAGACGGAATTCGCAAAACGCACGTACGCGGTATCGTAGCCAATCGCGGCTTTGGTATCCGCATAGTCGGAGTCCGACCAGTGCCACCCGTCCCAGATGCAACGTTGGCACCCGAATACGAGCCGCCGGAACCAGCGGAACCATTGTTTACAGCTGCCCCGCGGCCCGGATTCGACGACGACGCTGACCCACTACCTGAACTCGCAGTGCCAGCCGTAAAGCTAGCATTATCTTCACCAGCACCCGAACTTACAGCAGACTCTTCACCGCTCGATGTTGCCAATAATTCAAGAGCGACCGGGTTCTCGAAACGAGTCGCAGGATCAGGCAATTCGTCAGTGGTCAGCGAGTCAATGTAGCGCTTTCGCGCATCTTCATAGTAAACATCCGTGACCTTGATATTAGAGCTACGAAGATCGGAGACGACCTTGAATAGCCCCTTAAAGACCTCTTCCGCGGGAAAATGTGCAAGAAGGATACCCCGGTCAAGGCTGACACCAAGTACTTCTCGGACATATTTAGTAGATAGAACGCGCTGAAGCGTCGTAATTATTCGACCATTGACTCCACCTTCAGGAGGCGAAATTCGGTCGACAAAGTCCAGGACCTGACCAGCCGTTGTTCGCTTCTTCACCGAACCGTGACGACTCTTAAAACGGTCTTTCTCGTTTGAGTTCCACTCAACTAGCCCGACGCCGTCATTCGCACCCGTATGACGCGTTTCAATCCAAGGCCAAGCATCATCCTCGGACTCAAATATTACACACGGCGTTGAATTAATAGGATTCTTGGAAAACTCAGCAGCGAGCGAACCGAGCTTTCGCCTCAAAGAAGAGCTAAGAGTGTCGTCTATTACACTTGGCTTCTTCAGTGATTTTAGCGCTAATGTCCGGCGATTTCCTTCGAGGACCTTAAACTTGCCAGCGACGTCCGGGTCAGGAACAACGGCTGGCATAGTCATAGGATCAAGGCCACGCTTGACGATATCATCGGCTAGGGCGACTATGTGGTCCGGTGCCAGTCGGGCGAGGGCAATGTATGTCGCCTCCTGCGAAGGCTGCACCTCTCCAAGCCGGGCGTTCGCCTGGTCGAGAACCAGCTGGGATATAGGCACCCGTCTAATCGCGAACTCCATCGCTACATACACCACCCCTCGTTAACCAAATCACGTCGCGTGACTGATCTTACAGTAGTTGCCTGAAGCTCAGTATCCGTTATCGACATGTAGGGCCAAGACGTGCACACGAGCACGCTGAGCTGCAAGTTAGGGTCGAACATGGAGGCTTGCAGGGACGGCATTGCCGAATTTGGCTCTAGAGGATCAAGGCGCGGGGCCTGTGGGGGGTGGGGGGAGGGGAACCCGTATGCAGGGGGGAGCGTCGGGGGGGTGGGGGGGCCCCCAATGGCGGTTCTGCCGGCTCCCCCCACAAAGCCACACAAAAACCCCCCAGGGC
>NZ_JBVKDT010000007.1:62666-195201 GCF_055633655.1 Amycolatopsis sp. NPDC114503 | reverse complement strand
CGGAGAGGCGCGAGAGGGGGGGCGTGGGGGAGGGGGGGAGGGGGAGGGGGGGCGAGGGGAGGGGATGTCGTTGTGTTGTTTCTGGTAGAACACCCCTCTCCCCCCCTTCCCCCCCCCCCGCGACCGGTCACCTCGCGTACGGCGAGACTCGCCGGTTGGCTGGGCGGGCCTCCGCTGGCGCTCCGGCCGGCCCGCCCGGCGAGCCCGCCGCAGACTCGCCCGGGGTGCGCACACCGCCACAGGCGGCGCAGAAGGCTCCCCAGAGGCACGACAGGGCAGCCACAGCCTCAGCTCAGCCGCCCACCTCCGGCGTCGGGCCGTCATCCTCGCGCTCGATGATCGAACGCCGCGCCACCGGCATCAAGGGCGCCTACGGCGTCGCTTCGCGATGAGCTTCGCCCACCCTTGACCCCGGCACCGCCGCACTCAAGCTGGCAAGGGCGAGAACGACGGATCAGACCGCCCGACTCCTCCCGCCGGCTGCCACTCTGCGTAGCCGGTCGCCAGGCACAGCTAAAGGCCGGTCCGCCACCATCCACAAAGGACGATGGCAGACCGGCCTTGGGCCGTCTGTGGGCCGTCAGAGGTCCAAACCGGACCAGACTCAACCAGACCCGACCGACCAGAAAAAATGCAGGTCAGAGAGCTACGCGGGCGGAGACCCGCAGGTCAGCGAGCCCGGTCCGGAGAAGTAGCACATTTACCAGAAGAAGGCATGCGGTACCGGTTGACCTGGGGACTTACGGCCAGATAGGGGCCGAAAGTGGGGTCCAGGACGTCACTGGGACGTCAGCCGCACAACTCGATGCCGACGACACCAGTTCGGCCGACCGGCGGAACACTCCTCCCAGCAAACAGAGAGTCACCCAAAGATCACCCCACGCGACAGCTCGCTAGTCGACCGGATCCTCGCCTGCCAAGAGCTTCGTCAGTCCGGCCTCGTTCGCCAGCCGCTGGGTTTTCACCTCCTCCGCGAACCCCGCTGCCGCGGCTGACAGCTGGCGCAGCGACTCTGCTCGAGACAGCGCGGACTCGGCCAGCCGCTCGATGGTTTCCGCGTACGGGGCGGCCTGCCGGCCGGCCAGGAAGACACCGGCGCGATGGTGCGGGCAGTACACGACTTCCGTCTCATCCCGCTGCCGGTACCAGCTGAATGCACCTTCCGTAACGGCTTGGCTCGGGACGAGCCGGATCTTCACCGTCTGCGAAATCTCCATGAGGTACCTCGCCTGCCGCAGCATTACCTCGGCATCGCCGAAGTGGTTCCGCAGCGCCTCGGTCCCGACGAACAGCCGCGCCTCGGTCGCCTCAGCGCCGAACAGAATTCTGTTGCGGCTCAACCGATTCTCCACGACCTGCTCCAGGGTTTCCTTGTCCCGCAGGCTTGGACCGAACGCCAGTCGCGCGTAGTCGGGGATCTGCAGCAAATCCGGGATCTGCAGCGGAGCCCACACCGTCACCGAATCCGCGTTCCGTTCGTGCCCGGACAAGATCGCGTAGTGCGCCGTATCCGCCTGCGATCCGCGCATGACCCAGCTCGAATCCGCCAGCTCACGCGCCAGTGCCATGATCCGCGCCTTCTTCTCGCCGACCACTCCGAGCGCGCCCAACACTCCTGCCACGTCCTCCTGCGTCGGAACCCGCTGGCCCAGCTCCCAGCTCGACAACAGGGCCGGGTCGACCCCGATCCACCGGCCCAGTTCGCGCAAGCCGAAGCTCGCCTCGATCCGGGCATTCCGCAATGCCGTGCCCAAAACACGCTCGTACGGAGCGGGCATCTCCGAATCTCGCATCCGACGTCACCTCCAGCCGCGGATAGTGCCTGTTTCACGTTGATGACGCCTATCAACCGTCATCAGCCGCAGACACGGTCTTCCTCGGACCGCATACCCCCAGCCTCCGGCAAGCCCGCCAGCAGCGGGTGCACCCCGCCCGTCTCGCCTAGCTCCGGCACCACCGCTCCCCCGGCGACCCCACAGGGGGCTTCTGAATCGATTTTGTTTCCGGAGGGTTCTCGGGTTACCGTGTGCACCGTCACGTTCCCGCGACGCCAGCGCCGCCGTCTCGCGAACCCGTCACGAGCCGGGAGCTTGAGATGAGCAGCAGCCCGAACCCGACCGCCGCGGTGCACCGCGTTCTCGCCGACGTCACCGACCGGATCGCCGAGCGCAGTGCGGACACGCGCGCGGCGTACCTCGCCCGCAGCGCGGCCGCTTTCGAGGAGGGGCCGGTCCGACGCGGCCTCGCTTGCAGCAACCTCGCGCACGGTTTCGCCGCGATGGACGGCGTCGACAAGCAGGCGCTGCGACAGTTGCGCGCGCCCGGCGTCGCGATCGTGTCCTCCTACAACGACATGCTCTCCGCGCACCAGCCGATGCAGGAATACCCGGCGTGGCTGAAGAAATCGGTCCGCGAAGCCGGGGGTGTCGCACAATTCGCGGGTGGAGTGCCCGCGATGTGCGACGGCATTACGCAAGGTCGGCCGGGCATGGAGTTGTCGCTGTTCAGCCGGGAAGTGATCGCGATGGCCACGGCGATCGCGTTGTCCCACGACATGTTCGACGCGGCTTTGCTGCTGGGTGTGTGCGACAAGATCGTCCCGGGGCTGTTGATCGGCGCGCTGTCGTTCGGGCATCTTCCCGCGGTCCTCGTGCCTGCTGGGCCGATGAATTCCGGCTTGCCCAACAAGGAAAAAGCCCAGGTGCGCCAGCTGTACGCGGAGGGGCTCGCGACGCGGGAAGACCTGCTCGACGCGGAGGCTGCGTCATATCACTCCGCTGGCACCTGCACGTTCTACGGCACCGCCAACTCGAACCAGATGGTGGTCGAGGTGATGGGCCTGCACCTGCCGGGCGCTAGCTTCGTGCCGCCGAACACTCCGTTGCGCCAGGCGCTTACCGAGGAGGCCGGGCGGCGGGTCGTCGAGCTGTCCCGAGGCGAGGCGTACACGCCGATTTCGCAGGTGCTGGACGAAAAAGCGTTCGTGAACGGCATCGTCGCGCTGCTGGCCACCGGCGGGTCGACGAACCACACGATGCACCTGGTGGCGATCGCCGCGGCGGCCGGGATTCAGCTGAGCTGGGACGACTTCTCGGACCTGTCCGCGGTCGTGCCGCTGCTCGCGCGGGTGTATCCGAACGGCAGCGCGGACATCAACCACTTCCACGCGGCCGGCGGCATCCAGTTCCTCGTCGGCACGCTGCTCGACGCGGGACTGCTGCACGAGGACGTGCACACCGTCGCGGGCCCTGGTCTGCGCCGGTACACGCGGGAGCCGATCTTGTCGGACGGCGAACTGGTGTGGCGGGACGTGCCGACGCGCAGCCTCGACGAAGAGGTGCTGCGTCCGGTCTGGCGGCCGTTCGCGCCGGACGGCGGGCTGCGGATGGTGGAGGGCAACTTGGGCCGGGCGGTCACGAAGGTGTCGGCGGTCGCCCCGGAGCACCGTGTGGTCGAGGCACCCGCGCGGGTGTTCACGTCGCAGGAGGCGTTCCGGGTGGCGTTCGAGGCTGGGGAACTGGACCGGGACGTGGTCGTGGTGCTGCGGCAGCAGGGTCCGCAGGCGAACGGCATGCCGGAACTGCATGGTCTGACACCGGCGTTGGGGGTGTTGATGGACCGCGGATTCCGGGTCGCGCTGCTCACTGACGGGCGGATGTCGGGTGCGTCGGGCAAGGTTCCGGCCGCGATCCAGGTGACGCCGGAGGCCGCGGTGGGCGGGCCGATCGCCCGGATCGCCGACGGCGACGTGGTCCGGTTCGACGCCCGGTCCGGGGCGCTCGACGTGCTGGTCGCGGACGACGAACTGGCGCAGCGGGACCTGGCGGACGCTCCGCCGTCGGAGGCCGCGTGGAGCGGGACCGGGCGGGAGCTGTTCGGGGCGCTGCGCCGTGCGGTCGGCCCGGCTGACCAGGGCGCGAGCGTGTTCGGAGCGCTCACGCCGGAGCTGGACCTCGCCCGGGGCGTTCCGCCATTCGGAAGCGGGACAATGGACGCGTCCCCCTACGCTCTCCAGACCCAGGAGGTCGGTCAGTGACCACCGGCACGGACCTGCTCGCCCTGTCCCCCGTGATGCCCGTCGTGGTGATCGACGACGTCGACGACGCGGTCCCGACGGCCCGCGCCCTGCACGCCGGCGGGATCGGAGTGATCGAACTGACGCTGCGCACGCCGGTCGCGCTGGCCGCGATCGAGCGGGTCGCCGCGGAGGTGCCCGACATCGTCGTGGGCGCCGGCACGGTGACGTCGCCGGAGCAGGCGAAACAGGCCGCCGACGCGGGCGCGAAGTTCCTGGTGACGCCGGGCTGCACGGACGCGGTGCTGGACGCCGCGTTCGCCACCGGGCTGCCGTTCCTGCCGGGCGCGAGCACGGTGTCGGAGGCGATGCGGCTGGCCGAACGCGGGTTGAGCGCGCTGAAGTTCTTCCCGGCGGAAGCCAGCGGGGGCACGGCGTTCTTGAAGTCGATCGCCGGGCCGCTGCCGCAGCTGCAGTTCTGCCCGACCGGCGGGATCACGCTCTCGTCGGCACCGTCGTATCTGGCGCTGCCGAACGTCGGCTGCATCGGCGGATCGTGGCTGACACCCGCGAAACTGTTGGCTGCCAAGGACTTCGCTGCCGTCAAGAAGCTGGCCGCCGAAGCCGCCGCGCTGCGCTGAGCCGTTCCGGAAACCCGTCGCCTTCGTGCTGGAGGCGGCGGGTTTCTTGATGGCGCGGGTCGATCAGTCGATCGTCGCGTCGTCCAGCAGGCTGGACTCCGCGCCGAACTCGCGAAGCTCGTCGCGGATCACCGTGTACGCCAGTCCTTGCGGATAGCCCTTGCGCGCGAGGAATCCGAGCAGCCGGCGGATCGCGGTTTGCTCGTCAACGTTCCCGAGCGACCTCAGCCGTTTGCGCACCAGCTCGCGAGCCCGCTGTTCCTCGGACTCCCGGTCGACTTCCTCCGCCGCTTGCGCCGCGATCTCGTCGTCGACGCCCTTGCGCCGCAACTCCGCGACCAGCGCTGTGCGCGACAGCCCTTGGTTGGCGTGCCGGTCGCGAACCCAGGCTTCGGCGAACTCGGCGTCGTTGACGAGGCCGGCCCGGTCCAGCTTGCCGAGCAGGGTTTCGCTGGTCTCGCTGTCGAAACCCTTGCGCTGCAACGTCTGCCGCAGCTCCTCGACCGCCCGCGGCCGGGCGGCGAGGAGATCGAAGCAGATCTCCTTGGCCTTCTTGGCCCGCTCCTCCGGAGGCAACTCCATCGGATCGACCTTCGGTGCCCTGGCCACGACTGCACTCCCGTTCCCGGCGCCGTCCTCGGACGACGGCACCGCCACACCGTTTTCCACCTGGTGCCGAACACCGCCGGTTCAGCACCGTCTCGTCTGCCGCCGGCCGAACCGCAGCCGACGAAACTCACACCTGGCCGGACGCGATCAGCCTCCGCGCCAGCGAATCCCGGCACCGGGAGCCCGCTGCCTAGGGCTGGCTGCGCGCGGCACGCTGACCGACCCCAGCCGCAATCCGCTCACGATCCGCTGAGCGAGCCAGGAGCATCAGCTCACAATCTGCCGACCCACCCAGCTGCATCCGCTCACCATCCGTCGACCGCCCGAGCAGCAACCGGCTCACCATCCGCCGACCGCACTCAGCCGTCCCACGCCCAGCTTGGGAATCCTCTCCCCGCCAGGCAGCAGGACACCGACGCCTCCGGAACACCGCCACGCCCGAAGATCCCGTCGCGGCGAAACCGCACCGGAACCCCGGTTTCAGCGGCGGACCGGCACCCGGCCCGAGCACCGGGGAGGGAACCCGCCGATCCCCTCCCCTCCCCGGATCAGAAGTCGACCGGCGCGGGCACTGCCTCGGCTTCGGCGTCGACCTGCGGACCGATGTTGAGCTTCTCCTTGATGCGCTTCTCTATCTCGTTGGCGATGTCCGGGTTGTCGCGCAGGAACTTCCGCGCGTTCTCCTTGCCCTGGCCGAGCTGGTCGCCCTCGTACGTGTACCAGGCACCCGACTTGCGCAGAATGCCCTGGTCGACGCCCATGTCGATGAGCGAGCCCTCACGGGAGACGCCCACGCCGTAGAGGATGTCGAACTCGGCCTGCTTGAAGGGCGGGGCCATCTTGTTCTTGACGACCTTGACGCGGGTGCGGTTGCCGACCGGCTCGCCGCCGTCCTTGAGCGTTTCGATGCGGCGGACGTCGAGCCGGACCGAGGCGTAGAACTTCAGCGCCTTGCCGCCGGTCGTGGTCTCCGGCGAGCCGAACATGACGCCGATCTTCTCGCGCAGCTGGTTGATGAAGATCGCGGTGGTGCCGGAGTTGTTCATCGCACCGGTCATCTTGCGCAGCGCCTGGCTCATCAGGCGGGCCTGGAGGCCGACGTGCGAGTCGCCCATCTCGCCCTCGATCTCGGCGCGCGGCACGAGCGCGGCCACGGAGTCGATGACCAGGATGTCGAGCGCGCCGGAGCGGATCAGCATGTCCGCGATCTCCAGCGCCTGCTCGCCGGTGTCCGGCTGGGACACGAGCAGCGCGTCGGTGTCCACGCCGAGCTTCTTGGCGTACTCCGGGTCCAGCGCGTGCTCCGCGTCGATGAACGCCGCGATGCCGCCGTTGCGCTGCGCGTTCGCCACCGCGTGCAGGGCGACCGTGGTCTTACCGGAGGACTCCGGGCCGTAGACCTCGATGACGCGGCCGCGGGGCAGGCCGCCGATGCCGAGCGCGACGTCGAGGGCGATCGCGCCGGTGGGGATCACGGAGACGGGCGGGCGGTTGTCCTCGCCGAGGCGCATCACCGAGCCCTTGCCGTACTGCTTGTCGATCTGCGCAAGGGCGAGTTCGAGCGCCTTGTCCTTGTCGGGTGCTGCTGGCATGGAAGTCCACCTCGCTGGTTGGGGCCTGTGTGTTCGGTTGTCCAGATCAAGCTTGTCCGGGGTCCAAGCTCTGTCCGGTCCGACGCTACGGGGAGGGACCGACAATTCCAGGCGCGGCGACTGATCTGTGGATCGCTGGCCCCGTTGTGCACAACACCATAGACGAACAGGTGTTCGAGGTTTACAGCGACACGCCCATCCGGCGAGGTTTTCGCCCGCCACCGCGTCTGGCGGCAGAACCCCCAGGTCAGCGCCGTTCCGGCGGCACCTCGAACTCGACGCAGACCGCTCGCCAGATCTCTTTCGCCGACGTCCCCGAGCTCAGCGCCTCTTCGACCGTGCGCCCGCCGAGCCCGCTGAACACGTGGTCCTTGGCGAGCATCTCGGCGCGTCCGGACCCGAACTCCTCGGCCATCAGCCGTCGGAACACCGTGATACGCATCGGGCGAATGCTAGCTTTCCCGCGCGGGCCGGGATCACTCCCCCGGCTGGACGTTCTGTTCGAAGTAGTCGGCCAGCGCGCCCGGCGTGGCCGCCTGTCCGCCGGAATTCACCTGATAGAGGAACCCGACGAGGGGCCGGTCCTTCACCGTGAACACGAGAACCGCCGACGACTGCCCGGCCGCCGCCGAGTAGTGGCCTTCGAGGGCGTTGCCCTTCCAGTCCGCTTCGGTGCGATCGCCGCCCGCGGAGGTCAGCAGTCCGTCGGTGTACTGCTTCAGCTCCGCTGCCGACTGCCCCTGCACGTACGTCACCTGAGTGCCCGCGCGTCCCGGCGCGGCACACGTCGCCGCGGCCCCGAGGCTCTTCGCCGGCGCAGCCGGACCGTTGCCCATGCCGGGAGCACAGCCGCCGTTGTCAGCGACCTTGCCAGCCAGCTGACGCATGCAGCCCGTCAATCCGGACGAGTCGGCTTGCCCCGGCGTACGGCACTCGTCAGCGGTGTACGTCTTCACTGACGAACCTTGTGTCGTGAGAAACACGGTCAACCCCGCAGCGAGCACAACCACCACAGCCGCCGCGATGCCGATCAACAGCTTGGTGCGGCTCTTCTTCTCCGGCGCAGCTGGCGTGTACGTCGGAAAGTTGGACGGTGCCGGCGAAGACTGGAACGGCGGCATCTGCTGTGGCTGCGTCGGCGAGTACGCCGGGTAGTTGCCTTGTGGCGCAGCAGGCGACGCGTACGGCACGCCTGACGCCACCTGGCCCTCGACGTTCTGCGTACGCATCGACAGTCCGTCTTTAGCGACATGCTGCGCACCCAGCGCGACAGCCGTCTCAGGCTGGTCAAGGCTCGTCGGGACGACGCCGAGCTTCTCCGCGATCATCGACCCGACCAGCGGCAACCGGCTCGACCCGCCGACGAGGTAGATGCCGACGAGACGATCCGAGGTCAGCCCAGCCGAACGCAGCGTCCGCGAAAGCAGCTCCACGCTGCGCAGCATCGCCGGACGCACCAAGCCTTCGAGCTCTCCGCGCGTAACGAGCACGTCCTTGAACGGCTCCGGCATCGGTACCTCTGTCTGCGGATGCCGAGACAGCGCTTCCTTCGCGGCCTTCACGTCTTCTTGCAGCGCGCGTCGCGTACGCCGGTCCGCAGTGGACTCGGGGCGAAGCAGCCGCTGCCAGCGCTGCGGGTCCGAGTGCGACACCTCACGTCCGACATGGACCATCAGCGCTTGGTCGACGTCGAGGCCGCCGAGGTCGGGCAGACCGTCCTCGGCGAGCACTGTGTAGCCGTTCTGGTTCGCGCCGACGACTGCGACGTCGAAGGTGCCCGCGCCGAGGTCGTAAACCGCGAGAGCCTTCCCTGGAGCCAGCGCGCGCTCAGGGAACGACGCGAAGTGCGCCGCGGCGGCGACGGGCTCCGGCACGAGGACTACGTTTCCGCGAATGCCAGCGAGCCGCGCCGCGCTCAGCAATACGTTGCGGCGCACCGGACCCCACTGCGCGGGGTGTGTGAGCCGGACCTCGTCCGGCTGTTCGCCGCCGAGCTGGCGCGTGGTCTCGTCGAGCACCCGGCGCAGGATCGCGGCCAGCGCTTCGTTGACCGGCACGACGTCTGTGCCGAGCAGCAGTGTCTGCTCGTCGATGCGCCGTTTAGGGTTGGGCTCGAACCGTGTCGGGTCAAGCCGCGCGCGGCGTTCGGCGTCCCGGCCGACCATGAGCGTGCCGTCTTCCCCGGCGAAGACCGCGGAGGGCATGTTGGCCGACCCGTCGACCTCTACGACGCGAGGCGGCCTGCCGTGCGCGGAAAGGACGGCAACGGTGTTGGACGTCCCGAGGTCCACCGACAGGATCCGCACAGTAATTTCCCCTCGACTCAAGCAGCGCTGGCGGAGATGCTGCCACGTGCCCGGTCACCGTGCGTGCGGACCCGCGAAACTCGCGGCGCACGCAACCCCGGGAAACAACGGAACGTCTCGTCTTCCGAGGACGGGGAGGCAATGACAGAGCTAGTGGACAAGACTCGCCGAGACCAGTTCGGACAGACAGCGGCGGGCGGTCCGGCGAACCGATTGCGGGTTGCGGCGGGCAAATGGGGCCGCTCCGGCTACGTGCACGCGGCGGTGCTGTACCTCGTGGCGCGGCTGGTCGGCCTCGGCGCGCTCGCCGCTATGGCCGCGCCGCGGGACTTGCCGCTCGGCGAACGGCTGCAGTCCTGGGACGGCTGGTGGTACCTGCAGATCGCGGAGCACAGCTACACCGGCGTGAGCAATCCGCTCGATGCCGCCGGCCTGCCGTATCCGGACGCGTCGTACGGGTACTTCCCGCTGTACCCGGCGTTGACCGGCTTGCTCGAGAAGCTGCCCGGGGTGTCGTACTTCGGCGCAGGCATCCTGCTGTCGACGCTCGCCGGAATCGCGGCGGCGACGGCGATGTACCGAATCGGCCGGCTCGTCCACAGCCGTCGAGCGGGGTTGCTGCTCGCGGTGTTGTGGGGCGCCGCGCCGATGGCGATCGCCGAGAGCATGGTGATGACCGAGGCGCTCTTCACCGCGTTCGCCGCGTGGGCGCTGGTCGGCGTGCTCGAACGCAAGTGGTACCTCTCCGCTGCCGCGACGCTGTTCGCCGGGCTCACCCGGTCCACCGCGTGCGTGCTGGTCGCTGTCGTGGTGATCGCCGCCGCTGTCGACGTGTGGCGGAACAGACAGCGGTGGAACGCGCTCGTGTGCGTCGTTGTCGCGCCGCTCGGCCTGCTCGGGTACTGGGCGTTCGTCGCGGTGCAGACCGGCAGTTTGACCGGCTGGCAGGACGTGGAGCTTCGCGGCTGGAACACGCGTTTCGACACCGGTGCCGAAGCCTGGAAGTGGATCACGCAGACGCTTTTCACCTCGGGTAATGCGTGGGAGACGCTCGTCGTGCTCGTGACGCTCACGGCGATCGCGCTCGCGGTCGTCACGGTCGTCGCGGTGACTGGCCGCCGGATGCCGTGGCCGTTGGCGGCGTACGCGGTGGGCGTCGTGGTGCTGGTCCTGTGCAGTGCCGGGCTGCCTGCCTTGAAGTCGAGGTTCCTGCTCCCGGACTTCGCGCTCCTGCTGCCCGTCGCGATGGGACTGGCCGGTCGCAAGAAGTCCACGATGATCTCCGCGACGACCGTGTTCGTGCTGGTCGGGGCCTGGTATTCGGCCTATTCGCTGACCGTGTGGAAGTACGCGATCTAAGCCGATCGGTCACCCACGCGAGGGGATCCGGCCCGGACCGCTCTGCCTGAGCCCCGGAAATTGTCGGTGGCGCCGCGCATGATGGATCCCGTGGCAAACGACGTCCTCGACCTCTTCACCCCGGCGACCAGCACCTGGTTCGCCGGAGCCTTCGCCGCCCCGACGGCCGCGCAGGAAGGGGCCTGGCGGGCCGCACACGCCGGGCAGCACGCCCTGGTCGTGGCGCCCACCGGGTCCGGCAAGACGCTGTCCGCGTTCCTGTGGGCACTGGACCGGCTGGCGGCGGAACCTCCGCCGGCGAATCCGCGCGAGCGGTGCCGGATCCTCTACGTCTCGCCGCTGAAAGCGCTGGCGGTCGACGTGCAGCGCAACCTGCGCGCGCCGCTGGCGGGCATCTCGCAGACCGCGCACCGGCTCGGCCTGCCCGCGCCGGAGATCGAGGTCGGCATGCGGACCGGCGACACCACGGCGGCGGAGCGCCGGTCGTTCGGGAAAACCCCGCCGGACGTGCTGGTCACCACGCCGGAGTCGCTGTTTCTCATCCTCACGTCCTCGGCGCGGGAATCGCTGAAGGGTGTCGAGACGGTGATCGTCGACGAGGTGCACGCCGTCGCCGGCGGAAAACGCGGCGCGCACCTGGCGTTGTCGCTGGAACGGCTCGACGCGCTGCTGTCCAAGCCGGCCCAGCGCATCGGGCTGTCGGCCACCGTGCGTCCGATCGACGAGGTGAGCGCGTTCCTCGCCGGCGGCCGCCCGGTCACCGTCGTGCAGCCGAAACTCGCGAAGACCATCGAGGTGCGGGTGGAGGTGCCCGTCGAGGACATGGCGAACCTCGACGGCCCGGCACCGTCGCCGATGGAGCGGCTCGACGACCTCACGTCGCTGTCGCAGTTGCCGTCGGAAGGCGGGATCGGCACTCAGGAGGAGGTGGCGGGCGCGGCGGTGAAGCGGCCGTCGATCTGGCCCGCGGTCGAGGAACGGGTGCTGGAGCTGATCCGCGCGCACCGTTCCACCATTGTGTTCGGCAACTCGCGGCGGCTCACCGAACGGCTCACCGCGCGGCTCAACGAACTCGCGTCCGAGCAGACCGGTCTGTCTCAGAGCGATACGTTCCCGGCCGAGGCGGTCGGGCAGTCCGGCGTCACGACGGGTGCGGAGCCGGTCATCGCGCGGGCGCACCACGGGTCGATGTCCCGCGAGCAGCGCACCCATGTCGAAGAGGAACTGAAGTCCGGGCGGCTGCCGTGCGTGGTGGCCACGTCGTCGCTCGAGCTCGGCATCGACATGGGCGCGGTGGATCTGGTCGTGCAGATCGAGGCTCCGCCCACCGTGGCGTCCGGGCTGCAGCGCGTCGGCCGGGCCGGGCACCAGGTCGGCGCGGTGTCGTCCGGCGTGATGTTCCCGAAGTTCCGCGGCGACCTGGTGTCGTGCGCGGTGGTCGCGGAGCGGATGGCGACCGGGGCGATCGAGGCGGTGCGGTACCCGCGCAACCCGCTCGACGTGCTGGCCCAGCACGTCGTGGCGATGGTGGCGCTCGAACCGTGGACGGTGCCGGAGCTGGCGGCGCTCGTCCGGCGGGCGGCGCCGTTCAGCTCGCTGCCGGACGACGCGCTGCACGCGGTGCTCGACATGCTCGCCGGCCGCTATCCGAGCGAGGAGTTCGGCGAACTGCGGGCGCGGATCACGTGGGACCGGGTAGGCGGCGAACTGCACGGGCGGCCGGGTTCGCAGCGGCTGGCCGTCACGTCCGGCGGCACCATCCCGGATCGCGGGCTGTTCACCGTGATGACGCCGGGCGACGAAGGCAAACCCGGCTCGCGCGTGGGCGAATTCGACGAGGAGATGGTCTACGAATCGCGGGTCGGCGACACGATCCTGCTCGGCACCTCGTCGTGGCGGATCACCGACATCACCCATGACCGCGTGATCGTCGTGCCCGCCCCCGGCCAGCCCGCCCGGATGCCGTTCTGGAAGGGCGACGCCGCGGGACGGCCGCTGGAACTGGGGCGGGCGCTCGGCGCGTTCGTCCGCGAACTGTCCACTTCGGACACCGCGGCGGCGAGGGACCGGGCCGCCGCGGCCGGGCTCGACCAGCGCGCCTGCGACAACCTGCTGGCGTATCTGGAAGAACAGAAGTCGGCGACCCGGCACGTGCCCAACGACCGGGTCATCCTGCTCGAACGCTACCGCGACGAGCTGGGCGACTGGCGGATCGTGCTGCACTCGCCGTTCGGCGCGCAGGTCAACGCTCCGTGGGCGCTCGCGATCGCCGCGCGGCTGCGGGAAAACCGCGGCGTCGACGCCCAGGTGGCGCACTCCGACGACGGCATCGTGCTGCGGCTGCCCGACGCACTCGACGCCGACGGCGGCGAAGTCACCATCGGAGCCGACGACGTCCTGCTGGACCCGGAGGAGGTCGAGCAGCTGATCGTGGCGGAGGTCGGCGGCTCGGCCGTCTTCGCGGCGCGGTTCCGGGAGTGCGCGGCACGCTCGCTGCTTCTGCCGCGGCGCGATCCGCGGCGGCGCACCCCGTTGTGGCAGCAGCGGCAACGGGCGTCGCAGCTGTTGTCGGTGGCGGCGAAGTACGAGCGGTTCCCGGTCGTGCTGGAGGCCATGCGCGAGGTCCTGCAGGACGTCTACGACGTCGGCGGTCTGCGGGAGCTGATGTCGGACGTCCGGGCGCGCAAGGTGCGGCTGGTCGAGGTGGAGACGCCGGCCGCGTCGCCGTTCGCGCGGAGCCTGCTGTTCGGCTACGTCGGGATGTTCCTGTACGAGACAGACGCCCCGCTGGCCGAGCGGCGGGCCGCGGCGCTGTCGCTGGATTCCGCGCTGCTGGCCGAATTGCTGGGCACGGAGGCGATTCGGGAGCTGCTCGATCCCGAGGCCGTGGCCGAGGTCGAACGGTCGTTGCAGCGGCTCGATCCGGAGCGGCACGCCCGGTCGGCGGAGGACGCGGCGGACCTGCTGCGGTTCCTCGGCGATCTGTCCGTCGCGGAAGCCGCGGAACGAGGGATCCAGCCGGAATGGCTGGCAGAACTCGCCTCGGCACGGCGTGCGATCCAGGTGCGCATCGGCGGCGAGGAGCGGTATCTGGCCATCGAGGACGCCGGACGGGTGCGGGACGCGCTGGGCGTCGCGCTTCCGGTCGGCGTGCCCGAGGCGTTCACCGAGCCGGTAGCGGATCCAGTGGGCGATCTGCTCGGCCGCTACGCGCGAACCCACGGTCCGTTCTCCGCGACAGCTGCGGCAGACCGGTTCGGGCTGGGCACGGCCGTCGTCACCGGCGTGCTCGACCGGCTCACCGGTGAAGGCAGGCTCGTCCGCGGCGAACTGAGTCCGGTCGGACATCCGGAAACCCATGGCGTGGGCGTCGAATACTGCGATTCGGCCGTACTGCGCCGGTTGCGGCGTGCGTCGCTCGCCCGGCTGCGGGCAGAGGTCGAGCCCGTGGAACCGGCCGCGCTGGGCCGGTTCTTGCCCGCGTGGCACGGAATCGGCGCGCGGCTGAGGTCCGCGCCGACGGCCGACGATGTGCTGTCGGTGGTCGAACAACTGGCAGGTGCGCCCTTGCCGGCGAGCGCGGTGGAGTCGCTGATCCTGCCCAGCCGGTTGCCGGGCTACTCCCCCGCGCTGCTCGACGAACTCACCACCGCGGGCGAGGTCACCTGGGCAGGCTGCGGCGCGCTCTCCGGCGGGGACGGCTGGCTGGCTCTGGCTCCCTCCGACGTCGCGGATCTGCTGCTGCCCGAGGTCGAGGAGAATCCGCCGTCCGGCCCGCTGCACGAAGCGATCGTGACGGCGCTGGAAGGCGGAGCGCTGTTCTTCCGGCAGCTCGTCGACCGGGTCACCCCCGGTCTGGAGCAACCGCCGGACGACGGTGCCGTGCTAGCCGCGCTGTGGGATCTGGTGTGGGCCGGGCTGGTCACCGGCGACACACTCGCGCCGCTGCGTGCACAGGTCGCGGGCCATGGCGCACACAAACCGCGGCGGCAAGCACCACGCGGCCGGTACGCCCGCATGCGCGCCGGGCGTCCGGCGATGCCCTCACGCTCCGGGCCACCGACCGCGGCCGGCCGATGGGCGCTGACCCCGCTCCGCGAAGCCGAGCCGACGCGTCGCGCGCATGCCCGCACCGAGGCGTTCCTGGAACGGCACGGCGTCCTCACCCGGGGCGCGCTCGACACCGAACGGGTCACCGGCGGTTTTTCCGGGATCTACAAGGTGTTGCGCGGCATGGAAGACACCGGACAGGTCATTCGCGGCTATGTCGTCGAAGGTCTCGGTGCCGCACAGTTCGCGGCGAAGGGCGCAGTCGACCGGCTGCGCGCCCTCTCCAGCACCGCACCCGCCGCCGCGGGCCGCAACGACAACGCTCGTGCCGTAGTTCTCGCCGCTGCGGATCCAGCACAGCCGTACGGCGCGGCGCTGTCCTGGCCCGCCGCAACCGGTGACACGAAACACCGGCCGGCGCGCAAGGCCGGAGCGCTGGCGGTGCTGGTCGACGGAATCCCCGCCCTGTACGTCGAACGCGGCGGCCGGTCGTTGCTGAGCTTCACCGAGGAACGCGGTTCACTGCAAGCCGCCGCGGCTGCCTTGTCGACGGCTGTCCGGGAGGGCTGGCTGGGTCAGTTGGCCGTCCAGCGCGCGGACGGCGAGCACGCGCTGACGTCTGAGCTGGCCGAGATCCTGCAGGAAGCCGGCTTCCGTGCGACGCCGAAGGGACTTCGTTTGAGAGCTTGACACTGCCCGGGTCGTTGCTCGGCCAAGCCATGAACGCGAGCGCGTCCGGCCCATGGTGCCGCCGACTGGAGCCTTCGTCTCGCGGCCACGCCACGAAACGCGAGCACGTCCCGCCCAACGCTCCGCCGACCGGTGCCTCCGTCCCGCGGCCACGCCACGAAACGCGAGCACGTCCCGCCCAACGCTCCGCCGACCGGTGCCTCCGTCCCGCGGCCACGCCACGAAGCGCAAGCACGTCCCGCCCAACGCTCCGCCGACCGGTGCCTCCGTCCCGCGGCCACGCCACGAAGCGCAAGCACGTCCCGCCTATCACTCCGCCGACCGGCCAGCCCCGTAGCGCGGCAAGCGGGCGTGCTCGGCGGACCCGCGTCGGGGAAGCAGGTGGTGTCACTAGACTTCTCGTGGCCCCTCGGTGGACAAAAGGACGTTCGATCATGGCGATGCGCGAGTTGCGCTACTTCGGTGACCCGGTGCTCAAGTCCGTGTGCGACCCGGTGACCACGTTCGACAGCAAGATCGAGGCGCTGGTGAAGGACCTCCTCGACAGCGTGCAGCCGGAGGGCCGGGCGGGGCTCGCGGCACCGCAGATCGGGGTCGGGCTGCGGGTGTTCAGCTACGACGTCGGCGGGCTGACCGGGTACGTCATCAACCCGGAGATCGCCCACCTCTCCGAGGAGACCCACGAAATCGGCGAGGGCTGCCTGTCCGTGCCGGAACTGTGGTTCCCGACAGTCCGCGCGAAGCACGCCGTCGTGCGCGGCGTCGACCTGCGCAACGAGCCGATCGAGGTCGAGGGCGTCGACGTGCTGGCCCAATGCCTCCAGCACGAAACCGACCACCTCGACGGAAAGCTCTACCTCGACCGGCTCACTCCCGACCGGAAGAAGCAGGCGCTGCGCGAGGCGCGGGGCAAAGACTGGTTCTGGAACCGCTGACCGTCTGCGGCGTCCGAGACATCCGGTCGGCGGAGAGCCGCAGCACCGTGCTGTCGTCCGGACTGGTTTCGACGTGCAGTCCGGCGCGAGCAGCAGTCCGGACCATCGCGTCGTTGCCCGGAAGACAGACCGCGGTCAGCTCCGTGGTTCCGCCCGCCCCGGCGAGGGCGACCAGCCGAGCGAGCAGCGCCGTGCCGATTCCCTGTCGCTGCCAAGCATCCTCGACGAGCAGCGACACCTCAGCCGTGCCGTCGCGCTGAGGGATCAGCTGTCCGAACCCGATCACGTCCCGACCGCACACCGCGAGCAAACTGGTTCCGCGCGGCGGCATGAGCAAGCGGTGCAGCCATTTTCGGGGAACCGTGCGCAGCCCGGTGTGATAGCGGTTGAACAACGTCTTCGCCGAACAGCGAAGATGTACCGCGCCGATCGCGTCGATGTCGCGCGGAGTGCCGATCCGCAGAACGACTGCGGCCCCGTCCGGACGGTCGAGCACCACCGGCGCGGCCAGATTCTGCTCTGCCGCAGCGAGTAATTCCAGGAACGCCGCAGCCTGAGCAAGTTCGGATTCGGCGAACGCCACCCACCGCCGCCGCGCGACGAATGCTGGGCCGTCGCCGAAGGGAAAGACCGCCCGGTGCCCGCCCTCCGTGCGTCCGGGGTTGGCCTCGCTTGCCGGGACGAGCGTGACGAGGTCGGCGGACAGGACCAACCGCAGCATCGGAGCACGGCAGCCGGGATCAGCAATCGCCCGCCGAGCGGCGCTGAGCGCCGTTGCGGTCGAATCGCGAAGTCCGCAGACGCTGGTTTCGACAACTGCCTCTCGCGCGGCGTGAGCGGGTGTTGCTGGGGCGCGCAGTTCCCCAGTCCCGATGCACAACTCCCCCGCGACGGGGAGTGCAGTTGCGGTGCGGCGTTCCGCGGTACCGCCTCCAGCCTCCTGAGCAGAGGCGAATCCGTTCGCCGCTGTGGCAGACGAATCCCGGATTGCGGCATCGTCGTAGGACTTCCTCAGCGCGAGGGGTTGAGTTGCGGACGGCTCCCGGACGCCGGTCCCGGAGGCGGCCTCTCGATCGGCAGCGCGAGCATTTGCTCCAGGGCGGCGCAATTCTCGGACGACGGAATCAGAGGGCGGGTTATCCGCAACGGGGAACAGATTTGCCGCCGAGCCTTCGCGGGCATCGGCTTCAGGGCCGGTCTTCTGGTCAGCCGCCGACGGTGCTGACGAAGCATGGTGGTCGTACGCAGGGATCTCAGCGCGCATTTCCCGGTCGGTGCGGAACGCAGTTGCATCCGGAACACCGTGGTCCCCGGCGTGAGGCCCAGCGGCTGTCGTCTGGTCAGTGGTTGGTGTGCCCGTGATCGGGGTGAGGAGTTCTCGGGCGGCGGCCTCGGCGATCGATTCCTCGGGCGCGGCGGCTGGAGCGCGGAGTTCGGGGATGGCGGTTTCGGTCATCCCCAGGCAATCGCCGCCTTCGTCGCGGAGGGCGTCTATCAGGAGGTGCTGGGGAAGGCCGGTTGCGGGGCGCAGCACGAACTCGTCTAGCACGCCGCCGGGTATGGGGTGTCTGGTGAGGCCGACGACGCGGCATTCGAGGTCGGCTAGCCGGATGGCGAAGCGGGCCAGCGTTCCGGGGTGGTCGTCGGAACGTACGCGTACTCGCCAGGCTCGGGCAGGTGGGCGGTTTTCTTTGGGGTTGCTGGGGCCTGACTCGGAGCGAGTGAGGTGTGCTGGCTCGTTGGGAAGGGCGTTCGCGAGGAGGCTGCGGGGCGTCGAAGGCATATCCATGGGACTTACCGTTCCTGACGCACGTAACCGGGGGCGTCCCGTGGTGTTTCGGGTGTGTCAGAGGGTGCCTGGGAGTGCGTGATCTGCGGGAAACGTGGCGCGGATCAGCGTGGGGCGAGCAGGCGGAATTCGTTGTCTTCCGGGTCTGTGAAGTCGGTTTGACCGACTAGGTGGGCGCCGGCGGCTTGGAGGCGGCGGGTTTCGGCGGCGGGGTCGTCGTGGAGGGCCGGAGCCAGGTCCAGGTGGAGGCGGTTCCTGCTGTGCTTCGGGGTTTTCACGCGGAGGAATTCGAGCGTGGGGCCACGGCCGGCGGGGTTGCTCAGGGTGGTGATGGCGGGCTCTTCGGCGGTGATGGGCCAGGCTGTGAGCGGGGACCAGAAGCGGGCCAGGCGCGCGGGGTCCTCCGCGTCGAGGACGATCGCCGCTATGGCACCGGAATTGGCGTATTCCTGGCGGGGTTCGAGTACGCAGAACTCGTTGTCTTCGGGGTCTGCCAAGACGATCCACGGGACGTTGTGCTGGCCGATGTCGATGGGGCGTGCGCCCAGGGAAACGGCTCGGGCGACTGTTTCGCGTTGGTGCCGGGCGGAGGTGCTGGACAGGTCTAGGTGGAGCCGGTTTTTGGTGGTCTTCGGGCGGGATGCGGGAGCGAAGACCAGGTTGAGATCGCAGCCGTCGTCGAGTGGAGGGCGGACGGTGGCCTCGTCCAGGGATTCGGTGGTGTGCCAGCCCAGGAGGTCGGACCAGAATCGCGCCAGGCGTGCGGGTTCTTCTGCGGCGATGGCCAGGTTGACCAAACGTGGTGCCATGCCGCCACGGTAACGGCGAGGGCCGACAAAAACGGCGGATCGCCGGCTGGCTGGATCGGGTGAAAGAACTGTGCCGGCAAGCGCGGGGGTATCGCGCTTGCCGGCACAGCCGGATCGCCAGGCGGCCAGTGAGAAACCGGGAAGCTTCCCCGCTTTCGGTTCTCAGCGGTCACCTGGTGGCTAGTCGCAGCAGGGCCCAGGCTTGAGCGGACAGCTCGTGGTCGCCGTCGGTGTGGACCATGGTCACCGGGACTCTTCCCCAGAGCCAGAGGTACACGTTCTCGGGAGTGCCGGTGACTACCGCGTCCGCGGCGTCGGCTTCCCGGGGAGAACAGCGCCAGGCTTCTGTTTCGCCGGGGCCCGCTCTCGCGATCCAGCTGTGGCCTCCGGTGTGGAAACCGACTGTGCCGTTTCGGGTTCCCGAGATCCCCATGGTGGTGAGCTTGTGTCCGAAGTAGAGGGTGAGGGCCTCGTCGACGCCGTCGGCGGCCAGGTCGTCCGGGACTGTCGAGTCGTCGATACCCGCCGCGTTTTCCGCGTCCACCCGGTGCACGAGGGTTTCGTGGAGCATGCGGCGACGCCAGAAACCGTGGGTCGGGTCGGCGGACCACCAGGTGGCGGCTCGGGAGACCGGGTCGTGATTGGCCAGTTCCACCTCGAGTTCGGTGCGGGCGGCGGAGTAGAAATCGACCACCGGCTGACCGGGCAGGGGCTCGCGCCACGATTCGGGGCGGCGGCCTTCGCGGATCCAGCCGAGCACCTGCCAGTACACGACGCCGACGTGCTTGAGCAGCTCGTTCAACGTCCAGCCCGGGGCGGTGGGCACCGGCGAATCGGGCGACGTCGAGTGCGCCACCTCCCCCAGCAGCTGCGCCTCCGCGGAGAACGCCTCGAGCAACCGGCCGTGGTCGACCGTGCCGAGTTCACGCGACATGAGCTTCCCCGGACATCGGCAGGCCGTGCACGACCCGGCGGACCAATTCGAGGAACTGGGCGGTCGCCTGCAGCAGACCCGCGGCCAGTTCGGCGGTGACGCGGCCGGTGATGCCGGCTTCGGCGGCGGCCCGGGTTTCGGAGTGGTCGGCGAAGAACGCCGACCATTCGCGCAGTTCGGGGGCGACGGCGTCGAGCAGCACCCACCCGCTGGCGGGCCGGCCCCGTCCCCGGCGCGGACGGCCTCGGACGGCGAGCACCGCACCTGCGCCGCGGAGGGCGGCGAGGTAGGCGCCGATGAAGCGTTCGGCCGGGTCTCGTTCGTTTTCCGCGTGGTCGAGTCCGCGATTGGCCTGGGCGAGGAGGGTGACCGCCTCGGGAGGGGCAGGCGGGCGCAGGGACAGCGGGAGTTGCGGCTGGCCCTGGGTGCCGGAGCGACGGGGGGACGGTTCGGCGGAGGGCCGGACGGCGGCTCGGGTGCGGTGGACGACCTGCCTCGGGGGTGGAGAACTGGGCAGGGCGGGTTCGGGGACGTGGTGGACGGTGGGCCTGGGGGTTGGGGAACCGGCCGGGGTGCGCTCGGGCGTGGGAGCGGGACTGGTCGCTGCGGCGGAGCGGTTCTCCTGCGGCTTGGAGGCCGGGGAACCGGGCGCGGTGCGCTCGGGCGCAGGAGCGGGATCGGTCGCTACGGCGGACACTGCGGTTGAGCGGCTCTCCAACGGCTTGGAAGCTGGGGAACCGGCAGCGGCGCGCTCGGGTGCGGGACTGGTCGCTGCGGCGGACGGTCCGGCGGAGCTTCTCTCCAGCAGCCTGGAAGCCGAGAAACCCGCCGCGGCGCGCTCAAGCTGGGACACAGGGCCGACCGTTGCAGCAGACACTGCGTCAGAGCCGCTCTCCGACGCAGGCCACAGATCGAGGCCAGGCTCCGCCACAGCACGCCGAGCAGAGTCAGTCACCGAGGCGGACGACGGAACCGAATGAGACGACGGAACCGAACCAGACGCAACCTCGGAAGCCGACGGCCGAACAGCGCCGCCCTCAGGAGCCATCCGTCCCGCAGCAGCTGAGACGGAACCGTCCTCAGCACTCCCCGCCTGCGCCACCGCAGCACCGAACGTCAGCTGTTCGCCAACCGCGCCAGGTCGGTCTGGGCGGCCCTCTGAGGCGCGGTCCGCGGGGGACACGACCGAGACGGACATGGCGACCCTCCTCCTGCTCGGGCGGGCCCGGCCGGGGGCCCGAGGTGCTTCCCCCACCCCGGGACCGGCCGGTGCGCTCCCACCGGGTATCGAACGTCTGTTCGATCTGTTTCCAGAGTAGCCGCGCCGGCGAATCCGCTCAACCCCGCCGGTGGAATCCGGGCACGTGGTGCGGGACACGGCTGCGCTGGCGTGGTCTCATAACCGGGTGAGCACCCACGACCATCCCGCTGTCGCCAAGGTCACCGCCGCACTGGGCGAGGCCGGACAGCATGCCGCCGCTGACGGAGTGCGGGTGCTGCCCGCCGAGGTGCGCACTGCCGCGCAGGCCGCGGAGGCGCTCGGCGTGCCGGTCGGCGCTATCGCCAACAGTCTCGTTTTCCGGGCCCGCACTGCCGGCGGGGCCGAGGTCGCGTTGCTTGCCCTTACCTCGGGAGCGCATCGGGCGAAGGAAGCCCGGCTGGCGGAGCTCGCCGGGGTCGCCGACGTCGGCAAGGCGGACGCGGCGTTCGTCCGGGAGCACACCGGGCAGCCGATCGGGGGCGTCGCTCCGGTCGGGCATCCGGAGAAGCTCGTGACGCTCGTGGACACGGCGTTGCGCGAGCATCCCGAGGTGTGGGCCGCGGCGGGGCATCCGAAGTCGATCTTCCCGACCACCTTCGACGCGCTCGTCACGCTCACCGGGGGCACCCCCGGCGATCTGGCGGGCGAAGGGGAGGATGGTCGACTGTGACCGCCATGCCCTCCTCCGGATGCTCCCGATACGTGCAGCTCTCCGCCGACGAGTTCCGCGCCCGGCTGCCGGAAGCGCTGGCGATCTACGTGAACGCGATGCGCTACCCCGAGGGCACGGCCGAGCAGCGCGCGCCGATGTGGCTCACGCACGCGTTGCGCGAGGGCTGGCGCTGCATGGCCGCCCTCGACGACAACGGCGTGCTGCTCGGCATCGCCTACGGCTATAAGGGCCGCGCCGGGCAGTGGTGGCACGAGCAGGTCCGGCACGGCCTCACCCGCCGCGCCGGGACGGAAGAAGCCGAGCGCTGGCTGACGGACTACTTCGAGCTCACCGAGATCCACGTGCGCCCGGAGAACCAGGGCAAGCAGATCGGCGAGGACCTGCTGCGCCGGCTGCTCGACGGCGTACCCAGCGCGAACGTCCTGCTCTCCACGCCGGAGGGGACGAGCCGGGCGTGGAAGCTGTACCGGCGCATGGGGTTCGTCGACGTTCTGCGCGATTACCAGTTCACCGGCGACCCGCGTCCGTTCGCGATTCTGGGGCGGTCGCTGCCGCTCGACGCGCAGGCGAACTAGCTGAACCGCCACGCGCCCGGGTGTCAGGCCGGGCGCGTGGGCCTAGCTGTCAGGCGTGTCCGAGTGACGGGGCCACCGTCTTGGCCACCGCGACCGCCTTCGTGCAAGCGGTGGCGGTGTCGAGGCCGCTTTCGGGCTCGCCGCTGAACTGCACGGAGACGATCTCGCCGTACCCGCGAGCCTCGTCCTCCTTCGGGGTCTCGACCTTGCGCCAGGTCGCGTCGCAGCTGACCACGCTGCTGTCCGCGTCCTTCTTCTGGACGGCCGTGACGCCGCCGCCGAGGTCGGCGGGCTGGCCGTCCCCGGCGTCGGCGGGCAGGCCTTGGTACAGATGCACCGACACCTGCGGGTAATGGGTGCCGTCGCCGGACCAGAAGTCGCATTCGTGCAGGCTCTTGGGCTCCACGAAAGACTTCTGCCCCAGCGCGGCCTCCACGGCCTGCTTGCCCGCCGCCGCGCACGGATCGGTCGTCAGCACGGAGCCGGGCGCCTGCTTGTACTGCGGCGGGGAGCTGTGCAGGGCCTGCACGACCTTGGCCAGCGCCGCGCGTCCGGGCGCGCAGGCGTCGCCAGGGGACTTGGTCTGGAACGTGATCCCCAGCGACTGTTCGAACGACGTCACGACCGAGACCCAGCACGACCCGGGCTTGTCGCCGTCGACGACCAGCGGAAGGCCTTCGAGCTTCTCGGACGGGTCCTTCGACATGATCAGCTGGTCGCCGACGCGCAGCACCAGTTCGACGGTCTTGCCGCCGGCGTCCTTGACGTTGACGCTGCACTCGCCCCATTCGGAGGAGGAAAGGCTCGACTGGTCCGGTGCGCCGACGCCGCTGAGGGTCTTGCTGTCCAGCAGCGCGCACGGATCCACGGTCCGCAGGGCCGCCGCCTGCACGGCGGGGTCGGTGATCGGGGGTTTCGCGGCGGAAGCGGGAGAGTCAGCTGCGGCGGTGCCCGCGGTCGAGCCGCCGCCGCAGCCGGCGAGCAAGGCGAGCAGAGCCACCCCAGCAGCCAGCGCCGATGCCCGGAATATTCGGTTTTCGGTGATCATGAGCGGCACCGTAGCCGAGTTGCTCACCCGTTCGTGGCGAAATCTCCAAGAATGCGGACAGTCCGTGAATGATGATCCTCGGGCGTCGTCACCGAGGTTCAGGCCGCCAGTAGCCGACCGCGAGCGCCGCCACGAGCAGCACCGCGCCGGCCCACGCGAACCCGCTCAGCCGTTCGTGCAGGAAAACGACCGAAAGCACGGATGCCGTCAGCGGTTCCAGCAGCGCGGACAGCGCGCCCAGCACCGGGTGGGCGCCGCCGAGGCCGCGGAAGTACGCGGCATACGCGACAGCTGTCGGGACAACGCCGAAGTACACGGCCAGCAGCAGCACGTCGGCGCTGGCGGGCAGGCCCATGCCGAGCCACAGCGCGGCGGGCGTCAGCAGCAAACCGCCGGTCAGGCAACCGAATGCCGTGGTAGCCAACGGGTCGAGGCCGTCGACGGGCTTCGCGGTGACGAGCGTGAGCACGGCGAACCCGGTCGCCGCGAGCAGTGCGAATCCGAGACCGCCGACCAGCCGGAAAGGTGACGTCGCGGTTTCCGGTGACCAGCGCAGCAGCACCAGCCCCGCGACGGCGCCTCCGACGGACACCAGGGTCCACAGCCGGGGTGCGCGGCGGTGCCGCACCGCGGAAAACACAGTGAGCACAACGGGTGCGGCACCGATCGTGGTCATCGTCGCCGTGCTGACTGAGCTGAGTGCGACGGCGGCGAAGTAGCTGGCTTGGAAGAGTGCGAAGAGGGCGCCGATGAGGACGAGGCGGTGCCAGTTTTGCTTGGTGGGAAGGCGAAGCCCGCCGGTGAGAGCGACGTAGACCGCGCTCGCGGCGCCGCCGATGAGCAGGCGGTAGGCGGCGACGGACAGCGGGTGCAGGCCGGCTTGCTGGGCGAGAAGCGAGCCGGACAGGCCTCCGGTTCCCCAGAGCACGCCGGCGACGACTAGGGCGGCCGACGAACGGGCGCGCGAAGGTACGGAAACAGACATTCGGAAGAGGGCTCCTGCGTCGAAGGAATCGGAGATCGACGACGCGGGGCAGCGTGCGTTGGCCGGTTCAGGACGTCATCCGGTGGCCGCGGGCCCGGTTTCGGGCGCACGCGGCGAAAACTGCCCCGCTCAGGCGCGCGGAGGTGGGGTGACGAGGAAGATCCGGTGCACGGACGGGAGCTTAACCAGAGGCAGAGGAGGCGATCAACGGGTTTGTGGCGTGCGGCGCCAGCGGATTTCGCCGTCCTGCCATTCGTCGGTGGCGGTGAGCCCGGCCGCGGCGGCGACGGCGGCGGAAGCCCGGTTTTCCGGGTGGACGTGGGCGACGATCGCGTCCACCGGCTGCAGGAGCAACCAGTCCACGAGTCCTCGCGCGGCTTCGGTGGCGATGCCCCGGCCCTGCCACGGAGTTCCCACCACCCAGGCGATTTCGGCGACAGAGCCGTCGATCGTCGCCTGAACAGTGCCCGCCAGGCCGGAATCGCGCAGCCGGATCACCCAGTTCAGCCAGGAGACCGCCGGGTCGGGCGAGCCCGCGGTCATCCGCTGGTACCGCGAACGGAGAGCTGCCACCGAGTCCGGGGCACCGCCGATATAGGTGTGCAGGGCCGGATCGGACAGGACGAGAGCCATCTCCTCGGCATGCGAGACGGACAGCGGCACCAGGTCGAACCGGGCGGTTTCGATGAGCTGAGCGGTGATCATAGGAAGCAGACACCCGGGCCGGCGCGGGAAACACCGGCCCGGGAAAGCAGTCTCAGTCCAGCTGCGCCAGCTGCTCGCGCAGAGTGTCCAGTCCCATGCCGCCCATCTGCAGGGCCTTGGTGTGGAACTGCTTGATGTCGAATGCCGAACCCTGCCGCGCGCGGGCGTCGTCGCGGGCAGCGAGCCACAGGCGTTCGCCGAGTTTGTACGCGGGGGCCTGGCCCGGCCAGCCGAGGTAGCGGTCGATCTCGTCGTGGATGTGCGCGTGGTCGGTGATCGTGCGGGTCAGCATGAACTCCAGGCCCAGCTCGGGCGTCCAGCGCTCGCCTTCGTGGAAGCCGGTGCCCGCCGGGATTTCCAGTTCCAGGTGCATGCCGAGGTCGACCACGACGCGCGCGGCGCGGAACATCTGCTCGGACAGCATCCCCAGCAGGTTGCCGTCGTCCGAGAGGTAGCCCAGTTCCTCCATCAGGCGTTCCGCGTACAGCGCCCAGCCTTCGCCGTGCGCCGAAATGAACGTCATCAGCCGCTGGTACTTCGTGAGCGTCTCGGCCTGGTTGACCGCGGTCGCGATCTGCAGGTGGTGGCCCGGGACGCCCTCGTGGTAGACCGTCGAGACCTCGCGCCAGGTCGTGAACTCGTTGCGGTCCGCGGGAAGCGACCACCACATCCGGCCGGGACGGCTGAAGTCCTCGCTCGGTCCGGTGTAGTACGCGCCGACACCGCCGCCGGGCGGGGCGATCTTGCACTCCAGCGCCATCAGCCGGTCCGGGATGTCGAAGTGCTTGCCGCGCAACGACTTCAGCGCGTCGTCGGACAGCTGCTGCATCCACGCCTCGAACTGCGGACGGCCCTGCACGCGATAGCGCGGGTCGGCGTCGAGCACCGCGGCGGCCTCCGCGGGCGTCGCGCCGGGCTTGATGCGGTTCGCGACCGCGCGCATTTCCGTTTCCAGCCGAGAGAATTCGTGCCAGCCCCACTCGTAGGCCTCGCGCAGGTCCAGCTCCGCGCCGATGAAGTAGCGCGACCACAGGCGGTAGGTGTCCTCGCCGACGGCGTCCTTGACCGGGGCCTTCGGGGCGAGTTCGGCGCGCAGGAATCCGGCGAACTCCGCGAACGCCTCGTCCGCCGCCCGCGCGCCCGCGGCCAGTTCGGACTTCAGCGAATCGACACCCGCGCCGGCGACCATGCTGGCGAAGAAACCGGGGCCGTCCTTGAGCCCGGCCCAGGTCTCGCACTGCTCGGCGACCTTCGAAACCTGCCGCAGCGCCGAAACCCGCCCCTTGTCGGCCGAGGCCAGCAGCGACGCGCGGACGCCGGCCAGCGCCTCGGGCACCTTCGGCAGCCGGGCCGCGACGTTCGCCCAGTCGTCCGGGGTGTCGGTCGGCATCAGGTCGAAGACCATCCGCAGGCCCTGCACCGGGCTCTCGATCACGTTGAGCGAAGCGGCGTCGAGACCCGCTTCGTGGATCTCCAACTCGAGGCCGATCCGCTCGCTGAACACGGCCTTCGCGACCCGCTCCCCCGCGTCCGCCGGTTCCGCGGCGGTCACCGCGGCCAGCGCGCGCCGCGCCAGGTCCGCGCGGGCGTCGTGGCCCGCGGGCGAATAGTCGGTCAGCTGGTCGTCGTAGCCCGCGACGCCGAGCATGGTGGCCGCGACCGGGTCCACGGCCACGTAATCGTCGACGTACCGGTCGCAGATCTCCGGAACGCTCTGTTCGGTGGAAGCCATGTCCGGCACGCTACCGGCCGGAGGCGCCCCGAGCCCACGGAGTTACGCGCGGGCGGGCACCAGTCCGAGCCGGGTGACCACCTCGCGCGTCGCCTTGGACCGGTTGAAGGTGTAGAAGTGCAGGTCGGGAACGCCTTCGGCGATCAGTTTCTCGCACAGTTCGGTGACCCAGTCGATGCCTGCCGCACGGAAGGCCTTCGGGTCGTCGGAGAACGGTTCGAGCCGGTCCAGCAGCCGCTGTGACGCGGGAGCGCCGGACAGCTTGATCGTGGTGTGCAAGGTTCGCAGGGTGGTCAGCGGCATGATGCCGGGCAGCACGAGCGCGTCGCAGCCCGCGGCGGCGACCCGGTCGCGCAGCCGCAGGAAGTCCTCTGCCTCGAAAAACAGCTGCGCGATCGCGAAATCGGCTCCCGCGCGGAACTTGCGGACCAGGTGTTTCGTGTCCGTTTCCAGGTCCGCCGAACGCGGGTGGCCGTACGGGAACGCCGAGACGCCGACGCAGAAGTCGCCGAGCGAGCGGACCAGCTCGACCAGTTCCTCGGCGTAGGTGAGGCCCTCGGGGTGCGGCACCCAGTCGCCGTAGACGTCGCCCGGCGGGTCGCCGCGCAGGGCGAGGATGTTGCGGACGCCGACCGCCGCGTACCAGCCGATCACGTTCCGCAGTTCGGACACCGAATGGTCGACCGCCGTCAGGTGGGCCATCGGGCAGAGCGTGGTTTCGGTGGCGACGCGGGCGATGCTGCGGATGGTGCCGTCGCGGCTCGAACCGCCCGCGCCGTAGGTGATCGACATGTACGCAGGGTCCAGCGGTTCCAGCTCGCGGATCGCCTTCCAGAGGACAGCCTCGTCGGCCTCGTCGCGGGGAGGGAAGAACTCGACGGAGAACGCGGGCCCGTCCCCCCGCAGCCTTTCGATCACCGACGTCATGGGGTGAAATTCTAGTGGCTCGCCTCGACGCGCGGCAGAGCTGCCGGGTGGGCTTGGCCACGCGCGTACCGTCAGGGGCGAACCCTCCGGGGAGGCGAGCCCATGAGCAGTGAAGACGATCTGGCCTGGGACGAAGACGTGCGCGTGGCCGTCTACCGCGCGTTCGCCTCGCGCGGGCGCCCGCCCACCGCGCCCGAGCTGGCCGGCGCCGCGCACGGGTCGCTCGCGGTGGCGAAACAGGCGCTGCACCGGATGGCCGACCCGAGATGGCTGTGGCTCGACGAATGCGAGCACGTGGCGCTGGCCGCGCCGTTCGCGGCGGTCCCGCTCGGGTTCGCGGTGATGGGCGAGCACACCATGTGGTGGGGCGGGTGCGCCTGGGATTCGTTCGCGATCCCGCACCTCGTCTCCGGCGAGCCCGAGGTGCTGGTGGCGACGCGCTGTCCCGGCTGCGGCGAGCCGTCCGCGCTGGTCGTGCGGCGGGACCGGCCGCCCGAGGGCGCGCAGGTCGCGTACTTCCCGGCCTCGCCCGACCGGCTCGCGGGCGATCGCTCCCGACAGCGGCTGTACTGCGCCGAGTCCTGTGTGGACAGTCCGGGCGAGGTGCTCGGGCTCGACGCGCTGTGGCATCTCGCGAAGGACTGGTACGCGGGCTGCCTCGAACCCGGCTACCGGCCGCGCGGACCGGCCGAGGCGGCGGAATACTTCGCGGCGAGCGGGAGCCCTGACGCGTTCCGGAGCGGCTGAGCGCGTCTGGTGCGCCACATCCGGGGGCGCCCGGCGTGACCCCGGCCGCCCTCGTCCCGGAGGATGAAGGCATGGACGCGCCCGGATTCGACGCCGATCTCCCCGTGCACGTGGAGCGTGCGCTGGCCGATTTCCTCGGCCGGGCGGGGACCGAGATCCTGCGCACCGAGCCGAGCGTCGCGGCCGGGATCGAGGCGCTGTCCGGTTTCGTGCTGGGCGGCGGCAAGCGGATCCGCCCGACGTTCGCCTGGTGGGGCTGGCGCGGCGCGGGCGGCGCGGCTTCCGGCCCGCTCGCCGAGGGCGCGCTGCAGGCGGTGGCGAGCCTGGAGCTGATCCAGGCGTGCGCGCTGATCCACGACGACCTCATCGACTCCTCCGACTCGCGCCGCGGCAGGCCGACCGTGCACGTGGCCGCCGAGAAACTGCACGCCGACCGCGGCTGGCTCGGTTCGCCGTCGGTGTTCGGGCTGGCCAGCGCGGTGCTGGTGGGCGACCTGGCGCTGGCCTGGGCCGACGACATGTTCGCCGAAGCCCCGCTGCCCGCGGCCACGATCGCGGCGGCTCGCCCGGCTTGGCGCGCGATGCGCACGGAAGTCCTCGCCGGGCAGTACCTCGACGTGCGCACGCAGGCCGTCGGCGACGCTTCGCCCGAGGCCGCGCTGCGGATCGACCGGCTCAAGACCGCCGCGTACACCGTCCAGCGGCCGCTGCACCTCGGCGCCTCGCTCGCCGGGGCGGACGACCGGCTGATCGCCACGCTGCTGGAGTTCGGCGGCGACGTCGGCGTCGCTTTCCAGCTGCGCGACGACCTGCTCGGCGTGTTCGGCGACCCGTCGGTGACCGGCAAGCCCGCCGGCGACGACCTGCGCGAGGGCAAGCGCACCCTGCTCGTGGCGCTGGGCCTGCAACTGGCCGCGGAGCGGGGCGACCTC
Organism: Amycolatopsis sp. NPDC114503; assembly: GCF_055633655.1. Taxonomy (NCBI): domain Bacteria; kingdom Bacillati; phylum Actinomycetota; class Actinomycetes; order Pseudonocardiales; family Pseudonocardiaceae; genus Amycolatopsis; species Amycolatopsis sp. NPDC114503. The sequence goes on along the minus strand of NZ_JBVKDT010000007.1, from coordinate 165,887 downwards.
GCCGCGGCCAAGGTGATCGCCGACGCGATCGGGGCGGCCGACCTGACCAGCGGCACCGTGGACCAGGTGCGCGAGGCGCTGACCTCGGTCGGCGCGGTGGCCGCGGTGGAGCGCCAGATCGACGAGCTGACCGCCTCCGCGAACTCCGCGCTGGAACGCGCGCACCTGGCCGAGCCCGCCCCGTCGGCGCTCGCCGGACTGATCCGGCTGGCTACCCAGCGGAACTTCTGATGCGGACGGTGAACGGGCCCGCCGACCACGTGGTGGTCGTCGGCGCGGGGCTGGCCGGGCTGTCGGCGACCTTGCACCTGCTCGGCGCGGGACGGCGGGTGACGCTGCTGGAGCAGCAGAAGATGCCCGGCGGACGGGCCGGGCAGCAGGACTTCGGCGCGAACGCGGTCGACACCGGGGCCAGCGTGCTGACCATGCCGGAATTGGTGGACGAAGCACTGCACGCGGTCGGCGAATCATTGGCCGACACTGTGCCGCTGACCAGGCTCGATCCGGCGTACCGTGCTCGCTTCGCCGACGGCAGCACGCTCGCCGTGCACACCGACGGCGACGCGATGGAAGCCGAGATCCGGTCGTTCGCCGGTCCGGCCGAGGCGGACGGCTACCGGCGGCTGCGGCGGTGGCTCACCGAGCTGTACGCGGCGCAGAAGGACCACTTCATCGGCGCGAACTTCGATTCGCCGCTGGATCTTGTCCGGCCGGAACTGGTGAAGCTCGCCGCGCTAGGCGGCTTCGGCCGGTTAGGACCGCGCGTCTCCAGCTTCTTGCGTGACGAGCGTGTACGACGGCTCTTCTCATTCCAAGCCCTGTACGCAGGCCTCGACCCCACGCGTGCGCTCGGCGCGTACGGCGTCATCGCGTACATGGACACTGTCGGCGGCGTCTACTACCCGCGCGGCGGCATGGGCGCTATCGCCCGCGCGATGTCCGACGCAGCGACGCGCGCTGGAGCCGAGCTGCGGTTCGGTACAGAAGCTGCGTGGCTTGAGCGAGTGTCGTCGCGCGTACGCGCTGTACGCACGCGTTCGGGCGAGCGTATTGAGTGTGACGCCGTGGTGCTCGCGACAGAGCTTTCGGCGGCGTACCGGCTGATCGGCGCGCGTCCGCGACGCGTGCTGCCGTTGAAGTACTCGCCGTCGGCGTTCGTGCTGCACGGGCACGCGGACCGTTCGTGGCCGGAACTGGATCACCACACGATCTTCTTCGGCCAGGCTTGGGAACGGACCTTCGCCGAGATCGTTCGCGAGGGCAAGCTGATGAGCGATCCGTCGCTGCTGGTCACGCGCCCGACCGCGACGGAGCCGACGCTCGCCGGCGACGGCGGCGAGATCGTCTCCGTGCTCGCTCCGGCTCCGAACCTGAACACCGGCCCGATCGACTGGGCGCGCGTCGGTCCGGCTTATCGCGAAGAACTGGTGCGGACGCTGGAATCGCGCGGGCTCACCGGGTTCCGCGAAACCTACATTGTGGACGAACAGCTCACTCCGGCCGACTGGGCGTCGCGCGGGTTGGCCGCCGGGACACCGTTCTCGCTCGCGCACACCTTCAGCCAGACCGGCCCGTTCCGGCCCGCGAACCTGGTGCGGGCGGCGGAAAACGTGGTGCTCGCCGGATGCGGGACGACACCCGGCGTCGGCATCCCGCCGGTGCTGATCTCCGGACGGCTCGCCGCGGAAAGGATCACCGGCCGGTGAGCGAGCTCGACGCGGCTGGCATCGCCGAGCCCGCGCTGCGTTCTGCCTACACGGAGTGCCGGCGCATCAACGCCCATCACGGCCGCACGTTTTTCCTTGCCACGCGGCTGCTTCCGGCGCGTGCGCGGCCGGCCGCGCACGCGCTGTACGGCTTCGCGCGGATGGCCGACGAACTGGTCGACAACCCCGAACCCGGCACCGATCCGGCGGTCGCGCTGGACAAGGTCGCCGGGCTCGTCGACGAGGTTTACGACGGAAGCGTCCCGGCCGATCCGGTGCTGGCGGCGCTCGCGGACACGGTGCGCCGCTACGACATCCGGCGTGATTTGGTGGATGCGTTTCTGCATTCCATGCGGATGGATCTGACGGTTTCCGAGTATGCGACGTACGCCGACCTTGGCGAGTACATCTACGGTTCGGCTTGTGTGATCGGGCTGCAGATGCTGCCGGTGTTCGGGACTGTCGTGCCGGTGGAAGAGGCTTCGCCGAGTGCGGCGGCGTTGGGGGAAGCGTTTCAGCTGACGAATTTCCTGCGGGACGTCGGCGAGGATCTCGACCGCGGGCGGTTGTATCTGCCCACGGAGGAATTGGCGGCGTTCGGGGTGGACCGGGCGGTGTTGCTGGACGCGCGGCGGAGCGGGCGGCCGGATTCCCGGGTGCGGGCGGCGCTTGCGGTGGCGGTTTCGCGGACTCGGGCGGTGTATCGGCGGGCCGAGGCGGGGATTCCGTTGCTGCGGCCGGAATCTCGGCCTTGCGTGCGGACGGCTGTCACGCTGTACGAAGGCATTCTGGACGAGATCGAGGCGATGGACTACGCCGTGTTGAACCGGCGCGCAGTCGTCGGTAAGGGACGGCGGGTTGCGGTCGCGTTGCCTGCCTTAGTGCGGCGCGCGCTTGGTTCCAGGCCGGGACGCCTTCGCTGACTCGGGCTGATGACCGCGGCGGCGCGTGAGTTGGCGCGGACGATGCAGGTGAACGCCGTCAGGGAAAGGGTTTCCCTGGCGGTCAGGTCAGCCGGGCGCGGTGAGCGGCGACGCGTTCCCTTGTGGCGCAACGGGAAGAGCAGTAACGGCGCGGGCTTCCTCCGCCTAGATGCGCGAAGGGCTTCCCGCACGACGGCGACGCGCACAGGCCGCCGGGGACGCTCTGCCGGTCGGCCAGCAGGGTGGCCAGGGCCAGTGCGGAGGACGTGATCAGCCAGGCTCCCCACGGGCCGTCGTCGGATGAGTCGACGTGCAGGTGCCAGCCGAAGTCGTCGTCGTGCGCGGTCAGGCGCGGGGGTCCGGCGTAGGCGGCGAACAGGGCGTTCAACACCTCGGCGGCCGAAGCGGCGTCCGGCGCGGCGAAGACCTCCCGCAATTCCACCGCGGCGGCACGTAACTCAGCGACCTCGAGCGCGGAAAGCTGGAGCTGCGGTTCGCCGTGCTCTACCAGAACTGCGGCTACCGAATCCGGCGACGGATCCGCGGCCAGCAGCACATCGAGCAGCGCTACGGCACGGCGGACAGCGTCCCGGGCGGAGCGGCCCGCGAAATTCGGCTGCGTTCCAGGCATGAGCCACTGTAACATCTCATTGGTGACAAGCCGTTACAGATTCGCGGCATATCTCACCGGGGCGACCGCTGCGCGCACGGGTGACGAGCTTTCCGGTCCGGCAGTGCTGCTGCTCGGCGTGGGCGCTTCGGGGGCGGTCGCGGGGTCGACGCTGCTGGCCGGGCTCACTGTCGCGGCGGCGGTCGGCGGGCCGGTGCTCGGCGCGGTTCTGGACCGGTCGCGCGCGCCTGGCCGGATCCTCGCGGTGGGGCTGATCGGGTACGCGGTGGGGTTGGCTGCGATCACTGCACTGTTCGGGGCGGTGCCGTTTGCGCTGGTGGTGGGGGTTGCCGTGGTGACGGGGTTGCTGGCACCGGCGATCGGGGGCGGGTGGACGGCGCAGGTGCCCGCGTTGGTGCCCGCACAGAAGCTCGGCAGGGCGAGCACGCTCGACGCGATGACGTTCACTGCGGCGGCGCTCGTCGGGCCGGGGCTCGCGGGACTGCTTGCCACGGCTGCGGGGGCTCCGGTTGCGATGGCCGTCGCCGGGGTGTTGGCGTTGATCGCGGTGCCGTTCGCGTGGCGGCTTCCCCGGAGCAGCGAGAGGCAGCGGCCGCGATTCCTTGAAGCGGCAACGGTTCTGGTGCGCAATCCTGCGTTGCGACAGTCGACCGCCACCTCGACGCTGTCGTGCGTCGGGATCGGGATGGCGTTCGTCTGTTATCCGCTGGTCGGCGAGCAGCGGCTTGGCAGCGCGGGGTACGGAACGTTGTTGCTCGTCGGGTTGTCGGTCGCGTCGTTGGCGGCGAATACGATTCTCTCGCGACGGTCGTATTCTCCGGATCGCGCGGTGCAGTTGAGCACGGTCGCAATCGGGATCGGGTTCGCGGGGGCGGCGGTGGCACCGAATGCGCCGCTGCTGGTGATTGCGGTGGCGCTCACCGGGATTGGCGAAGGACCGCAGCTCGCGTCGTTGTTCGCTGTTCGGCATCGGGAAGCGCCGCCGGAAATGCGGGCGCAGGTGTTCACGACCGCGGCCAGCATCAAAATCGCTGGGATAGCGTTGGGAAATGCGGCGGCCGGGCCGTTGGCGGCCTGCTCCCCCGCTGTCGGATTGATTGCGGCGGCGGGGATGCAGGTGGTCGCGGCGGCGGCGCATCCGTTGTGGACAGTCAGAAAGCAGCTAGCCCGTTAGGGGTTCCGTTCCCGGTCGGGCCGTCATACCCCGGGACGCCGGTGCAGAGGTAGTCTCCGCATTCCTCGAAGACCACGTTGTCTCCGCCGACGACGTCGTTGAGTTCCCCGGCGTACAGCCGCGAAGCGTCCGGATACTGCTCGTGGTGTCCGGCCAAGGCGATGACTCCGGCGATGAACGGGGCGGACGCGCTGGTGCCGCCGATTACCCTCCAGCCGGAGAGGACTGTTGTCTCATAAACAGCCGGGCCGGTGGCGGGATCGGCTACCGCGGCTACGTCGGCGACGGTTCGGCCGGGGCAGTTCGGGTCCCTCTGCCACGCGGGTTTCGCGACCCAGGCCGAACATCCGCTCGACGCGCCCTTCCACACCGATTCGGTCCAGCCGCGTGCGTTGTCCGCTTTGGACAGTGAGGTTCCGCCGACCGCGACGACGCTCGGGTACACCGCCGGCGCACTCGGCACCGAGAAACCGCCGTCGCCGCTCGACGCGACTATCGCCACGCCGGGATGTTGGTAGTGGGCGGCGAAATCGCCGGACCAATGGCTTTCCGGCGCGCCGTAGCTGTTCGACACAATTGTCGCGCCGAGTTTCACGGCCGTGTCCACCGAGGTGCCGAGCGCGTCGAAGGAAGCGTCGTCTCCTTCCACCAGCAGGATTTTGCACTGGGAGCAGGCCGCGGAGGCCATGTCCAGGTCCAGCGCGGTCTCCACTGGCCAATCGCCCTGCCGAGGCGGGAGCGGTGCGGCGTCGCCGTGCTGGTTGACCTTGCGGAAGCAGCCGTTCGCGGTGGTGCATGGCGGGAGGCCGTAGGTTTGTCGATATACCGCCAGGTCTGCTTCGGCGGTCGGGGCGTCGCCAGCGTCGACGATGGCGATCGTCTCGGTTGCGCCGCCGGTGTCGGGCAGGCGGTAGGCAGAACGCAGGTCAGCCGGGCTGTAGCCGTTGGCACGCAAGGCAGCGCGACTGTCCATTTTGGCGTAACACCGAGCGAATCCAGGCGCGGCAGGACCGCAGATGTCGCGCTGGGAGGCGGACGCTACGGACGGGACGAGCGCGGCAAGGACAATCAGCACGGCCAGAAAACTGAGGCGTCTCATCGCTCGGCCTTCCCGACGGTGTAGGCGTTGCTGATCGTCTGCGTGATCGCGTTGCCCGCCAGATCCCGTGCGGTCACCTTCAGCGACGGCGACGTCCCGGCCGGTGGATTCCGCCACATCGCGACGTATTCGCCGAACAGTCCGAAAACTTGCGCTGGCTGCCAGGTGACCCCGTTGTCGACAGAAACCGAAACAGTCGCCGAGGTGATCGGCGAATGCGATCCGGCACCGCTGTAAGCGGCGTGGCCGACGTGCAGTTCAAGCACCTGCAGCGGCGAGGACGACGTCGTGGAGAGATCGGAATCCAGCCGGTAGTCCACAGTCAGCGCGCCGAGGATCCGGCACGGCTGCGTCGGATCGCTTGCCTGGCACCGATGCGGGGACGGCAGTGTGGCGTCGCGAGCGGCCGGGTCGTACTGCAGCGTCAGTTCTGTGCGCAGTTTTCCGGCCTGGCCGACGCCGGGTATCGCGGTCCGGTCGACGTCCAGCACTCCGCGGATGGTCGCTGGCGTTTTCGGCACGTCGACCGACGCGCCGTAGGCGCCGTCCTGATCGAACACTCGCTGATCGTTGCGGTACAAGGAGAAATGCAGCTGCGGTGCGTAGAACAACGGGATCGCGGTGTGGTCCGGTTCGCTGTCGCGCAATTCCGGGATGGCGACCGATATCGTGCCGCCGGAATAACACGCCTCGCACAGCCGGTCCCGCTGCCGCTGTCCGAGACCGGCGGTCAACGGTCCGCGCGACCAGTCGACCGTCGTGGTGCTGCCCGGCCGATAGGTGCGGGGGTCGGCGGTCATGAGCGTGTACGACGAGCCTTTTTGCTCGTACTGCACCCATTGCCTGGTGTGCGTGGTGCCGAGGTAGTCAGTCAGGACGCCCGGGGCGTGGATGAAGAAACCGCTCGCGCCGAGGCCGTGCCGCAGGATCACCGGGTCCACCGGACCGCTGTCGATCGCGACCGGCATGGTGTCGGCGGGATCGGCGTACATCCGGTCCCGGACCGTCGCGAGTTCACTGTCCTTTGTGGAGAACGACTGGTTCTCGGCGATGCCCTCGCTGGCGAACGAAAGATCGACGCGATACCGGTCCTCGGGCTTGGGCGCTTTGCCCGCCCACTGCACGACGTAATGCAGCACGCCCTGAGCCGGCTTCGGCACCGGCCGCACGTACTGCTTGGTCGTGCTGCCCGAGATGCCGACGGCGAATCCGCGGCCGGTCGCGTCCTCTCGGAAGAAGTTGGTGGTGAGCAGTTCCTGGGTCGTCGACTTCGACGGGGCCACCTCGACCTCGGCGGTCGCGTACTTCTCCTCCACGGTCAGGGTCTGCACGCCCGGCGAATCTCCGACGGCGAACCCCTCGACCCACGAGGTCCGCGTGGCGATCACGCTCCCGGTGCTGTCGAAGTCGGAGAAGGTCGCAGAGGCGGCGTAGTTCCCCTCGGGAACCGCGATCCGGGTAACGCCGTCGACGTCGACGTGCCGAAGCAGCTTGGCCGCGGAGTCGGTGTTGATCAGCGAAACGATGCCGTTGACCGAGCGGCCCTGCAGGTCGACGAGGCGGAGTTCGACGATTTTCATCGGATACCGCGGCTGTTGTTCGCGGGGAGCGCCGGCCAGCCGGATCGTCGCGGGCAGCGCACTGCTGCCCGCCGGGCGTCCGGCGGCCGCGTCCTGGGCGAGACGTCGGTGCAGGTCAGCGGTGAATTCCGCGGCCGAAGCGAGATATCCCATCGCGGTGTTCCCGGCGGACGAGGCGAGAGTGATCCCAGGCAACGCCGTCGGAGCCGCACCGGCCGGGAAAGTGATCTCCAGGGGTGTCGGACCCGCCTGCGTTCGAGCTAGCGCGGTGACGTCGAACAGCGATTTGTCCAGCCGCCCGAGAAACGGAACGGCCTCGCTCGGAATGACGTAACGGTCGCCGCCGTCGGTTTGATACGACTGAAAAGCGGCGCGCGACGGCGACGAAAAGGCGTAATTCGTGCCGCCGTCCGGCCCCGGGAAAACCGTGAGCCGGTCCCCCGTCAGCAGAGTCACTTCCCGCGCTTGCGGTGTCGCCGCCGCGAAGGGCGCGGCCGCCGCGGATGGTGCCAGCACAGCGGAACCGCCCAGCGCCAGCGCGATCGACACGACCGCGCGGCGTCTTCCGGAAACCCGTCCTCCCATGCCCGATGCTCCTCTCCAGCATGCGGCAGAGCAGGATTTTCAGGACGGTTTCCGAGGATGGACTGGACCAATTGGCCGCGTCAACGAAAAACGCGGTTTCTGTCCGGAAGGGCAATTGTTGTCAGACCGTCCGGAGCAATGCGGGAAGGCTCAGAACGCCATCGCCTGCGCGCGCCGCTTGACCTCGGTCCCGTGGCTGGTGCGCAGCGCGTTGACCGGCGTGCTGCCCGGCAGCGTGTCGTCGGGGGTGAAGAGCCAGCGGAGCATCTCGGTGCGGCTGAACCCGGAGTCGGCGAGCACGGTGATGGTGCCGCTCAACCCCTTGACGAGACCGTCCTTCACGAAGAAGGCGGCGGGCACGCAGAGTTCGCCCGAGCGCCGGACAGCGATCATCTCGCCGTCCCGCAGCATCTGGCGAACCTTGTTGGCCGACACCCCCAATGCGGCCGCCACCTCCGGCAACGGCTTGACCGCGACCTCGATGTCGAGGATGTCGTCGGCGACAGGAATCCCACTCACACGTGACACTGTGCCACATTCCCCCGTCCGGCCCACTGCTACGCACGGGTGACCCGCCCCGCCGCGCGCGACCTTCCGTACGATTGCCCACCGTGACGCGCACCCAGCCCAGCCTCGTCGGCACTCTGCTCGAACGCCGGTACCGCGTTGACCAGCTGCTGGCCAGGGGCGGGATGTCGGCCGTCTACCGGGGCCTCGACACCCGCCTCGACCGGGCGGTGGCGATCAAGATCATGGATCCGCGCTTCGCCGACGACCGGTCGTTCGTCGACCGGTTCGTGCGCGAAGCGCGTTCGGCCGCCCAGCTGCACCACCCGAACGTGGTCGCCGTGCACGACCAGGGCTTCGACACCCCGGCAGGCCAGGACACCGGCCTCGCCTTCCTGGTGATGGAGCTGGTCAACGGCGGCACGCTGCGCGACCTGCTGGACGAGCAGGGCCAGCTGGACGTCTCGCTCGCGCTGAGCGTCGCGGAGCCGGTGCTGGCCGCGCTGGCCGCCGCGCACGCCGCCGGGCTGGTCCACCGCGACGTCAAGCCCGAGAACGTGCTCATCGGCCGCAGCGGGCAGCTCGCGGGCGGCGTGGTGAAGGTCGGCGACTTCGGCCTGGTCCGCGCGGTGGCCAGCGCGGGCACCACGAGCTCGAGCGTCATCCTCGGCACCGTGGGCTACCTGGCCCCCGAACAGGTCGCCACCGGCGACACCACGGCCCGCAGCGACGTCTATTCGGCGGGCATCCTGCTGTACGAGATGCTCACCGGCCGGCTGCCCTACACCGGCGACACCGCGATCTCGGTCGCCTACCGGCACGTGAACGACGACGTGCCCCGCCCGAGCGAACTGCGGCCGGACCTGCCGCCGGTGCTCGACGACCTGATCCTGCGCGCCACCCGCCGCGACCCGGAGCAGCGCCCGGCCGACGCGAACGAGTTCCTGGCGCAGCTGCAGGCCGCGCGCGCCGAGCTGGGCCTGCAGCCGGTCGCGGTGCCGGTGCCCCCGCCGCCGGACGGCGACCGGGTGTCGGACGTCGAACGCACGCTCCCGAACATCCCCGCCGTCCAGCAGAACGTTCCGCTGGGCCAGCAGACCATGCCGGTCTCCGGGCCTCGCGGCACGCGCGCGATGACCCGCGCCGTTCCCGTCGCGCCTCCCCCGGCCGGTCCGCCGCACGCCGGGCCGCCCGCTCCCGCTCCGGACGAGCCGCGGAAACCGCGCGACAAACGCAAGCTGATCGCGCTGGCGATCGCCGGGGTGCTGGTGCTCGGCGGGCTGATCGGCGCGTTCGCGTTCATCCTCAGCGATTCCAAGGTCACGACCACGACGGTGCCGAAGCTCGCCGGGCTGACCCAGGCCGAGGCGGGCGACCAGCTGCGCGCGGCGAAGCTGAACCCGCGCTACAGCCAGGAGTTCGACAACACCGTCGACGCCAACCGGGTGATCAAGGTGGACCCGGCCCCCGGCACCACGCTCGACCAGGACGCCGCGGTGTCCGTGGTGGTGTCGAAGGGCAAGCCGAAGGTGCCGAACATCCAGGTCGGCACCGCGCTCGACACGGCCACGAAGGCGATCCAAGAACAGAAGCTCACCGTCGTCCAGGGCACGCCGGAGTACAGCGACACCGCGCCCCAGGGCACCGTCGTGAGCGTGAGCCCGGCGGCGGGCACCCCGGTGGACATCGGCGGACAGGTGACGCTGGTGCTGTCCAAGGGCCCGGAGCCGCTTCCGCCGGTCCCGGACGTCACCGGGCGGTCCAAGGACGAGGCGTTCCAGATCCTCAAGCAGTCCGGATTCCAGCCGCAGGACGGCGGCGACGAGTTCTCGCAGACCGTGCCCGCGGGCGCGGTCACCCGCACCGACCCGGGCGCGGGCTCGGCGGGGACCAAGAAGGTCAAGGTCTACGTCTCCAACGCGGTCCAGGTGCCGGACGTCCGGTACCGCACGTTCGACCAGGCCGCCGACATGCTCAAGCAGGCCGGGCTCGACGTCGACCGCAAGGGCGGCGACGGCCACGGGCACGGCGGCGGCTTCGACTTCGTCCTGCAGCAGGACCCGGCCCCCGGCTCGTTCGTGCCCAAGGGCACCAAGGTCAAGATCCGGGGGTTCGGCGGATGATCGGCAGCCGCGGCCGGGTGACCGGCACCGTCGGGCCGGGGCTGATCGGCGAGGTGCTGCTCAGCGTCCGCGGCGGCACCGAGGCCTTTTACGCCTATCCGGCCGAGCCGGACACCACGTTCGCCGTCGGAACACCCGTTCTGGTGGTCGATTTCGAGCCTCCGCGCACGGTCTACGTGGAAAGGTGGCAACCGTTGCGCGCTTGACCGCGTCGCAGTGCTGACGGCGCCTGAGCGCCGTGCCAGCTGAATACGGAAAGTGCGGCGAGGGCTATGGAAATCTGGGTCATCGTGGTGATCGCGGTCGTGGCCGTGATCCTGCTGTTCGGGCTCCTGCGGATCCTCTACAAGGTGGCGGAGCCGAACGAGGCGCTCATCATCTCCGGCTGGGGCGTCCGCGTCGAACGCACCGAAACGGCCGACAGCCTCGGGTTCAAGATCATCACCGGCCGGGGCGTGAACGTGCTGCCGGGCTTCCAGACCGCGCGCAGGCTGTCGCTGGACACCCGAGGGGTGAACCTGCAGGTCTCGTGCGTGACGAAACAGGGTCTTCCGGTCACCGTGCGCGCGGTCGTGATCTACAAGGTCGGCGACGATTTCGCCTCGATCGCGAACGCCGCCCGCCGGTTCCTCGACCAGCAGAAAGGCATGAACGACACCATCCACGAGCTGTTCTCCGGGCATCTGCGCTCGATCGTGGGCGGGCTGACCATCGAGGAGATGATCCACAACCGCGACGCGCTGACCGGCGAGGTCCGCCAGTCGTCGGCGACCGAGATGATCAAGCTCGGGCTGATCGTGGACTCGCTGCAGATCCAGGAGATCGACGACGAGTCCGGCTACATCGTCAACCTCGGCAAACCGCACGCGGCCGCGATCGCCGCCGCCGCGCGGATCGCCGAGGCGCAGCGCGACCAGGAGGCCACCGAGGCCGAGCAGGTCTCCGCCGCGCGCAAGGCGGGCGCGATCCGGGAAAGCCAGATCCAGCAGGCCGGATACCAGGCCGAGGTGGACCAGGCCAAGGCGAAGGCGAGCCAGTCCGGTCCGCTGGCCGAGGCGACCGCGCGCCAGGAGGTCGTGGTCCAGGAGACCAGGGCGGCGGAACTCGAGGCGGCGCTGTCCGAGCAGCGGCTGCAGTCGCAGGTCCGCAAACCGGCCGACGCGAAGGCGTACGAAACGCGCACCACGGCCGACGCGGAACGCGACGCGCAAATCGCCCGCGCGCAGGCACAGGCGAAGGAAACCGAGCTGCGGGCGGGCGCGGACGCGACCCGGGTCAAGACCGCGGCGGACGCCGAAGCGCAGGCGACGAAGGCCCGTGCGGAAGCAAGTGCGAGCGCGACGAAGGCCACTGGTGAGGCCGAAGCGGCGGCCGCCAAGGCGAAGGGCCTCGCGGACGCCGACGCGGCGAAGGCCAAGGGTCTGGCCGAAGCCGAAGCTGCGAAGGCGAAGGGACTTGCCGAGGCCGAGTCGATCAAGGCGCGCGCGGCCGCACTGGCGGAGAACCAGGAGGCTGTGGTAGCACAACAGCTGGCCGAGCGCTGGCCGGAGATCGTCGAAGCGGGCGCGCAGGCCTTCAGCAACATCGACCACATGGTGGTCCTGAACGGCGCGGACGGGATGTCGGACATGTTCACCAAGGCGCTCTCCCTCGGCGGCACGGGCCTCGGCCTCGCCCGCCAGCTGATGGACGCCATGGGCGCCAAGAAGCCCGACTCCGACGGCAGCCTCGCCCCTCGCGAGGACTGATGAGCTTCTTCACGGACGGTCCTCGCGAGCGGCCCCTGTTCCCGGTCCGGGAACGGGAGCTGTTCGGCTACGAGGGCCGTCCGTGGACCGGCCCGCCCGCCGACCACATCGTGCCCGCGCTGGTGCCGTGGGCGACGCCGCTGGGCCGGTCCGAGCGCACCATCGTGGCGCTGCGCGCGGTGGAGGTGTGGCCGGAGGCGATGACGCTGCGGATCGCGGTGTACTCGCGCGACCGCATGGACGGCGCGCCGCTGATCGGCCACCGGCGCATCCCGGACTACAACTCGCTGCTGGTCGGCGTGCTGTTCCCGGACGGCGGACGGGCCAGCTCCGAAACCGTTTCGGTGCCGAGCGCGGGCGAGCCGCACGAGCCGGTGCTGCGCGTCGAGGACGGCAGCGGGTCGGAGTTCCACTACGAGCACCCGGTCTTCGTGTGGCCGCTGCCCAGCGCCGGTCCGGTGAAGCTGATCGTGCAGTGGCTCGACCGCGAGATCCCGGAAACGCACACGAAACTCGACGGCGGACGGCTGCGCGCGGCGGCCCGCGAGGCCGGCGAACTGTGGCCCGGGCTGCCGAAGCGGCCCGGCAACGGCGTCGCGATGCGCCAGATCGCCGCCGAGGTCAATGATTCCGCCGGACCCGGACTGCCGCAGCGGCAGCCGCGCCGTGCCCCGGGCGAGTGAAATCCCGGGAAATTAGCATCCCGGAAACATAACGGCCGTCCGCCGGTCATACCCGAGTAGTGTCGTGACATTCGCCCTCGACATTCGCACTCGACGCCGGACGTTGGAAGGTGGGCCGCATGGCACCTGCCCCGCTCAGCTCGCTCGATGTCGCTTTTCTTTGCCTCTCCAGAGAAACCGCGCCGATGCAGATGGGCGCGGCCCTGGTTTTCGCGCCGGAGGAGCCGATCGATCCGGACCGGCTGACCGCGCTGCTCGCCCGCCGGGCGGCGGAGATTCCGCCGCTGCGCCGGAAAATCCGCGCCGGGCTGTTCCCGCCCGGCTCCGCGACCTGGGTCGACGACCCGGATTTCCGGGCAGTGAAACACATCCACCACCACCGGCTGACCACGCTGTACGACCCGGACCCGCTCCCGGAGTTCGCGGCGAGGTGGATCGCCGAACCGCTCGACCCGCACCGTCCGTTGTGGGAACTCACTGTGGTGACAGGTTTTCCGGACGGCGCCTTCGCGATTTTGCTCAAGCTGCACCACGCGCTCGCCGACGGCGCGGGCGCGTACGCCGTCACGGTCGGACTGCTCGACGGATTGCCGCTCCCGGAGCCCGCACCGGCGATTCCGCAGCCGCGCACGCCGATGGACGCGGTGCGGGATACGTTGGAGACAGCGGGAATCGCGTCGTCGGTGGTCCGGGCGGCCCGGCCGCCGTGCCTGCCGCTGGCCGCACCCGCGACCGCCGAACGGCGTCTCGGTTTCGCCCGGCTGGCCTCGGCTGATCTTCGCCGGATCCGGCGAACGCACGGCGGGACCGCGAATGATGTCGTGCTCGCGGTGTTGTCCGGTGCGTTGCGCGAATGGCTCATCAATCGCGGCATTCGCGCCGCCGGGCTTTCCGTGCGCGCGCTGATTCCCGTGAGCGTGCGCGGGAGATCAGCCGAGCAATGGGGCGGGAACAAGCTTTCCGGCTATTTGTGCGATCTGCCGATCGGAATGGACGATCCGGTGCGGCGATTGGCGCACGTGCGCGCCGCGATGACGCGCAACAAAGCCGCCGGTCCTTCCCGGGGCGCCGGGGCTTTCCCGCTGCTGGCCGACCGGATGCCCGCCGCGCTGCACTGGCTGGGGACGCGGACCGCCGGGCTGGCCGCGCCGCTGCTGTTCGACCTGGTCGTGACGACCGTGCCGGTGCCGCCGGTCCGGCACGCGCTGGCCGGAGCGCCGCTGACGGAGGTCTATCCGTTCGTGCCGCTGGCCCCGCACCAGGCGGTCGGCATAGCGGTGGCGCCCTATCTCGACAATGTCCACATCGGACTGCAGGCGAACGCGGACGCGGTGGACGATCTCGGGTCGCTGCGCGACGCGGTGGCCAAATCGGCGGCGGAACTGCTGGACGCCTCGTGAGCGCTGAACCCGGTTACGGGCGGCCGTCCGTGAAGGGCCCCTTGAGGGAATCTGATTCCCTCAAGGGGCCCTTCACGGACCTCGGTATCGCGCGCCGGGGCCATCGGGCTGTCGTCAGCCGCGCAGCATCTCCGCGACCAGGAAGGCCAGCTCCAGCGACTGCTGGGTGTTGAGCCGGGGGTCGCACGCGGTCTCGTAGCGGCCGGAGAGGTCGACGTCGGAGATTTCCTGTGCCCCGCCGAGGCATTCGGTGACGTCCTCGCCGGTCAGCTCGACGTGGATGCCGCCGGGGTAGGTGCCGAGCTTGCGGTGCACCTCGAAGAAGCCCTGGACCTCGTCGACGATGCGGTCGAAGTGCCGGGTCTTGTAGCCAGTGGACGACTCGTGCGTGTTGCCGTGCATCGGGTCGCACTGCCAGATGACCTTGTGCCCGGACGATTCGACCTTCTCCACGATCGCCGGCAGCACCTCGCGGACCTTGCCGTTGCCCATCCGGGAGATCAGCGTGAGCCGGCCCGGCTCGTTGCGCGGATCGAGCCGCTCGACGTACTCCAGGGCCTGCTCGGGCGTGGTCGTCGGGCCGATCTTGAGCCCGATCGGATTCGACAGCAGCTCGGCGAACGCGATGTGCGCGCCGTCGAGCTGCCGGGTGCGCTCGCCGATCCACAGGAAGTGCGAGGACAGGTTGTACAGCTTCGGGTTCGCCGCGTCGGCCTGGTCCAGCCGCAGCATCGCGCGCTCGTAGTCGAGCAGGAGCGCTTCGTGGCTGGCGAAGATCTCGGTGTACTGCAGCGAGGTGTCGGTGACGCCGCACGCGTTCATGAACCGCAGGCCGCGGTCGATCTCGGCGGCGAGCGCCTCGTACCGCTCCCCCGCCGGAGAGGAGGACACGAAGTCCTTGTTCCAGTCGTGCACCTGGTGCAGGTCCGCCATGCCGGCCCCGGTGAGCGCGCGGACGAGGTTCATCGCCGCGCCGGCGTTCGCGTAGGCGCGGATCATCCGGCCCGGGTCCGGCACCCGCAGCTCCGGCTTGGCGACGAGCGAGTTGATGATGTCGCCGCGGTAGACGGGCAGCCCGAGCGCGTCGGTGCCGGACGAACGCGGCTTCGCGTACTGGCCCGCGATCCGTCCGACCTTCACCACCGGCAGGCTGGCCCCGTAGGTCAGCACGACGGCCATCTGCAGCAGCGTGCGCAGATTCGCCCGGATGTGCGGCTCGGTGTTGGACTCGAAGGTCTCCGCGCAGTCGCCGCCCTGGAGCAGGAAGGCCTCCCCGCGAGCCACCATGGCGAGCCGGCTCTTCAACCGGTCGATCTCGGCGGGCACGGTGATCGGCGGCACGCTCTCCAGCACGCCCCGCACCCGCTTGGCCAGCGCGACGTCCGGCCACTCCGGCTGCTGCGCGGCAGGCAGCGACAAGGCGGTGTCGAGGCGGTCCCGCAGCTCAGGAGGCAGGGGAGGCAGCTCGGGGAGAGTGTCTACGGGAACGTCGACTGTCCAGTTCACGCGTCTCAGGATAGGGTCTGCCGCGTTTGCCCGGGGCGGTGGGCGTCGAGGGTCACGCGTCCGGGGAGTCTTGGCGGTAGAGGGTGCCGAATCGGTCGGCTACGTCCAGGAGACCTGCGAGTTCGTCTGTTTCAAGGGCTGGGACGATTACGGACCAGTGGGCGAGGCTGACCGCTTCGGCGAGGATTTTCCGTCGCTGCTTCGGGTCTGCGTGCCTGGCCAGTTCGGCGAGCACTATCGCCCGCTCTTGCGGCGGCTTGATGAGGGCGGACTTTTTCAACGCTCGTTCCAGGTCCTGGGAGCCGAGGCCCTGGACGAAGCCGTTGAGCAGGCGGGGCCGCGACCTGTGGTCGTCCCAGCGGTCGACGATGGTCTCGGCCCGGTCGGCGTGGCCCGCTTCGGCCAGCCCGGTGACCAGGAGGGCCGTGGCCTGCAGGCGGGCGGGTTCGGACATGGCTGAGCACAGGCCGAGGGCGAGACCGTCCTCGCCCCGGGCGGCCAGTTCAACGACTGCGTCGAAAGCGTCGACCGGTCTCGGGTTGACTGCGCGGACGCGGTTGAGCAGGTCCTCGATCTCCCCGGAGGAACCGACCGCGCACATCATCGCGATGCACTCGGCCCAGCCGCGGCCCCTGGGGCCGAGCCCGTTCGTCCGGCCGCGTACGTGCTCGGCCAGCCGGGCGAGCGCGGCGGCGTCGCCGGCGCGGCGGCACCTGCGGGCGAGCAGCAGCATCGGCTTGGTCGCCTCGCGCAGGTACGGGATCCCGGTGATCGCTTTCTCCGCGATCGCGCGGTCCCCTTCGGCGGCGAGGAAGCGGAAGAACTCGCTCCTTCCGGGGAAGTCGTACCTGCCGAGCGGCAGCAGCGGGGCCAGGATCTCGGCCCGCCGGACGTCCTGGGACGCGACGGTCGCTCCGGCCAGCGCCACGACCGCGTCCGCGACGCGGCTGTCGAGAACGGGGAAGCGAGCCAGCGCCTCCGTGTTGGCGGCGAGGGCCCGGGCTTGGTCCCAGTGCCCTGCCCGCAGCGCCGCTTCGATGATCACGACGAGGAAATCCAAGATCTCGCGGGTCGGATCGTCGTACGGGGACATCGCCCGGATGCCGGCCGCCAGCGTAGCCGCGAGAACCGTATCGCCGCTCTCCGCGAGCCCAGCGAGGTACCGGGCCGTGGTGGCGGTGTCCGCGAACATTTCGAGCTTCTCGGGAACGCCGGACGACTGCCTGGCCGCCGCCAGGACGTCGACTAGCGCCCCCAGCTTCCCGCTGTTGCTGGTCCTGCGGTCCCGTATCCGGGAATTCACCAGGTCGTACCGCTCCCTCAGTGCGTCAGCCCTGGCATCTTCGCCGCGTCGGAGAAGCGCTGCGGCCGTCTCGTGCACCAGGCTCTCGAATTCCTGGTGCGTGCTCGCCGTCTGGAGGAAGCGTTCGACCAGGGCCGGGTGCACGGCCAGGACCAAACGCCCCAGCCGGACGAGCACCGGCTCCGCGCCGATCGTCATCGCCCCGATCCGGCGGAGCGCCCTGGCGAAATCCGGGTCAGGGCGGGCGGCCGCGAGGTGCGCTTCGACCTGTTTGCGCCGGTCCGCGCCGAGCCCACCGAGGAACGCGACCGCCTTGTCGCGACGCCCGGTCTCGATCAAGGCGAGCGCGATCTCCGTGCGGAGGTCGTCTCGCAGGTCCGGATCGGGCTGGTCGTCCGCCACGTGCCTGGCCAGGTCCGCCCGGTCGGCGCGGACGAAAGCGCCGGCCACTCCGAGCAGGGCGGTGCGCTGCCGCGCCGGATCGATGACGGACTGCGCCAGCGCGACCGCGTGGTCGATTTCGCCCAGCTCCGCCCAGAGTCCGGGCAGCCGCTCCGGAATCTGGTAGTTGCGGCCGCGGAAGCTGTCCCGGTACGTATCCAGCGTGATGATCCGGACCAGATCCGGTTCGGGTGCGTCCAGTGCCGTGCGCAGGGCGGAGTCCAGCTCGGCCAAAGCCGCCAGATCGCTCCCGGACACGTCCAGCAGGCGCGCGTGCCGCGCGGGGTCGACGGCCAGATCGGCCAGCGCGGCGACGTCCCCGGACTCTCGCACGAGCCGGAAGTAGCCGCGCAGCAGGAATTGCGGGGTGTCCGCGGGCCAGCCCGCTTCACGGTGGCCGCGAGCCCATTTGTCCAAAGTGGACCGATGTCGCGCGAGTGCTTCCGGGCCCAGTGCGTCTTCGGCCGCGCGCTGGAGGTTTTCGTGGCCCAGCAGGTAGATCTCGGGTGCGTCGCCGGAATGCCAATGCGCCGGGCGGCGCGAGAACGACCTGCTCGCCACGCTGTTGAGGATCCGTTCGACGTCGCGGGGCCGCCGCTGCGTCAGTTCGGCAAGATCCGGAGCGGTGAGCCCGCCGCGGGCGGCGACGAGAAGGCCGAGCAGGTCCGGTTCCCCGGCGAGGAGGGCGTCCAGTTCGCGTTCCATGTCGCCGCGAGCGAAGCGGGCCGCCGGGGACGGGGCCAGCAGCTGTTCGATGTCCGGGGCGCGCAGCGGATGGTCTGGCCGGACGTCGGCGGGCACGTCGGGGTTCAGGCGGCTCGCGACGATCACTCGCAGCCCGTCGGACGGGTACGGCAGCAACGCGGCGATGCTGTGCCCGTTCGCGCCGCGGTCCTCGTCCAGCCCGTCCACCACGAGCACCAGTCGTTCGCCGCGGGCACGGCACTGTGCCGCCGCGTCGGAGAACACCGCGGAGAGGTTCCGGGCTTGCGGGTCCTTCGCCGTGCCGAGGATTTCGGCCAGTTGCTCCTGCACGACGTCGACGAACGCCTCCCGCGTGTCGTCTCCGGCCGAGCGGGCGGTGACGAAGAACGAGACGATCCGCACCCCGGCGGGCGGATCCAGCACGAAGGTCGACATCAGGGCGGATTTGCCGGTCCAGGGCTCGGCGCGGAACCAGACGTAGTCCGGTCCGTCCGGGGCCGTGCAGGAGTGCGCCAGCGCGGCCAATTCCCCGGAGCGGCCGACGAGTTCGCGCGGCGCGATCTGCCGGACCCATTCCAGGTACCGCGACCGGACAGGCGGGGCGCCGGCGTAGCTGACCGAATCGGCATGGCCTACCTGCACGACCTTGCCCGTGACCGGGCCCAGGACCTGGTTCGTGATCCGCTCGTCCACCTGGGCGTCCCCCCTCCGACGCGGTTCAGCTTCCCATGGACTGTGTCGGCCGGCTCACATCAGCTGGAAGTTGACACCGATGTCAGCAAATAGCGTCGTTCCCGAACCGACCGTGCTGCAGAAGGGATCCGCGATGAGCACCGCCTTGGGATATCGGGCGTTCGGCTCTGCCGACGTCCAGGAGTTCTTCGACCGGCCGGATCCGGTGCCTGGACCCGCTGAAGTTCTGGTCCGTGTCGCGGCGGCTGGAGTGAATCCGCTCGATCACCTGCTGCGGTCCGGGCACGTTCCCGATCTGAACGGCCGCTTGCCCTTCCCCCAGGTGCTCGGGATGGAAGCAGCGGGAACGGTGCTCGCCGTGGGCGAAGACGTGACCGGACTCCAGGTCGGCGACCGAGTCACCGGGTTCGCGTTGACCGGGGCGGGCACGTACGCGGAAACGACGCTGCTCCTCGGCGAGTCCACCGCCCGCATCCCCGACACCCTGCCGTGGACCTGGGCGGCGACCATCCCCGTCGCGGGCACCACCGCGCTGGACGTGCTCGACCAGCTCGACCTGCCGAAAGGCGCGTCGCTGCTGGTGAACGGGATCGGCGGCGGAGTCGGCATCGCGCTGGCCCAACTCGCACGCGACCGGGGGCTCGTCGTGACGGGCACGGGCAGTACGGCCAAGCGGGATCTCGCGACGAAATACGGTGCAGCGTTCGTCGACTACACCGCAGGCAACGTCGCGGACCAACTCGGCAGTTTCGACGCCGTAGTCGACACCGTCGGCGGCGAATCCCTGCGCGCCGTCGCCCCGCTAGCGGAGAAGCTCATCGCCGTCGGAGACCCGTCAGTGACCGAACTCGGCGGAGTGTTCGTCCATCGTCGACTCGACAGGGCGAGTCTGGAAAGGGTCGCCGAGCTGATGGTCGAAGGGCGGCTCGACCCGCACATCACCGGGACTTATCCGCTCGCGCGGGCACAGGAAGCGTTGGCCCTCGTGGAATCCCGGCACGCTTCGGGCAAGCTAGTCATCAGCATCTAGCACGAACTGCGGTCGCCCTGCCGGTATCGAGTGTTCGCTTCGATCAGCACGTCCAGGGCGTCGCGGGCATCGGCGATCCGGGCGATGTCGGCGGTCAGCCGGTCGCGTTCGGAAACCATTGTGGTGAAAGCGTCTTCGATGACGCCCTCGTCGTCGCTGTGCACGCAGGGCAGCAGCCGGGCGATCACCTTGCTGTTCAGGCCCGCGTCGAACAACCGGCGGATCAGCTCGACTCGTTCGACCTCGGTCGCCAGGTAATGCCGCTGTCCGCCAGCGGACCGCGTGCTCTGCACCAGGCCCTGCTGCTCGTAATACCGCAGCGAGCGGGCGCTGACTCCGGTCCGCTGGGCTAATTCGCCGATCCGCACCTCGCCCAGTTTAAAGAAACGGGCCCCGGCGCGCCGTTGCGCCGGGGCCCGAGTTTGAACCGATCACACCACCGCGAGCGGCAATGCGGTCGGGTGCACGGGGGCGGGCAGGTCCGAAGCGCCCGTCAGGAAGGTGTCCACCGCGGCCGCGACCGAGCGGCCTTCCGCGATGGCCCACACGACCAGCGACGCGCCGCGGTGGGCGTCGCCGCAGACGAAGACTCCGGGGGTTTCCGTTTGCCAGTCCGAGCCGCACGACAGGGTGCCGCGGCGGGTCAGGGTCAGGTCCAGGCCTTCCAGGAGCGGCATTTCCTCGACGCCTTCGAAGCCGATCGCCAGCAGGACCAGGTCCGCGGGCAGGGTTTCGACCTCGTCGTTCACCGGGATGACCTCGCGGCGGCCGGTTTCCGGGTCCTTTTGCACGCGAACTTCCTGCAGCTCAACAGCTTTCACGTGGCCGTTGCCGTCGTCGACGAACTGTTTGACGGCCACCGCGAACTTCCGCTCGCCCGCTTCCTCGTGCGCGGGATAGGTGCGCAGGATGTACGGCCAGGTCGGCCACGGGGACCGTTCGTCGTCGCGGGTTTGCGGCGGCGTCGGGTACTGGTCGAGCTGGGTGACCGACAGCGCGCCTTGGCGGGTGGCGGTGCCGTAGGAGTCCGCGCCGGTGTCGCCGCCGCCGATGATGACGACGTGCTTGCCGTTGGCGTCGACCGGTGACGGGCCGTCGCCTTCGACGAACTTGTTGGCTGGCACCAAATGTTCCATCGCCAGGTGGATCCCGGAGAGCGAACGGCCCGGCGTGGTGCGGTCGTCGCGGCCGCGCAGAGCACCGACGGCGAGCACGACCGCGTCGTACTGTGCGCGCAGGTCTTCCACCGACAGGTCAACGCCGACCTCACAGCCGGTGACGAACTTCGTGCCTTCCTTGCGCAGCTGCGCAAGGCGCCGGTCGAGGACCTTCTTCTCCATTTTGAACTCGGGAATGCCGTACCGCAGCAAGCCGCCGAGCCGGTCGTCCCGTTCGAACACGGTGACTTCGTGGCCCGCGCGGGTCAGCTGCTGCGCTGCGGCGAGCCCGGCGGGGCCGGAGCCGACGACGGCCACCTTGCGGCCCGAGGACACCTCAGCCACCTGCGGCTGCACGTATCCGGCTTCCCACGACTGCGCCGCGATCGTCTCCTCGACGCGCTTGATCGCCACCGGCCCGCCGGACAACGGCGAGATCGACAGCACGCAGCCCGACTCGCACGGCGCGGGGCACAGCTTCCCGGTGAATTCCGGGAAATTGTTGGTGGCGTGCAAGCGATCGCTCGCCGCCGCCCAGTCGCCGCGGCGGACGAGGTCGTTCCATTCCGGAATCAAATTGCCCAGCGGACAACCCGAACCGCCGGAATGGCAGAACGGGATGCCGCAGTCCATGCACCGCGACGCCTGCGTGCGCACCTGCTCGTTGCGCTCGTCCGGCGGGACGTCCGCGTAGACCTCGCCCCACGAGGAAAGCCTTTCCTCGTAAGACTTCTTTTGAGGCTCTTGCCGTTCGTGCTTCAGAAAACCGGTGGGGTCAGCCACGAGCCGCCTCCGTGTTCTGCGGGATACCCGCACCCAGTCGGCACTCGTAACTGCGGCTCCGCCAATTGTCAGCCACGAGCTGCCTCCATGATCGCTTCGTCGACATCGCGGCCGGCAGCACGCGCTGCCTTCGCCGCATCGAGGACCCGCTGGTAGTCGCGCGGCATCACCTTGGTGAACGCCGCCGCGCGCCGGGTCCAGTCGCCCAGGAGCGACGCGGCCACGGCCGAGCGGGTGAGGTCGTGGTGCTTCTGCACGATCTGCTTGAGCCAGGCCAGGTCCTCCGGGGCGGGCGGAAGCAGGTCCACCATCTCCCGGTTGACCTTCGCCGGGTCCAGATCGAGCACGAACGCGCTGCCGCCGGACATCCCGGCCGCCAGGTTCCGCCCGGTCGGGCCGAGCACCACCGCGCGGCCGCCGGTCATGTACTCGAACGCGTGGTCCCCCACGCCCTCGGCCACGATCGTCGCGCCGGAGTTGCGGACGCAGAACCGTTCGCCGACCTGCCCGCGCAGGAACAGCTCGCCGGACGTCGCGCCGTAGGCCAGCGTGTTGCCCGCGATCGTCTGCTGTTCGGCGGCGAAGCTCGCGTCCGGATGCGGGCGGACCACGATCCGGCCGCCGGACAGGCCCTTGCCGACGTAGTCGTTGGCGTCGCCGACCATTTCCAGCGTGATGCCGCGCGGCAGGAACGCGCCGAGCGACTGCCCGGCCGAACCGGTGAGCAGCACGTGGATCGTGTCGTCCGGCAGGCCCTCGCCGCCGTAGCGACGGGTGATCTCCGAACCCAGCAGCGTGCCGACGGTGCGGTTCACATTGCGCACCGGCAGTTCCAGGCGCACCGGGTGCGCGTCTTCCAGCGCCGCCTCGGCGAGCTGGATGAGCGTGCGGTCGAGCGCGTGCGCCAGGCCGTGGTCCTGTTCGCGCACGCGCCGCTTCGAGCCGCCGTACGGCGTTTCCGCGGGCATGTCGAAGACCGGGCTGAGGTCGAGCCCGGAGGCCTTCCAGTGCTGCACCGCCTCGTCGGTGTCGAGCATCTCGGCGTGTCCGATCGCCTCGTCGAGCGTCCGGAATCCCAGCTGCGCCAAGGTTTCCCGCACTTCTTCGGCGACGAACTCGAAGTACCGCACCACGTGGTCGGCCTGTCCGGTGTACCGCTTGCGCAGCTCGGGGCTCTGCGTGGCGACGCCGACCGGGCACGTGTCGAGGTGGCAGACGCGCATCATGATGCAGCCCGCGACCACCAGCGGGGCCGTCGCGAACCCGTATTCCTCGGCGCCGAGCAGCGCCGCGATCACGACGTCGCGGCCGGTCTTCATCCCACCGTCCACCTGCACCGTGATCCGGTCGCGCAAACCGTTGAGCAGCAACGTCTGCTGCGTTTCGGCGAGCCCGATCTCCCACGGCGTCCCGGCGTGCTTGAGCGAGTTCATCGGGGACGCGCCGGTGCCGCCGTCGTGCCCGGAGATCAGCACGACGTCCGCGTGCGCCTTGGACACGCCCGCCGCGACCGTGCCGACGCCCAGCGAGGACACCAGCTTCACGTGGATGCGGGCCTTCTCGTTGGCGTTCTTGAGGTCGTGGATCAGCTGCGCCAAGTCCTCAATGGAATAGATGTCGTGGTGCGGCGGCGGGGAAATCAGCCCGACGCCCGGCGTCGAATGCCGCGTGCGCGCGATCCACGGGTACACCTTGTTCGGCGGCAGCTGTCCGCCTTCGCCCGGCTTCGCGCCCTGCGCCATCTTGATCTGGATGTCGTCCGCGTTCACCAGATACTCGCTGGTGACGCCGAAACGGCCCGACGCGACCTGTTTGATCGCACTGCGTCGCTGCGGGTCGTACAGCCGCTCCGGGTCTTCGCCGCCCTCGCCGGTGTTGGACCGGCCGCCGATGCGGTTCATCGCGATGGCGAGAGTTTCGTGTGCCTCAGCCGAAATCGAGCCGTACGACATCGCCCCGGTGTTGAACCGGCGCAGGATCGCCGACGCGGGCTCGACCTCGTCCAGCGGAATCGGCTCGCGCGCGCCGTCGCGGAACTTGAACAGCCCGCGCAGCGTGCCGCCCTCGCGGTAAAGCCGGTGCACCTCTTCGGTGTACTGGCGGTACACCTCGTCGCGGCCGGTCTTCGACGCGTGCTGCAGCAGGAAAACCGTCTCCGGCGTGAACAGGTGCAGCTCGCCCTCGCGGCGGTACGCGTATTCGCCGCCGGTGTCGAGTCCACGGTGGACTCGGTCGGTCGGGTTGTCCGGGTACGCCCGGCGGTGCCGCACCGCGACCTCCTCGGCGAGCACCTCCATCCCGACGCCGCCGAGCTTCGACGACGTTCCGGTGAAGTACTCGTCGAGCAGTTCCTGGCTCAGGCCAAGGGATTCGAACACCTGCGCCGCGGTATACGCGCCGACCGTGGAGATGCCCATTTTGGACATGATCTTCAGGACGCCCTTGACGAGCGCCTGCACGTAGCTGCGGATCGCCTTCGCCGGTTCGATGCCGGTGATCGCGCCCTGGCTGATCATGTCTTCGATGGTTTCGAAGGCGAGGTACGGGTTGACCGCCGCCGCGCCGTAGCCCAGCAGCAGCGCGATGTGGTGCACCTCGCGGGCGTCGCCGGTCTCCACGACCAGCGCGACACGCAGCCGCTCCTTGGTGCGCACCAGATGGTGGTGCACCGCGGAAACCAGCAGCAGCGACGGGATCGGCGCCATCCGGTGGTCGGAATCGCGGTCGGACAGCACGAGCGTGCGCGCGCCCGCCGCGATCGCCTCGGACGCGTCGCGCCGCACCCGCTCGATCGCGGTCGCCAGCGCCGCTGCCCCGCCGTCCACTTCGTACAGTCCGGAAAGGACACTGCAGGAGAAACCGGGCAGGTCGCCGTCGTCGTTGATGTGGATGAGCTTGGCCAGCTCGTCGTTGTCGATCACCGGGTACGGCAGGTTCAGATGCCGGCACGACGCGGGCCCGGGCGCGAGCAGATTGCGCTCCGGCCCCATGATCCGGCTCATCGACGTGACCAGCTCTTCGCGGATCGCGTCCAGCGGCGGATTGGTCACCTGCGCGAAGTTCTGCTTGAAATAGTCGTACAGCAGCCGGGACCGCTTGGACAGCACGGCGACCGGGGTGTCCGAACCCATCGACCCGATCGGCTCGGCCCCGTTGGCGGCCATCGGCGCGAGCAGGATCTTCAGTTCTTCTTCGGTGTAGCCGAAAGCGAGCTGGCGGCGCAGCACCGAATCGTGGCTCTGCACCACGTGGTCGCGGTCGGGCAGCTCGGCGATCTTGAGCAGCCCGGCGTGCAGCCAGTCGCTGTACTGCTGTTTGCGCGCCAGCGCGGATTTGACCTCTTCGTCGTCCACGATCCGGCCCGCGGCGGTGTCCACGAGGAACATCCGGCCGGGCTGAAGGCGGCCCTTCGCGACGACGTTTTCCGGTGCCACGTCGAGGACTCCGGCCTCGCTGGCCAGCACGACGCGGCCGTCGGCGGTGTGCCACCAGCGCGCCGGGCGCAGGCCGTTGCGGTCGAGGACCGCGCCGACGAGCGTGCCGTCGGTGAAGGTGACGCACGCCGGACCGTCCCACGGCTCCATCAAACTGGCGTGGAACTGGTAAAAAGCCCGCCGTTCCGGATCCATCGAGGTGTGGTTCTCCCACGCCTCCGGGATCATCATCAGCACCGCGTGCGGCAGCGAACGGCCCGCGAGGTGGAGCAGCTCCAGCACCTCGTCGAAGGACGCCGAGTCCGACGCGTCGGCCGAGCAGATCGGGTACAGCCGCGAGAGGTCGCCGGGAAGCACGTCGGATTCGAGCAGTGCTTCGCGGGCGCGCATGCGGTTGCGGTTGCCGCGGATCGTGTTGATCTCGCCGTTGTGCGCCACGAACCGGAATGGGTGCGCGAGCGGCCACGACGGGAAAGTGTTGGTGGAGAACCGGGAGTGCACGAGCGCGATCGCGCTGGCGAGCCGGGAATCGCGCAGATCGGGGAAGAACCGCGGCAGCTGCTCGGGCGTGAGCATGCCTTTGTAGACGATCGTGCGCGCGGACAACGACGGGAAGTAGGTGCCACAGCCGGAAGCGAGGCTCTCGTGCTCGACGCGCTTGCGCAGGCAGAACGCCAGCCGGTCCAGCTCGAGGCCGGTTTCGCCGTGCGGGGACGACACGAACAGCATCGCGAAGTGCGGCATCACCGAACGCGCGGTGGGGCCGATTTCCGCGCCGTCGGTGTCCACCGGAACCTCGCGCCAGCCAAGGACGCTGAGCCCTTCTTCGGCCGCGATCCGTTCGGTGAGCCCGATCGCCTTGCGGCGCTGCTCGTCCTCGGAGGGAAGGAACGCGATCCCGGCGGCGTACGCACCGCCCGCGGGCAACGGGAATCCCGCCTCGGCGCGCAGCAGTTCGTCGGGCAGCTGCAACAGGATCCCGGCGCCGTCGCCGCTCGTCGGCTCGGCTCCCGCGGCTCCGCGGTGGTCGAGATTCGTGAGCGCAGCGAGACCGTCGGTGACGATCCCGTGCGTGCGGCGGCCCTGGACGTCGGCGACCATGGCGACGCCGCAGGAATCCTGCTCGGTGTCCGGATCGTACAGACCCTGCTTGCCGGGGATGGCGGAGAAGATCATGGAAAAGGGACCTCCTTCGTCGTTTCGTGCGGTGGCCGGCGAACCGGCCGCGGAGAGCGCACGGGACGACGATGGCCCGCTTGTTAGCGCGACTTTAACACCTGGGAAACACCCCAGCAGCGCCTCGGAGCTCCCCTAACGGGGAAGAACGGTAACGATCCGGCAGCGCGGAACGACGTAGTTCCGGATGGGTTCCCAATGCTTCGGTCCGCGAAGCATAAGCCCCGAAGCCGCCTCGCGCACCTGTCACGTGACCAAGTCGATGCGCCCGCTTCGTCCCCTTCGCCCGATCTTCCCAGGTAATCGCACAAATTTCCGGGAACCGCCCACACTCGGTGATCGTCGGTTGCCATAGTGTTCGGCAACCGACATAGCTCACGGGGAGGGCGGTTTCTTTCATGTCCGGCATAGAAGTCGACGTCGAGACGATGAACCAGTACGCCGAGGTGCTCGACAGCCTCCACGAGAAGATCAGCAAGATCAACGACTACATGCGCTCCACCGCGTGCGACACGTCCGGTTTCACCGGCCTGTTCGTGGTGCTGCAGCCGGTGGTGCAGCTGGTCGGGAACCTCTACGGCGGCACGCTCGACTTCGGCCACTCGCGGCTGACCTCGCTGTCCGAGGGGGTCAAGCAGGCGGCGCAGGCCTACGCGCACCACGACGCCAATTCGGCGCAGCTGCTCCAGAAGTTCATCGACCAGTTCGACGGCATCGACTCCGGCCGCGGCGCGGCCTGATGCGCATCCGCACCGCACGGTTCTGACGAGGGGGACAAGACATGGCACGGCACGGCGGCGGGCACGGCGGCGGCCACCACCCCGGGGGGACGGGGACGACGCATCCGCCGTCCCGGCCGGGCGGCACCCAGCCGCACCCCGGGGGCAACCAGCCGCATCCGGGGAACAACCAGCCCCATCCCGGCAATCAGCCGCCTCCCGGCGGGAATCAGCCTTCCCACCCTGGCGGCAATCAGCCGCCTCCGGGCGGGAATCATCCCGGCGGCACCGGTCCGGACGGGCGCCATCCTTCCGGCGGCGGCGACCAGACGCATCCGAGCGGCACCGGCGGAAACTCCGGCGACGACAACGGCAACGGCAGGCACCGCGGCCAGTCCAATGACGACGGCAACGGCCGGGACGGTCGGGATGGCCGGGACGGTCGGGATGGTCGCGACGGCCGCGACGGTCGAGACGGCCGCGACGGTCGAGACGGCCAGGACGGCGGCGAAGAAGGCGGCGACGGCCGGGGTCGCGATCGCGGCAACGAGGGCGGCGACGAAGGCGGCGGCCGGGGAGGCGACGAGGGCGGCTCCGGCAGCGAAGGCGGCGAAGGCGGGGGCGAAGGCGGCGAAGGCGGCTCCGGCAGCGAGGGCGGCGAAGGCGGCGGCAACGGCGGCGAGGGCAGCAGCGGGGGTTCGGGCGGAGATCCCGGCGGAGCTCCCGGCGGCACCGGCGACTTCGACCGCGGCGATTCGATCACCGAACTGCTGCAGCCGCCGGAAGACACCTCCGGCGAGGACGTCCAGGCGCTGGTGAAGGACGCCGGCGTCGAGGTGATGGCCGTCGAGTGGGTGTACCAGAAGTTCACCGGCACGACGCTGACCCAGCAGTTCATCGAACCGCTCACCGGCGACTTCTCGAAGATGTCGGCCGACGCCGAGGCGTGGCGCAACATCTCCGAGGCGATGAAGGCGTTCTCCGAGGTGATGGTCGCCAACGAGAAGACCGTCAGCGATTCCTGGCACGGCATGGCTTCCTTGGAGCACAAGGCTTACGTGCAGGCCGGATGGCGGGCCGGGCTCGCCGCCGAGGCCGGGATCGCGTCGCTGATCGCCAAGGGCTTCGACCTGCTGGCGGACACGTCGAAGAAGCTCGCGGCCAAGGCGCTGCACCTGCTGAAGAGCCTGATCGACCGGCTGCTGGTGATGGCCGCGGAGGCGTGCGTCCCGATCGCGGGCTGGATCGCCGACGCGATCACCGCGTTCAGCGAACTGCTGCCGCTGATCAACGCCCTGATCTCGATCATCGAGATGATCCAGGACATCATCACCAAGGTCCAGGACATCTGGAACTCGATCAAGGACATCGGGTCGCAGCTGCAGAAGATCAAGGACGTCGGCAGCATCGGCGATCTCGTCGACATCGCTAAGAACATCGGCGGGGACGTCGGCGACATCAAGGACAACGCCAAGGGCATCGGCCAGGACGCCAAGGACGCCGTGCAAGCGGGCAAGGACGGCGTCCACGAGTCGCGCGAGGCGCACGAGGAGAACCGGCGCTCGCGCGAAGGCGACTCCGGGGACGGCGACCGCACGTCCGGCGACCGCGATTCCGGTGAGAACGGCAACCGCCGCTCCGGCGACGACGGCGACCGGTCGCAAGGTTCCGGCGAACGCGGGCAGGACCAGCGGTCCCAACCGGACGGTCCGCAGCACCAGCCCCCGCAGAACCACCAGCCCCCGCAGCAACCGAATCACCCGCCGTCCCAGCCGAACCACCCGCCCGCGAACCATCCGCCGTCCCACCCGCCCCGGCGCTCGGCGAGCGGCCGGATCCACGGCCGCATCGACTAAGGAGGAACTGCCGAGATGTCCCAGCCCGTCACCGCGGACGATTCGTGGAAGACGCCCGAGCTGCGGGAGGCCGAAGCCGCGCTCGACCGGACGGTCCGCAAGTCCCAGCAGCTGCTGAAGGACCTGGAGAAGATCAAGCTCCGCCCGCTGCCGAAAACCGACACCCCGGAACGGATCGAGGCGATCAAGCGGGCCGCCTCGCGTCCGGACGCGCCCGCGCAGCTGCGGCTGGTCAAGCGAAAGGTCGACGCGGGCGAATTCACCTGGGAGGACGTCGCCGCGGGCCGGGCCTTCGCCGATCCCGAGGTCCGCGCTCTCGCTGACGAGAAGCTCAGCGAAGCCAAGGACATCCTCGAGGAACTGGAAGAGGGCCAGACGCCCGAAGAAATCCTCGAGGCGCGCACCGGCGGCACCGGGAATCCGTTGTCGGACACCGGACGCGCGACGTATCCGGACGCGCCGGACAAGCCCGCCGGGTTCTCCGCCGAGGACCCGCTGGCGAGCAGCGGCCGTCCGCGGCCCCCGGCCCCGCCCGCGCCGGGACCGGCCGAGTATTCCAGCGAGAATCCGCTCGCCGACCGGACTCCGCCTCCGCCGCCGCCTCCGCCGGCTTCGGAGAAGGAAGAACCGCCGACGCCTCCCGCTCCGCCGCGGCATCGCGCGCCGGAACCGGAGCCGGAGGACGATTTCGCCGATCCTCTCGCCAATCGGGGCAACCGGCCGAAGCCCGCCGCGCCGCAGCCGCCGCCCTCGACCGGCCGCCGTGCCCGGCGTCAGGACTCCGGCGATGACGACGACTACTTCGGCGGTTCGTTCCTCAGCTGAACCCGCTCCGCTCTCGCCGAAGTACGTGAGGGGAACCCTGAAGGACTCTGATTCCCTCAGGGTTCCCCTCACATACCTCAGCCGAGCACACGAAAAGAGGCCCCCGCCCAATCCGGGCGGGGGCCTCTTTTCCGGCTCTGTGCCTAAGACTTGTCGGACTTGCCGTTCTCCCCGGAGGAAGACCCCGCGTCCACAGTGTCCTCCGCGGCGGCGGCCTTCTCGTCCGGTTCCGGCTTCTCCCCCGCGTCGTCCGAAGTGGACTCGACGGCGGCGTCCCGTTCGTCTCCCTTGCTGCGCAACGTCTCCGGGGCTTCGCGCGGGCCGCGTTGGGCCGCGAGGACGAAGTACGCCACCGCGCCGATGAACAGCAGGATCGACACCCACACGTTGACCCGCAGGCCGAGGATGTGGTTCGCGTGGTCGCTGCGCAGCAGTTCGGTCCCGCAGCGGCCGACGGTGTAGCCCGCGACGTAGAGCGCGAACGCGCGGCCGTGGCCGAGCTTGAACTTGCGGTCCGCCCACACCACGAGCAGCGCGATGAGCAGGTTCCAGACCAGCTCGTACAGGAACGTCGGGTGCACCGGGCTTTCCGGCAGCGGGATGTGCCCGGTCGCGACGCCGCCGAGGGCGTCCGGGGCTCCGGTGGCCGGGTCGAAGCGCTGGTAGATCTCCAGGCCCCACGGCAGGTCGGTGTGCCCGCCGTAGAGCTCCTGGTTGAAGTAGTTGCCGAGCCGCCCGATCGCCTGCGCGACGATGATGCCGGGCGCGATCGTGTCGGCCATCGCGGGCAGCGGGATCCCCCGGCGACGGCAGGCGATCAGCGCGCCGACGGCTCCGAGCGCGACCGCGCCCCAGATGCCGAGGCCGCCGTCCCAGATGGCGAAGGCGTTCCAGGGGTTCTTGCCCTCGGTGAAGTACAGCTCCGGGTCGGTGATGACGTGGTAGAGCCTGCCGCCGACCAGGCCGAACGGCACCGCGAACACCGCGATGTCGAGCACCGTGCCCTTCGTGCCGCCCCGGGCCTCCCAGCGCCGCTCGCCCCACCAGATCGCGACGATGATGCCGGCGATGATGCAGAGCGCGTACGCCCGGATCGGGATCGGGCCCAGGTGCCAGACGCCTTGGTCGGGGCTCGGGATCGTGGCCAGGAACGCTGCGGAGTACACGCGGCCACCGTAGCGCGTCGGGCTCCGGTCGTGGTCCGGGAGCCGTGGAACCCTTAGTCAAGACCCGGTCACAGCCCGGTCACGGCCGCCTCCGGGTACTCCAGATCCGAGGCCGCGGCCAGGTATCCGGCCAGCAGCGCGTCCGCGACCTGGCCGACCGCGGCGTCCTCGGGCAGGAACGTTTCGCCGTGCAGGCTGGGCGCGCCCGCGGTCTCGCCGAGGCCGACGAACAGCATCAGGCCGCGGATGCCGTCACCGCAGTAATGGGCGAAATCGTCCGCGCCGAAGGACCGGAAATCGACATCGACATCGGCGCCCCCACGTTCGATCCAGCTCCGCGCGGCGGCGGCGAGCGCCGGATCGTTGACCAGGACGGGCTCGCACGGGCTGATCCGCAGGTCCGCGGTGCAACCGTACGCGCGGGCGGTGGCGTGCACGACCTCGTCGAGCGCCTCCAGCGCGCGTTCGCGGTCGCTCGCGCGCATCAGCCGCAGCGAGCCGAACGCCGACGCCGTGTTCGGCACGACGTTCGCCGCCGTGCCCGCGCTGAGCCGGCCGATCGTGCAGACCGCGCCGTGCATCGGATCGATCCGGCGGCTCGCGACCTGCTGCAGGCTCACCACCAGCTGGCTGAGCGCCAGCACCGGGTCGCGCAGCAGGTGCGGATATCCGGCGTGCCCGCCTTGGCCGTGCACCACGACCTCGAACTCGTCGGTGGACGCGTTCACCGGCCCGGGCGCGGCCGAGACGACGCCGTACGGCAGCCGCGGCTGGACGTGCGCGCCGATCACCGTGTCGATGCCGCGCTCCTCCAGAATGCCCGATTCGACCAGGTCGAGCGCTCCGGACGGGGACGTTTCCTCGCGCGGCTGCAGGATCGCGAACAACGGACGCGGGAGTTCGACGCGCCGCGCCGCCCGGCAGACCGCGGTCAGGGCGGCGAGGTGGACGTCGTGGCCGCAGGCGTGCATCAGACCGTTCTGCGCGGCCCATTCGACGCCGGTGCGCTCTACTACCGGCAGTGCGTCCAGTTCGGCGCGCAGGGCTACGGCCGGGCCTGGATGAGGTCCGGAGATCTCGATCAGCCGCCCGGTTTTCGCGACCCGCTCGCCCTCGCCCAACGCGGCAGCCACTGTCCGGGCGGTGTCGTCCTCATCGCCGGAGACACGCGGGTCCGCGTGAATCCGGTGCCGCAATTCCACCGCGGCGGGCAGTTCCTCCGCCAGCGCGGCGCGCCAGGCCTCGACCAGATCGTTCATTTCCGCTCCAGCCGGTAGATCCTGGCCGCGTTCTCGTGCCCGGCCAAGCGGGACAGCCGGATCGCGTCCACTTCGGACAGCGCGTCCGCGGCGAGGGCGGCGCGCAGGAAATCGGACAGTCCTTGCCGGAACAGCGCGGTGCCCAGGTGGTACAGCTCGGCCAGACCGAACGCGTCGGTGGAGAACAGGAGCTTCCCGAACGGCGCCAGCTCCAGCGTCTCGGCCAGGATGACGGGCGCGCGGAAGCCCGCGTTGTGCGTGATGAGCCCGACGTCGGCGAAGACGTGCTCGAAGACCTGCGCGAGGTAGGCGGCGTTGCGGTGGAACGGGTAGTTGTGCAGCAGCAGGATCGGGACGCCCGCGTCGCGGGTCGCGCGCAGCAAACCGGTGAGCCGCAAGGGATCGCAGCGGTGGAGGTCGACGTCGGAATCTCCGTAGCCGACGTGGAACTGCACCGGCAGCCGCCGGTCGATTCCGGACCAGATCAGGTGGCGGTGCAGCACTTCGTCGGCCAGCCGGACCGGTTCGCCCGCCTCGATGCTGGCCAGCCAGCGTCCGGCGGCGGCTTCGACCTCGGCGGGAGCCGGGCGTTCGCCGGACAGTTCCAGCCCGACCCGGTACGCCGCGATCGACTTCACGCCCACCGCGTTCGCCGTGCGGCGGTCGAGTTCGGCGGCGAAGTCCTCGGCGAAGCTGGCGGCGCCGGTCTCGCGGATGACGTCTTCGGCGACCTGTTCCAGCCGGACGATGTCGTGCGCGCGGGCGTCGGCCAGGTCGGCGAAGTCCTTCGCGGTGGTGAGGGATTCCGGCAGGAAACCGCCGTCCAGCAAGTAATCCGTGCTGCCGGTGCCGCGAAGGAACCGCCGGTTGACCTCTTGTGCGCCCAGTTCTTGACGACGCGCGAGATAGTCGTCGGCCGGGGCGTGTTTCGGCAGATCGAGAATCGGCGCGCAGCGTTCGCGCACGGACAGTCCGATCAGCGAATCGAACAGCGACGTCCCCAGCGGCGACACGGTGTCCGCCTCGGTGAGCATCCGCTCGAACCCGTCGCGGTCGACGTCGCCGGTGCGCACGCCGTGGCAGTGATGGTCGACCAACGGCAGGTCCGCGACGAAATCGAGCAGTCCGGTCATGCCTCTCCTTCAGCGAGCCTCTCCCCCACCCTACGGGCGAATCCGGGCGCCGAGGCGACCACGACGACAGCCAGCACGAGCACCCCGCCCGCCACGACCGGGAACCATCGCGCCGGGCCGTCGGTCGGGTACGGCACGACGTTGACGTACACGGTGTAGCCGAGCAGAACCAACGCGCCGATCGGGAACGCCAAGTGCCACCACGGCACCCGCATCCGCCGTCGCACGAACAGCAGCAGAATCGCGCCGAGTGTCGTGAGCAGGTAGATGACCAAGAGGATCAAGGTGCCGATGGATCCTGCCCACGCGAAGGTGTCGTCCGCGGTGGCGCCGAAGAACACCGCGCACACCAAGATGATCAGTGCCGCCGCGAGAGCAACCACGGTCACGGCGATGGCGGGAGTGCCCTTGGCGGAGATCCGGCCGATGCCCCGTCCGTCGAAGGCGTCGCGACCGAGGGCGAACAGCAGCCGCGAGCCGCCGACGACGCAGGCGAGGCAGCAACCGAACGCGCTGATCGCGGCACCCGCGCTGATGACGTCGCCGACCCACGGGCCGACGAAGCGGCTGCCGAGATCGCCCAGCAGTGACGGGGAATTGTGGAACGCCGTGGCGTCGCCGCCGAAAGCCATCATCTCGACGGCGGTCACAAGGACAAAGTAGGCGCCGCCGAAGATGGCCGTACCAAGGATCGCGCGCGGGATGTTGCGGCGCGGGTCGCGGGTTTCCTCGCCGAGTGTCGCGGCGGCCTCGAAACCGGCGAACGACAAGAAACCGAACACCGCGCCGAGGAAAATGCCGGAGACTCCGGTGTCGGGCACGAAAACCTGCAGCGTGAACCGTCCGCTGGGAGCGTCTCCGGCGATCAGCCGGACCAGGATGACCACGGTGACCAGCAAGATGAGCGCGATGGTCGCGCCCTCGACGGCGAGCAACGTGCTGGTGCCGCGACGGGCCGGGGCGACCGCGAGCAGCCAGCTGCCGATCAGCGCGACGGCGGTCAGCACGAACGGCCCCCACGACGGCGGATGCGGCCAGATCCCGACCGGCGTCAGGAACGCCGTGCCCAGCACACCGGCGGCGGAACTGGTGACCACGGCGTAGAAGGTGTAGGTGCCGAGAAGGCCGATCCCGGACACGACGCCCGCGCGCGGGCCGAGGGTCGCGCCGACGAACGCGTAGACCGATCCCGCGTGCTGGTAGTGGCGGCAGAGCTGGACGAAGCCGTAGGCGACCAGCAGCACTCCCGCCGCCGAGAGCAGGAACGCCAGCGGAACCGCGCGTCCGGCGGCCGTCGCTGTTTGCTGTGGATTGATGTTCGCGGCCATGCTGGGTGCCATGAGCGCGACGGACAGCCCGACGGCCTGCCAGACCGACAGGGTGCGCCGCAATTCGGGACGGTCTCCGGACACGGATGCGCTCCTTCCCCGAGGAGTACACAGTGAACCGTCCAAGCGGTGCGGAGAGCGAGCGCCGACCGGCTGAACCTCTCGTGCGGCGATGGCGACGAGATTCCCGCCAGGCTCCACCGCGACCGGCTGGCCCGCCAGGAATGCCCGGTCGTCCACTCCCCCTCCAGCGTTGAAGGAGCAAACCTTGCCGTCCCCTTTCTCGTCCTCCGCCGGGCTCGACCGCGACCGGCTCGCTGAACTCGGCGGTGCCGCCGCCCGCCGGATGGAGCAGGCGGGCGTCGAGCTCGTCGCGCTGAGTTTCGTGGACAATTCCGGGATTTCGCGGGTCAAGGCGGTTCCGGCGGCGAGGCTGGCGACGGTCGCGGCGTGGGGCGTCGGCGCGTCGAACTCGTTCGACTTCTTCCTCGGCACCGACAGCATCGCGAACGGCGAGCATTCCCTCGGCCCGGTCGGCGACCTGCGGCTGCACCCCGACCTCGACGCGCTCACCGTCCTGGCCGCCCAGCCCGGCTGGGCTTGGGCCCCGGCGTGGCGGTACGACCAGGACGGGCGCCAGCACCCGCAGGACACCCGGGGTCTCGCCGCGGCCGCCGCGGCACAGCTCGCCGACCGCGGCCTGACCGCGCGGATGGCCTTCGAACTGGAGTGGATCGCGACCGACGCGGACGGGCTCCCGCTGCCCGGTCCGGCCTACGGATACTCCCGGCTGAGCGCGAACCACGAGTATCTCCGCGCACTGGTGTCTACTTTGGACAATTGCGGAGTGAAGGTGGAGCAGATCCACCCGGAATACGCGGCGGGTCAGTTCGAGCTGTCGATCGCCGCGACGGATCCAGTACGCGCAGCCGATTTAGCTGTACTGACAAGGGAAACCGTGCGGACGGTGAGCGCTGCGCACGGGCTTCGGGCGTCGTTCACGCCGAAGTTCGAGCCCGGCGGCGTCGGCAATGGCGGGCACGTGCACCTGAGCCTCTGGGACGGCGAACGGAACCTGTGCGCGGGCGGGACCGGAGCGTTCGGGCTGACCTCGACCGCGGAATCCTTCGGTGCGGGCATTTTCCGCCGATTGCCCGCGCTGCTGGCGGTCGGCGCGCCGTCTGTGGTCAGCTATCTGCGGCTGGAACCGCACCACTGGGCAGGCGTGTTTACCGCGTGGGGGCTGGAAAACCGCGAAGCGCCGTTGCGCCTGATCCGCGGCGCGGCCGGACAGCGCGACACGGCGGCGAACCTGGAGGTGAAGTGCTTCGACCTCACCGCGAACCCGTATCTGGTGGTGGCGGGACTGCTTTTCGCCGGGCAGGCGGGCATCGACGCCGAGGCACGTTTGCCGGAACCGGTCAGCGTGGACCCTGGTTCGCTCTCCGCCGAGGACGCCGCGGCGGCCGGAGTCGCGCGGCTGCCGCAGTCGCTGTCGGAGGCGATCGCCGCGTTCGAGGCCGACGATGTGCTGCCGGGCGCGTTCGGACCCCAGCTGGCCACGACGTTGGCGGACGTGCGTCGTGCCGAAGCGGCCGAGCTGGGGTCGCTGGAACCGGCGGAGTTGTGCCGGGTGATGCGTTTCCTGCACTGACCAGGTTCACCGAAGCAAGGCCGCCACCCGGGACTGCAGTTCGGGCAGCATCGCGTACAGCTTGTCGCCCGGGCAGTCGGTGTTGTAGAAGTCGCGGTGTCCCTTGATTTCCTTCACCGGGATGCCGTACTGACGGCATACGTACGCCACGAACACCACGAGCGAATCGAACTGCGCCTTCGGAGGGGCGACCTGCATGTAGGTGCCCTCGTTCTCGATGCCGATCGCGTTGTCGTTCTGTCCGGGGCAATGCGCCGCGCGGACGATCTTCTTTCCGCTGCGCAACGCGTCGAGACTGCCGTGGCGGCCTTCGAGGCGGTAGCCGCCGCGAGAGACCGTGAAGTGCTGGCCGGTGTCGGACCAGCCGTTGTTGTCGATGTGGTCGGCCTGGTCGTTGCGCGCGACCTGGAACGCGTGCTCGAGCGAGTAGTCGGTGCTGTTGGGGCAGTCGATGTGGTGGATGAGCACGCGATTGGCGGGATGGTCGAGCGTGGTGAGCGGATCCGCGGGCGGGCGCGCACCCCATTCCGCACAGCTGTAGATGCGCGGCGCGGCCGCGGCGTGCGCGAGGCCGGGCAGCACGAGCCCCGCCGCCGCGGCGGCGCTCACGCCGGCCGCCCCGCGCAGGAACGTCCTCCGGGGAACTTGTCCGATGTCGAAAGCCATGCGCCGCACTGTGCGCGGACGGCGTACACGATGCGTACAACCGGCCGCTCAGGCGCGCAGATCCAGCTCCGCGGGGAAGGGTTCGGCCAGGGTGAGCACGCCGCCCTCGCTCTTCGCGTGCGGCAGGTACTCGCCGTCGGAAAGCGCGTACACGGTGGCGGCTTCCTGCTCCGGGTCGACGAGCAGGTAGTACGGGATGAGCGCCTCGGCGTAGAGGGCTTTCTTGAAGATCCGGTCCTGCACGCGAGTGGACGGCGATTCGATCTCCGCGGCCAGCAGCACCTCGGACGCCGGGTACCAGGTCGTCGCGACGTCCGGGCAGGTGACGATCACGAAGTCCGGGATCAGCAGCCGAGTTTCGCCGCAACGGACAGTGACTCCGGGGAGCAGTTCAAGGTCGTCCGGCAGCTTCGGCGCCGTCGCCAGTTGGAGCCGCTGCAGCAACCGCTGGTGCAATGAGGTCGGGGCGGGGCTCATGAGGAGCGCCCCGTCGACCGCCTCGATCCGGGTGCCGAGAAGCTGCTCTTCCGGCAGCGCAAGCACTTCCGAAAGCCACGGAGCCGCGGGTTGGCCGGTGTCGTGCTCAGCAGGTGCTGACATGCGAAGTCACCTCAACCCGCGCTTGCTCTCTCTTGCCAAGTCCAGTCTGCCAGAGCCGTCGCACTCCCCCTCGGTTCTTCCGCATACCGAGAGAGTACGAACGACCACCGACAGTTTCCGGCGCTCGACCCGAGATCAGGCCGGAGCAACCGCCTCGCGCACGCCCTGCGCCAGCTCCGAAGCCAGCTTCGCCACGCCGTCCGGACCGTCCGCAGCGGCCGTGACCAGCGCGGACCCCACGATCACCGCGTCCGCGAACCCGGCCACCTGTGCGGCCTGCTCGCGCGAACGGACCCCGAGGCCCACCCCGATCGGCAGCTTCGTGTGTTCCCGCGTCCGCCGCACCAGGTCCTC
Source organism: Amycolatopsis sp. NPDC114503 (assembly GCF_055633655.1). Classification (NCBI taxonomy): domain Bacteria; kingdom Bacillati; phylum Actinomycetota; class Actinomycetes; order Pseudonocardiales; family Pseudonocardiaceae; genus Amycolatopsis; species Amycolatopsis sp. NPDC114503. The sequence continues at coordinate 127,940 of NZ_JBVKDT010000007.1, read as the reverse complement.
AGCGTGCACGCCCACCGCGTCGCGGGCACCGGTCACGCCCATCACCGCGGTCGCGTACACGAAGCCCGACGAGGCCGCCGTGGTCTTCGCGAGGCGCTCCTCCGACGACGACGGCGCGACCAGGAAAATCCGGTCCAACCCGTGCTCCGCGGACGCGGCCATCCACTCGTCGGCCTCGTCCGGGATCAGATCCGGCGTGATCAGGCCCAGGCCACCGGCCGACGCCAGGTCCCGCGCGAACGCGTCGACCCCGTAGCGGTGCACCGGGTTCCAGTACGTCATCACGACAGCACGACCGCCGCGCGCCGAGACCGATTCCACGACCTCGAACAGCTGCTTGAGCCGGAATCCGCTCGCCAGCGCCGCCTCGGCGGCGGCCTGGATGGTGGGGCCGTCCATGACCGGGTCGGAGTACGGGACGCCGACCTCGACCAGGTCCGCACCGCCGTCGACGGTCGCGGCCAGCAGGTCTTTCGAGCCGTCCACGGACGGAAATCCGGCGGGCAGGTAGCCGACCAGCGCGGCCCGCTGTTCCGCCCGCGTCGCCGCGAACAGCTCGTCGAGGCCGCTCACTTGTCCTCCCCGTCCACGAGCCCGAACCACTGGGCCGCGGTGTCCATGTCCTTGTCGCCCCGGCCCGACAGGTTGACCACGATCAGCCCGTCCGGGCCCAGCTCGCGGCCCAGTTCCAGGGCCCCGGCAAGCGCGTGCGCCGATTCGATCGCCGGGATGATGCCCTCGGTGCGCGACAGCAGCCGGAAGGCGTCCATCGCGGCGGCGTCGGTGACCGGGCGGTACTCGGCGCGGCCGGAGTCCTTGAGCCACGCGTGCTCCGGGCCGACGCCCGGGTAGTCGAGCCCGGCGGAGATCGAATGCGATTCGACCGTCTGGCCGTCCTCGTCCTGCAGCAGGTACGACATCGCGCCGTGCAGGTTGCCGGGGGTGCCCTTGGTGAGGGTCGCGCCGTGCCGGTTGCCCTCGATGCCCTCGCCGCCCGGCTCCAGGCCGACCAGCCGCACCGACGGGTCGTCGTAGAAGCCGGAGAAAATGCCGATGGCGTTGGACCCGCCGCCGACGCACGCCGCGACGACGTCCGGCAGCCGGCCCGCCTTCTCCAGGATCTGCGCCCGTGCCTCCTCGCCGATGACGTGGTGGAAATTGCGCACCATCATCGGGAACGGGTACGGGCCGGCGGCGGTGCCGAACAGGTAGTGCGTGGTATCCGCGTTCGTGACCCAGTCGCGCAGCGCCTCGTTGATCGCGTCCTTCAGCGTGCGCGACCCGGTTTTCACCGGCACGACCTCGGCGCCGAGCAGCTTCATCCGCGCGACGTTGAGCGACTGGCGCTCAGTGTCGACCTCGCCCATGTACACGACGCAGTCGAGGCCGAGCAGCGCGCACGCGGTGGCCGTGGCGACGCCGTGCTGGCCCGCGCCGGTCTCCGCGATGACGCGCTTCTTGCCCATCCGGACGGTGAGCAGCGCCTGGCCCAGCACGTTGTTGATCTTGTGCGAACCGGTGTGGTTGAGGTCCTCGCGCTTGAGGAACACCCGCGCGCCGCCGGCGTGCTCGCCGAACCGCTTGGCCTCCGTCAGCAGCGACGGACGGCCCGCGTATTCGGTGAGCAGCCGGTTCAGTTCGCCGGTGAACTCGGGGTCGTGACGGGCCTTCTCGTACTCCGCCGCGACCTCGTCGACCACGCCGATCAGCGCTTCCGGCATGAACCGGCCGCCGTACGGCCCGTAGTAGCCGCGTTCGTCCGGGTCGTGCTTGCCGCGCTCGGTCACCGCGAGGGCCTCGGGCAGGCAGGGTGCGAACCGGCGGTGACGAGCTTGACGACCGCGCCCTTCGGGTCGCCGGAGGCCACCAGGCCCTCGCCGACGAGCACCGCGTCCGCGCCGTGGCCGGCGTAGGACATCAGGTCTCCCGGGCCGCGGACGCCGGACTCGGCGACCTTGAACACGTCCATCGGCAGGCCGGGCGCGAGGCGGGAGAACACGTCGCGGTCCACTTCGAGGGTGTGCAGGTTGCGCGCGTTGACGCCGATGACCTTCGCGCCCGCTTCGAGCGCGCGGTCGGCCTCCTCGGCGTTGTGGATCTCCACGAGCGCGGTCATGCCGAGCGATTCGACGCGGTCGAGCAGCGCGGCGAGCGCGTTCTGCTCCAGCGCGGCGACGATCAGCAGGACCATGTCCGCGCCGTGCAGCCGGGCCTCGTGCACCTGGTACGGGCTGACGACGAAGTCCTTGCGCAGCACGGGAATGTCGACCGCGGCGCGCACCGCGTCGAGGTCGGCGAGCGAGCCGCCGAAGCGGCGCTGCTCGGTCAGCACGCTGATCACGCGCGCGCCGGCGTCCTCGTAGTCGCGGGCCAGCGCGGCCGGGTCGGGAATCGCGGCCAGCTCGCCCTTCGACGGGCTGCGCCGCTTCACCTCGGCGATGACGCCGATGCCGGATTCGCGCAGCGCCGCCATCACGTCACGCGGCGGGACGGCCTTGGCCGCCCTGGCCTTCAGTTCGTCGAACGGCAGCGCGGATTCCCGCTGCGCGAGATCCTCGCGCACGCCGGCGACGATGTCTTCGAGCACGCTCATCGGACGCCCCTACCCGCTGCCGCACTCCTGGGTCCACTCGCAAGCTCGCTCACAAAAACCTTCCCCTTCCCGCCGAAACGATGCTAACCCCCGCTCGATGACCGGCCGGTTCCGGGTTGCTCAGCGACGCGGATCCCCGCCGTCGGTCGGGTCGTCCCCCTCCGACAGCGCCTCCCACAATTCGGTGTCCGGATCCTTCCGCGCCGCCTTGGCTCCCGGTGCGGCGTAACGGGCTCCGAGCTTCCGCGCGGCTCCCGCCCACTTGATCGCCGCCAACCCGCCGAATGCGACAAGAATTCCGCCGAGCACCGCGATCAGGTGGCCGAGCACGATTTCCGTGCCGGGCAGCCCGGGCGCGAACCCGCCGAAGGAGATCCCGTCGACGCCGCTCCAGACGCCCGCCGCGCCGGCGAGCACCAGCACGATCCCGAGCACGCGGCGCAGCCAGCCGCCGGTCGCGACGGCCCCGGCGACGCCCGCGAGCGCGAGGAGCGCGAGCGGCACGAGCGCGGTGGAGCGCTGCTCGCCGGGTTCGGTGTACAGCACGGTGCCGCGCACGCCCTCGTCGCGGAATTCGGCGAACCACACCATCCGGGACGCTCCCCAGAGGGCCAGCGCGCCGAGCAGGAGGGCGAGGATGATCGTCCACAGTGGACGGCGTGCCGACGCGGGGCCGGGGGCGGGTTCGGCCGTCGTCGGCGATTTCCCGCTGCCAGCGGACTCCTCAGCAGCGGTTTTCCCTGTGCCAGGCAGTTTTTCACCGACATCCGCGGGTTCGACCGCGTCCGGTGTCTCGGCAGCCTCGGCCCCGCCGCGCCGCGGTTCCGCCTCCCCGGGCCGCTCAGACACCGGCCGAGTCCTCAGCCGGGTCCAGCTCCCCCGCCGGGATCATCGTGCCCGCTGCGGCGATCGCGGACAGCACGGTGCGGGCCTTGTTGAGCGATTCGGTGTCCTCGTAGTCCGGGACCGAGTCCGCGACCACGCCGCCGCCCGCCTGGACGTACGCGGTCCCGTCGCGCATCAGCGCGGTGCGGATGGCGATCGCCGTGTCCGCGTCGCCCGCGAAGTCCAGGTAGCCGACGACGCCGCCGTACAACGCGCGGCGCACCGGCTCCAGTTCCTCGATCAGCTGCATCGCGCGCACCTTCGGCGCACCGGACAGCGTGCCCGCCGGGAAGCAGGCGGTGACCGCGTCGAAGGCCGTGGCGTCGTCCTTCAGCTCGCCGGTCACCGTGGACACGATGTGCATGACGTGGCTGTAGCGCTCGATCTGGAAGAAGTCGACCACGTGCACGGTGCCGGGTTTGCAGACCTTGCCGAGGTCGTTGCGGCCGAGGTCGACGAGCATCAGGTGCTCGGCGCGTTCCTTCTCGTCCGCGAGCAGGTCCTTGCCCAGCTGCGCGTCTTCCTCCGGATCCGCGCCGCGCCAGCGCGTGCCCGCGATGGGATGCGTGGTGGCGCGGCCGTCGCGGACGGTCACCAGCGATTCCGGGCTGGAGCCGACGATGTCGAAACCCTCCAGCCGCAGCAGGTACATGTACGGGCTCGGGTTGGAGGTGCGGAGCACGCGGTACACGTCGAGCGCGTCGGCCCCGGTCTCGATCTCGAACCGTTGCGACGGCACGACCTGGAACGCTTCGCCCGCCTTGATCGCCTCGACCGCCTTGTCGACGGCCGCGTGGAAGTCTTCCTTGGTGCGGTGGCGGCGGAATTCCGGCGCGGGCCGGTCGAACGTCGCGACCGTCGGCGGCGCGGGCACCCGCAGCTGTTCGGTCATCGCGGACAGCCGGGCCAGCGCGTCGTCGTACGCGGCGTCCACGCGCTCGGCCGAGTCGTCCCAGTTGACCGCGTTGGCGATCAGCGTGACGGTGCCCTCGTGGTGGTCGAACGCGGCGAGATCGGTGGCGAGCAGCATGGTCAGCTCGGGGATGTCGAGGTCCCGTTCGGCCAGCTCGGGCAGCTTTTCCAGCCAGCGCACGGAGTCGTAGCCGAGATAGCCGACCATTCCGCCGGTCAGCGGGGGCAGGCCGGGCAGCGGTTCGGTGTGCAACGCCTCGACGGTCGCGCGCAGCACCTGCAGCGGGTCGCCCTCGGCGGGCAGGTTGTCCGGCGGGGTGCCGGTCCAGACCGCTTTGCCGTCGCGCACGGTGAGCGCGGCCGGGCTGCGCACGCCGATGAACGACCAGCGCGACCACGATTTCCCGTTCTCGGCCGATTCGAAGAGGAACGTGCCGGGCCGGTCGGCGGCGAGTTTGCGGTAAATCCCCAGCGGGGTCTCGCCGTCGGCGAGCACGCGGCGCACCACGGGGATCACGCGGCGGCTCTCGGCCAGCGCGCGGAAGCCGGCGCGAGACGGGCTGACCGGGCCGGGCCCGGCCGTGGACGTGGCTGCTGAGCTGACCATGCGCCTCATTGTGCCGCTACGGCCGGATCAGCCGGTCGGCGGGCTCTCAATTCAATGACTGTTGAATTCGAGGCGGCAACCGGTCAAGATGGTCCGGTGAGCACCGAAGACACTACCGCGCGCCGCCGCGGCCGCCGCCCCGCTGGTCAGGACACCCGCGCGGTGCTGCTGGAAGCCGCCCGCACGGTGTTCGCCGAGAACGGCTACGAACGCGCGACAGTCCGCTCGATCGCGGCGCGCGCCGGAGTCGACGCGGCGATGGTCAACCACTGGTTCGGCGGCAAGGAAGGCCTGTTCGCGCAAGCGGTGCTGAAGCTGCCGTTCGAACCGGAGGAACTGGTCACGGTCCTGCGCGACGGCCCGGTCGAAGAGCTGGGAGTCCGGATCGCGCACACCTTCCTGACCCGCTGGGACGGCGTCGGCGGCGACACGTTCCAGGCGCTGATCCGCAGCATCGCCAGCCACGAGGCGGCGAGCACCGTGCTGCGCGAGTTCTTCTCGCAGTTTTTCACCGGACTGCTGAGCGAACTCGGCGGGGACCGGCGGGAGCTGCGCGTGGCGTTGTGCGCTTCGCAGCTGGTGGGGATGGGGTTGATCCGGTATGTGGCCCGGTTCCCGCCGATGGTGGCCGCGGAGGCGGACACGCTGATCACGGCGGTGGCGCCGACGTTGCAGCGCTACCTGACCGGGGACATCGACTGAGGCTCAGCGCGACAGCAGCAGGAAGACCAGCGCGAGCCCGCCCGGCAGCACCTGCACGAACAGAATCCGCTTCGACGACGTCGCGGCGCCGTAGAGACCGGCCACGATCACGCACGCCAGGCCGTACAGCTTCAGCTGGAAGCCCGCCGGGTCGGCCGCGATCAAGCCCCAGATCAGCGCGGCGGCGAGGAATCCGTTGTACAGCCCCTGGTTCGCCGCCAGCGTCTTGCTCTCGCGGGCGAATTCCTCGGTGGTGCCGAACGCCGCGCGCGCCCGCGGCGTGGTCCACAGGGCCATCTCCAGCACGACGATGTACAGGTGGATCAGGGCGACGAGCCCGATCAGCACGTTCGCGACGACGGTCATCACGCGCTCTCTTCGGCGAGCAGCAGCCGTTCGTCGGTGTCGAAACACGTGTGCGTCCCGGTGTGGCAGGCCGGACCGGTCTGGTCCACCCGCAGCAGCACCGTGTCGCCGTCGCAGTCGATGCGGACTTCGCGCACGTGCTGGACGTGCCCCGAGGTCTCGCCCTTCACCCACAGCTCCTGCCTGCTGCGCGACCAGTACGTGCCGCGGCGGGTGGTGAGCGTGGACTCCAGCGCGTCGTCGTTCATCCACGCCATCATCAGCACGTCCGACGTCGCGTGGTCCACCACGACCGCCGCGATCAGCCCGTCCGAGTTTCGCTTCAGCCGGGCGGAAAGTTCCGGTGAGAGGCTCATCGCACGACCACCCCGCCGGTGCGCAGCGCGCTCTTCACGTCGCCGATCGTCAACTGTCCGAAGTGGAATACGCTCGCCGCGAGCACCGCGTCGGCGCCCGCCTCCACGGCGGGCAGGAAGTGTTCGGTCGCGCCCGCGCCGCCGCTGGCGATCACCGGGACCCGCACCGCTTTGCGGACCAGATCGATCAGTTCGAGGTCGAAGCCGGTTTTGGTGCCGTCCGCGTCCATCGAGTTGAGCAGGATTTCGCCCACGCCGAGCTCCTCGCCGCGCGCGGCCCATTCCACCGCGTCGATTCCCGTGCCGCGACGGCCGCCGTGCGTGGTGACCTCGAAACCGGACGCCGTCGGTTCGCTGCCTTCGGGAACGCGGCGCGCGTCGACGGACAGCACGACGCACTGTGCCCCGAACCGGCGCGACGCCTCGTGCAGCAGTTCCGGGCGCGCGATCGCGGCCGTGTTGATGCTGACTTTGTCCGCGCCGGTGCGCAGCAGCCGGTTGACGTCGTCGGTGGAGCGGACGCCGCCGCCGACGGTGAGCGGGATGAAGACCTGCTCGGCGGTGCGGCGGACCACGTCGAAGGTGGTTTCGCGGTCGCCGGAGGACGCGGTGACGTCCAGGAAGGTCAGCTCGTCCGCGCCCTCGGCGTCGTACCGGCGCGCGAGCTCCACCGGGTCGCCCGCGTCGCGCAGGTCGGCGAAGTTGACGCCCTTCACGACCCGGCCCGCGTCGACGTCGAGACAGGGAATCACCCGAACCGCCACAGCCATGCCGTCCAGCCTAGTCGGCCGCCCGGTCAAGCCCGCTGCCACGGGTTCGTCACAAATTTTCGGATCCGGTGCATCAAAACCGCCCCCTCGCGCGTCTCATGATCGTGACCACCGGTTTCGACGATTTCGTGGCGGAACGCCTCGACGGGCTGCTGCGCTACGCGACCGTCCTCGCCGACGACCCGCATCTGGCGCAGGACATCGTCCAGGACGTGCTCCTGCGCGCCCAGCAGCGCTGGGCGAAGATCGAATCGCCGCCCACCTACGTCCGCCGGATGATCACCAACGAATACCTCTCGTGGCGCCGCCGCGCCGCCCGCCGCGTGGTCCCGTCGAACCATTCGGTGCTCGATTCGCTCGGGCCGCCGACCGCCGATCCCAGCACCGCCTACGACGAACGCGACGAAATGCTCGCTTTGCTGGCCACGCTGCCGCGGAAACAACGCGCCGCGGTCGTGCTCCGCTACTACGAGAACTACACCGACGCCGAAATCGCCGGCTTCCTCCGCTGCGGCGTTTCGACCGTCCGCAGCCAAATCTCGCGCGCGCTGGCGACGCTGCGCGCCGGCATGCCCTCGTTGCCGCCCGTCCTCACCACCGGAGCAGGAGAATGACCCCGTCGAACGAGACCGAGACGCTGGTGCGCGACAGCCTCGAACGGCTCGCGGAGCAGGCGCCGGACGGCAATGAAGTCCTCAACGCGCTCGCACGAGCCCGCCAGACCCGGCGCCGTCCCCGCCTCGCGCTCGCTGCCGTGGCCGCCGCGGTGATCGCGGCCGCCGCCGGGGTGCCGCTGGTGGTCAACACCGTCACCGAAACGCCCGCGCAGCTCACCCCTGCCGCCGGACGGCCGGTGCTCGCGTACACGCCGAGCTGGCTGCCGGACGGCTTCACCGAGCAGTACCGCTCGGGCGGGCCGGGGAACACCGCGCAGGTGCGGCAATGGCAGGCCGGCGCGAGCCGGGTGGAAGTCGCGGCGCATTCCACGGCCGATCCGGAATGGGCGCAGACCGCGCTGCGCATCTCGGCATTGAAGGACCAGGTCGTGGTGCACGGACGGGTCGCCATGGTGACCGGCCCGAGCGACACGATCGCCACGCTGACCTGGATGCCGGACGACCGCCACGTGCTGACCGCGAAGGTGGAAGGTGTCCCGGACGCGCGCACGGTGGCCGAGCAAGTGGCCGATTCGGTAAGCCAGGAGCCAGTGCTGATCCGGGGCGAGGCGCGGTTCGGACCGCTGCCCGCGGGAATGCGCGAAGAAGCCACGACGGTGCGCGGCAGCGACTCGGACAACGCGACAACCGTGCTCGACGCGAGCGGTCCGAGCGGCAAAGTGCGCGTGACGATCGGCGGCGGATCGCCGGCTCTCGGCGGATCTGGGCCGGTGCAGGTGCGCGGTCAGTCCGGGGCTTACGTGCCCGCCTCCGGACCGGCCGACGCGCAGGTCGCCGTGCGGCTGTCGTCCGGACGCTGGCTGACCGCTTCCGGCCGGTTGCCGCGCGAACAGCTCGTCGCGGTGGCGGACGGGATCGTGCTCGATTCGGCACCGGATTACGCCTGGCTCGGCACCCGCTGACCGCTACCGTGAGGCCATGTCCGAACTGGGGGAGTCTCGGAGCGCGTTCTCGCGGATAGCGACCGCCGTCGGAATCGGCGCCGCGATCATCGCCGTTCTGGTGGCCTGGTGCGTTGGCGCCAACTACCTCGCGCAGCTCACCGCGGGCGAGCAGCTGACCTGCCGGTTGCACAATCTCATTCCGTGGTCGGGACTGGGCATCACGCTGTGGCAGGTGAGTTCCCTCGTGCTGTTCCTGCTCGCCGGAGCCGGAATTTCCGCGCTTCTCGGACGCCTCGGGGTGCGAAAGGCGGCTCTCGGCCTTTGCGCGGCTCTGGTCGTCCTGTTCACCTGGGGCTACGTGGCGACGACCCACGTGGTGATGCATAAGGTGGCCGACCACGGCACCTCGGTCGCCGTCCCGACGGCACCGGCCGGACAGCAGCCCGCCGATCGCTGCCAAGGGCGGTGAGGCCGTCTACCGTAGGGCTATGTCCGAACTGGAGCGTCTCGGCGCCGAGAAGTACGTCGTGCTGACCACTTTCCGCCGCGACGGCCGCGCGGTCCCGACCCCGGTGTGGGCTTCCCGCGACGGCGACGAACTGGTGCTGTTCTCGGAACGCACCGCGGGCAAGGTCAAACGGATCCGCAACAACGGCGAGGTTCGGCTGCAAGCGTGCGACGTCCGCGGCCGCCGGGTGCACGGCGCCGAGGCGAGCGGAACGGCCCGGCTGCTCGACGCCGCCGACAGCGACCGCATTCGCGGCGTGATCGCCCGGGATTACGGCATCGTCGGGCGGGTGACGATGTTCTTCAGCCGCCTCCGCGGCGGGCCGGAGCGGACGATCGGGATCGCGATCAAGCTCGCCGAGTGAGCTACCGGGCCGCCGCGCGGAGCCGGGCGCCCATCGCGGCCGAATCGTGGTCCGGCCCGCAGCCCTCGACCAGGATCACCTCGCCCACCAGATGGTCGGTGCGCAGGGGCAGGATCTTGCGGTAGTCCGCCGATTCGTACCACGCCTCAGCGGCCGCGAAATCCGGGAACTCGAGCACGACGGTCCCGCCCGGCCAGGCGCCTTCGAGCACGCGGGTGCGTCCGCCGTGGACCAGGAAACGGCCCTCGAACGGGTCGAGCGTCGCCTGGATCAGCTCCATGTACTCGTAGACCTCGGGGTCGACGGTTCCGGGCTGGCGCAGCTGGGCGATGGCGTAGGCGGTCATGTCCGGCTCCTCGGGTCGATTTCGTTGCCTGCCCGGCAATCCTGTCCGCCGCGGTGCACGGAGTCGATTACCTCCCGGGTAACCGTTCAGCTCCCGTAGCGGGCCGTCAGCTCGCGTCCGATGCGGGCGAGTTCGGCGCGGACCGAGTCCGGTTCCACGACCTCGACCAGGTCGCCCCAACCCGCCAACTGCTCCGCGACCGAGCGAGCCCAATGCGCCGCCACCTTCGCCTCGACCCGGCCGTCCCGCTCCCCGACGACCTCGCAGTGCCGCCCGAAACGCGACCGCAGCACGGACAAATACCGCGCGTCGATCAGCACCGTGGCCGACACGAGCGACCGCCGCTGCTCCATCTCCTCCACGACCCGCGCCCACTGTTCGCGGAGATCGAAGTCGTCCGGCAGCTCCGAAGGCACGTCCGCGGTCTCCGCCGCCGAGATCCGGTCGACCCGGAAAGTTCGCTGTCCCGCAGGGGTTCCGGCGATGAGGTACCAAACCCCGTCTTTGTCCGCGAGACCATAGGGATCGACTAGCCGCTCTTTGCCGCTGTAGTCGAACCGCACCTTGCGCCGCCGCACGACCGCCTGCTGCAGCGACTGCACGAGCACGGGCGGCTCGCGATCCCGCTCGCCCCACCCCGCCGGATCGGACACGACGGCCCGCGCGGCGGCCTCGGCGTCGGCCTGGAACGTGGCGGGCAGCGCGCGGACGAGCTTCCGCAACGCGGACGACAATTCCGGACCGCCGGACGCCGCCGGGCCCAGCAGCAGGAACAACGCCTGGGATTCGGCCGCGGTCAGCCCGCTCAGATCAGTGCGGGCACCGCCCACGAGCGACCATCCTCCGCCGCGTCCGGGCTGCGGATAAACCGGGATCCCGGCCGCCGACAACGCTTCCAGGTCGCGGCGGGCGGTCGCCACGGAAATCTCCAGGTCCTCCGCCAGCTCGGCGGCGGTCACCCGGCCGCGGGCCTGAAGGAGCAGGACGGCAGCGACGAGACGGTCAGCGCGCATGTTTTCGATTCTCTCTCGAAAAGTGCTCAGAAGATGAGCACTTTAGAGGAGAAGCTAGTCCCACAACCGAGCAGACAAGGACTCAGACATGCTTCGAGGACTCAGCACCGTCACCTTCTACTCCCCCGACTTCGAGGCGGCGAAGCGCTGGTACACCGACCTCCTGGGCGTCGCGCCGTACCTGGACACCCCGGCGTACATGGAGTGGCGCATCGGCGATTACCAGCACGAGTTCGGCATCATCCACAGCTCGTACGCGACTAGCGAGCTGTCCCGGACCGCCGACCTCGCCTCCGTCGGGCAGCCCGCGGGCGCGGTCGTTTTCTGGCACGTCGAGGACGTCCCCGCGACGCTGGAGCGAGTCGTCGCGATGGGCGCGAAGGTCCACGACGCTCCGCGCGACCGCGGTACCGGGTTCATCACCGCGTCGGTGATCGACCCGTGGGGCAACGTCCTCGGGCTGATGCACAACCCGCACTACGTCTCGGTGCGGGAGACGCTGATGCGGGCCACCAGCGCCTGATTTCCGTTGTCCAGCAACGACTCTCGCCGTCAGCGAACCGCGGCGAGAGCCTCCGGCAGCGTGAAAGCGCCCGCGTACAGCGCCTTCCCCACGATCGAGCCCTCGACGCCATCCGACGCCAGCCCGGCCAGCGCGCGCAGATCGTCCACACTGGACACTCCGCCGGAGGCGATCACCGGCGCGTCGGTGCGGGCGGTGACCTCGCGCAGCAGCTCCAGGTTCGGGCCGCGCAGCGTGCCGTCCTTGCTCACGTCGGTGACGACGTACCGGCTGGCCCCGTCGCGGTCGAGCCGCTCCAGGACCTCCCACAGGTCGCCGCCGTCGGACGTCCAGCCGCGCGCGGACAGCCGGTGCCCGGCCTCGGTGATCCGCACGTCGAGCCCGATCGCGACGCGGTCGCCGTATTCGGAGACGACCTTCGCCGTCCAGTCCGGGTCCTCGAGCGCCGCGGTGCCGAGGTTGACCCGGCGCGCGCCGGTGGCGAGCGCGGCCTCGAGGGAAGCGTCGTCGCGGATGCCGCCGGACAGCTCCACCTGCACGTCGAGCCGCTTGACGACGTCGGCGAGCAGCTCGCGGTTGCTGCCCTTGCCGAACGCGGCGTCGAGGTCCACCAGATGGATCCACTCGGCGCCGTCGCGCTGCCACTGCAGGGCCGCTTCGAGCGGGCTGCCGTAAGAAGTCTCGGTGCCCGCCTCGCCCTGGACGAGTCGGACCGCCTGGCCGTCGGCAACATCAACTGCGGGAAGGAGCGTGAAAGTCACGCGCACAGACTATGCGGCGGGGTCGGGCGCACCGTCCGGGGGATATGCGCCGAGCCGGACAGCCGTGAGCCCCGCCGGTCCGTCGCCGCCGGCGAACGTGAGCAGCAGCACATCCGCCTGCCGCGGCGGAGTTCGCGGCCCCTTACGCCAGCGTGCCGAGCCAGTTGCGCAGCAGCTGCGCCCCCGCGTCACCGGACTTCTCCGGGTGGAACTGGGTCGCCCACAGCGGCCCGTTCTCCACCGCGGCGACGAAATCCTCGCCGTGGTTGGCCCACGTCACCTTGGGCTGCTGGCCGGCGAGGCCGGAGTCCAGCTCCCACTTCCGCGCGGCGTAGGAGTGCACGAAATAGAAGCGTTCGCCGGGGTCGATACCGGCGAACAGCCGCGAATCGGCGGGCGCGCGCACGGTGTTCCAGCCCATGTGCGGGAGCACGTCGGCGTGCAGGCGCTCGACCGTGCCCGGCCATTCGCCGGTGCCCTCGGTTTCCTCGCCGTGCTCGACGCCGCGCGAGAACAGGATCTGCATGCCGACGCAGATGCCGAGCACCGGACGCCCGCCCGCCAGCCGTTTGCCGATGATCCGGTGCCCGTGCACGCCCAGCAGCCCGCTCATGCACGCGGAGAACGCGCCGACGCCGGGCACCACGAGGCCGTCGGCCTCGAGCGCGGCGTGCGGGTCGGCGGTGACCTCCACCTCGGCGCCCGCGCGCGCGACGGCGCGCTCGGCGGAGCGGAGATTTCCGGAACCGTAATCGAGGATCACCACACGAGACACGCGCCCGAGCCTAGTCCCCCGGAGAATTTCGTTCCGAGGCCGTTTCGTTCTCGCCCCGATCGGGTACCTACCAGGCTACGTGTGGTGCCGCCGGCGCCCCGGACCCGGAAAAGAGGCCGAGATGTCCGAGTCCGACCTGCTGTGCCGAATGTTCCAAGCATGGCGGGAAGACATCGACAGCGTGCCGTTCCCGCAGTTCAGGGAACTGACGATCCCGCCGCAGAAGACCCGCGCGGAGATCGACCTGGCACGCCGGTCGACCGCGCGCACGGCGGCTCCCGTGCGGCGCGTCGACGGCGGCTGGTGACCGCGGGCTGTTGCCCGCTGCCGGAATCTCGCCTTATCCGGTGAAAAACTCCTTGAGGGACAACGCGATCGAACCCGCGTCGAGCCCGTGCACGAGATCGTGGTCGGCGAGCGTGCCGTAGATCCGCACCTCAGTGTCCCTGCGGGTGCCGAGGTTCAGCAGCCGGTGCGGCCGGTCCGCCAGCGCGTCGGCGACGCAATGCGCGGACGTTCCCTTGAGATACGGCTCCACCAACGCCACTTCGGCGACATCGGTCACCGCGGCCCGCAGTCCCTCGGCGTCGAACGGCCGCACTGTCGAGGTGTAGAGCACTGTCACGTCCATGCCCTCGGTCGCCTGCAGCACCCGGTCCAGCATCGGGCCGACCGCGATCACCACGCCGCGCTTGCCCTGGCGGATCGTCTGAAGCCCGACGCCGAGGTGCGGCGCGGAATTCTCCTGCGCGGACAGGCGCAGATACGTCCGGCTGTCCCCCGGCACCGAATCGAGCAGCAGCCGCCGCGCCTCCTCGGGATGTCCCGGAACGTGCACGTACCAGCCGGGCAGGGAATCGATCAGCGCGACGTCGCCGGGAGCCTGATGCGTGCGGCCTTCCATCGGCATGTCGTAAGAAGCGCCGTAGGACACCAGCACCGCGCCGAGTTCCTGGTGGCTGAGGTCCAATTTGATCTGTTCGAACGCACGCTCCACGAGGAACGCGTTGAAGGTGTGGACGATCGGCCGCAGCCCGGCGAGCGCGAGGCCGGCACCGGTGCTCACGAGCAACTGTTCGCGGATCCCGACGTTGATCACCCGGTCCGGATGCCGTCGCGCGGCCTCGGCGAACGACGCGCTCGAGATGTCGGCGAGGACGACGGCCACGTCCGGGTCGGTGTTGACGATTTCTTCCGCGGTGGCCAGGAAGGTGTCCCGCATGTTCGGCATCAGTGCCCGCCTTTCGGTTCCACGACGGCGACGACCGCGAGCGGCCGTCCGGGATGGGGGGTGGTGAACGCGTCGTACAGCGCTTCGTGGTCGCGGCCGGACACTGTGCGCACGGCCCAGCCTTCCGTTTCGAAGCGGCGGGCGATGCCGCCCGGCCAGCCGTGTGTCGAAGACTGGTTGTCGATGACCACCGCGGTCAGCTTGTCGAGCCCGAGCCTCGCGGCGACGACGATCGCCTCGTGGTTGGAGCCCTCGTCGAGTTCGGCGTCGCCGATCAGCGTGACGATGCGCGAGCTGAACCGGCGGGCACGCAGGCCCAGCGCGGTGCCGAGGGCGATCGGCAGGCCGTGCCCGAGCGAGCCGCTGGAGATTTCGACACCGGGCGCGCGGATGCGGTCCGGATGGTGGCCGAGCCGCGAACGCGCCGAACTCCAGTCGGCCAGTTCGTCCTCGTCCAGCCAGCCTTTCGCGACGAGCACCGAGTAGTACGCCATCGGCCCGTGCCCCTTGGACAGCAGGAACCGGTCGCGCCCAGGCTGGCGGGCGGTCTCCGGGCCGAGGTTCAGGACCCGGTCGAACAGCACCCACAGGACGTCCACTGTGGACTCCGCGGCCGCGTGGTGTTTGTCGTCGCCGGTCATCAGCGAGATCAGCCGGGGCAGGTCCGCGTAGCCCGGCTGCGAGGTCGTCGTGGTCATGTCCCGACCATGCAACCTCGACCAAACTGAAGGTCAAGCGCTAACCTGAAGCAATGACGAGGTTGGCGGACAAGCTGAGCATCGGGCAGGTCGCGGAACGCAGCGGAGTGCCGCACACCGCGCTGCGGTTCTACGAGGAGCGCGGCCTGATCACCTCCGAGCGCTCGGCGGGCAACCAGCGCCGCTACGCGCGCTCGGTACTGCGGCGGATCGCGTTCATCCGCGCCGCGCAGCGGGTCGGGCTGTCGCTGGAAGACATCAGCGCGGCGCTGGAGACACTCCCCGCGGACCACGCGCCCACGAAAGCGGACTGGGCGCGGCTGTCGCGCGAATGGCAGACCGAACTCGACGCCCGGATCGACGCGCTTCAACGGCTGCGGGACCGCCTGACCGGATGCGTCGGCTGCGGATGCCTGTCGCTGCGCAGCTGCGGCCTGTACAACGCGGAAGACGAACTCGCCCGCTTCGGTCCCGGTGCCAGCAAACTCCGCCCGGTCCTGGAGGGCGGCATCTGAATTCCGTTGCGCGCCAGCGTGTTGGTGTGGGTTACTGCGGGTTGAAATGAACGAGAAACATCGAACCCGGGTATCGAAAAGACTGTCCCGGCACCTGCGCCACGATCCCGCGGGCCTCGGCCTGACCCTCGCCCCCGGCGGCTGGGTGCCGGTCGCCGAACTGCTCGCGGCGCTGGCCCGGCACCGGTTCCCGGTGAGCCGCGCGGAACTGGACGAGGTCGTCGCGAACTGCGCCAAACAGCGGTTCGCCTTCGACGAGACGGGGACGTTGATCCGCGCCAGCCAGGGGCACAGCGTCCGTGTGGATCTGGAGCTGTCCGACGCTGTGCCGCCGGAAATCCTCTACCACGGCACGGCGACGCGCTTCCTGCCGTCGATCTGGACGGAAGGGCTGCGGCCGATGAAACGGCACGCGGTGCATTTGTCGGCGACCCGCGAAACGGCGTGGAAAGTCGGGTCACGGCACGGGAAACCGGTGGTGCTGACGGTCGCGGCCGGGGAAATGGCCGCGCGCGGGCACGCGTTTCAGGTGAGCGACAACGGGGTGTGGCTTGCCGCCGCGGTGCCGGCGGAGTTTCTGGCCGCGCCCGAATAGCGGATACTGAGCCCACCGCTTCGAAGGAGGTGGCTATGCCGGACTACACGATCGTCCAGTGCAGCCAAGGCCACTGTTTCTCGACGATCTGGATCCCGTTCGTCTCGCTCAAGTCGATCCGGCTCGGCGACCGGCGGGTGCAGAAATGCCCGGTGTGCCACCGTTTCCGCAGCGTTGCCCAAGTCTCCGCGGACCAGCTCAGCGCCGAGGAACTGCGCGCGGCCGAAGCTCTGAAGGACTCCCGGCTGCCGTAGCTAGGTTTCACCTGGCGGCCACGCCCGCTCCGCGAGGGGATGTCCGTGAAGGCCACGTTGAGGGAACCAGATTCCCTCAACGTGGCCCTCACGGACTTTCCGCCGCCTCAGCCGATTTCGGCGACGCGGCACAGGATTTCCCCGTGCGGGATCGAGAACCAGCCGTCCGGGTCGGCAGCCCACGAGCGCCACCCCTCGGAGATCTCGCGGAGGTCTTCAGCGGACGCGTACCCGCCCGCCAAAGCCTGCTCGGCGATCTTGGAGTCCAGGATCCGGTCCGCCCACATGCCGCCCCACCACGCCCGTTCTTCCGGCGTGGAATGACACCAGATAGAGGCGCTCGGCCGGACGTCGCGAGCGCCCGCGGCGTGCGCCCAGGCCAGCAACCGCCGTCCGGCGTCCGGCTCGGAACCGTTGCCGTGCGCGACCGCTCGGTAAACCTCCCGCCAGCGATCCAGCCGCGAGTCCGCAGGCCACCAGAACGCCGCGGCGTAGTCGGTGTCGCGCGCGGCGACGACCCCGCCGGGCTTGGCCAGCGCCAGCATGTGCCGCAGCGCTTCCACCGGTTCGGTCAGGTGCAGCAGCACCTGGTGTGCGTGCACGACGTCGAATCGGCCGACCGCTGGGGCCTCCGTGATGTCGGCGCGCTCGAACCGGACGTTGGACACGCCTTCGCGCCGCGCGTGCGCCCGCGCCTGCTCGAGAACGGCTTCCGACAAATCGATGCCGAGCACCTCTCCAGAGGCCACTCGGCGGGCGATGTCCACCGTGATCGTCCCCGGACCGCAGCCGACGTCCAGCACACTGCGCCCGGGGAGCAGGTCCGGTGCGAGGTAGGCCGCCGAATTTTCGACGGTGCGCCAATGCTGTGAACGTACAACGCTTTCCGCGTGCCCCTGCCCGTAGCTGCTTTCCGAAGGCATGCTTCGAGATTAGGAGTGTGTTCCCAAATACTGCAACAAACTTCTCATCATCCGAGAAACCCCGGGATGCTCAGCAGACCCGGCGGCGCGGCCTGCCGAGCAGCCGCCTGCCGACCCGGACCAATTCCCGGCGCAGGGTTTCGTCGTCCACCTCGGCCAGGTCGGGCGCCCCGCCCGCCATCGCGATGCCGGTGAACGCCACGATCGCCGTCACGCGGGCGGTCACGTCCAGCTCCGGCCCTCCGGCCACGATCGAGATCAGCGCCTGCTTGAAGCCTTCGACGCCGTGCGCCGATTTCGCGAGCGCCGCGTCGATGCCCGGGTCGCTGGAGAACAGCGCGACCAGCACCCGGTGCCGCACCACGAGATCGACGAAACCGTCCAGCAGATGGTCCACCCGCGCGCCGTGCCGCGGATGCTTCGCGGCCTCGACGACCAGCTGGTCCAGCTCCCGGATGCCCGGCTCCGCGACCGCCTCGGTGATCTCCGACTTCGTCTTGAAGTGGTAGTACACCGCGGCCTTGGTGACGCCCAGCTCGTCGGCGATCATCTGCAGCGACGTGCCCTCCACGCCGTGCTCGGCGAACAGCCGCAGCGCGGTGGCGAGCAGCCTGGTGCGGGTGTCCGCGACCGGTTCGACGGTCGTCATCGCGCCCTCCTCCTCAAGCGGAGTGCGCTGCTCCGCAGCACATCATGGTACTAGCCGAACGACTAGCCCGAAACTTGCCGTGCGGCTAGTCACATCCTAGCCGATCGGCTTGGCAGCCCCTTGCCGAACGGCTAGCTTCGGAAGGGCGATTCCAGTGCGGAGAGCCCGCTTCGGGCGCGAACGGAGACGACTCGTGGCACCCTTCCTGTACCGGCTCGGCAGGCTGTCGTTCCGCCGCCGGGCCCTCGTGGCGGCGGTCTGGGCGCTTGTCCTCATGGCGTTGGGCGCGGGCGCGCTCACGCTGTCGGGCAAGCTGTCGGATTCGGTGACCATTCCCGGCACCGAATCGCAGCAGGCGATCGACCGGCTCGCCGAACACTTCCCGCAGGCCGCGGCAGGCGGCGGCACCGCGCGCGTCGCGATCGCCGCGCCGGACGGGCGGAAGATCACCGACCCGGCGGGCCAGGCGGCCGTCGAGGGCGTGGTCGGCAAGCTGAAGTCCGCGCCGAAGGTGGCCGCGGTCGTCGACCCGTTCCAGGCGAAGTCCGTCTCCCCCGACGGCCGGGTCGCGCTCGCGCAGGTGAGCTACCAGGTCAAGGGCTTCGAGCTCAGCGATTCCGACCGGTCCGCGCTGCTGGCCACCGGCGATCACGCGAAGCAGCTGGGATACCAGGTCGAGTACGGCGGCGACGCGGTGCAGGGCATCCCGGCGACCGGGGCCACCGAAGGGCTCGGCGTCGCGGTCGCGGCGGTCGTCCTGATCATCACCTTCGGCTCGCTGCTGGCCTCCGGAATCCCGTTGCTCACCGCGCTGATCGGGGTCGGCGTCGGGATGGCGGGCATCATGCTCGCGTCGGGTTCGATGGAGCTGAACTCCAACACCCCGGTGCTGGCGTTGATGATCGGGCTCGCGGTCGGGATCGACTACGCGCTCTTCATCGTCTCCCGTTACCGGCATGAACTGGCCGAGGGCCGCGAACCCGAGGAAGCGGCCGGCCGCGCCGTCGGCACCGCTGGTTCCGCCGTGGTGTTCGCCGGGCTCACCGTGATCATCGCGCTCGCCGGGCTGACCGTCGTCGGCATTCCGTTCCTCGGCCAGATGGGCGTGGCCGCCGCGGCGACCGTCGTGGTCGCCGTGCTCATCGCGCTGACGCTGCTGCCCGCCGTGCTCGGCTTCGCCGGCGCTCGCGTCGGCAACAGCAAGATCCGCATGCGCCGCCGCACCGAAGGCCCGACGCACGGCGAGCGCTGGGCGCGTTTCGTTGCGCGGCACCGGGTTCCGGTCCTGCTGGCCGCGATCGTCGGACTGGCTGTCGTCGCGATTCCCGCACTGAGCATGCAACTCGGCCTGCCCAACGACAGCACCGCCGCGCCGGACACCACTCAGCGCAAGGCGTACGACCTGGTCAGCAAGGGCTTCGGCGAGGGCGCGAACGGACCGCTGCTGGTCGTCGTCGACACCGGCCCGAACCACAATCCCGAATCGCTGAAGCAGGCCGCCGCGGACATCGGCAAGCTGCCGGACGTCGCCGCGGTGACGCCGCCGAAGGTCAACCCCGCCGGGGACACCGCGGTGCTCACGGTCATCCCGAAGAGCGGGCCGAGCAGCACGCAGACCGAGGACCTCGTGTCCGCGATTCGCGCGCAATCCGCGCCCCTGCAGGAAAACACCGGCGGCAGTCTCGCGGTGACCGGCCAGACCGCGGCCAACATCGACGTCTCGCAGAAGCTGTCCGACGCGATGCTGCCTTACCTCGCGCTGATCGTCGGGCTGGCGTTCCTGTTGCTGATGCTCGTGTTCCGGTCGGTCGTGGTGCCGCTGAAGGCGACGCTCGGGTTCCTCGGCTCGGTGGTCGCGACGTTCGGGGCGGTCGTCGCGGTGTTCCAGTGGGGCTGGCTCACCGATCTGCTCGGCGTCGCCTCGACCGGTCCGATCATGAGCATGCTGCCGATCCTGCTGATCGGCGTCCTGTTCGGGCTCGCGATGGACTACCAGGTGTTCCTGGTGACCCGGATGCGCGAGGAACACGTGCACGGAGCCGAGCCGCAGGAGGCGATGGTGACCGGCTTCCGGCACGGGGCAAGGGTCGTCGTGGCGGCGGCACTGATCATGATCTCGGTGTTCGCCGGGTTCGTGCTGGCCGAATCGACGCTGATCCAGTCGATCGGGTTCGCGCTGGCCTTCGGCGTGCTGGTGGACGCGTTCGTGATCCGGATGACCATCGTGCCCGCTGTGATGTCCCTTCTCGGGCGCGGCGCGTGGTGGCTGCCGAAGTGGCTGGACCGGATCCTGCCGAACGTCGATGTCGAGGGCGAGGGCCTGGTCCGCGAACTCGGCGCCCCCGGCGACGACGAACGCGAACTGACGCGGGTCTGATCTTCTGTCGGGTTTTTGTCGGTGCTGGTTCGTAAGATCGTCTCGACTGCGAACACTGGGGGCGTGATGATCGAGGACACGGTACGGACTTGGGTAGCGGGATGGGCGTTGTCGCGGCAGACACCGCCGCCGGTCGAGAAGCCGTGGGGGCTTTTCGTGGAGGTCCCGGACAATCCCGCGGAGGTGGGCAGGCACGTCCTGCCGGAGGCTGAGGAATCGCTGGTCCGCGCTGCCACGGGCGCGGTCAGCGAACCTCGGACGTGGCTGAAAACGCCCGCGGAGCCGGAGACGATCGAGCCGTGGATGCCGGAGGGCTGGTTCGTCGCCTGGCAGGACACCGGACATCTGATGGCGACGGATCTGCTGGCGACGAACCCGGTCGCGCCGGAGGGCTACACCGTGACGGTGGAGATCAGCGGAGCCGTCACGTTCCTCCGGGTGCTGGACGCGACGGGCGAACTGGCGGCTAAGGGCCAGATGGCGAAGGCCGGCGACGCGGTGATCGTGGACCGGGTGGCAACCCAGGAGGAGCATCAGAGGCGCGGGTTGGGCGGGTTCGTGATGCGCACGCTCGCCGACCGAGCGGTGGAGGCCGGGGCGGTGTTGGGCGTCCTCGGGGCCACGGATGCGGGGCGGGCTTTGTACGAGACGTTGGGGTGGAAGAAGCACGCGACGCTGGCGGAGTGCATTTATCAGCCGTTGGAGCGTTGATGGCGGGAGGGTGCGTGGTGGTTCGGGGGCCGCGGTAGGTGCAGGGGGCCGGGCTGGTGGCGGGTGTTGCGAGGTCCGCGTTAGGTGCGGGCTAGCGCGTCAGGCGCGAGGGGCTGGGTCGGTCGCGGGGGGGCTGCAGGCGTTGCGGGAAGCTCCGTGTCAGTCGCGAGAGGGCCGGGCCAGGCACGGGGAGACTCGCGGTCGTCGCGGGAAGAGCTGCGCCGGGCGCGGGAGAGCCAGGCCAGGCGCGGAGAAAACTCGCGCTCGTCGCGAGGGGCCGAGCCAGGCGCGAGGGGGGCCGGGCCGGGCGCGGGGAGACTCGCGGTCGTTGTGGGGAGAGCTGCGCCCGGCGCGGGAGAGCCAGGCCAGGCGCGGAGAGGCTCGCAGTCGTTGCAGGAAGAGCCGCGCTAGTCGCGGGCAAGCGCGTCAGGTGCGCGGGCGGGCCGGGCTGTCGCGTGGGTCCGCGTTCGTTGCGTTGAGATCAGGGTTGGTTGCACGGAGGTCCGTGTTTATCGAGGAGAGGCGCGCATTCCTCGCAGAGCAGTCCGCGGTCCCTGCGGGAAAGTCCGGGCTGGCTGCAGAGCGGTCCGCGGTCGTCGCGGGAAAGTCCGCGTCGGTCAGCTGAAGAGCCAGGCGATGGCCCCGCCGATCGCCAGCACTGCCGCGATGCCCAGCACCACGGCGAAGAACTTCGCGGTCTTCCACAGCGAGTAGACCCCGCCGGCCAGGAAGCCGCCGAGGGCCAGCAGCAGGACCGCGATCAGCTCTTTGCTCACAGGGGTTAGCGTGCCACATGGCTTTCACCGTGACGGTACTGGGCAGCGCGACGCCGTACCCGCGCCCGGACGCTCCGTGCTCCGGGTACCTGGTGCGCCACGAGGACACCGCGATCTGGCTCGACGCCGGGCCGGGCACCCTCGCTGCCCTGCAGGAACACGTCTCGCCGGCGGAGCTGGACGCGATCTGGATCTCGCATCTGCACGCGGATCACGTCGCGGATCTGTTACCGGCGGTGTACGCGCTGTTGTTCGCGGACCTGCGCCTCCGACGCCCGATCCCGCTGTACGGCCCGCCGGGGACCGCGGCGCGGATTTCCGCGTTTCTCAGCAATACCGGCCGCGCGCCGATCGAGGAAGCGTTCGTTGTCCGGGAACTGCACGACGGGCATCGCACCCGGGTCGGCGGTCTGCAGCTGGAGACGGTGGCCGTGTCGCACGGGTTTCCGGCGTTCGGGGCGCGGATCACCGACGGGACGCGGACTTTCGCGTACTCCGGGGATACCGGTCCGTGCGAGGCGCTTTCGACGTTGGCCGAGGGGACGGATCTGTTCCTGTGCGAGGCGGACAGCATCGAGCCCTCCGCGGAACACCTGACTCCGGCGGAAGCAGGCCGCGCGGCTGCCGGGGCCGCCCGGCTGGTGCTCACGCATCTCGGCCACACGGTCACCGCCCGCGACGCGGTTCGCCTTGCCGCGGAACACTTTCCGGGGCCGGTGGCTTATGCCGCGCCGCGCACGGTGTTCCGTGTGTGAACTGGCAGGCACGGAGGTGGACGGAGTCCCGCACGCAGATCGGTCCGTCGCTGCCCGCGACTCCGAAGCGGCGTGCGCTCTGGCATGAGCAGGCTTCGCGGCTTCTGATGACACGGATGACCGTACGCGACGCAGGTCGTCTTGCAGCCAAAGACTTTCCCTGCCCGATGGCTCGCGCCGCGCACGGTGTCCCGCGTGTGAACCGCTAAAGCACGCCCTTCGTGGACGGAATCCCGCCCGCCCGCGGGTCCGGCTCCGTAGCCGCCCGCAACGCCCGTGCCACGGCCTTGTACTCCGCCTCCGCGATGTGGTGCGGGTCGCGGCCGTGGATCACCCGGACGTGCAGTGCGATCTGCGCGTGGAACGCCAGCGAGTCGAACACGTGCCGCGTCAGGACGAACGGGTAGTTGTTGCCGATGGTGAACGTGTTGTACTCCTCCGGCTCTCCCACGTGCACGCAGTACGGCCGGCCGGAGACGTCGATCGCGGCGTGGGCGAGCGTTTCGTCCATCGGGATCCACGCGTCGCCGAATCGGCGGATGCCGCTTTTGTCTCCGAGGGCCTGGCGCAGCGCCTGGCCGAGCACGATCGCGGTGTCTTCGACGGTGTGGTGCGCGTCGATGTGGACGTCGCCGGTCGCTTCGACCTTCAGGTCCAGCGAGCCGTGCACGCCGAACGCGGTGAGCATGTGGTCGTAGAACGGCACGCCGGTGGCGATGTCCACCTGCCCGGTCCCGTCGAGGTCCAGCTGGACCAGGATGGACGATTCCTTGGTGGTGCGCTCGATTTTGCCGACGCGGCTCATCGCTTGATTTCCTTACTCGCCTCGAGGAAGGCGTCGTTCTCCTCCGGGGTGCCGATGGTCACCCGCAGGTGGCCTTCGATGCCCACGTCCCGGATCAGCACGCCGTTGTCCAAATAGGACTGCCAGCTGGCGGGCGCGTCGCTGAACTGTCCGAAAAGGACGAAGTTGGCGTCGCTCGGCACCGGGGTGAATCCCAAGCCCAGCAAGGCTTCCACGACGCGGTCGCGTTCGGCGGAGAGCCGGTGCACCGACGCGAGGGTGGCGTCGGCGTGCCGGAGGGCGGCTCGGGCGGCCGCCTGGGTGACCTTGGAGAGGTGGTACGGCAGCCGGACGAGCTGCAAAGCGTCCACAATGGCCGGTGCGGCGGCGAGGTAGCCCAGCCGTCCGCCGGCGAAGGCGAATGCCTTGCTCATGGTGCGCGACACGATCAGCTTGGCCGGGTACTCCGAGATCAGCTCGATCGCGCTGGCCTGCGAGGAAAACTCCGCGTACGCCTCGTCCACCACGACGATCCCCGGCGCCGCGTCGAGCACGCCGCGCAGCTGGTCCAGCGGGATCGACCCGCCGGTGGGGTTGTTCGGGCTGGTCACGAACACGATGTCCGGCTTGCGCTCGGCGACCGCCTTGGCGGCCTGCTCGGTGTCGAGCGAGAAGTCCGCGCGGCGCGGCACCGGCAGCCAGTCCGTGCGCGTGCCGGTCGCGATGATCGGGTGCATCGAGTACGACGGCTCGAAGCCCAGCGCGGTGCGTCCGGGGCCGCCGAAGGCCTGCAGGATCTGCTGCAGAATCTCGTTCGACCCGTTCGCCGCCCACACGTTGGACTCGGACAGCACCACTCGCGTGGACACCGTGAGGTAGTCCGCCAGATCGGTGCGCAGCGCCACCGCGTCGCGGTCCGGGTACCGGTGCAGCGACGCGGCTTCGGCGCGCACGGCCTCGGCGACGTCTTCGACCAATTCGGGCGGCGGCGGGTACGGGTTTTCGTTGGTGTTGAGCCGGATCGGGACGTCCAGCTGCGGCGCGCCGTACGGGGTGCGGCCCCGCAGGTCCTCGCGCAGCGGGAGATCGGCGAGGGTGACCTCGCCGCCGGGGATGGCTTCGTTCATCGGCCGTCTCCTTCGAAACGTGCGGTGACGGCTTCGCCGTGGGCGGGCAGGTCTTCGGCGTTCGAGAGCGCGACGACGCGGGGGGCGATCTCGCGCAGGGCGTCCTCGGAGTAGTCCACGACGTGGATTCCCTTCAGGAAGCTCTGCACCGACAGCCCCGAGGAGTGCCGGGCGAACCCGCCGGTGGGCAGCACGTGGTTCGAGCCCGCGCAGTAGTCGCCCAGCGAAACCGGAGCGTACGCGCCGACGAAAATCGCGCCGGCGTTGCGCACTCGGGCGGCGACCTCGCGCGCGGTCGCGGTCTGGATTTCCAAGTGCTCGGCGGCGTAGGCGTCCACCACGCGCAGGCCGTCGTCCACAGTGGACACCAGGATGATGCCGGACTGCTTGCCGCCCAGCGCCTGGCCGACCCGTTCGGAGTGCTTCGTCGCGGCGACGCGGTCGACCAGTTCGGCCTCGACCGCGTCGGCCAGCTCCTCGGACGTGGTCACCAGGACGCTCGCGGCCAGCGGGTCGTGCTCGGCCTGGCTGATCAGGTCGGCGGCGACGTGCGCCGGGTCGGCCGTCTCGTCGGCGAGGATCGCGATCTCGGTCGGACCGGCCTCGGAGTCGATGCCGATCACGCCGCGGACCAGGCGCTTGGCCGCGGTGAGGTAGATGTTGCCCGGCCCGGTCACGATGTCCACCGGGGCCAGTTCGGCACCGTCGGTGTCGACGCCGCCGTACGCGACCAGCGCGACTGCCTGCGCGCCGCCGACCGCCCAGACCTCGTCCACGCCGAGCAGCGCGGCCGCGGCCAGGATCGTCGGGTGCGGCCGTCCGCCGAACGCGGCCTGCGGCGGCGAGCACACGACCAGCGAACGCACGCCGGCCAGCTGCGCCGGGACGACGTTCATCACCACGGTCGACGGGTACACCGCCAGCCCGCCCGGCGCGTACAGGCCGACGCGGTCGACCGGCACCCAGCGCTCGGTGACCGTGCCGCCGGGGACGACCTGCGTCGTGACGTCCTGGCGGCGCTGGTCCGAGTGCACCTTCCGGGCGCGCTTGATGGACTCCTCCAGCGCGGCGCGGACCTCCGGGTCCAGCTCGGACAGTGCCTTCGAGAGCTCCTCGGCCGGCACCCGGACCGTTTCCGGGCGCACCTTGTCGAACCGCTCGGTGAACTCGAGGACCGCCTCGACCCCGCGGTCCCGCACCGCCTCGACGACCGGCCGGACCTGATGCAGCGCCGCGTCCACGTCGTACTCGGCGCGCGGAAGCGCGGCACGGAGCTCGGCAGCGGAGGGGACCTGCCCGCGCAGGTCGGTGCGGTTCAACATGGACACCAGGGTACGAGGTGGCCCGCGCGCTCCCGGCAGGGATACTCGGTGTCGACCCGCTGTCCCCGGACCAGGGAGGCTCGTGTGCCCCGGATCGCGTTGTGCCAGCTCAACTCGGGCGACGACCCGGAAGAAAACCTGAAAACGGTTCGCTCCGGCGTCGAGGCCGCCGCGGCCGCCGGAGCCCGGGTGGTGATCTTCCCGGAGGCGACGATGGCCCGCTTCGGCCGCCCGCTCGCCCCGGTGGCGCAGGCGTTGGACGGACCCTGGGCGTCGGCGGTGGCTTCGATCGCCGCGGAGCACGACGTGCTGGTGATCGCGGGGATGTTCACGCCGGCCGACAACGGCCGGGTGCGGAACACGCTGCTGGTCACCGGGCTGGGGCAGCATCTCGGGTACGACAAGATCCACCTGTACGACGCGTTCGGCTTCGCGGAGTCGGACACTGTCGCGCCCGGGTCGGAGGTCGTGACGTTTTCCGCGGAGGGCACGGTGTTCGGCGTCGCCACCTGCTATGACCTGCGGTTCCCTGAGCTTTTCCGGCGGCTGGCCGATGACGGGGCGGACGTGGTGGCTGTTCCCGCTTCGTGGGGCGCCGGGGCCGGGAAGCGGGAGCAGTGGGAAGTGCTGGTGCGCGCGAGGGCGCTGGATTCCGGGTGCTGGGTGGCCGCTTGCGGGCAGGCCGATCCTTCGGTGACCGGGTCGGAGGTCAATCCGAAGGCGCCTACCGGGATCGGGTACTCGCTGGTGGCGGACGGTTTCGGCCGGGTGGCGGAGCAGGCCGGGGCCGGGGTGGAGATGCTGGTGGCGGACGTCGAGCCGGAGACCGCGGGGAAGGCTCGGACGGCTACCGGGGCGTTGGCGAACCGGCGGCTCTAGCGAACGCGCGAACGGGGGCTGCCGGGGTGCTATCGTCGCTCGCCGCTCAACGGAGGTTCTCATGCACAAGCTGGTGGTCCTGTATCCCGAGCCCGCCGATCCCGGCCACTTCCGCGACTACTACGTGACCACCCACCTCCCGCTGGTCGCGCAGATGCCCGGACTGCTCTCGTGGCGCTACAGCTTCGACGTGACAGCGGCGCCGGGACAGGAGCCGTACTTCGCGATCTTCGAAGCCGACTTCGCCGACGCTGCGGCGATGACCGCGGCGAGGACGTCCCCGCAAGGCCAGCGGGTGTCCGCCGACGTCGCCAACTACGCCACCGGCGGTGCGATCGTCATCGACTATCCGGTGCGGGAAGGCGTCGTCTGACGCCGGATTTCGGACGCGGCGTCCGGGATCAGCGCAGCAGCCCTTCCCGGATCGCCACCCGGACGAACCCCGCCCGGCGCCGCTCCCCCGTCTTGTCGCGGATCCGGTCCAGATAAGACCGCACCGTCCGGACGCTGATGTCCAGGATCTCCGCGACGTCGACGTCCCGCTCCCCCGCCGCCACGAGGCGCAGGACCTGCTTTTCCCGCTCCGACAGCACGATCTTCGGTCCCGCGTGCCGTTCGTCGCTGTCCTGGATGATCATCCCGGCCAGCGTCGGCGAGACGTACGCGTTGTCCTCCGCGATGGTCCGGATCGCGCGCAGCAGCTCGTCCCCGTCGACGTCCTTCGACAGGAATCCCTTGGCGCCGGCCTGCATCGCGCCGAGGACCTCCGGCTGTTCCGCGTGCGCGGACACCACCAGCACCTTGTGGCCCATCTGCCCCACCTCGAGCACCGCGGCCGCGTCCTGGACGCCGCGGAGTTTCAGGTCGAGCACGACCACGCTGCCCGGCGGCTGGTCCTGTACCGCGAACCGCGCCACGGAGTCGGCTACCGCGACCAGTTCGATGTCCGGGGCCTCGTTCAGCACGCGCGCGACCGCGTCCCGGTACAGCGGGTGGTCTTCGATCACCCCGACCTGGATGGGTCCGCTCCGGCGCCGCCCTTCGTCGGCTTTCACCTCAACGTTTCCTTCCCCACCAGCCCGCGGCGAATCGCTTCCTTCACGAGGCCGGGGCGCCGCCGTTCGCCGGTCTTGTCGCGGATCCGGTCGAGGTAGCCGCGCACGGTGCGGACGCCGATGTCGAGGATCCGCGCGATGTCGACGTCCCGTTCCCCCGCCGCGACGAGCCGCAGCACCTGCACTTCGCGCGGCGACAGCTCCATTTCCGGCCGCGTGACCGGACGGTCGGTGTTGTCCTTGATGATCATTCCGGCGACGACAGCCGACACGTACGCGCCGCCGCCCGCGACCGCGCGGATGGCGATGAGCAGCTCGTCGACGTCGACGTCTTTCGACAGGAATCCCTTGGCGCCAGCGGCGATCGCGGCGAGCACCGTCTCCGGTTCGGCTTGCGCGGACACGACCAGCACGTGATGGCCCAGCTCGGCCACTTCGAGCACCGCGGCCGCACCGGCGACACCGGGCAGGCCGAGGTCGAGAAGGACGACGCTCCCGGCCGGCTGGCGCGCGACGTGGAAGCGGGCGACCGAGTCGACCACCGCGCCGAGTTCCACGTCCGGGGCCTCGAGGAGGACGCGTTCCACCGAGCGGCGGTAGAGGGGGTGGTCTTCGATGACGGCCACCGGGATGGCGCCCGGGGCCCAGGAATCCGGCTGTTCCGGGTCTCCCGCGTCGCCGATCCGCTGCGCTGTCGTGGTCACCGGCTCGCTCACCCCGTTCCCGCAGGCTGCCCGGCCGCGGCGGGATCGAGCGCGGGACCGGTCGGCATCAGCGCGAGAAGCCCGCCCGCGACCGGATGCCCGGACCCAGAACCGTAGCCCAGCGAAGTGAGCGCCGTCCCGTTCGCCACCGGATATTTTCGTCCTGTGTCCGTGACGAGATAAATCGTGCCGGACCCGGAGTCCGTCGCGACCGCGCCGCGCGAGGGCGGAACGTAGACGACGTCCGCGACCCGGGCGTCCGTCCGGCTCTGCACCGGCAGGGCGCGGGCGCCGGGCGGGACCGGCAGATCCGCCGAGACCGTCACGCGGCCGTTCTGCGCGCACAGGGTCACCGCGCTGCCGGTGATCGGCGCCTTGCCGGGGATCCGGTCGGGGTAGGCCGCCGGATCCGCGCCGCCGGAACGGGATTCGCTCACCTTCTTCACCGCCGCCACGTCCGCCGCACGGACCCGCGCCGGTTCCGGGCGGCCCGAGTACGCCGATTCGTTCGCCGGGGTCGTGACGAGCAGCGCGGCCTGGGTCTGGCCGACGGGTTCAAGACCGTCCTGGCGGACGAGGTAGTACGTCGAGGCGGTGGCTGCCCCGGCCATCGGGTCGACGACCGAGAGCACCTGGCCGACGCGCGTCTCCTGCGTCCCGACGCGCGGGCCGCGGTTTCCGGCGCCGTCGACCGGTATCTCGCCGAGGTCGCGTCCGGCGGGCACGGTGTCGATCCAGCGCGCGGACACGGTGATCGTCGGATAGCTGTCGAATTGCAGCGCCGCGGCGGCTTCGTCGCCCAGCCGGTACCGGTGGCCGCCCGCGAGCAGGAACCGGCCGCCCTGCGGGACGCGGACGATCACGCCCGAATCGCGCGGCAGTTCGACCCCGGACGCCGCCGCTTCCAGCAGCACGGCGACGAGCGGTTCCGCCGAGGCGGGCGCGTCCTGGGTGGTGCGGCTGCAACTGGTCCACGGAGTGGCGATCAGCGTGCTGGGCAACGAATCCGGCGCGCCGACGATCCCGATCTGCGTCCCGCGCGGGGCCGTGCCGAGCTTTTCGGCGGGCACGGTGACGGTCTCGTGGCCGTTGCCGCCGGCCAGCAGCCGCGCGGACGCGTAGTTGAGGACCGGGTGCACCGCGCCGTCCGCGCCGAGCACGAATCTCGCCCCGCTGTCCGCTTCCACGATCACTTTGCCGCCGGCCAGCCAGTCCTTCCCGCCGGACGGGCTGACCAGGCCGATCACCCCGAACACCGCGGTCACGAGCAGGGCCGCGCCGACGCCGAGCACCGTGCCGAGCACGAGGCGGCGGCTGGGCGACACCGGATGGTTGGCGTCCGCGGCGACGAGCGCGGACACGAGACGGCGGCGCAGGAACTGATACGCCTGAATCTGGTCCCGCTGCGTCCACACGCTGTCCCGGCCCCCTGGAGATCACGTCCGCTTCTCGCGCAGGCTAGACAGCTCCTCCGGCGCGGACGAGGGTAATTTTTACGCCCACGCGCCCGCGCGGGGACGCTAGCGTTCGCGGGGCCGGGTCGCTGCCCGGGGAAGAGGGGAATGCGTTGTCCGTGTCCGCGCCGCCTGCCCCGGCTCCTGCCCGCGTTCCCGGGACCGCCGGGATTTCGGGCGCCGCGCCGTGGCCGTGGCTGCTGCCGATCCGTCCGCTGCAGGCGGCCGGGTGGGAAATCGCCGCGCTGGCGCTGCTGCTCGCCTTCACCGTGCACGGCCTGGCCCAGCCGGTGCGGATCACCGTCGCCGCGCTGGCCGGGCTGCTGGTGGCGACGACGTCGGTGCGGGTCGCCGGACGGCATTTCGCCGGCTGGGCGTGGACGTGGCTCGCGCATCGCCTGCGCCGCCACGACAACCGCCGCGACAGCCCGGACGCCTTGCTGCGCATCGCCGGTCCGGTAAAGGTCCGCCAGCACGTCGACCGCGCGGGCAACCGATTCGGCGTCGCCGAGGTCGACGGCGATTGGAGCGCGATCGTCCGCCTCACGCCCGGCGCCGGGGAGCCGTCGACGGACGAACTGCTGGCGATCCTCCGCACGACGTTCCAGAACACGGACATCCCGCTGGCCGCCGCGCAGTTGCTGACTTGGGCGGCGCCAAGGGATTCGCGGGTGTACCGGGTGCGCTGGCTCGCGGTGCGCTACCGGCCGGAAGACGCGCCGATCGCCGCGCTCGCGCGCGGCGGCGGCGAGCTGGGGGCGTTGCGGAGCACCGCGAGTGCGGCGTTGAGCTTGATGGTGGCGCTGGCGGAGGCGGGGCATCCGTCGACGGTGCTGGAGGCTGGCGAGCTGACCAACGAGCTTCGGGTGGCGCTGGGGGTTTCGACCGGCGATCCGGAGTCGGACGGGGATCTGTGGCGCGCGTGGAAATGGGGCGGGCTCACGCAGACGTGCTACTCGCCGCGGTCTGCGCGGGGGCTTGCCCGGACGCTGGGAGTGGCGGTTCCGGGGGCGGCGTTTACCGCGACTTCCGCGACGTTGCGGCGGACGCCGGGTGGACGGGAGAAGCTCGAGCTGACCATCCGGGTAGGGGCTCGGGCGGCGGAAGTGCCGGTGCCGCAGGGGGTTTCGGTGGTTCCGCTGCACGGCGGACACGCAGCGGCGGTGCGGCGGACGTTGCCGCTCGCCCTCACCTGACGTCCGATCCGAAGTCGATGCGCGTCTCGGGCGTCACGGACAACGCCTCGAGGTCCGGGTGCGCGAAGATCGCCCGCGCGACGTCCTCGCCGCACGCCACGTAGGTGGAGGTGAGGTCGTGATCGGAGCAGACGACCCAGGCGTGGTCGCGCGCCAGCCAGTAGTCCGGGCCGCGTTCGATGCCGACCTCGTCGTCGACCCGCTTGCGCACTTCGTCGAGCCCGTCCAGCGGGGCGGCGGTGACGAAATGGGGTATGCCACCTGCCGCGACGGCGGAAGTGTCATAACCGAAGTAGACGTCCGACGCACCCGAAACTCCGGCCAGGATGCTGCTCAGCGCACGCTGCTCGCGAGGGCGGAGGCGGCTGTATTCGGTCGTCCATTGCAGCGGTCCGGCGGCGGCATCGGCTCGGGCGAGGGTCAGGTGGCACGTTTCCGGGTGGAGTTCCAGCCCGGCCCGCGCCGCCACGCTCGCCCAGCTTCGCAGGTCTGTTTCGTCACCGGCGCGGGCGAGCCCGTGCAGGATCCGCACGTACGCCGGGTAGCCGCTCGGCAGGATCTCGCGCACGATGTGCCCCGGCCCGGCATATCCCGCCGCGACGCAGATGTCCTCCAGCCACGCCAGTTCGGCGCGGGCTTGCGGGGTCAGGTCGGCGATCGGCATGCGCCCGACTCTGCCAAGCCTGCCGCCCGGGGCACAACGAGTTAATCAGCGCGAAGGAGTCGTCCCAGCTCCGTCTCCGCCTCGCCGCTCCCCGCGTCCGAAAGCCGCTGCAATTCCCGCAGATCGCGGTTCGCCACCGCCCGCCGGGTCAGCAGCCGGCCCGCGTGTTCGCTGCCCTCGTCCAGCAGCTCCGACAGCTCGGTCAGATCGCCGCGGGCGTCGGCGAGGTCGGCGAGGCGATCCAGCGCGGTCTCGTTCCCCTCGTCGGCGAGCGCGCGCAGGGTGTCGTAATCAGCCATGCCGTCAGCTTCCAACCTTGCCCCCGGGACAAGGTCAAGCGCGATACTGGAGACATGCTCACCATCGGCCAGCTCGCCCGCCAAGCCGGGGTTTCGGCCAAGGCTGTGCGCGTGTACCACGCCAAAGGGCTCCTCCCCGAGCCTGAACGCGACGCCTCCGGGTACCGCCGTTACGACGCGCAGGCGGTCATCGACCTGGCCCGCATCGTCACGCTCGCCCAGGCCGGCGTCCCGCTGGCGCGCATTCCCCAGGTGCTCAACTCCGACGAGACCGCGGAGCAACTCGACCGGATCGACGCCGAGTTGCGCGAGACGATCCGGCAGCTCCAGCGACGTCGCGTCCGGTTGCGGGATCTCGATCGGCCCGATCGGCTCTGTCTCCCGCCGGACGCGATCGCGTTCATGGAGCGGCTACGGCCGCTTGGGCTGTCCGAGCGCCACGAGAACGCGATCCGCGACGGCTGGATCCTCGCTTGCGCGCTGGCCCCGGACATCAGCCGCGCGATCCTCGCCAGCCGCACCGCGCTGCTGGACGATCCGGAGTACGTCGCGGTCCTGCGCGGCTACGACGAGGCGATCGACTGGAGTCCCGAAGACCCCAGGCTTGAAGCGATCGCCGACACCGCGGCGGCGCTCGCTCGGCGGATGCCGTTGCCGTCCGACCTGCCGGACTTCCGGAAAGTCCCCCGCCAAGTCGTCGAACTTCTCGCCGGGCATCTCGAAAGCCCCGCATGGAGCCGCCTCGATCAGCTTGTCGCCCAGCGGATCAGCGGAGCGAAGACCGCGACGTCGGAGCCAAGCGGAGCCGCTGCACGCCGGGCATAGCCAACCCGCGCTCGAAAGCCCGCAGCGCGGCGAGGTCGGGGAAGACCCAGACTCCGACCCGGACGTTCTCCCCTTCCCGCACCGGCAGCGCGCGGAAGGTGTTCTCCGCCGGCTCGGTGACGAAGGAAGCGAGAGGTTCGGGAAAGTCGCTGGAAGGCGGGCCGACGAGCACCAGGATTCGCGATGCGGGCTCGACGGCATCGAGCGGCCGGGACAACGGCGGGAAGTCGGATTCGGGGCGCAGCAACAGGACGTTGTCGCTGTCGAGCATGGTGGCGTTGGCGGCGTCGCGGTGTTTCCGCCAGGCCTCGCCTTCGAGGTAGAACGACGTCAGCGCGGCGTGCCGGGACGCCAGGTCCGGGAAGGAACGGAACCACACGAAGCGGTCCGGGTCGTCCTCGTCGCGGAATTGGCCGACGACGGTGCAGCCCGCGGTTTCCTGCGGTTCCAGCAGTTCACGGTCGAACAGGTCGATCAGGACGTCCCGCTGCCCGGGGCGGAGGGTGTACTGGCGGAGTTCCACAACGGTCACCGCAACGAATCTGCCACCGCGCCGAAACGCACGCGAGTGGCAGGACTGACTGCTTCCGCATAATTCCTGCCGTATCCTCGAACCCATGCGAACTGTCGCGGTCGCGCTGGTCGACGACATGCCGCTGTTCGAACTGGCCATCGCGGCGGAGGTGTTCGGGCCGTCCCGGACCGACCTCGCCGACCCCTGGTACGAGCTGCGGTTCTGCGCGGCCAAGCCGGAAACCCGCACCGAGTTCGGCTTCCGGCACCACGCCGGGCACGGTCTCGAGGCGCTCAAGGACGCCGATACCGTGCTGGTGCCCGCCTTGCCGTACGCATGTGTCCAAACTGGACAGCCCGTCCCGCCGAACCTGGTCGCCGCCGTCCGAGCGGCCGCGGACGCGGGCGCGCGGATCGTTTCGCTGTGCACCGGCGCGTTCGCGCTCGCGGCGGCGGGGCTGCTGGACGGACGGCGCGCGGCGACGCATTGGATGTACGCCGCCACGCTCGCCATGCTGTATCCGCAGGTCCAGGTGGACGCATCGGTGCTGTACGTCGACGACGGGCAGGTGCTCACCAGTGCCGGACGCAGCGCGGGAATCGACCTCTGCCTGCACGTCGTGCGCAGCGACCTCGGCGCGCACGTGGCCAACGAGGTCGCGCGCCGGATGGTGCTGCCCGCGCACCGCGGCGGCGGCCAGGCGCAGTACGTGTCCGCGACGGTGCCGGAGACCGACGACGCCGGGCTCGGTCCGGTGCTGCACTGGGCGACGCGGCGCCTCGACCAGCCGCTCACCGTCGAGCAACTCGCCCGCCAAGCCGGGGTCAGCCCGCGCACGTTCGTCCGCCGGTTCCACGAAACCACCGGGACGACGCCGTTGCAATGGCTGCTCGACCAGCGCGTCCTGCTCGCCCGCAGCCTGCTGGAATCCACCGACCTGCCGATCGGCCTGATCGGCGAACGCAGCGGCCTCGGCTCGGCGGCCAACCTCCGCCGTCATTTCACACTCCGGCTGGGGACGGCTCCGACGGACTACCGGCGCGCGTTCCGCGGATGAGCCCGATCGCGGTCAGCCCGGCCGCGGCGGTCAAGCCGACTGCGGTCCAGCACGCGGTTTTCAGGTCGGTGGCAAGGAAAACCGTTGTCAGCGCAGCGACTCCGACGGTTCCGCCGAGTTGCTGCACCGCGTTCAGCAGGCCCGCCGCCGAACCCGTCTCCGAGGGGCGGACGAGAGCGAGCGCGGCGGTGAAGAACGGCACGGTGAACAGCCCGGTCCCCGTTCCGGCGATCGCCAGCGGGAGCAGCAGCGGCCAGCCCAGCGCGATCCCGGCGATGCCAGCGGCCAGAAAACCCACGCCAGCAAAGAGAATCCGGGTTCCGTAGCGCGGGACGAGCCAGCGTCCGGCCACAAAGGACGATACGGCCAGGCCGCACGACCACGGCAGCAACGAGAGTCCGGCGGTGCGGGCGTCGGCGTGCTTGGTCAGCTGCAGGAACAGGACGACGACCTGGGTCAGGCCGGTCATCACGGCGAAGAACAGCACAGACGTCAGCAATCCGGCGGGGAATCCCAGGCCGCGGAAGAGGCTGCGCTCGATCAGGCCGCCCCGTAACCGTTGCTGCAGAGCGAAAACACCGAGCACCACGACCCCGGCGGCGACGAGGAACCCATTCCAGTGCGTGAGGAGCGGGTAGACCACGAGCCCGGCGCCGACGACGACCAGGCCGGTCCCGAGCAGGTCGAGCCGCGGCCGGGACGCGGACCGGTCTTCGGCGAGCAGCCCGGACGCGGCGAGCACGGCGAGTCCGAGCGGGACGTTCACCAGGAACACCGAACGCCACGTCCAGGCGTCGGTGAGCAGTCCTCCGAGGACGGGACCGCTCACCGCGGCCAGTCCCATCACCGGGCCGATCATGCCGAGCGCCCGCGCCCGGGCCGCGCCGTCGAACAGGACGCGGATCAGCCCGATCGTCTGCGGGATCACCAACGCGGCCGAAGCCCCTTGCAGCGCACGGAAAACCAGTAAGAACCCTGGCGTGGTCGCGGCCGCGCACAAAGCTGAGGCGAGCACGAAACCGGCGACGCCGAGCTGGAACGTACGGCGTCGGCCGAGGATGTCGCCGAGGCGTCCGCCGGTGATCAGCAGGAGCGCGAAGGGCAGCGTGTAACCGGCGGTGTAGAAGGAGAGCGTGCTGGGCGCGCCGCCCAGTTCGGCGTGCACCGCGGGGGCGGCGACCTGGACGATCGTGGTGTCGAGGAGGTTCATCGCTTCCGCGACGAGCAGGACCGCGAGCGCGGCCCAGCGGCGTGAATCGTTCATGCCGCCAGCCTGGGCAGTGGCAAAGCAAGATTCCAGCCACCGTCTCGAACGAGCAGAAATCTTCCATTCAGGACAGTTTGGTGCAGAATCAAGCCATGCTCGACGACCTCGACCACGCCCTCGTCCACGCGCTCCAGATCGACGGCCGCGCCCCGTTCGCGCGGATCGGCACCGTCCTGGGCGTCTCGACGCAAACCGTCGCGCGCCGCTACCGACGGCTGCGCACCGAAGCCGGACTGCGCGTCGTCGGGCTGGCCGCGCCGCATCGCGCCGGGCAGACGCAGTGGCTCGTGCGGCTCACCGTCGTCCCGGCGGTCGCGCAGCGGGTCGCCGACGCGCTCGTCCGGCGCACCGACACGACCTGGGTCAAGCTCGCCGGAGGCGGTACGGAAATCTGCGTCATCGTCCACGCGGCCAACGACTCCACGCCCGAGCACGGTCTGCTGTTGCACGACATCCCGCGCACGACCGGCATCACCGCCGTCTCCGCGCATCAGTTGCTGCACCTGTACCACGGCGGGCCGACCGCCTGGCAAGGCCGCGCTGACGTCCTGACCGACGCCCAACGCCAGCAGTTGGAACCAGAAACCGGCACCACGCACCTCGACGCGACGCCTGCCGACGAACCGTTGCTCACTGCTCTGCAGCGAGACGGCCGCCTCGGCCAGACCGAACTGGCGGCCATTACGGGCTGGTCCGCCGCAACCGTCGCACGCCGGATCGCTGACCTGCGCGCGGCGGAAACCCTCTATTTCGACGTGGAAATCGACGCCCGGCTCTTCGGCGCGACCACGCAAGCTCTGCTGTGGATGGCGGTGGCCCCGGCCGATCTCGACGGCGTAGCCACCGAACTCGCCACCCACCGCGAGCTAGCCGTCGTCGCCGCGACCACCGGACCGACGAATCTCCTCGCGCACGCCCTATGCGCCGATCCCCCGGCGCTGCACCGCTACCTCACCCACCGGCTCGGCGCGCTGGCGGGCATCCGGTCCTGCGAAACCGCGCCGGTCCTGCGCACGATGAAAGCCGCCAGCCCGCTCAGCCGCTGACCGCCTCGTACACCCCGGCGATCAACGCCACGAACGGCACCAGCGACAGCAGCACCAGGAACTCCGAAATATCCAGCAATCGCGACCAATACGGCGACCGCACCCCGCGCGCGACCCGCGTCGCGTAGAACAGCGACACCACCGCGGCCAGCACCAGCGCCAGCCCGACCGCGAGCAGCGCGATCCGCTGGTTGTCCGCGATCAGCCAGAAACCCGCCGTCAGCAAGGCAAGGAGGCCGAAGCCGACCAGCACCAGCCGTTGCGTGCGGCCCGCGTACGAGCGCGACCGCTGGATCCACGCCGTCCCCGCGAGCGCGGCCAGCCCGGCTTCCCACGGGCCGCCGGTGGCGAGCACGATCGACGAACCGATCACCACCAGCCCGAGCGCCACCAGCAGGCTCGTGAGCAGTGCCTGCGCATGCGTCGTCCGCCCGGCCATTTCCACGCCGAGCGACGGCTGTTCGTTGGCACGGAAGGATTCCATGTCGTCCGGCACGCGCGGAAGCGGCATCCGGCCCAGCCGCAGCGCGAGCATCGGCGCGACAGCCGCCAACGCCGTCGCCAGCACTGCCGCGACAGCCGCAGCGGCAACCGGCTTCGCGCCGGTCAGCAACACCACGCCGGTCGCGATCGCGCCGATCCCAGCCGAACCGACGACCGCGACGAAGAACGGCAACCGGTCCGCCACCGATACCGCAGCCAGCACACCGTAAACAGTCACCGCCGCGAGGCCCGAGGCAAGCGGGCCGGCGGCGAGCGAGAACATCGAATGCGGTGGCAGCAAAGACATTCCGGCCAGAAAAGCCACGCCGACGCCCGCCAGCGCACCAGCCGCACCCGCGCCCGAATCGCCGTACGCCCGGCTCAACGCGCCGCCGCCGAGCAGCAGCACGATGGCGAGCAGCCCGGTGCCGATCGGCGCGAGCACGCTGCCCGCCAGCGAGGCCTGGATCAACAACCCGCCCGCGAACAACAGGACCGCGGCGGCCGTGATCCCAGCCCGGCGAGCGACCTTCGGCCCCCAGGCGGTCGACGCGGATTCGCCGACGCTCGCGATCGAATCCACCACGTCGTCGAACAGCAACGGACCCCGCGGACGTTCACGCGGGGTCAGGTGCAGCACTTCGCCGTCGCGCACTTGCGCGGCGGCGACGGTGAGCCCGAGCGCGAGCGGCGCGCCGCCGAGCCGCGACAGCACCCAGCCGGGATGCTCGGCCGACGCCTGCCCGGCTGCCCCGGCGAGCCGGACCAGCTGCGGCACCAGTTCGGCGAACGTGCTCTGCTGCGGCAGCGCGACGTCCACCCTGGCGCGCGGGGTGACGATCGTGACGCGCCGGGTCGACCCGGCGACGGCCGGCGCGCTCACAGCTGGGACCTGGACGCCTCGATCACCGGGGCGAACTTCGCGCTGCTCGCCTCGGCGAGCTTTTGCAGGCCGGCGTTCACCGCTTCGAGGACGATCTCCGACAGCGTGCGCGCGTCGTACTCGCGGATCGCGCGCTGGTCGATGTCGACCGAGGTGAACCGGCCGTCGCCGCGCAGCGTCACGGTCACCTCGTTCTGCCGCGAAGCCGCCTTGACCTCCATCGCCTCGACCGTGCGCTGGATCCGCTGCACCTCTTCGGTCTGCTTGCGGACCTGCGCGAGCAGATCGTCCATGTCCGGCACGGCATACGGTTCAGTCACCGTCGTTCTCCTTCTCCTGCGGGGTTTCCCGGCGGACGTGCACGCTGGCCACGAACTTCCGGAAGTCGGGGACGAGCGTGCGCGCGTCCTGCGGATCGGCCGTGCAGACCAGCTCCAGCACGACCCGCCCGGCCGGACCGGGCACGGTCAGGAACACCTGGATCTGCAGCAGATCCTGGCCTTCGCCGGTGCGCATCCGCAAAGTCTGGGTGCAGCCGGGCGCGGCGGGGCTGCCGACCTCCTGGCGGTCGAGGACGTCCAGCAGCGCCATCGTCCGGCCGAGCCGTTCGACGGCCTCGTCGGCGATGTCCTTCATCGGCAGGGAATCCTGGCGCTGCTGGATGCCGAGCGTGATGTTCGGCGTGAACTCCGCGACCGGTTTCGGGTGCACGGCAACGAAAACCAGCCCGGGCGCGATCGGCGGCACCGGCGTCCAGCCCTCGGGGACGTCGAAGCCCAGCGGGAGCGTCACCAGATCAGCCATGGCACTCACCACGAACCCACATACTGCACGGCGTCGTCCCAAGCCCCGCCCAGCGCGTCCGCCGCCTCGCTCGCCGTGTGGCCGACCGCGTCGACCGCCGCTCCGCCGTATTCGCTGACCGCCGCGCCGACCTTCGGCAGGTCGATGTCGATCTTCGCGCCGAGCCCGGCACCGAGCCCCAGCGCGGCACCGGCCTTGAAGTTCATCTTCAGATGCCCGTTGTCATACACGAACTGTCCGTCGAGCTGAGCGCCGATTCCATATTGGACACTCCCGCTCGCGCCGACGCCGACGCCCGCGACATCCGCGGCGACCTGGCCCTCGAGCTTGCCGCCGGCGAAAGCGTTGGCGTGCACGCCAAGCCCGTGCAGCCCCAGCTGTCCCGAAGCGCTCACCTCGCCACCGGCGAACGCGGAACCGCGAGCGCTGCCGTGCGCGACGCCGTAGCTTCCGCTGGTCCCGATGTCCTCCCGGAAACCCAGCTCAGCGTGGCCGGATGCCTTCGCGTCCCAGCCCTGCGAGGAGATCTTCCCGTCATACTCCGGAATGAAGCCGTCTTGCTCGTGCGCGGTCTTGTAGTAGGTGATTTCGGTGGCGCGGGCGATCTCGCTCTTCAGCTTCGGCTGTCCGAACGGCGTGTCGGCCTTCTTCGGCGCGCGAGTGCCTTCCAGCCCATTCCAGGTCAGCTTCTTCCAGCCGGAATTGCCGAACCACGACGGCGCCGACCGCGGCCGCTTCCGTCCGTCGAGCGTGTCGCCGTTGACCCAGGACAGCGGGCCGTAGTTGCGTTTGCCCAGCTTGCCCGGCTTGCTCATCGGCCCGGCCCACGGCGCGGGGAACAACTCCGCCAGCGCGTCCGACAGCTCGTCGGCGACCTGCCCGGCCGCCGCGACCGCTTGCTCGCCCAAATCCCTTGCCGCGGCGATAAAAGCGCCCACCGCGTTCGGATCCGCCGAACGGGCCTGGTTGATCAGCTGCGTGCCGTACTGCTCGAACTGCGACAGAACCGAATCGACCCCGGAGCGCGCCCACCGCAACAGCTGTCCGGCCATCGACAACCGTTTGCTCTGGTCGGCCAGCTTCGTGCCGTCCTCGGTCAGTGCGTGCGCGACATCGGACGCTGCTGTCGCGTACGCGGTGTACGCAGCCCCGTCCCAGTCAGCGTGCAATGCCGTGGCCGCGTCCGCGATTTCGGTGGCTTTGCCGGTAATCGTGGATGCGTTGGTGCCACAGCGGTTTGCGGCCGCTTCGAGCGCCGCCGGGTCGCCGGTGACCCGGCGCTGGTATTCGACCAGCACCTGCCGGTAGTTCGACAGCACCGAGCTGACGACTCCGGACGCGTCCACGGCCACCGGTTATGCGCCCTTCGCGTCGATGTCGACGTGCTGCTGGAAGTGTTTGCCCTGGTAGGTGACGTCGACATCGATGTCCACGTCCTGCCCGGCCGGAGCTTCGACGGTCGACTGGCCGGTGTTCAGGTCGGTGTGGATCACGACCTCGTGCGCGCCGGTCGACTGTCCCGGCACCGAAGGCACCGAAGGCGCGGGAGCCGGGGCCGGAGCCGGGTGGTCCACGGGAATCCAGCTGTTCCCCGGGTTCGCCCCCGTCCCGGCACCGCCGCCGGACGGCCAACCGCCTGCCCCAGTGCCGCTGCCCGACGGCCAGCCGCCGTTGGACAGCGCGGGCGGCGTGTAGTTCGTGAACGACGGGTTGCCGCCGGGCACTCCCCCGCCGCTGCCGCCGATGGCCGCCTGCCCGGACGCGCTCGCGACCGGCGCGGGCATCTGCGGCGCGGTGACCGGAGTGCCGGAGACCGCCGCGTTGCCCGCCGCGCCGTTGGCGTCGGAAGAACCGTGGTGGAACAGCTTTTCGATGTCGCCGATGATCGTCGCGACCTGGGTGATCTGATTCGCGAGGTCGCCCGCGCCGAGCGCCTTCAGCAGACCGCCGACCGCGGTGATGAATCCGCGCAGCGTCGCGCTCGTGGCAGTGGAAAGCGCGACCGCAGCCCCGTAGGTCCACCAGTTCGACATCAGCGACGCGACGGTCGGGTTCACCGCGGCGACCACCGACCGGTACGCCTCCTGCGCCGCCTTCACCAGCGTGCCCGAAACGCCGAGCAGCTCAGCGCCCTTCTCGATCACGTTGATGATCTTGGTGAGCTGCTCGAGCGAATGGGAGATCTTCTGCAGCGCCGATTCCGACGCCCCGCCGGACCAGACCTTGCCGAGCTGGTCGGCGGCCTTGCTGAGCTCGGTGTAGAGCGAGGTCAGCTCGGCGGCCTTGTGCAGCAGGTCGAGGACGTGCTTGGCGATCTGCTCGGGCTGGCCGGTGACGATCTGCGGCAGCACGGTGATCGGGCCGCCGCTGGTCGCGGTGGCGTCCATCGCGCTGGAGTTCGGGAAGAACATCGGCTTCGGACCTCACTTGGTCGGGGGTTCGGGGTCAGACGGAGGCGGGCCGGTAAACGCTGACCTTGGCCAGTCCGCCGAGGCCCGGGTCGACAGGGCCGTGGTTGTAGAGGGCGCCGCCGTCCCCGGCGACTCCGATCACGGGGTGGTGGTCGGGCAGCAAAAGCGGCTCCACCACGACGACGTCGCCGCTGTGCACGCCGCCGGGCACGTCGCCGAAGG
Organism: Amycolatopsis sp. NPDC114503; assembly: GCF_055633655.1. Classification (NCBI taxonomy): domain Bacteria; kingdom Bacillati; phylum Actinomycetota; class Actinomycetes; order Pseudonocardiales; family Pseudonocardiaceae; genus Amycolatopsis; species Amycolatopsis sp. NPDC114503. The sequence continues at coordinate 86,418 of NZ_JBVKDT010000007.1, read as the reverse complement.
TGCGCGCGGTGCCCGAATACACCTCGATCAGGCCGACGCGCGCCTGATTGTCGGCGTCGCCGGCGAGCCAGTCGTTGAAATCCGCGACGCCGTGGAACCGGGCGTCGGTCAGCGGATGCTCGGCGAGCCTGCCGAGGTCCGCGTCGCCGAGATAGCGCAGCACGTTGCCGACCGAGGACGGTTCGCCGTGCGCGCCGGTGCTGTCGGTGATCGCCGCCGCGGCCAGGTGCGCGGCGTGCGGGGCTCCCCAGATCGACGTCAGCGAGGAAGACTGAGCACCGTTGCCGCCCCCGCCGTAGCCGTCGGAAACTGCTTCGTCGGCGCTTTGGTAAGCGTCGGCGCTGTGCTTGACCAGGCCGTTGATCTCCTGCAGCAGCTGCAGCAGCGAACGCACCGCGGTCACCTGTTGCGAGTGCAGCGCCTCGTTCGCCGCCGCGACGACGCTGCCGAAACTGGCGAACGTCGTCGGCTGCAGGACGAGTTTTTCCAGGTCCGCGACGGCGTTGATGCCGTGGGCGATGATGCCGCCCACGTTGCCGACGGTGGAGCGCATGGCCTCCGGCTCGGCCCGGTACTCGCCGGTCGTGCCCATGGCTCTCCCTCCGCTCTCCCGCGATCGGACGCACCGGTGCGGGGCGTCTGGGCAGAGCGTAAGTTCGCGCCGCCGGGCGAGCGGACGGCAAAAGTACCCACCGCGACCGGACAACAGGCGGCCAAAATACGGGGCATGAGTTCCACCCGCGACCGCCTTGGCCTGCTCGGCGAGCAGCCTGGGGAAATCATGCTGCAGTCCCCGCCGATGCTGCCCAAGAGCGGCTCCGGCGGCGTGATGCAGCTCATGATGTTCCTGCCGATGATGCTCGGCATGGGCGCGATGTCGTTCGTCTACATCGGACGCGACGGCGGGGTGATGACCTGGATCTTCGGCGCGCTGTTCGTCACCGCGATGGGCGGCATGATCGTGATGTCGCTCGGGCGCGGCGGCATGGCGAAGAAGGCGCAGATCAACGAGGAGCGCCGCGACTACCAGCGGTATCTCGCCGGTCTTCGCACGCGCGTGCGCGCGGTCGCCGACTCCCAGCGCGCCACGCTGATCGCGCAGCAGCCGGACCCGGCGGACCTGTGGGCGTACGTCGAAACCGACCAGCACTGGGACCGCCGCCGCGGCGACCGCTCGTTCGCGATGGTGCGCGCGGCCACCGGCCCGCAGCCGCTCGCGACGCCGCTGCGCGCGCCGCAGATCGCGCCGCTGGAGGAGCTGGACCCGGTTTCCTCCACCAACCTCAAGCACTTCATCCAGACCTTCTCGACGGTCGAGGGTCTGCCGGTTTCGGTGTCGCTGCGCTCGTACGCGGCCGCGACGCTGTCCGGCCGCCGGTTCGACGTGCTCGGGATGACGCGCGCGGTGCTGGCACAGCTGGTCACTTTTCATTCCCCGACCGACCTGCGCGTCGCGTTCTGCGTCGCCCCGGACCGTTCGCACGACTGGGAATGGGCGAAGTGGCTGCCGCACGCCACCGCGCCGGTGCTCGCCGACGCGACCGGCCCGCGACGGCTGTTCGCCGACAGCGCCGCGGAACTGGCGCGGTTGCTCGGCCCGGACCTCGGCGACCGCCCCGCGTTCTCGCGCCGCGGCGTGTCGGCCGACCTGCCGCACATCGTGCTCGTCGTCGACGGCGGCGATTCCCACGGCGAACCGCGGCTGCTGGCCGAAGAAGGCCGGCTGGGCGTGACCGTGCTGGAAGTCGGCGGTGATCAGCCGCGCGCGACGTCGACCGACCGGCTGCTGAGCCTGCACGTCGCACCGGATCAGCTCGGCATGGTGGTGCTCGACGGCACCGAAGCGCGGCTCGGGTTCCTCGGCATGCCGGACCGGCTCGACCACGGTGCCGCCGAAGCACTGGCCCGGATGCTGACGCCGCTGCACCACGGCGGCGCGGTGGTCAGCGAACAACCGATGTCCTCGACCTTCGGACTGGCCGGACTGCTCGGCATCGGCGACCCCCGCGACACCGACACGACCGTCACCTGGGCCCCGCGTCCCGCGCGCGACCGGCTGCGGATTCCGCTGGGCGTGAACCCCGACGGCCGCCCGGTCGACCTGGACCTCAAGGAATCCGCCGAGGGCGGCATGGGCCCGCACGGGCTGGTGATCGGCGCGACCGGGTCCGGCAAGAGCGAACTGCTGCGCACGCTGGTCACCGCGCTGGCCGTCACGCATTCGTCGGAAAAGCTGAACCTCGCGCTGATCGACTTCAAGGGCGGCGCGACGTTCGCGGGCATGACCAACCTGCCGCACACCTGCGCGGTGATCACGAACCTGTCCGACGACCTCGCGCTGGTCGACCGCATGGCGGACGCGCTGAACGGCGAATTGCTGCGGCGGCAGGAACTTCTCCACTCGGCCGGCAATTACGCGTCGGTGCGCGACTACGAAAAGGCGCGCGCGGACGGCACTCCGCTGCAGCCATTGCCGTCGCTGCTGGTGATCATCGACGAGTTCTCGGAGCTGTTGTCCTCACGGCCGGAGTTCATCGACCTGTTCGTCGCCATTGGACGACTTGGCCGCTCCCTCGGCATCCACCTGCTTTTGGCGTCGCAACGTCTTGAGGAAGGACGCCTGCGCGGACTCGACTCGCACCTGTCGTACCGAATCGGCCTGCGGACGTTCTCCGCCGCGGAAAGCCGCGCGGTGCTGGGTGTCGCGGACGCCTACCAGCTGCCGCCGGTGCCGGGTTCGGCGTATCTGAAGTCCGACAACGACACCTTGATCCGGCTGAAGGCCGCGTACGTCTCCGGCGAACTCCCGCCACGCAGCCGGATCGTGCGCTCAGACGGACAGCAACTCGGCGTCCTGCCCTTCACTCTGGGTCCGGTTGAAGTACCAGTCGCCGAACAACCTGCCGCCGACACTCCGGCGAAGGGCACCGGCGAAACGATCATCGACGCGATGCTGTCCCGTTTGGAGGGACGAGGCCCGGCCGCCCACCAGATCTGGCTGCCGCCGCTGGCCGAACCGCCCACTTTGGACCAGCTGCTGCCCCCGATCGGCGAAGACCCGCGCCGCGGCTTGTGTCCCCTCGGCTGGGGCGGCAACGGCAAGCTGACCATCCCGGTCGCGTTGGTGGACAAGCCTTTCGAACAGCGTCGCGACATGCTGTGGGCGGATTTCTCCGGCGCGGCGGGCAACGCGGTGATCGTCGGCGCACCGCAAAGCGGCAAGTCGACATTGATGAAGGACATCGCCGCGATGCTCGCGCTCACCCACACCCCCGCCGAGGTGCAGTTCTTCATCCTGGACATGGGCGGCGGCGCGCTGGCCCCGATCGCCGGCCTCCCGCACGTGTCGGGCTACGCCACCCGCCGAGACCCGCAACGCTGCCGCCGAGTCGTCGCGGAACTCGTGACTTTGCTGGAGCAGCGGGAAGAATTCTTCGCCGCGCACGGAATCGAATCGATGGCCGCCTTCCGCAGCCGCCGCGGCGAGTTCACCGAAAGCAGCGACGACCGCGAGTTCGGCGATGTGTTCCTGTTCGTGGACAACTGGACCACGATCCGGTCGGAGTACGAACGCCTCGAAGAGCAAATCACCGCGCTGGCCCAGCGGGGTCTGGGCTTCGGCATCCACGTCCTGGTCTCGCTGAACCAGTGGATCGGCGCCCGCGCCCAGCTCCGCGACGCCATCAGCACCCGCTTCGAACTGCGCCTGGGCGACCCGGCGGATTCGTCGATCGACCGCAAGGTGGCTCAAAACGTCCCCGCCGACCGCCCCGGCCGCGGTCTCACCGCGGACAAACTGCACTTCCTCGCGGCCCTCCCGCGCATCGACTCCGACCAACGCCCGGAAACCGTCGGCGCCGGCGGCCTGGACCTGGTCCGCCGAGTCTCCGCATCCTGGACCGGCCCGCGCGCTCCCCAGGTCCGCCTTCTTCCCCCGGAAGTCCCGCTGGACTCCTTCCCCGCCGCTCCCCATGGCCGGATCACCCTGGGCTTGGCGGAATCCACCCTGCGCCCCGTCCACCTGGATTTCCGGACGGACCCGCACTTCCTGGCCTTCGGCGACGTCGAATCGGGCAAGAGCTCGCTGCTGCGCGCCCTCGTCACCGGCATCTGCCAGACCCACACCCCCGACGAAGCCCTGATCCTGGTCGGCGACTACCGCCGGGGCCTGCTGGGCGTGGTGGACCAACCGCACCTGCTCGGCTATGCCGGTGCGGAAAACACGCTGACGGACTTGGTGAACCAATGCGCGACCGCGATGCGCAACCGGCTCCCCGGTCCCGATGTCACCCCCGACCAACTGCGCAACCGCTCCTGGTGGCGCGGGCCGGACCTGTACGTGGTCATCGACGATTACGAGCTGGTCGCCACTGCCGGACGGAACCCGGTGCTGCCGTTGCTGGAATTCCTTCCGCAGGCCCGGGACATCGGCCTGCACCTGATCCTGGCCCGGTCTTCCGGCGGCGCCGGACGAGGCTTGTACGAGGCGGTGATCCAGCGGGTGCGAGAGCTGGGGTCGCCTGGCCTGGTCATGTCCGGCGGGAAGGAAGAGGGCGCGCTGATGGGCGATGTGAAGCCTTCGCCGCAACCGGCCGGGCGCGGGACGTTGGTGTCGCGACGGCACGGGACGGAACTGGTGCAGGTGGCGTGGACCAAGCCGGCGGAGGACTGAGCGGGCTCAGGTGATTTCGGTTTCGGTTTCGGTCAGATCGCTGTGGTAGCTCACGTCCCATTCCTCGGGGACTTCGCGCCGGAGCCGTCGGGCCAGTGCCCAGCCGCGCTCCTCGAAGCGACGTTCGGCCTCGTCCGAGGGAAAGGCGGACGAGGGCGGATCTGCCCAGTTCCTCGTGGCGTCCCATTCGTCCTTCCACGCGGAGAGGTCGCGAGCCAGTTCCGCGCTCAATCCCAGCTCCGGCGACGCGGGGTCGATCGGAGCGGTCACGTTATGGGTGTACGGATTGAAGTACCACAGCGGTTCGGCGCCCCATTCCGTCATGATCTTGATCGACCGCCACAGGATTTCCGGCCGTTCCGCGGGAAGCGACTTGCGGCGAGTGGGCCAGGAGAAGATGTCCGAGATCCGGTGCCAGTCCCAGAAACTGACGGGCCGCTCAGGGGCCGGGTCGTTCACTCCGGCCTGCTTTCCCGCGCCAGCGCGAAAAACTCACTGTTCCCGTCCGATCCGCCCTCCGGCGCGGCGACCGCCTTCATCTGCGGATCCCGTTCGGCCATGCGTTCATTCTGGCTCGGCACGTCAGCCGTTCTCAAGGCAATTGCGGATACAGCGCTTGCCACCGGACCACAGTGGCCCGCATCTCCGGATCGACAAGATAAGGCAGCACCTGCCCGGCCAGCTTGACGAGCACCTTGGCCCGATGCAGCCGGCCGATCTGCGGCGTGGACAACTTCGTCCACACCGGGCTCAGCCGCTCGCACTCTTCGATCCGCTCCGGCGTGAGCACAGCCGCGATCCGCTGGATGGCGTCCTCAGGACCATACCCCTTGCCAGGCAAGGAAAACCCGGATTCGGCAAGCCTGATCGACACCATCAACTGCCGGTTGAGCAGTTCGTCCGCCCAGAGCAGCTCGTGCTCTTCCACGTGCGCGAGCACGTCGCAGGCCGCGCCCAGATACCGTTCCTTCTCCGCCTCCGACCACGCCTGACCGTCGTCGATCTCTTGCCACAACCCGGTGAACAACAGGCTGAGCAACTCGCCCCAGCCCCACGGATGCGTACCGTCGGGCAACCGTCCCCCGGCGATCCACCACTCGAACCGCTCCCGTGCCGGCAACCTGCTCAACCGCGGAATCTCGGGCCACATGCGTCAGCTCGGAATGTTCCGCAGCGAATCCCGGCACCGGGCCACATCCGGCGGCACGTCTTCGATCGGGATACCGGTCCGTTCCAGCATGACGAGGCATACTCCGAGAAACCCGCGCGCCAATTCCCGGTACACCGAATGCGTCATCACGGAGCTGTCGAGCAGCGTCCGCACGAACGCCGCCAGCCGAGCCGGATCCACGCTGTAGAAATCGGCGGCCATCGGGCTCAGCCCGGCATCGCTGATGGTCAGATCGAAGTTGTGCGCCAGCGTCACGCCCATGTTCACGAACAACCGGCCGACCCGAAGTGCCGGACTCCACACATTCTCGTCGTCGACGACACTGGTGAAAATGTAGCTCATCCGGCCCCCTCGCGGTCACAGCTCGTCAAGGTCCGCGTCGATGCCCGCGCCGTCGTCGTACGGAACCACGTCCCACAACGACTTCGCTGCGCGCCGCACTGCCGTTACCGTCGGCCGCACGACATCCCCGCTGAGCGTGAGCGTCACGATCGCGTCGGCAGCGGCGACGCGAGCTCGCTCGTCGCCTGGAGAGCTTTTCAGGATCGTCTCCAAGTACGACTCCGAGATCAGCGGGGCGACCGCGGAGAACTCAAGCCGGCAGCCCACGTTCGCGGACACCCAGCCTTCGCCGTCGCGGCGGTCCTCGACCGGCAATGCCTCGGTCATCGCTTCGAACCCGGCAGCAGCGCTCAGCCCGCCGGTCCGGCAGTACAACTGGATCTCCCGCGCCACCGGACCGCGGGCCAAGAAGCTTTCCGCCGCCGCCAGCCGCCGCAACGCCGCACGCACCTCGGCGAGCAGCTGCTCGTCCGTCACGTCGCCCGGGTCGCGCAGTGCCGGATCGATCGGATAGTCCTCCAGCACGAAGAACAGATGGTTCAAGACCTCGTAAAACGGGGTCTGCAACCGTTCCCCTCGTTCGTTGGACAGCTGCCAAGCGGCGCCCCACGTCCGGGAAAACTCCGGCCCGGACAACTCCCCGCGAACGAGTGCCTCCATCGCGGCCAGTTGCCGCGCCGCACCGGATTCAGCGGGCACCTCGCTCCGCTTGGCCCACACCGGTGTCCGCACCGGGTACTCCGCCGCGATGCCGGGCAGCTCCGGATACCGTCCGGCCAACCGCCGAGCCACGTGCCCGAACCCGTGCCGGGCACGGTCGACACCTCCGGGGACGGCACCGGCGAGGAACGACGAGGTGCCCGCCACCAGCACATATCCCTCGCCGGCGAGAACCGCGCCGGACAGGTCAGACAGGACGTACAGCACTGCCGTCCCGCCCGGCGCCAGTTCCGAAACTGCCAGCCGCTCCGGAACCGCTCCCGGCTCGAGCCCGCAGCACAACACCTCACGCGCGCCGACGATCCGCGCACCCTCGCGCAACCGACGCACTATCGCATCGTCCACTCCGGACAGAGCGACTACGGGAACGACCGATTTTCCTTCTACGGCGAGCCATTCGTCAGCGAAACGCCGTGGTCCGGCGAGAACGAAAGCTGCCGGGATGCCGTCGCCGGTCACAACGCGTCGAGATCCACTGCGAAACCGGAACCGTCATCGTAGGGAACCACATCCCACAACGACTTCGCCGCGCGCCAGACCGCCGACACCGCCGACCACGAGACTTCACCGCTCAACGTGAGCGTCGCTACCGCGTCCGATGCGCCGACCCGGCCCGACTCGTCGCTCGGAACCAGCTCGGCGATCATCGCGGCAACCACCGGAGCGCCCGCGGAGAACTCGAGCTGACAGCCGTCGCCCACCTCCGCGGAAACCCAGCCTTCTCCGCTGTGCCGGTTCTCGACCGGCACAGCGGCGCCCTCGGTCAGTGCCGCGAAGCCCGCGTCGGCGGCCACCCCGCCGGTCTTGCAGTACAGGTGGATCTCATACGCCATCCGTGCGCACCGCCGTCATGGAGCGTTCCTCACTACATTGATAATGAATCCGTACGTCGCTTGCAGATTGGTGTCTTTGGCCAGCTGTACGGCATTCCGTGAACGTCAATGCCGCCTTGTTCTCGCCGTCGGTGACGACGGTCCGGCCTTTGCTCCGGAGGAACGCCGCGGACGTCTTCTTGTCCCTTTCGGACGGCGGCCAGTTCACCGGCATCAGCGTGAAGCGGCACGACAACTGCAGCCTTACGGAAGCCCCAGCACAGGAAACTCCTCCTCCACGGCCAGCAACGCGGCGACGACCTCCGCCACCTGCGCGTACGCGATCCCCTCGAGACGGAACAACAACCGGTTCCCGCTCGAATGATCCGCGACCGCCACGCCCTCAGCCTCGACCCGCCCGTCCGCGACGGTCACGGTCAGGTCCAGCCAGTCCTCAAGCGACGTCAGCCGCGCGCTTCCCCCAGACTCCGTGCAGGCCGCCAACTCCTGCCGAAACTCCCGCAACTCATTGGCCCGCAACCCCGCGTCCAGCCGCGCGGTGAACCCGCCGGACACGATCTCGATCGGGCTGACCAGCCAGTTCCCGTCCCAGAAATCGTCCGCGCCGGGATGCATCCGCCCGCGTACCGCGATCACCAGCCGGTCGCCGCGAGCCGCGCCGAACGTCACCGTCTGCATCCCACTCCCCGATAGCTCTCGCTTGCCGCTCGCTCTGCCAGCATAGGCAGTCCACGAGCGAGGGAGCCCCGATGCCCGGCCTGGTCGAACTGGCCTACACCACCGGCGGCGGAGTCGTCGGCGCCGCGCTGACCAACTACCTCGCCAAAACCCAGGAACGCCGCCAGCTCCGCGCCGAGGTATACCGCAGGCTCGAAGCGACCCGCGCGATCTCCGGCGGCGTGCACGACATCCGGATCGGCCTGCCCCCGAACACCGCGGCCAGCCGGAAGTCCCTAGCCAACGCACTCGGCATCGTCGCCGTCCTCGAAGACGGAACGGACGCACACCGCGCCCTCCACGAGGCCCTGTCCGAACTCCTCACCGCGGTCCTGGTCGCCGGAATCCCCCGCCGAGTCGCCGATTTCGCCGGCGGCGCGCACGAACGCGTCCTGGAATGCGCCGTCGCAGCAACCGTCGACCGACGCCTCGGCGGCATCTCCGACGCCAACGCCGACCACCTCACCCAAGCCGCCCAGACGTACCGCGCCGAAACCACCAGCCTCCTGCTGGCCGTCCTCTGGCACCCGTGGCGAGCCCGGCTCCGGGTACGCGGCCGGATCCGCAAACTCCGCGTCGCCGTGCGCGCACTGCACCTTCAGCAGGAAGCCGCCATCGCCGCGCTCACCCGTCCGGAGCAATCCGAAGCCCTCCACCGGCGTCTTGACCCGGACGGCACGCTCCGCGAAACGTGGATCGAAGACCGACTTCCGTAGGTTACCGGATTTCCAGATGCCGCCTACGGTCGGGAAATCACCACCGAGGCGGAGGGATTTTCCATGCGTTACGCGAAAGCGGCGGCCGTCGTCGCAGGGGCAGCGATGGCGTTCGGAGTCGGGGCAGCAGTCCCGGCGAGCGCCGACACGCACATCATCGGCGGCGGCACCGTGGAGTCGGCCCCGTGGGGCGCCCAGATCTTCTGGGACGACGTGACCGACTACGGCGGCTTCGAATGCTCCGGCACGATCATCGCCTCGCAGTGGGTGCTCACCGCGCAGCACTGCCTGAACAAGGGCGGCATGCACGTCAAGGTCGGCGACGTCTCGCTGGGCAAGGGCACCGAAGCTGCGGTCGACGAGCAGAAGGCCTCGCCCAACGGCGACATCGCCCTGCTGCACCTCAAGTCCGCAGTGGACGCGACGTTCATGAAGCTGGCCGACAAGGACCCGGCAAACGGCGCCACCAACCAGATCTACGGCTGGGGCCGCACCAAGGACCAGAGCCCGCCGTCCGACACCCTCAAGACCGCGGACGTCCAGGTGACCGGCGAGAGCACGGACGCCTTCAACGGCAAGGCAATCGCCAGCAAGGGCGTCACCGGCTCCTCCTGGCACGGCGACTCGGGCGGCCCGCAGCTGGCCGACGGCGTCCAGGTAGGCGTCTGCTCCACCGGCGAAAACTCCGGCAGCGACGAACACGGCACCCAGAACTACGCCAGCGTCGCCAACAGCCGAGACTGGATCAAACAAACCGCAGGCGTGTAACCCCCAAACACACACAAAGGGCTCCTTGAGGGAATTGCCTTCCCTCAAGGAGCCCTTTGCCACACCCGCACCCCCGCACCCAGCCAACCAAGCAGCCACACCCGCACCAGCGCCCCCAAACAACCAAGCAGCCATCCCCCACCCTGCACCCCGATACGAAGCCTCCCCTGCGGTCGGCGGGTGCTTGTCAAGGCATCTTTCCCGCCTTGACAAGCACCCACCGACCGTCAGCACAATCAGCTTCGGGGTGCCCCCACCTCACCCGGGCGCAATGTCGCCGCCAGGCGACGAGCCCCGAAGAACCATCCCCCGCAACGCACCCTTATCCGGCTTCCCAGACCCCGCAACAGGAACCTCCCCCACCACAGTCACCGAAGCCGGAACCGCCCCCTCCCCCAACTCCGCAGCAACCGCCTCCCTCAACCTCTCCGGATCCGGCACCCCTCCAGGCGCAGCAACAACAAACGCATGCGCCGCCTCCCCAGTCCGCTCATCCGGCACCGCCACCACATACGCCTGATCCACATCCCGATGCGAAGCGAGAACCCGCTCAATAGGCCCGGTGTAATGAATCACCGCATTGACAATCACCACATCCCGAGCACGCCCAGTCAGATACAAAAACCCGTGCTCGTCGACCCGCCCGATGTCCTGCGTACGAACCCACCCGTCAACCAGCACAGTCTCGCTCAACGAGGAATCCCCCCAATACCCCGCGAAAGCCCTTGAAGTACGAACAAAAACCTCCCCCACAACCCCCACCGGCACCTCCCGCCCAGCGCCGTCCCGCACCTGAAGCGAAACCCCCTCGACCGGCAACCCCACCGACCCGATCGCCTCCGGAAACCGCTCAACATCCGCAGCCTCCAGCACGGTCAATTTCCCAGCCTCAGTCTGCCCATACCCCTGCCGCAACGCAGGCCCGATCCGCGCAAACCCCTCAGCCAGCAACCCCGGCTCCACCGGCGACCCGGCCACAGTCAGCATCCGCACCCCGGAAAGATCAACAGCCTCCCGCCGCAACACATCCAACATCCGATACAACCGGGGCACAGTAACCAACGCGGCAGTAATCCCCAACCGAGGCAAAACCCAAGGAAAATCCGGCACCCCCACCGGAATCACCACAGTCCCCCCAGCAAGCAGACAAGCCTGCAAATGCAACACCATCACCGCACTGCTCAAAGTCCCGAACAGCAAAAACCGCCGATACTCCCCCTCGGACCCCCCAGCCCGCTGCTCAAGCCCGAACTCCCCCAACGCATCAAACCGATACGCGACCCCCTTAGGCACCCCCGTGCTCCCGCTAGTAAAAACCACCCACCCGATATCCCCAGCCGCCCCGCAAGGCACCGGCTCCTCGTACTCCGCGAGAAGCTCGGCACCGATACGCAACACCCGCACCCCAGGAAACTGAAACGAATCATCAGTCACCACAACAACAACCCCGTCCAGCACCGCAGCCCAATGCGCCGGCGGCAACCCCTCCCGCACCCCCACCGCCCGAGCCCCCAGCGTCTGCACAGCCACCTGCGCGGCCCACCCCTCCGGCGTCACCCCGGTAGCGATCCCGACCCCGTCCCCGGCCCGCACCCCCGCCGCCCGCAACCCCGCCACGAACCGCCCGACAAGCTCCAGCACCTCCCCCCGGCGAACCCGCCGCTCCCCGTGCTCGAACGCCACCCCGTCCGGCTCCCGCCGCAACGAATCCAGCAACCCCTGAGGAAATGCCACGACCCCGCCCTCCCGCCGAGCCAGCCGACCCTCGGCTGGCCAGGCAAGAGCTACCGAACAGATCTCAGAATCCCCTCAACGCATGCCGTTCATCGGGAACGCTCGCCGCCCGAACCGACAGCAAGCCACCGAGCGCCACCACCGCGACCAACCCGGCAGTCGCGGCAAGCGTCCAGAAATCCGGCCGCACGATCGACTGCCCCCGCATCGCCTGCCACGCAGTGATCACGATGACCCCCGCGTACCCGAGCGCCCCGGTCCACACCAGCCGGCGCCGCACAAGCTCGTCGGACAGCACCGGATACCGCCGGGAAAGCGCGACCAACGCGAGCGCCAGGAGCGGCAGCGCCTGAATCGCGTGGATCCCCGCGAAATGCGTGATCCGCAGATCCCCGCCGGCCGTGCTCCACCCCAGCAGCGGCAACCCCGGCCCGCCGTCCTCGAGACCGATCGTGTGGCCGCCGATCATCGACGGCTTCCCGCCGCCGTCCAGCACCCGCTGCTGCGCCGGGCTGGCCGAGAACATCATGAGCGCCAGCCCCATCCCGCCCGCCGCGAGCGCGGTTCCCCACCGCAGCGCGGACGTCAGCGCGCGGTCCGGCAGCTTTTGGAACAGCAGCAGGACGACCACCGCCGCGGTCGCGCCCCACGCGGTGAACGCGCCGGTGGCCAGGATGTTGCCGATCGTCACGTCGGCCGGCGTCTCGTGGTTGAAGTGCAGCGGGCGGTCCTGGACGAGCACCTGCCACACCAGCAGCCCCATGTCCGTGCCCATCCCGACCGCGAACACCGTGCCCATCCACCAGCCCGCCCGGCGGCCGCGCTTCACGAGCGACAACAGCCACGCCAGCGTCGGCGCGTACAACGCCACCGAAACAGCGAATTTGAACGGTTTGGCCCAGAGCGGCGCGTTGACGAGCGTGCGATCATCCAGCAGCAGCCCGAACACGCACGCGATCAGCAGCACCGCCATCGCCCCGGCCAGCACCCCCAACGGGCGATGCAGCCGGAACAGTCGTAATCCCCAGGAAGTCATGGGGTTCAGCCTGGTGCTCCAGCGGGGGGATCAGCACTGGCGTCGTCCCCCGTCTCCGGGGTAGGGCGGACCCCACCTGTGGGTAATAGTGCCGTCAAAGCGACCGGCAGTTGTGCCGTTTGACCGGACCCGCTCTTTTTCTAGCGTGACATTCACACCGCGCGGCCCGCCGCGCACCGGGATTTTCCACGAGAGGGAAGGAGGTGGCCCGTCAGATGTCCAGTCCGGGATTCCAGGCAGATTCAGCTGCCATGACGCGCGCCGTCCAGGGCTTCGAGGAGACCGCGTCGAGCGCGAAGACGACGATGGCCAGCTTGGAGTCCGAGCTGACCGAGACGCTGCGGAACTACAAGGGCGACCAGGCCGTCGCGTTCTGGGACCTGCAGCGCAGGCTCCAGGAGAAGATGACCGCCGCCGTCCGGGAACTCGACACCATGTCGCAGCTCGTGCACACCAGCCACACGAACTACAACGCGGGCGACTCCGACGTGCACCAGAGCTTCCAGAGCGTCAGCCACACCGTCGAGGGCAACGTGATCCCTCGCCTCAACCCCTGAGAGAGGACAAGACACCATGGCTGACGTCGTAGAAATCAGCTTCGGGGCCCTGCAGCACAGCTCCGCGTCGCTCGCCGCCAAGGCGAAGGCGCTGACCTCCCAGCTGGAGCAGCTGCACCAGAACCTGCAGCCGATCACCCAGACCTGGTACGCCTCGGGCAGCTCCGCCGGTGAAGCGGCGCGCGCGTCCGAGACCCGGCTCCGCCAGGCGACCGCCGACATCGTCGCGATCATCGCGCAGTTCGGCACCAAGGTCGGCGACGCCCACGATCTCCAGCACCAGCTGGAGAACCGCAACCAGGGCCTGTTCGCCTGATCCGGCCCCGACGCCGGCCGTCCGGGGCGGGACCACCCCCCGCCCGCTCCGGACGGCCGGCTTTCCCGCGTCCTGCCGCACGAGAGGTCACCGGCCGATGCCCGACCAGTCGTACTACGTCCACCTGGAATCGCTGACGGACTTCGTCCGGGAGCTGGAAACCCAGATCCACGCGATGTCCCGGCCGAACGACTTCCTGCGCACCCTCGGGGAGCATCCGCTGCTGTTCGGGGAGTTCGGGGAAGCCGCTTCGCTCGCCGACGCCCACCACGCCGCGGTCGCCGAGATGCAGGGCCTGCTGGAGCAGGTCCGCGGGGCGATCGCGTTCGCTCAGGACGTCACCACCACCGTCGCCGACGGATACGCCCAGGCCGACCAGTCGGTCGCGGGCGACCTGCACCAATCGGGTCAGCAGACCGGTCTGCTCGACCCGCTTTTCTCGTTGCTGGGCCTTGATTCTTCAGGGGGTAAGAACACATGAGCGGGCCTCGCACCAATTTCGCCGGCTACACCCACCAGCAGCTCTACGCGATGCTGCAGGCGGGCGACCCGACCACCGCGCGCTCCGCGGCCGAACAGTGGGGTTCGGCCTCGCGCGGGCTGTACGACCAGGCCGAGAACCTGTCCGACCAGCTCACCGACTTCTCCAGCTCGTGGACCGGCGGCGCGGCCGACCAGTACCGGACCATGATGACCGACCTGGTCGGCGGCATCCGCAAGGTCGCGGTCACCGCGCAGGGCATGCGCGACATGCTGGAGGACGCCGCGGACGCGCTGGTCAAGGCGAAAACCGAGATGCCGCCGCCGGTCGCGGTGCCGGACGTCTCCCCCGCCGACGTCGCGCTGGCGGTCAACCCACCGCTGCTTCCGCCGGACACCCCTCCCGCCACCGTCGTCGCCGCGACCCAGCAGCGGCAGCAGGCGATCGCCAACGTCGAAGCGCAGCAACAGGCCGCCAACGCCGCCGGCTCCGCGCACGCGAAGGCGATCGTCGTGATGAACAACCTCGCGACGAATTACGACACCGCCGAGGACGCGATTCCGGTTTCGCCGAACGCGGCCGCTCCGCCGCCCAAGCCGGTTCCCGGCGGCGGCGCTTCCACCGGGGGCACGACCGGCCCGATCGGCAACAGCCCGGACGGCGGCACCGCGGTCGGCGCTCCGGTCGACTCGCATCCGCTGCCCACCGACGGCACGCAGGTTCCCGGCTCCCAGCCCGGACACCCGGCGCAGACGCCGGGCAGCCCGCTGTTCGGCGACATGTTCACCGCCGGTCTCGCGGCCGCGTCCGCCGCCGCGTTCGGCCGCTTCGGTTCGATCATGCCGAAGGTTCCGCCGTGGGCTTCGGGCGGCTCGAAGGACAAAGACAAGAGCGACAAGGACAAAGCGCAGGACACCCCGCCGGGGATGAAGCTCGGTGGCGGAGCCGGTCCCGCGGGCGGTGGCGGCGGCGGGATCCCGGTCGGCGGCGGAGGCGCTCCGTCGATCGACGGCGGCGGCATTCCGTCCGGCGGCGGCCTCAGCGGCGCCGGGGAAGCTCCGGCCGCGCACTCCGGGCTCGCCGGGAACGCGCAGTCGAACGTCCTCAGCGGGCTCGCGGGCGGCGCCGCCGGCGCGGCGGGCGCGGCGGCCAAGAGCGCGATGCCGATGATGCCCATGATGCCGATGGGCGGCATGGGCGCGGGCGGCGACATGGGCTCCGGCAGGCGGATTCCCGCGTGGCTCGTCGAAACCGAGAACGTGTGGGGCCAGCAGGCTCCGGTCGCGCCCTCGGTCATCGGCGAAGAGCCGGCCGACCAGCCGTGACCGACGGATACCGGGTCGCCCCGGCGAAACTCGCCGGCGCGGCGTCCGAAGTGGACGCCCGCGCCGGCGCGCTCCGGACCGCGCAGCAGGCTGTGGCGGGCGAACGAGTGCCCGCCGCGGCCTTCGGCCAGGTGTCCGCGTCGGCCGGATGTGCCGCCGGGCTGGCGAAAACGCTCGGCGCGCTCGCCGGGGACGTCGACCAGCGCGTCGTTCGCATCCAGGTCCTTCGGGACGGTCTCACCGCTTCCTCGGCGGGATACCGGCGCGCCGACGAGCAGGTGGCGGCGATGTACCGCTCGCTGCTGCCCGAAGACCCGGTGCCGTCAGCCGGAAAATCCGCCGGCAGCGGCGGCTGGGCCGGGACCATCGCGGCCAACCGCATGAAGGTTTCCGACGCGCTCGCCGCCGAGCGGACCCGGCTGGCCGGACTGTCCGACCCGGACGCCATCGCCCGTTCGAAGCGGCGAATCGCGTTGTACCAAAGCATTCTCGACGACCATCGGCAGATCCTGCGGTTCGATCCGTCCGGCAACGGCCGGATCGCCGAACTGGTCGGCTCGATCCAGCCGGGCACGCGCAACGTCGGGCTGTTCGTGCCCGGCGTGCACACCCGGATGGACACCTTCCAGTCCTACGCCGACCTCGGCCGCAGCCTCGTCGCCGCCGACCCGAGCGGCCGGACCGCGATGGTCGTGTGGGCCGACGGCGTGTTCCCGCAGAACGTCACCACCGAGGGTTCCGAAGCCAGCTACGCGCAGACAATGGCCCCGAACCTCAAGGCATTCGGCGACGAACTGCGCGGCCAGGTCGATTCCCAGACCGGCGGCGCGGCCACGATCACCGCGATCGGCCACAGCTACGGCGGCGCCACCGTCGGGCTCGCTGACCAGCAAGGCTTGCCAGTGGACCGGGTGCTGCACGTAGAGTCGGCGGGCATGGGACACGGCGTATGGAGCCCAGCAGACCTGCCGCCGAGCCAAGCCGGCGTGCAGCGGTACTCGATGACCGCCCCGCTGGACCCGATCATCCTCGCCCAGGGCAACGCCGGGGCGTTGGAATGGACTGGCATCGGCCACGGAGCGGACCCGGACACCTTCCCCGGCGTCACCGAACTCACCACCGGCCGCGACGCCGCGGGCGACGTGCAATGGGGCTTGTCCTCGCACAGCGGCGTGCTCAAACCGGGTTCGGATTCGTGGGAGAACATCTACGGCGTGCTGACCGGCGGCCACGTCACCGAAGCGCCCGTGCCGGTTCCGGCGGTGCTGCCGTGATCACGCGCGAATTGAAGGATCTGGCTGCTGAGCTGACGAACGTCATCGACAGCGTGGCCGAGGCGTTCGGCTCGCGCGCAGTGCCCACAGTGGACGGTGAGCTGGACTGCGATCCCGCGCAGCCGGGGAATTTGGTGTGCTGGCAGTACGGGGTCCGGTTGGAGGACAGCCCTGGCGCTTTGCGGGTGCTGTCCGAAGCGGTGCGTCCGACGTTGGAAGCGGCGGGCTGGGAATCGTACGACCGCAGCACTTATCGGGAAGTGATCGGCCGGTTTTCGCGTGAGGGCGCGGATTTCAGCGTGCACATCGCCCGCGACGGACGCGGGGTGGCGATTATCGGCTCGACCCGCCTCGTGAGTGTTCACTCCGGTTAGAACCGGCACCGCCGCTCACGAGCCCACCGCCGAAGCAGCGCAGCCAACCTTCGCACGCGACAAACGCAAAGGCCCCACCGTCAGCTCCATCCGTCTCGTGAGTGGCAATGCCGATTAGAACCGGCGTCGCCACTCACGAGGCTCGGCCACCTGCTCAGGCCCGAAACCGCGACGGCCGCCATCCGCGCCGCCGTCCCCGCCGGAACGCCGCCACCCCGATCCCGGCCGCGGCCGCCGCCGCGACTCCGCCCACCGCGACGACTCCCGCCGCGACATCAGACGTCGGCCGAGCCTGCGCCGCGGCCGGAACCACCGCGGGCAGCGCAGACCGCACCGCCGCCGCACTCGGGCCAGGCGCGTTGGCGGGCAACGTCGACGACACCGCGGCGTAAGCGTCGAGCATTCCCCAGCCCCGGCGCGGATCGTGCGCCCCGGACGGCGGACGGGAAGCGGTCAGCATCAACCGGTTCACCACTTGATCGCCCTTCAGCTCCGGATGCGCCGAACGCACCAGCGCCGCCGCCCCGGCGACATACGCCGCGGCCAGGCTCGGGTCGGTGATCGGCCACCGATGCGCGACCGCGCCTCCGCCGCCCGCCGACGTGCTCACCAGATTCGCGCCAGGCGCGGCGATTCCGAGGTAGTCCCCGGCTTCGGTCTGCACCGGCGCGCCGGATTCGTCAGTCGAGCCGACCGCGAGCACGTCCTTCGAAGCGGTCGGATAAGTATGCGCCCCTTGCTGAGCAGCCGCCGCGGCCGAAATCACTACGGCCCCGCGCGACTTCGCGTGTTCGAGCGCCGAGCCGAGCGCCGGGCTGTCCGAACCTGCCGGGACCGCCACGAGAATCACTCCCGCACCACGGTCGACCGCCGTGTCGATCGCGCCGGCCAGCGCGCCCGGATCACCGCCGCCGTCCGAGGACGAACCGTTGCTTTCGGTGTAGCGCAAGGGAAGCAGCTTCACCCCAGGCGCGACGCCGGTGAAAGTGGTCTCGTTCGCCGGCTGCGCGCCGACGATGCCCGCGGCGATCGTGCCGCGGCCGTCGCAGTCGGAATCCGCGGTGCCCGCGCCGCCGAGCACTTGCCCGGAACCGAATTGCGCGTTCTGCTTGTCGACGCCGGTGCCGATCACCGCGACGGTCTGGCCCTCGCCCCTGGTCAGCGGCCACAGCCGCGGCGGGTTCACCAGCCGCTGGCCCCAGGACACCGCGCCGGTGTACGGGCCGGACGGATTCGCGCACGCGGCCGCCCGCGCCGAGGTCGCCGTAATGGGCAGGCCGAGCGCCACGAGCGCGGCCACCGCTCCGGCGGCAATTCCCCGCACCGCGGCCCCCTCCCCTTGTCGGACAAGGAGATTCTAGTGGAGAGCGGGCCGCGGCGACAGGGTTAGCGCAGGTCCATCCCGAGATCGAGAGCGGGCGAGGAATGCGTGAGCCCGCCGACGGAGAGATAGTCCACACCGGACTCGGCGTACGGCCGTGCGCGATCGAGAGTCAGGCCGCCGGACGACTCCAGCCGCGTCTTCGGCGACACCTCGTCGCGCCGCGCGACCGCCTTCACGCACTCCTCCGGAGTGAAGTTGTCCAGCAGCACCTCGTCCGCCTCGGCGGCCAGCGCTTCGTCCAGCTGGGCCAAGTCGTCCACCTCGACCTCGCACGCCAGCTGCGGCGCGTGTTCCCGCGCCGCCGCCAGCGCCGCGGTGACCGAACCGGCCGCGACCACGTGGTTGTCCTTGATCAGCACCGCGTCGCCGAGGCCCATCCGGTGGTTCACGCCGCCGCCGCACCGCACCGCGTACTTCTGCAGCAGCCGCAACCCCGGCGTCGTCTTCCGAGAATCCCGCACCGCCGCACCGGTTCCGTCGATCGCGGCTACCCACGCCGCGGTCGCCGTCGCCACTCCGGACAGCAAGCACAACAGGTTCAGCGCCGTGCGCTCCGCGGTCAGCAACCCGCGCACTGGACCGCGCAGCACGAGCACCGGCTCCCCCGGGACGGCAGGCGAACCGTCCTCGCGGATCGAGACCACCTCGTAGTCGTCGCCGAGCACCTCGTCGAAAACGGCCAGCGCCACCGGAATCCCGGCCACGACACCGGCGACGCGCGGCGTCAGCTCCGCCACCGCGCGGGCGTCGGCCGGGACCGTGGACGCCGTCGTGGCGTCCGGCCCGTACCGCAAATCCTCTTCCAGCGCAGTGGTCACGACGCGCCGCACGTCGGCGACGTCCAGCCCGTCCACCACCAGCGACCGCACGACCGATTCGGAGAATTCCCCGCTCATGCCACCCCTTCCAACGACGTTGCCTCGACCAGCACTGGCTGTCCCGACGGGCTCAGCCGGATCAGCTGACTCCGCCGCAGCCCCTCGTCCCGCTCCGGGAAGTCCGTCCGCACGTGACATCCCCGCGATTCCGTCCGCCGCTCCGCCGCCGCGAGCAACGCCTGCGCCGCCACGGTGAGCGCCGCGTCCTCCACCGCGCTGTGCGTCCACAACGGACTGTCCTTTGTTGACAAGTCGAGCGCGGAACCCGCCGCCGCGAGCCCGTCCGCGTCCCGGCCGATCGCCGCATACCGGCTCATCACCCGTTGCAGCACATCACGTTCCGCCGCCGGCGCGACCGTCCTTTCCGGAAGCCGGCCTCGCGACGGATCCGGCAGCAATCCGGCGGCCAGATCCGCCGCGACCGCCTCCGCGGTCCGCTGCCCGACGACCAGCCCTTCGAGAAGACTGTTGGACGCCAGCCGATTCGCCCCGTGCAGCCCGGTCCGAGCCACCTCGCCCGCGGCGTACAGCCCGCGCACGCTCGACCGTCCGTCCACAGTGGCCACTACGCCGCCACACGCGAAGTGTGCAGCGGGCGTCACCGGGATCGCGTCCACCGCCGGGTCGATGCCGAGCACCGCGCACGCCGCGTGCACCGTCGGGAACCGCTTCGCGAAGCCGGAAATACCAGTGGCGTCAAGGAAAACGTGATCGTCGATGCCTCCGGGAGCCAGCAGCTGCCGACGTGTGATCGCCGCCGCCACGACGTCGCGCGGAGCCAGATCGCCGAGCGGATGCACCCCGGCCATCACCGACGCTCCCGCGCCGTCCACGAGCGTCGCGCCCTCACCGCGCACCGCCTCCGTCACGAGCGGACACCGCCCGCGCGCACCCGGCGTGTACAGCACCGTCGGATGGAACTGCACGAACTCGATGTCGGCCACCGTCGCCCCGGCACGCAAGGCAAGAGCCAGCCCGTCACCGGTCGCGATCTCCGGATTGGACGTCGCCTGGTACAGCTGCCCGAACCCGCCGCTGGCCAGCACGACCGCGGACGCGCGCACCACGCCCGGCACCCCGTTGCGGTCGAGCACCGTCACTCCGGCCACCTCGCCCGCGGGAGTGCGCAGCGCGTCGACCGCGATGTGGTGCTCCAGCACCGGAATCCGCCGCTCGCCCGCTTGCGCGACCAGCGCACGCTCAACTTCCGCACCCGTGGCGTCGCCGCCCGCGTGGATCACCCGGAACGCGCTGTGCCCGCCCTCGCGAGCCCGCGACAGCAGCCCGCCCGAGCTGTGGTCGAACACCGCGCCGTTGTGCCGCAACTCGGTGACGGCCGCCGGACCCCCGCCGACGATCGACCGCACCGCGGCCTCGTCGCAGATCCCGGCTCCGGCGGTGAGCGTGTCCGCCGTGTGCTTCTCGACCGTGTCGCCCTCGTCGCGCTCGCCGTCGAGCACCACGGCCACGCCGCCCTGCGCCCACCGCGTGTTGCCGTCGGCGACCGCCGCCTTCGTCACGACCAGCACGTGCAGCCCGAGTTCACGGGCCCGCAGCGCCGCCGACAGCCCGGCCACGCCGCTGCCGATCACCACCACGTCGGCCCGGGCTTCCCAGCGCGGATCCGGTGAGGTTTTCGCCTCATCGGCGTTAACTAGGCCGCTCATTCCCCACCGCCAGGCTGCCCGATTTCGATCATCCGCTGCACCGAGGCACGGGCCCGCGAAGCCGTCTCCGGGTCGACGTGGACCTCGTCCGCGCCCTCGGTGAGGCTCCGCAGCAGCGCGGCCGGGGTGATCATCTTCATGTACCGGCACGAGGCCCGGTCGTTCACCGCGCGGAAGTCGATCTCCGGCGCGGCCTTGCGCAACTGGTGGATCATGCCGATCTCGGTGGCCACGAGCACCGAGGTCGCCTTGGTGTCGCGCGCCGCGTGCACCATGTCGCCGGTGGACAGGATCTTGACCCGCTCCGGGGCCACCGCGCCCTCGCCCGCCAGGTAAAGCGCGGAGGTCGCGCAGCCGCATTCGGGGTGGATGAACAGGTCGGCGTCCGGGTTTTCCTCGGCGCGCGCGGCCAGTTCGGCCCCGTTGATCCCGGCGTGCACGTGGCACTCCCCGGCCCAGACGTGCATGTTCTCGCGCCCGGTCACGCGCTTCACGTGCGCGCCGAGGAACTGGTCCGGAAGGAAGAGAACTTCCTGGTCAGCGGGGATGGAAGCGACGACGTCGACCGCGTTCGACGACGTGCAGCAGATGTCCGTCTCGGCCTTGACCTCGGCCGTCGTGTTCACGTACGAGACGACCACCGCGCCCGGGTGCTCGGCCTTCCACTCGCGCAGCTGGGCGCCGGTGATCGAGTCGGCGAGCGAGCAGCCTGCCCGCGCGTCCGGGATCAGCACCGTCTTCTCCGGAGCCAGGATCTTCGCGGTCTCGGCCATGAAGTGCACGCCGCAGAAGACGATCGTGGACGCGTCGCTGCTGGCCGCGATGCGGCTGAGCGCGAGAGAGTCGCCGGTGAAGTCCGCGATGTCCTGGATCTCCGGGACCTGGTAGTTGTGCGCGAGCAGCACCGCGTCGCGCTTGCGGGCGAGCTCCCGCACCCGGGCGGCCCAGTCCGCGTCCGCCTCGACCCCGCCGTAAGGGGTCAGATCCTGGTCAAGCGTGGTGGTCATGTGTTCGGCCCTCTCGATAATCGCCGGCCTTGCGAACCGGATCGACCCCGGTTCCTCCCCATCCCGGTTTTCGCCTTACAATCGAAAACCGTGCGAAGCCATCTTAACACCCGAGCCCCCCTCGCCCACGAGGTTCTGGCGGCAGTCCTTCAAGTGCGCTCGGACACACTGCGCGTGCTTTTGTGGCGCCGAGCGCTCGATCCGCACCTCGGCCGCTGGTCGCTCCCCGGCGGCCGGCTGCGCCCCGACGAGGACGTCGAAACGTCGATCAGACGGCAACTCGCCGAGAAGGTGGACGTCCGCCAGCTGAAGCACGTCGAGCAGCTGGCCGTCTTCAGCGCCCCGGACCGCGTCCCCGGACCGCGCGTCGTAGCCACCGCGTTCCTGGGCCTGGTCCCCTCCGACGTCGATCCCGCAGTCCCCGAAGACACCGAGTGGCACGACGTGAACGCCCTGCCGCGCACCGCGTTCGACCACGAGGCGATCGTGCTGCGCGCCCGCGACCGCCTGCGGTCGAAAT
Source organism: Amycolatopsis sp. NPDC114503 (assembly GCF_055633655.1). Classification (NCBI taxonomy): domain Bacteria; kingdom Bacillati; phylum Actinomycetota; class Actinomycetes; order Pseudonocardiales; family Pseudonocardiaceae; genus Amycolatopsis; species Amycolatopsis sp. NPDC114503. Next base: position 63,926 of record NZ_JBVKDT010000007.1, on the reverse strand, counting down.
TGAGCTACACCAACCTGGGTTTCGCACTGGCCCCAGAGGAATTCACCATCTCCGCGCTGCGCGGCCTGTACTCCGCCGCACTCGGCTACAAGGTGTCCGCCACGAACCTGCAACGCGTGCTCCAACGGCGTGGTCTGCTCGTCCCCACCGGACACACCGCCGCCCCCGGCCGGGCAGGCGGACGACCTGCGGCGCTGTTTTCTTTTGCCGCGAAAGACATGCACATCACCGACCCTTTCGCGGTCCTGAAACCCCCGCCGCGGCGGTAAACACGAACTGCGCCAGCGCTCCGCAGCCCGTACCGTGGACCGCGTGACCGAGCCAGAGCAGTGCCCCAGCGGGACGGCGACCCTGCCGTTGTTCCCGTTGCAGACAGTGCTGCTCCCCGGTACGCACCTGCCGCTGCACATCTTCGAACCGCGCTACCGGCAGCTCACCGCGGACCTGGTCACCGGCAACGTCCCGGAGCACGAGTTCGGCGTGGTCGCCCTGCGCGCCCCGCTGGTCCGCGAGGTCAGTGGTTTAGACCATGTGTACAGCGTCGGCTGCAGCACGATCCTGCGCGAAGCGAAACGCCTCCCGGACGGCCGCTACGACGTAGTCACGCGCGCCTCGCGCCGCTTCCGCCTGCGCGAACTGCACCGAGCGTCCGCGCCCTACCTGATGGCTGTAGTGGACTGGCTCCCCGACGACCCAGTCCCCGCCACGGCGGAGTCGACGGCCCGCCAACTGGCCAAGGTAGCCCGAGCTGCCCACGAGCGATACTGCGAAGCCGCCTGGCACGCAGACGACTGGCACCCGCCCCACGACGACGCCGACCTGGGCGAACTCGCCTACCAACTAGCCGCAGACTGCCTGCTCCCGCTGGAGGATCGTCAGCTGCTGCTGGAGGAAACCCACCCGCTGCGCCGGCTGCGCGTCGTCTGCCGCCTGCTCACCAGAGAAGCGGGATTCCTGGAAACCCTGGGCGCAGTCCCGCTTCCGCCGACCGAACTGGCGACCTTCACCAACCCCTCCGACCTGAACTGACCGGGCCGGTTCAGCACTCGCAAACCCAACTCGCGACGGCCCCCCACGTGGTGTGCGCCCACCCCGCAAACCGCCACCAACGCCACTCAACTCACCGGGCACCCAGACCCGGCCCTGCACCCCGATACGAAGCCACAAATGCGGGCGGCGGGGATGGTGGGTGGGTAGATTTTTTGCACTCAAAAAACACCCCCGCGACCGGAAAAACCAACGTCTGTGGTTCGGCCCAAA
>NZ_JBVKDT010000007.1:0-62656 GCF_055633655.1 Amycolatopsis sp. NPDC114503 | reverse complement strand
AGCCACACTCCCCCGCACCCCGATACGAAGCCAAAAATGCGGACGGCGGGTGTTTGTCAAGGCATCTTTCCCGCCTTGACAAACACCCGCCGCCCGTCATCACAATCAGCTTCGGGGTGCCCCAAGCAACACTGAACCAAAAGACCAACCGCCGCCGACAAACAGCCAACCAAAGCCCGACCGCCGCCTACAGCTCGGCGACGAAGGACTCACCCAAGCCGCCGCCCCAGATCCTCCCGCCCATTCCACGCCGTCATCAACGCATAAACCAAACACGTCACCAACGGCGCGGCCAGCACGACCCACCCAGTCTCGATCCGAGGCGCCTGCTCGATCACCGCCCCCAACGCGGGCGGCGCGTCCACCGAATACTTCGAGTTGGCGAACGCAGGCCCCATCTGCGTCCCGAGCCAAGCCGCGACCAACGCCCCGCCGGCCGCCGCCACCAGCACCACCGGCCCGCGCCGCTCCCGCAGGAACCACACCACCAGCCCGATCAGCAACCCCGTCGCCATCGCCAGAAACCCGAACACGGCCAGATCGTCGAACCGATGCCAGCTCTCCAACTCCAACGGCGCAGGCTGACCGTTGGTGCTGATCACCCGCACCCGCTCGGGCGGAGCCAGAAGAGACCACAACCAGCCCATCGGAATCCCCAGCAACGCAGCGGTCGACAGGACGCTCACCGCAGGGAGAAGATCAGCCTTCACCACCACCCGCGGACGCTGCGGCGGAAACAACACCGGCACCGACCAGCCCTCGGCTACCGCTGACGACCGATGAGCCGCCTTTCCCGCGGAATCGACCACCGGGGACTCCCTTCCCTGCGCGTGCGCTCTGCGAGTGTGCGGGACTGAGGGTAACTGGTTGTGCCCAAGACAGCGGTGAACGGCTCGTGGTTTGGGTCAAGCTGGGCGGGTCGCTGCCTCAGTCCAGCCGGGTGCCGACCAGGCCCAGCGTCGCTCAAGCCTGGCAGGAACGGCACGCAGCCTCGGTCCAGATGGGGACCCACCGCACCCAGCCCCACTCAAGCCGGGCAGAAACGGCACGCAGCCCCAGTCCAGCCGGGCACCCAACCAGACCCAGCATCACTCAAGCCGAGCGCAGCCTCAGCCCAGCCAGGTGCCTACCGCACCCGGCAACACTCGAGCCGGGCGGTCACCGCACCAGGCCTTGCCCGGCTGAGGCTTTCGACCCACCACGCGGCTGTGTTTGATTGCCGCGACTTCGTCGCGGCGGAGAAATCGCTTTTATCCGGTTTCTTCCCTCCCGATCCGCTCGGCCCGGGGGGGCCGATCGGATCGCTCAGTCCAGAAACCGGAGCGATTTCTCGGCTCGGGGGCGGGTGAGGGGAAGAGGCCCCCGGGGGAGAGAAGGGGGGTTAGTTCTGGGTGGAGGCGGCGGCGGTGAAGGCTTCTGGGTCGAACTCGCCGCCGAACCACGGGGACAAACCCAAGCGGGACTGGTCAGCGAAGGTTTCGCGATCGGCGGCGCCCAAACCGGCGGGGAGGGCGCCCAGCAGCGGGGCGCCGGCGGCGACTGGCAGGTCTCGGAGGTTTTCCAGGGCGGCCAGGTCCGGCGAGGCTGGCCAGGAGCCGATGATGACGCCCACGACGTTCAGGCCTCGGCGGGTGGCGACTTCGGCGGTCAAAGCAGTCGTGTTGAGCGTGCCCAGACCGGCTTGGGCGACGAGAACCACCGGGGCGCCCAGCGACCACGCGACATCTGCCAGGGTGCTGCCCTGCGGATCGAAGCGGACCAGCAGGCCTCCCGCGCCTTCTACCAGCGTGAGGTCGTGGGTGGTGTCCAGGTCGCTCGCGGCGGCGGCGATTTCGCCGGGGCCGACGGCGGGCAGGCCGGAGCGGCGGGAAGCGGCTTCCGGGGACAGCGGGTCGGGGTAGCGGCGCAGTTCGCGGATCGTCAGGTCCTTGCCCGCCAACCGCACCACCTCGGCGAGGTCGCCTGCCTCCCCGGGGAGCACGCCGGTCTGCGCGGGCTTCAGCACCGCGACGCGTTGTCCCTGCGCGAGGGCCAGCGCCGCGATCGCCGCGGTGGCGACCGTTTTGCCGACGTCGGTCCCGGTTCCGGTCATCACGAGCGTCGTCACGAGCCATCAAGATATTGACGTGCTCCCCGATGTCAACACTCGGGGGTTCCCTCGCGCGCACCGGAGGGCACGCGCGAGGGCCCGAGTCAGCCGGCCGGGGCCGCCGCGGGCGCTCCAGCGGCCACGAACTCGCCCTTCGCCGGATCAGCGAGGTACACCTGTGCCTCGCCGACGTCGAAGTACAGCCCGGTCAGCGCCAGCTCCCCGCGCGCTTCGGCCTCGGCCACCAGCGGGTACTGCCGCAGGTGCGTCAGCTGCTGCAGGACGTTGTGCAACGCCAGCCGGTCCGGTTCTCGCTCCGGCCGGTCCCCGTCGAGGGTCACCGCCCCGGCCCGCTTCCGGCTAGGTTCGGCGTGCACCAGCCAGGTCGCGAGCGCGGTGTCCGCCGGCGGACCGCTGGCCAGCGCGCCCATCGCGCCGCACGAGGAATGCCCGCACACCACGATTTCCCGCACTCCCAGCACCCCGACCGCGAATTCGATCGCCGCGTTGGTCGACGGATCGGCCTGCCCGGGCGGCACCAGGTTGCCGATGTTGCGGATGGTGAACAGGTCGCCCGGACCGGACGTGGTGATCAGGTTCGGCACGATCCGCGAATCGCCGCAGGTGATGAACAGCGTGTGCGGCTGCTGAGCGTGCGCGAGCCCGCTGAGGACGTCCTTCAGCAGCGGCGCGGCCCGGCGCTGGAACTCCGTCGCGCCCCGGTGCGTGCGCTGCCCGGGAACCCGCACGTCCACGGCCTGCCAGGCCGACCACGGAGCCAGCCACCTCGGCATCGCACCCGCCGCCGCGGTGCGCCGGAGCGTCGGGCGGCCTTCCTTGCCCTTGGCGAACCACGGATGCCCGATCTCGTCGACGACCACCGTGCCGCCGGTCCGTTCGTGCGCCTGCTGCCAGGCGGAAAGGCTTTCGAACGCCGCGTGGTCGAGGTAATCGGCGACCAGTTCCAGCGTCACCTTCGACCCCTCCGGGATCGTGCCCAGCACCTTCGTCAGCCGCGGCACCGACAGGAACGTCAGCACGCCTTCGACGATCACGCGCCATTCGCCGCTGTGCTGCTCGGCATGCACGCCCGACCACACGGTGCGGCGCAGCATCAGCAGGACGGCCAGCACAATCCCGGCGAGCACGCCGGTCAGCAGGTCGAACACGACCACCCCGGCGACGGTCACCAGGTAGAGCGGCAGATCGCCGTGTCGCAGCACCTGCCGCAGATGCCCGGGATTCACCAGCTTCGCGCCGACGTGCACGAGCAGCCCGGCCAGCGCGGCCAGCGGAATCGACTTCAGCACCCCGGCGAGCGCGACCACGAACACCAGCACCCACACGCCGTGCAGGATCGCCGACGCCCGCGTGCGCGCCCCGGCCGCGACGTTCGTGGAACTGCGCACGATCACACCGGTCACCGGCAGCCCGCCGAGCGAGCCGGACACCATGTTCGCCGCGCCCTGACCGATCAGCTCGCGGTTCAGGTTGGCGCGCGGGCCGTTCTGCAGTTTGTCGACCGCGACCGCGGACAACAGGCTCTCGACGCTGGCGATCAGCGCGATCGTGACCACCGCGACCGCGACCTGGCCCCATCCGCCGTCCGGCAGCTGCGGCGTGAAGCGGATCTGCAGCAGATCGCCGGACAGTTCGACGCGCGGCAGCGTCATCCCGGCGGCCAGGGACACGAGCGTCGCGACCGCGATCGCCGCCAGCGGACCGGGGATTTTCCTTACCGCAGCGGGGAGTTTGGGCCAGGCGAGGAGGATGGCGAGGGTCAGGACGCCGATCAGCGCGGCGGCGTCGTGGTGGGCGGCGATCTGCGCGGGCAGCCGGGCGATGTTCTCCAGCGCCGAGCTCTGCGCCTTCCCGCCGAACAGCACGTGCAGCTGGCCGAGAACGATCGTGATGCCGATCCCGGCGAGCATCCCGTGCACGATCGCCGGCGAGATGGCCAGCGCGGCCCGCGCGACGCGGCTCAGGCCGAACAGGATCTGCAGCGCGCCGGCGAGGACGGTGATCAGGCAGGTGACCGCCCACCCGAAGGTGGAAATCGTCTCGGCCATCAGCACGGTGAGCCCGGCGGCGGGCCCGCTGACCTGCAGCGGAGAGCCGCCGAGCGCGCCGGCGACCACGCCGCCGACGACGGCGGCGATCAGCCCGGCGACGATCGGCGCGCCGGACGCGAGGGCGATCCCGAGCGAAAGCGGGACCGCGACGAGGAAGACCACGAGCGAGGCGGGCACGTCGTGGCGAAGCACGGCAAGTCGTCTCATGATCACCAGGAAACCGGGATCCTTGTGAAATGTCCGCTATGTCCCACTCTATGGAGTGGATCTTTATCGAATAACCCACGATCGGGTTGCGTCACTCAGCCCGATCCACTACACGGAGCCACGGCTAACCCGAAGTAACCTCAGGCCTTCGCCGCGGCGGCGTGCATCGCCGACGTGATCACCGCCAGGTCGGCGTCGGTGCTGATGTAGGGCGGCATCGCGTAGATCAAATCCCGGAACGGCCGCAGCCACGCGCCTTCAGCCGTCACCACCTCCGTCGCGACACCCATGTCCACCTCGTGATCGAGCTGCAGCACGCCGATCGCGCCCAGCACTCGCACGTCCACGACGTGCGGCAGCTCCCGAGCCGACTCAAGTCCTTGGCGCAGCGAGGTTTCGATCCGGGCGACATCGGCCTGCCATTGGCCTTCAGCCAGCAAACCGAGCGAAGCGTTGGCGACCGCCGAAGCCAGCGGGTTCCCCATGAACGTCGGGCCGTGCGCGAGCACCGGCAGCTCGCCGCGCGTGATCCCGTCGGCGATTTCGGGCGTGCACAACGCGGCGGCCATCGTCAGATACCCCCCGGTGAGTGCCTTGCCGACACACAGCAAGTCGGGCGTCACGCCGGCGTGCTCGGCCGCGAAAAGCCTTCCAGTACGGCCGAATCCGGTCGCGATCTCGTCGAACACCAGCAGCACGTCGTGCTCGCGAGTCAGCTCTCGCAGCGCGCGCAGGTAGCCGGGATGGTGAAACCGCATGCCGCCCGCGCCCTGCACCACCGGTTCCACGATCACCGCGGCCAGTTCGTCCGCGTGCTGCTCGATCGCCTTCGCCAGTTCGTCCACATAGGACTGATCCGCCGGGCTGTCGAAACCGGACGGCGGAGCCGGAACGAAAACCTGCTCCGGCAGCACCCCGCGCCACAGCGAATGCATGCCGCCGTCGGGATCGCAGACGCTCATCGGCGTGAACGTGTCTCCGTGATAGCCGCCGCGCCAGGTCAGCAGCCGGTGTTTTCCGGGCAGGCCGCGGGAACGCTGGTACTGCAAGCACATTTTCACCGCGACCTCGACCGAAACCGAGCCCGAATCGCACAGGAAAACGTGCTCGAGCCCGTCCGGGGTCATCTCGACCAGAGTCTTCGCGAGCGTGATCGCCGGTTCGTGGGTGAGCCCGCCGAACATCACGTGGCTCATCCGCCCGGCCTGCCGCTCCAGCGCCGCGTCGAGCACCGGGTTCCGGTAGCCGTGCACCGCCGCCCACCAGGACGACATGCCGTCGACCAGTTCTCGTCCGTCGGCGAGCTTCAGCCGCACTCCGCTCGCCTCTTCCACGAGCAGCGGCGGCACGCGGCCTGGCATCGGGGCGTAGGGATGCCAGACGTGCGCGGCGTCGAGGGCGAGAAGATCGGCAGCACTGGGTTCCACCCGCCGACCCTAACCGGGCGGCGGGCGGCTCCGCAGTGACAGCCGCTACGCCCCGGTCAGCCGCACCGGCAGCGCCAGCACGCCGTGCACCAGCGAACTCGGCCGGTAGACGATTTTCTCGACCGGCACGGCCAGGCTCAGCTCCGGGAACCGCGCCAGCAGGGAGCCGAGCGCGATCTCCGCCTCCAGCCGGGCCAGCGGCGCGCCGACGCAGTAGTGGATCCCGTGCCCGAAAGCGAGGTGCCCGCCCGGCGCGCGGGTGACGTCGAGCCTGTCCGGGTCGGGGAACTTCTCCGGGTCCCGGTTGGCCGACAGCAGCGAAATCTGCAGGAACTCGTCGGTCGGGATAGTGACGCCGCCCGCCTCGATCTCCTCGACCGTGTAGCGCAGGGTCGCGAAGTTGATCGGCCCGTCGAACCGGAGGAACTCCTCGACCGCACCCGGCATCAGGCTCGGGTCGGCGCGCAGTTTCTCCGCCTGTTCGGGTGCGCGCAGCAACGCGAACGTGGCGTTGGCGATCAGGTTGACCGTGGTCTCGTGCCCGGCGATCAGCAGCAGGAACGCCATCGAGATCAGCTCGTCGCCGTCGAGCGAATCGCCTTCGTCGCTGGCGTGCACGAGGTCCGACAACAGGTCTTCGGCCGGTTCGGTGCGCTTGCTCTCGACCAGCTGCTGCAGGTACTCCTCCATCTCCCGCGCCGCCGCGGCCTGGGACTCCGGGTCCTCGGAGAACGACAGCAGCGTGTGCGACCAGGCAGTGAAGGCGCCGCGGTCCTCGACGCGCACGCCGAGCAGCTCGCAGATGACGGTGATCGGCAACGGCTCGGCGAACGCCTGCACCAGGTCGACCTGCTCGTGCCGCGCCATCTCGTCCAGCAGCGAATCGGCGATCTCCTGGATCCGCGGCCGCAACCGGGCGACGGTGCGGGCGGTGAACGCCTTGTTCACCAGCTTACGCAGCCGGGTGTGGACCGGCGGGTCGCTGTTGAGCATGTGCCGGGTGAGCAGGTTGCCGAAGTCCGGCCCCTCGACCTCCTGGCCGACCTTCGCCGCGAACACCCGCTGCACGTCCGTGCTGTCCTTGCTGACCCGAGGATCGTTGAGCAGCTCGCGCGCCTGCTCGTATCCGCCGACCAGGTAGGACGGGATTCCGCGGCGGGCGGTCATCGGGCACACCGGGCCGGATTCGCGCCGCTGCGCGAGCCATTCGTGCGGGTTTTGCCAGAATTCCTCGCCCGCGAAAGGGATTTCCTCGGTTTGTTCGTCGACGCTCACTGCTGGAACCCCCTGGGCAGTTCGGTCAGCGTTCGGCCAATGCCGCCTCGACGCGCTCGACCACTTGTTTCCAATATGCCCGCTGCTCGGCCTTCTCCGCCACGTCCGCCAGCCGCTCCTGGCGGATCTTCAGCGTGCTGCGCTTGCCGAGATCCGCGACCTCGAGCTCCAGCAAGGAATCGTGGTCCCAGTCCGTCGGACGCCAGGTGAGCCGCAGGCGGTCGTCGGAATAGCTGCGGATTTCGCCGGTCGTGCCGTGTTCGGTCTCGTATCCGGCCCCGCGTTCGCGCGGCAGTTCGACGCCGGGACCGAGCCAGATCTCCACCCCGTCCCCCACCAAGAACTCCCACACCCGGCTGCCCGGGTACGGCATCGTGCGGGAAACGGCTGTCTCCCAACCACTCCGCCGGTTCTTGCCCTCCTCGTTGGCCATGCCGCCATCATGGCATCGGGGACCGACGGAAACCGGTGCGGGATCATGCGATCGTGCGCTACCGCCCCATCTCCCCCGACGCCCTCGCCGCCGAGCTGACCGAGCGCGTCGACGCGCTTACCCACCGCCGACGAATCGCGGTCGCGATCGACGGAGCGGCCGGAACGGGCCCGCTCGCCGAGGCGTTGACCGGCCCGTTGAAGCTGCTCGGCCGAGCCGCGCTGCACGTCCCCGCCGCCGGATTTTTGCGACCAGCGTCACTCCGTTTCGAGCACGGGAAACAAAATCCGGACGCGCGGTATACCGATTGGCTGGATTTGGGCGGTCTGCGCCGGGAAGTCCTGGACCCGCTCGCCGACGACGGCAGCGGCGAAGTGCTGCCCGCGCTGTGGGACGCCGAACGCGACCGCGCGACCAGGCTGCCGCGCGTCCCGGTCCCGGACCGCGGCGTCGTCGTGGTCGACGGCGAATTCTTGCTCGGCGCGGGATTGGCGTTCGATTTCGTGGTGCATTTGTGGCTTTCGCCGGGTGCGCTCCGCCGTCGCGTAACCGACGAATGGGCGCTTCCGGCCTACGAACGCTACGAGAACGAAGTAGACCCGAGCGCGCTCGCGGACGTCGTAGTCCGCGTGGACGACCCGCGCCACCCAGCGATCTACGAACCCTGATCCGGGTCAGCGCACCGCCGCCACCGGATCGCCGTCCAGGAGCGTCGAGAGGCGCTTCGCCATCGTGTCCCAGCGCCAGTTCTCAGCGACCCACGAACGGCCCGCCTCGCCCATCCTGCGGGCCCGGACGGGGTCGGACAGCAGCGCCGCCAGAGTCTCCGCGAGCTGTCCCGGGTCTCGGCCGTCGACCACGTGGCCGGTCACCTCGTCCAGCACCGCCTCCGGCGCCCCGCCGGACGTGCCGGCGACCACCGGCAGCCCGGTCGCGGACGCCTCCAGGTAGACGATGCCGAGACCCTCCACATCGAGCCCCTTGCCGCGGGTGCGGGCAGGCATCGCGAAGACGTCGCCCGCGTTGTAGTGCGCGGGCAGTTCCTCCCAGGGCACCGAGCCGGTGAAGACGACGTCGTCGGCCACTCCGAGCGCCGCGGCGAACTGGGTGAGGTGCTTGCGGTAGGGCCCGCCGCCGACGAGCAGCAACGCCGCGTCGGGCACTCGCTGGCGGATCGAGGGCAGCACGGCGATCAGCATGTCCTGGCCCTTGCGCGGAACCATCCGCGAAACGCACACGATGGTAGGCCGGTCGCCGAGACCGTGCCGGGCGCGGATTTCCTCCCGGCCGGTCGGATCAGGCGCGAAAACGGTGGTGTCGACGCCGCTCGGCAACATTTCCAGCCCAGCGTGCCGACCGAACGCCGCAGCGAACCGATTGCGCGTGTACTTGCTGACGTAGGTGACCACGTCGACGGTTTCGCCGATGCGCCGCAACGCCTGCCGCGAGCCCGGAAGCATCGACCAGCCGACCTCGTGCCCGTGCGTGGACGCGACGATCCGGCGCGCGCCGGCCCGCCGCAGCGGGTGGCCCAGCAGCGCGAGCGGGGCGGCCGCGCCGAACCAGACGGCTTCGCAGTCGCGAGCGCGCATGATCTGCTTCGCGCGGCGCAGGACGTCGGGGGTGGGCAGCATCAGCGACGTCGGATGCCGCACGACTTCGAACGGCGCGGCCGCGTCGAACTCGACGTGCGAACCGCTGCTGCGTTCCCAGGAGGGTGCGTAAACGACGAGGTCGTCCGCGGGCAGCCGGGTGGCCAGCGAATTGAGGTAGTTCTGGATGCCCCCGGGGCGCGGCGGGAAGTCGTTCGTCACGAGCAGGGTCCTCAGCACCCCCGCAGGCTACCGACGGGCGGTTTCGCGGGAGCGGCCCGGTGAAGCGAGAACGTCTTGCCGTGCGCTTGCCGACCTGCGACACCGGCGGGGAATGCGGTGACCGACCACGTAATGCGTGCGAGGCGGCCTGCTGGTCGGATGCTCGGTCATCGCGACGACAAGCTACTACGCGGGCGGCACCCCGACTTCTTCATTGACCGAACGCCCACGCCACCATCAGCGGGAACTCTTCGCGCCAAAACGCGCCGCCATGCGATCCGGACCTCTCGTTCAAGACGACGTCCGCCCCGGCGTCGCGCATCGCGTCCGCCCACCGGGTGGCGTTCTGAAGGAAGAACGGTTCTTGCGTCCCGGCAACGAGGTACGCGCGCGGAAGCGAACCCGGCAGGTCGGCAGGCGGTCGATAACCCCCTCCGGGCGAGGCGCACAGAACCGCGCCGTAGACGTCCGGATGCCGGAGTCCCATAGCCAGCGCCAGCTCTCCACCGGCCGAGACACCGCACACCGCGGTTCGCTCGGCGGGTAGCCCCACTCCGAATCGCCATCGCGCCCAGCGGTCGACGTCCTCGCAGAAAAACCTCTCGTGCGCCGAGAATCGCTGCGGGTCGAAGCCCGGTGAGTATTCGTGCAGCCGCAGGGTTTCCTCAGCCGCGCGATGGACGCCGACGATCATCGTGGACGGCACGTCCACGGCCTCGAGGTCACTGCCCCACTGTGTGACCAGCTCGCCGTCACCGGCGAACACGATCGCCTCAGGCCGATCCGCCGGGACATAGACCGTGACTTGGCGACCGCCGTCGTATTCGAAAGTCTCGGTCACCAGCTCGCCCGCGAGCGCCATCGTCGGCTCCTCCGGGTCAGCAGTGCCGTCGGCCAGGTCTGAAGCTAGCGGATTTCCTCGTTGCCGGGTCATGGTCGGCCGCGACCCGCGAACGACACCGGGGCGGCACCGCGTCGTGCGGTACCGCCCCGGTGAGGCGAGAACGTCCGGTCAGGCGACCCGGCGCGCGCCCACGTACTGGCTCTGCAGCGGCGAGATCTTGACGACGTCGCCGGTGGTCGGCGCGTGCACCATCATCCCGTTGCCGATGTACATGCCCACGTGCGAAACCGGCGAGTAGTAGAACACCAGGTCGCCGGGCTGCAGCTGGCTGCGCGGCACCGGCGTGCCGGTCTGGCTCTGCGCCTGGCTCGAACGCGGCAGCGAGACGCCCGCCTGCTTGTAGGCCCACAGCATGAGGCCAGAGCAGTCGTACGAACCCGGCCCGGTGGCACCCCACTCGTAGGGCTTGCCCCGTTGGCTCAGCGCGGCCTGAACGGCGGCCGCCGCGGCCGGGCCGGCGTTCGCGAGGTCCACCGAGATGTCGCCGCCGGTGTCCTTCTGCGCGTTCCGGTCCGCAGCGCTCAGCCCCGCCGTGGTCTTCTTCAGCTCGGCGACCTGGTCGTCGAGCGTCTTCTTCTTGGCCGTGATGTCTTCGGTCAGCTTCGCGGCCGCGTCGCGCGCCGCGGTGGCCCGCTGCGCGGCGTCGGCTGCCAGCTTCTCGGCGGCCTTGGCCTGGTCGACCGCGCCCTGGAGCTTCTCGAGCGCAGTGGCCTTCTGCGACGCGATCTGGTCCAGCGCCGCCGAACGGTCGAGGAACTCCTGCGTCGACGTGCCCGCCAGCAGCGCGGACAGCTTGTTCATCTGCACGCCGGACAGGAACGACGCGTTCGCGAACTTGTCGACGTCGACCTTGTACTTCTTCTCGTTCTCGGCGGCCTGCGCGGCGAGGTTGTGGGCGTTGCCCACGTCTCCGTTGGCCTTGTCGAGGTCGCCCTGCCGCGCGGACAGGTCGTCTTTTGCTTTGAGGAGGTCCTCGTTCGCCTTCTCCGCCTGCGCCGCGAGGTCGCGGTACTTGGCGAGAGCGTCCGAACCGGAGTCCGGCGGGGCCTGGAGGACGGGGAGGGGGGAAGCGGCTGCGGTGCCCGCTGGCTGCGCCGCGGTGACGATTGCGATCACCGAGGCGGCCGCGAGGGCGCCTGACACCACGCGCTTGACTGGATGCGACTGCACGGCCGCGCGGGTCTCCTTTGCTCGTCGGGCCGCCGTGGCCGGAACCCCGGCGCGGAAGAGGTCGGGGGCCCTCTTCGCGCACGCTGTCCGTCCGCGTTCCGGCCGTCGTGATCCACAACAGCTTTTCCGCGCACGGTGGTTGGTTCCGGTCCTGACTCCCCGACAAAGCCGAACCGGCGGCGATCCCGCGTCGCCGTCGTCTGACGACTGCCTGGCGCGAGATCTCGGCCAGGTTACGAAAAGACCGTCGGCGCGTCCACCGGGCCCCCCGTAAAAACTCTCCGTAGTCCGCTGAAACACCATCGGACCAGCACGGCAGCTCAATGTGACTTAGGCCACACTCTACGGCTGCGCAAACGGCCCTCTCCGTTACTTACCGTTTACCGCACCCAGGCGACCGCTCGGCGAGCCAGTGTCACCCACTGGTGTCACGCCGACCTACTGTCGGTCTCCGGAACCAGGCGCAGCCGCGGCACCATCCCCGCCTCGGCGAGCGCGTCGACAGCTCGCCGTTCGTCCGCGTCCCAGACGAGGCCGACCGGCGGCCCGAGCAGCACGCTGACCACGCAATCGGCACACGCCGCCCCGCGCACCGCACACCGGTCGCAATCGACGACGAACGTGTCGATGTCCTCGACCGCGACGTCCACCGCACCGGCCGGCCGCCGCTCTTCCTGGTGGGAGGTACTGGGTTTCGCCCGCTTCGCGCTTCGCGACGCGCCCGGGTGCCGCCGCGATGAGGGCCGCCGACTGGCAGCTTCCGCACGTTCGCCTTCGCTTGACGAATCCGCGGCCTCCGCGCTCCCGGCGGAATCAGCCGAAACGCCGTTTTCCCGGCGCGCCTCCAGATCCCGGTCTCGCGCCTGCGCCGTGGCCGGATTCACCCCAGTGGCAAGACTCACCACCGAACCCACCCCGCCTGGGTGACCGCCCCGGTCCGGCGGCCGAGACCGCACACCCACGCCGCCATCGGCACCACCGACCGGATGATCCGACGGCCAAGACCGCTCAGCGGCACCGCCATCGGCACCACCGACCAGATCCCCCGGACCCGCCGCAAAGCGAACTTCCCCGCTGCCCCCGGCCGAGTCCCCCGCACGCATGCCGGAACCGGCCCCGAACCGCTCCTGCTCGTTCTCGCCCATCGCCGTGCCTCCGCACCTCGCGAGGCCCCGGACCGGTTCCGGGAATCGCCTCGGGAACAAACGGTAGGAAGCACCACCGACAATTTCCGGGGCCCGGACGTCGGGCAGGCTCAGACTCGACCCAATCGGCTGACGAGCACCGCCGACGGAGCGGGGTGCGCACCGGCCGCGCGGACCGAATCCGCGACCGCCCGGTCGGACGTCGCGACGACCATCGGACGGCCCTTCGGCTCGGCCGCGACCAGTGACCGGATCACGTCGTCGGCGAGCACGCCACGCTCGGAGAACAGCACTCGCACCCCGCGCGGCACCGCGGCGGGCACTGACAGCACGCCGGCCCCGTCGAACACCACCGTGACCTCCGCCGAGGTGCGCGCCGCCAGCGCCGAGAGCTGATGCACCAGCCGGTCTCGCTGATCGGCCAGCGCCAGCTCCGGATAACCCGTTTTGGTGACGTTGTAGCCGTCCACGATGAGATGGACGTTCGGCAGCGCCAGATGCCGGTCGAGTGCCGTGACGTCCTGGATCCGCCCGCCAGGGCCGAGCCCGGACCGTGCGCCGCTCACCATGTCCGCGGGGCGCGCGCCGCGGTCGCCCAAAGCGAGTTCGCGACGCAAGCCGTGCACGGCGCCGTCGATCGTGTCCACCAGCAACGCCAGCCGGACTTCGTCGGCCTCCCGGGCTTCGCGCGCCGATTGCCGGGCCATCTCGGCGTCCGCGACCGCCCGTTCGGCACGGGCGCGTTCGGAAGCGACCCGGCGGCGTTCCCGGTCGAGCTGCACGTTCAGCGTCTCGATCTCGCGTTCCCGCGTCGCGCCCCCGTCGGCCAGTTCGGTTCGCGCCGCCTCGGCAGCGTCCTTGGCCTGCCGCAGCAGCACGCCCTGCTCACGCAGCCGGCGCAGCAGCTTCTCGACCTCGGCCTCGCGTTCGCCGCGCGCGCTCTCGACCGCTCCGCGCGCCTCTTCCAGCTCGGCCCGCAGCTCGGCGATTTCGACTTCCAGACGTTGATTCCGCGCCAGCGCCGCGTCCCGCTCAGCGCGCAACGCCGTTTCCTCGGCGTTCTTCGCGACCAGCCGCACGCGTCCGGCCGCACCGGATTCACCGAGCAGCACCGCGGCGGCAGCGGCCGCGACGGAGTCCGAAACGTTCGGGTCCAGCGCGTCGGTCCGGTGCTCGCGCAGCCACTCCAAGACCGCCGTACGGAACTGCGCGGAATCCCCCAACGCGGTCAGCAGCGCGGTGCCGCCGAGCTTGGCGCGCTTGGCCGGGGCGAACTTCGCGACCGGCCGCAGCTGCCTCGGCACGTCCGCGACCGGCAGTTTCGCCACCGCGGCCGCGGCCAGTTCGGCGATGCGCTCGCGCACCGCCTCCGGCAGGCTCGTCCACGACGACGGTTCCGGACACGTCCCCGCTTCCGGGGCCTCGGCGTCCTCCCCCGCCCGCGCCGGAACCGCCGAGGGGCCGACGGCCTCCGCGGCTTCCTCCGGTTCGACGGGCTGGGGGTGCATTGGTCCAGGGTAGGCCCCGCCGCCGGATCCCGCGCCGCACCGGCCCGTTCCGCTGGTCACCATCGGGCCACGGGCGGCGCGCGCGAAGATTGTCGGTGGTCGGCCCTACTGTGCGCGATCATGGAGACCCGACCGAGGCCGGACCAGGTTCAGCTGGCGTTCGACGAGCTCGGCACCCCGCTGCGGGACACCACGTTCGTCGTGTTCGACCTCGAAACCACCGGCACCAAGCCCGGCCCGGACGGGATCACCGAGATCGGCGCGGTCAAGGTCCGCGCCGGACAGGTGCTGGGCGAGTTCGCGACGCTGGTCAACCCGGGCACGCCGATCCCGCCGCAGATCGTCGAGCTGACCGGGATCACGCAGGCGATGGTCTACGACGCGCCGCGGATCGAACGCGTGCTGCCCGCGTTCCTGGAATTCATCGCGGGCGCGGTGCTGGTCGCGCACAACTCCGGCTTCGACACCAGCTTCATGAAGGCGGCCTGCGACGGGCACGGCTACGTCTGGCCGCGCCCCACCGTCGTCTGCACAGTGAAGCTCGCGCGCCGCGTCATCCCGCGCGAAGAAGCACGCAGCTACCGGTTGTCGTCGCTGTCGATGCTTCTCGGCGCGCGCACCCGGCCGACGCACCGTGCGCTCGACGACGCCCGCGCCACCACCGACGTCCTGCACGCGCTGCTGGAGCGCGTCGGCAACGTCGGCGTCCACACTGTCGAGGAGCTGATCGACTACCTCCCAGACGTCACGCCTGCCCAGCGGCGCAAGCGAAACCTCGCCGCCGACCTCCCGTCGCGGCCCGGCGTGTACCTCTTCAAAGGACCGCGCGACGAAGTGCTGTACGTCGGCACCGCGCGCGACCTGAGACGGCGCGTGCGGACTTATTTCACCGGTTCCGAGAGCCGGGGCCGGATCCGGGAAATGGTCGCGCTGGCGGAGCGGGTGGACGCCATCGAGTGCGCGCATTCCCTCGAAGCCGAGATCCGCGAACTGCGGTTGATCGCCGCGCACCGGCCGGCGTACAACCGGCGCTCGAAAAACCCGCACCACGGCTGGTGGATCAGTCTCACCGACGAGGCTTTTCCGCGGCTTTCCGTGGTGCGCCTGCCGCGCGCGGGCACGCTCGGGCCTTTCCGCAGCCAGGCCGACGCGCGCACCGCGGCCGAAACCCTCGCCGACGCCTCCGGCCTGCGCACCTGCACGCAGCGCATCTCGGCCACCTCCGCGTCCGGCACGCCGTGTGTTCTGGCGGAGCTCGGCCGTTGCGGAGCGCCGTGCGCGGGAAGGCAGACGGTCGCCGACTACTCCCCCGCAGTCGAAGCCGCCCGCGGACTCATCGCCGGTCACGACGGCCGTCCGCTGCATCTGGCCGCGGCGAGGCTGGAGGAGATGGCGGAGCGAAGGCACTACGAACAGGCCGCCCGGCACCGCGACGAACTGGCCGGGCTGGTCCGCGCCGTCGGCCGCGCGCACCGGCAGGCCGCGCTCGCGTCGGTCGCGGAACTCATCGCCGCCGCGCCGGACGGCAACGGCGGCTGGGAGCTGTCCGTCATCCGCTACGGCAGGCTCGCCTCCGCCGGGGTCGCGCGCCGTGGCGTCCCGCCGATGCCGGTGGTCGAATCCCTGGTCGCCGCAGGGGAAACCGTGCTTCCCGGCGACGGGCCGTTGCGCGGCGCGCCCGGAGAAGAGGTCGGAATCCTGCTGCGCTGGCTCGCCCGGCCCGGAACCCGGCTCGTCCGCACCACGCGACCGTGGGCCGAACCAGCCGCCGTCGCGGGCTGGCAAGCCTGGCTCGCCCGCGTCGCCGACGCCCGGTCCCTCGAACACGTCGCGGGCTGAGACGCCTCGCTGCGGCGCGCGACCCGGTGGGTCGAATTCCTCGTCGCCGCAGCAGAAACCGTGCCCCTCGGGGGGTCCCGGTACAGAGCCCAGGTGAGAAAGGCACCCCTGCTGGGACCGAACCAGCCGCCGTCGCCAACTGGCAAGCCTGACTCGCAAGCGCCCGTTCCCCCGACCACCTCGCAGGCTGACCGCCCCGCTGCGGCGTGCGCGGGCTCGTTCCCGGCTACGATCGCGCTCGAGGAATTACCGCGAGCAAGTGGGAGGAACGCTGTGATCACGGCGATCGTGCTGATCAACGTAGAGGCCGAGGAGATCCCGCAGGCCGCGCAGGCGATCGCGGACCTCGACCAGGTGTCCGAGGTCTACTCGTGCGCCGGGGACGTCGACCTCATCGCCACCGTGCGCGTGCAGGCCCACGAGGACCTCGCCGACCTGATCCCCGGCCGCATCGGCAAGGTCCGCGGCGTGCTCGACACCGTCACCCACATCGCGTTCCGGTCCTACTCGCGCGCCGACACCGACTCCGCGTTCGAGATCGGCGTCGAAGGCGCCTGACCCGCCGGGAATTGTCGTACCCCCGGGCTAACGTCCGGGGCGTGACGACACCGCGGTTGGCCGAGGTCACCAGCGACAACGTGGGCGCGGCCTGCGCTCTGTCGGTGGCGCCCCACCAGGAGCAGTACGTGGCCCCGGTCGCCCGTTCGCTGGCGGAGGCCTACACCCAGCCGGACGTTGCCTGGCCGAGGCTGGTCTACGCCGGAGACGACCTCGTCGGCTTCGTCATGGCCGCCTTCGATCCGCACTGTCCGATCGACTACTTCCGCTGCGGCATCTGGCGGCTGAACATCGCCGCCCAGCACCAAAAGAAGGGCTACGGCCAGTTCGCCGTCGAAGCGGTCCTGGCCGAAGCTCGCCGCCGCGGAGCCGAATCGGCGACGGTGCTCTGGGTGCCGGGCGAGCACAGCCCGGAGCCGTTCTATCTGCGGCTGGGTTTCGAGCCCACCGGCCAGATCCACGAGGGCGAGGTCGTCGCCCGCATCCGGCTCTGAAGCCAGCGGGCCGCGCTACCTTAGTTCCCATGACGACCCCGCGTCTGGTCGAACTCACGGTCGACAACGTGGACGATGCCTGCGACCTCAAAGTGGCGAAGCGCCAGCGGGATTACGTAACCTCCGTCGCCCGCTCGCTCGCCGAGGCCTACGTCCAGCCCGACATCGCCTGGCCGAGGCTGATCTACGCCGGAAAGAAGCCCGTCGGCTTCGTGATGGCGGCCTTCGACCCGGAAAATCCGATCCACTACTACCGCAGCTACCTCTGGCGGCTGAACATCGCCGCCAAACACCAGAAAAAGGGCTACGGCCGGTTCGCCGTCGAAGCGGTGCTGGCCGAAGCGCGCCGCCGCGACGCCGAATCGGTCACGGTCATGTGGGTGCCGGGCAAGCACAGCCCCGGCCCCTTCTACCGGCTGCTGGGCTTCCGGCCGACCGGCGAAATCGACGACGACGAAATAGTCGCCCGCATCCGGCTCTGACCCGCAGCACCCCAGCACCCCCAGCGCCCACAACGCCCCAGCACAGCAGAAGGCCCCTTCCTCGCTGTGAGGAAGGGGCCTTCCGAGCTAGCGGACTCAGTGCCCGGAACCGACCTCGGTCGACTCCTCGGACCCTTCGGCCTGCGCCTTGCCGTTCCCGTGGCCGTTGCCCCGAGCGCGGTCGAGCGCCTTCGTCTCCTCCGCCGGGTCCGGCGTCCAGATCGAACCCGGGACGGCGTGGCCCGCGGTGCCGAGCTTGTTCATCTTCTTCGGCACCGCCGCGCCCTGGTACTCGAGCGGGACGGCGTGGCCGTGGCTGTCCGTGCCGGCCAGCGGCTGGTGGATCTCGATGAACTCGCCGTGCGGCAGCCGCTTGATGATGCCGGTCTCCACGCCGTGCTCCAGCACCTCACGGTCGGACCGCTGCAGGCCGAGGCAGATCCGGTAGGTGAAGAAGTACGCCAGCGGCGGCACGATCAGCACGCCGATGCGCCCGGCCCACGTCGTCGCGTTCAGCGAGATGTCGAACTGGTCGGCGATGACGTCGTTGAAGCCGGACAGCTCGAGCATCGCGAAGAACCCGAGCGCCATCATGCCCAGCGAGGTGCGGACCGGTGCGTCGCGCGGGCGCTGGAGCAGGTTGTGGTGCGCGGTGTCCTTCGACAGCTTGCGTTCCAGGAACGGATACCCGAGCAGCAGCGCGAACAGGATCGGCATCCCGAGCCCGCCGGCGAAGAACACCGCCGGGACCGTGTAATTGCCCAGGTAAAGCTCCCAGGCCGGCCAGATCCGGAGAATGCCGTCCGCCCAGGCCATGTAGAAGTCCGGTTGGGACCCCGCGGACACCATCGACGGGTTGTACGGCCCGAAGTTCCACACCGGGTTGATCTGGAACAGGCCGGACATCAGCGCCAGCACACCCACGACCAGCGTGAAGAACGCGCCGCCCTTGAGGGCGAAGTACGGCATGATCCGCACGCCGACGACGTTCGTCTCCTTGCGCCGCACGCCCGGGAACTGGGTGTGCTTCTGGTACCAGACCAGCGCGAGGTGCGCGCCGATCAGCGCCAGCATGATGCCCGGGATCAGCAGGATGTGCAGCGTGTAGAGCCGCGGGATGATCTGGTCGCCGGGGAACTCCCCGCCGAACAGCGCCCAGTGGATCCAGGTGCCGATCACCGGCACCGACAGCACGATGCCGGACAGGGTCGCGCGGATACCGGTGCCGGACAGCAGGTCGTCCGGGAGCGAGTAGCCGAAGAAGCCCTCGAACATGCCCAGGATCAGCAGCAGGCCGCCGATGACCCAGTTCGCTTCGCGGGGCTTGCGGAACGCGCCGGTGAAGAAGATCCGGAGCATGTGCACCATCATCGACGCGACGAAGATCAGCGCCGCCCAGTGGTGCAGCTGCCGCACGAACAGGCCGCCGCGCACGTCGAACGAGAGGTCCAGCGTGGTGCGGAACGCCTGGGACATTTGCATGCCCTGCATGTTCGTGAAGCTGCCGTGGTACGTGACCTCCTGCATGGAGGGGTCGAAGAACAGCGTCAGGTACACCCCGGACAGCAGGATGACGATGAAGCTGTACAGGGCGATCTCGCCCAACAGGAAGGACCAGTGGGTCGGGAACACCTTGTTCATCTGGTGCCGCAGGCCCTTGGCCAGCTTGTACCGCTGGTCCGCGTTGTCCGCGGCCTCGCCCAGGTGCTTCTGGAGTGCGCTCGTGCCCTTGGTCGGCGTGGTGAGTGAACTCATGACTTACGCTCCCAGAAGGCCGGTCCGATGGCCTCGTTGAAGTCGCCCTTCGCGATCAAGTATCCCTCTTCGTCAACCGTGATCGGAAGCTGGGCCAGCGGACGGGTCGCCGGGCCGAAGATCGGCTTCGCGTAGTGCAGGGCGTCGAACTGCGACTGGTGGCACGGGCAGAGGATGCGGTTCGTGCGCTGCTCGTACAGGGAGGTCGGGCAGCCGACGTGGCTGCAGATCTTCGTGTACGCGTAGTAGTCGCCGAAGTTGTAGTCCTCCTGGCCCTTGCGCTTGACCACGCGCGCGGCGTCGGTCGGGCGCAGGCGGATGAGCATGACCGGGTTGTCGACCCGCATCAGCGCCGCGGCCAGGGCCTTCTCGTCGCCCTTCTCCGATTCGCGGTACGGGAAGACGGTCTCCATCGCGCCCGCGTCGAGGTCCTCGGCCTTGACCAGCGCGACGCCTTCCTTGACGTCCGCCTCGAGGTTGCCCGTGTTGCGGCGCAGGTAGACCTTCTCGCCCTTGAAGTTCGGCAGCCAGCCGGTGTGCCAGAGGCCGTCCTTGTTCTCGGTGTCCTTCCACGGGTCCTTGATGAAGGACGCGATCGGAAGGGCCGCCACCGCGAGGCCGAGCGCGCCCGCGCCCGCGCCGGCGGTGCGCTTGATCAGCGACCGGCGGGCGATGCCGTTGCGGGTCCCGGCGTCGGCGAGGTGGGCCAGGATGGTGGCCCGGTCGACCTCCGCGGACGGGCCGTCGCTGCGCTGCTGCACCGAGACCTCGTGCGGGACGAACTTCTTGGTGTAGAGGATCACGCCGATGCCGAGCGCCAGCACCGCGAGGCCGAGCGTGACGCCCAGCGCCGGGGTGTAGAGGCTGTAGGTCGCGTGGCCGCTCGGGTCGCTCGGGTCCTTGTACTCCCACCACTTCGGCCAGGCCATCACGACCACGAACGCCAGCCCGGCGAGCGCGGACAGGGCGAACCAGAACGCGACGAGGCGCTGCGCGCGCCGCTCCGCGCGGGTTCCCTCGACCGGCCAGGGCTCCGGGTACTCGACGATTTCGACGCCGTCCAGCTGACCGCCGAGCTTCAGCAGCTCGTCGCGGTCCATCTCAGCCAGCTCCGCCTCCGAGGGCGGCTTGGGCCCTTCGGCACTCATGCCTTCGATCCAATCCACAGCGTAATGCCGACGAGCGCGGCGATTCCGACGACGAAGGCGATGACGCCTTCGGAGGCGGGGCCGACCCCGCCGAGACCGTTGCCGCCCGGGTCGTTGTTGCCGTCGGACACCGACTTGACGTAGGCGATGATGTCCTTCTTCTCTTCCGCGCTGAGCTGGCGGTCGGAGAACTTCGGCATGTTCTGCGGCCCGGTGAGCATCGCGTCGTAGATCTGCTCCTCGGTGGCCGGGTCGAGCGGCGGCGCGTACTTGCCCGCCGACAGCGCGCCCCCGCGGCCGGTGAAGTTGTGGCACGAGGCGCAGTTGAGCCGGAACAGCTCGCCGCCGCGCGCCGGGTCGTTGCCGCGCAGCGCCTCGCCGCGCTCCTCCGGACGCTGCGCGCCGCCGCCGTGCGCCTGCACGTAGGCGCCGACCGCGTCGATCTCGCTCGGGGTCAGCTTCGGCGGCTTGCGGGCGATCTGCGCCTCCTGGCGCGCCGCGGGCATCCGGCCGGAGGAAGTCTGGAAGTAGACGGCCGCGTCGCCGATGCCGATGAGGCTCGGACCGCGGTCCTTGACGCCCTCGAGGTTCGCGCCGTGGCATTCGATGCAGGTGTTGTTGTAGACCTGCTCGCCCTGGCGCAGCAGCGCCGGGTCGCCCTGCGCCTGCGCGGTCTGCGGTTCCGGGGCGAAGACGGCGTACAGGGCGCCGGCCCCCACCAGGGCGACGCCGAGTGCGAGCACGCCCGCGAGGCGCCTGCGCATCTTCGAGCGCGCGCGGAACCGGCGCTCCGAGGATTTGGTGCTGGTGGTCATCTTGCGGCAACCCTTGCTGTCAGTTCAGGCCGTTTTGTGGTGGGCGGTGCGGAGATCAGGGAAGGATGTAGATCACCGCGAAGAGGCCGACCCACACGATGTCGACGAAGTGCCAGTAGTACGACACGACGATCGCCGAGGTGGCCTGCGCCGGAGTGAACTTGCTGAGCTTCGTGCGGATCAGCAGGAACACGAAGGCGATGAGCCCGCCGATCACGTGCAGGCCGTGGAAACCGGTCGCGAGGTAGAACACCGTTCCGAACGGGCCGGACGGGATCGTCAGCCCCTCCTCGACGAGGTTGTGGTACTCGTTCGCCTGCCCGGCCACGAAGATCGCGCCCATGATCAGCGTCACGATGTACCAGCGCCGCAGCCCGTAGACGTCGCCCCGCTCCGCGGCGAACACGCCGAACTGGCAGGTCAGCGACGACAGCACGAGGATCACCGTGAACGGGATCGCGTACGCGACGTTGAGGTGGAACTCCTCGCCGTGCAACGGCGGCGGCCAGGACGCCCCGGCCGGGTTCTGCGCCTTGACGGTGAAGAACATGGCGAACAGTCCGGCGAAGAACATCAGTTCGCTGGACAGCCACACGACGGTGCCGACACTGACCATGTTCGGCCGGTTCAGCGAGTGGACCCGCTGGCTGATGGTGGGAGCTGCCGTTGTCACGGATCGCATTATGTCCTCTCGCGACCGCACCCCGCCCGCCGGGTCTGCGGCGGGTCGTGGGAGCTTCGCGTCACACCCGCGCGCGAGAGGCGGACCAGCACCGGAAGGAGCTACTCGTGAGTTGGCTGGAGAAGCTCCGTGACCTGGTGAGAAAGCCGGAAAACGCGGTTCTCGACCCGGACGCGCCGGGTTTGCGGGTCGTCGTTTCGGCGTTCGATCCGGCCGTCGCGGACTCCGCGGTGCTCGCCGATTCACCCGGCTGGGCAAGCGAAGCGCCCGCGGTGCTCGTGCATCACCTGGTCCTTCCGGAGGACCGGATCGCCGAGGCGGCGGCGATTCTCGCCCAGGACGGCTACGACCTGCGCGAGCAGAGCCGCGACGGCGACCGGGTGCTGGCGCACGCGCGGCGGGTGCAGGTGCTCGACGCCCTGCACTGCGCGCAGGAACGGTCCCGGATGGCCGGGCTGGCGCAGCGGCTCGGCGGCGACGCGCCGGGCTGGGAGGCGCGGCAACCGGGTGACTCGCCTACCGCGTCCGCGTGAGATGCGTCTCGGCGGATACGATCGCGGCTGTTCCACCCGTGACGAGACGGAGGCGTGCTCAATGAGCGAGCAGTCCCAGCGGATCCTGGTGTTCAGCCACAAGGCCGAGGTCCGCGAGGCGATCATGAACGCCGTCGGCAGGCGCCCGGCGGCCGACCTCGGCCGCGTCGAGTGGGTCGAGGCGTCCGGCATCGCCGACGTGCTCGCCGAAATGGACGCGGGCTCGGTCGACCTCGCGATCCTCGACGGCGAGGCCCAGCCGACCGGCGGCATCGGCCTGACCCGCCAGCTCAAGCACGAGATCGACGACTGCCCGCCGATCGTGGTGGCCGTCCGCCGCCGCGACGACCGATGGCTCGCCACCTGGGCGCTCGCCGACGCCGTGCTGGTGCATCCGCTCGATCCGCTGACCGCGGCGGAGACCGTCGCCGGCGTGCTGCGCGCCGGGCGGGTCCCCGCCGTCAACGGCGGCTGAGCCCGGTGGGCGCCACCCCGCACACCTGGCCCGCGCTGCTCACCCGGCTCATCGCGGGCGAGGACCTGTCCGCGGAGGACACGGCGTGGGCGATGGACCAGATCATGTCCGGCAGTGCCGGGCAGGCGCAGATCGGCGGCTTCGCGGTCGCGCTGCGCGCCAAGGGCGAAACGCCCGCGGAGATCTCCGGCATGGCCGACGCGATGCTGGCGCACGCCCGGCGGATCACGCTGAGCCGTCCCGCGGTGGACATCGTCGGCACCGGCGGCGACCGGTCGAACTCGGTGAACATCTCCACGATGGCGACGATCGTCACGGCGGCGGCGGGCGCGCCGGTGGCCAAGCACGGCAACCGGAGCGCGTCGTCGAAGTCCGGCGCGGCCGACGTGCTGGAAACCCTCGGCGTGAAGATCGACCTGCCGCCCGAGGCGGTGCTCTCCTCGCTCGAGGAGATCGGCATCGGGTTCTGCTTCGCGCCGGCGTTCCACCCGGCGTTCCGGCACACCGGCCCGCCGCGGCGAGAACTGGGCGTGCCGACCACGTTCAACCTGCTGGGCCCGCTGACCAACCCGGCGCAGCCGCAAAGCGCGCTGATCGGCTGCGCCTACGCGGACAAAACCCGTGCCCTGGCGGAAATCTTCGCCGAGCGCGGGATGTCGGTGCTGGTGGCCCGCGGCGACGACGGGCTGGACGAGATCACCACCACGACGACGACGTCGGTCCTGGTGGTCTCCGGCGGCACGGTGACCGAACGCACCTTCGACCCGCAGTCGCTCGACATCCCGCGCGCCACGGCCGAAGACCTGCGCGGCGGCGACGCGGCAGCGAACGCTGAGGTCGTCCGGGAACTGGTCAGCGGCAAGACCGGTCCGGTGCGCGACGCGGTGGTGCTGAACGCCGCTGCCGCGCTGGCCGCCTTCGCGGGCTTCTCTGATTCGCTCGAGGACGATCTGGCCGCCGGGCTCGACCGAGCACGCCAGGCCATCGACAGCGGTGCGGCAGCGACTCTGCTGGATCGCTGGATCACGTTCTCCTCGACCGGCCGCTGATCTCGGCGCATCCGACGTCCGTGAGGGGGACCCTGATTCCGTCGGGGTTCCCCTTACGGACTTCTGCGGAAGGCGGTCCGGTAAGCGCTGGGCGTAGTCGAGCGCAGCCGTGAGAACTGGTGCCGCAACGCCGCCGCCGACGCGTACCCGCAAGCCGAAGCGATGTCCTCCACCGACAATCTCCCTTCCTCCAGCAGTGCCTGCGCCCGGTCGAGGCGGCGTTCGGTCAGCCAGCGGTGCGGCGTCGTCCCGGTGGCCGCGGAAAACCGGCGCAGGAACGTCCGCTCCCCCAATCCGCTGCGGCGAGCCAACTCCGCGACCGTGAACGGCTGATCCAACCGCCGTTCCACCCATTCGAGCGCTTCGGCGACCACCGCGTCGTCCGGTGCGGCCGTCGCGGGCACCGGAGCCTGCACGAACTGCGCCTGCCCACCGGCGCGATGCGGCGCGGCCACCATCCGCCGGGCCAACGCCGTCGCCGCCGCGACACCGCGCAACCGCCGCACCAGATGCAGGCACAGATCCACTGCGGCAACCGTCCCGGCGCTGGTGAACACGCCGTCGTCGTCCGCGTAGAGGGCTTGCGGATCTACTTCCGCGGCGGGAAACAGGCGACGGAACTCCGGCTCGTAGATCCAGTGCACCGTGCAGCGGCGTCCGTCCAAAAGGCCCGCGTAGCCAAGGGAAAACACTCCGGCGCAGAACCCGGCCACCCACGCACCGCGGTCCCGAGCGGCGCGCAAAGCGTCCAGGAGCGGCTCCGGCGGCGGCGCGGTCCGCGGTGCCTGGGTGGGCACAATCACCAAATCCGCGGACGCCGCGAAGTCGAGATCACGCAGCCCGGAGAGGCCGAATCCGGACCAGCTGGCCACTTCCGCCCCCTTCGGCGAGCACACGCCGAAGTCCCAGCCGGGCATGCCGTCCGCGCTGCGGTCGGTGCCGAACACCTCGCACGCGACCCCCAGTTCGAACGGCGAAACCCGGTCCGCGAGCAGCACGGCGACCCGTTCTACGTCCATACGGCCAGGATGTCACAAGTTTTGCGGTCATTGTCATCTCTGACACTGGTTGAGCGTCGCCGCGAAGGCGAATCTGGGACGCATGAAGAACCCCGAATCCCGCCCGGTCCTGCAGTGGTCCGCCGCGATGGCGTTGTCCGGAACAATCGGCGCGGTCGTGCTCGAAAGCGGCGCGGCCGCCCCGGCTGTCGCGTTCGCGCGCTGCCTCGTCGGCGGCGTCCTGCTGGTCGTGTGGTCCCTTGCCCGCGGCTGGTTCCGCGACTGGCGGCCGACCCGCCGCGACCTGCTGCTCGCCGTCGCCGGCGGACTGCTGCTGGTCGGCAACTGGGTGCTGCTGTTCGCGTCCTACTCGCTGTCGTCCATCGGCGTCAGCACCGTCGTGTACCACACGCAACCGCTGATCCTGGTCGGAATGGCGGCGATGTTCCTCGGCGAGAAAGTCGGCCGTTCGCACCTCATGCGAGCGGGTGTGGCGTTCGCCGGAGTCGTGGTGATTTCCCTTTCCGCACAAGGCGATGACGGACAACCAGTGCGGCTCGCGGGGATCGCGCTCGCGCTCGGCGCGGCCTTGCTCTACGCCGGTGCGTCGTTCATCGCGAAGCAGCTCAAGCACATCCGGCCGCATCTGCTCGCCGCGGTGCAGCTGACGGTCGGCGCGATCGTGCTCGCTCCCGCGCTGATGTTCACGCCGCTGCCGGGTTCGGCTCCGGGGCTGCTGTGGCTCCTGCTCCTGGGCACAGTGCACACGGCGGTGATGTACGTGCTGATGTACGCCAGCATCGGCAAGCTGCCGACCACGACGGTGGCGCTGCTGTCCTACCTGTACCCGGTGGTCGCGGTCGTGGTGGACATGCTGGCGTTCGGCCACCGGCTCACCTGGCCGGAGGGCCTGGGCATGCTGGCGGTGCTCGCCGCCGCGCTGGCTCCGCAGCGCACCAAGAAGGCCGTGGAAACGCGAAACGCCCAGCCGGGAATTCCCAGCCGGGCGTCTCGGTGAAGCGGAAAGGCTCAGTCGTGCTCGGGACCGGTGTGGTACTCGAACACCAGCCCGCCCACGGCGATGAGCAGGGCCACGAGCGCCATCACGAGCAGCCAGATGTGGAAGAACGCGAGGGCGAGGCCGGCCAGCCCGGCCGACGCGGCGAGCGCGACCGGCCAGTAGCTGCCCGGGCTGAAGAAGCCCAGCTCGCCCGCGCCGTCGCTGATCTCGGCGTCCTCGCGGTCCTCCGGACGCTCCTCGATCCGGCGGGACACGAACTGCATGTAGCTGCCGGCGAGGAACGCCAGGCCGCCGGTCAGGAACAGCGCGACGATGCCGACCGGCTCAGCCTTCTGGTCGGTGGTGAAGAGCGCGGTCATGACCCAGTAGACGGCGGTCATGAGGACGGCAAACCCCGCCACCATGTAGAAAATCCGGGCTTCGACCTTCATGGGATTGGTCCCCTGCTCCTTCTGGTTCGCCGTCAGTTGGACGCGGTGCGCGCGGTGCGGTCGGTGTTGAACGGCTTCGTGGTCACCGCGTACGGGCTGCACAGCTCGCCGCAGTTCATCGAAGCCAGCGCCTCGGACGCGGTGTTCGGCTTGCCGGTCTTCGGGTTCGTTTCGGTGCGCAGCTTGAGGTACTGGTCGTACTTGTCCGGAGACAAGGCCCGCACCTCGAAGTTCATCACCGAATGGTACGTCCCGCACAGCTCGGCGCAGCGGCCGACGAACGAGCCCTCGCGGTCGATCGAGTTCTGGAACGAGCTGTCCTGGTTGTTCTTCTCCGGGTCCGGCATCACGTCGCGCTTGAAGTTGAACTCCGGGACCCAGAACGAGTGGATGACGTCCGTCGAGCGGAGCCGGTACTCGATCGTCTTATTGGTCGGCAGCACGAGCAGCGGGATCTCGCCGGAGGAGCCGACGGTGCTCACCTGGGTGCCGTCGGCGCGCTTGGCGGCGTCGCCCTCGTACTTGAACTCCCAGTTCCACTGGAAGGCGATCACGTCGACGACGACGTCCGGGTTCGGCTTCTTGTCGAGGACCTTGCTCTCGGTCGTCGCGGTGAAGAAGAACAGCACGCAGACCATGATCGTCGGGAGGACGACCGTGAAGATCTCCAGCGGGATGTTGTACTGGAACTGCCGCGGGAGGTCCTCGGGGCCTTCGGCGGCCGCGCCCTTCTTCTTGCGGTGGAAGATCGCGGTCCAGAAGATCAGGGCCCACACGATCGCGCCGACGACGAGCGCGGCGACGACCGTCCACGTCCAGAGGGTGCGCATCTGGTCGGCCTGCGGCGTGACGCCCTTCGGCCAGCCGAAGCGGAGGATCTCGTCTCCCGAGCAGCCCGTCGCGGTCAGCGCCACCAGCACGGCCAGCGCGGCGACACGCCCGACCCGCTTACCCACCGGGGTGCGCTCTGGTTTTCCCACTGCGCCCTGCCCTTTCACCCAACAGGCCCTCTCACACCGGGCCTTCTTCGACCGATCTTCGTGACAGGCGGAGCCTAGCCGAGTTGGCCGCTCCCGCTGACCAAGGGGTGACCAGTTGCGCCACGCGTCACCCGCTTTCCGGGCGAGTCGCCCCGCCCCGGCATACTGGGCCCTTCCCCGGACCGGCCCGACCCTGAGGTGTGTGAGTACACGTGTGCGGCCTGCTTGGACTGATCTGCGCGACCGAAAACGACGCCTCGAACGCCCGTGAGAGCGTCGGCGCGGCGATGCGCTGCCAGCGCCACCGCGGCCCCGACGAGCAGGACACCTGGGCCGACGCCGAGGTCGTGTACGGCTTCAACCGGCTCGCCTTCATCGACGTCGACCACGCGCACCAGCCGCTGGTGTGGGGTCCGCCGGAGGCTCCGGGCCGGTACACGCTGAACTTCAACGGCGAGATCTACAACTACCGCGAGCTGCGCGACGAGCTCGCCGAAAAATTCGGTGCGAAATTCGCCACTGAAGGCGACGGCGAGGCGATCGTCGCGGCCTATCACTATCTCGGGGACAAAGCGGTCGAAAAGCTGCGCGGCATGTTCGCGTTCCTGATCTGGGATTCGGCCGAAAAGGTGGTTTTCGGCGCGCGCGACCCGTTCGGCATCAAACCGCTCTACTACAGCGCCGGCCCGAAGGGCACCGCGTTCTCCAGCGAGAAGAAGAGCCTGCTGGAGCTGTCGGACACGCTCGGCGTCGCGCAGGAGCTGGACCGCACGGCCCTGCAGCACTACCTGGTCCTGCAGTACGTGCCGGAGCCGGAGTCGCTGCACACCGCGATCCGCCGCGTCGAGTCCGGCACCTCGTTCCGGCTCTCGCCCGGCGGGAAGACCGAGTTCACCCGCTACTTCCACCCGAAGTTCGCCGCGAAGCCGGTGAACGGCCAGGCCGAGGCCGACGCGCTGTACGAGCGCATCGCCGATGTGATGCGCGACTCGGTCGGCAAGCACATGATCTCCGACCCGGACGTCACGGTCGGCGCGTTCCTCTCCGGCGGCATCGACTCCACCGCGACCGCGACGCTCGCGAAGGAGCACAACCCGAACCTCATCGCGTTCACCACCGGATTCGAGCGCGAGGGCTACTCCGAGGTCGACGTAGCCGCGGAATCCGCCGCCGCGATCGGCGTGAAGCACGTGGTCCGCACGGTGTCGGCGGACGAGATGATGGAAGCGCTGCCGCTCATCGTCTGGTACCTGGACGACCCGGTCGCCGACCCGGCGCTGGTCCCGCTGTGGTTCATCGCCCGCGAAGCGCGCAAGCACGTGAAGGCCGTGCTGTCCGGCGAAGGCGCGGACGAACTGTTCGGCGGCTACACGATCTACGGCGAGCCGATTTCGCTTGCCCCGTTCGAAAAAATCCCCGGCGGCGTACGCAAGCTGCTGGGCAAGGTGTCCACGAAGATCCCGGAAGGCACCCGAGGCAAGGACCTGCTGCGCCGCGGCGCGCTTCCGCTGGAAGACCGCTACTACGGCAACGCCCGCAACTTCCGCGACGAGCAACTGCGCGCCGTGCTGCGGACGTACGAGGAAGGCGTCGGCTTCAAGGACGTCACCGCCCCCTGGTACGACGTGTCCCGCGGCTGGGACCCGGTGGCCCGGATGCAGCACGTGGACCTCTACACCTGGCTGCGCGGCGACATCCTGGTCAAGGCGGACAAGGTCACCATGGCGAACTCGCTGGAACTGCGGGTGCCGTTCCTGGACGCCGAGGTGTTCAAGGTCGCCGCCTCGATCCCGCTGGACCAGAAACTCGCGCACGGCACCACGAAGTACGCGCTGCGCCAGGCCCTGGCGAAAATCATCCCCGGCCACGTGCTGAACCGGAAGAAGCTGGGCTTCCCGGTCCCCATCCGCCTGTGGCTGCGCAACGAGATGTACGACTGGGCCCGCGGCATCATCAACGACTCGAAGACCGACGAGTTGCTGGACAAGAACGCCGTACTGCGCCTGCTGGACGAGCACAAGGAAGGCCAGCTGGACCGCAGCCGCCAACTGTGGGCCCTGCTGGTGTTCATGCTGTGGCACGGCATCTTCGTGGAACACCGCATCAAGCC
The DNA here is from genome assembly GCF_055633655.1 of Amycolatopsis sp. NPDC114503. Lineage (NCBI taxonomy): Bacteria > Bacillati > Actinomycetota > Actinomycetes > Pseudonocardiales > Pseudonocardiaceae > Amycolatopsis > Amycolatopsis sp. NPDC114503. The sequence goes on along the minus strand of NZ_JBVKDT010000007.1, from coordinate 33,242 downwards.
GGAAATCCCGGAACCGGTCTACCCCGTCAAGCTCTGAAAAGGACTGAGGGGAACCCAAAGGGAATCAGATTCCCCCAGGGTTCCCCTCACAGCCCTAAACCCGCACCCGCGAACCCCACCGCACCCGAGCTGCGCGCACCCACCACCCAACCGCAGCCCGCGCACACAACTCACCACGCACCCAAGCCCCGCGCCCCACCTGCCCAACCGCAGCCCGCGCACCCAACCCACCAGCGCACCCACACCACCCCCGCACCCCGATACGAAGCCAAAAATGCGGACGGCGGGTGCTTGTCAAGGCATCTTTCCCGCCTTGACAAGCACCCGCCGTCCGTCATCACAATGAGCTTCGGGGTGCCCCCCACTAAACGAGGCGCAATGTCGCCGCCAGGCGACGAGCCGCCGACGAGCCGCCGACGAGCCGCCCCCTCAAGCAGGCAAAACCGCCGCGATCTCCTCAGCCGACTCCGGCCCGAACGCCTCGCTCAACCGCGTCAGCGCCTCGCCCCGCTCAAGAGTCCACTCCTGCGTCCCCACAGTCTCCAAAACCAACACAGCGATCAAACACCCCAACTGCGCCGCCCGCTCCAAACTCAACCCGCCGTCGATCGCAGCAAGGAACCCAGCCCGGAACCCGTCCCCGACCCCAGTCGGATCAGCCTTCCCCCGCTCCGGCACCGCCCCGATCTGCAGCGCGGTCCCGTCCCGCCCGACGATCTCCACGCCCTTCTCCCCCAGCGTGGTAATCCTCAGCCCGACCCGCTCCAGCACATCAGCCTCGGTCCAGCCAGTCTTCTGCAGCAACAACTCCCACTCGTAGTCGTTGCTGAACAGATACTTCGCCCCCTCCACAAACGCCCGCACCTGAGCCCCGTCCATCCGAGCCAGCTGCTGCGAGGGATCAACCGCGAACGTGTACCCCCGCTGACGGCACTCCTGCGCATGCCGAACCATGCCCTCAGGATCGTCCGGGCTGATCAACACCAGCCCCAGCCCGCCGACCCGATCCGAAATCGGCCCCATCTCGATATTCCGGGACTCCGCCATCGCGCCCGCGTAGAACGTCGCGATCTGGCACATGTCCTCGTCGGTGGTGCACACGAACCGCGCGGTGTGCGCGACCTCGGACACCAGCACGCCGGCGGTGTCCACGCCGTGCCGCTGCAGCCACGACTGGTAGTCCGCCCAGTCCTGGCCCACAGCTCCGACGAGCACCGGCTCCACGCCGAGCACGCCGAGGCCGAACGCGATGTTCGCGCCGATGCCGCCGCGGCGCACGACGAGGTCGTCGGCGAGGAAGCTCAACGACACCCGGTGCAGCTGCTCGGCGACGAGCTGCTCGGCGAACCTCCCCGGGAAGTGCATCAGATGGTCCGTCGCGATGCTGCCCGACACAGCGATCCTGGGCTTGTCTGCCACCGGTTCTCCTCACGAGGTGGATGAGCTGTCTTGTCGCGCCCTGACGCAAGTTACCCGCTGGTCATGACCCTTCCGGGTAGTTTCCGCGCCACGTTCCGACACTACCGGCCGGTACTCGTTTCCTGGTCAACTCGAGCTGAATAGCGTGACGTTCGTGAACCTCGCGACCGAACCGGAAACCATCGGCGACCTGATCGCCGACTGCGCCCATCTCCCGTCCACGCTGCAGCCCGAGCGAGCAGCCGACGAGGCACGACTGCCCCGTCCGAGGGCCGCGCGGCCGTGGACGGTCGACGACGCCTGCCACGCGCAGGTCGCCGACCTCGACGCTTACGTCTGAGCCGCGATTCGCCTCAGCCGAAAACGAACAACGGGCCCCGCGCGGATGCGTCGGGGCCCGTTGTCTGCTCTGGGCTCAGTGGAAGCTGTCGCCGCAGGCGCAGGAACCCGTGGCGTTCGGGTTGTCGATCGTGAAGCCCTGCTTCTCGATGGTGTCGACGAAGTCGATCACGGCCTCGGACACGTACGGTGCGCTCATCCGGTCCACGGCGACCTGGAGGCCGTCGAAGTCGCGGAACAGGTCGCCGTCGAGCGTGCGCTCGTCGAAGAACAGCTGGTAGCGCAGGCCAGCACAGCCGCCGGGCTGCACGGCGATGCGCAGGTGCATGTCGTCGCGGCCCTCCTGTTCGAGCAGCGCCTTCGCCTTGGCGGCCGCGGCGTCGGTCAACGTCACGCCGTGGGTCTCCTCGGCGGTCTCGGCCGCAGCCGCACCGGTCTGCTCAGCGGTCGTCATGGCACTCCCTCTTTGGTCGAACTCGCTGCGGGTACATCTCGTGTCATACGTACAACACGGGACTCGCCCGATCTGTTCCCCTCCATCGTCGCATATGGAACGACCTGGTGAACAAAGCCGTGACGCCTGCAATACCCTGGTGAGGTGAGGTTCCTGCGCCGAAGCACCACTGACCCCGCCGCCGACGACTCCGCGGCCGAGGCCGCCGCTGTCGATTCCCCGGTCACGAGCAAGTCGTACACGCCGGGAAAGGGCAAGGCCACGCCGAAGCGGCGCGAGGCCGAGGGACGCAAGCGCGGGCCGGTCGCGGCCCCGCCCACCTCGATGCGCGAAGCGATGAAGCGCAACAAGGAACTGCGCAAGGCCAACCCGGTCAGCAAGGAAGACCGCAAGGAGGCCGCCCGCCTGCGCCGCGAGCGGATGATGTCGGGCGACGACAAGTACCTGCCGCCGCGCGACAAGGGCCCGGTCAAGGCGTACGTGCGCGACCTGGTCGACTCCCGGCGCAACATCCTCGGCCTGTTCATGCCGCTGGCGATCCTGGTGTTCCTCGCGCTGCTGGTGCCCGCGCCGGCGGTGCAGCAGTACATCACCCTGGTCTGCATGGCGATGCTGCTGGTCATGGCCATCGAGGGATTCGTGAACGGCCGGAAGATCTCCAAGCTGGTCCGCGAGCGCTTCCCGAAGGAGCCGTCGACGGCCACCCGCGGCGTCGGCTGGTACGCGTTCGTCCGGGCGAGCCAGATCCGCAAGCTGCGCGTCCCGAAGCCGCGGCTCAAGGCCGGGGACCCGATCCCGAACTGAGCCGTGCGGCACACAGGTCGTTAGCCTCGCGAACGAAACGTTTACGCTGTCGGCATGGAGTTTCGACGTCTCGGCCGCAGCGGCCTCAACATCAGTGAGATCTCCTACGGCAACTGGCTGACCCACGGGTCCCAGGTCGAGGAGGACCAGGCGCAGGCCTGCATCAAGGCGGCGCTCGACGCCGGCATCACGACCTTCGACACGGCTGACGTCTACGCCAACACGGCCGCGGAGTCGGTGCTCGGGCGCGGCCTCAAGGGCCAGCGCCGGGAGAGCCTGGAGATCTTCACCAAGGTCTTCTGGCCGACCGGTCCGAAGGGCCCGAACGACAAGGGCCTCTCGCGCAAGCACATCGTCGAGTCGGCCAACGCGTCGCTCAAGCGGCTCGGCACCGACTACGTCGACCTCTACCAGGCGCACCGCTTCGACCGCACGGTGCCGCTGGAAGAGACGATGCAGGCGTTCGCCGACCTGGTCCGCCAGGGCAAGGCGCTCTACATCGGCGTCTCGGAGTGGAACGCCGAGCAGATCTCGCGCGGCGCGGCGCTCGCCCGTGAGCTGAAGATCCCGTTCGTGTCGAACCAGCCGCAGTACTCGATGCTGTGGCGGGTCATCGAGTCGCAGGTCGTGCCCGCTTCCGAGCGGGAGGGCCTGAGCCAGATCGTCTGGTCGCCGGTGGCGCAGGGCGTCCTGACCGGCAAGTACAAGGTCGGCCAGCCGCTGCCCGCCGGTTCGCGCGCGACCGACGAGAACGGCGGCGCGAACATGGTGAAGCGCTTCCTCGACGAGAAGACCCTCACCGCGGTCGCGAAGCTGGAGCCGCTGGCCGCCGACGCCGGGCTGTCGATGGCGCAGCTGGCCGTCGCGTGGGTGCTGCAGAACCCGAACGTCGCGTCGGCGATCATCGGGGCCTCGCGGCCGGAGCAGGTCTACGACAACGTCAAGGCGGCAGGCGTCAAGCTGGAGCCGGAGCTGCTGACCGCGATCGACGAGGCGCTCGGCGACGTCGTGATCAGCGACCCGGCGCTCACCGTCGCTCCCTGATCACCGCAGCAGGAACCGCTCCGCCACCGCGAGGTCGTGCGGATAGGTGATCTTCACGTTCTCCGCGCTGCCGGGCACCCACCGCACCGGCAGCGCGGAGAACCGCTCCATGCACGAAGCCGTGTCCGTGCCGAGAAATCCTTCCGCGGCAGCCTGTTCGTAAGCCGCCAGCAGCGGTTGCGCCCGGAAGCCCTGCGGGGTCTGCACCCGGATCGCGCCCGGCAGCGGCCCGGCCACCGTGTCCGGTCCGGCCATCGAGACCACGTCGTCCGCGGACAGGCCCGGCACCGCTCCCCCGTCTTCCCGGGTCCGTTCCAGCACCGCGGAAATCAGCTCCGGCGTCACCAGCGGACGGGCCCCGTCGTGCAGCAGCACGGAATCCACTGTCCCGTCGGCGATCCGCGGCGAGAGATGGCGCAGCGCGTTCAGCTCGGAGGCCTGCCGTGTCGGGCCGCCGGGCACGAGCTCCACCGGAACCGAAAACCCCGCCAGCACCTCTTCGGCCAGCGGCGCGTCCTCGGGCCGGATCACCAGCACCAGCACGCCGATCCCGGCCGCCGCGGCGAATGCGTCCAGCGACCACGCCACCACGCGCCTGCCCGCCACCGGCAGGTAGACCTTGTTCAGCGCGGCCCCGACCCGGGTCCCCGCACCACTGGCCAGCACGACCCCGGCCGCCGTCGATTCCCGCACGCCGACCGACCCTAAGGGCCCCGCCCCGGCGGCGGTAGGTTGGGCGCCGGGACGCCCAGAGGCGAAAGGAAACCTGGCTGTGGACACCGGCGAAACGGGCATCGAGTTCGGCGAGATCGAACCGCCGAGCGACCAGGCCCGGTCGGGCGCGATCGCGCTGCACGACAAGCTCGTCAAACCCGCGGGTTCGCTCGGCAGGCTGGAAGAGCTGGGCGTGTGGATCTCCTCGTGCCAGGGCCAGGCCCCGCCGCGGCCGTTCACCCGGCCGCGCGTCGTCGTGTTCGCCGGCGATCACGGCATCGCGAAGAAGGGCGTCTCGGCGTATCCGCAGGAGGTCACGTCGCAGCTCGTCGGCACCATGCTCACCGGCGGCGCGGCGATCAACGTGCTCGCCGCGGCGGCGGGCGCGGGCGTGCGCGTGGTCGACATGGCCGTGGACACCGAGGAATCCGCGATGCGGTCGATCGGCGAGTTCAAGGTGCGCCGCGGTTCCGGCTCGATCGACGTCGAGGACGCGCTCACCGACGCCGAGGTGCGCGCGGCAGTCAACGCCGGCCGGAAGATCGCCGACGCGGAGGTCGACGGCGGCGCGGATCTGCTGATCGCGGGCGACCTCGGGATCGGCAACAGCACCCCGGCGTCGGTGCTGGTCGCGGCGCTGACCGGCAGCGAGCCGGTCGCCGTGGTCGGCCGGGGTTCGGGCATCGACGACAACACCTGGATGCGCAAGGCCGCCGCGGTCCGCGACGCGCTGCGCCGGGCCCGTGCGGTGCTGGCGGACCCGCTCGCGCTGCTGCGGACGTCCTCGGGCGCGGATATCGCCGCGATGGCGGGGTTTCTCGCTCAGGCCGCAGTTCGCCGCACGCCGGTGGTGCTCGACGGGCTGGTGGTCTGCTCCGCCGCGCTCGTCGCCGAAGAACTCGCTCCCGGCGCCCGCCGCTGGTGGATGTCCGGACAGCTCACGGGCGAACCCGCGCACGCGCTCGCACTGGAGCACCTGGACCTCGGCGCGCTGCTCGACCTCGACGTCCGTCTCGGCGAAGGCACCGGCGCGGTCACCGCGCTGCCGCTGTTGATGATGGCCAGCCGCGTGCTCGCGGAAATGACCACGCACGAACAATCCGGCGTCTCCGGCCCGCTCTCGTCCTGAAAGCCGTGAAGGGCTCCTTGAGGGAATCTGATTCCTTCAAGGAGCCCTTCACGGACAGCTAGCTTCAGTTGAGCGGGGTCATCCAGCCGGACGGGGCCGGGCGGGTGCCTTCCTGGATGCCGACGAGCTGCTCGCGCAGGGCCATGGTGACCGAGCCCGGCTGTCCGCCGGAGATCGAGAACTCGCCGCCGCCGTGCTTCACGTGGCCGACCGGCGTGATGACCGCCGCCGTGCCGCACGCGAACACCTCGGTCAGCTCGCCCGAGGCGGCCGCCTTCTCCCATTCGTCGGTGGAGATCCGGCGCTCCTCGACCTTGTGCCCGGCGTCCTTCGCCAGCTGCAGCAACGACTTCCGGGTCACGCCCGGCAGCAGCGAACCGGTCAGCTCCGGCGTGACCACGCGGACGTCGTCACCCGAGCCGAAGACGAAGAACAGGTTCATCCCGCCCATCTCCTCGACCCAGCGGCGCTCGACGGCGTCGAGCCACACCACCTGGTCGCAGCCCTTCTCGACGGCCTGCGCCTGCGCCACGAAGGACGCCGCGTAGTTGCCCGCGCACTTCGCCGCGCCGGTGCCGCCCGGGGCCGCGCGCACGTATTCAGTGGACAGCCACACGCTGACCGGCTTCACGCCGCCGCTGAAGTACGAGCCGGCGGGCGAGGCGATCACCGCGAAGACGTACTCGTCGGCCGGGCTGTTCACGCCCAGTCCCGCCGAGGTGGAGATCATGAACGGGCGCAGGTACAGGGAATCGCCTTCGCGGGTCGGCACCCAGCGCTCGTCGACGGCGATCAGCTCGCGCAGCGAGTCGACGAAGGTCTCCACCGGCAGCTGCGGCATCGCCAGCCGCTCGGCGGACTCGCGGAACCGCTGCGCGTTGGCGTCCGGCCGGAACGCGGCGATCGTGCCGTCCGGCTGCCGGTAGGCCTTGAGGCCCTCGAAGATGGCCTGCCCGTAGTGCAGCACGGACGTGGCCGGGTCGAGGGTGAACGGTTCGTACGGCCCGACCTTGGCGTCGTGCCAGCCCTTCTCGGTGCTGTAGCGCACGGTGACCATGTGGTCGGTGAAGTGCGTGCCGAACCCCGGCTTGGCAAGTACCTCGGCGACGCGTTCAGGACTCGCGGGGCTCGGGTTCGGAACGTGGGTGAACTGCGTCGCTGTGGTCATGCATAAACGATAGCGCTTGGTCGGAAGCACGTTAGTCGGAAGTCCTGTGGTTTTACTCGCCGCACTGCCCCGCGCTCGCAGCGTCACCCCACTACGATGGACGGCGTGAGCACTCAACCAGCACGCCAAGCCGGGCCGGGCGCCGGGCCGGACGTCAAGACCTTCGGCACCGCGGCCCTGCTGACCTTCGGGGCCGGAATGCTCGGGATGGTCGGCTGGGGCCTGCTTTCCAGCGGGTTCGGCTTCTTCCTCGGCCTGGTCGTCGCCGGATTCGGCATCTACTGGTGGAAAAACCTGCACGGCCAGGTGATCGCCAGGAACCTGCCGACCAAATCGGTGGTGATCCTGCTCGTCGTCAACATCGTGCTGTTCATCGCGCTGGTCCTGCTGGCCCAGTAGGTCAGCACAGTCCGGCGGGCAGCGCGGGGGCCGGCCAGTCCGGGTCCGGGCGGAAATCGGTGTGCGTGCCGTCGAACGGATACGCGCCCCGCTCGGCCAGCGCGCCCATCCGTTCGCCTTCCGCGCGCAGCTCGCCGAGTTCGGCGGGGGTCAGCCGGCCCGCCTCGACGGCCGCCTCCGCTTCGTCCTCGTCCTTCCACCTCCAGCCCGCGCCCGGCGTCACGACCAGGTCGAGGATGCCGTCGATCCGGTCCGGGCCGGTTTCGGTGCGCCCGCGCGGGATTTCGAGGTTCACGTACCAGTCGCGGAAGCGTCCGTCCGCCTCGAAGAACCACCACACCGACGACCAGGCGCCGTCGGGAATCAGCCGCAGCGTCGAGGTGCCGTGCCAGATGTCCGGCACCCGCACGCGCGGCTCGAGAAACCGTTGTTCCAGCGGTGCTTCGCGCAGGCTTCGACCGTCCGCGAGCCTGCTGCCGACGATCGGCGTGCCCAGCGGGAGCCAGCCGAGCAGAGTCTCGCCGTCGTCGGAGAGCACGCGCAGCGGGTGATGCTGGCCGATGCTGCCGTCCGGGCGAACGAAACGTTCGACGACTGTCTGTCCCGGCGCCCAGCGGTGCTCAGTCATGGACGCCACGGTAGCGACGAACCCGCACCCGCAGCAGCACTTCCGCGACCGCGCCGAGCCCGGCCGCGAGCAGCACCGTCGGCAGCGGAACGAACGCGGCGGCGATCGCTGCCAGCAGCGCACCCACCGCGACCGGAGCCCCGCCGGACGGCGCAAACCGCTGTCGCGCCCCGACGAAAGTCGTGAATGCAGCGGGGAGAGTCGCCAGCACTGCGATCACCGTGAGCAACGGCTGGAGCTGTCCCGCGTCCGCGGCGGACAGCAGGTCCCGCATCGCCGTCCCGGACAATCCAAGCCGGATCGGACCCAGCTGGAAGAGCGTGACCGCGGTGACGATTACCGCGACCAGTCCCAGAACGAGCGCGCGGCCGGTGCTCCGCTCCCCTGGTTCCGGAATCAGGAACGGCAGCAGGAACAACGCCGCGACGACCGTCCCAGCCACTGGCGGTGTACCGATTCCGCCCGTTTGCGACACCGGAGCGACGGCCAGACACATCGCCACGAGCACCGCCGCGGCGGCCAGCAGCACGCCGAGAACCCACTTGACCAGCAGATCCGGCAGCCGCAGCCCGGCGAAATCCGCCGCCGCGACGAATACCACGAGCGCGGCGGCCGCATACCCGGGCTGCACCGGGAACACATACGCGCCGAAGGCCTGCGCGAGCACGACGATCTGTGCCAGCCGGGATAATCCGCCGACGATCCGGGCGGCCGGATCGTCGCCGAGCGCGGGCAGCCGCGAGGCGGCGACCGCGGCCAGCGCGGCGAGCAAAACCCCGGCGAGCACCCAATACCCGGCCCCGGCGGCACCCGCCGCCAGCGTCACCAGGAGTGCTCCCGCGAGCCGCACCGCGATCCCCCTTCCCCCGTCCGGATGGCTTTGTCATTAGCATGGCTCACGATCGACCGGGCAGATCGCCCGGCACCACCGCGACGTCGCGAGGAGCCAGAAGTGACCGTGCCGAAGCTTGCCCTCTCCGAGAACACGGGTGCGGCATTGGGCAAGACCCGCGCCGACGTCGTCGTGATCGGCACCCTCCAGGGCGAGGACGGCCTCACGCTCGCCGCCGGCTCCGAGGTCGCCGACGCGGCGTTCGACGGCAAACTCGCCGAGGTGCTGGGCACGCTCGGCGCGTCCGGCAAGGCCGAGGAGATCGTGAAGCTGCCGACGCTGGGCAAGCTGCCCGCGGGCGTCGTGCTGGCCGTCGGCCTCGGCAAGCCGAAGGACGGGGAAATCACCGCCGAGCAGGTGCGCCGCGCGGCCGGCGCCGCGGCCCGCGCGCTGAGCGGCACCGAGCGGGCGTTCGTCACGCTGTCGGCCGTCGACCTGCACGCCGCCACCGAGGGCATCGCGCTGGGCGCGTACGTCTTCACCGAGTACCGCTCGGAGAAGGGCGACGCCCCGCTGGCGAAGGCCGACCTGGTCAGCCCGGCCGAGGGCACCGCGCGCGAGCACAAGGCCACGCTGAAGGCGGCCGGATTCATCGCCGAGTCGGTGATCATCGCCCGCGACCTGATCAACACCCCGCCGAACGACCTCTTCCCGGCGTCCTTCGCCGACCGCGCGAAGAAGCTCGCCGAGGCGAACGGCCTCGAGTTCGAGGTGCTCGACGAGAAGGTCCTCAAGCGCAAGGGCTTCGGCGGCATCCTCGGCGTCGGCGGCGGTTCGTCGCGTCCGCCGCGCCTGCTGCGCGTCAGCTGGAAGCCGGCGAAGGCGCGCAAGAAGGTCGCGCTGGTCGGCAAGGGCATCACCTTCGACTCGGGCGGCATCTCGCTCAAGCCCGCCGCCAACATGGACCACATGACGTCCGACATGTCGGGCGCGGCGGCCGTGCTCGCGTCGGTCGTGCTGGCCGCGAAGCTGAAGTACCCGCTCGAGATCACCGCGCACATCCCGCTGGCGGAGAACCTGCCCTCGGCCACCTCCTACCGCCCGGGCGACGTGCTGACCATGTACGGCGGCAAGACCGTCGAGGTGCTCAACACCGACGCCGAAGGACGGCTCGTGCTGGCCGACGCGATCGTGCGCGCGGCCGAGGAGAACCCGGACTACCTGATCGAGACCGCCACGCTGACCGGCGCGCAGGTGGTCGCGCTGGGCAACCGGATCTCCGGCGTGATGGGCTCGGACGAGTTCCGCGACCGCGTCGCGGGCATCATGCAGGCCACCGGCGAGGGCGGCTGGGCGATGCCGCTGCCCGACGAACTGCGCGGCGACCTCGACTCGCGCCTGGCGGACATCGCGAACGTCACCGGCCAGCGCTGGGCGGGCATGCTCGTCGCGGGCGTCTTCCTGCGCGAGTTCGTGCCCGCGGACCTGCCGTGGGTGCACCTCGACGTGGCCGGCCCGGCCTTCAACTCCGGCGGCCCGTGGGGCTACACCGGCAAGGGCGGCACCGGCGTCCCGGTCCGCACCATCGCCGCGGTCCTGGCGGACATCGCAGACCAGGGCTGACCCGGTTTTCCCGACGGAGGCCCCGCACCGCGCCAGGTGCGGGGCCTCCGTCGTGTCCGCGCCCGTGTGGCACGCTCGCGACCATGCAGCGCGACGACTACCTCGAAACCGCCGTCCGCGACGTGCTCACCGCCGACGAGGCCGCCGCTGACCGCCGGATCGGCCACGCGGCGCTCCTCCTCGCGACCGCGGGCGCCGGCGACGCCGCCGATCGCCTCGTCACGCAATGGCACGCGGTGACCGGACGCCCGACGTCCGTGCTCGCCGACGACGCGGTGCGCGCCCGCGCCTGGGCGATGCTCTTCGAGGCGCGCGGCGACCGTCCACAATGGGCAGACGCGCTAGTCCCGCTCGACCTGGACACGGAAGAGCAAGCCCACCAAGCACTTCTCGCCCGCCGAGCGTCCGATTTGGACGGTCTCTTCGACGGTTCGCCGGTCGCCGGCGTCGTCTCCGCGATCGCCCCGGAACGCCCCGATCCGGTGCGCGACGCACTGGCCGCCGCCGACCTCGACGCGTGGGCCGCGCTCGTGGAAAACCACCCGAACCCGGACGTCGCGACACTCGCCGCCACCCGCCCGCTCGCCGCCCGGCTGGTCGCCGGCGCGGACCCGCTCGGCCTCGGCGCGGAATGGCCGGACCAATGCGCGGGCGCGCTGATCGCCGCACTGCGCGAACGCCATCCGACCGGCCCGGGCAGCCTGCCGGAACTAGTCGCCGCGATCCTCCGGCTGCGCGGGCAGCGAGCCCCCGCTCCGGCGTCGCCCGCCGACCTGGCCGCGACCGAACACCGCCTCGGCTTCCGCCTGCCCGACGACTACCGCGAATTCCTGGCGATCACGGACGGCTTGCCCGCGGACGTGGTGTTCCCGCGCCTGCTGCCCGCCCGCGAACTGCGCGCCGACGGCACCGTCGTGATCGTCTCCGACCCCGCGACAGTCCTGCTCACCCACACCGGCGACAGCTGGCGAACAGTCGAAGTCGACCTCGCCTACGGCAGCACCGCGCACGACTCGTTCCGCGCGTTGCTGGAACACCATCACCGATTGCTGGAAGCGAGTGCCTGATTCGGCTGCCAGCTGAAGTCCGTGAGGGGAACCCTCACAGACGCTGATTCCCCCAGGGTTCCCCTCACAGACCGGCATTCCCTCAAGGAGCCCCTCACGGAACCAGATTCCCTCAAGGAGCCCTCCACAGACCACCCACCCAACCGCACCCGCCGCACCCAACGAGCGAGCCACCCAACCGCACCAGCGCACCTAACGGTCGAGGCACCCAGCCCTAAAACCGGCACCCGCGCCCCCAACAGTCGAGGCACCCAGCCCCTCCCCCGCACCCCGATACGAAGCCTCCCTGCGGTTCGGGGGTGCTTGTCAAGGCATCTTTCCCGCCTTGACAAGCACCCCCGAACCGTCAGCACAATCAAGCTTCGGGGTGCCCCACGCAACGCACCCACGCGCAATGTCGCCGCCAGGCGACGAGCCGTCCCCAACGGACTAAGCACCCCCAGCAACAACCCACCGGTTACCGGAAGCGATCCCCCGACTCAACCGCCCGGGCGGCGCTTCTGCCGGTCGGTGTATTCGCGCATGCGCTTCGGGTAACCGACGCGCGCGACCTCGTACACCGGAATCGTGTTCTTGTGCCCGAACCGCTGCGCGGCGTCGAAGCTGCCGATCCGGCGGCGGGTCCATTCGCCGTCGTGCGCGACGAGCACCACAGTGGTGTCGGTCACCGTGGTTTTCGGTTCGACGAAGGCTTCCACCCCGCGTCGCGCGGCGGCCCATTCCTGCAGGTAGCGGGTATCAGCCTGGCCTCCGGAGCGGCCTGCTCCAGCGGCCGGGCCGCGTCTGCCGCGGCGGCGCAACGAGTCGAAGATCCCCACTTCGACCACCTTTCTTCCGGCGAGAGTCCGGACTCCATTATTCCCGGTGGCGCGTGTGGCCGGTGTCGCAGCGCCGCCTTGGCCCGGCTAGGTCGCAACACCGATCGGCGTAGTGACAAGATGGCTGTTGTCGCGCGCGCGTTTATACCGGGTGCCGCGGCGACCGAAGCTTCACCCCTATCGCTGCCGAGGAGTTATTGAAGTGAGCGACACCTCCGCCGACCTCGTGATCCTGGGAGGCGGATCGGGCGGCTACGCCGCGGCCTTCCGCGCGGCCGAGCTGGGCCTTTCCGTCACGCTGATCGAGAAGGACAAGCTGGGCGGGACCTGCCTCCACCGGGGCTGCATCCCGACCAAGGCCCTGCTGCACGCCGCCGAGGTCGCCGACGAGGCCCGCGACGCCGAGACCTTCGGCGTCAAGGCCGTGTTCGAGGGCATCGACATCGCGGGGGTGAACAAGTACAAGGACGGCATCGTCTCCCGGCTGTACAAGGGCCTCCAGGGCCTGGCCAAGGCGCACAAGGTGAACCTCGTCGAGGGCACCGGCCGGTTCGTCGGCGGCACGACCGTCGAGGTCGACGGCACCCGGTACACCGGCAAGAACGTCATCCTCGCCACCGGTTCCTACTCGCGCACCCTGCCCGGCCTCGAGCTCGGCGGCCGCATCATCGCGAGTGAGCAGGCGCTGACGCTGGACTACGTGCCGAAGAAGGTCGTCGTGCTCGGCGGCGGCGTGATCGGCGTGGAGTTCGCCAGCGTGTGGGCCTCCTTCGGGGTCGACGTCACCGTGGTCGAGGCGCTCCCCCGGCTGGTCCCGAACGAGGACGAGTACGCCTCCAAGCAGCTCGAGCGCGCGTTCCGCCGCCGCAAGATCGGCTTCAAGACCGGCGTCCGGTTCACCGGCGCGAAGCAGGACGACAACGGCGTCAGCGTGTCGCTGGAGTCCGGCGAGACGCTGGAAGCCGACCTGCTGCTGGTCGCCGTCGGCCGCGGCCCGAACTCGGCCGGGCACGGCTACGAGGAAGCGGGCGTCAAGATCGACCGCGGCTTCGTGCTCACCGACGACCGGCTGCGCACCAACCTTCCGAACGTCTACGCGGTCGGCGACATCGTGCCGGGCCTTCAGCTCGCGCACCGCGGTTTCCAGCAGGGCATCTTCGTGGCCGAGGAGATCGCCGGCCTGAACCCGCGCGTCATCGACGAGCGCGGCATCCCGCGCGTCACCTACTCGCACCCCGAGGTCGCGTCGGTCGGGCTCACCGAGACCCAGGCCAAGGAGAAGTACGGCTCGGACGTCACCACGTTCACCTACGACCTCGGCGGCAACGGCAAGAGCCAGATCCTCAAGACCTCCGGCGGCGTGAAGCTGGTGAAGGCGCCGGACGGCCCCGTCGTCGGCGTGCACATGGTCGGCGACCGGGTCGGCGAGCTGATCGGCGAAGCGCAGCTGATCTACAGCTGGGAGGCGTTCCCGGAGGACGTCGCCCCGCTGATCCACGCGCACCCCACGCAGACCGAGGCACTCGGCGAAGCGTTCCTCGCCCTCGCGGGCAAGCCGCTGCACGTGCACAGCTGACGCGCAACCAGCACAATCCAGACCACGTCTTAGCGATCAAGGGAGCCAGCGAACAATGGCCTACTCCGTCACGCTGCCGGAGCTCGGCGAGAGCGTCACCGAGGGCACCGTCACCCGGTGGTTGAAGCAGGAGGGCGACACGGTCGAGGTCGACGAGCCGTTGCTCGAGATCTCGACCGACAAGGTCGACACCGAAGTACCGTCGCCGGTGGCAGGCACGGTCGTGAAGATCAGCGCCAAGGAAGACGACACCGTCGAGGTCGGCGGCGAGCTGGCGGTGATCGACGACGGCACCGGCGGCGTGCCCGAGTCCTCCGCGCCCGCCCGGCAGGCCGAGCCGGAGCCCGCCCCGCAGCAGCAGGAAGCCCCTGCCGCCGCCGCGGCGTCCGCCCCGGCCGAGTCCGCTCCGTCGCAGCCGGACACCGCGCCGGCCGCGGGCGGTTCGGGCACCGAGGTGAAGCTGCCCGAACTGGGCGAGAGCGTCACCGAGGGCACCGTCACCCGCTGGCTGAAGCAGGTCGGCGAGTCCGTCGAGGTCGACGAGCCGCTGCTCGAGATCTCCACCGACAAGGTCGACACCGAGGTCCCGTCGCCGGTCGCCGGCACCGTGCTGGAGATCCGCGCGGGCGAGGACGAGACCGTCGAGGTCGGCGGGGTGCTCGCGGTCATCGGCGACGCGAACGCCGCCCCGGCCGCCGCGCCCGCCCAGGAAAGCAAGCCCGCCCCGGCTCCGGAGCCCGCTCCGGCCCCGGTGCAGGAGAGCAAGCCCGCTCCGGCCCCGGCGGCTCCGGCCCCCGCGCCCGCCGCCCCGGCTCCGGCGCAGGAAAGCAAGCCCGCCCCGGCCGCGCAGGCCCCGGCGGACAACGGCTCCGCGGACGGCCCGTACGTCACGCCGCTGGTGCGCAAGCTCGCCTCCGAGCACGGCATCGACCTCGCGTCGCTGACCGGCAGCGGAGTCGGCGGCCGCATCCGCAAGCAGGACGTGCTCGCCGCGGCCGAGGCCAAGCAGAAGGCGGCTCCGGCCCCGGCTGCTTCCGCCCCGGCTTCCGCTCCGGCCGCCGCCGCTCCGTCCGCCCCGCGCGCCGCCGCGGTCTCGCCGGAGGTCGCCGCCCTGCGCGGCACCGTGCAGAAGGCGAGCCGGATCCGGCAGATCACCGCCACCAAGACCCGCGAGTCGCTGCAGGTTTCCGCGCAGCTCACGCAGGTGCACGAGGTGGACGTCACCAAGATCGCCAAGCTGCGCCAGCGCGCGAAGGCGGCGTTCAAGGAGCGCGAGGGCGTCAACCTCACGTTCCTGCCGTTCTTCGCCAAGGCGACGGTCGAGGCGCTCAAGCAGCACCCGAACGTCAACGCGTCCTACAACGAGGACACGAAGGAGATCACCTACCACGGCGCCGTGCACCTGGGCATCGCGGTGGACACCGAGCGCGGCCTGCTCTCGGTCGTGATCCACGACGCGGGCGAGCTGAGCCTCGCCGGTCTCGCGCACCGCATCGCCGACCTGGCGGCGCGGGCCCGTGCCAACAAGATCAAGCCGGACGAGCTGATCGGCGGCACCTTCACCGTCACGAACATCGGCTCCAACGGGGCCCTGTTCGACACGCCGATCATCGTGCAGCCGCAGTCCGGCATGCTCGGCACCGGCGCCGTGGTGAAGCGCCCGGTCGTCGTGGCCGACGCCGAGGGCAACGACACCATCGCGGTCCGTTCGATGGCGTACCTGCCGCTGACGTATGACCACCGCCTGGTCGACGGCGCGGACGCCGGCCGCTTCCTGACGACGATCAAGCAGCGTCTGGAAGAGGGCAACTTCGAGGACGAACTGGGTCTCTGATCCGGCAATTCTCTCGGCCGAAGGCCCCCGCACCCGCTCGGGTGCGGGGGCCTTCGCGTTTTCCGGCTTTCGGCTTATCCGGAATTCCGGAATACCGGAGTAAGCTGACCGGCATGCTCACTCGACGAAGCTTGCTCACGTCGGTCGCAGCAGCGGGGGCCGCCACGTTCGCAGTGCCCTCGCTCGCGCTGGCCGATCCCCCGGACCAATCCACTCCCGAAGGCTGGCTCGCCCGGCTCGCGGCACACCGCGACGACGTGTCGGCGGTCTTCTCCGACGGCACCGGCCGCCGGTTCAGCCACCTCGCGGACCGGCCGCGCCCGCTCGCGTCCGCGATCAAGGCAGTGCACCTGCTCGCCTACACGACCGCGGTCGCCGAGGGACGGCTGGATCCGGCCGAGCCGGTGCGCGTCGGCGACTGGGACGCCTGGCATCCCTACCTCGGCGACGGCCCGATCGGCTCGGGCGCGCACTGGCAAGCGCTGACGCAGCTCGGGATCCCGTGCGACGAATACGGCATGGCGAAAAATCCGGATCAGCGCGTGCCGCTGTGCGACATCGCGGAAATGACGATCTTCGTCAGCGACAACGCCGCGGCCGACTACCTGCGCCACCGGCTCGGCGACCGGGCGCTGCGGGCGGCGGGGGCTCGCGGCGGCTGGCCGATGCCGGACGTCCGGATGTTCAGCGGAGAAGTCCTGCTGTTGTTGTTCCCCGAATACTGTCCTCCGCCCGGCAGCCCGGTCGTCGTGCGCCGTGCCGCGGGCGACGCACTCGCGAACCGGTTCGCCTGCGACACCTCGTTCCGCGCCCGGGTGCTCCCCAGGGTCACGACGAATCCTCCGACGCTGGAACAGACCTACGCGTGGGCGGACGCCACCGGCCGGGGCAGCGCCGCGCAGCTGTTCGGGTTGCACCGCGAAATCGCCTCCAGCCGCGATCGCGCCGCCGTTCTCGCACAGCAAGTCCTCGGCGTGGTGCTCGCGTCAAGGAAGCCGCCAGGCTCGAATGCGTTGCTGTTCAAAGGGGGCAGCCTTCCGGCCATCCTCACTTTCGGCTTCGACGTGACGTGGCCCGGCCGTCGCCCGGGCACCGGCACGATTCTGCTGCAGAACGCCACTGAAGCGGACTCCGCGAACTACGAGGTGCTGCTCAAGCTAGGCATCGACGCGCTGTACCGACCCGCCACCTTCCAAGCTTTGGAGCGCGCGCTGGGACACTGACCCGCATGACCGAAGACCTCGCCGAGCGCGTCGCGGCGCTCGAACGCCGGATGGCCGCATTGGAGGGGCGGCCCGCCGAACCCGTCCATGACGGCCCGCACGGGATCGTCGGCTATCAGGGCGAATTGACCGATCCCGAGCTGCGCTGGGAAATCCGGCTCACCACGCCCGCGGTCCTGTCGCTGCCGGACGGGCCGCGCGCCGAGGTGCTCGCCGCGCTGGCGAACACCGACCGGATCGCGCTCGTCCGGCTGCTCGCCCGCGACGGCGCGCAAACCGGTGCCGCGCTGCAGGAAGCCGCCGAACTCAGCTCGCCGGGACGGCTTTACCACCACCTCAAGGCGCTCACCGCGGCCGGACTGGTCGAGCAGGACCGGCGCGGCAGCTACCGGCTCAAGCCGACCGCCGCGATTCCCGCGCTGGTGCTGCTGACCGCCGCGGCCGACGTCGCCGGTCAGCTCCGCCCGGGTGTGCACGAGCGCGGCCGATAGGACACGATCAGAGGCATGCGGGTACTCATCGCGGGCTCCGGCGGTCTCCTCGGCACCGCATTGACCGGACGGCTGCGCGAATCCGGGCACGAAGTGCGCCGGCTGGTGCGGCGCACCGCGCAAGCCGCCGACGAGAGCGGCTGGGACCCGCCGTCGGGACGGATCGACGACGGCGCGTTCGACGGCATCGACGCGGTGGTGAACCTGTGCGGCGCGCCGCTGTTGCCCGGGCGCTGGAGCGGAATGCGCAAGCAGCAGCTGCTCGACAGCCGCGTGGAGCCGACCGAAGTGCTCGCCGAAGCGGTGGCCGAACACGGCATCGGCGTACTGGTGAACGCTTCCGCGGTGGGCTACTACGGCAACTCCGGGTCCACTGTGGTCGATGAGAACACCAAGGCCGGCAACGGTTTTCTCGCCGAGATGTGCACCGAGTGGGAGGCCGCGACCGCCGCGGCGGCGAACGCGAGGGTCGTCTCGATCCGCACCGGTCTCGTCCTGGCGCGGCAAGGCGGTCTGCTCGACGTGCTGCGTCCGCTCTTCCGCTTCGCGCTCGGCGGACGGCTGGGCGACGGCAGCCAGTACATGCCGTGGATCGCGCTGGAGGACGAAATCGGCGCCCTTGTGCACATCCTGGAGCACGACTCGCTGTCCGGTCCGGTCAATCTCACCGGCCCGATCCCGGTGACCAACGCCGAGTTCACCCACGCCCTCGGCCACGCCGTGCACCGGCCCGCGCCGTGGTGGGTGCCGGAAATCGCGATGAAGATCGCCCTCGGCCAGGCCGCCGAAGAGATGGCGTTGTACGGGCAGCGCGCGGTGCCGCGGAAACTCGAGGCGAGCGGGTACGAATTCCGGCACCGCACCGTCGACAGCGCGCTCGCCGCGGCGACGTGACGATGCCGCGCGTCCGGTGGATCGTCACCGGGGTCGTGCTGTTCGCGGCATTCCTCTGGCTCGGGTTCCTGGTGGACCGGCAGCCGCTGCAGCTCGATCTCGAGGTCGCCACGGCCTTGCGGGGACAGGACACCCGCCCGGCCGGGCAGATCGCGGGCGTGGTGACGAACCTCCTCGGCCCGGTTCTGCCGTACGTGCTCGGCGTGGTGCTGCTGGCGATCGTGCTGCGGGACCGGTCGCAGTTGTCTTTGTGCGTGCGGCTTGCCGTGGTGCTTCTGCTCTGCAGGCTGACCAGTCTGGCGTTCAAGCCGGTGTTCCAGCGGCAGCGCCCGCGCGTGTACCCGGATCTGAGCTACCCCAGCGGCCACGTCGTTTCCGTCGCGACGACCGGCCTGGTCGTCGTCCTGCTCTGCGCCTGGCTCCGGCCGCGGTTCGTCCGGTGGGCAATCTGGATTTCCGCCGCGGCGACCGTGCTGGCCGCGGCCTGCCGGATCGTGCTCGGCGTGCACTGGGTGACCGACACCGCCGGGGCCGTGCTCGCGGTGCTCGGCGTGGGCTTGGTGTCAGCGACCGCACTCCGGCTGATCCCCTTTCCGGCGAGCGGAAGGCGTAGCCTCGACGGGTGAGTTCTTCGAGCGCAAGCTGTCGTATCGCCGCCGAACCCCTGGTCGTGCGCGAGGTCGGGACGATCGACTACACCGAGGCCTGGGACCTGCAGCGGGAGATCCTCGCCGCCCGCGCGGACGAGACCGGGCCGGACACCATGCTGCTGCTGGAGCACCCGTCGGTCTACACCGCGGGCAAGCGCACCGAGCCCGAGGACCGGCCCGTCGACGGCACCCCGGTGATCGACGTCGACCGCGGCGGCAAGATCACCTGGCACGGCCCCGGCCAGCTGGTCGGCTACCCGATCCTCAAGCTCGCCGACCCGATCGACGTCATGCACTACGTGCGCCGGCTGGAAGAGGCCCTGATCGCGGTGTGCGACCGGTTCGGCGTGCGCACCGGCCGCGTCGAGGGCCGCAGCGGCGTGTGGATCCCGGCCGACGAACGCGGCATCGAGCGCAAGATCGCCGCGATCGGCATCCGCGTCCAGCGCGGCGTGACGATGCACGGGTTCGAGCTGAACTGCAACGCCGACCTGGCCGCGTTCGACAACATCGTGCCGTGCGGCATCCGCGACGCGGGCGTCACTTCGCTGTCCTACGAACTGCAGCGCGACGTCCCGGTCGCCGAGGTGCTGCCGCTGGCGAAGGAGCTGGTGCTGGCCGCGCTCGAAGGCGAACTGCCGGTGAGCGACGACCGCTGGCTGCCGCGTCCGGAGGCCCCGAAGGCCCCCGGCGTCACCTTCGCCCTGCAGAACTGACCGTCCCGACGACAAAGGGGCCTCCCGCTCGGGAGGCCCCTTTTCGCGTCAGTCCAGCTGCGGCGCGACCTCGCTGGCCACGAACTCGATGTGGTCGAGGTCGGAGAGGTCCAGCACCTGCAGGTACAGCCGGGTGATCCCGGTCTTCTCCCGCCACTGCCCGATCCGGTCCACGATCTCCGCCGCGGTCCCGGCCAGCCCGTTGGCCCGCAGCTCGTCCGTCTCCCGGCCGATCGCGGACGCCCGGCGCGCGACCTCGGCCTCGTCCCGGCCCGCCGCCAGCACGAGCGCGACCGAACGCAGGATCTCCTTGGGGCTGCGGCCGATCGCCTCCGCCGCCGCGTCCACGCGCTCGAACTGCGCGAGCGCGGTTTCGGCGTCCACGAACGGCAGGTTGAACTCGTCGGCGTACCGCGCGGCCAGCGCCGGCGTGCGCTTCTTGCCGCCGCCGCCGATGATCACCGGCGGCGCGGGCGACTGCGCGGGCTTCGGCAGCGCGGGCGAGTCGGCCAGCGTGTAGTAGTCGCCGGAGTAGGAGAACTTCTCCCCCGCCGGGGTCTTCCACAGGCCGGTGATCACCGCGAGCTGCTCGGCGTAGCGGTCGAAGCGCTCCTTGAGCGGCGGCAGGGTGAGGCCGTAGGCGGTGTGCTCGTCGTCGTACCACCCGGCGCCGAAGCCGAATTCCACGCGCCCGCCGGACATCTGGTCCACCTGCGCGACCGAGATCGCGAGCGGGCCGGGGTGGCGGAAGGTGGCCGCGGTGACGAGCGTGCCGAGGCGGAGCCGCTCGGTCTCGCGGGCGAGGCCGGCGAGGGTGATCCACGCGTCGGTCGGTCCGGGAAGGCCGTCCGCGTCGCCCATCTTGAGGTAGTGGTCGCTGCGGAAGAACGCGTCGTAACCCGCGGCCTCAGTGGTCCGCGCGACCCGCAGCAGGTCGTCGTAGCTCGCCCCCTGCTGGGGTTCGGTGAAGATCCTCAAGTCCATGTCCGCCAGCCTAACGGCGCGGCGATCATCCCGCGGCGGGCCGCTCCTGGTCGGCGGCCGGACGGCGCAGCCGGAACAGCATCCGCATGATGACGTCCTCGATCTCGGCCCCGACCTTCTTCGGGTCGGCCGCGCCGGCGATCTCGGTGGCCGCGCTCGACAGCGCGCCGAACAGCAGCCGCGCGGTGAGGTCGACCGGCACTGGCTCCACCTCGCCCGCGTCGACGAGCAACTGCAGCCCGGACCGCACAAGCCCGAAGCTGGACTGCTCCTCGGCCTCGCGCCAGCGCTCCCAGCCCATCACGACCGGTCCCTCGTGGATGGCGATCCGCTGGTACGACGGGTCGAGGCAGCTGCGGATGAACGCCTGCAGCCCGCCCATCGCGCGTTCCCACGGCTCGCCGTCGCCGGTCATGATCTTCTGCAGCCGGTCGTAGACCAGGCTTTCGACCTGTTCGAACGCGGCCTCGAAGAGCGCCTGCTTCCCGCTGAAATGGTGGTACAGCGCGCCTTTCGTGACTCGTGCGCGTTTGGCGACCTCGTCGAGCGAGGTACCCGCGTATCCGCGTTTGGTGAACAGTTCGACCGCGCTGTCGACCAGGGCGGAGCGGGTCGACTCGGAGTAGTCGAGTCGTCGGGACCTCATTGTCGGCACGCTCACAACCTTACGCCGGGGCCCGCCGGACCATACCCGTGGTATGTTGGCCGTGTCAGGTCCGTACCGGGAGTATGCCGCAGACCGGCAGTATGACCCGGGTCACGGAAGGGGAGCCACACCATGAGCTGGACCGACTTCTACCGGCGGCGAGAGATCCTCGATGCCGCTGTCCGCCAAGCGAGGCGCGCCCCGCGCGAGCCGCTGTCGCTGGCCGAAATCCCTGGTGCCGCCGATGAGTTCGGCACCGAAGAGAATCTGTTGCTGGCACTGCAGTACAAGTGGACGCAGCTGCTCAGCGGCTACCTGCGCGCCGAGTTCGCCGATCCCGACGAGGCGGATCTGCCCGGCGACCAGGTCGACGCCGTCACCCGCGCGTGGCGGCAGGCGCAGCACGACCACGAAGACCTGCGCACAGTGCTGGACGGCGCCTTGGAGCGCTGCCCCGCGCTGGAACCGCTGCACCGCATCGAACTGCACACCCTGGCGCTCACCGCCGGTCTCGCCGAACCGGGCGAACCCGCCGAAGAGATCGTCAAGGTCGGGCGCACGCTCGACGCGCTGCTGCGCGCCGGCGACGCCGGCCCGGTCCGCAGGCGCGGCCCGGTCGGGCATCTGATGCGCCTGCTCGCGCCGAGTGCGTGACGTGTAGTTAGCTGGCCCGATGAACGAACGCTGGACCGAGGCCCGGATCCCCGACCAGAGCGGCCGGACCGTCCTGATCACCGGAGCGAATTCCGGCCTCGGCCTGCGTTCGGCGGAAGTCCTCGCCGCACACGGCGCTCGCGTCCTGCTCGGCTGCCGCTCGCCGGAACGCGGCGAAACCGCGCTCGACCGGGTCCGTGCCGCGGCTTCCGGAGCCGAACCCGAACTCGTCCAGTTGGACCTCGCCGACCTGGCGTCCGTCCGCGAAGCCGCCGCCAAGGTGCGTGAACTCACCGGCGACGCGCTGGACGTGCTGATGAACAACGCCGGCGTCATGGCCACCGCACAAGGCCGCACCGCAGACGGTTTCGAGCTGCAGTTCGGCACGAACCACCTCGGACACGCCGCGCTGACGTGGCTGTTGATGCCCGCCCTGCGCGGCGCACCGGCCGGTCGCGTCGTCACGCTGTCCAGCGTCGCCGCTTTCGGCGCGCACCTGCACCTGGACGACCCGAACGCCGAGCACCGCCCGTACCGCGCGGCAGCTGCATACGGCCAGGCGAAACTGTCGAACCAAACCTTCGGCATCGAACTGGACCGACGCCTCCGCGCGACGGATTCCACTGTGCTCAGTGTGCTGGCGCATCCCGGCTACAGCGCGACCGGCCTGACCACGAACATGGCGAGCTCGTACCAGAATCCCTTGGTACGCACGGCACTTCGGGAAGTCGGCAAGCTCGGCGGAATGCTGCTGGCCCAACGCGTCGAGCAGGGCGCGCTGCCGCAGCTGTACGCCGCGACCGCCCCCGGCGTCGAAGGCGGCGACTACATCGGACCGGTCTTCGTCGCGCGCGGCCGTCCGACGAAGGTACGGACCCTTGCCCCGGCACGGAATCCGGAGGCCGGGACCACGTTGTGGGAGCTGACCGCCGAGCTGACCGGCGTCACGCCCGATCCGCGCTGAGCTCCAGCGGCGGCAACGCGAGCCGGAAGCACACCCCTTCCCCCACCGCGGTCTCCAGCTCGAGCTCGCCGTCGTGCGCCCGCGTCAGGGACCGGGCGATCGCCAGCCCGAGACCCGCGTCCGCTCCGGCCGCCGACGTCCGGGCCCGCGAACGGTCCGCGCGGTAAAACCGGTCGAATACGCGTTTCGCTTGCGCCGCAGTCATTCCCGGGCCTTCGTCGGCCACCTCCAGCACCGCCCGGCCGTTCACCGTCCCGACCCCGACCCGGACCGCGGTGCCCGGCGGAGTGTGCGCGACGGCGTTGCCGACGAGGTTGGTGACGACCTGCCGAAGCCGCGCCTCGTCGCCGTTCACGGGAGCCGGGCCGGGCGCGCCCTTGCCGCCGGGGCCGGTCAGCTCGATCGGCCGCGACGGGTCGAGCGCGCGCAACGAGTGCCGGGCGTCGCCGGCGAGCGTGCGCAGGTCCATCGGCGCGCGGTCGAGCTGCGCTTCCGGAGCTTCGTCGAGCTGGGCGAGCAGAAGCAGGTCCTCAGTGAGGGCGGCGAGCCGTACCGCTTCCCGGTCGATCCGGTGCATGGCTTCGTCCACATCGGACTGTTCGGGAAGCGCGCCCATCCGGTACAGCTCGGCGGTGCCCTTGATCCCGAAAAGCGGCGTGCGCAGTTCGTGACTGACGTCCGCGACGAAGGTCCGCATCCGCGCCTCGGAGGCGGTCCGGTCGGCGAAGGCGCGCTCCAGCTGTCCGAGCATGGTGTTGAGCGATCCCGCCAGATGCCCGATTTCCGTTGCTGGCGCGGCGATCTCGGGCACCCGGCGGCTGAGGTCGCCACCTGCGATCGCCGCCGCGGTGTGTTCGATCCGGCGCAACGGACGCAATCCGCCGCGAAGCGCGAACCAGCCGGCACCGGTCAGAAGCACGAGCAGCACGGAGCCGGTCAGCACACTGCTGACCCGCAGCCGGGAGATCAGGGCGTCCGCGTCGGCGAGCGGAGCCGCCGCGATCACGATGCCGCCCGGAGCCGGAGCCGCGACCGCACGCCAGCGCTCCGAACCGTTCGCGGACCGCAGCTCGGCAGGTGCGCCGTGCACCGGGATCGATCGCAGTTCCTCGGGCGAGGGCAAGGTTTCCGCTGCCAGCCGAGACGAATGGATCCCTCCGGTCACCGCGCCCTTCGCGTCCAGATACAGCACGTACGGGGCACCGATGAGGTCCAGCGCCGGATCGAGCGCCTTCGTCCTGGGGTCGCCGGCGGGCAGCCCGCCGGACGGCACGCGCGCGACCAGCTCGGTGAAACCGCGCAGCTGGGTGTCGATCCGGTCGAGTTGGTAGCGCTCCAGACTGTCCGAGACGACGGCGCTGATCAGTGTGAGCCCGGCCAGCAACAGACCCGCGGTGATCAGCAGAAGCCGGGTGCGCAACGACATCCGGCGCAGGAGACGCCTCACCGTCGCGGTTCCCGCATCACGTAACCGACACCGTGCACGGTGTGGATCAGCTTGGGCTCGCCGGTGTCGACCTTGCGCCGCACATAAGAGATGTACGTGTCGACGATGCTGGCGTCGCCGCCGAAGTCGTACTGCCACACCCGGTCGAGGATCTGCGCCTTCGACACCACGCGGCCGGCGTTCTCCATCAGGTACCGCAACAGCCTGAACTCGGTGGCGGAGACGCGGACCGGCTGCCCGGCCCGCGTGACCTGGTGACCTTCCGCGTCGAGCACCAGCTCGCCCACCGTCACCACCTCCTGGTGTCCCTGCGTGCGCCTGAGGATCGCGCGGATGCGGGCGATCAGCTCTTCCAGGTCGAACGGTTTGGTCACGTAGTCGTCGGCGCCCAGCGACAAGCCGGCGACCTTGTCCGCCTGCCGGTCGCGGGCGGTGAGGAAGAGCACCGGCATCGGCCCGCTCCGGCCGGGCCGATGCCGTTCGCGCAGGCGCCGGGCGACCTCGAACCCGTCCGCGTCCGGCAGCATCACGTCGAGAACCACCAGGTCCGGCGGTTCTTCAGCGGCCGCGGCGACCGCTTCGCCCGCAGTCGCCGCGGAACTCACCTCGAACCCGGCGAACCGCAGCGCCGCGGACAGCAGCTCCCGCACGGTCGCCTCGTCGTCGACCACCAGCAGACGCGCGGGCGTCATCACTGCCATGAACGCCAGCGTACGGAGACCGCGGTCACACGTCCCGCCGCCGAAAGGCGGCGAAAGCGGCTGCCAGCACCACAGCCACCCCGGCGTACAGACCGGCGAGGTTGAGCCACGGGTCCGGATACGCCGGAACCGGCGTGACCGAGAAGATCGCCGCCGCGCCCCTGGACGGCCAGAACGTGAACAGCCACTGCATCCAGTCCGGGAAGACCCCGGCGACGGCAGGCACCAGCAGCACGATCCCGACCAGCGCGGCCAGCGCGCCCGCGGTCGCCCGGATGAGCGTGCCGAGGCCGACCGCGAGCAGCGCGATCGCGGCCAGGTACAACCCGCCGCCCGCCACGGCCCCGAACACACCGGGATCGCCGAGGCTCGCGTGCGGCAGCCCTTGTCCGGCGAGAAACCCTTGCCCGATCAGGAAAGCGGCGAACATCAGCACCTGCCCGGCCACCACGGCGACCGCGGCGGCGAGCACCACCTTCGCCGCGAGCAGCCGCGACCGCCGCGGCGTCGCCGTGAGCGACGACTGGATCAAGCCGGTCGCGTACTCCGATGTGACGACAAGAACGCCCAGCACCCCGATGATCAGCTGCGCGACGATGAAGGACTTAAGACTGAGACCGGTCGGGTCCCAGGCCGCGCGTTCCGCGGCCGTCGCCTTGGCGTAGTCGGCACCCGCCGAAGCCGTCGCCAGCGCGGTGATGCCGATCCCGGCGACGAACAGGCCGCCCACGGTGTACCAGGTGGAGCGCAGGCTGCGGAGCTTGATCCACTCCGACCGGAGGGTTCCGGAGATCATCATGCGGCGGCCCCCTGGTACTCGATGCTGTCCTCGGTGAGCGCGAGGAACGCGTCCTCGAGCGAAACCTGTTGCGGCGTCAGCTCACTGAGCGCGACCCCGTGATAGGCGGCTAGCTTGCCGACCTCGTCGCTGGTCAGGCCGGACACGATCAGCGCACGCCCGGCGCCGTCCCGCACGGTGGCCCCGGCGGCGAGCAGGTGCCGGGCGAAGCCGTCCGGATCGGACGTGCGGACGAGCACCGTCCCCTCCTGCCCGGCCAGCTCGTCGGTCGCGGTGTCGGCGAGCAGCTTTCCCCGGCCGATGACCACCAGGCGATCGGCGGTCTGCGCCATCTCGCTCATGAGATGGCTGGACACCAGCACCGCGCGGCCTTCGCGGGCGAGCGAGCGCATGAAGGTGCGGATCCAGCGGATGCCCTCGGGGTCGAGGCCGTTCACCGGTTCGTCGAAAATCAGCACCCGGGGATCGCCGAGCAGCGCGGCCGCGAGACCGAGCCGCTGCCGCATCCCGAGCGAAAACCCGCCCGCTCTCCGTCCGGCCACACTCTCCAGACCAGTGCGGGCGAGCACCTCGTCGACCCGGCGCCGGGGAAGCCGATTGCTCGCGGCGAGCGCGAGCAGGTGGTCGCGCGCCTTGCGGGCCCCGTGCACGGCTCCCGCGTCGAGCAGCGCGCCGACCTCGGTGAGCGGAACCGGCAGGTCCCGGTAGCGCCGACCGCCGATGGTCACCGATCCGCGGGACGGGGCGGCGAGGCCGGTGATCATCTTGAGGGTGGTGGACTTCCCCGCCCCGTTCGGCCCGAGGAACCCGGTGACCTGCCCGGGCTCGACGGTGAAGGACAGGTCGTCCACCACCGTGTCGGGCCCGTACCGTTTCGTGAGCCCGCGTACTTCGATCGCTGTCATGCCGGCGAGCGTGCCGGGCCGGTCCGGGGGAATCCGCAGAGCTTCTGGGAGAACCCTGTGCGTTCCGGCCGTCCCGGGGGTTGATCGGGACCCCGTTCACAGGAAAACCTCGGCGTAGGGTGGAGCCCGTGAGTGCTGCACCGGAGGGGCGGAAGTTGTTGCGGCTTGAGGTGCGCAACAGCGAGACGCCGATCGAGAAGAAGCCGTCGTGGATCAAGACCCGGGTGCGGATGGGTCCGGAATTCACCGAACTCAAAGGCCTGGTGCGCCGCGAAGGCCTCCACACCGTCTGCGAAGAAGCCGGCTGTCCCAACATCTACGAATGCTGGGAAGACCGCGAAGCCACCTTCCTGATCGGCGGCGACCAGTGCACCCGGCGGTGCGATTTCTGCCAGATCGACACCGGCAAGCCTGCTGCGTTGGATCGCACCGAGCCGCGGAAGGTCGCGGAATCGGTGCAGGCCATGGGGTTGCGGTACTCGACGATCACCGGCGTCGCCCGCGACGACCTGGCTGATGGCGGTGCCTGGCTGTACGCCGAGACCGTCCGCCAGATTCACGCGTTGAACCCCGGCACCGGCGTCGAACTGCTGATCCCGGACTTCAACGCCGAGCCCGACCAGTTGGCCGAAGTGTTCGGTTCCCGTCCCGAGGTGCTGGCGCACAACGTGGAGACCGTGCCGCGGATCTTCAAGCGCATCCGCCCCGGCTTCCGCTACGCCCGCTCGCTGGACGTCATCACCCAGGCCCGCGCGGCCGGGCTGGTGACGAAGTCCAACCTGATCCTCGGCATGGGCGAAACCCCCGATGAGGTCAGCGTCGCCCTGCGGGACCTCTTCGACGCAGGGTGCGAGATCATCACGATCACCCAGTACCTGCGCCCCTCCCCCCGGCACCACCCGGTCGACCGCTGGGTCAAGCCGGAAGAGTTCGTGGAACACGCGAAAACCGCCGAGGAGATCGGCTTCCCGGGTGTCATGGCCGGCCCGCTGGTCCGCTCGTCCTACCGCGCCGGACGGCTCTACGCCCAGACCAAGGCCCACCGAGGCGAGGACCTCCCGGAAAACCTCGCCCACCTGACCGCCGAAGGCCCGGCGGCCCAGGAAGCCAGCAGCCTGCTGTCCCGCTGACACGCCATCCCGCGAAGGGCCCCGGTCACGCACCGGGGCCCTTCGTCGTCCCCGGATCACCCGAACGTGGCACTCAATTCCCAAGAATCAGTAAAGTGATGGTGTGGCTTTAGTAACGGACCTCCTCGACTGGTTGCAAGCACTCCCCCAACCGGGCCTCGTCGCGGCAGCCGGCGGGCTCGTGTTCGCCGAGTGCACGATCGGCCTGGGCTTCATCGCCCCCGGCGAATCAGGCCTGCTGATCGCGGCGACCACGGCGACGTCCGTGCCCCGCTTCCTGACCCTGTGGGCGGTAGTCACCGTGTGCGCGGCTCTGGGCGATTCGGTCGGATACGTCCTCGGCCGGAAGTTCGGACCGCGCTTGCGGGAGACGAAGCTCATCCGCAAGTACGGCCTCGACGCCTGGGACCGAGCCACCGGAGTCCTCGAACGCAGAGGCGCGTGGGCAGTCTTCTTCGCGCGTTTTCTGCCCGTGCTGCGCACCCTCACGCCAGCCGCCGCGGGAGCCTCGAACCTCCCCTTCCGCAAATTCCTCCCGGCGACCGCCGCCGGCGCGTTCTGCTGGTCGCTGGTGCACATCAGCCTCGGAGCCGCACTCGGCGAGGCGGCCAAGAAGGTCGAGAGCGCGATGAATACCGGATTCCTGGTGGTGGCCGCGCTGGTGGTCGGGGTGCTGGTGTTCTTCTTGCTGCGCTTGAAGAAACGCAAGGCATTGGGTGTCGCGGCTTCGGCTGGTTCTCCGGACGAACAGCCGGAAGAGCCTGCTCGGACCGGTAACTGATTCGCCGCGTCCGATCAGCTGCCTTCCCCTGCCGGACTCGCAGGCGAGCCGAGTCGCCTTCACGCTCGCGGCGCGGTTCGCCGCTGCCCGCCTCGGCCCTGACTGAGTGGCCAACGCATCTGCCTGCCCGGCCCGGCTAGACGGACAAGCCGGGCTGCCGCATCCGGCCCCGCCCTGCCCGGCTAGACGCACAAGCCGGGCTGCCGCATCCGCCCTGCCCGACCCATCGGCTTGGCCGGTCAACGCACATCCCCGCTCCTCGGGCGGGCCAAGCCAGGCCGTTTCAATCCCGGCCTCAACTCGCCCCACCTACCTCACCCTGCCGCCCCAACTGGCGGGCCGGACTGCCGCATCCGGCCCCGCCCTACCCATCCCGGCCCCGCCCTGCCCATCCGCGCCCGCACCCCGCCCATCCGCCTGACCGGTCAACGCACCCGCCAATTCCCACGCAGCACCCGCCAATTCCCACGCATTCCCCACTCCTCGACTCCCACGCATTCCCCGCTCCTCGACCTGGGCAAGCCAGGCCGTTCGAATCCCCCGCCCAGCTCGCCCGCCCGAGCCACCCACCACAGCCACGCCGTCCAGCCACCACGGCGAGCGGCGAACCTCACTCACCCCCAGCCCGAAGTCACCCATCCGAGTCCCCGTCCGCTGATTAGATTCGACCGTATGCAGGCACTAGACCTCCCGAAGCCGGTCGCGTTCGTTCTCGGCGGGGGCGGCAGCCTCGGCGCGTTGCAAGTGGGCATGCTGCAAGCCCTGGACGAAGCAGGCATCACGCCGGATCTGGCGGTCGGCACATCCGTCGGCTCGCTGAACGCCGCGGTGCTCTCCCTGCCCGGCGACGACCGGCTCGGGCGGCTCCGCGGCATCTGGGCGCACATGACCAAAGCCGAAGCCTTCCCCGGCGGCGTGCTCAGCCAGGTCCGGACACTCCGGCACAGCAAAACCCACCTCTTCCCCAACACCGGCCTCGCCAAAATCATCGACGATCACCTCGGCGTCGGCAGCCGGTTCGAGGACATGGCGCTGCCGCTGGGCGTCGTCACCACCGACGTCGACACCGCCGAGCCGGTTCTGCTCACCTCGGGCCCGCTGCAGGCACCGCTGCTGGCGAGCTGCGCGATCCCGGGCATCTACCCGCCGGTGCCGTACGAGGACCGTCTCCTCTACGACGGCGGTCTGGTCGCCAATGTCCCGATGCGACAGGCGCTGAGCATGGGCGCGAAGTCGCTGGTCGTCCTCGACTGCGCGTTTCCCGGCAAAATGCCCGGCGCGCCGCGGACGTTCGCCGAGGTCATGATGTTCACCGCGATGATCAGCATGCGCAATCAGGCCGTGCTGGAAGCGCCGGCCGCCGCCAGGAAGGTGCCGGTCGTCTACCTGCCGGGTCCGGCACCGGTTCAGGTGAGCCCGCTGGACTTCTCGCGCACCGACGATCTGGCGTCGCAGGCGTATCACTCCGCCCGGGACCATCTGAAGGAACTCACGGTCGACGGCCCGGGCTTGTACGGAGCCCCCGGATTGCTGCGTCCCTGATCCGCTCGGCGGCGCGAAATCGCGAGAGTGATCCGTGTCACCCTAATGCACCGATCCACCGGCCAGGGCGTCTTTCCGATCGCGTAGTTTTGCAGTTGAACCCTGCCGGTCCGCGACCCTCACAAAAGAGACATAATGTTCCCGAAGAAGACATTTTTTCCGGTTGCCGGAATTCTCGCGGCAACCTTGCTGCTTTCCGCTTGTTCCTCCGGGGACGGCGGCAGCGACGCTGGCACGCCCGGTGCGCCGGGCGGGTCGAGCCAGACCGCGACACCGGCTTCGGTGTCGATCGAACCGGCCAACGCGTCCGGCATCAGCCCGAGCACGCCGATCGTCGTGAAGGCGGCGAACGGGAAGCTCACGGACGTCACGGTCACGAGCTCCAAAGGCAAACCCGTCGCGGGCGAGTTCGCGTCGGACAAACTCAGCTGGACGACCACCGAGGTCCTCGGCTACGGCGGCACCTACCAGGTGAAGGCGCATGCCCAAGGCGCGGACGGGAAATCCGTCGAACAGCAGGGCCAGGTGACCACGCTGTCGCCGAAGAAGCAGGCGAACGCGAACCTGATCCCGGCCCCGGGCGCGGTGAAGAGCACCGGCGTCGGCGTGGGGCAGCCGATCGTGTTCAGCTTCGGGACCGCGGTGAAGAACAAGGCGGCCGTGGAGAAGGCGCTCACGGTCGAGTCGTCGCCGAAGCAAGAAGGCAGCTGGTATTGGATGGACGACAAGAACGTCCACTACCGGCCGAAGGAATACTGGAAGCCGGGCACCACGCTCACGGTCAACGCCAAGATTTACGGCGTCGATTTCGGAAATGGCGTGTACGGAGCGGACGATCGCACCGAAACGTACAAGGTGCACGATTCGTGGATCGCCAAAGCCGACGGCAACAGCGAGCAGATGCAGATTTTCCACAACGGCTCGATGGTGAAGTCGATGCCGATCTCGATGGGCAAGGACGCGACGCCCACGCACCTCGGCCCGCACGTCGTCTCGGACAAGCAGGCGAACTACACGATGGACTCCTGCACGTACGGCGTGTGCCCGCCGGACCCGAAGGCGTACCGCTCGAACGAGAAGTTCTCCGAGCGCATTTCGAACGACGGCGAGTTCGTCCACGAGAACCCGAACAGCGTCGGGCAGCAGGGCAGCTCGAACGTCTCGCACGGCTGCATCAACCTGAACGCCGCCAACGCCGAGTGGTTCTTCAACAACTTCGGCCTCGGCGACGTCGTGGAGGTCACCAACTCGGGCGGCCCGCAGCTCCCGGTGTGGGACCTGTACGGCGACTGGTCCAAGTCCTGGACCGACTGGCAGAAGGGCTCGGCCCAGTAAGGCCGGCGACCAGGACGGGGACCGGGTTCGGTTCGACTTAGCGGTTCGACAGAGAAGGTGCCGGAGCTTCGTGCTCCGGCACCTTTTTCGTTGCCCAGGAACAGAATCGACGCTGACCAGGTCCGGCCGGGCTGCCTCGGGACCGGGTGCGGGGCCCGCTGCCGAGCTCAGAACCGACGGGATCAGCTCCGGCTGGTCGTCTCCGGACCGGGCGGGGCCTACTGCCAAGCCCGGGATCAGGATGGGCGGGACCAGTTTCTGGTCGGGTTGCCTTGGGTCGGGCGCGGGGTCTGCTGCCATGCCCGAACCAGGATGGGCGGGACCAGTTTCTGGTCGGGTTGCCTTGGGTCGGGCGCGGGGTCTGCTGCCATGCCCGAACCAGGATGGGCGGGACCAGCTCTGGTCGGGGTTGCCTTGGACCGGGCGCAGAGTCTGCTGCCATGCCCCGAACCAGGATCGACGCGACCAGGTCCGGTCGGGTTGCCTTGGGCCGGGCGCGGGGTCCGCTGCCATGCCCCGAACCAGGTCCGGTCGGGTTGTTCCGGGCGGGGCGGGCCTGCTGCCGAGCCCAGAACCAGGACGATCGGGACCAGGTCCGGTCGGGCTGCTTCGGGCGGGGGTAGGGCCTGCTGCCAATCAGGATGATCGCAACCAGGTCCGGGCGGTTGCCTCAGGACTCGAACGCGGTGCCTGCCGCCAAACCGCCTGACCTTCGGCTTCCCGGGTCCTGGCGATCCGGGCGCAAAACCGAGCATCGGGCGGTGAGGCCAAGACCGCCACGAAAGGCTGTGCCCTGTCGCCAGCGCTGCTGGCTGAGTTCTCTCGCATCTCGCCTGGCTGTTTCCGGCAGCTCGCCGCATTCCCTTCGCATCACGCCCATCCGTCCACCTGGAGCCGCCGGCGCCAGGTGGACGGGAGATCTCCGCGGTTGGTCCTGCTGGCTCAGCCTCTCCCTCCGCACCTTTTCGTGGCACGGAGCCGTCCGTCGCGGCAAGGATTCCATCGCCGGACGGAAACCCGGCCCTATCGCCCCGCGGGCGACGCGGAGCAAACCGGCAGCATTGCCTCACCGTCAGCTGAGTGAGGCTCGAGCAGGCCCTAAGAGATAGCTCGGACATGACGAAGGCCCGACCCCATCGGGGTCGGGCCTGTCGATTTTTGGTCCGGAAATGAGTCTGGGCCCCGGGAGAACCGCGAGGGTTCTCGACCGGGGCCCAGACTGTTTGGTTAAGTTCGGCGGTGTCCTACTCTCCCACAACCCTTCGGTTGCAGTACCATCGGCGCAGTCAGGCTTAGCTTCCGGGTTCGGAATGGGACCGGGCGTTTCCCTGACGCTAAAACCACCGAAACACTCCGAAACAACACACACCCCCCACCACCTTCATGGTGGGGCTGGTGTGGTGTTTCAGAACCGTAGAGTGGATGCGTAACATCTTCGTGGGCAAGTCCTCGGCCTATTAGTACCAGTCAACTCGACAACACATTACTGTGCTTCCATTTCTGGCCTATCAACCCAATCGTCTCTTGGGGGC
>NZ_JBVKDT010000006.1:551237-592401 GCF_055633655.1 Amycolatopsis sp. NPDC114503 | reverse complement strand
GTGCTTGTCAAGGCGGGAAAGATGCCTTGACAAGCACCCCCGAACCGCAGGGAGGCTTCGTATCGGGGTGCGGGGGAGGGGCTGGGTGCCTCGATTGTTGGGTGCGGCGGTGCGGTTGGTGCGTGGGGTGGTGGGGGCGTTGGTCTTGGTGGTGGGTGGGTGAGTGGTGTTTGGCAGATGGGTGAGTTTTGGGGGCGGTGATCGAGATTGTGCGACCTTCGTAGGTGGTGTTCGGGGGCGTCTAGTGCTGTGAGGGGAGGGCTGCGAAACGGGCGTTTTTCTGATTTCGGCACATTCCGCTGTGGACAGTGCGGATGAAACGGACTTTGGTCGCACTTGTCCCTTGTGTCGCGATGAGGAGGGCAGATAACGGTTCCGCACGGGAAAGCCGGACGCTTCCCCGGCGGGCGGGGGCAGTCCTAGTCTCGTTCCGGCGGCAGGCGGGGTCGAAGGCCGCGCAACACGAGGGAGTTGCTGTGCGTAGAAGCGTCACCATGTTTCTTTCGCTGGCGGTGGTGGGCGGCTTGGCCGCTTCGCCCGCCGTGGCGTCGGCTCAGGGGCGGGCGGACATTCCGCAATCGCATCCGGTTTGGGCCAATCCGCAGTCCAAGGTGGCCGACACGGCTGCGTCGTCCACAATGGACTTCCGGGTTTACTTGAACCTCAAGGACCAGGGCGCGGCGGAGGCGGCCGCGCAGTCGGTGTCCGATCCGAACAGTCGCGGGTACCGGCATTATCTTTCGCCGGATCAGGTGCGGGATCAGTTCGCCGCTTCCGACCAGACTGTTTCCGCGGTCAGGAATTGGCTGTCCGCAAGCGGATTCGCCATTGGCGAGGTGCCGTCCAACCGGGCGTATGTCGAGGCGACCGGCACCGCTGACCAGGTGCAGCGCGCGTTCGCCGTGAGCCTGGGCAAGTACCAGGTCAAGGGGCAGACGTTGCGGGCGGCGGACAAGGACCTGTCCGTTCCGGCTTCGCTGGCCAAGGACGTGCTCGGCGTCGTCGGCGTTGACCAGGCGACGAATCTGTTCAAGCCGGACCACACCGACGGTGCGGACGCTCCGGCGACGAAGCAGTCTCGCGTGCAGGGCAGCCCGTCGACCGCGCCGCCCAGCAAGGGATTCCGCAACTCGGGACCCTGCAGCGCGTACTACGGCGAGAAGACCGACACGACTGACCCTGCGTACAACGGGAAGCAGCTTCCCTACGCGCCGTGCGGTTACACGCCCGCGCAGCTGCGTTCGGCGTACGGCCTGGACCAGGCCGCGAAGTTCGGCGCGGACGGTCGCGGCACCACGATCGCCATCGTGGACGCGTTCGCCTCGCCGACGATCTACGCCGACGCGGCGGAGTACGCCAAGCGCAACGATCCGGCGCACCCGCTGACCCAGCAGCAGTTCAAGCAGCACATCTTCCCGCCCAACCCGGTGCTCGAAGGACCGGACCAGTGCGACGCTTCCGGCTGGTACGGCGAGGAAACCCTGGACGTCGAGGCCGCGCACGGGCTCGCGCCGGGCGCGAACATCCTCTACGTCGGCGGGCAGGACTGTGAAGACCTGTCGCTGGACACCGCGCTGAACTACGTCGTCGCGGGCCACAAGGCCGACATCATCTCCAACTCCTACGGCGACACCGGCGAGGACATCCCGGCCTCCGAGGTCAAGGTGTTCAACCACATCTCGCTGCAGGCGGTGCTCGAGGGCATCGGCGTGTACTTCTCCTCCGGCGACAACGGGGACGAGGTCGCGCGGCTGGGCACGCCGTCGCCGGACTTCTCCGCTTCGGCTCCGTGGGTGACCGCGGTCGGCGGCACGTCGCTGGCGGTCGGCCAGGACGGCAAGCGGATCTTCGAAACCGGTTGGGAGACCGGCAAGTCGACGCTGACCGGCGGCACGTACGCCCCGGCGTTCCCGGGTGCGTTCAACGGCGGCGCGGGCGGCGGCACGAGCCGGCTGTTCGGCCAGCCCTTCTACCAGAAGGGAATCGTGCCGGACGCGCTGTCCACCAAGAACCAGACCGGCGGCGCGAAGGGCCGCGTGGTCCCGGACATCTCCGCGGTCGCCGACCCGAACACCGGTTTCCTGGTGGGCCAGACGCAGACCTTCCCGGACGGCGTCTACTACGACCAGTACCGGATCGGCGGCACGAGCCTGGCGTCGCCGGTGTTCGCGGGCGTGATGGCGGTGGCCGACAGCCTCGACCACTTCCACCACGGGTTCATCAACCCGGTGCTGTACCAGCTGACGTCGCGCACGTCGGCGATCCACGACGTGCAGCACGTCGACGGCGCGGTGCAGCGTGTGGACTTCGCCAACGGGACCGACGCCTCGGGCGGGCTGAAGACCTCGGCCCGGGTGCTCGACTACCCGAACCTGACGATCCACACGACCAAGGGCTACGACGACGTGACGGGCCTCGGCTCGCCGAACGGAGTGGCGTTCCTGCTGCTGGTGTGACCGAGGGGTGAAAGGAAGGGCCTGCCTGGATTTCCGGGCAGGCCCTTCCTTGCGTTCACGGCACGCGGACCGGCGGGTGCCGCAGCGCGCGGACGGCGGGGGAGCGAAGCGGCGACAGCGCGGCGACGGCGATGAGGATCCCGCCGACGAGGACCACCTGCGGCGCGCCGAACGCGGCGGCGAGCGGTCCGGCCAGCAGCTCGCCGATCGGAATGCCCGCGTAGGAACCGAAATCGTCGAACGCGGCCATCCGCGACAGCAGATGCCCGGGGATGTTCTCCTGCAACGTCGTGTCCCAGGCGACGCCCATGACGCCCGCGCAGAACCCGGCGACGAACGTCGAGCCGGCCAGCAGGATGAATCCCGCGTGCAGGCCGAGCGCGATCAGCGGCAGCACGGTCAGCGCGGCGGCCACCAGTCCCAGCGGCAGCAGCCGTCGAGGCGCGAGCCGGTACATCACCAGCCCGGACAGCAACGCGCCCGCCGCGCGCACGCTCAGCACCACGCCCCATCCGGCCGCGCCGATGGTGTCCTGCGCGATGCCCGGCCCGAGCACCAGCCAGCCGCCGGTGAAGACGATGTTGTAGACGGTGAACGCCGTGACCACCCGCCACAGCCACGGGATCCGCCAGAACTGCCGCCAGCCGGCCCGCACACTGTGCAAGACGCTGGTCTGCTCGGAGCTTTCCGCCGGCGGCAGAGTAATCGCCTGGTAGAGCAGGGCGGCGAGGATGAACGACACCCCGTCGGCGGCGATCGCCCAGCCGCCGCCGACCGTGCCGACCAGCACCCCGGCGACGGCCGGACCGGCCACCTTGGTGATGTTCCGCCCGGTGGCCAGCAGCGAGTTCGCCTGGCGCAGCGACTCCGGCGGGACGATCTGCGGCACGATCCCGCGCAGCACCGGCGTGGTGAACGCGGTGCAGACCCCGCCGAGGAACTCGGTGACGGCGAGGGCGGCCAGCGAGTAGTGGCCGGTGATCAGGATGGCCGCGGCGATCAGCTGTGCCGCGCCCGCGCCGAGGTTCGACAGCCGCAGCACGCGGTTGCGCGGGAACTTGTCGCCGACCGCGCCGCCGACGAGCAGGAACGCGAGCAGCGGCACGATCCCGGCGGCGAGCACGATTCCGAGGTCGGTCGGGCTGTGGCTGCTGCCCAGCACCGCGAACGACAGGGCGACCGGGGTCATGGCGCTGCCCAGCAGCGAGACCAGCCGTCCGGTGTAGAAAATGGCAAATGCGCGATGGCGCAGCGGCGTGCGCGGTGCTTCCCCCACCCCGCGATCCTGCCGAGAACGGGTCGGGAACGCCACAGAGTATTGGCGAGGCCGGGCACCGCGGTTCAGACTCACGGGTCAGCCGGGAGAAAGGGCACGAAATGAGCGGGATCGACGCTGAGGTCTTCGGCGGGAGGATGCCGTCCGGAGCAGGGGATTTCGCGATCGAAACGCACGGAATCACCCCGATCCCGCACGCGAACCGGTTCGGACGGCCGTGGCGGCTCGCGGGCGTGTGGTTCGCGCCGAACCTCACCATGACCGCCGTGTTCACCGGCACCCTCGGCGCGACGCTCGGGCTCGGCTTCACCACCGGGTTCGTCATCGCGCTGATCGGCACCGTGGTCGGTTCGCTGCCGGTCGCGTGGCTGTCCACCTGGGGTCCTCGCACCGGAACCGGCCAGCTGCCGCTCGCCCGGCTCCCGTTCGGCCGCGGCGTCGTGCTGCCCGGCCTGGTGCAATGGCTCGGCTCGATCGCGTGGGACGCGCTGGTCGGCCTGTTCGGCGGCGAAGCGCTGGCCCAGCTCACTGGGCTGCCGTTCTGGGCCGCGGTGCTCGTGGTGCTGGTGCTGCAATGCACGCTCGGCGTGTTCGGCTACGCGGTGATCCACCGGGTCCAGGCCGTGATGAGCGTGGTGCTGGTTGTCGCATTTGTCGCGCTCGCCGTAAAGGTGGTGCTTGATCACCCGATTACGTTTGCCGATTCCGCGACCGGCGGCGATTTCGCCGGGGCCGTCGTGCTGTTTTCCACTATTACGCTCAGCCTCGCTATTTCGTGGGCTCCTTATGCGTCGGATTTCAGCCGTTACCTGCCTGCCGCGACGCGGCCGAGCGGTGTCTTCTGGTTCACGCTGCTGGGCCTGACCGCCTCGTACGCGCTCGGCGAGGGCATCGGCCTCGCGCTCGGCACTGCGTTGGGCGACCAGACCGCCGCCGGGGTGTCGACGCTGCTCGGCGGGGGTGTGCTGGGTGCGGTGGCGTTGCTGGTGATCGCGCTGGCGGCGGTGTCGTCCAACGCGATGAACGACTACAGCGGCTCGCTCGCGCTGCAGACCGTCGGCGTGCGGGTGCGCCGGCCGGTGTCGGCGGTGGTCGTGACGGTGCTGGCGTTCGCGCTGATTCTCTGGATGCACACCGGCGATCTGGCGGCGAAGTTCCAGAACGTGCTGCTGGTGGTGAGTTACTGGATCCCGCCGTTCCTCGGCGTCGTCGTGCCGGATTGGCTGCGGCGCACGCGTCGTGGCCGCGAGGTCGACGTGCTCGCTGAGCTGCAACGTCCGGTGCGCGGCTGGGCCGCGCTGGTGGCGTTCGTGGTGGGCTTCGCGGCGGCGGTGCCGTTCATGAACACGACTGTCTACACCGGACCGGTCGCCGCCGCGCTGCACGGTGCGGATCTGGCTTACTACGCCGGGTTCGTGGTTTCGCTTGTGGCGTACACGCTGCTGCGCGGCCGCCGGCCGGTTGACCTCCAGTAAGGTAGAGGTCGCACGCTGGCAGGTGCCTACTTCTGGAGGAACCCATGCCAGTAGCTGTTGTCACCGGAGCGTCCGCCGGTCTGGGCCGGGCGCTCGCCTCGGCTCTCGTCCGTCGCGAATGGACAGTGCTGGGCACCGGACGAGATCCGGGGACGCTGCGCGCCGCCGCGGCGGACCTCGGTTTTACCTCGGTGCCCGGAGACGTCACCGACCCCGAGCATCGCGCCCGGCTCGCCGAAGCCGCCGGACCCCGGCTCGACCTGCTCGTGAACAACGCCAGCACGCTCGGCGTCAGCCCGCTGCCGCCGCTGGCCGAGTATCCGCCGGGCGAGCTGGAAAACGTCTTCCGCACCAACGTTTTCGCCCCGCTCGCGCTCGCCCGTCTGCTGTTGCCCGCGCTCACCTCGGCTAAGGGAGCGCTGGTGAACATCAGTTCCGATGCCGCCGTGGAGCCGTACGAAGGGTGGGGCGGCTACGGCTCGGCGAAGGCCGCGCTGGACCACGTCAGCGCGGTGCTGGGCGTGGAAAATCCAGGCATCGCGGTGTACGCCGTCGATCCCGGGGATTTGCGCACGGCCATGCACCAGGCCGCTTTCCCCGGCGAGGACATTTCGGACCGGCCGTTGCCGGAGACCGCGGTACCGGCTTTCCTGCGGCTGCTGGAGGAACGTCCGCCGAGCGGCCGGTTCAAAGCAGCGGACCTGCAGGTGCAGTCATGACCGCGCCGCACACCCGGTTCGACCTGGCCGAGGACCGCAGTGCCTCCGCTCCGCCGGAAGCGCGCGGCCTCGCCCGGGACGAGGTGCGATTGCTCGCGGCCAGTCCGGAAGGCGTGCAGCACGCGACTTTCCGTGACCTGGCTGCCTTTCTGAATCCCGGCGATCTGTTGGTAATCAACACTTCTGGCACGCTCCCCGCTGCTGTTGACGCCGTCCGAGACGAACGCGTCATTACCGTCCACTTCTCCACTGAACTCGACGACGGCACCTGGGTGGTCGAGCTTCGCGCACCCGGAGGTCCGCTCCTCGACGGCCGCGTGGGGGAGCGGCTCGGCTTGCCCGCCGGGGCTGTCGTCACGCTGCGCGAGCCGCACGTCGCTGGTGCGCAACGATTGTGGCGCGCGAAGATCGAAGTAGAAGGCGAGGTCGCGCGGTATCTCGCGAAGGTCGGTCGGCCGATCCGCTACGGCTATGTCCCGCGCGCGTGGCCGTTGCCGAATTACCAGACGGTGTTCGCGCTCGATCCGGGTTCGGCGGAGATGCCGAGTGCGGCCCGGCCGTTCACTGCGGAATTGGTCACTCAGCTGGTCTCGAGAGGAGTGCTGTTCGCGCCGATCCTGTTGCACACCGGCGTCTCGTCGCCGGAAGCCGGGGAACCGCCGTACGGTGAGCGTTTTCGCGTTCCAGCGACGACTGCCGCGTTGGTCAATTGGGTGCGTGACCAGGGTGGACGCGTTATCGCAGTAGGGACTACGGCGGTGCGCGCGATCGAATCGGCGGCGAATCCCGGCGGACTCGTCACCGCGGCGGCGGGCTGGACCGAACTCGTGCTCGGTCCGGATCGGCCGGCCCGCGCGGTCGACGGTTTGCTCACCGGACTGCACACGCCCGAGGCGTCTCACCTGCTGCTTCTCGAAGCGG
This sequence comes from Amycolatopsis sp. NPDC114503, assembly GCF_055633655.1. Classification (NCBI taxonomy): domain Bacteria; kingdom Bacillati; phylum Actinomycetota; class Actinomycetes; order Pseudonocardiales; family Pseudonocardiaceae; genus Amycolatopsis; species Amycolatopsis sp. NPDC114503. The sequence goes on along the minus strand of NZ_JBVKDT010000006.1, from coordinate 585,554 downwards.
TCGTCGGTCCCGCGTTGGTGCAGCGGGCTTACGACGCAGCAGTGCGGCGGGAGTATCTGTGGCACGAGTTCGGCGACGTCTCGCTCCTGACAAGCAGGTGAGGCCAGGCCTGTCAAGTAATCCCACACAATTTCCCGGGATGCGGATGCATATGCAGTCTCGCGGGTGAACGTGTCATTCTCGCCCCGTTCCGCTGACCGCGAAAGGGCCATTTGTGCGTACATTTCCGCGAACCCGATTGCTCGCTTCCGCACTCGCCGCGCTGACGGTGCTCGGGGCGCTCGCCGGGTGTTCCCGCGCGGACCGCACCGAGGCCGCGACCAACGAGGGCGCCGCCGGGGAGGTGCGCGTCGGCTTCTTCCCGAACGTGACGCACACGCCCGCGCTCATCGGGGTCAAGAAGAACTTCTTCGCGCAGAACCTCGGCGGCACGAAACTCACGACACAGACGTTCAACGCCGGTCCGTCCGAAGTGAACGCGCTGCTCGGCGGTTCGCTGGACGTCGCGTTCATCGGCTCCGGACCGGCGATCAACGCCTTCACCAAGTCCAAGGGCGCGATCCAGCTCGTGTCCGGCGCGGTCACCGGCGGCGCGCAGCTGGTGGTGAAGCCGGGGATCACCTCGGTCGACCAGCTCAAGGGCAAGACGATCGCGACGCCGCAGCTGGCCAACACCCAGGACGTCGCGCTCAAGAAGTTCCTCGCCGACAAGCACCTGACCGGCCAGGTCAACGTGACCAACCTGGACAACCCGAAGACGCTCGACGCGTTCCGCAAGGGCGAGGTCGACGGCGGCTGGCTTCCCGAGCCGTGGTCGTCGCGGCTGGTCACCGACGCGGGCGCGAAGGTGCTGGTCGACGAGAAGTCGCTGTGGCCGGAAGGCCGGTTCCCGACCACCGTCGCGATCGTGCGCAGCGAGTTCCTCAAGCAGCACCCGGACACCGTCCGCGCGCTGCTGAAGGGCGAGCTGCAGGCGATCGACTGGGCCAAGAAGAACCCGGCGGAGGCGAAGACCGTGGTCAACGGAGCGCTCAAGGAGCTGTCCGGCAGCTCGCTCAGCCCGGCCGTGCTCGACCGCGCGTTCTCGAACATCGAACTGACCACCGACCCGGTGCCCGCGCAGTTCCCGCAGCTGGCCAAGGACTCGGTGACCGCGGGCGTGGTCGACAAGGTGGTGGACCTGAAGGGGTTCGCCGATTTCGGCCCGCTCAACGAGGTCCTCAAGGCACAGCAGCTGCCCGCCGTCAACGCGCCCGAACTGGCCAAGTGACGTCCCGACCGGAAGGCGATCCGCGATGACCACCACCCTGGCCCGACCAGTGACCGCCGCCGTGCACCTCGACCGCGTGGGCAAGGCGTTCGGCTCCGCCGGCAACGCGGTGACCGCGCTCGACGGGGTCGACCTCACCGTCGAACCGGGCGAGTTCGTCTGCCTGCTCGGCGCGTCCGGCTGCGGCAAGAGCACGCTGCTGAACCTCGTCGCCGGTCTCGACCAGCCGTCCGCCGGCGAGATCACTCTCACCACCTCGCGGCCCGCGGTGATGTTCCAGGAGGCCGCGCTGATGCCGTGGCTGACCGCGTCCCGGAACGTGGAACTGCCGCTGCGGCTCGCCGGGTTCGGCCGTTCCGAGCGTCGCGAAAAGGCCGCTGAGCTGCTGGACCTGGTGCGGCTGAGCGACGCCGCACGCAAGCGTCCGCACGAGCTGTCCGGCGGGATGCGGCAGCGGGTCGCGCTGGCCCGCGCGCTGGCCGCGACCCACCGGGTCGGCGGTGACGACGGCAACGCGTTGCTGCTCATGGACGAACCGTTCGCGGCGCTCGACGCGATCACCCGCGACGTCCTGCAGGGCGAGCTGCTGCGGGTGTGGCGCAGCACCGGTACTTCCGTGCTGTTCGTGACGCACGACGTGCGCGAGGCAGTCCGGCTTGGACAGCGCGTCGTGCTGCTGTCGTCGCGTCCGGGCCGCGTGGTCCGCGAGTGGGACGACGTCCCGTCCGCAGACGGTGAACTGCTGGCCGAGGAGATCACGGCCGATTTGCGAAAGGTGATCAGCACCCATGCCGCAGCCTGACCAGGCGGCCCCCGACCTCGACGAAGCCGTCGGCGCCGGCCTGGACCGGCTCGACACCCCCACCGGCGCGCGGCCCACGTCGCTGCGCCGTCGCTTTGTGCGCGGATTCCTGCCGCCGCTCGGCGCGCTCGTGCTCCTGGTGGTTATTTGGCAGATCCTGTGGGCCGCCGCGTTCTGGCCGGAGACCTCGCTGCCCGCGCCGCTGGACGTCTGGGCTGAGTTCTGGAGCACGGTCACCGACGGTTCGGTGTTCGGCTTCGTCTGGACTTCCGTGCACCGCGCCGCTCTGGGCTTCGCCGCCGGCGTGGTGATCGGGACGCCGCTGGGCATCCTGGTGGCGAAGGTCCGCGTGGTGCGCGCGGCGATCGGGCCGCTGCTGAGCGGGTTGCAGAGCCTGCCGTCGGTGGCCTGGGTGCCCGCCGCGGTGATCTGGTTCGGCATCAACGACGCCGCGATTTACTTCGTCGTGCTGCTCGGCTCGGTCCCGTCGATCGCGAACGGTCTCGTGTCGGGCATCGACCAGATCCCGCCGATCCTGCCGCGCGTCGGCAAGGTGATGGGCGCCGGACGCTTCGCCGCGGCCCGGCACATCCTGCTGCCCGCCGCGCTGCCCGGGTTTCTCGCCGGGCTCAAGCAGGGCTGGGCGTTCTCGTGGCGCTCGCTGATGGCCGCGGAACTGATCGCGCGCTCGCCGAGCCTCGGAGTCGGGCTGGGGACGTATTTGAACGACGGGTCCTCGTACAACTCGATGCCCAAGGTGATCGCGGCGATTTTCCTGATTTTGTTCGTCGGGGTGGCGATCGAGCTGATCGTGTTCCGTCCGCTGGAACGGTCGGTGCTGCGCGCGCGGGGCCTGACGGCGTCACTCTGAGTACCTGCCCGCGCGCCGCCCGGACGCGGCAGACAGAATGCCGACCATGACCTCCGGGCTTTTCGCGCTGGCTTCCGTGCTCGTGTTCGTCGTACGGTTCGCGCGCGAGCCGCGGCGGGTCGGCAACGCGGTGTGGTTCCTGGTCGCACTCGGCTTCACCGGGCTGTGGCTGCTGTCGTTTTTCAACCACGTCGAATGGGCCCAGATCGCGATCATCGTGGTGGTGGCGCTCGTCGGCGGGCTCGGCGCGCTGGCGCTGCCGTGGGCACTGATCGCGAACGGCGTCGTGATGCTGCGGAGGGAAGGGCGGCGGCTCGCGAACCTGCTGTCGCTGCTGGCCGGGCTGGGTTTGCTCGCGGTGTATGCCCTCGCGGTGAGTTCGCTGGTCTTCGACGATCAGCCGTTGCTGCGGGTGGCCGCGATGGCGGTGCTGCTCGTGACGGGATATTTGGCGTTCCTGTTCACGGCTTTGCTGCTGTACTCGATCCTCTACAGCCGGATCACCCGCCGCGCTAGCGCCGGCGCGGTGGTCGTCCTCGGCTCAGGGCTGCAGGGCGACCGGGTGCCGCCCCTGCTGGCCAGCCGGCTCGACCGCGCGGTGCAGGTGCAGCAGCGGTCGCCGGGAGCGTTGCTGGTGGTGTCCGGTGGGCAGGGAGCGGACGAACTGACGTCGGAGGCGGACGCGATGGCGCGCTACCTGATTTCGGCGGGGATTCCCTCGGAGCAGATCGTGCTGGAGGATCGTGCGACGACTACCGGCGAGAATCTGCGGTTCAGCGTCGCTTTGCTTGAGCAGCGCGGGTTTTCCGGTCCGATCCTGGCCGTGACGAACAACTACCACGTGTTCCGCACGGCGGTGCTGGCGCGGCAATTGGGGTTGCGGCTCAACGTGATCGGGGCGAAGACGGCGTCGTACTTCGTGCCCAGCGCGTTCTTGCGGGAGTTCGTGGCGTTGCTGCTGGAGTACCGGAAGACGAACGCGGCCGCGTTGTTGTTTTTGGGCGTGGGGCCGTTTTTGCTGTTCTTGCTCAGCTGATCAGACGGTGCGCACCCAGACCGGACTGTCGACGGCGGCTGATTCGATGACGCCCCAGCCCTCGTCGACTTCCCAGCGCACGACTTTCCCTCGGTGCTCCATGCTGCTCAGTCTAAGGAGGATCGCCAACCGCCGCCGCCGGTATTCTGATCGCGAGGGGGCGCACATGATCACGGCAGCGCGGGGCTTGATTCGACGAGACCTTCTTGAGTACGGCGAGGACGCCGCGGCGGAGTGGGTCGTTTCGTGTACCGACGACGAACTGCTTCGGCTGGGCTGCATCGCTGGCTGGGTCTCGCTGAAAGGCCCTTCGACGCCTTCCGGCGCGGGAATGATGGTCTGCAAGGCGCTGGCGATCGGCGCGGTGTGCGTATACGAGGGGAAGCCGCGGAAATTGGCGCGGGCTCGGCGGAAGAAGCTGCCGGAGTTGTCGGCGGAGGAGCTTCGCCGCATCCGTGCGGAGCCGTATCCGTACGCTTTGTCGTTCGAAATACCGCGGGATCACGGCATGACGGACGAAATCGCGGAGTTCTGGGCGGATCCGGGGCCCGCGCGGTGAAGGCGACGTTGCAGACGTCCAACGGCGTCCAGGTGAAAGGCGTGGCCGAGGACAACGTCGTTGCCGTGCTGGAAGCCATGGCGCGTGGCGGAAACGCGGTCGTGGCCAGCGATGCCGACCCGGAGAACGTCTTCATTCAGGTGTGGCTTCGCGATAATGGCGTGTACCAGCTGGAATACCGGGCTGGGAAGCCGACGAGGCACTATCAGACGCTGACTGTCTCGCGGGACAAGGTCGCCGCCGCGATCGCCGGATGGCTTGCCTGCGACGAATCGTGGAAAGAAGCTTTCCAGTGGAAGGACATCGGCGCCTGGTTCGCCTGACGTCCTCCGCACAGCAAAACGGGCCGAGGACTGAACAAACTCGTCCCCGGCCCGCCTAGAGCAAAAACTCAGGACTCCGACTGCCGCCGTCCGGCAGAACCGTTGCGGCGGTTTCGCGGCGGCTGGCCCGATCCGCGACGGCCAGCGCCCTCCGCGCCTCGGCGGCCGGCGCCCGTACCGCGGCGCTGGTCTTCCCGGCGAGCCTGACCTGGCTGCCGCTCCGCGGGACGAGCCTCGCCGCCCTGCCGAGGCCCGCCACGCCCGCCGCCGGAGCGGCGGGGCTGCGAACCGGTCCGAGCGCCGAGCCCGCCTCGGTTTTCCGAAGGCGCGCCTCGACGCCGACCGGTACCGGGTGCGGCGCCGGAAGCGGTCACCGTCTTGGGACGGTTGTCCACGACCGGACGGCGCGGCGACGCGGTGAACGTGCGGTCCCCCGGGGCCAGTTCGGCCAGCAGCGGGTGCGAGGGCGAGATCCGCGTGGTGGTCGGCGAGATGCCTGCCTTCCGGGTCAGCGCGCGGACGTCCGAGACCTGCTCGTCGGTCATCAGCGTCACCACCGTGCCGGACGCGCCCGCACGCGCGGTGCGGCCGGAGCGGTGCAGGTACGCCTTGTGCTCGACCGGCGGGTCGGCGTGGATGACCAGCGTGACGTCGTCCACGTGGATGCCTCGGGCGGCGATGTCCGTGGCCACCAGGGTTTTCGCGGTGCCCGAGGAGAACGCTTCCAGGTTGCGCGTGCGCGCGTTCTGGCCGAGGTTGCCGTGCAGCTCGACGGCGGGGACGCCGCTCGCGACCAGTTTGCGGGTGAGGGCCTTCGCGCGGTGCTTCGTGCGGGTGAAGACCAGGGTGCGGCCCGGAGCGGCGGTCAGGTCGACCAGCACCGGCAGGCGGTGGGTTTCCTCGAGGTGCAGCACGTGGTGCGTCATCGTCGAGACCGGGGACTGCGCCGAGTCGACGCTGTGCAGCATCGGGTCGTTCATGAAGCGCTTCGCGAGCACGTCGATGCCGTTGTCGAGCGTCGCGGAGAACAGCAGGCGCTGGCCGCGCTCGGGGGTCGCCGCCATGATGCGCCGGACCTCGGGCAGGAAGCCCAGGTCGGCCATGTGGTCGGCCTCGTCGAGGACGGTGATCTCGATCTTGTCCAGCTTCGCTTCGCCGGTGCGCATGTGGTCGGCGAGCCTGCCGGGGCAGGCGACGACGATGTCGACGCCGTCGCGCAGGCGGGTGATCTGCGGGTTCGCGCTCACGCCGCCGAAAATCGTGGTGGCCTTGAGGCCGAGCGGGCGCGCCAGGGGCACGATCGCGGCCTCGATCTGGGTGGCCAGTTCGCGCGTCGGGGCGAGGATCAGCGCCCGCGGACGGCCGGGGCGCCGCCGCGTCGGGCCGGCGGCCAGGCGGGCCAGCACGGGCAGCACGAAGCCGTAGGTCTTGCCGGAGCCGGTGCGGCCGCGACCGAGCACGTCACGGCCCGCGAGCGTGTGCGGGAGCGTGGCGGCCTGGATCGGGAAGGGCTCGGTGACGCCCTGCGCCGCGAGTGCGTCGACAAGGGGCTTGGGCAGGCCGAGTTCAGTGAAAGTCGTCATGGGTTGGTGCGGACGCGAAAGCGTCCCGTATCTCCGTACGTAGCGCGGTTGTCCTGCCCGGCGCGGCCTCGGGTGGCTGCGGCGCGTGGTCGTCGACAACAGTGAAACGCGGTCCGAGGCAGAACTGAGCGGACCGCATCGTCCACTATACCGTCCCAAGATCCAGCGGGCTACGTGATATCGCCCGCAGGCCGCCACGCGCGAACCGACGAAGCGGGTGGGCGATGTTCGTTCGTTTCCACCATCGACGGCGCGCCGGCGGGTGCGAGGCTGGCCGCATGAGCGCAGACGAACTCCGGGGACTGCTGGGCGAATGGGCGCGGGAAGCGGGGGTGCCCGGCGTCTCAGTCGGAATCTTCCACGAGGGCAAGGAAACTCTGCTCGCCGCGGGAGTGTCCAGTGTGGACACCGGCGCGCCGGTGGACGACGACACCCTGTTCATGATCGGCTCCACCAGCAAGACGTTCGCCGCCGCCGCGGTGCTCGTGCTGGTCGAGGACGGGGTGCTCGAACTGGACCGGCCGGTGGTCGAGTACCTCCCGGATCTGCGGCTCGCCGACCCGCTCGCGACCAAGACCGTGACGCTGCGCCACCTCCTCACGCACTCGTCCGGCTTCCTCGGCGACATCGAGGTCGACACCGGCTGGGGCGACGACGCGCTCGCCCGAGCCGTGCGGCAGTTCGACGAGCTGCCGCAGGTGTTCCCGGTCGGCGAGGTGTTCTCCTACTGCAACGCCGGATTCCTGCTGGCCGGGCGCGTCGCGGAGGCGGTGTCCGGCGGCACCTACGAGGACCTGGTCCGCACCCGGCTGCTGGAGCCGCTCGGCATGACGGACTCGTTCTTCCAGCCCTGGGAGGTGCTGACCCGGCGGCACGCGGTCGGGCACGCGCTGCGCGAGGACGGTCCGGCGGTCGCGCACACCGTCGGCATCGCCCGGGCGGACGCGTCGGCTGGCGGTCTCTGGTCGACCGCCCGTGACCAGCTGAAATGGGCTCGATTCCAGTTGACCGGCGCGGAGGTGCTGAGCGACGAGACCCGCCGCCTGATGCACGCCGCGCAGCGCGAGGGCGCGCTGCCGTTCGAGGAAGTCGGGCTGTCCTGGCTGCGGCTGAGCCACGGCGACGCGCAGCTGGTGCGGCACGGCGGGAACGTCAGCAACCTGCAGCTGTCGGAGTTCGTCATGGCGCCGAGCGAGAACCTCGCGGTCACCGTGCTCACCAACAGTGCGGGCGGCGGCGCGCTCGGCCCTCGGGTCGTCGACTGGTGTCTGGAGAACGTGGCTGACCTGCCGAAACTGGGCGATCGTCCGACCAGGGCGATCGCCCCGGGCGACTGCCCTGGGCGGTACCGGACGGGCTCGCTCATCTTCGAGATCACCGAACGCGACGGCTCGCTCTGGGCGCAGATGATCCTCGACACCGATGATCCGGACATCCTCTCGGCCCCGCCGTTCGAGGTCGCCTTCGTCGCCGACGACGTGCTCGCCCGCGCGTCGGACACCCGCAGGCCGAGCGCGCGTTTCCGGCGCGATGACCACGGCCGGGTGGACGCGGTGGAGTTCGGCGGCCGCACCGCGCTAAAGTTACCGGGCAGTAATATCGGCTGACCTGGAGATGCGATGAGCGAAACGGCGACAGCGCTGCTGAACCCGCGCGACTACGACGCCCGGAAGTTCGACCCGGAGACCCAGCGGCTGCTGCGGGCGACGATCGACTGGTTCGAAGCGCGCGGCAAGCGCCGTCTCGCGCAGGCGTATCACGACCGCGAGTTCTACTCCGACTTCCTGGAGTTCGCGGGCAAGGAAGGCTTGTTCGCGACCTTCCTCACCCCGGCCGCGGACTCGGCAGGGGATCCCGAGAAGCGCTGGGACACCAGCCGGATCGCCGCGCTGGCGGAAATCCTCGGCTTCTACGGACTCAACTACTGGTACCCGTTCCAGGTCACTGTTCTCGGCCTCGGACCGGTGTGGCAGAGCGGAAACGCCGCCGCCCGCAAGCGTGCCGCGGAAGCGCTCGCCGAGGGTGGCGTCGGCGCGTTCGGACTGTCCGAAAAGGAGCACGGCGCGGACATCTACTCGTCCGACCTCGTGCTCACCCCGGACGGCGAGGGCGGCTACCGCGCCAGCGGGTCGAAGTACTACATCGGCAACGGAAACTGCGCGCGCACGGTTTCGGTGTTCGGCCGGATCGAGGGCGTCGAAGGACCCGAGCAGTACGTGTTCTTCTACGCCGATTCCGAGCATCCGAGCTACCACGTCGTGAAGAACATCGTCCCGTCGCAGATGTACGTCGCGGAGTTCCGGCTCGAGGACTACCCAGTGCGCGCCGAGGACATCCTCCACACCGGACCGGAAGCCTTCAGCGCCGCGCTGAACACGGTCAACATCGGCAAGTTCAACCTGTGCTTCGGCGGCATCGGGATGGCGACGCATTCGCTGTACGAGGCGATCACGCACGCGCAGAACCGGATCCTGTACGGCAACCCGGTCACCGATTTCCCGCACGTGCGCCGCGAATTCGTCGAGGCCTACGCGCGGCTGACCGGGATGAAGCTGTTCTCCGACCGCGCGATCGACTACTTCCGCTCGGCGAACCAGCAGGACCGCCGCTACCTGCTGTACAACCCGATCACCAAGATGAAGGTGACCACCGAGGCGCAGAAGGTGATCGGGCTCGTCGCGGATGTCGTGGCGGCCAAGGGTTTCGAGGCCGACACCTACCTCGCGATGGCCAAGAACGACATCGACGGCCTGCCCAAGCTGGAGGGCACGGTCGCGGTGAACCTCGCGCTGATCGCGAAGTTCATGCCCGCGTACCTGTTCGCGCCGCAGGAATACCCGGCGGTGCCGACCCGCGACGACGCCTCCGACGACGACTTCCTGTTCCGTCAAGGCCCCGCGCGCGGGCTGTCCAAGATCCGGTTCCACGACTGGAAACCGGCGTACGAGAACGCGAAGCACCTGCCGAACGTCGCCCGGTTCACCGAACAGGCCGGCGTGCTGGTGCGGTTGCTTTCCGAGGCGACGCCGGACGAGGCGCAGCAGAAGGACCTGGACTTCGGCCTCGCGCTGACCGAGCTGTTCACTCTCGTCGTGTACGGCCAGCTGATCCTGGAGCAGGCTGAGCTGACCGGTGTGTCAGACGATGTGCTGGACCAGCTGTTCGCGGTGCTGGTGCAGGACTTCAGCGTCGCGGCGGTCGATCTGCGCGGCAAGCCGAGCTCCACCGAGAAGCAGCAGGAGCTGGCGCTGGCCGGGCTGAGGAAGCCGGTGGTGGACGCCGAACGGTTCGAGCGGGTGTGGGCGATCGTGCGGGATCTTTCCGGCGCTTACGAGATGAATCCCTAGTGCGGCTGTCTAGCGGTTGACGGGCCGCTCTAAGCCGTGTTCGTGCTCGCGGCGTCGTCCAGGCGGCGCGAGCACGAACACGATGTGGCTTCATCCGGACGTAGTCTCCCGTCAGTACAACTTTACGCCGACGTGGTCCACGATGATGCGTCCTTCTGCTGAGTCGAGCGCGAAATGGATCCTGCCTACCTCGTGCCGGGGCGCGGCGTCTCGGACCTTCACGTGCGGGGTTCTATCGTATTCTTGTCCCTCGAATTGAAACAGGCGCAGGACTTTGTTCTTCTGGATAGTGTCGTCCTGCATGGCGACTTTGAGGCCGAAATTATCGTGGATCCAGAGATCGAGATGGGGCATGCTCTCCGGTGAGCCGTCGTAAAGCTTGATTGCCACCTCGGCCAACTTGATGAGAGCGGTACGCATCTCCTCGGGATAGGGATACTTGCTCCTTTTCCAGGAAGCTTCTGCCCGTTCGGTGAAGACCAGTCGCTCTGAGGTCAGTTTTTCGATTTCCTTGAACAATGCCTTGGCGCTAGGTCTCGACCCAGTCTCAAGCGCGGACAGGGTTTCCCGGGGATTCTCGGTCGCGTTCGTCGCGGGTTCTTGCTGTCGAGCCACCAGGGCGATCTTGAGCTGTTCTATCTGTGCTTGAAGCGCGGGCACGCTTTCTGCTCTGCTTTCGAGTTCTGCAGCCCAGGAGAAAAGATAGTCATTCTCCTGTCGAAGTTCATGGATAGCAGACCGCAACGTTGCGGCCTGGTCGGCTGCATCGCCATGGGTATCCACGTCGTTGAGCCGTGCGTTTGCTGCTTCATGACGTGCGCGCGCCTGAGCCTTACGCGCGCGCCGGTGCGCATGGTCGGTGCCACGGGTCAGCGCGGTTATCGGTGCTACCCGCTGCATGAGAAGGTTCCTCAGCAAGTCCGTGTCCGCAGTGTTCACCACTGTCGCGTCGAAGGTCAGCGCTTGCGCCTTCAGTTCGCTCCAAAGCAACCGCGCTCCAGCATAAGGCGGCGCGCTCCCGGGAACGAGCTGGTCGAGCTTCGACAATGCCGCGTAGTTGAGGGTGACCGTTCTGACCAGGCCGATCATTTTCGCGGCCGTGGTCCGTGCGGTTGCATGCGCCTGCCAAGTCCTTGTGTGAATCAAGAGGATCGGAAGCCTGGTCGTGTTCTTGAGCACTTGCGCCAGGGTGGCTACTTGGACATCGGACCGGATCTGGATGTAGCGACCGTCCTGGCTCTGCTGCTCGATGCGCAAGGTGATCCGCTCATCGTCGATGAAGCTTCGGATGATGCCCGGTTGTCTTAGATCGGCAGGAGGAATAGGGGAAAGCCAGGCGGTTGGCACGTCGCGGGACATCGACACCCGCAGACCTGTCCGGCCAGCCTCCTCGCTCAGCGTGCCGCGAGTAAGGAACACGCCGCCGGACTCTTCGTCGCGATTTGTGACCTCTACCCGGAGGACTCTGATCTCGGCTGCCTCGATGACCTCCCAGGAGGCTCGCCGAGGACGACCGTCCGTGCTTTCTCGGAGTTCGATGGTGCCGTCGGCGCGGAAGCAACTTGCGTCAAACGGCGCCGCCGAGAGACGGTCGAGCCAGCGAGCGATGCATTCCATGCCGTACTCGAAGGCCTGCCCCGGGGAGGCCGTTGTGGTTTCCCCAACGGAGTCGATGTCGAAGTAGACCGCGTACAGCAATTGCACGGTAGCCACCGCCCTTCGGCGCGAGAAGACGACGAAGATAGGTCGGTGCGGGCTTGGGCCTTGTTACGATGCCGGGTTGTAGGCCGCCCCTGGTCAACGAAAAACGGCCTCCCGAACACTTCGGGAGGCCGTTTTCCGTCTGAGCTACTTGCCGAATCCGGCCCGCCGCAGCGCGTCCGCCATGGAGCCGTTGCCGCCGGAATCACGACGGTCCCGGCCGCCGCCACCGCGCTGCTGCGGCTGGTTCCGGCGCTGACCGCCGCCACCCTGACCGCCGCCCTGCCCGCGGTCCCGGCCGCCGCCACCGCCGCGGTTGTTGCCCGCGCCGGGCTCGTCGTCCAGGCGGAGGGTCAGCGAGATCCGCTTGCGCGGCACGTCGACCTCGAGCACCTTCACCTTCACGATGTCGCCCGGCTTCACGACGTCGCGCGGGTCCTTCACGAAGTTCTTCGACAGCGCCGAAACGTGCGCGAGGCCGTCCTGGTGCACGCCGACGTCGATGAACGCGCCGAACGCGGCCACGTTCGTCACCACGCCCTCCAGCCGCATGCCCGGCTTGAGGTCGCCGATCTTCTCGACGCCCTCGGCGAAGGTCGCGGTCTTGAACGCCGGACGCGGGTCGCGGCCCGGCTTCTCCAGTTCGGAGAGGATGTCGGTGACCGTCGGGAGGCCGAAGGTGTCGTCGACGAACTCGGTGGGCTTCAGCGCCTGCAGGGTCCGCGCGTTGCCGATCAGCTCGCGGATGCCGCTGCCAGTGCGGTCGAGGATCCGCCGCACGACCGGGTACGCCTCCGGGTGCACCGAGGACGCGTCGAGCGGGTCGTCGCCGTCCGGGATGCGGAGGAAGCCCGCGCACTGCTCGAACGCCTTCGGGCCCAGCCGCGCGACGTCCTTGAGCGCGGTCCGCGAGCGGAACGGGCCGTTGGAGTCGCGGTGCGCCACGATGTTCTCCGCCAGCGACGTCGTGATGCCCGAAACCCGGGTCAGCAGCGGCGTGGAAGCGGTGTTCACGTCCACGCCGACCGCGTTCACGCAGTCCTCGACCACCGCGTCCAGCGAACGCGACAGCGACACCTCGGACAGGTCGTGCTGGTACTGGCCGACGCCGATCGACTTCGGGTCGATCTTCACCAGTTCGGCCAGCGGGTCCTGCAGCCGGCGCGCGATCGAGACCGCGCCGCGCAGCGAGACGTCCATGCCCGGCAGTTCCTGCGAAGCGAACGCCGACGCCGAGTACACCGAAGCGCCCGCCTCGGACACGACGGCCTTGGTGAGCTTCAGCTCCGGGTGCTTCTTGATCAGCTCGATGGCCAGTTTGTCGGTCTCGCGCGAGGCGGTGCCGTTGCCGATCGAGATCAGGTCGACGTTGTGCTTCCCGGCCAGCACGGCCAGTTCGGCGATCGACTGGTCCCACTTGTTCGCCGGCTGGTGCGGGTAGATCACGTGGGTGTCGACGACCTTGCCGGTCGCGTCGACCACGGCCACCTTCACGCCGGTGCGGAAGCCCGGGTCGAGGCCCATCGTCGCGCGGGTGCCCGCCGGGGCGGCCAGCAGCAGGTCGCGCAGGTTGGCCGCGAACACGCGCACGGCGTCGTCCTCGGCCGACTGGCGCAGCCGCATCCGCAGGTCGATGCCCAGGTGCAGGAGGATCTTCGTGCGCCAGGCCCAGCGCACGGTGTCGCCGAGCCACTTGTCCGCGGGACGGTCCTGCTGGCTGATCCCGAACCGGGCGGCGATGCGCTGCTCGTACTCGGTGGGGCCGACGCGCGGCGGGGCGTCCTCGGCGACCGGCTCGGAAGGCTCCATCGTGAGGTCGAGGATCTCTTCCTTCTCGCCGCGGAGCATCGCGAGGATCCGGTGCGAGGGGAGCTTGGTGTAGGGCTCGGAGAAGTCGAAGTAGTCGGAGAACTTGGCCCCGTCGGTCTCCTTGCCCGCGCGGACCTTCGAGGTCAGGTGGCCCTCGGTCCACATTTTCTCGCGCAGTTCGCCGATCAGGTCGGCGTCCTCGGCGAAGCGCTCGACCAGGATGGCGCGCGCGCCGTCGAGGGCGGCCTGCGCGTCCGCGATGCCCTTGTCCGCGTCGATGAACACCGCGGCGGCGGCCTGCGGATCGGTCGACGGGTCGCTCAGCAGGCCGTCGGCCAGCGGCTCCAGACCGGCCTCGCGGGCGATCTGCGCCTTCGTCCGCCGCTTCGGCTTGTAGGGCAGGTAGATGTCCTCCAGCCGCGACTTCGTGTCCGCGGCGAGGATCTGCGCCTCGAGCGCCTCGTCCAGTTTGCCCTGGCTCCGGATGGACTCCAGGACCGCGCCGCGGCGCTCGTCCAGCTCTCGCAGGTAGCGCAGGCGCTCCTCGAGCGTGCGCAGCTGCGCGTCGTCCAGCTCTCCGGTGACTTCCTTGCGGTACCGGGCGATGAACGGCACCGTGGACCCCTCGTCGAGGAGGGTCACGGCGGCCTTGACCTGCCCTTCGCGCACCCCCAGCTCTTCGGCGATCCGCTGCTCGACCGACTGCACGCTCAAAACCAGGCTCCTGCTTCGTCTCGGGTTGCTCCGAGCCTGCATTGTGCCGCTGCCCGCCCGGCCCGCTGCGGATGGCCCGCCGAAGCACCTCCGTAAGTTCCTTGACATCCGTATTGGTCTAGTCCATTTTGAGGTGATCTGGCTCACTGCCCATGCGGAGGTCTGCCCGTGTCCCCACACCCGTCCCCCCGGCGGCTGCCTGCCCTGGTGTCCCTGCTGGCCTCGGTCGCGCTCGCGCTCGGCGTCACGCTCGCGCTCGGCACCGGCAGCGCGTCGGCCGCGAACATCCTCGCCAATCCCGGCTTCGAGAGCGGCGCGCTCTCCGGCTGGACCTGCAGCGGAACCGCGTCGGTCGTCTCGACCCAAGCGCACGACGGCAGCCACTCGCTGAGCGCGGCGCCGTCCGGCTCCGACACCGCGCAGTGCTCCCAGCAGGTCACTGTGCAGCCCAACACCGCGTACAAGCTGTCCGCGTGGGTCCAGGGCAGCTACGTCTACCTCGGCGTCTCCGGCTCCGCGGTGCAGAACACCTGGACGCCCGGCGCGACCGGCTGGCAGCAGCTCAGCCTGAGCTTCACCACCGGATCGTCCACGAGCCTCACGGTGTACCTACACGGCTGGTACGGCCAGCCGGCCTACCTCGCCGACGACGTGAACCTCGACGGCCCGGGCACCCCGCCCACCACGTCCACGACGCCGACTTCGCCGACGTCCACCACTCCGACCACGCCGACGAGCCCGACGACGACCACCACGACCAGCACCCCGCCGCACAACGGCGACCTGCCGAAGCACATCCTCACCGGCTACTGGCAGAACTTCGACAACGGCGCGAAGACGCTGAAGCTGGCTGACGTGCCCACGACGTACAACGTCATCGCGATCGCCTTCGCCGACGCCACCACCACGCCCGGCGCGGTGAGCTTCACGCTCGACCCGGCTCTGTCGTCGAAGCTCGGCGGCTACACCGACGCGCAGTTCCGCGACGACATCAAGACCGTGCAGGCTCGCGGCCAGAAGGTGATCATCTCGGTCGGCGGCGAGAAGGGCACGATCAGCGTCGGCGACAGCTCGTCGGCGAGCAACTTCGCCAATTCGGTGAAGCAGCTGATCTCCACGTACGGCTTCGACGGCGTCGACATCGACCTGGAGAACGGCATCAACGCCACCTACATGGGCCAGGCGCTGCGCAGCATCCACGACGGCGGCGGCTCGGTGATCACCATGGCGCCGCAGACGATCGACATGCAGTCCACCCAGGGCGGCTACTTCCAGCTGGCGCTGAACATCAAGGACATCCTCACCGTCGTCAACATGCAGTACTACAACTCGGGCGCGATGAACGGCTGCAACGGGAACGTCTACTCCCAGGGCACAGTCGACTTCCTCACCGCGCTCTCGTGCATCCAGCTGCAGGGCGGCCTGCGGGCCGACCAGGTCGCGTTCGGGCTGCCGTCCTCGGGCTCGGCGGCGGGCGGCGGATACCAGTCGCCGTCGAACGTGGTGTCGGCGATGAACTGCATGGCCAAGGGCACCGGCTGCGCTTCGTTCAAGCCGTCGACGACGTATCCGGAGTTCCGCGGCGCGATGACCTGGTCCATCAACTGGGACGCGTCCAACGGGTACTCCTTCGCCAACACGGTCAGCGCGGGCTTGAAGAACCTGCCCTGATCGAACGCACCAGGTAGTCGGCCGGGTCGAGTGCCCTGGTCCGGCGGTCGTATTCGGTGACCAGCCCGGGCCAGTTGGTGCTCACCCGGCCGTTTTCCTGCCGGTACCAGCTCGTGCAACCGCTCCAGACGCTGTGCGAGAGCCGTGCTTGCACCTCGCGGTCGTAGCGTTCTTCGACGTCGGCGCGCACTTCCAGCGACGCCACGTCCGGCCGGGCGAGGTGTTCGACAGCCTGGCGGAGGTAGCGGGCTTGCCGCTCGATCATGTAGATGATCGAGCCCGCGCCGAGGTTGGTGTTGGGGCCGTAGACGCAGAACAAGTTCGGGAATCCCGGCACCGTCATGCCGAGGTATGCCCGCGCGCCGCCGCGCCACGTCTCCGCCAGCGACCGGCCGTCGCGGCCGAGCACCTTCATCGGGCCGAGGAATTCGGTCGCCTTGAAGCCGGTGCCGTAGATCAGCACGTCCACTTCGTGTTCCACGCCGTCCGCGGTACGCACACCGCGCGGGGTGATCTCCTGGATCGAGGACGTTTCGACAGAGACGTTCGGCTGCGCGAGCGCGGGCAGGTAGTCGTTGGTGAACAAGATCCGCTTGCAGCCCAACGGATAGTCCGGCTTCACGCGGCGGCGCAGTTCGCGGTCTTTGAGATGACGGCGGCGCAGCTGGGCTGTGCGCAGCTCGAAGATCTTGGTGAGCAACGGGTACCGCGTCATGCCGTAGGTCGCGTACTCGGCGAGCAGGAAGATCCGGGCGCGACCGAACAGCTGTGTCTTCGGCAGGCGGCGGAAAAGCCGTTTCTGCCAGGCTGCGTACCGGCCGTCGTTCTTGCCCATGATGTAGGGCGGCGTGCGCTGGAAGACGGTGACGTGCGCGGCTTCTTTGCGGATCTCCGGGACGAACTGGATCGCGCTCGCGCCGGTGCCGATCACCGCGATCCGCTTGCCCGCCAACGGGATTTCGTGGTTCCACTCAGCGGAGTGGAATGCCGCGCCAGCGAAGGTCTCGCGGCCGGGGATCGACGGCCAAGCCGGTCGGGAAAGCTGGCCGACGGCGGGCACGAAGACGTCTGCCTCGAAGGTTTCGCCTTGCGCGGTCTCGACCCGCCAGCGGCCGTTGTCGTAGGTCGCGGACGTGACCTCGCGGCCGTAGCGGATGTGCGGTCCGATGCCGTACTTCGCGATCACGCGCTTGAGGTAGGCGTGGATGTCCGGCTGCATCGCGTACCGCTTCGGCCAGTCCGGATTGGGCTCGAAGGAGAACGAGTACAGCGGCGACGGGATGTCGCAGGCCGCGCCGGGGTAGGTGTTCTCGCGCCACACGCCGCCCGGTTCGGCCGCCCGCTCCAGGATCGTGACGTTCGGGAAACCGGCGCGCTTCAGCTCGATCGCGGCGCCGATTCCGCCGAATCCGGTGCCCACTACCAGCACCGACGGGGTGTCGTCCATAGGCCGAAGCTACGCAGGCGGCTGCCGGTGCGGAAGGGCAGCGGCGGCCACTCGATCGAGAATTCCGGCCAGCGGACGCGGCTACTCGCTCATCATCCGAACCTCGTGCGTCTTGCCGGGCTCGGCCCACGCGAGAAGCTTCCGCCCGGCGCTCTCCAAAGCTGCGGTGTCGCGTTTCGAGATGCGCTCGAACGGCGTGAGGACCATCGTCGCCGACTCGCGCGTGGTCTTCGTTTCCCAGCTCCCGCGGACCCGGCCGTCTACTAGGAGAGTGCCTTTGACCAGGCCGTTGATGGTGATCACGCGTTTGCGATGCTCGTCGCTGATCATCCGCGTGCGGTCGGCGTAGGACAGCAGCGTCTGGTCGAACGGACCGAGCAGCCGCGGCGGAACGGGCGTGTCCTCGTCGGGCAGCGTGGCGTCCGGCAGGTCGTAGAGCGTGCGGCCTTCGGGATCGAGATAGGTGCGCAGGTCCATCTCCTCGATCACCTCGCCGAGCTTCGTGACGCCAGCCCAGGCCTGCACGTCCGCCACCGTCGCCGGACCGAACGCGGCGAGATAGCGGCGGACCAGTTCGGCGGCGGACGGCTCCGGCGCGGCGACGCCGTCGAGCCAGTGGTCCGCGACCTGATACGTCGGCTGCCCGGCCTTGCCCCAGACCCCGCGCGGCGGGATCTGCACGAGCGGCAGGATGGCGCGGACCAGGAACATCAGCGACGCGGCCGGGGTCTCCGGATAGTGCTCGACCAGCGCTTTGCCGAGCTGGTCGCTCGAATACGGCCGCTCGCGCAGGAGTTCGCCGGTCGTCTTCGCCACGGCGTCGTGATCGAGCTTGGACAGCGGCTCCCGGTGCTGGTTGGCCGCCGTCAGAGCGCGGTCCATGACGATCTGGACCAGCGGACGCCAGGCGAGCGCGTCGGCGGCGGGGACGAGATGCACCGTGCCGCGCATCAGCACCATCCGCACCACGCTGCGGTCGAGCAGCAGGCTCGCGAGATCGTCCGGCCGGAAACCCGCCAGCCGGCACCACAGCGCGTAATACGGCGGGAACGGCGCTTGCGCTTGCAGTCCGGCGAGGTGGGCGACGGCGTCGAGAACCGCCATCTTGGCGGGCTTCAGGAGCAGCTGCCGGTCGAGGGTCGCGCGGTTGAGGAGGCGGTGGGAAAGGTGCACGGCGGGAGCTTAACGAGCAACCCGGACAGTTTTGGCCCTCGATCGGCACGCGGCCCGGCGGTTGATCCATAATTCCGGCCATGGCCGAGCTAGCCGCACCCGCCATCCGCGACTGGGACTACCCGCGCGGCACGGCGAGCGTGCTGCTCATGCACCGCTTCGCCGAGGAACAAGGCGTCACGCTGCCTGGCGTGCCAGCCGAGGAATTGCGCGCACCGGACCGGCAGCTGGACGCTCGGCAGGAATTGGCCGTCGTGCGCGCGTTGCTGTCGACGGTCGGGTCGGGCGACGACGTCGCGCTCAGCCTCGGCTGCCGGTATCGCGCGACGACGTTCGGGATCTTCGGCTTCGCGTGCATCAGCAGCCCGACGATGCGCGACGCGATGGTGTTCGCGCTGCGGTATCTGGATTTGTCGTTCACCTTCTGCATTCCGCACGTCGAGCTCGACGCCGCCGGACTCCGTCTGGTGCTGGACGATTCGCGGGTTCCCGAAGACGTCGCGCGGTTCCTCGCGCTGCGCGACCTGTCCGCGATCTGCACCGTCATGCGGGACCTCTTGCCGGAGATTTCCTTGGAACGGCTGGAGTTCCGTTTCCCGTCATCGTCCTTTGTGGACTCCTATCGGACCGCGTTCGGGATTAGCCCGATTTTCGGGGCGGCCGAGCATCAGGTCACCCTTGATCCGGAGCTGTTGAACCTTCCGTTGCCGCAGGCCAACGAGCAAACCGTCGCGTTGTGCGCCGCGCAGTGCGACGCCCTCGTCGCCCGTCGCCGCACGCGATCGGGAGTCCCGCAGCTGGTGCGGGAACGACTGGTACGGCTCGGCGGAGCGGACGCCGGGATGGACGAGATCGCCCGCCAGCTCACGCTCAGCGCGCGAACCCTGCGGCGTCGGTTGACCGAGGCGGGCACCGGCTACCGCCAGCTCCTGGACGAAGTTCGCCAGACGCTCGCCGAGGAAATGCTCGACACCGGCGTGCTGTCCGTCGACGACGTCGCGCTCCGTCTGGGCTACGCCGAAGCGTCGAGCTTCATCTACGCGTTCAAACGCTGGACCGGCACGACGCCCGCCGCGTACGCGCGCCGCAACCGTTAGTTCTTTTGCGCCACTACCGCCGGATAGGTGACTTCCAGCAGCTGCACCAGCGATTCCACCAGGAACGCGCGCAGTTCGGCCCGTTCCAGCGTGCCGCGGACCAGCCACTCCCGGGACGCGGCGCGCAACATCCCGCCGTACGCGCGGATCATCGCCCGCAGCTGCGGATGTCCGTTCGCGGGCAGCAGGGCGGCGGCCAGCACGCGGTCGGCGGCGATCTCGTCGGCCTCGCGCATGATCCGCTCCACCTCGGGGTCGTGCGCCGCGTCGATCACCGTGAGCCAGGCGTCGCGGTTGCGTTCCACGACGTCGATCCATCGGTCGATGCCGACCTCCAGCCGCAGCCGGGGCGGGCCGTCGGGCAGCGCGTCGACGACCGGGGCGGGCACGATCGTCATCTGCCGCACCACTTCGAGATACAGCTCGCGTTTGCCGCCGAAATAGTGGTTGATCAGCGGCCGGGCGACCCCCGCGGCCGCCGCGATGTCCGAAGTGGACACCGAGGAGTAGCTGCCCGCGCCGAAACACCGCCGGGCCGCGGCGAGGATCTCGGCGCGGCGCTGCGCGGGGTCCAGCCGCCGCCGGGGTCCGCTGCTCACCGCGCCAGCCTCGCCGCCGGGCGAGGTCGTTGTCAACACGTTGCCGACCGCGCGGCGGTGCTGTCACCGGATGCCGTTACCCAACCGGAACAACCGGCAGGTAACTCCGGCCGCCCCGTCCGCGACCTTCAGCCGGGGGACGTGGGGCGAGCGGGAGCGGGCGATGAACGGCACGGATCAGCAGCCGCGGCCGTCCGGCCGGTGGGTCGGGGTGCGGTTGCACTACCGGCACGTCCGGATGGACGACCGGCCGTGCGCTACCGGCTGCCCGGAGGACGAGCTGACGGTGTCGTATCCGGGGATACTGATCAGCAGCTACGACGACGGCGACCTGGTGGGGGAGCGGTGGATCCCGCTGGGAGCCGAGCCGAGCGAGGAGGACGACGAGGCGCTGATCGAACAGCTGCGGGCGGCCCTGTGGTGGCAACTGGGCGAAACGCAGCCGGACAGCTGACCAGCGGTCCGTGAAGGGAATCCTGGGGGAATCAGATTCCCTCAGGGTTCCCCTCACGGACTTCCCAGCCGCCGTTGGGTCTGGTGCGTCCAGGCTGTCGACTGCCGGGAGAGTGCCAGTCAGCGGCGGCCAGCATCTACTCGGAGTCGCTTCTTCGCCAGTGAACTGTCCACTATGGATGATCCGCGAACCGGGAACATCCATTCGGCGGGCTTCAGCGCTCGGCGAATGCCCTCACGCTGAAGCCCTACCCGGCGTTACGCTCCTGATCCGGTGACCGCCCGGTCGGCAGTCTCCGTCTTCTCGCGCAGGTCCACGCCCCGGGTTTCCGGAAGCGTGAACACGACCAGCGCGCTGATCACCATCAGCACGATCCCGTAAATGATGAACAGCGACGGATGTCCGTTCCCGGCGAACAGCGTCTGCAAATACGGTGCGGTACCGCCGAACGCCGCGACCGCGATCGAGTACGGCACGCCGACGCCGACCGCACGGATGCGGGTCGGGAAGATCTCCGCGTAGACCGCCGGGCCGATGGAGGAGAAGCCGGCCATGAACAGCAACGCGATCGACATCGCCACGAACAGCTGCCACGGCTCGTGCCCGACCATCGCGTTCAGCGGGAAGCTCAGCACGAGCAGGCCAGCGATCGCGATGAACAGCACCGGTTTGCGGCCGATGCGGTCGGACAGCATTCCCCACAGTGGCAAGGCGATCAGGAACACGACGTTTGCGAACACACCCGCCCACAGCGCACCGGTCGGGGCGACGCCGCGCACGGTGATCGCGTACGACGGCGCGGCGACGGCCCACATGTAGTAGATGACCGTCGCGCCGACCGTCAGCCCGATGACCTGCGCGAGCAGCTTCGGGTTCTGCTTGAGCGTCTGCCAGATCTGCCCCTTCTCCTTCGAAGCGTTCTTCTTCGCGGCCTGGAACACCTCGGTCTCTCGCATGCGAAGCCGCACGTAGAGCGAGTAGATCCCGAAGACGCCGCCGAGAATGAACGGGATCCGCCAGCCGAAGGACAGCATCTGCTCGTGGGTCAAAACGCCGGAGAGGACCGCGCCCAGCAGGGTGCCGACGAGGACGCCGCAGGTGCCGGAGAAGTAGATCAGGCTCGACCACAACCCGCGGCGAGCCGGCGGAGCGACCTCGGCGATGTAGGTCTGCGCGGACGGCAGCTCGCCGCCGTGCGCGAGGCCCTGGGCCAGCCGTGCGACCACGAGAATGACCGACGCCCACACGCCGATTTGGCCGTACGTCGGGGAAAGGCCGATGACCAGGCTGCCGGCGGCGGCGATCGCGACGGTCAGCGACATCGCCAGCTGACGGCCTTTGCGGTCGGCGATCCAGCCGAACACCCACCCGCCGACCGGCCGCGCGGCGAACCCGACCGCGAACACGGCCAGCGTGCTCAGCAGCGCCGAAACCGCGCTGTGGGCGTTGAAGAACTGCGCGGCGAAGAAGGACGCGAAGGTGGCGTAGACGTTCCAGTCAAACCATTCCATCGCGTTGCCGGCACCGAGCCCGAACAGGGTGCGGCGACGGTCTGGGACCACAGAAGTCATCGCAGTGCTCCTTCGGCGAAACGGTCCAGACGGCGGACGGCGAGCTCGGCGTAGACGGTGGCGGCGCGGGACAGCACGGACGGATCGAAATCGGCGTACGGGCTGTGGTTGTTGGGCGCGGTGTGCGGTTCGAGGCCCGGCATCAGCGCGCCGAGGCCGAGGAACGTGCCCGGCACCGCGGCGAGCACGCGGGAAAAGTCCTCGGAACCGGCGACCGGGTTGGGCAGCTCGGTGTAGTACTGCTCGCCGATCGTCTCGCGGACGACCTCGGCTCCGAACGCCGTCTCGTCGACATCCGTTACGGTCACGGGATATTCGTTCTCGAACACGACGTCCGCGGTGACGCCGTTCGCCCGCGCGACACCGTCGATCGTCTCGCGGATGGTGGTGTCCAGCAGGGCGGCGGTGTCGTCGGAGAAGCAGCGGACGGTGGCCTCGAACTCGGCTGTCGCGGGGATGACGTTGCGCTTGGTACCGCCGCGGATGACGCCGACGGTGAGCACCGCCGGGTCGAAGATGTCCAGCCGGCGCGTGATCATCGTCTGCAGTGCGGTAATCATCGCTGCCGCAGCCGAGATCGGATCCTTGGCGCGGTGCGGCATCGACCCGTGACCGCCCTCGCCATGCACAGTCACGAGGAGCTTGTGCGAAGCGGACATCAGCGTCCCGGGGCGGCTCGCGAACTGGCCGGTGGGGAGCATCGACGAGAAGACATGCATTCCGTACGCGGCGTCCACGCGTCGGCCGGCAGCGTCGAGCACGCCTTCCTTCAGCATCACGCCCGCGCCGTCCCAGCCTTCTTCGCCAGGCTGGAACATCAGGACGACGTCGCCGTTGAGCCGGTCTCGATGCGTGTGCAGCAATCGAGCCGCACCGACCAGCGACGTCGTGTGCAGGTCGTGGCCGCACGCGTGCATCGCGCCGTTGGTGGCGGCGAAGTCGAGCCCCGTCGCCTCCTGCACCGGGAGCGCGTCCATGTCGGCGCGCAACAGGACTGTGCGCGGCTGAGCCGAATCCCGGGCCGAGCCTTCGCCGCGAAGCACCGCGGTCACCGACGTCGTGCCGGTTCCGGTGGACACCTCCAGACCGAGCCCGTCGAGTTCGCGCAGCACCCGTTCCTGAGTGCGGGGAAGGTCGAGGCCGATCTCGGGCTCGCGGTGCAGGTCGCGGCGCAGCCGGGCCAGGTCGTCCTGCTGGCTGCGGGCGTCTTCGTGGAGGTCCACCGGCTCGGCTCCTCTTCGTCGGGGAACGGCGTCTTGGTGGTCGAGTGTGCGAACTGACGCCCGATATCGGGTTAGAGTTGTCGGAATCGCTCGCAGATTGGCCCTCTGGAGAAGAAACAGTGATCGACTCGCTGGAGGAGGAAGACTTTTCGCTCATCCACGCGCTGCAACTGCGCCCCCGCGCCACCTGGACGCAACTGGCCGCGGCGCTCGACTCCTCCCCGGTGACGCTGGCGCGGCGCTGGGAGCGGCTGCGCGACGGGGGAGCGGCCTGGGTGACGGCGTATCCGCACGTGCCCGGGCTGTACCAGGTGCAGGCCGCGTACGTGGAAATCCGCTGCGCGAGCGGCCAGGTGCGGGAGCTGATCCGGGAGCTGTCGACGTGGCCTTCGGTGGCCAGCATCGAGGAGGCTTCGCGCGAGTACAGCCTGGTGCTGACGGTGTTCGGTCTCGGCCTGCGCGACCTGTCCGCCCTGCTGCTGGACGCGATCCCCAGCCTGCCCGGAGTGCTCAACACGCGCTCGCATCTAGCGTCGCGCCTGCACGTCGAGGGCAGTTCGTGGCGAGTGGGCGCTTTGGATAGGCGACGCGTGCAGGCTCTCTCGCAACTACCGTCCATCGGCGGCGGGCGGCTGGCCAAGCTGCAGCCGTGGGAAGAGCCTTACGCCCCGCTGACCGTCGCCCTGGGCGAAGACGGCCGACGCAGCGCCGCGGACCTCGCTCGGATCACCGGACGCCCCGTGTCGACTGTGCGGCGTCAGCTCGGACATCTGCTGAACGCCGACGCGCTGACGTTCCGCTGCGAGATCGCACAGGGGCTGACGCCGTCGCCGATCGTCGTGAACTGGTGGTGCCAGGTTCCGGTGGCGCATGTGTCGACGTGCGTGGACCGGTTGCGCGCCAACCCGACTGTGCGGCAGATGGCGAGTTTGCCGGGGCCCGCGAATCTGTTGGTGACTACGTGGATGCGCTCGATCGAGGAGTCGATGCGGATGCAGGAGCATCTGGAGCAGGACCTGGCTCCGCTGTCGGTGGTGGATTCGGCGCTGATCCTGCGGACGGTCAAGCGGATGGGATGGCTGCTGGACGATTTGGGGCGGAGTACGGGGTTTGTGGTGACTATGCCTGCGCCTGCTCGGGAGGAGCGCTGAGCGAGCCGGTGAACTCCTCGAGGTGGACGTCGGTGCCGCGTAGCTGACGGAGAAATTCGACTACGTCGGGGAGCAGGACCCGGCCGGAGATGGTCAGCGCGGCCAGTTGGGGAAGGCGGTTGCCGGAGGCCAGGAGGCGGGTGAGCTGGCCGGCGTCGAGGGTGAGCACGCGGAGGGCCGGTAGGTGGGCTAGTTGGCTGATTGCCGGGATGTCCAGGCCGCTGACGGTGAGCCGGGTGAGGTTCGGGAGGGTGGCCAGCGGCGCTAGGTCGACGGGGTGGGCGAGGTCGCTGAGGGTGAGGTCCCACAGGGTCGGATGACCGGCGAGCGCCTTGAGGTCGGTCTGTTCGGCGGCGATGGTGAGGGATTCCAGGAGCGGAAGGTTCGTCACGGTGGGAGTCACGGTTTTCGCGCCGCGCACGCCGATGTCGCGCAGCGAGCCGAGCGGCTCGAACTCTGTCAGGTCGAGGTCGCCGTCGTGGCGGAGATAGCAGGCCTGGACCAGCTCCGGATGTTCGATACCGAGGATCGCTTCAGGCGGGGCAGCACCGTTGCGGACGCTCTCAACGGGGCCTCGGACCGGAAGCCCGGCGAAGGACGCGTGGACTTCGATCCGCTGATCGCCTTCGTGGAGGGTGTATCGGCCCGCGCGCAGCGCCTTCAACACTTCCTCGATCATCTCGGTGACTGAAGCGCCGACCAGGTGTGGTGTTTCGGAAGAGCCGTACGCGAGCACCTGCCCCGACTGGCCCTCGACGTCCGGGTCGAGATCGACAGCGAGGTACTCGTCGCTGTGGTCGCCGCCGAAGGTCACCCACCAGTCGTTGCGGAAGACGCGTTTGAGCCGCCCCGGCGGGTTGGCGCCGAACACCGGGCGGATGTCTTCCAACGGGCTGTCGCAGTGGACATCGGCGCACGAACCGGGCAGGTCATCGTAGTAGTACTCCTTGACGAGAGTTTCCAGCGAATCATGGGCGTAGTAACTGAGCAGTCCGGTTTCGCCGGTATCCTGGCCGACCAGGCGGAAGAGCGCGCGCAGGTCTTCCGGCAGCCGAACCCCGATCTGGGCTTCGGCGGCGGAGATCTCCTCCTCGCTGGCTCCCGGAGCCCAGTAGGGGGCGTGTCCCATGATCGCGGTGTACCGCTCCGCGAATTCCTCGACGAGAGCACCGACTTCCCGCAATACCGCCGGATCAGTCGGCGCCCCGGTCGGCTCGATGCCCGCCGGTCGCGGCATGCCGTGCAACGGGTGTCCGGGGTACCGGAAATCCGGGTCGAACACGAAGCCAGCCCGCTGGGCCAGCAGATCGACGTCAGGGCTGAACGAGGACCGGTAACTGCCGTCCTGGCGCAGCCGCGTCTCGTACACCCCGCGCGGTGAGTCGGACGAGAGCACTCCATGGGTGCTGACGTGCACGTACGGATCGTCCGGCGGCTCCTCGTCCAGCCAACCCGAAGTCCGGGTTCCCCAGTTGTGCCACGAGATCTGCAGCACCGCGTCCGACCGGCGGTCGCCGACCGCGTCGCGGAGCCGTTCTGCCAACGCCTGCCCGATCTCCCCCAAGTCCACAAAGCCAGCCTAGCGAGAAATGCCCACCGGCAGAGGCGTCAAGCACGCAACCCGTCGAACGCCATCTTGCACACCGCGTCCGCCAGCTCCTCCGGAGACGACCCCCGCCGCGGCCGGTACCACTCAATCAGCGAGTTCACCGTGCCGAACAGCAGCCGCGCCGCGATCGCCGGGTCGATGTCCGGCCGGACATCCCCCTCCGCCTCGGCCTGCTTCACCAAATCCGTCACCAGATGATCGAACTCGCGCCGCCGCGCCAACGCCGCCCGCTCAGCCTTCGTATTGCCACGCACCCGCAGCAGCAACGTCACGAACGGCAGCCGATCCGCCAGCACCAGCACACTCCCGCGCACCAGATGCTCCAGACGGTCGATCGCCCGCCCGTCGAGAGCTTCCGTCGCCTCCGCGACCTCGAACAGCCCGTCCAGAGCCCGCCCCACCGCCAGCCGCAGCAGCTCTTCCTTGCTCGGCACGTGGTGGTAGATCGCGGATTTCGTGATGCCGAGCTTGCGCGACAGGTCCTCCATGCTGGTCCCGTCGTAGCCGCGGTCGTTGAACAGCTTGACCGCGACCTGGAGCAGCGACTCCAGGTCGTAGCCGGGACGGCCGCGGCGGGCGGGGGTCGTCACGAGCGTTCGTCCAGCACGCGGCGCATTTTACCGAGCGAACGCTCGAGGGTGTCCGGGTCCACGACCTCGACCGAAACACTCACGCCGACGCCGTCCTTCACCCCGGCGGCGACCGCGGAGGCCGCCAAGGACCGGCCCTCGGCGGTCGTGTCGGCGCGGGCTTCGACGCGCACGGTGAGGTGGTCCAGGCGGCCGCGGGTCGAGCGGACCAGCTGGAAGTGCGGGCTCAGCCCCTCGGTGCGCAGGACGATTTCCTCGATCTGCGTGGGAAAAACGTTGACCCCGCGCAAAATAATGAGATCGTCGCTGCGGCCGGTCACCTTCTCCATCCGGCGGAAGGCGGGACGCGCGGTGCCGGGAAGCAGGCGGGTCAGGTCGCGGGTGCGGTACCGGATGATCGGCAGCGCCTGTTTGGTCAGCGACGTGAACAGCAGTTCGCCGCGTTCGCCCTCGGGCAGCACCTGCTCGGTGAACGGGTCGATCACCTCGGGGAAGAAGTGGTCCTCCCAGATGTGCAGGCCGTCCTTGGTTTCCGCGCATTCCTGCGCGACACCCGGACCCATCACCTCGGACAGGCCGTAGATGTCGACCGCGTCCAGCGCGAACCGTTCTTCGATCTCGCTGCGCATCTGCTCGGTCCACGGCTCGGCGCCGAAAATGCCCACCTTCAGCGAACTGGCTCGCGGATCCACGCCCTGGCGCTCGAATTCGTCGAGCAGCGTCAGCATGTACGACGGCGTGATCATGATGATCTCCGGCTTGAAATCGGTGATCAGCTGGACCTGCCGGGCGGTCATCCCGCCGGACGCCGGAATCACTGTGCAGCCGAGCTTTTCCGCGCCGTAGTGCGCGCCGAGCCCGCCGGTGAACAAGCCGTATCCGTACGCCACGTGCACCTTGTGCCCCGGCCGCCCGCCCGCCGCGTGGATCGAGCGCGCCATCACCGTGGCCCAGGTGTCCAGGTCCTTCTCGGTGTAGCCGACGACGGTCGGCTTTCCGGTGGTGCCGCTCGACGCGTGGAGCCGGCGGATCTGGTCCTGTGGCACGGCGAACATGCCGAAGGGGTAGTTGTCGCGCAGGTCTGCCTTGGTGGTGAAGGGGAACTTCGCCAGGTCGCCCAGTTCGCGACAGTCATCCGGGTGTACGCCCGCGTCGTCGAACTTCTTGCGGTACAGCGGGACGTTCTCGTACGCATGCCGCAGGGTCCACTGCAGCCGTTCCAGCTGGAGCGAGGCCAGCTCGTCGGCGCTGACGTTTTCGGCGAGGTCTGCAGTCACTGTGTTTCCCGGGTCTTCTCGATGACGCGGCTGCGGCCGCGGAATTCGGCGACGACTTCGGGCCCTTCGGGGGTCTCCCGGTGCACCGTGACGTCGTAGATGCCGTTGCGGCCGTAGCGGGTGCGCTCGGCGGCCGTCGCGACGAGGTGGTCGCCCAGTTTTCCGGCGGCGACGAACGAGATCTCCGCGCCCGAGGCGACGGTGACCGGCCCGTACGTGTTGCAGGCGAGGGCGAAAGCGGTGTCGGCGAGCAGGAACACGTAACCGCCGTGGGCGATGTCGTGGCCGTTGACCATCGTCTCGGTGACCTTCATCGTGGCCACCGCGCGGCCGTCGGCCGCCTCGACGAGTTCGATGCCGAGCGAGCGGGACGCTTCGTCGGTGTCGAACATGGTGTGCGCGGCGTTGCGGGTCACGAATTCGCCCTCCGGAATGGTGACTTACTGACCGAACGGCCGGTAATCCTGACGGGAGCCCAGTAAAGGCCGCGACTCGGGCGGTGTCAAGCAATGCGGGGGTTCCGATCAGCGGGGAGAACGGCTATCCTGCGAATTACTGAACGTCCGGTTGGTAATTCGGCGAGAGGGTCGGCATGGTTCTGCTCCGCAGCTACGTCTCCGGGGGATGGCACACGGCGCCTGGCGAGGGCGTCCCGCTGCACGACGCGGCGACCGGGGAGGAAGTGGCCCGGATTTCGTCGGAGGGGATCGACTTCGCCGCCGCGCTCGACTACGGCCGCACTGTCGGCGGTCCGGCGCTGCGGAAGCTGACGTTCCATCAGCGGGCCGCGCTGCTTAAGGCGCTCGCTTCGCATCTGCGAGAGCACCGCGAAGAGCTGTACGCGTTGTCGGCGCGCACGGGTGCGACGCTCGGCGACTCGAAGTTCGACATCGACGGCGGCATCGGCGTTCTGTTCAGCTACGGCTCGAAGGGCAAGCGCGAGCTGCCGAACGACACCGTGTACGTCGACGGCGCGGTCGAGCCGCTGAGCCGCGGCGGCACGTTCGTCGCGCAGCACATCGCGACGCCGCTGCAGGGCGTCGCGGTTCAGATCAACGCCTTCAACTTCCCGGTCTGGGGTCCGCTGGAGAAGTTCGCGCCCGCGTTCCTCGCCGGCGTGCCGAGCCTGATCAAGCCGGCCAGCCAGACCGCGTATCTGACCGCGCGGCTCGTGGAGCTGATCGTCGAGTCCGGCATCCTGCCGGAGGGCACGGTGCAGTTCGTCGCGGGCAGCGTCGGCGATCTGCTCGACCACGTCACCGCGCAGGACCTGGTGTCGTTCACCGGCTCCGCGTCCACCGCGCAGAAGCTGCGCGCGCACCCGGCGATCGTGCGGAACTCGGTGCGCTTCAACGCCGAGGCCGACTCGCTGAACTGCTCGATCCTCGCCCCGGACGCCCGTCCGTCGACGCCGGAGTTCGACCTCTTCGTCAAGCAGCTGACCACCGAGATGACGGTGAAGGCGGGCCAGAAGTGCACCGCGATCCGCCGTGCGTTCGTCCCGGCGGAGATGCTGGACGACGTCGCCGAGGCGGTCAGTGCTCGGCTCGCCAAGGTGACCGTCGGCAATCCGAATGCCGAGGGTGTCCGGATGGGCGCGCTGGCCAGCCTGGAGCAGCGCGAGGAGGTACGCCGTTCGCTGAAGGCCCTGCTCGACGCGGGCAGCATCGTCTTCGGCGACCCGGAGCACGTCGACGTCGTGGACGGCGACGAGGCGACCGGCGCGTTCATCTCGCCGATCCTGCTGAAGGCGGACCCGGAGCGCGCGGAGCCGCACGAGGTCGAGGCGTTCGGCCCGGTGTCCACGCTGATGCCGTACACGTCGGTCAAGCAGGTCATCGAGTTCGCGGCACGCGGCGGCGGCAGCCTGGCCGGCTCGGTCGTGACTGGTGACCCGGTGTTCGCCCGCGAGATCGTGCTGGGCGTCGCGCCGTACCACGGTCGGCTG
Organism: Amycolatopsis sp. NPDC114503; assembly: GCF_055633655.1. NCBI lineage: Bacteria > Bacillati > Actinomycetota > Actinomycetes > Pseudonocardiales > Pseudonocardiaceae > Amycolatopsis > Amycolatopsis sp. NPDC114503. The sequence goes on along the minus strand of NZ_JBVKDT010000006.1, from coordinate 555,729 downwards.
CTCGTGCTGGACAGCGAAGACGCGAAGGAGTCCACCGGGCACGGTTCGCCGATGCCGCAGCTGGTGCACGGCGGCCCCGGTCGCGCGGGCGGCGGCGAGGAAATGGGCGGTATCCGCGGCGTGCTGCACCACATGCAGCGCACGGCCGTGCAGGGCAGCCCGACGGTGCTCGGCGCGGTCACCGGCCGGTGGGTCGAGGGCGGCCCGCGGATCGAGGACGACGTGCACCCGTTCCGGAAGTCGCTGGCCGAGCTGAAGGTCGGCGACTCGGTGGTGGCCGGTCCGCGCACCGTCACGCGCGCCGACATCGACCACTTCGCCGAGTTCACCGGCGACACCTTCTACGCGCACACCGACGAAGCGGCGGCAGCGGCGAACCCGCTGTTCGGCGGCATCGTGGCGCACGGCTACCTGGTAGTCTCGTTCGCCGCGGGCCTGTTCGTGTCGCCCGAGCCGGGTCCGGTGCTGGCCAACTACGGCCTGGAGAACCTGCGCTTCCTCACGCCGGTGAAGGAGGGCGACGCGCTGACGGTCACCTTGACGGCCAAGCAGATCACGCCGCGGATCGACCAGGAATACGGCGAAGTCCGCTGGGACGCCGACGTCACCAACTCCGACGGCGACTCGGTCGCGAAGTACGACGTGCTCACTCTCGTCTCGAAGGAGCAGCCGTGACCGCTGTGGCAGAGCCCGAATTGGAAGCCCTGTTCGAGCACACCATCGAACGGGACCAGCGCATCGAACCGCGCGACTGGGTTCCCGAGGGCTACCGCAAGACGATGATCCGCCAGATCGCGCAGCACGCGCATTCGGAGATCATCGGCATGCAGCCGGAAGGCAACTGGATCACCCGCGCGCCTTCGTTGCGGCGCAAGGCGATCCTGCTCGCGAAGGTCCAGGACGAGGCCGGGCACGGGCTGTACCTGTACTCCGCGGCGGCGACGCTCGGCGCGGACCGCGCGGACCTCACCGACAAGCTCATCACCGGCAGGCAGAAGTACTCGTCGATCTTCAACTACCCGACGCTGACCTTCGCCGACGTCGGCGTGATCGGCTGGCTGGTGGACGGCGCGGCGATCTGCAACCAGGTGCCGCTGTGCCGGTCGTCGTACGGGCCGTACGCGCGGGCGATGATCCGGATCTGCAAGGAGGAGTCCTTCCACCAGCGGCAGGGCTACGAGCTGCTGATGACCATGATGCGCGGCACTTCTCAGCAGCAAGAGATGGTGCAGGAGGCGGTGAACCGCTGGTGGTGGCCGTCGCTGATGATGTTCGGCCCGCCGGACGCGGATTCGCCGAACACCGCGCAGTCGATGGCATGGAAGATCAAGCGGCACACCAACGACGAGCTGCGGCAGCGCTTTGTCGACATGTCCGTGCCGCAGGCCGAGGTGCTCGGCGTGACCTTCCCGGACCCCGAGCTGAAGTGGAACGCCGAGCGGGAGCATTACGACTTCGGCGCGGTCGACTGGGACGAGTTCAAGAACGTGCTCAAGGGCAACGGCCCGTGCAACGCGGCCCGGATCGCGCATCGTCGGCGCGCGCACGACGACGGTGCCTGGGTTCGAGAAGCTGCTGCGGCGCACGCGGCCAAGAAAGAGGTTTCGGCATGAAGCACGACTGGCCGCTGTACGAGGTGTTCGTCCGCGGGAAGCGGGGCCTGAACCACGTGCACGTGGGTTCGCTGCACGCGGCGGACGACGAGATGGCGCTGCACCACGCGCGCGATCTCTACACGCGTCGCAACGAAGGCGTGTCGATCTGGGTCGTTCGCGCCTCGGACATCACCGCGTCGTCGCCGGACGAGAAGGACCCGTTCTTCGCGCCCAGCGGGGACAAGGTGTACCGGCACCCGACGTTCTACGACATTCCCGACAACGTTCCCCACATGTGAGGTCTGGGATGTCTTTCGACAACGTCTACGAAGCCATCACCGAGGACAACGACGCTCGGTGGGCGTTCGGTACTGGGTTCGCCGACCCGCTGTCCGGTGTGGACACTTCAGTTCCGTCCGGAGTGGACAGTGCGCAGCTGGCCGCGTATTGCCTGATGCTGGGCGACGACGCGTTGATTTTCTCGCATCGGCTGCAGGAGTGGGTCAGCAATGCGCCGGAGCTGGAGGACGAGGTCGCGATCGCGAACATCGGCCTCGATCTGCTCGGCCAGGCGCGGTTGCTGCTGGCTCGGTCCGGCAAGGCGGACGGCACTGATCGGTCTGAGGACACGTTCGCGTTCTTGCGCGCGGAGAACGAGTTCCGGAACGTGCGGCTGGCTGAGCTGGGTGGCGGGCACTTCGGGCACTTGATCGCGCAGCTGTTCGTGTTCTCGACCTGGCGGCTCGCGTTGTTCCAGCAGTTGGAGTCCAGTGTGGACCCCGTGCTGGCGGCTATCGCGGCCAAGGGTGTGAAGGAATTGGCCTATCACCGGGACTATGCCGCGCAGTGGCTGGTTCGGTTGGGCGACGGGACGCCGTTGTCGCACGAGCGGATAGCCGAGGGCTTGGCCGCGGCTTGGCCGTATGTCGAGGAGCTGTTCTCGACGCATCCGGCGGAGCTGGTGGACGCTGCTTCGTTGCGGCCGGAGTTCGACGCCGTGGTGGATCAGGCGTTGGCCGCGGCGACCTTGGAGCGGCCGGAGGTCGGGGCTATTGCTGGGGTTTCCGGTCGCACCGGCCGAGACGGTGTCCACACTGAACAGATGGGCTTCCTTGTGGCTGAGCTGCAGAGCGTGGCTCGGGCGATGCCTGGAGCGTCGTGGTGACCGCGGTCGCGGTGGCTTCTACGGTCACTGATCCGGAGTTGCCGATGCTGACGCTCGCGGATCTGGGAGTGTTGCGCGAAGTGTCCGAAGAGGACGGTCGGGTTACGGTGTCGATTACGCCGACGTACACCGGTTGTCCGGCCATGGACACCATGCGGGACGACCTGGAGCACGCGTTGCGTGGTGCGGGGTATGTCGAGATCGACATACGCACTGTGCTGGAACCGGCTTGGACGTCGGATTGGATCAGCGAGGACGGGCGGCGGAAGCTGGCTGAGGCCGGGATCGCTCCGCCGGGGTCTGCTCCTCGCCGGGCGGCTGGGCCGATTCCGTTGACACTGGGGCCTTCCCTGCGTCGCGTCGCGTGTCCCCACTGCGGCTCGCTCGACACTGAAGAACAGTCCCGGTTCAGTGCGACCGCATGCAAAGCCTTGCGGCGCTGCCGGTCCTGCTGGGAGCCGTTCGAACACGTCAAGGAGATCTGAGTGACTGCCACCGTTTCCCGCCGCACCGGGTTCCACCCGCTGCGGGTGGCCGACGTCGAACGGCTCTGCGACGACGCCGTGGCCGTCACCTTCGACGTGCCCGAAGAACTGGCCGAAACCTATGCCTTCGCGCCCGGCCAATCGCTTACGCTGCGCCGGATCGTGGACGGCCGGGACGAGCGCCGGTCGTATTCGATCTGCGCCGCGGCGGGGGAGCGGCCCCGGGTCGGGGTGCGGCTCGTGCCGGACGGGATGTTCTCCTCGTGGCTGGTCAATGAGGTTCGCCCGGGGGACACCGTCGAGGTGTCCGCGCCGACTGGATCGTTCACGCCGGACCTTGCCGCTGGCGGCCACCACGTGCTGATCGCTGCCGGTTCCGGGATTACGCCGGTGTTGTCTATTGCGGCTTCGTTGCTGGCTACTCCGGATGCTTCGGTGACTGTCCTCTATGGAAACCGTCGCACCGATACGGTGATGTTCGCCGACGATCTGGCTGATTTGAAGGATCGCTATCCGGCTCGGCTGGAACTGGTGCATGTGTTGTCCCGTGAACCTCGCGAGGCCGAGTTGTTCACTGGGCGGTTGGACGCGGACAAGCTGAGTGCGTTGTTCGGGTCGATCGTGCCGGTCGAGGAGGTGGACCATTTCTGGTTGTGCGGGCCGTTCGGGATGGTGACTTCCGCGCAGGATCTCCTTGGGGCGTTGGGGGTTCCGGGGGAGCGGGTTCATCAGGAACTGTTCTATGTGGACGATGTGCCGCCGGAGCCGGTCAAGCATGTTGATCCTGCTGTCCCCGGGGCTTCGTCTGAGGTGACGCTGGTGCTGGATGGTCGGTCTACGACGATGAACTTGCCGCGTGAGTCCTCGGTGTTGGACGGTGCGCAGCGGTTTCGGCCGGATTTGCCGTTTGCTTGCAAGGGCGGGGTTTGCGGGACTTGCCGCGCGCGGGTGACTGAGGGGGCGGTGGATATGCGGCGGAATTTCGCGTTGGAGAAGGCTGAGGTGGAGGCTGGGTTTGTGCTGACCTGTCAGTCGCATCCGGTTTCTGAGCGGGTTACTGTGGATTTTGATGCTTGAGGTGGGTTTTTGGTCGGTTAGCGGTTGCGTGGGGGCACCCCGAAGCTGAGTGTGACTACGGCGCGGAGGGGGTTTTGGAGGGGGGGAAGAAGGCCTTCCAAACAACCCCCCCCCACGTTTTTTTTTTCCGCCCTGAAAAAAACACCCCCGAAACCCCCCCCCCCAAACCC